>DAMANX010000001.1:0-274406 GCA_032073245.1 Tannerellaceae bacterium
AAAGTTCGGGCTTTTGCAAAAAAAAAGAGGATGCGACAGTTTTGACACACCCTCCAATGTAGAATCATTTTTATCCTTATTCTATTCCCAATTTATAAATGCATCGGCTAGTATATTTTTCGCCGGGGCGTAATACGGTAGAGGGGAATGCCGGCTGATTAGGGCTATCAGGATAATGTTGAGTTTCAAGACAAATAGCACCACGGTTCGGATAAACAATACCGTGCTTTCCTGTATCTTTACCTGACATAGCATTTCCAGCATAAAATTGTACACCGGGTTCGTTGGTATATACTTCCAAAGTAATACCTGTTAATAGAGAATATGCCTTGGCAGCTATAATATTTATATCGCCATTTGTATTCAATACCCAGTTATGATCATAACCTTTACCATATTTTAATTGGTCAAATTCATCATCAATATGATCTCCGATATTAGTTGATTGGCGCAAATCCATTGGGGTTCCTTCTACTGAGGGTAATTCTCCAGTAGGAATAAGTGTTTCATCAACCGGTGTGTAGGTATCTGCATTAATCATCAGTTTATGATTAGTTATGGGTTTATTAGGTTCGCCGGAAAGATTAAAATAACTATGATTAGTCAAATTTACCACAGTTGGCTTGTCTGTACTTGCTTCATAAAAAATGTCTACTGCATTATCATTAGTTAAGTGATAAGTGACTTTAACATTCAGGTTTCCCGGAAAACCCGCTTCCCCATCAATAGAAAGATAAGTTAATTCAAGAGTTTGTGAATCTATTTGTTTAGCATCCCATATACGTGTATGATAACCTTCCGGGCCACCATGAAGGCAATGTCCATTATTGTTTTTAGGCAATTCATAGGTTATCTGATCCAGTGTGAAACGTCCTTGTGCGATGCGGTTGCCAAATCGCCCGATAGTAGCGCCAAAATTACCACTGGAAGAAAGATATTCAGCAATACTTCCATATCCCAATACAACATCTGTCATATTACCATTCCGATCGGGAACCATCAAAGAAACTAATCGTCCTCCATAGTTTGTCACACAGGCCTCTACACCCTTATCATTGGAGAGTACATACAAAGCAGTCGGTTTTCCATTTACATTTGCAACAAAGTCAGATGGTAATAATCCTGATAAGGTAAGTTCTTCTTTCTTTTGTGCACAAGAAATTAGCAGACAGAGTGTAAGAATAGACATGCAAAGATTCTTCATAATCCTAGTAATTTGTTATGTGAATTTTATATTATCGCAAACATACAGAAAAACTATGAATTAATGAAAGTATTCAATTTACGTTTCGAAAAAGATAGTTGTTATATCCGAATGGCTTTTGTATATTTGTCATCCCTTTATATAAACATCATTATGAAACAATATCATGCATTACTCAATCGTGTTCTTTCAGAAGGAATAAAGAAAGAAGATCGAACAGGCACAGGCACAATCAGTATTTTTGGACATCAAATGCGCTTCAATATGGAAGAGGGCTTTCCTCTTCTTACCACTAAGAAACTACATCTTAAATCCATTATTTATGAGCTCCTATGGTTTCTTCAAGGAGATACCAATGCAAAATATCTTCAAGAGCATGGTGTACGCATCTGGAATGAATGGGCTGATGCTGATGGAAACCTGGGGCATATTTATGGATTTCAATGGCGGTCGTGGCCTAATTACAAAGGAGGATCAATCGATCAGATCACAGAAGCGGTAAATATGATTAAGAATAATCCCGATTCAAGACGTATTATTGTAAGCGCATGGAATGTGGGTGATCTGGAAAACATGAATTTGCCGCCTTGCCATGCTTTCTTTCAATTTTATGTTGCAAATGGCCGTCTTAGTCTGCAACTTTATCAACGAAGTGCAGATATATTTCTGGGTGTGCCTTTTAATATTGCTTCGTACGCTTTACTTCTACAGATGATGGCACAAGTAACCGGATTAAAAGCAGGTGATTTTGTGCACACGTTGGGGGATGCGCATATATATATTAACCATCTGGATCAGGTGAAATTACAATTAACGAGGGAGTTCCGTCCTTTACCGGTTATGGAAATCAATCCGGAAGTGAAGAGTATCTTTGATTTTCAATATGAGGATTTCACATTAACACAATATGATCCACATCCTCATATTAAGGGAGATGTTGCTGTATAGAACAATCAATAAAAAAAAGAATTATGAGCATAGTTTCTATTATTGCTGCTATTGCAGAAAATAATGCTATCGGGAAGGATCAGCAATTGCTTTGGCGATTACCTAACGATATGAAACGCTTCAAAGAACTTACTACAGGACATGCAGTAGTTATGGGGCGAAAAACGTTTGAATCTTTACCTAAAGGAGCGCTTCCAAACCGAAAGAATGTCATATTAACTTCCATGCCTGAAACCAGGTTCATTGATTGTTTTGCTGTTGAATCTCTGCAAGAGGCTTTGGATATATGCGAAAAAGAGAAAGAGATATTCATCATCGGCGGAGCTATAGTCTACAAACAGGCACTTGACATTGCTGATAAAATGTATCTTACGTATGTTCATCATTCTTTTGAAGATGCTGATACTTTTTTCCCTGAGATCGATTTAACACTTTGGGAAGAAACAGAAAAACAAGACTTTCCTGCTGATGAAAAACATGCTTATCCTTATACCTTTATAAACTATCAGCGAAAGAAATAAGGAGTTAAAAGTCGCTTAACTCTTATAAGTCAGGAGTTAGGAATGGATAGTAAGAAGTAAGACAAATACTGCATTACGACTACTTACTCCTAAGGAGCAAAGCGACTGATAACTTCTTTCTCCTTACTCCGGCATTCGGTGTAGAACACTGAATGCCTACATTTACACCTTATTAACGTCCGTTTTACACTTTTTCACCCTTTCTATGTATCTATAGAGGAAAGGTTATTGTTTAACTTGTATACACACAAAAAGAAGATATGAAAATTAGAGCAATTATTGTGTCCTTCCTCCTACTCTGCTGCTTGGGATTAATAGCATTGAGTTCTTGCGGAACCGCACAATCACAGAATGAGCAAAAAGTGAATATGGAAATAGTACAAGAAGAAGCGACTCCGGGAGTAATTAAAGAAATGATTACTCGAATGAAAGATGAATTGGAGAAGGATTATGATCGCTTTCCTGAATTGATAACAGAAGTAGAAAATTATATTACAAATACTTCCAATACTTCAACTAAAGCTGTACTACATTCTATGGCAGCCGAAATGTATACGGTATATTTCATACGGAATCGTGGTAATGTTCTTCAACGTACTTCTATTATTGATTATACTCCTCAAGATGTAAGGGAGTGGAGTGAAAATTTATTCACAGAAAAGATCAAGGAACATTTGTTGCTCTCATTGCAACCGGCAAAACAATTACAACAGACACCGGCAACATCTTATGCTGAAATACTGGAAAAGGGTAAAGATGCCGAGACACTCCGTCCGACTCTCTATGATTTTCTGGCTCAAAGAGCGGTACAAATCCAGGCATCTGATGACATCTATAAAGAATGGCTCACCTTCCGCCGCGGAGAATCAAATCCCAAAGCAACTTTATTAGTGGAATTAAGTTATCTGGAATATATATATAATCAAAAACAAGACGAAGCATCAAAAAAAGTATATGAGAAAGCATTGGAAGAATTGATGAAGCAATATGCTGGTAATGATTATTCTACAGAGATTCGCATTGCACAAGTGAATCTATTGGATAAATGGAGCTATCAGACGACCAATACCGATTCTATCTTTAGCATTCAATCAAATATCCTTAAAGAAGGTATTAGCCGTTTCCCTGATTATGAACGCATCGGTATTCTGAAAAATAAATTGGCGGCCATGGAGCAGCCACTACTTACTTCTCAAGTTCCCCAAACGGCATATCCTAAAAAAGATATGCCGATCACCCTGAATTATAAAAATGTATCTAAGGTGACTATACGCATTCATCAGAGTTTGTTAAATTCGATGGATTTAGCTCCATATCAATCTGTAGATAAAAAGAAAACAGGTAAACTTATAAAAGAAGTTTCTATTGCTTTAGCCAATCCTCATGCTTATAGCACACAAGACACCATAATATATGTACCTATGAGTGAATCGGGCATTTACGAGTGTGTAATTGATGCTCCCGACCATGAAATAGAAACAAAGCATATTATAAATGTAAGTAAACTTGCTGCAGTATCCCGTGCTTCCTCTACAGGTATAAGAGAAGTTCTTATCACTGATTTTCTCAGTGGAAAACCGATACAGAATGTAAATGTTGCCTGGTTTAGTGGCAAACGACAGGATTTAAGAGAAATGGACCACTCGCAAACGGATAAGGATGGCTTGGTTGTTATTCCTAATAACAAAGACATATTAGCTTTCCAAGCAACTCTTGCAAATGATACATCACGTATAACTACGCTTTATCCTGAATACGTAGCTGATGGTACAGGAAAGATACCGACTGATATTGCACTCTTTACCGATAGAGGACTATATCGTCCGGGACAAACAGTATACTATAAAGGAATTGCCTACAAGCTAAATAAAGACAAACCAGCTCTTATTACTAAAAAAGAATTTACAGTAATTCTGCGGGATGCAAACTACAAAGAAATTACCACTAGGAAAATTGTATCCAATGAATTTGGTTCTTTTAATGGAGAGTTCACATTGCCTAAACAAACATTGACAGGTAACTTCTCCATTACAGTTGAAAATTCATCTGCTAATATACGTGTAGAAGAATACAAACGTCCTACTTTTTCTGTAGAAATGTTACCGGTAAATGAAGACGTGACTTTTGGAGATATAGTGACTATAAAAGGAAAAGTACAAACATTCTCAGGAGTATCATTGCAGGAGGGACAAGTAGATTGGCGAATCATAAGACGTCCTTTCTGGTTACTTAGAGGAGCTGGAAGTTATCAGCAGGAACAGGTAGCACAAGGCACAACTAAAGTTGATACGGAAGGAGGATTCTCCATTTCTTTCCGTCCGGAAAAAATAACAGAAATGTTCTTCCCATATCAATACTATAATTATGAAGTGACAGCAACCGTTACTGATAGTAAAGGGGAAACACAAGAAACCAGATTTAATGTTCCTATCGGAGATACAAGCATGATATTATCTCTTGACATGCCGCTTCTTGTTAATAAGAACAATGTAAATGCAAGTATTAATGCCCGGTTGCTTAATGGAGAAAAAACAACTGCAGATGGTACTTTCAAGATCATTTCTCTTATTGCAAAAGATCCGAAAAAATCTTATTCTATATTTACAGAAGGAAGCGTTGTAACATCTGGGAATTTCAGTTCTGATAAAGCTCTTGCAAAAGATATATTCAAATCTTTGAATTCAGGACGCTATCGTATCAAGATGGAAGCTAAAGACCGGAAAGGCAGAAAAGTAGAAGGGGAACAAGATTTCACATTATATAGTGATCAGGATAAACGTCCTCCGGTCTATACCCACTCCTGGCTGATTATTGAAAAAGATACCTGTATGCCTGGTGAAGAAGCCAAATGGATTTTTGGCACTTCAGATAAAGAGTCATACGTGCTTTATGAAGTATTCCAGAACAACAAGCGCCTATTAAGGAAACGAATCATATTAGACAATGAGAATCAAACTTTCACATTCCCATTTAAAGAAGAGTATGGAGATGGTGTAGTAGCAACCTTCACCTATGTGAAAGAAGGTGACCTTTTTGTTACACAAGTACCTATCTGTCGTAAACAACCGGATCGCAAATTGACAATACGCCCCGAGACTTTCCGTGACCGTTTATTACCCGGTAGTACGGAAACCTGGAAGTTTCGCATAACTGATAAAGATTCTTTGGCTGTATCTGCAGAAGTATTGGCGAGTATGTATGATAGTTCGCTAGACCAAATCATACCATTCAATTGGTATTTCTCTCCGGAACGTTCTTTATATCTGCAAGCTCCCCGGTTTATTCCTGGAGAAGGTTTTGGTAGTTCATACCAACACGGAGTATTTAATATCACTGATATTAGAGTTCCTAATTATGCGTTTGATGAAATAGATTGGCAAGGTATATTCTTCCAGAGAAGATTTGGTATGGATATGTTCAATACCCGTAGTAGAGCAACAGGAGGTATGGCGCAACCCATGATGAAATCAGCAGACCCGAACATGATGATGGATCAGACGCAGGCACAATCTTTATCAGAATCTCCCGTATTGTCAACAACCATGTCTGAAGAGAAAGAGGATATACAAGGATATAATCAGGATGGACAACAGCCTCAACAGTCACAGCAACTTCAACCCAGAACAAATTTTAATGAAACTGCATTCTTTTATCCTACTCTATTAACAAATGCCGAAGGGGATCTGATTGTGAGTTTTACTATTCCGGAAAGTAATACAAGCTGGAAGGTACAGACTATTGCACATACTAAAGAATTAAAATACGGACAATTAACGCAAGAAGTTATCACTTCAAAGCCGTTAATGGTAGTGCCAAATCTTCCTCGTTTCCTCCGTCAAGGTGATCGGGTATCACTCTCAACTCAGATACTTAATCAACAAGAAGAGGCTATTTCAGGGAAAGTGCACCTTGAATGGTTTGATCCATCTACTGACAAACCTATTCAAAATCTGAATGAAAACTCTAAAAGCTTTAAACTAGCCTCTAAAGGGCAAACTACTATTCAGTGGACGATAACTGTTCCATTGAATACAGAATTATTAGGCTGTCGTATTATAGCAGATGCCAGCGCAGGAAGTGATGGAGAACAGCATCTTATTCCGGTATTATCCAATCAAATTCTGATTACGGAAAGTACTCCGTTTTATATCTTGAATAAAGGAGAACAAAAGATAAATATAAACCAGCCGCGAAATAGCAACCCCTTCCGCATGACTTTAGAAGTAAGTGGAAATCCCGTATGGTATGCTGTACAAGCATTGCCTACCATTACGACTCCTACAAATGATAATATTCTAGAATGGTTTGCCTCATATTATGGGAATACATTGGCAACATCTATTGCATCGGCACACCCACGTATTCAACAGATGATCAGTCAATGGACAGCACAAGGTGGTAACGCCTCGACTTTGATCTCAAATCTGGAAAAAAACGAAGAATTAAAAAACATTCTTTTGGAAGAAACACCTTGGGTACTGGCTGCAGATAATGAAACGGAACAAAAACAACGTCTATCATTACTATTTGATATTAACCGGGCGAATAGTCAACGTGAAGTTGCAATGCAACGACTCATCGACCAACAAAGGGAAGATGGCAGCTGGGGTTGGTTTAAAGGTTTTGCTCCGGACCGCAATATGACATTATCCATATTAAAAGGAATGAATCAATTAGTTCTTTTAAGTGCTGTTCAATATAATCAACAGGAAAAGGAGATGCAAATGCGTGCTCTCCAATACTTAGATAAATCTATTCAGGAAGAATATAACTCATTAAAAAAGTTTAACAAAAACTGGGAAAAAGCAATACCATCCCCACAGCAAATCGAATATCTTTACATTCGTAGCTGTTACCGGGATATTCCTGAGTTAGGTGATGCACGTGAAGCCATCCGCTTTTATACTACTCAGGCAGAAAAGAACTGGAGTACACTTTCTCTCAACAACAAAGGACAAGTTGCTATACTAATGCACAGAAATGGGAAGAAAGAAGTGGCTAACGAAATTCTTGCATGGTTACGAAAAACAGCAACTACCACCAAAGAACAAGGTATGTTTTGGGCAAATAATCAAAGAGGTTCGGATTTCAATACTTCTCCGGTAGATGTTCATTCACTTCTGATGTATGCTTTCCGTGAGTTATCACCTAATACAGATGAAACGAACAAGATGAAACAATGGTTATTAAATCAGAAACGCACACAAAACTGGGAATCCACTCCTGCAACTATAAATGCAATCTATGCTATCTTATTGACTGGCAATGATTGGTTAAATGAAAATAATACACTCACTGTACAATGGGGTAATAAAAACTTTAGTACAACTGAAGGTGAAGCTGGTACCGGTTATTTAAAGGAATCACTTACCGGATCTGAAATTTCCGAACAGGCGAACAATCTTATAATTCGTAAAGAAGGAGAAGCTCCTGCGTGGGGTGCTGTCTATAATCAGTACTTTACACAAATCGACCAGACTAATGCTCAAAAAGGTGTATTAAATGTAGAAAAGAAATTATTTATAGAAACCAATAACGGGAAAGAACGTCAAATCCGTCCGGTTAACACTAAAAAAACTTTACATATCGGAGATAAGGTGATTGTTCGTCTTACAATCCGTACAGACCGTGAAATGGATTATGTTTCTTTGAAAGATTTACGAGCCGGATGTTTTGAACCGGGTCAACAGTTGTCAGGATTAACTTATCAGAATGGAATTTCATTCTATCGCACACCGAAAGATGTATCGGAGAATTTCTTCTTTCAACGTTTGCCTAAAGGTACGTTTGTAATAGAATATCCGGTATTTGTATCCAGAAGTGGTGAATACACAGGAGGTATCAGTACCATTCAATGTATGTATGCTCCTGAATTCGTATCACATACGGAAGGAAATAAACTTATTGTTAAAGATTAATGTTTTACAACTAACGATTAGGGATTAACAATTAAAGACGAACGGTTATTGCTCTTCAAAATTAATCGTTAATCGCTAATCGTTAATCGTTATTATTAGTATATTTGTGGCATCATTAAAGAAAAAGGAAAAATGAAACAGATTATTTTTATTTGTATGGCTATTCTGTTAGCAACCGGAACAGCTTCAGCACAAGCTGTTATTTCGACAGAACAAGCAGCATATGACTTTGGTGAAATTAACGAAGCAGATGGAAAAGTATCACATACTTTTGAAATCTCCAATACAGGTGACCAGCCTTTAGTTATTACCCGTGTAATTGCCTCTTGCGGTTGTACTACTCCGGAATGGACTAAAGAACCAATTGCTGCCGGACAAAAAGGAAATATTACAATCACTTTTGATCCTGCGAATCGTCCCGGCCCATTTGCAAAAACAATTTCCATATATAGTAACGGAAAGACAGGAAGCTTTATATTGACAATCCGGGGAAAGGTTAAGTAACCCTTTCCCAAAAACCACATAACATGATTTGTAACCTCAAACGTATTATTCTAATGCTGCTTGGCATAGTGTGTATCACGCTTGTCAGCGCACAAAATAATGCGGATTTGACCGTAGAAGAAACAACATATAATTTCGGTAATATCAACGAAGCTGATGGTTTAGCAAATCATGTATTTACAATAAAAAACACGGGAAATTCTCCATTGGTTATTACTCGTGTCACAGCGTCATGTGGATGTGCACGTCCCGAATGGTCAAAAGAACCTATAGCTCCAGGTAAAACTGGAGAATTAAAAATTATCTTTGATCCAAAAGGACGTCCCGGTCCTTTTTATAAAACTGTATCGGTTTATAGTAACGGAAATAAAGGAAGTTTTACATTGTCGATACGTGGAAATGTAAAACCTAAAAATCTTCAACCTGTATTTACTTATCCCTATTCTATTGGAGAATTAAAACTGCACACCAAAACAATTCTTTACAGTACGGTTCGCCCCGAAGAAATGTTGAGTGAACGGATCAATATTCTCAACGATACACAAAAAGCATTAACTGTCAATCTCGGTAAACTTCCAAACTACTTTAATGTGGAGGTGATACCTCAGACATTACAACCGGGTGAAACAGGTGAGATCATGATTGAGTTGGACGGTAAAGCTATTAAACGTAAAGGACGCATATCTGCACAACTTCCTGTCACTGTAATTAGTAGTGATCAAAAAGAAAGTTCCGGTCATATACAAATTGCAGCCAATATTATAGATAATTTCAATAAATTATCTTCTTCAGAAAAGGCACAGGCTCCCATTGCCCATTTATCAGGTACACTTTTGGAATTTGGCCAATTGCCGACAAAAAATAGTATTATTCCTTTAATTGGAGGAAAGGCGACTATCTCTTTTGATATCAGCAACACTGGAAAGTCTCCTCTTTATATTTATAGTGTAACCAGTGATGATGATCGCTTAGACATCTCTGGCGGTCGTAGGGAACTTAAACCGGGTGCTACGGCAACTTTTAAAGTTTCTGTACGGGCAAAAGACGTAAAAACGAAGCTTGAATCACTCATCAATGTTGTTTGTAACGACCCTAATGGCCCCGTTCGTCTCATCAAAGTAACAGCTTATAAATAATTACGAATTAAAAATCACGAATTACGAATTTAGTCTTTAGATTCGTTGTTTGTAATTGGCTTAGGCCGATCTTCGATTCGTAATTGAATTTGTAATTTTTAATTTGTAATTGAAAAAATGGAACATCCGGAAAACGATGATTTATATAAAGGATTAAAAGTGAATAAGGGTATTGCTGATGCTCCTATTGTTAATCCGTACATCAAAAAACGTATTCAGCGTAAACAATATACTCCAGCTGAGTTTGTAGAAGGAATATTAAAGAGAGACATCACCATTCTCAGCCAGGCAGTAACACTGGTAGAAAGTTCACTTTATGAGCATCAGCAAATAGCGCAGGAAATTATTGAGAAATGCCTACCCTATGCCGGTAATTCCGTACGTGTTGGTATCACGGGAGTTCCGGGTGCGGGAAAGAGTACTTCAATAGATTCATTTGGTATGTTACAAATTGAACAAGGGCATAAACTGGCCGTTTTAGCTATAGATCCAAGTAGTGAGCGTACTAAAGGTAGTATCCTGGGAGACAAAACGCGCATGGAAGAGCTATCCCGGCAAAAGAATGCATTTATCCGTCCTTCTCCATCTGCAGGCTCTTTGGGAGGGGTTGCCCGAAAAACAAGAGAAACTATAGTGCTATGCGAAGCTGCCGGATTCAATAATATTTTTGTTGAAACAGTAGGCGTTGGACAAAGTGAAACAGCTGTCCATTCTATGGTCGATTTTTTTCTTTTAATTCAATTGGCTGGTACCGGAGATGAGTTACAAGGAATAAAACGAGGGATTATGGAAATGGCTGATGGAATTGTTATAAACAAAGCAGATGGCGACAATATTGATAAAGCAAAACTTGCAGCAGCACAGTTTCGTAATGCCCTTCATCTATTCCCCCCTGCAGAGTCAGGATGGACACCTCAGGTTCTCACTTATTCGGGTTATTATAATCTGGGAGTTAAAGAAATCTGGGAGATGATCGATGCCTACGTCAAATTTACTAAGAATAATGGCTTTTTTGCATATAAACGCAATGAACAGGCTAAATACTGGATGTATGAAAGTATAAATGAAGCTCTGCAAGATAGTTTTTATCACAATCAGGCAGTAGAAAGCATGTTAAAAACTACTGAACAACGGGTATTAAGTAATGAAATCAGTTCTTTTGTCGCAGCCAAACAGATGATGGATCTTTTTCTTGACAATCTATCTAAACGGTGATAAATAAGCAGAAACAGGACTATCGTGTTCGGGAAGATGATTTAAAACGTTCATTAGAAGAATACGGAGCTGTTGATTCCGTTAAGATTGTGAAAGACCGTGATACCGGTAGATCTAAAGGTTTTGCTTTTGCGGAAATGCCAAATGATGATGTGGCAACAAAAGCTATTGAAGGGTTGAATGAAGCGGAATTCGAAGGCCGTCAAATGGTTGTAAAAGAAGCCCGTCCAAGAACGTAAAAAACCAGTATGGTACTATAAATAAAAAACTTCTGTCTATCTTTGGCAGAAGTTTTTTTTATGCACTGAAATTATGTCAACAAAAGGTATGTTTGCTGAGCGATCGGTATTTAGCCAAATACTTATCCTGATTTTATTGGTATTGATAGGCTCTTTCCTTTTCTCTTTTATAGGAATGTTTATTCTTTATATAAAGCATGGTATTGGAGCCAATATGCTTGATTATCCAGACATTTTGCGGTGGATACAAATGCTTTCGTCTATTGGAACATTTCTTGTTCCAGCAGTAGGAATGGGATGGTTCTGTAGTAGAGATATTAAAAAATATCTTTCAATTGGGAAAATGCCCGGGGCTTCCGTCGTATTGCTTTTAGTAGTGTGTTATTTTTTGCTGGCACCCATACTCAATCTTAGCCAATACATTAATAGTCAATTGGTTCTCCCTTCATTTATGGAGCCGATAGAGAACTGGATGCAAATTCAGGAAGGAAAAGCAGAAGAGATGACTCTGATACTTTTAGATGGAGGCGGATTTGTGACTTTACTTTTCAATCTATTAGTCATAGCTTTAACGGCCGGTGTAGTAGAAGAATTCTTTTTTCGAGGTGCCCTACAAAGAGTTATTGGCAATTGGAATAAAAATCACCATACAGTGATATGGATAGTTGCCATCTTATTTAGTGCTATACATATGCAATTTTACGGTTTCCTACCTCGTATGTTACTCGGTGCTTATTTCGGCTATTTACTCTATTGGAGCAGGAACATTTGGGTTCCCGTATTTGCCCATTTTTTAAACAATGCTATAGCTGTTATTGGCATGTCTAACAGCAATCTCAAAGATAATGAACTCTTCAATGGTGAATTGTCAGACAGTATGATACTCCCATTTAGCATTGTCGCCGTTATTTTCTTTCTTTTCTTTTTGAAAGTTGCGAAAAAACTTAAATTAAAACTTGAATCCGATACTATAGATTTTATTTAATAGTTACTGTATAAATATCGCTTGATACTCTTCTTCGGTGTCTTCTCAAATTCTGTAGGATACAGCTGTAAAGAAGATATTGATTCGTAAGGTGCTAATAATTTATTTAGTTCAATCCTATTTTGTTCCATTACTACTGAAAGATCAGAATGTGAAACACCCGTGTTATCCACAGCTTCATAGTCAGGATAGACCAAACCAACTAACTTACCATTCTTTTCCACAACAACACTTTCCATAATGAAAGGAAGATTGTTTAGTTTTGACTCAATCTCCTCAGGATAGATATTTTGCCCACTGGAACCGAGGATCATCGTTTTACTACGGCCACGGATAAAAATTCGATTATTTTTATCAATAGTTCCCAGATCACCTGTTCTCAACCAGCCATCCTGGGTAAAAACATTCTCTGTGGCCTCGCTATTCTTATAATAACCTTTCATCACATTCTCTCCCTTGACCTGTATTTCACCGACAGTATTGTAAGGATCGTCAGAATCAATACGTACCTGCATAATACCTTTCAGAACCTGTCCACATGAAGAAGGAATAAATTCTTTATTATTATCATAACTGATTAACGGGGCACATTCAGTCATCCCGTAGCCTATTGTAAAAGGGAATTTAATCTTATAAAGAAAATCAGTTACTTCCTGATTCATTGCAGCACCACCAACAATAACCTCACGAAAACGCCCTCCCATAGCATCCACCAAGCCTTTCCGAATCTGAGCATAAATACGTGTATCAATCAAAGGTATATTTAATGCTAGTTTCATTGTCCGCTTATTAAGTTGCGGAAGTATCATTTTCTTATAAATCTTTTCCAGGATTAACGGTACTGTGATAATCAGGTTTGGTTTGATCTCTTCGAATGCTTTCAATAGAATTTTAGGAGAAGGTACTTTTCCTAAGATATATGCATGAGCACCCACAGCCATAGGAACAAGAAAATTAAAAGCACAACTGTAAGCATGTGCCAAAGGTAGAAAACATAACATACTTTCTCCACGAAAAATAACATCCAGAGTTTTTGCATACGTAACATTCCCTGCCAGATTATTCCCTGTCAGCATAACTCCTTTACTAAACCCTGTGGTTCCAGATGTATAATTTAATAATACCACCTTGTCATTATCCAGTTCTGCATATTGAATATCTTCTTTACTAAAGCCATTCGGATAACGATTATCCATTTTATCATTCAGTCTAAGCATCAACTTCTGAATATTCTCACCATCGCGTTGATGCAAGCAACGATAATCGGAAAGAGAAAAGACGGCACGTAGGTTATCAATTTTATCTTCCTCAAGAGAATCCCATATCTTATCGCTTACAAAAAGAAAAGTGGACTCGGAGTGATTAATAATATGATGTATATCATTGGGACTAAAGTCTTGCAGAATGGGAACAATAATAGCGCCATAAGTCACAGCAGCCATATAGATAATACACCATCGGGAACAATCTTTTCCAACCAGTGCAATCTTATCTCCCTGCCTGATCTGGCATTCTTTAAAGATAATATGAATTTTAGCTATATCTTTTGCTACATCTCCAAATGTAAATGTAGTATTCTTACTGTAATCCGTTAAAGCAGGCAAGTTCCAATTCTCTTTGAAGCTATCTTCATAGAGCTTGATGAAATTCTCTTTTATCATAGCACAAAACTATCAAATTTGTGCAAAAGTAGAGACATTAGAGCAGATACACAACTAAAATTGATCATTTTGTATAACTTTGCAGATTCCTAAAGAATCTTTAGGAGTCTTAGGAGCTTAAAGGCTTTAAGGTCTTTAGCAAAAAAAGAAAGAGTAATGATTGATCAAACAATATTCGAACATAAAACAGCAGCTTACTTTACATTAGGCTGTAAACTCAATTTCGCTGAAACATCGACAATAGGTAAAACCCTTGCCGATCATGGCATTCGCAAAGCTCGTCCAGGCGAAAAGGCAGATATATGTGTTATTAATACATGTTCTGTTACCGAACTGGCGGACAAAAAATGCAGACAGGCCATTCGAAGGATAGCTAAACAACATCCGGGTGCATTTATGGTTGTTACCGGTTGTTATGCACAATTAAAACCCGAAGAAGTATCACATATTGAAGGAGTCGATCTTGTCCTGGGAAGTGAGCAGAAGTTGGATATCCTGCAATATCTGGGAAATGTATCTACACAGCAAACCGGAGCTATTGTAGCCTCTCCTTCTAAAGATATAAAGACCTTCTCACCCTCTTGTTCATCTGATGACAGAACACGTCATTTTCTAAAAGTCCAGGATGGATGTGACTATTATTGTTCATACTGTACAATACCTTTTGCCAGAGGACGAAGCCGTAATGGAACAATTCGCAGCCTTGTAGACCAAGCTTACGAAGTTGCCGCTAAAGGAGGAAAAGAGATAGTACTGACCGGCGTGAATATAGGTGACTTTGGAAAGAGCACTGATGAGAATTTTCTTGACCTTATAAAGGCATTAGACGATGTAGACGGTATTGAACGTTATCGTATTTCTTCTATTGAACCTAATCTGATCACAGACGAAGCCATTGACTTTGTAGCATCAAGTAAACGATTTGCTCCTCATTTTCATATTCCTCTACAAAGCGGAAGTGATGAAGTGCTGAAATTAATGAGACGTCGCTATGACACATCTCTTTTCCGCCATAAAATTGATAAAATCAAGGCGATTATGCCACATGCTTTTATAGGAGTGGATGTTATTGTCGGAACCCGGGGTGAAACCGATGAACTCTTTGAAGAAGCCAGGCTTTTTATAGAAAGTCTTCCTATAAGTCAACTCCACGTTTTCAGTTATTCGGAACGCCCGGGTACACAAGCTTTAAAGATAGACCATAGTGTAGATCCTAAAACAAAACAGGAACGTAGCCGTCAATTATTGGATATATCTGAAAAGAAATTACATATTTTTTACGAACAACATATTAAACAAGAGGCTATTGTACTCTTTGAACATACCCGAAAGGGGAATCTGATGCATGGTTTTACAGAAAACTATATTAAAGTGGAAGCTCCTTACCAATCTTCATGGGTAAATGAGATCCGTCATATAAATTTAGGCGAATGGAATGAAGAGCATACAGCTCTACAAATCATAGACAAAAAATATCATGTGGAATAAAATTGGATACGCATTATTATATTTTTGGATAAAGCTTCATGCTTTACTACCAATGAATATCTTATATATTTTCTCTGACATTTTCTATTTCTTTGCTTACAAAGTAGTTGGCTACCGGTTAAGAGTCGTAAGACGAAATATAAAAGCATCTTTCCCTGAGAAAACAGATAAAGAGTTACGTCAATTGGAAAGGGATTTCTACCATCATTTTTGTGATTATATTGTTGAAACAATAAAATTGGCGCATATCTCACTGGAAGAAGTTCAAAAAAGAGCGTTTTTACGTAATCCGGAAGTTGTTGACAAATTAATGGATGAAGGCCATACCTGCTTTGTTCTACTGATGGGTCATTATGGTAACTGGGAATGGTTCTCTGCCTCTTCCACCCGTTTCGAGGATTCACGTATCTATCAAATATACCGTCCATTAATGAATAAAAACTTTGATCGCCTTTTCATCGATTTGCGCACCCGTTTTGGTTCATTCGGTATTAAAAAGAATGATACGATCCGTGATATGATCCGCCTCAAACAAGAAAAGACGCGTTCGGTGGTAATTTTTCTTGCCGATCAAACACCCAGCAAAGCTAATATACACTATTGGACTACTTTCCTCAATCAGGAAACAGCGATGTTTACCGGCCCGGAACGTATTGCCCGTAAATTGGATCTACCCGTAATTTTCCTTGATACAAAAAAACAAAAGAGAGGATATTACACTGTCGATATGGAGATTATCACCACTACCCCCAAAGAAACTCCCGAATTTTGGATTACAGAAACATACACCCGTATGATGGAAAAGTGTATCTTGCGCAATCCTGCTTATTGGTTGTGGACTCATAAGCGTTGGAAACACAAACGAAGTGATTTTGATCAGGCATGAAAAAAGTATCAATTGTCATCCTCAACTGGAATGGAAAAGCTTTATTGGAAAAATTCCTTCCATCTGTAATAGAAAACAGTCCTTCAGACTGGGCAGAAATTATTGTGGCTGATAATGGCTCTACTGATGACTCTATTGTCATGTTACAAAATAAATTCCCAACAGTTCGTTTGATTCTTTTAGATACGAATTATGGGTTTGCAGAAGGATATAATCGAGCATTACAACTAATTGACACTCCTTATGCTGTCTTATTAAATAGTGATGTGGAAGTAACTCCAAATTGGTTGGAAGCACCCATATCCTTATTAGATACAGACCTTTCATTGACTTGTGTTCAACCTAAAATATTAGCCGAACAAAATAAAGGCTTTTTTGAATATGCAGGTGCGTCGGGTGGTTACCTGGATAAATACGGTTATCCCTTTTGCCGTGGACGTATACTCCACGTTGTAGAAAAAGACTTCGGACAATATGATGAATCTACAGATATTCTTTGGGCTAGTGGGGCCTGTCTATTCATACGTACAAATATATATAAACAAGAAGGAGGATTAGATGCCACCTTTTTTGCCCATCAGGAAGAAATAGATATGTGCTGGCGTCTACGTTGCAGAGGTTATCGTATTGTATGCACTCCGCAATCTGTAGTATACCATGTTGGAGGAGCCACTCTACATGTAGAGAGTCCACATAAAACCTTTCTCAATTTCCGTAATAATTTATTGATGCTTTATAAGAATCTTCCTGAAAATGAATTGAAGAAAATCTTATTTATCCGTTTTTGGCTGGATTATATAGCTGCTTTTAAATTCTTAATAACCGGACATCCCCGCAATGCCAATGCAGTTTATAAAGCACGTAAAGATTTCCGTAAACTAAAAGCTCCTTATCTATCTATCCGTCATGAGAATCTCAAAAAGACAACATTGCCATTTATCCCTGAATTATTTAAAAGCAGTATTCTTTTAAATTTCTATTTTAGAGGTAAAAAAAGGTTTTCTGATTTAAAACAGTATTCCGGTTCCAATAAATAGTTTCATCAATCCATATAGACTCCTATTTCAGGATGATTCCTTAATTCAAGCATTTTATGAATCTGCTCAGGAAGGACACGTTCTAAAGATAGAGGAGGCAGATTATCCAATGCAAAAAAGCCTTTATCAAGGATATCAAAAACTTCCCTAAACTCACCTCCCTCTAATTCACAAAGTATAAAAAACTTATAGACATAAAAAGGTATAAACGGATGATCATGTTCACGCATATCCATTACTGCCAGTAGGCGTGAAGCCAGAACATCGAGGCCTGTTTCCTCTTTTACCTCTTTCACTGCAATCTCCTTTGGAGTAAATCCGACATCCGACCACCCACCCGGAAGTGACCATAATCCATCCGCTTTCTCTTGTACTAAAAGAATTTCATCTTTAACATTAAAAACTACTGCACGAATATCCACCTTAGGAGTAATATACTCCTTTAACGGAAGATAAGAATCAGCAACAACATCTTTCTCCAAACCCGATAATAAAGACACGATCGAATGACTTATTTCTTTTATTTCTTCATAACGTTCCGCATCATATTCACTGGTAGAATAATTTAACCCCGTTTGGGCTAATGCATATAGACGTTGGGCGAACAAAAGTATACTTTTATTTGTTTGCATAAAAAGAGATTTTGTATAGTAATTCTATCCTTTAAAACGTATACTTGAGATAGTTATTATTCTACTCCATCCGGTTTAACAGAATTAATCGTTTATAACAATAAGATAGTCCTTGAGCTAATCGATACATGATCTTTTAAGAAGCAAGATTATATGAATAACACAACAGGAATAAAACAAGTCATATCCGAGATCGTTTCATTACTTTTCAAATCGGATAAGAAAGAA
The DNA here is from genome assembly GCA_032073245.1 of Tannerellaceae bacterium. Taxonomy (GTDB): domain Bacteria; phylum Bacteroidota; class Bacteroidia; order Bacteroidales; family Tannerellaceae; genus QVMG01. The sequence continues at coordinate 18,603 of DAMANX010000001.1, forward strand.
ACAATTGATAAGGCTTTAAAACTTTTGCTTGATTTTTTTGAAGTAGACTGGATATATGTTGCTGTATTTGAACCGCAGCAACATACAGCACATTTTTTATATGAAAGCACCAGTGAATGGGTTAAGATAAGCAAAGAAAAATCATCTAAATTATCCTATGAGACTATTCCCTGGATGATAGACACATTGACTTCCGGTAAAGATATTATCATTCACAATATTGATGATCTTCCGAAAGATGCCCATTCCGACAGGGAACTTTTTCAACAACAAGGATTAAAATCACTTATGGCTATTCCATTAAGCTTCAATGATAAAATTGAGGGTTTTATCGGATTTGATGCAATACGCAAAAAAAGATATTGGACTTTATCCGAAGTGGAGGATTTACACGTTATTGCCAATATATTTTCGCTTATTATTGAGCGTCAACATAAAAAATTAATAGTAGAAGCCGAGAAGAAAAAATGCGTCTTCGAACTGGAGAAAGCACGTGAAGCCAATAGGCTGAAAACCGCTTTCATTTCCAATATGAGTCACGAAATACGAACTCCTTTGAACGCCATCGTCGGTTTTTCTTCTATCATTGCGGAAACGGAAAATATGGAACAACGCCGTCACTACCAGAATTTGGTTGACAAAAACAATGATCTTTTATTACAGATCATTTCAGATATTATGGACTTTTCAAAAATTGAATCAGGAGAACTTGTATTAGAATACAATGATGTAAATCTTAAAGATTTATGTTATGAAATAAGCAATGATTATATTCGACGTTGTAAACCAAATGTTACTTTACTTTTTCAAACGGGACAACATTCGGATCTTATTCTGTTTACAGATAAGAATCGTTTAAAACAAGCAATATCCAATCTGGTTTCAAATGCATGCAAATTTACATTCGATGGAAGTATCGTCCTTTCTTATCGCATTGTAAATGATAAAGTACGCATATCTATATCCGATACTGGAATTGGCATTTCTCCGGAAAATCAAGAAAAAATATTCGAACGTTTTAATAAAGTAGACGACTTTAGCCAAGGCACCGGCTTGGGGTTATCTATATGTAAAACGATTGTTGAATCATTACATGGAGAAATCGGATTAAATTCATTACCGGGTAAAGGTTCTACATTTTGGGTTACACTTCCTGTTCAGTTATCCTCTCATATCCCTATTTATCATATCAATCAGAAAATGGATAGCGTGAGCTAATTTTTTATCGCCTTTCTTCCAGAATCTCATTCTCAATTATAACAAAATTCTATCTTTGTTCTTGTTAATTCATTTAAACGACAAAAGATGAAAGCAAAAGTATTCTTTCTTGCTATCATGGCTCTTTATTTATGTAGTACAACTGTAGGAGCACAGGTTTCATTTGATACTTATTTTGAGAAAAAGAGTTTAAGGGTAGATTTTGCCCTAAGTGGAAATATGGAGTCTCAAACCGCCGCACTTCAACAATTACGTGAAGAAACAACTTGGGCTGGTCCGGTTAAAAATCTGATTGATCGTTTTAATTATGGGGGATATTATGTGAATATATACGATAAAACGAGTCAGGAATTGATCTACTCCCGAGGTTTTAATACTTTATTTGAAGAATGGCGTTCCACAGAGCAAGCAATAAATGAAACTCAATCCTGGACAAACAGTATTTCCATTCCTTTTCCTAAAGCATCTATCATTTTCGAACTAACTGCACGCGATAAAAAGGATAATCTTTTCTATCCTTTATTAAATGTGGACATTGATCCCACAAGTATTTTCATTGACCGCGGGAAATTACATAATAATACAATCACTCAATTACAACACAAGGGTGAACCTAGCAATAAAGTAGACCTTGTATTCCTTGGAGAAGGATATTCGGCTAACGAACAGGATAAGTTTATTGCAGACGCTAAACGTTTTACTGAATCATTATTTCATACGGCTCCTTTTGATAGCTATCGTGAAGATTTCAATGTTTGGGCAGTAAATCTTATTTCTGAAGATTCAGGCACTGATATATCCGGTGAAGGTATATTTAAGAATACAGCATTGAACTCAGGATATTATACTTTTGGGATTGATCGTTATCTGACAACACCCGATATGAAATCTATTCGTGATGCTGTTTGGAATGTTCCGTGTGATGCTATATTTATACTGGTTAACACCGATAGTTACGGCGGAGGCGGTATGTATAATTTCTATGCAATGGGAACAGCAGATAATGAACATACATCCTCTGTTTTTGTCCATGAATTCGGACATAGTTTTGCAGGACTGGCAGATGAATACTTCTCCTCAGAAGTTGCTTATAGTGATGATTTCTATAATCTGAAACTGGAACCATGGGAACCTAATATTACCACCTTAGTCGATTTCGATAAGAAGTGGAAAGATCTTTTACCGTCCAATCTTCCCGTTCCTACTCCGTTAAATGATACATACAAAAATAACCCGGGAGTTTTTGAAGGAGGAGGTTATCAGGCAAAAGGAATCTATCGCCCGATGGATCATTGCATGATGCGTGATTATGCTCCTTTCTGTCCTGCCTGTCACCGGGCTATTATCCGTATGATTGATTATTTGTCAGACAGGGATTATTAATATGTCTCAATCTGGTGTGGTTCATATTCAAAAGAGATAAGGACAATTTAATTCCCTTTTTCCTTTCCTGTTAGTAAAACGTCTTGCGGAAAGGTAGCAATAGTTTCCATATACAATAAATCGCTGTATGATATACTGTGTCTTTCGTCTTGATAAAAGGCGGATAAGCTGATTTATTCTACCCAGGTCATGACTAAACAAAATAATAGGGAGTAAAAAGCAAAATGTCAGTTCTAAGGTAATATTTGTGCGTTTTACCTATAGTATGAGAGTAGAATACCTATAGCACGAACTCAGACTATGCATAGAAACACTTTTTAACGTATCATTTTATCACAATAAGATCGATCCCATATGAAAATCCGAAGGGATCTATTTTTTGTCATTTACTATACAGTAATAAAAAAATATTGGCTGGATAATGGGTTCGTTATCGCTGGATAATTGATAATATGATATTTGAGATAAAACAAAAGATCTTCGATCTTTGTAAGATGTGAAACGATGTGTGAAACTAATACTATCACAGCTCCTTACCTTGCTAGGAGAGGGGACCACCGCTTGCAGTGGTCCCCCTCGCCTGGCCAGGTAAGGAGCCGAGATAATCCACTTGGTATTATCAACCATCTCACATTTTCCTATACATGTAATCCATAGAGACAAACAATTACTACCAAATCAAAAGCTAAACTGTCTAGTTTGCTTTCCTTCCCGGTCTTTTATTCGTACATCGATCTTTTTCCCCTTAACAGACACTTCAATCATCTCACTATTTGAGTTTGTGATTATAGGGAAATTATTTCCATTCTGTCCTTTTTCTTGATAAGAATAACGATGCGTATGTCCACACATCATAAGGTCTATTCCTGCTTTATTGAGGATGGGAATGAAAAGCTCTCCAACATGTAGTGTCCCATGCCAGGTCGATGTAAAAGCAGGTACATGGATAAATACTATTTTCACAGGTGCATTTTTGAATTCATCTGATTCTACCACTTTCTTCAACCATTCAATCTCTTCTTCTCTATACTGATCATAAGCAGAAAGGCCACCGTACTCAATATCACTATCCGGTTTATCTTCTCCACTGTCCAACATAAGGAAAAAAACAGGGCCATGACGGAAAGTGTAATAAGGCTTTCCGGTCGAGGTTGGGAAATAATCCATATAACGGGTTGAAAATGGTCCTCTCGTTTCATGGTTACCTCTCGTTAAGAAAAAGGGTAAATTAGAAGCAAACAAATCAACTGATTTTGACAGAAAGCCATTAAACATAAGTTCTTCCGAATTAAGATGGCTCATCATATCCCCATTGAAAACAATAAAATCCTGATTCTCCATATCCACTCCTTTCAATAAGGATTCTAATAATTCATTATTTGCATGAATATCATTTACTACAGCAATATTGAGTTCGTCTTTTGTTCTATCCAATGTAGTGAAAGAGAATAAACGTGAAGGATTGCTGGCTGTCACTTTTCCGAAAGTAGTGTCCCAATGCAAATTATCCAGCACTTCCCGTGAATAAATACGATAGCGGTATTTTGTTCCCTTTTTCAAACCTTTTAATGTAACGCGATGAAGCGTTCCTACCAATTTTCTTCCGTTTTCAGTCTGAAAGAACTGAGGACGTTCTTCCGCGTAAAAATGAGTATCATCATCGGGAGCCACTTCGACCCAAGCAAGTGCATCCTTGTTAGTTACCCATACAACCGTCACTTCATTTTCACCCATATTCTGGAGATAAGGTCCATATTTGATCCCGAATGTATCTTGTGCAATTAAACTCCATTGCATTAACAGCCCGATAACAACAAGCCAAATTTTGTTATTCATAAGTCCTTGTATTTAAGTATTAAATTGAAATGGGAATTGATGAGGGTGTATCAAATAGAATTTTGATACTCCCTCATGCAATTAAAATCCCTGAGTTTTTAAAGTATTAAAGATCTAGTCTTTCTATTAATTATATCCTTCGTTCTGTTTTAAATTCGGATTCTTATCTAATTCGGCCTGAGGTAAAGGTAAATATCTGTTATAGGTGCGGAATACTCTATCCTCTATTTTGCGTAATGACTCGTTTTCTGCTGATGGGGCAGTAATAGTTGCTCGCAGATCACGATCTGTTTCATCATAATTGATAGTTCCTATCATACGATAAAGGGGTCCATTCATAAGAGTTTCTGCAAGCATTTTACCACTCTGATCTTTCCAGCGTAATAAGTCCGCCTTACGTAAACCCTCACCAGCCAATTCTATACAACGTTCGCGACGAACCAATTCCCTGAGTTTTTCCTGTGTATTATACTTTGATCTATCTAAAACTACATGTCCTCCTCGTTGACGAAGTTGATCCAGTATATCAAATACCTCAGTCAGATTCTCATTCTTTTCTACATTGATTTCAGCAATAGTCAATAATACCTCTGCATAACGGAATAGTATCGGACAAATATTATCATTATTTAGCGCAGCAGAATATTGCGACAGAGGAACCGTATATTTTGCCCAGATCATACCAGTTCTCGAAGAATTATCAGCAGCATCCATATAATCAGCATTTGAACCTCCGTTTAGGCTCTTATCCAATGTATTGATTACACGTTCTTTTCCATCGGAGCCAACCCAATCCATACCTGGATAAAGAATGGTTAATGCCAAACGAGGATCTCTATTTGCAAAAGGATGTACAGGATCATATCCAGAACCTTCTTCTGTTGGTAATAAACCGGATTTCATTTCATACATATCAACCAGATTCTGTGTTGGAATTGTGGAAGCCCAACCTCCATCCTGATTGTTATACATACGGATCATGTTTGTAAAAGGATATGTGTTTGCTACGTGTTGCATAGCATAAATAATTTCCTTTGAACCTTGCCCTTTTATACTAAACATTTCCTGATAATTCGGATCCAATTCGTACAAATTCAGACTTTGAATAGCGCGAGCTGCATTCATTGCCAAATCAAGGTCACCCCAATATAAAGAAGCACGCATTTTAATTGCTAAAGCAGTTCCTTTAGCTATACGCCCACGCTGGGTTGGTTTATTATAAAGGTCAGCAATAGCAGCATCCAATTCTTTATATACAAATTGTTTTATGGTTTCTTCCGTATCACGTGGCAGTTTAGCTTCTTCGGCCGTTTGAGGCAGATCAGTAATCAAAGGTACACCACCATACCAAAAGTTCATGTGGAAATAGCGAAATGCCCTAATCGTACGGACCTGTGCAAAAAGATCTTTTTTCTCTGCTTCATCTGCAAAACTTATAGTTTCCGCATTGACAAGAAATGTATTACAACGACGAATTGTTTCATAATTATAATAATTCACAGTAGAAGCCTGAGTCATAGATCCGTTGCCCGTTACTTTTAATGAACTGGTATTACTATAATTGAAACCTATATCCGAATAACAATCAGCATAAAAAATATCCAGTGAACCATTACTAGCGATGTTCCATTTATCATAACAAGCAGTAGCCGCACTATACGCATCATCTTCTGTTTTCCAGAAGGTTGCAGGGGATAATTGATCATAGGGTGCTGTATCAAAAAAGTCATCACATGAGGAGAGTAAAACTCCGCTCAATATTAATGAGACATATATATATTTTAATGATTTCATAATTACTATTTATTAAAAGGTTACATTAATTCCTATTGAGTGGGTACTTACCTGTGGATAATGAGAGCCACGGCCTGAAGGTGCTTCCGGATCTATATCAACCGGTAGGCTATCGAATTTAAATAGATTCTCACCGGAATAATAAATCTTGGCACGTGAGATCCCTACGCCTTTCAACCAGGTATCGGGTAAATTATATCCAAACTGGATATTCTTGATTCTCATATAATTGGTTTTAAAGAACCAGAAAGTTGAATAAGTAGATGGTTTACTGTTGGTACGGTCGGATTCAGCTATTCGTGGAAATTTACCATTTGGATTTTCTGGTGACCAAGCATCAAACCATACTGTAGAAGGATGCGAACTATCTCCGGTGAATTCACCAAATACTTCACTATTGAAATAACGGGAAACTCCGAAAGCTCCTTGCATCAATACTGATAAATCAAAATTCTTCCACGATCCTGACAAATTCAATCCGAAAGTAACATCCGGTTCTTCTGACCCGAAAACATCACGGTCAGCAGATGTCAATTTTCCATCTTTATTCACATCTTTATACCGGATATCACCAGCTTTGAATGGGTTACCAAAAGGATTCCCGTATGTTGCAGTAAAAGCATCAGCTTCTTCCTGGCTTTTGAATAATCCATCGGCTTCATAACCATAAAATGATTTAAAAGAAGATCCTACCCGGTTCATGAAATAAGAATTATCTTTATCCAACATTTCATTTACACCACCCAGATTCAAAATTTCATTTTTATTTATAGCCATATTTCCGGTAGCGCTAAACTGCCAATCATTCCATTTCTTACGGTAAGAAGCCGTTATTTCAAATCCGGAATTACGCATAGCACCAACATTATCTTTATAAGGATCCAAGCCGAAACTACCCGGAACAGGTACATCCATAATGATACCGGTAGTTTCACGATTGTAATAATCAACTGTGAAATCAAAGCAGGAAAACAAATTAAAATCTACACCGATACCCCAATTTGTAGATTTTTCCCAGGAAATGGTCGACAGCTTCTGTGCCTTTTGCATAATACCGGTATTCACGTTTCCATCAAAAGGATAATTACCTCCTCCACTTCTTGATCCGATCGCATAGGTTATTAACCAGGGATAATATTCATCTAACGCATCCTGGTTACCTAACTCCCCCCATGAACCGCGAAGTTTCAAAGAGGTCAACCAATCACGTGTACCTTTCATAAACTCTTCTTCTGAAATACGCCAACCGGCAGAAACAGATGGAAAGTATCCCCAGCGATTGTCAGGGCTGAAACGAGAAGAGGCATCTGCTCTAAAATTAGCTTCAAATAAATATTTACCGGCATAATCATAGTTGATACGTCCGAAATAAGACATCATAGCTAACTCACGTGAATATCCTTCATTAGTTTGAGTTGATTGTGTCCCAGCATTTATATCTGTCAGATCATTATTGGGAAAACTTTGACGGTAAGCTTTTGTATATTTATAATTGTATTTTTCAACGCGGTAACCGAGCATTCCTTTTAAATTATGATTACCAAAGCTCTTCTCATAATTCAATAATAAATCCAACGAGGCGCGATTCCATAGATATGTACGTTCATCAAGTGAATTTGGTCCATGATATTTAGTAGCATTATATTGAATATCTTTCACAAATTCTTTTCTATCCTGAATGTTTGATACATAAGCTCCTTGTGCCGTTAGCTTAAGTTCTTTCAATATATTATAATCGACTGCAAGGATCCCGGAGAAGTTCTGATTATTACGGTTGAGTGTCTGATCCAGGTCTAACCAGGCAACTGGGTTTCCGTCACCGATCGTTCCATAAGTTCCATCTTCATTTTTGTAAGGAATCCAGGGGGCTATACGGTTCAATTGACGAATGATCTGATCCGAACCACCACCCACATAAGAGTTTGTCGGGTCTTGATAATCATTATGAATAAATGACATATTGGTGCGTACATTTAAACGTTCCGATAATTTAACATCCAGATTGGTACGCATATTAAATTGTTCGCGATTACTATGTACCATAATACCATTTTGATTCAGATAACCAACTGAAGCCATATATCTTACATTATCTGTCCCTCCCGTAAGGTTTACATTGTGTTGATGCATAAAACCATTACCGGCAAAACCCAGATCATTCCAATCTGTATCCGGGTGTGTATAAGGACTACTTCCATCACGGAATTTTCGGATATCATCTTCCGTAAAACGAGGAGCTTTGCCACTTGCCTCCAATGCCTTGTTATAATAAGTAGCCGCATCACCCGAATTCATTCTCTCTATAAATCCAGTAGCCGACTGCCAACCCATAGTTCCGTTATACGAAACCACCGAACGTCCTGTTGCTCCACGTTTAGTGGTAATCAGGATTACTCCGTTTGCTGCTTTAGAACCATAGATAGCTGCAGATGCTGCATCCTTTAATACGGATATCGATTCAATGTCATTTGGGTCGATCTGATCCATTGACCCTGATTCAATTCCATCAATCAATATATAAGGGGCCGCATTATTTAATGTTCCCGTTCCCCGCACACGAATAGAGGAGTTGGTATCACCTCCCGGTCGGCCTTGTGATGAAGTGATTGTTAAGCCGGGAACCAATCCCTGTATACCGGAAGTTACAGAAGTAATCGGACGCTGTGCAAGTTCCTGATTAGAAATAGAGGCAACAGAACCTGTCAGGTTTATTTTCTTCTGTGCACCGTAACCGACAATAACGATTTCTTCCAGTGTTTGTGTATCTTCGAGTAACTTAATGGTAAAAGAGGATTGATTGCCTACTACTATTGTTTGTTCAACATAACCAATATATGTAACACTCAATGTTGCGCCTGCAGATACATTCAGGCTAAATTCTCCGTCAATGTTGGTAATAGTACCATTTGTAGTGCCCTTTTCCACCACATTAGCACCAATTACAGGATCACCGAAATTATCAACTATTGTACCACTTATTGCCCGGGTATCTTTTTGCTGAGGAGTTGATGTTGCTTTTAAGGTCAGAACAATCAGGTTTTCTTTATCTTTCCGATAAGTAATATCTGTGTCTGCCAATAATTCATTCAACACTGTTTCAATAGAAGCATCATTTGTAGTAATGGAAACTATTTTATCCAGGCTGGATAAATCTTCATTATAAAAGAATTGATAATTGCCTGAACGCTCTATCGATTTAAGAGCCTGACGTAATGTTTGATTTTGAATATTAATTGATACCTGAGCAATAAGGGAAGGTGATATCAAAATAATAAACAAAACGAATTTAATCCAGCTTAATTGCCGTTTTTTGAGAGCATGAATAGCCCTACGAATTAAATAATTCATAAATTTGTAGATTTAAAGGTATTTATTAATTGCACTTGCTATTTGCGACATACCAAAGTGCGGTTTATAAATTTTTAATCGGGATGGTGCTTAGCACTGTCCCTTTTTTATTTGTTTTATCCTGTGTTTATCATATATTGTTACTTGTTTTAATTATACATTTTAAGGCACACACATCTATTTTAAAGCTTTTTCATAATAAGCCTTTTGCTCCATGTTTTCACGCAAAATAATTACACTATCTTTTACTTGATATGACAAAGGAGAAGTCAGTGAGAATATATGTAAAATACTTTCCAGGCTTGTATTACCTGGGGTACCGGTAAAACGGTATTTCTTTAATGATTCCGATTCAAAGACTATACGCGTATTATAATATCTTTCTAAAGTATATACTATATTTTCAAAAGTCTCCCCATTGAAAGTAAGGGTGTTGAATTTCCAATTCACAAAATTATGAGCATTTTCCACACTTGTTTTTGTCATAAGCCCGGTTTGTTTATCATATATAACCCTTTCGCTCGGATCTAATATCACACGATCTTCTTTTGTAGAAACTTCTACTTTTCCGGTCATAAGAATGGTAGATACATGATTTTCTTCCTCATACGATTTCACATTAAAAGATGTACCTAAAGCACGCACCGCTAAATCATTTGTTTCGACTATAAAAGGACGTTTTTCATCCCGGGCTACTTCAAAATAGGCTTCCCCTTTCAAAGATAAGACTCTTTCCTTCCGGTTAAAACGACTTCCATAGGATAATCTTGAATCTGAATTTACCCAAACCTGGGATCCATCAGGAAGAGTTATATTTGCTTTTTGTCCTTTCTCAACCGAAACAATCATGTCAGGCATTATAAGTTCATTTCTGGTATAATTATATACACCAAAACCTGTTATCAGCATAAGGATTATTATGGATGCTATTCGGAGGGTATATGAAAAGAACTTATGGATTTTATTTTTTCCGGCAGGTAATTGCACTTCATGTTCCTGTCCTATTTCCTCCTTTATCTGCATCAACAATTTCCGCTGCAATGCCATATCCATCTGTGGAGAAGCCATATTCCATTCCTCATCTAACCAATCCTGAAATAACTTTTCCTTTTTCAGCCATTCGATCAGAATCTTTACTTCATCCGGGGAAGCTTGCTTCTGCAAAAACTTTTCAAATAATTGTATGTAATAGGTCTTTTCCATATTTTCGTTTCTATTAGGTATACAGGCAAGTGGAATGAATCCGTTACTCGACCCCAATTATTTAACTTTTATTACAATTTGACAGTAATTAATTATGATTTATGATTATTGTACAGACTGGGCTTGCCCTGTCTCATTTAGCGGGCATATTAATGGTAATTTTAAAAGGAAGACAGGGCAAGCCCAGTCTCTACTAATCAATAAACAAATAAAGCAATAATGTCGCTGATAAACTGTAGTGTTTATTGATTTTGCTTCGCATAAACGAGATTGCCTTAGTCAATTGGGATTCGACGGTATTCTCTGATATTTTCAATTTTTCCGAGATTTCTTTATTGGTCAATAGACTACGGCGGCTTAATATAAATATTTCTTTACGAGCCGGGGGTAATTGTTCGATTAATAAATCTATATACTCTTCCAATAAATGATAATCCACTTCCTTTTCAGTTGTATTCTCAGTAAAATCTGTGTTCTTTATCTTTTCCTGGTATAAGAATTCCAACATTCGATGTTGGTATGTATTTATTAATAGATTCTTAGCGATCGTACATATATATGCACCAAACGATTTATCTGGGTCTAAAGAGAAACGGTTTTCCCACACTTTAATAAATACAGACTGTACAATATCTTCTGCCAGATAGCTTTCACCTTTAGATGCGCGCATAACAAAATTGTAGAGCTTTCCACTCCATGCATTATATAGATACTCAAAAGAATTAGTATCCCCTTTTTGAAGGCGAGAGATATGTAGAGTTTCGTTTGTCATGACTCGTCCGCACACTGCAACATGACAAAGATAGCCAGAACAAAATAATTTCAGGTACTTAAACTAAACAAGTTGCACTTATAATCAAATCTGTGCTTGTTTTAAAATATCAATAAGAATAGGGCGGGCGCCACTAACGAAACATTCAACAGCAATTACCATCAAAATAAGCCCCATCAATCGCATCATTACGTTGTTTCCCGTTTCGCCTAAAATCTTTACTAAGCGGGTGGATGCTCTCAGGATAACAAAACTAACAAGATAGACTACTGCTATCGTACCAATCAATACTGCTTTCATAGAAAAGGTATTTGCATCTTCCATCAAGATAATAGCCTGGGCGATTGCACCCGGACCACACATCATGGGAATAGCCAAAGGGGTAATTGATATATCATCTGCATAAGTCTTTATTTCTTCTTTTCGTAATTTTGCACTGGCGTATTTTGCCTGCAACATATCATAGCCTATTGCAAAAATGATTATACCTCCGGCAATACGGAAACCATCGGTAGAGATACCAAAGAACTTAAACAAAAGCTGGCCCGAAAAGGTAAAAACCATTAAAGTAACAAAAGAGGCAATAGTGGCACGAGTTACAATAGATTTACGTTCATCATCACTCAGTCCGTTTGTCATGGTTAAGAACACCGGCATTGTGCCCAGAGGGTTCGTCAATGTAAAGAAAGAGGTGAAACATAATAAAGCAAAAGGCAACAAAGTTTCCATAATATGTGGTGTTTAGAATTTAGTCAATTCCTTTATCAATTGCTTTTGTCCTGACATCTTTTCAGCATACGTACATGGGCCACTTACACATCCTCCTTCACAAGCCATCACTTCTATAAACTGGGCCGGTGCTTTACCTGTTTTTGCATAAGCACGTAAAAGTCCTACATTTTTCTTTGTCAGGTTAGCTACTTGCACTGCGTTTACATTCTCATCACCCAGATAAGTCTTAACGGCATGAATAACTCCGCCTGTTTGGGCGAATCCATGCGCTTCGCGTACCGAAGTATAAAGGACAGAGTAAGGCTGTGCTTCCTCAAAAGAAATATCAAGCCCATTCAGTACGGAGGCAATCTCTTCAAAGGTTAATGTAAAGTTCACATCCGGATTCATTTTAACCTCTTTACGTTTTGCCACACAAGGCCCTATAAACACGATCTGTGCATCGGGATATTTCTCTTTTACTATTTTGGCGGTATAATACATGGGTGACTTGGTTGAAGAAATATACTTCTTCATATCGGGGATATGCTTCTCGGCTAATTGTATATAAGAAGGACAACAACTGGTGGTCATGAAAGGTTCTCCTTCTTGCAATTTCTCCAATAATTCATCCGCTTCATGGCGTGTTGTCTCCATTGCTCCTTGTGCCACTTCAACTACTTCAATAAAGCCAAGAGACCGAATAGCACCGTATACATTCTCTACCGGTGCACTAAATTGTGCTAAGATTGCCGGTGCTACGATTGCAACCATTTGCTCCTTGTTTCTTAACCGCTGTAAAATATCGAAAACTTGAGAGATCTCGAAAATAGCTCCAAATGGGCATGCATTGATACATTTGCCACAATAGATACATTTGGATTCATCAATATGTTCTATTCCGTCTTCATCTTTTGTTATAGCTTTTACAGGACAAACTTCTTCACAAGGGATCGGAATATAAACGATTGCATGGTAAGGGCAATTCTGATGGCATTTACCGCAGTTTATACAAATTTCATGATCAATCTCTGCCTGCCCGTTCTTCTTGAAGCGAATCGCTTCTTTAGGACAATTCATATAACAACTACGTGCTACACATCCGCGGCAAAGATTCGTAATTTCATAATTTGCAGGAACACAAGAGGAACATGCCTCATCGATGACACACATTAAGTTCTCTTTTGTATTCTCCGAACGTAATAAAGCCCGTTTAGCATACTCGGAAAGAGGTGTTAATTCATCTTCTTCATCGCTCATGTCAAAGCCTAACAGGGGAAGAGTTTTATATCTCCAAACAGCACGTTCTTTATGTATACAGCATCGACCCTGGACTTTAGCTTTTCGAGGAGTAAGTTTAATAGGCAACCTGTCGATCTCTTCCAACAGAGTCTTATCTTTCCATAGTTTTACCAACTTAGCCAGCAACGCGTGGCGTACGATCATCACATTATTTGTAAATGCCATATAGCCCAGATTTGTTTTGAGCAACAAAGATATATAAAGAAATATTAATTTTCGTCAGATTCTGTAAAAGAAATAAGTATCAAAGAGAGGAATATTCATACCGATAACTACGCTATAGTCAAAGACATTATCGTAAATAGAAATGTATGCACCAGGCTGGATATTAGCTTAAAGTACTTGTCATGTATGTGTCCGACAGCCGTCGGTCAGCTGTTCGACAATTGTCGGACAACTGTTTGACAACTGTCAGTCACCTGTCCGACAGCTGTCGGACACTAAAAAAGAGGGTATATAGCCAAAAATTCTATATATGGCGGGTATCTTTTGGATATGTTTCTGTCAGAACTACAGCAGCACTATGTACATCACCACCAAACGGAGGGGTTAGTTTAGCCAGCTCTATTTCAATAGCAGTTAATTGGGAAAATTGTTTCTTCAGTGAATGAAGTATACGTCCGGCGGCATGTTCAAGAAGCCGGGATGGAATGGCCATTTCTTCTTTCACTATGGCATATACTAAAGCATAGTTAATGGTGTCTTCCAGCTTGTCGCTTTTCACCGCATCTTCCAAAGGAGCCGTCAGGCTAAGATCAACAGTAAAATGGTTTCCCACTTTTGTTTCCTGCTCCCCCACTCCATGGTATGCGTAGAACTTCATATTATTTATTCGTATGCTTGTTGTCATAATATGCCTCTTTTAACATGTAAATGTATATAAAAGTCAACCCTTCTGCAAAAAAATAGTTTATATTTGCGAAAACTTAAGATATTATACCATGGGAATGAAGCAGAAAGAAGAGATATCCACAGGTGGACTACATAATACCATGGCTACCGGTACAACTGTAAAGGGGGACATAGTCACAGAAACAGATTTTCGACTAGATGGAAAAGTAGAAGGAAACGTAACCTGTAATGGAAAGTTGGTTATAGGCCCTAAAGGACGCGTGACAGGAGAAGTTATTACCTCCAATGCTGAGATTATGGGCGAAATAGACGGCTCCATAAAAGTGAGCTCTAAATTGGTGCTGAAAGCAACTGCCGTAATCAAAGGAGACATTCAAACTCAAACAATAGAAATAGAACCGAATGCCCGGTTTAATGGAACCTGTACTATGTCGGAAAACGTTGCAATTACGAATTAAAAATTACGAATTACGAATTGAAAGAAAAGACATGATCTGTCTTGTATTTAGTTCTTCTCAATTCGTAATTCGTAATTTTTAATTCGTAATTATCCTCACCTTCTTCCTGAATCAGCTATCAATGAGATAATCTTTTCATTAAATTCATCCTGCTTCATTAAGTCTTCCAATGTAATATGCATTCTGTAACGCCAGTAATGATTAGGATCCGCGGGAATATTAATGCGCTCTAATTCTATATCCGGATTTCTTACAGTGTCATCTGTGGCGAACCAATCCTGTAAAGGGAGAATGGTCAACATAGAAGTAGTACGAAGGTGATTACTTACAATTTGTGTAGCGAGTTCGGCTGTACATTCTTCAGGAGCAATGCCAACGTGTTGTAAGACATCATTGTAATAACGCTGAATCTTACCACGGTCTTCCCTCCACCAGTTTCGAAGAGGAGTCATATCGTGTGTAGAAGTGGTACAAACTGATAGATAAGGAAGATTATACATATCGGCAAACTCCCGGTTAGAAGTTTTCGGCATACGTTCGATCTCCAGGCTCAATATCTGTAGACGATTCATTACTTCGGGAACAGATTGCGGGATCATACCTAAATCTTCACCACAGACCAACATATCCGTAGAGTTTATCAGCGGAGTTAAACGATTCATTGCCTGCACTTTCCAGAAACCGTTATGACGATGATAGAAAAAGTCCCAATGCAGCTGGTCAAATGCATACCGATCGGCACCGCTCAATTCCTGGTAAAGGAATGAAGTTGCTCCTGATATTCGGGGATGGAACTTATGTGGTTCCTGCGGATCACGGACAAACAGCACTTCATTCGCAATAGCATATAAACCATTCTTTATTGTTTGAGATTCGCTATCTGTCTTGCCGGCAAATAACTGTTCGACCTTACGTTGTGTATCACAATTAGGTTTTAGTCGCAAATAATCGAAATCAGACTGAACAAGATATGTTCTTGCTACATCTTCTGCCAGGTCTCCGAAAATATGCTCTAAATGTTTCTTATGAATATGTGGAACAGTATAACGGCCTTCATCAAAATACATACCGTAATGTTCGATATCCTCTTTCATTAATGGTAGAGCCGGATTAAAATGCCCGCATAGTCCCTGCACATACTCTAATGGTATCTCCCAAATGCGGAAAAAGCCCAGAATATGGTCGATACGGAAACAATCGAAATAGTCTCCCAGTTTATGGAAACGTTTCTTCCACCATGTATAATTATCCTTTTCCATTACTTCCCAATTATAAGTTGGGAATCCCCAATTCTGTCCGATTGCAGAGAAATCATCCGGAGGTGCCCCGGCTTGTGCATTCATATTGAAATATTGAGGTTCCGTCCAGGATTCAATACTGGTACGATTTACGCCTATAGGTAAATCCCCTTTTAACACAACTCCGTTTTTGCGGGCGTAGTTTGAAACTTTTTTAAACTGTATATGCAAAGTATATTGCAGGAAATAGCAGAAAGATATTTCGGGCCATGCTTTACTTCCTTTTGTACAGAGACGACGTATGCGTGAAGGATTATAAACAGCATCTTTTCCCCAATGTGTAAAATCAGGACTGCCATTGGTTTCTCTAAAATAACAATAAGCGGCATACGGCATCAGCCAGCTTTCATTATGCACCAGAAATTCTTTGAATGCGGGTGTTTCTAACAAGGCTTCGCCTTCCTGTTCAAAATACTCCCGGCACCACGCTATCTTATATTGATTTACATGTTCATAATCGACCGACTCATTTGCATTTAAGTCCTTTCTAAGAGTCTCGTAATAAAGAGCCTTTTGTTCGTCCTTCAACTCACCCACCCAAGGTAAACATATAAACATTGGATGCAACGCATAAATAGAGATAGCGCTATAGGGATAGGAATCACGCCAGGTATGCGACATCGTAGTATCATTCATCGGCAAAACCTGAATCATACGTTGATTAGTTTTCTTTATCCAATCTACCATCTTATGCAAGTCCCCTAAATCCCCGACTCCAAAACTTTCTTCCGAACGCAATGAAAAGACGGGAATTACAGTTCCGGCGCATCGCCATAATGGTTGTTCACCACGGAAACTAAGGCCGGATACAACAACTGTTTGGCCTTTCTCATGTGTAGGAATATTCAAAAAACGATTCTCTCCTGCTTCCCACGATATAGGCTGACGGGCATCATCATCCCAAATAAGAAACTTATACTCCAAAGGATAAGTAATCAGATCTCCATCTAGATCGATATGCCATTCGGGAAAAGTATCACAACTCAATTGCAATGCTTTATCGGGATGCCAATTACCCAATATCTCCTGATTACCGGTTATTGCTACTGTTTGATTCTTTTCTACCCGGGGAGCGAATATTTTAATTGCCAGCTTGCGCCCACTTCTCACAACCCGCTCATAAGTATTACAGGGATGAGCAAAAAGACTTTGCGTAAAGGCGGAAGAATAAAATGCCAGATCAGAGGGTTTAGTCTGCCAGTAATCATAGAGCACATAATGATCTGAAGAATCATCGAAAGCAATACGATGGTTCTTTTCCCACTCCTCGAAAAGCTGTTTATCATTTACGTTCAGAAAATAACGGTATTCAATTGATTTTATATCTGAAGGAATGTCCAGCTCTAATTGCCAGTCACCATCCCCAATGTAATTCATTTCTTTAGCTAATGCCGGTTCCCATGAACCCAATTGTGGGATAGAGCCCACCAAACATATTTTCTGTCCCCAAACAGTATGAAAATTTATATGAAAGATTACTTTCATGATACTTAATTTTAAGTGATGCGACGAATGTACAAATTAAAACAAAAGAAAAAGATTGAAAACTATAAGTATTAACAATTGGAACAGCGCAAACGTTTGAACTGTGCATAAAAAAAGAGGATGCGTCAAAAGTCCAAGAGTTCTTTGACTTTTGACACACCCTTTTTCGGTTATACTAAGGTGTTCTATAAATAGTCAGATACAAGGCGTCTGAATTCCCGTGATGAGGGAGCATACTAAAGTATGTGACCGAGACACGGGAATGAAGCAACGCAGTAGATGGCTGCTTATAGAACACCGACTTATCCGCATTTGGAGGCACCGCAGTTAGTACAAATCAAACATCCCTCCTGATAAATCAATGTTTCATAACCACAGTTTGGACATTTCTGACCTTTCACTTCTGCACCATTCGGAAGGTATTTCTTCAATGCACGCTCGACACCATTCTTCCAGGTATTGATAGACTCGCTGTCTAACTCCATACCTTGTACAAGCTTTATAACCTGATCTATAGGCATACCATAACGCAGTACCCCTGAAATCAGTTTTGCATAGTTCCAATATTCAGGATCGAACTTACCATCCAAACCTTCAATCGTCATCTTATAACCACGTTTATTGCGGAACTGGAAGTCATAATGTTTATCACCATCATCGTCATAACTCTTGATGATATAACCTTTAGTTACGTTTTTAGGCAACATAATACCTTCATCATCATCGGCCAAACCAGTAAATATCTCGTAAGGACGGCCATTTACCAAGCCAACGAAAGCAATCCACTTCTCACGATTATTCTGAAACTTCACAACGTCAGCTTCAAGAATACGTGGACGAGTAGAAACAATCACAGGAGGCTCCATACAATCAGCATCCTCTTTTTTCTTCTTCTTATCATCAGCAGCCACCAATACTCCTGACCGGGAACCGTCACGATAAACAGTACATCCTTTACATCCGCATTTCCATGCTTCCACGTATAAGGAATCTACCAGTTCTTCAGTAGCATCATTTGGCAGATTGATTGTGACACTAATTGAATGATCCACCCATTTCTGGATACGTCCTTGCATGCGCACTTTCTGCATCCAGTCCACATCATTGGATGTGGCTTTATAATAAGGTGATTTTGCAATCAGTTCATCTACTTCTTCCGATGTATATTTCTTAGTTACAGAATAACCATTAGCCTCCATCCAGGTTACGAACTTATGATGAAATACGATATATTCTTCGTAAGCGTCACCAGTTTCATCCGTAAAATCAACACGGGAAGATGCATCATTTGGATTTACTTTACGACGGCGTTTGTAAACAGGCAAGAATACAGGTTCAATCCCCGAAGTCGTCTGAGTCATCAAACTGGTTGTTCCGGTCGGAGCAATAGTCAAACAGGCGATATTACGGCGGCCATATTTAACCATATCCTTATACATCTGAGGATCAGCCTCACGCAGACGATTAATAAACGGATTCTTTTCTTCGCGTTTAGCATCATAGATTTCAAATGCACCACGTTCCTTTGCCATCAATACAGATGAACGATATGCAGCAAGAGCTAATGTTTTTTGTACTTTTTCTGCACATTCTGTAGCTTCTTCAGTTCCATAACGTAGCCCTAAAGCAGCAATCATATCACCTTCAGCTGTAATACCAACACCGGTACGACGTCCTTGTAACGTTTTCTTTTGAATTTTTTCCCACAGATGGCGTTCAGTCTGTTTTACTTCTTCAGATTCAGGGTCCGAATTAATCTTATCGAGAATTTTTTCAATTTTCTCAGATTCAAGATCAATGATATCGTCCATTATACGTTGAGCCAGTTCAACATGCTTTGTAAATAGGTCATAGTCGAAATAAGCATCTTTAGTAAACGGGTTTACAACATAAGAATAGAGGTTGATAGCCAACAAACGGCAACTATCGTAAGGACAAAGAGGAATTTCACCGCAAGGATTAGTAGAAACTGTTTTAAATCCAAGATCAGCATACGAATCGGGTACAGATTCCCGGATAATAGTATCCCAGAAAAGAACACCGGGTTCTGCCGATTTCCATGCGTTATGAATAATTTTCTTCCATAGACCGGAAGCATCAATCTCCTTCACTGTAGTCGGAGAATCTGATTCTATTGGATATTGTTGATTATAAGGAATGCCATTTACTACGGCATTCATGAAATCATCATCGATCTTTACAGACACATTCGCTCCGGTCACCTTACCTTCCGTCATCTTTGCATCGATAAAAGATTCTGAATCCGGATGTTTAATAGATACACTCAACATCAAAGCTCCACGACGGCCATCCTGGGCAACCTCGCGCGTTGAATTCGAATAACGCTCCATAAAAGGAACCAGACCGGTAGATGTTAGAGCAGAATTCTTAACAGGAGATCCTTTTGGGCGGATATGAGAGAGGTCATGGCCTACGCCACCCCTGCGTTTCATTAATTGCACTTGTTCTTCATCAATACGAATAATGGCGCCATAAGAATCAGCAACACCATCTATTCCTATTACAAAACAGTTCGAGAGAGAGGCAATCTGATAATCATTTCCTATTCCCGTCATAGGGCTCCCTTGTGGAACGATATAGCGGAAGTGATCAAAGAGGTCAAAAAGTTCCTGCTCGGTTAACGGATTAGGATACTTCTTTTCAATGCGAGCAATTTCTTTTGCTAAACGGCGATGCATATCTGCAGGAGATTCTTCGTAGATGTTCCCGTATGCATCCTTAAGGGCGTACTTGTTCACCCAAACTTTAGCGGCTAATTCATCTCCGGTAAAGTAATTAATTGAAGCCTGGAACGCTTCGTCAAAGGTAAATGTTTTAGGATTCACAATAAACTTTTATTTATGATTTGTGCGTATGAAACGATTTAAGACTACAAGATTAGTAATAGTTTAATAATTGACCAAATTATTCATAAAGAAAAACTTTAGTTGTTGATAAGTTTTCCAATTCCAACAAACAAACACTTAATTTTCTTATACTTAACAAAACCATTATATGCCAAAAGTTTTCCAAAAAGAAAATCACAGCAAACTTATAGTTTATACAAAAAAGAGAAGAGGATGCCTTTTTTAAGACATCCTCTTCTCTTTTTTCAAAGATATATTTAGTTCTTTAATAAACCTTCTATCTCTTCTACTGAAGAACGAAAAGATTTATTTATCTCAATTTGATCTTTTATGGTTTTACATGCATGCAAAACAGTAGCATGATCTTTCTTTCCAACGATCTTTCCTATGTGCGAAAAAGAACAATCGGTATATTTCTTAGATAAATACATAGTTATCTGACGGGCCTGAACGATTTCTCTTTTACGAGAATTCGTTTGGATCAAAGCCATCTCCAGATTGAAGTAGTTACATACAACCTCTTGTATATGTTGAACAGAAAGCTGTTTCTTTTCTAATTTCACATTCTGGTTGATCACACGTTTAGCCAAAGGAATATCGATCTCCCGGTTATTTATAACAGCATGTGCCATCAAAGAAACTAACACACCTTCAAGGTCGCGAACATTGTCGCTTACATTTTCTGCTATAAAATGAAAAACCTCGTCCGGCATATTGAGTCCTTCATGATTTATTTTATGTCGAAGGATCATTTTACGAAGTTCAAGGTCAGGCCTTTTCATTTCAGCCGTCAACCCCCACTTCATACGTGTTATTAATCTTTCCTCAATTCCTTGTAAGTCAACCGGAGCTTTATCAGAAGTAAGTACCAGCTGTTTTCCTAATTGGTGCAAATGATTGAATATATGGAAGAAAGTATTTTGTGTTTTATCCATACCGATCAACTCCTGAATATCATCCAGCAACAACACATCAATACTCTGATAGAAATTCAGGAAGTCATTGGTAGTATTCTTACGAATTGCATCTGTAAATTGTATACGGAAAAGATGAGAAGAAACATACAACACTTTCTTTTCAGGATGTAACTCTCTTATACGCCCACCTATTGCATGGCATAAATGAGTTTTACCAACTCCGGAAGGGCCATATAAAAACAATGGATTATAAGTCGTCTTTCCGGGATTCTTAGCTACTTCTTCGGCTGCAGTACGTCCCAAGCGATTACTTACTCCTTCAAAAAAGTTATCAAAAGAATATTTTGTATTGATTTGAGGATCTAAGTCTTGTGGAGCTACCTGCGTAAAAGGATTGGGAGCTTTCGTTATCTCTTTTGTCTTTTTCTGATTCACAAGAGATACAGCACCATTTCCCGTAGGATAATCTACTGTTCCACCATTTGTCTTATCCACTGTTACACGATAACACAAAACTGTTCCCGGGCCTATTACACGATGAATAGTAACACGCAAAACATCTACGTATTTTGCTTCTAAATATTCATAGAAAAATTGACTTGGAACTTGAACCGTAAATTTATTTTCCTCATAAGATAAAGGAACAATTGGCAAAAACCATGTATTAAACACAGCATCAGGCACAATATCCTTTATTATTGTGAGGCAGTTATTCCATAATATTTTATAATCCGTCTGCATTTTTTTTATCCCAGCACTTTTACTTTTTGATTTTTCGTGACACAAAGTTCAACAAATAATTTGAAAAAAAAAATTCAATTTTAGTGAAGAAAATGAGCAGTATTAATACTCTCTTTAGAGTCAAGCAGTTACACACAACCATCTAAAATACAACCATTTAAATCCTTAAAATCTAAGAGAAGTCTCTATTCTAGGGCACTCCCACTTTTCCTTCTATTTACTCCTTCAATCATTAGAATAAGCAGTCGGCATTATGTATTTTACTTTATCTTAATACCTTAGAATGAATCACAGAGAAAATTCACATTACTTTCTAATTAGAATCATTCTAAATAAGACTTTGAAGGACTTTCATTTTCCTAATGTTTAAAAAACGGAGAAATGTACATATCTCTTTGGATTTTTTTGTAAATCCATCAATAGTACAGACGCATTTTCTGTAACCTTATTAAGGTTATCATACAATAATCGATCATTTAGAAGGAGCCCCAAAGTATTTTCGTTTGAATTGAACCTCTCTGTAGTCATTTTCAGATTAGCTAAGGTTCCATTAATTTCACGAAGAGTAAATTCGAGGTCAAGGCCTTTCAGATTTTCACTAACAGTTGCAAAATTGTCAGTCATTGTTTTTAAGTTACCAACAATTACCGGTACATCTTTATTAAGCAATTGATTCAATTCGCGAGTTGATGCTTCGAGATTTCCGGTTGTTCTCTCTATATGTGAAAGCGACTCTGTTAATGCAGGATGATTAACTACTGCTTGTAAACCAACCAGAATCGAATCTATTTTTGGGAGTATATCGGCTACACCCGGTAAAATATCGTTCTGAATAGAAGCCATCATATCATCAGCCAAACGGCCTTCTAATCCTGAACCGGACTTAACATATTCTGATATATATTTATTTAGATGAATATGTAATTCTGCTCCTGCTAACAGGCTATTTTCAAGAGTTACATAACTTCCTTTATTAATCTTCATTTCCTTATCCAGGCTGATTTCAACCGTAATATTATCCGTTGTCGAATAATCATATATTATTTCGCGCACCAAACCGACTTTGAAACCTTCTACATACACCGGACTAGAGATCGTAAGGTTTTTAACATTATTAAATGTCACAAAATAATGGTTTACCGGCTTGAACAGGTTAATACCTTTTAGATAATTTATACCTACATATAATAATACCAAACTGACAATCGTTACTAACCCTATTTTTGCCTCTTTTGTAAATGCATGTTTCATCTTCTCTAACTTCTAAATATGTATATTACTTTTTCTATTTACTAAACCTATTTCACCTTTACTCCATCTTTAAAGGAAATGATAAAAGCATCTTTAAAATCCTTAAGCAAGCTTTGACGGACTTTTTTTATCTCAGCCATACTTGTAGATTCTCCATACGTATATTTATACATACCTTTTTCTATATAATATTGAGCATTTGAATACCCTTTTAATTCCTTAGCATTTGGCGCGAGCTTCTTATTAGATGCTAATATCTGTACTTTATAAACAGTTTGTTGTGTCGCAGATACATTTGGAACAGTATTATCAGTAGTACCACTACTGACCGATTCAACTGAACCGACCAAAGAACCTTGCTTTCTATCATATTCGCGTTTATATTTTCCAAAAGCATCATATACTGCTTTGCATAATTGATTTTGCCCGTCTGCCGACTTCATATAACGCTCTTCATCTTTATTAGATATATAACCCAACTCAATCAGTACGCTAGGCATACTGGTCTTACGCAAAACCAGAAAACCAGCTTGCCGCACACCACGATCAACCCGCTTATACGATGCAAAACCTTTCTGTATTTCAGAAGCAAAAGTAATACTCTGCTCCATGTGCTTATTCTGCATGAATTCAAAAATAATATAAGATTCGCTTGACTGTGGATCGAAGCCTTCATACTTCTGCTCATAATCATCCTCAAGCAAGATAGCAGAATTCTCCATCATAGCTACACGTAAATTTTCTTCACTTCGTGCAAGACCCAGGGTATAAGTTTCCACTCCACGCACCGTCGTACTCTTCACCGCATTGGTATGTATTGAAATAAACAGATCAGCCTTGTTTTTGTTTGCGATATTAGCACGTTCATTCAAGTCCACAAAACGATCCTTATCTCGAGTATAAATAACTTTTACGTCCTTATGTTTTTCTGTAATTAATTTACCTAATTTAAGAGCTACAGAAAGATTTATATCTTTTTCTTTTGCCGTAGCCCCAACCGCACCCGGATCCTTACCTCCATGGCCAGGATCAATAACCACTGTAAAAAGTCTATTATTCGCAGCTTCTGAAACAGGAATAAATAGAAACAGTGCAACAATGAAGTTTATATACAAAAAAAACTTATAACTCACTGGCTCAATTACCTTATAAATTTGCAACAAATGTAATGCTTTTTACTGATTTATAAGGGGCCTTTCCTTTAATTTAGAGAAGGGAAGGCCGAGAATCAATTTTATTTCAATAGAAGACCGTATAATAAGAACCGCTCAAGAGAGGATATGAAATTCCCATCCACTTTCTCTACTTTTCTAAAACCCATTAAACGGCGTCATTTTCCCATTAAATGGAATTAAATATCCATTTAATGGAGTTCGCTACTCCGTTTAATGGAGATTTGACTCCATTAAACGGAAAATGACACTATACTATTTCTTCTAATTGAGGAATATTTGAAGGTGTTCATCTTGTAGGGGCGGTCCTATGTGGCCGCCCGAATTTGTTGATGTGGTGAGTATCGGGCAGCCACATCGGGCTGCCCCTACAGGTTGATATTATCTTCAAATTTTACAATACTTGAATGAACTAAACAAAAAAAAGGTGATCCCTCACGAGACCACCTTCTTACTATATAGTTTTTTTCTTATTCAGAAACTACTTCAAAAGGAATTTCCACAGAAACTTCTTTGTGAAGTTTGATCGTTGCCTTATAGCTTCCTACTTCTTTTACAGCTTCCTTAATATAGATAATCTTACGATCTACCTCAAAGCCAGCCTTAGCCAATGCTTCTGCTACCTGAATGTTACCAACAGAACCGAAAACAGTTCCTGATGAGCTGGTCTTTGCTCCGATAGTTAATGAAACACCTTCTAATTTAGTGGCTAATGCTTGTGCATCTTCTTTAATTTTAGCCAGCTTGTGAGCACGTTGTCTCAGATTTTCAGCCAATACTTTCTTAGCAGATTCTGAAGCGATCACTGCTTTGCCCTGGGGGATTAGAAAGTTACGTCCGTAACCGTCACGAACTGTTACGATATCGTCTTTGTAGCCTAAGTTTACTACATCTTCTTTCAAAATAACTTGCATATTCTGTCTCCTCTCTTATTTATTATTTCATTAAATCGGTTACATAAGGAAGCAACGCCAAATGACGAGCACGTTTCACTGCCTGAGCAATACGACGTTGGAACTTCAGTGAAGTACCAGTGATACGACGTGGAAGAATCTTACCTTGTTCATTCAGGAATTTCTTCAAAAATTCCGGATCTTTGTAATCGATATACTTAATACCGCTCTTTTTGAAACGGCAATATTTCTTTTTCTTTACATCTACCGACGGTGGAGTCAAATATCTGATTTCTGATTGAGTTGCCATAATTAATTCTCCTTTACTGTTTCTTTAGTTGATGATTTCAGGTTTCTTCTCTTAGCTGCATATTCTGCTGCATACTTGTCCTGACGGAAAGTAAGGAAGCGAATCACACGTTCGTCACGACGGAATTGAATCTCCAATTTCGCGATAGTTTCCGGATTAGCTTTAAACTCAACCAGCTGATAAAAGCCTGTTGTTTTCTTGTCGATCGGGTACGCTAATTTGCGTAATCCCCAGTTTTCTTCATTCACAATCTCTGCTCCCTCGCCTTTGAGGATGTTTGTGAATTTTTCTACCGCTTCCTTCATCTGAGCATCAGACAAAACGGGAGTTAAAATGAAAACGGTTTCGTAATTGTTCATAAACGCTGTTTTATTTTAATATGATTAATAAAAAAATTGCGGGGCAAAGGTAGTAATACTTTCCTTGCCCCGCAAATTATTTGCATTTAATTTCTCTGCGAACGATTCTCTTATTGAGCAAATTCCACTTTGCTTAGCTTATTCCATGCTCCACGTGTGAAGTCAGGAATTTCTACAGGAGCAGAATTATTATCCAATGAGATTTCTGTCAATGGTATCAAACAACACCATTCTGCAAGGTCATACACATCCATATCTAATGGCAGGCCTTTTTGCAAGCAATAGATCATGCGGTAATCCATGATAAAGTCCATACCACCATGTCCACCCACCTGGCGTGCTTTTTCTTCAATATCTTTCGCTATTGGGTGTTTGTATTTTTCCATCAATGCCATTCTTACTGAATCCGGCACAAAGCGGTGTGTATTCAGATTTTCATGGCTAACGCCTTCCAAGTCTAATTCTTTGCCGTCAAGAGCAAAACCTGGTGTAGGGTATTTATTCGCAAAACCCTTTGTTCCTGACAATTGGAACATACGACTATAAGGACGTGGAGAAGTTACATCATGTTCAATAAGTATCGACTTACCATTTTCTGTACGAATCATAGTCATTGTATGGTCACCTGAACGGAAATCTTTTACATCTTCACCTGTTTTTTCTTTTATATAGGCAGGATTACCAACAGCCTTTGTATCAACTGATACCAGGAAGTTCATCTTATCACCACGGTGAATATTCATAGCAAGGCAAACCGGGCCTAAGCCATGGGTAGGATATGCATCACCACGATGGTAACGATTGAAATCCATACGCCAGTTATTCCAATATCTATCCCAGAATGGTTGCAGTCCATGGATATAAGCACCTTCTCCATGTAAAACTTCACCAAACACACCTTGTTGTGCCATATTCAAACTGGTAAGTTCAAAGAAGTCATATACACAGTTTTCAAGTTGCATACAATGTTTACGTGTTTTCTCAGATGTATTGATAAGCCCCCAGATTTCATCCATTGTCATTGCAGATGGAACTTCTATTGCCACATGTTTACCATCATTCATAGCCTGCATACCTATCATAGCATGGCTTTTCCAGTCAGTAGCCACATAGATAAGATCCACATCAGGCAAAGCTGTTACCTGGCGCCAAACGGTTGTATCACCATAAAATTCTTGCGCTTTAGGTTTTCCAAATCTTTCAACCAATGTTTTATTCACTTTTTCTACTTGTTCCTGACGTACATCACAAAGAGCAACGATTTCTACACCGTCAATCTGAGCCATACGATTAACAGCGCCTGGCCCGCGCATACCTAAACCAATGAATGCAACACGCACTACAGGAATCGGGTCAGCAGTAAGTTTAAGAACATCTGTTTGTCCGGCAGGACGTGCAGGAACCGGAGTAGAAATCATTTTAGGCCCCGGAGCTTCACTACAAGAAAAAAGGCAACAAAGCGTAAGCGCTAAGGCGAAAAGTTTAATTTTCATAAGTACTTTAAATTAGATGATTAATATTTCTGTATAAAAGTCAGACATAACTCTCTATAATATATACACATAAAAGAGTGTTTTCGTTTACAAATATATAAATATTTTATATTATATCAACCGTAGGGGCGATCCGGTGTGGCCGCTCCGCAACTCTAATAAATATAAAGGGCGGCCACACAGGACCGCCCCTACATCAAGATCGATAAATCGTATCTTTTATTTTTCTCTCACGAATATATTAATAGGAGTTCCTGTAAAATCCCATTTTTCACGAAGTTTATTTTCCAAAAATCGCTTATACGGATCTTTTATCCATTGAGGCAAATTACAGAAGAAAACAAATGAAGGAACAGAACCTGCCGGGAGCTGTGTCACATATTTTATTTTAATATATTTACCCTTCCATGATGGAGGAGGATAATTTTCAATCAGAGGCAACATCAATTCATTCAACTTTGCAGTAGGTATGCGTCTCTTACGGTTTTCATAAACTACTTTTGCAGTTTCAAGGACTTTCAGAATTCGTTGTTTTGTCAAAGCTGATATAAAAATAATCGGGAAATCAGTAAACGGAGCAAACCGCTCACGTATTGTATCAATATAATGATCGATAGCCTTCTGGCTTTTATCTTCAATTAAATCCCATTTATTAACACAAACAACCAATCCTTTCCGATTCTTCTGAATTAAAGAGAAAATATTGAGGTCCTGACTTTCTATCCCCCGTGTAGCATCCAACATCAATACACAAACATCTGAATTTTCAATGGCGCGAATAGAACGGATCACCGAATAATATTCAAGATCTTCATTAACTTTACCTTTCTTACGTATACCCGCTGTATCGACAAGATAAAAATTCAATCCGAACTTATCATATTTGGTATAAATAGAATCTCGGGTTGTACCGGCAATATCAGTTACGATATGACGTTCTTCACCTATAAAAGCATTGATCAGAGATGATTTACCAGCATTTGGACGTCCCACAACAGCTATACGCGGAAGATCTTCTTCCAGATCATCGGTTTTGTCTTCCGGTAAAATCTCTACAATCTTATCCAACAAGTCACCGGTAGAAGAACCATTGATGGCTGATATACAGAATGGATCACCTAAGCCAAATGAATAAAATTCAGCCGCATACGCATGCCGGTCAAAAGTATCAGCCTTATTGGCAACTACCAATATTGGTTTTTTCGTTCGACGAAGAATTTTAGCTACCTCCAGATCCAAGTCAGTCGTACCATTGATTACATCCACTACAAAGAGAATAACATCGGCCTCTTCCATAGCAATTTGAACCTGCTTGTTTATCTCCTCTTCAAAAACATCTTCTGAGTTGACAACCCAGCCACCCGTATCGATCAATGAGAATTCTCTCCCTGTCCATTCCACTTTACCGTATTGACGGTCACGGGTAGTTCCCGCCTCTTCATTTACGATAGCCTGACGAGTACCCGTCAAACGATTAAACAAGGTTGATTTTCCTACGTTGGGGCGGCCAACGATTGCTACTATATTCTTCATAATCTTTTTTTAATGATTAACGATTAACGATTAACGATTAATATTTTGGCGAAGTTCCTAAACAATCGTTAATCGTTAATCACTAATCGTTATATCTTAATCTAATTGGTATCCAAAACTCCGCAACAGGTTATCGCGGTTACGCCAATCTTTTTCTACTTTGACAAACATTTCCAGGAAAACCTTCTTTCCAAAGAAACGTTCAATATCTTTACGTGCCATCTGCCCTACTTTCTTAAGAGCGGCACCTTTATGTCCTATGATAATTCCTTTTTGCGAATCACGCTCCACTACAATCAAGGATTTGATACGGATTAACTCCTCTTCTTCCTTAAACATCTCAACAATTACTTCTACCGAATAAGGAATTTCTTTTTGATAATAAAGCAAAATCTTTTCCCTGATAATTTCCGTCACAAAGAAACGGGCCGGTTTATCCGTTAATGCATCCTTATCAAAATAAGGAGGAGATTCGGGCATCAACTCTTCAATCCGCTGCTTTACATAATCTACATTGAAGTTTGATAAAGCAGAGATAGGAATAATCTCCGCTTTCGGCAATAATTCTTTCCAATGCGCCACTAACCCTTCAAGGGCTACCTGAGTTGTTTGATCTATTTTGTTTATCAATAATAAGACCGGATAATCAACTTTTGCTACTCGTTCCAGAAACGTTTCATTCTTGTCAATCGTTTCCACTACATCCGTCACATATAAAAGAACATCTGCATCTCCCAAAGCAGATTGTGAGAAATTAAGCATAGATTGCTGCAACTTATAGTTAGGCTGCAGAATACCCGGAGTATCCGAGTAAACGATCTGCATATCGTCGGTATTTACAATACCTGTAATACGATGGCGTGTAGTTTGTGCCTTTGATGTAATGATAGAGATACGTTCCCCCACCAAACGATTCATCAAGGTTGATTTACCCACATTAGGGTTACCTACGATATTAACAAATCCTGATTTATGCTTTTTTTCCGTCATAACCCCATTTCAGGTAAACAGCGCCATAAGCAAATCCTGCGCCAAACGCCGCAAGTATCAGATTATCACCCTTTTTCAGCTTATCTTCCCATTCCCATAGGCAGAGAGCTATTGAGCCTGCGCTTGTATTCCCGTATTTCTGTATATTAACCATAACCTGTTCATCTTCCACTCCCAGCCTTCTGGCAGCTGCATCGATGATACGTTTATTTGCCTGATGAGGCACTACCCAATCAACAGTTTCATTTGTCAATCCATTTTTTTCAACTAGTTCCGCTGCAACATCAGCCATATAAGAAACCGCATGTTTAAATACATATTTTCCATCCTGATATACTGAATGCATGTGGTTATCAACAGTTTCATAACTTGCAGGATAAGCAGAACCGCCACCCTTCATGTGCAAATGATCCGCCCCGGAGCCATCAGTACGTAAAATACTATCTATAACTCCCAGATTTTCTGTAGTCGGCTCCAATAAAACAGCACCACAACCATCACCAAATAAAGGCGCTGTGTTACGATCGGTATAATTCGTAATGGAAGTCATCTTGTCACCTGCGACTAAAATTACTTTCTTATAACGCCCAGAACGAATATAATTTGCAGCTATCTCCAATCCATAAATAAAGCCGGAACAGGCTGCTTGCATATCAAATGTCTGTGCATTCCGGCATCCAGTCTCATAAGCAATAATAGATGCAGTAGTTGGAAAACCATAATCCGGAGTTGATGTTGCACATAAAACAACTTCTATATCCTGTGGAGCAACACCTGTCTTTTCCAATAATTGATTAACTGCGTGAATCCCCATATAGGAAGTTCCCATACCTTCACCTTTTAAGACACGGCGTTCCTTTATACCCACACGCGTTGTTATCCACTCATCAGAAGTCTCTACCAACTTTTCAATATCTTCATTTGTGATTACGTCCTCTGGAACATATCCACCTACTCCGGTTATTACCGCATTTAATCTCTCCATAACCATTATCTTATTGACTATATAGTTTACTTATATAATATCAGTAAGGCACGGAGGTCTTTATCAAATTAATAATTAACAATTAATAATTAATAATTACCCCGTGCCTTACTAAAAAGGGAACCGGTTTATTAAAGCGCGGCTTCTTTTTCAATAGCTAATTTACCTCTGTAATAACCACATTCACCACATACGGTGTGATAAATATGCCATGCGCCACAATTGGGGCATATTGCCATTGTCGGAGTGACAGCTTTGTCATGCGTTCTACGCTTTCCCTGTCTTGATGAACCTTGTCTTCTTTTAGGATGTGCCATTTTTAATATATTTAATTATTATCATTCTCTATTAAACCTTTCAAAGCATCCCAACGCGGATCGGTCGTATCTACAGTTCCTTCATCAATTGACATATCATTGTCTGATGAATCGTCCTCGAAATCGTCCTCAGAATCACCATCACTGGTATTCCGACTAGAATGCTTTTTCAACTTTGATGACATTGTTTTATTACATTTACCAGGAGCATGTACATGCTTCATTGGTATTGACAATGCAATAAATTCATACAGGAACCAAGCAAGGTTTATCGCTCCTTCATCTTCAGGAATGATAACCACTTCGTCGCTTTCTTCGGCATACTCTTTGCCAAACTTCACAACTAATCGGTTCTGTGTTTCTACCGGCAGTTCCATATCATCGAGGCATCGGTCACATGGCACCATTACTGTACCCTGGATTTGAAAATCCATCTCGAAAGCAACAGAAGTCCGTTTCAGTGTAAGTACAACATGTACTTTCCCTTTCTGAACTTCGTCTCCATCGATATCTACAAAAAAGATATTCCCCAGATTATACTCATAGGTATATGTTCCCGGAGCAAGATTTCTTAAATATATCTTATATAAATCAAATTTTCCCAAAGCCTTTTAGTGTAAAAACCTTGCAAAGGTACGAAAAAAGAAAACACATATACAAAATATCATTGGATATTTTGTCAGTTGAAAGTTGAAAGCTGAAAATTGAAAGCACCTGGAACACTTTAATATATTAGTTACAAGAAGAATAGAGAATCTTCGAATATTGTTAAAATGTGAAGATAAATTTTCAACACGGAGACACAGAGAACAGAGAGTTGTTTTATTTGATTTTTAATATATTAATCTCCGTGTGCTCCGTGTCTCCGTGTTGAAAAAAATATTCAAATGTTCCTCAATTCGAAATTACTGAAACACCGCAAACACTATCCTATTGTAGAAAAATAGGATTTCAACTATATTTATATTTCTTAAGCTCAATTCGAAAGGTAGTACCCTTCCCTATCTCAGAGTTTCTAACATAGATACGGCCATTATGATAGGATTCTATGATCCTTTTCACTAAAGAGAGTCCTAATCCCCAACCACGGGCTTTAGTTGTGTATCCCGGGCTAAAAACCGTTTTAAATTTTGATTTGGGAATTCCTTTCCCTGTATCTGAAATATCGATACGCACGCCCTGTTTAGCTTCTTCCACATGAAAAGTGATCTCTCCCTGTCCTCCCATAGCATCTACAGCATTCTTCAAGAGATTTTCTATTACCCATGAGAATAAAGAGTCATTCATCCGTACCAGAACCGGATTATCGGGAAGTTCAGTATGTATTTTCACTTTGGAAGAGATACGGGAACCCATATATCCAAGTGCCGAACGAATCGACTCATTTACATCAACCGGCACAGGATCAGGATTAGAACCTATCTTTGAGAAACGATCCGCCACCATCTCCAAACGAGCCACGTCTTTTCCCATTTCATCCAGCAGCCCGGGATCAATATCTTTGGCTCGTAGATATTCCACCCAGGCAATCAGAGAAGATATCGGCGTACCCAACTGATGGGCTGTTTCCTTTGACAGACCGACCCAAACCTTATTCTGCTCTGCCTTTTTGGTACTTGCCAGTGCAAGGAATGCAATTAAAATAAAGATAAAAAGAACAGCAAGCTGTACATAGGGATAAATATTTAAACGTTTCAGGATAACCGAATCATCATAATAAAGGTATTGATAGGTATTATCGCCAAAATCAAGAACAATAGGTGAATTCTTTGCTTTAAGCTCCTGCAATTTTTGTTGCAGATATTCTTCCGGGTCATTTTCCGGTACGTCTATATTATTATACTCTGATATTACATCATTCTCATTACATAATATAACAGGAATTGTACGATTCCCATGAATTACGCTCAATATAAGAGCCATATTAAGGGTTGCCTCTTCCTCCGGACTAATTGTTTCCGGACTGGCTATCACACGCTGAGCTTCCGCCCATATCTCCATCTTTTGCCGTTCCTCACGCGCCAGGTCTTTCACCAACGTATCAGAAACCACCAATGAAACTACCGCAATAGCCATTGCCGCTATTATAAAAATAAATTTCAACCGTTGCCGGGAATCATAAATACTGCTCATAGCATACTAATAACGGAATAATGAACACAATATTACATAAAATTATTGTTTTAAAGAGTAGGAAGACATTAATACAAAAAGAAAGCCCCACCGAAATCGATGGGGCTTTGCAGTTTATAGTAACCCTTAAGGGTTCACTTATTTACTTTATTATTTTACCAAAGCTTTAGCAGCAGGAGTACCTTGAACAGCTACAACTACTACACCTGCAGGAGCAGCGATAGTAACGTTATCTGAAGAAAGTACTTGTTTTGCAATTACCTGGCCTAATACGTTGCTAATCACAACTTCTTTACCAGCAGCACCTGTGATAGTAACGTCTCCGTAACCACCAGCGATCTTCACATCACCTGATTCGATACCGTTGTTGTTAGTTGGCAATTCACCTTCTTTTGCAACTTCAATATCAAATACATCAGCTTGTTTGTAAGCTTCGTCAAATTTCAATTTACCAATTACTACTGGCACACCGTTATGGCTCTTAATCCAACCACCTTGTTCAATTGGAGCAATACCTCCTGCAAATGGATCGTTATCAACCCAAGATTCTGTTTCGAACAAGAATTGTTTTTCTTCAGAGTTCAACAGACGGAATTGGAATAATACCGGACTGTGGTGATTTACTGTCAGATCAAACTCACTATATTGAGCACCCATTGCTGAATTATCAATATATAATGTTTTCTTATCTTCTGAAAGGATACCAGGAACAAACGCTAAACGTGTATATTCTTGGAATTTGAAGATATCTTGCTTTGCTTGATTTCCAGCATAGTACTGCACAGAGTCATACAAGTTAACTAAGAAGTCACCAGTATAGAATGCATCTTTTACATTTGAGTGTTCGCAATCTGGTTGACCACAAACTGAACAAAGATCATTTATTGCTTCATGATAAGTAACACGAAGACCAATCAAATATTGAGGCATTACAGTACCGGAAGTATATTGAACATACATTGCTTTGTTCATGTCTTCACCTTTACCTTCAACTCCTAAGAAGTTCATACCTTTACCTTTTGAAGGACTTGTCAAAGCATCTTCATAAAGGAATTCGTTAGGATTAAGTACGCGGAAGAATTTCAAGATATCTTCTTTTCCATCTTCGCCTTCTTCATCACCAATACGACGGTAGATCTTAGTCTTTGATGGCTCAATAGCAAATGCTGAGTTTACAACTTCACTAGTTGTATTATCAGGCAAAATACCATTTGAAAGGTCTAATGTATTGTTATCAACTGCTACTTTAGACATTGCATAAGTATCATTAGCTAATGCTTTTTTAGCATTCCAGAAGATAAAATATTTACCTGCATCAGCTGCAACCCCAGACTCAACGAAACCAATTATACTGTTAATATAATAACTACTAAATTCATCCAAAGTAATTTCATTTACAGCCAAGAATGTTTTAAATTCATCATCTTGCGGATTAAGAGAAATAGCCTTAGGAGCCCATTTCAAATACTCAAGACCATTCTCATCAATTGCTTTTTGCTGGGTTGAATAGAAATAACCTTCAAGTTCTCTATATGTAGCAGGGCTACCACCATCTGAATCACCCCAAGTAGCTACTAAATCATCATCAGCAACCATAGAGAATGCATCACCACTAAATCCACTTTTAACAACAGCTTTATAAGTAATATCTGTACCAGCAACAGTTCCTGTAGTAGTCATCTTACCTTTTAACAGGTTAGTTCTTACGTTAGCTTCTAGCAATACATAATAAGGTTTGTCAGAAGTTTCATTGTTAGTCTTCAACAAGAACTTAGAAGCATTATCTTCAGATGTCAGATAATATTTCTTATTTGCTTTGTTATAAGCAATGTAACGATCGATAACATCAAAGTTGTCAGCTTGATTTACTTTTGCTTTGTAAACACCACGTTCCAATTGAACATATTTGTTCTTCGTGCCACTTGCATAATATCCATAAGTATCATCCAAAACTTTTTCGAACTGGAATGAAATAGCAGCTTCAGGATCAGTATCTACCCAAATAGCAGAGTCTTTATCTGATTTTGTATTTACAGGATTATCCAGTTTCAAAGCATGTAAGAATCTCAATTCGTATCTGTTGATATCTACATTACTTTCAGTATCGATATATTTATAACCTAAGTGTTTATCAGTACCATTAGTCATCTTATAATACTTGAATGTTTCAGCACCTAAGAAGAAGAATGTGTTATCACCTGCACCTTTATATGTACGTCCGCTATATTTAGATTGATCAGCTACATTTGTATAGAATGGTCTGTTAAATTCACGATTGATGAAAGAAGAAGACCAATTTTGATTTGTACCTGTAGTAGTCAATACCCACTGTGCAGAAGGCATATTAGCAAATACCTGACGGTCTGCTTGTTCTACATATTCAGGAACACCATCCAAGCTCATCTTCAAATATTTACCTACACGGCTTGCATCAGAAGATGCAACAACTTGTAATAAATATAGATCAGAAGGAACATAAGCAGGAACATAAGCACCAGACATTCCTAATGTAATACCTGCTTCTTCTTTACTACCTAATGTATATACTACTTCGTTGTTCAATTTTGCATAAGTCACATATACATCATGTCCTGGAGTATAAGTTGTTCCTGTAGGATCCCAAGGAGCAACCAAATTATTAGGATCTGTTTTAGATGCACCCGGCAATTGAGGAGTTACTGTTATAGCACCACCTTCTGACGTATAATTACCATTTGCCCATAAAGAACCTTTCTTAACCGGCCAGATAGCATTATATGCACCCGCTGTAGAAGCAGTAGGATTAGCTACACCTGCATAGTATTCTGCATTAGAAGTTGTAGTTTTAACTGGTAATTTAGCATTATCATAATTATTTACAGTACTCTTAACTACTTTATTTACATATCCCTTAGAAATAATGCGTAATTTGTTTGTTTTAGCATCATATCTGAATTGGAACAGATAAGATTCTGGCAAACGATAGCGAGTTTCATTCTTTGCGTTATACAATCCGTCAACATCTAACTTAATTAAGCCATTGTTTACCTGATCTGTACCAGGAACATACATTGTATCAACTACAACGTAACCATCTTTATCTTTAGAATACAAAGCATACCAAGCATCATTATCAGCGTCTGTAAGTGTAGAGTTGTATGCTCTTACAGAAGCTACAATATTATCTTGATTTTTTGTTTTATCTTCCTTTGTTCCTTTTGGATACATTGAGATATACATTGCGTCTCCTTTATCTGCAATATCCCATACATTAGGAACTGCAGCAGCAGGAGCATAAGCTGTTTGATAGAACAATCTATCTTCTGTACCATATTTAATTTCCCAACGTTTTACAGAACGAGCCTGCAATTCATGTGTTAATGGAGTTTGGTCTGTTGCTTCTGGATCAAGATTCAATTTGAAGAAATTCTCCATTGTAGCAAGTAATACACCACCTGCAGCACTTGGTTCACCCACTTTTCCTAATTGAGTATTCAAGTCGTTAGGAGTTAAAATAAATTCACCTTTAGCTGTAACAGCGGTCAATTCAATTGCATTTGGGTCAGTATCTACAGCAGTTGCATCAATGTACTTAGGCATAACAGCAAGAACAGCTGCACCATAAGCAGCAGTAGCTTCATCGTCTTGTCCAGCTTTAGCCAAAACATTCACTTTTGTACTGGAAACAACCCAATGGAAACGACGTGTAGCATCACTTGCAATACCCATTTTATTAGCAGTCCATTGATTGAAGTCACCACCAATAACGTTTTGAGTACCATTGTACTTGCCAATACCATCTTCTGCCTGTCCTAACGACAAAACAACACCTGTAGCTACATTGGTAAATGTGTAGATAGGATATACCCCACTAGTAGTGTTAATAGTTATAGTCCAAGAAGCCTGCTTTAAAGCAGTATAACCTTGGGGAACACCTGAAACTTCTACCAGGCGAGAACCGGAAGATGTAGGAACTACAGAAAGGAATTTTGCCGCAGTAGTACCACCGCCATCAGTTGACAACAGATATTCTCTTGAAGAAGAGAAATTACCTGAAGCAGCCTCAACAGTAATCTGCGCCTGAGTTCCGAAACTAATAGCTGCAAATAACGCAACTAACAGCGTAAAAAACTTTTTGTTCATAATAAATAAATTAATATTAATACTAAAGTAAATAAGTTCGTTCTAAAGTAAAATAAGTAAAAATCTTATCATTTCCGGGGAATCTGAACCGTTATAATACAGTTCACCCCAGTATCCAGTGAGCAAAAGTAAACATAACTTTTATAACTGCAATCGTTTCTTTTCTTTTTTTTGTCCATTTAAGGCCTTTCTTATCCATATTCAGCCGTTTTCTGTACAAAAACCCCCGTTTTGACAACGAAATGAATAAAATATTCAAAAGAGGAATTGTGTTTATATGTATATTAGGCTGTATTACAAGCCATTTAAGCTATAATCAAAAGTAATAATTGAAGGTTTATACATAAAGAAAATAAATAAACATTCAACCATTCCGAAAAGTTGTGGACTATCTTCAAATTGATAAGTATTTGAAGGTAATATGATATGAGTTCCTTGGCTCACCTCCTGCCAGAGGAGGGGGTGGACCATCGCTTGAGATGGTGGGGTGGTGGGAGAAAAAGAGAAAAAAAGTATTTATAATTTATCAAGAATACCAACCGCCCCACCGCTGCAGGCAGCGGTCCACCCCCGCCTTAACTAAGGCGGGGAGCCAGTTACTACAGTTCAAACAACAGATACTTATATAGTAAACCTTAAAATATAACTATTCTTGAAGCATCTCCGCAAGTAAAGTATGATCTTTTCCATAATAAGGATATACAAATTGTCACTTCTATATATAGTTTGTCTTTGTTTTATAGGTATTATGAACACAAACCATACATAGAAACACTTTTTAACCTATCAATAATGAGGTTATCTTTTCTTTTGTCTGTCTTTTTGGTTTTCATATAAATAGAATATAGCGTCTGTCTTATTCATTTTTTCCCTCGGTCAAATCTCATCCTTAATTATCATTCGGATTTATTATATATTTAATGTATAGAAAAATAGCATCCTCACATTTTACCTTATTTATAATTATATTAAGCCCTCTTCACGAAACAGATCGTATCTTTGTCACTAAAATTTAAGTATGCACTTGTATTAAACATAATAGAATGAGAATCCTTGCAATATTTGCGATCTTTTCCCTGCTAGCGGCCAGTAGTTACAGTCAGACATACACAGAATGGGTGGAAAAAAGCTTTGATTATTTGGAAAAGAAAGACTTAGCTGCTGCGGAAGAGAGTCTACGTACAGCACTAAACCAGGAACCGGCCAATCCGGGTAATTTTGCTTTACTGACAAATCTGGGTACAATTCAACGTCAACAGGGCAAATTGGAGGAAGCTATCCTCTCCTATTCAGCGGCGCTCACCCGTGTTCCCAATAATGCCGGTTTGCTTGAGAACCGGGCTACTTTATATGTAGAGATGGGCGATACGGAAAAAGCTATTCAGGATTATAATGCCCTGCTTATGATTGAGCCTCAACATCAGGAAGCTCTTTATTACCGGGGATTACTCTATCTGGAACAAGAAGATTTCTTATCGGCTGAGAATGATTTTGCAAGAATACTAGAGATCAATGACAAAACTGTCCGTGGAAGAGTTGGTTATGCTATTATGGAAAAGATGCGGGGAAACTTTGAAGAAAGTGAAAAGATATACAATTTCCTGATCAGTAAGGCGCCTCGTGATTGGAGCCTGCATGAAGGCCGTGCAGATCTTTATTTTCAGATGGGGAAAAACGCACGTTCACTGGCTGATATAAATAAAATATTTGCAGAAAGTGAACCTTCTGCTTTCTTATATGTTTTGCGTGGGAAGATTAATTTATCCCGTTATGAAAAAAAGAGTGCATTAAATGATTTCACGAAAGCTATTGAGATGGGATATAGTCCTGAGGCATTACAAGAGCTGGTGGAGCAGGCAGGAGAATAAGAGTTAGAGAAGTTAAGGAGTTATAGTAAAACAAAGAGTTAAAAAGATGAGAATAGTTTTTGTTTTGTTGTTTTTGTCTGTTGTGCTGGGTGGTTATTTTTATGTATTTTACCGGCTTTGGCAGATGATGCCACCTAATTTGATTGGCAGAATACTATTGGTTGGTGCTGCTGTTTTATTTATTCTTAGCCTTGTACTTAGTTTCGTGGGGAGAG
This sequence comes from Tannerellaceae bacterium, assembly GCA_032073245.1. GTDB lineage: Bacteria > Bacteroidota > Bacteroidia > Bacteroidales > Tannerellaceae > QVMG01. Next base: position 58,429 of record DAMANX010000001.1, read on the forward strand.
ATTTTCTTCCGATGGGCTTTGCTGCATTCGGGTATAAATTAAGCACTTCCTGGTTGATTATGTTTTTATATCTGATCCTTTTATTCCTTGTTCTTGACTTATTGCGGGTGACTCATTTGATTCCGGTAGAACGCTTTATGTATAATAGCTGGATTGGATTCGGAAGTGTATTTGCCACAATCGGCCTATTATTATCCATTGGATATTACCGTTACATTCATAAAGAGCGTGTTGAATTGACCATTCCCATAAAAAAAGAGTTAACCTTGGAAGGAAAGAAGAACCTAAAGATTGTAGCAATTAGTGATTTACATATTGGATTTAATATTGGAAAAAAAGAATTGGAGTCATGGGTTGATCTTATCAACAAGGAAGAACCCGACTTAGTATTGATTGCCGGCGATATTATAGACAATAGTGTAAAACCTCTATTTGCTGAAGATATGGCATCCCCTTTTTATCAAATTAAATCACGTTTGGGTGTTTACACTATAATGGGGAATCATGAATATATAGCAAATGCAACAGAAGCAACTGCTTTCCTTGAAGCGGCAGGCCTAACTTTGTTAAAAGACTCGGTAGCTTTAGTGAATGACAGCTTCTACATTATCGGCCGTGATGACCGAAGCAATCCTAACCGCAAATCTATCGAAGAACTGACTGCATCACTCGATAAAACAAAACCTCTTCTTCTGCTTGATCATCAACCTCTCCATTTGGAAGAAGCGGAAAAGAACGGAATTGACTTACAAATATCAGGACATACGCATGGAGGACAGGTATGGCCTATTACCCTTGTTACAAAAGCTATGTTTGAAATTGATCATGGGTATTTACAAAAAGGGAATTCACATTTTTATGTTAGTTCAGGATTAGGTATTTGGGGTGGAAAATTCCGCATTGGATCACAGTCTGAATATGTTGTTATAAATTTACAATCAGAATAAGGTCGATCTTCTATTCACAGATTAATGCGGATAATAATTTCAAATAGTTTAAAATTTGAAGATAATATCAACATGTAGGGGCAGCCCTATGTGGCTGCCCAATACCTGCAAAATCTATAAATTCGGGCGGCCACATAGGGCCGCCCCTACAAGACGAATACCATCAAATCTTCCTCTATTTGAATCTAATCTTTATATCGAATTAATTTATTCTTTCACTCTTTTATCTGTATAATCATCTTTCAATCGCTGATCTGTTAGATTCTCTGGTTTGGCAAAAAGAATCAGCCGCATGGAAAGGTCATAGGTGAAGTAATTCCATACCCAGTCAATTAACACAACTATCTTATTTTTTACTCCGAGAATAGAACGTAAATGCACTAACATCCATACTGCCCAAGCCGGAAAACCACGTAAATGAATTTTATGCAAATCTGCTACTGCTTTATTACGACCAACAGTAGCAAGGGTTCCTTGATTATTGTATTTGAATGCCCGAAAAGGTTTTCCTTTTTGTAAATTCTTTAAATTTTCGGCTAATAATTTCCCTTGTTGTATGGCTACCGGAGCTACCTGGGGGTGTCCGTTCGGATATGCAGCCTCTGTTTGCAAACAATTATCACCTATCACAAAGATATCTTCAAAACCTTTTAATTGATTAAATTCATTCACTAGCAATCTTTGACCTTTACCGGTTATATCCGGTGGCAAATTATCAAATTGTTCTGCAATTACTCCACTTACCCAGATTAGCGTTTCAGAAATAATTACTTTACCATCAGCTAAGATCACTCGATGTCCTTCATAGTTGGTTACCAACTTATTGAGAATGACCTTCACCCCCATCTTTTCCAGAAAATGCAATGCATTTGCCGAAGATTCTTCCGTCATACCCGACAATAGTCTGTTTGCTCCCTCTACAAGATAGATATTCATCTCTTCGTTCAATAAATCAGGATAGTCTTTTGGAATGACATATTTTTTCATTTCTGAAATAGCGCCTGCTATTTCTACTCCGGTTGCACCTCCACCTACGATAACAACATTAAGCAAACCTTGCCTGATAGCAGGATCCGGACAATCCAAGGCTCTTTCCAGATTGAGTAAAAGTGTATTGCGAAGAGTCAACGCCTCTTCCACACTTTTCATCGGTAACGCCTTTTTCTTTATTACATCATTACCAAAGAAGTTAGTAGTCGTTCCGGCGGCTATCACCAGATAGTCATAACTCAAATCTCCAATAGAAGTTTCAATCTTTTTTGATTCATGATAAATAGAAGTAACTTCTGCCAGGCGAAAATAGAAATCCTTCTTTTTATTAAATAGTTTCCTGAAGGAAAAAGAGATAGAACCTACATCCAGACCGGATGAAGCAATCTGATACAGCAAAGGCTGAAACTGATGATAATTATAACGATCGATCAATACTACCTGAAATAATTTCTCATCTAATTTATTTGCTAAAGTAATTCCCCCAAAGCCTCCACCAATGATAACTACACGCTTTTTATTTGTTTTAGGTATTTGAATATCCATTATACATCAATATTATATGTAATATAACAATGGATTTAGTATATAAGTTGCAATAAGGGAAAAGGGTAAATCCTGAAGCCTGGTAAGATGGTATTTCACCTTTAAATTGAAATGTATTTGAAGGTGTTTATCTCGTAGGGGCGGCCCTATGTGGCCGCCCGAACGTATTTATTTTGGGATTTTGGGCAGCCACATAGGGCTGCCACTACATGTTGATATTATCTTCAAATGTAACAATATAAATGATTAATGCAGAAGCTACATTAAAAATAGACAGTTAGAATATAAGAGAATACAAAATAAAGAAACAATACAACAACTTGATTCCTGTTCCTGCCAGAAATCCTGCGAAAGCGCCTAAAGCAGCTTTAAATGCATTTGTCGCTCCATTCTTCGCAAAAAGGAGTTCACCAACAAATGCACCAATTAACATTCCTAACAACATACCTATAGCAGTAAAAAATATACCGACTACCATACCAACTACAGATCCGATTGTTGCGTATTTAGAACCTCCCGTCTTTTGAGTAATATAAGGGGGTAGAATATTATCTATCACACTCACTATTACCATTGCAACCCCAGTCCATATCAGGAAGGGAGTAGAGTATTCATTATAGCTACTCCATTGAGCCAACCACAAACCAAGATAAGCCACCGGAGGTCCCGGCAAAGCAGGCAAAATAGAACCAGCGACTCCAATTATTACGCATAAGAAAGCCAGAATAATCAAAATAATATCCATATCAATATCTTTAACTTATATGCAAATATACTCTTCTTGTATGAACCAATTCAATCCTAAAACAAAAATATGCTTACCTGGGTTAACATTAATTGTATTATTGTAAAGAAACAACCCTTAAAAAGATTTGTTTTTATTATAAAGGCTTAACTATGCTTTAAACATTCCAATTATGAAACATTTGAACAACCGTTATTTTATTAAATTTATATTATTCTTTATTCTTTTCACTGCAGCAACTTTCCATAAAATGCATGCAGAAAAGATTCGTACCACTGAATCCGGTAATATACGTCTGGTTTTCTATGAATCAGGTGACCTTCTCCCAAACGAATTAACTCCTGAAGACTGGCCTGATAAAGCTATACAAGGGATCATTGATGCATTTACTATTGTTGATGAAACTTTTCATATCAATAATCTGATGACTATTGGATTTATATGGTCAAAAGATTTAGAAGAAATAAATGTTCTTGCTGAGGCTTATAATAACTTTGTATCCATTACGGATACAAATGAATTCCCGGAATTAGATCCGAACTATAAATATCCTAAGGAATTACTTAATCAATTATCAAGCAGTAATGAATATAATGAAGAAAATATCACCTTTGCCTTTAATTCCATGACTAAATGGTGTTTATCTATAAATGAACAACCCGATTCAGATGAACAGGATATTATAACAGTTACCCTACATGAACTGACACATGGATTGGGCATGAGTAGTATGTTTACGCATAAAACCAAAGATTACTCTTTTCCTTATATTTTTGATAAATATATAGCAGATCATGATAATAAATTAATTCTGGATTCAAGATATTATCCCAATGAAGAACTACAAAAGGAATTGTTAACGAGCGATCGGGTACACTTCTCTGGTCCCAATACTCTTAAATCAAATAAAAACACACCTATAAAACTGCATGCTCCTTCTGAACTCACTTCTGCAAGCATCTGCCATGTAGATATGATATATGAGGATAATCAGAATGCCAACTTAATGATTCCGGGCACTCAGTATGGACAAACAACAAGATATTTTGGAGGCCATATTCTGGCTATTCTAAAAGATGTAGGATGGACAATAAAAGATAGTGCACCATACCCTCCCATAACAAACAATATACAAACAGAGAATGACAATAACCGGATCAATCTCTTCGCCATAGGCAATACAATTCATTTAGAAAACATGGATTCTAAAACATTGTCTGTTAGCATTTATTCTACAAACGGGAAACAGATTAAGAAAGAAGTTCTATCCGGTAATGGAGAATATGTGCTTATGCCTCAAAGTATCTATTTTATCAAAGTGAATGATAAAGCATACAAGATAAATACTCACTAAAAATGAAACCATACCCTTTCATTTTGTCATCTGATTTAAATATGCTTACTTTACAATAAATTAGATTTATGGAAGGTTTTAAGAGACATAAACCCGTGAGTTTAACGACAAGTGGGAAAAATAAATTGATTATCCTTTTCGGATTACTTTTTGCTACAACATTTCTACATGCCCAGACACAAGTGGATAGTATTATCAATGTGGGTATAAGATATCATGATGCAAAAGAATATAAAAAAGCTATTGCACTGTATGAACAAGCGTTATCAATAGACCCAGAGTCGGAAATAGCTATTTATGAAATATCTATTTCAATGGTTGAAATGGGAGACTATTATGGAGCTATTGAATACAGTGATAAATTAATTAAAAGGAATGACAAATACGCTATACTCTCCTATAATACAAAAGGTTCTTCGCTAAACTATTTGGGAAAAACGGATGAAGCTATAGATATTTTTCTGGAAGGTATTGATCTCTATCCTGACTTCGATTTACTCCACTATAACCTGGGGCTGGCTTATCATACTAAAATGGAATATGAGAATGCCAAAGATGCTTTTATTGCTGCTATCGAAATTAATCCGCAGCATTCCGGAGCGCACCTGAACCTGGGAAGAACAATGATGCGTATAAACAAAAGAGTAGAAAGCCTGTTAAGCCTCTACTTCTTTCTTCTCTTGGAACCAAATACCGAACGTTCGGAATGGGCGTATAATGGGCTTCATCTGCAATTAAGTGATAGTAGCCTTCGCCTGGACGACACAGATATTGCTGATATACAAGAGGTAAATAAAATGCTTTCTGAACTAGCTGCGTCACATATTGCAGAAGGTAAAACCAGTGAAACAAATAGTCATATCTTTATTAAAACCACTTATTCCTTTTTTTCTTCTTTGGGTAAATTAAAAGATGCGCACAAGAATACCGGATTCTGGTGGGATTTCTATGTTCCTTTTTTTGCATCTCTCACCTCATCTGGTTATACGGAACCTTTTTGTCATTACATAAGTCATTCCTTTCAGAAGGAATCGGATTATTTTATAAATAACAATCCGGCAAAAATCAATTCCTTTAAAACTTGGTTGCAACAAAGATGATGACTGAAAAAGAGGCCCTCCGTGAAGCAGTCTATGAAATAGTCAAAACAATACCCTATGGACGCGCTACTAGCTATGGAGCTATTGCCAAAGCGATTGGCTATTCTAATTTATCACGTATGGTCGGAAAGATAATGGCTACCTGTGACTCCTCTGCAAATAATATACCTGCCCATCGAGTTGTAAACAGTCAGGGAATCTTATCTGGTAAAGACGCTTTTGGTTCTTCCAATGAAATGAAACAGCTTCTGGAAGCTGAAGGTATTCTAGTAGTAAATGACCGTATAAAAAACTGGAAAACCGTTTTTTGGAATCCTTTGGAAGAGATCACTCTCTAATTTTAAACAATTCCTTTTCCGACCTGTTTTATAACTAACGTAAATAATCAATTGCTTCATAACGGCTTTTCGCTATGAAGTTAAAAACTTAAGAACTATGAATGATAATCAAAACAACAGCAATCGTTTCTATTCGGATCTGAATAGTGTTGCAAAAGACGTAGAGAAAGCGGCAGATGATCGCATCAAAGAAATTAAAAGTGAAAGAAAAGATGATTTGAAATCAATCAAATCGGAAACTAAAGATCTCAAACAAGAAGTAAAAGAAGGATACAAAGATTTCAAGGAAGTTAAAAAAGCTTCGGACGATCCTTTTGCGAAAGATATTATTTCTGCGGCCAAGCAAGAATCAAAGGATATCAAGAAAAATATCGAAAAAGATTACGATCAAACCAAAAACAAGATTGAGGAAGAAGCCGATAATCGAATCGAAAGCATAAAAAGAATGAACGAGAAAAATAACTAGTCTTAACTTTTATAGTTTTCTATATTCCCCGGGTTTTACCCGGGGTTATTGGCTAAGGCCGATCTTCGATTTACATTTAACACTTATCGGCGTTCACCGTCTCTAAATCTTAGGAGATTAAATTACTTTTTAGATAATCCTGTTATTATTTTTTTGACACTATGCCCTAAAAAACTCTTAGACTTGGGCTTTGCTTTCATATCTTTCTCTATCCTAGCGTTATTATCATCCAAATATTTCACAGTCATATCATAACCTTTCCGATAGATCTCCTGTGCATATTTAAAATCAAAAAGTGAATATTGAGATATGTCTTTAGAACCGATCATATAGTCACATCGCTTGATTTCATCAACAGTATTCGCACCCACCATGTAATTCATAGTACGCTCAATGATATACTTAAATGATCGGTCATATTTCATCGTAATAACTGGGCTTACATCTATTCCCACTACCCTCCAGCAATCTTTACGGATTACGGAAACAGGGAAATTAACGAACATTCCTCCATCTACGTAATGATGTCCATCTATCTCCATAGGAGTAAACACAATAGGTACAGAACAAGATGCAATAACCGCAGGTATAATATCTCCGGTACTGAAAATACATGGCTTGCCTTCTTCAATATCAGAAGCTACGACCCGCAAAGGTATTTTCAAATCTTCAAATCGTTTTGCATGTAGATGTTTTTCCAGAATAGAATAGATACCGGTTGTTTTAAAGAAGCCATCCTGTGGCAATGTGGTCGTAATAATATTACGAAACTTAATATCCTGAAACAGGGCAAATATTTCTTGTGGTGTATATCCATCAGCATAAAAGACTCCTACTAAAGAGCCAGCACTTGTTCCGGATATAATTTCCGGTTGAATACCTCTCTCATCCATTGCCTGTAAAGCTCCTAAATGTGCAAAGCCACGCGCACCACCTCCACTGAGCGCTAATCCCCATTTATAAATAGGTTTCATGATACCATCTTTTGTTTTACACCTCAAAGATAATATCAACTTAACGATTTTCTTCTTTTTAAGTTCAATAAAAAGAGGAGGATCGTATAGTCACTAATTTTTATAGCCGGATACATCCATAAATAATCACACTTTTGTATATTTGTTTCCCAAATAGAGAAATATTGAGCTGGATATTTCCTTTTGTTCACACAGATAATCAGGATAAACAAAAAGTAAGGCCATGGATATACAAAAAAACTCTCTTCAACTTGATATATCAATTTCAAGTTTTTATGAAAAACAATACAAAGCCGCTCAACAATCAGAGAAGTCAATAGCAGAACAGATAGAGGCTTATAATCCCCTCAATGTATTAACTGAGTCTAAGAAATGGTTTGAGGCATTAGCTCTATTAGAGTTTGCAATCGATTCAAGATATGATATATCTCAGACGCAGGATTTCTTTGAGTGGTTATTTAAAGGATTCGACTGTAATGCTTCTGTAGATTTTAATGCGGAAGACTACGATTGGTATTGGCACAAGATACATTATATTATTGATAAACTAACCCCTTCTTCTGCGGATATACTTATTGAAAAAGCTCTTCAATACTATTCTGCACGCCGCGGATATGTTGACAAACAAAAGACGTTGAATCTTTTACAAGAAGCTATAGAACGGGGAAGCGATAATGCCCAAAGTATACTGGGATATTATCTCTATTTTGGCTTTTGCGGACCGGCAGACAAAGAAAAGGGTATGGCGTTGATGGATACTGTAAAAACAGATAGAGCAAAAGGAAGGGTTGCCATATACAAAGGTTTTATAGCTATTTATGACAATCGTATTCCTGAAACAATAGAAATGCTCGATCAAATGGAAGCTGAAACTACAGATCCTTTTCTACTACGTATGGCATTGGAACAACGTGCCTTTATCTTCGATCTGCAGGAAAAATATCAGGAAGCAATAGAATCCTATGAAAAGGTTTTAGAGAAAGTTCCTTCCGGTTTTGCCATGATGCGTATTGCCTTTATTCTGTATAATAAATTAGGAGAAGCATCTGAGCCGGAAAAAGCACTTGAATATATGGAGATAGCCTTCCGCTACGGTCGCCCCGATGTCATACGAAGTCTTTATTATTGTTATTTTGAATCGGGTGAAACCTGGCAGAATGAAGAAAAAGGGATCTCTTGGTTGCAACAAGGATATCTCTATAATGACGAATATAGCACATGGCAATTAGCAACGATTTACCTTTTCAATGAGAATTGGAAACAAGAGAAAAAAGGGTTGGAGCTACTTGATGAAGCCATTGCAATGAATTACACAGAAGCTTTTATCACTAAAGCTTATCTTCTTTTTAACGGAGAGATGCTTGATCAGGATAAAACAACTGCTATACAATTACTTGAGAAAGCTGCTGAATCAGGCTCTTCAAATGCCGCCTATCGTTTAGGTATCCTTTATGATAGTGGTGAAATGAGTGAAAACAATGAACCCGATCACGCAAAAGCAATCGGCTATTTCGAAAAGGCTGCGGAAATGAACGAATCCTATGCCTGTGAATACGCAGGACGTTATTACTTATACGGGCTTGGAGTTGATCTGGATTTAGAGAAAGCCAAATATTATTACGAAAAAGGACGCACACTTGGCTCTCCCTATTGCATGGTTGAGTTGGCTCTTATGTACGAAGACGGGAATGGGGTAGAAGAAGATGCTGTTAAAGCTTTTGAATTACTGACTGAATCGGTTGCTTACAACTATGCTCATGGGCAATACCTATTAGGGCGCTGTTATCGTTATGGACTTGGCACCGACGAGAATCCCGATAAAGCGGTGGAATATTTCCAACTAGCAGTAGATCAGGAACACGCGAAAGCAATGGCTGAACTGGCACTCTGTTATGAGTATGGAGAAGGAGTTGAAGCTAACGGCCCAAAAGCACTGGAGATTATGAAACGGGCTGCCGAACTACAATATACGTATGCCGAATATAAAACCGGATGTTATTATGTATATGGAATGGAGGGTGTTCCGGTGGATTATCCGGAAGGTTTCAAGTGGCTCATTAAAGCTGCAGAGAGTGATTACCCTTATGCAAACCTGGAATTAGGAGATTATTTCCTCTATGATTATGAAGGGAAAGAAGAGTATGAACGTGCTTATCCTTATTACGTCAAAGCGGCCCAAAATGAGGTGATAAATGAAGGATTAGGTGTATGCCTGGAATATGGATACGGCACAGAAGTGAACGAAGGGGAAGCTTTTAAATATTATCTGAAAGGTGCTGAAGACGGATATATCCGTGCCATGTATTATGTGGCGTTATGTTATTATTACGGTACGGGTGTCAAAGAAAATTACCCGGAAGCTTTCCGTTGGTTCAATGATGCTGCAAATCAGGGGCATAATCTGGGTGTATATTACAAAGGTAAAATGCTGATGGATGGAGAAGGTTGCACGATGAACCAGGAAGAAGGTATAGAATTGTTGCAAAAAGCAGCCGAAAATGATATTGCCAATGCCCAGTTTGATCTTGCAAATTGCTATCTCACAGGAAAAGGTATAGACGAAAATGAAGATCTTGCCATGGAGTGGTTTGAAAGAGCTGCCGACAACGGACATGAGAAAGCGTTGAAAGTAGTAGGGAGACGGAGGAGAAGATAAAAGACAGTGATGAGCGGTGAGTGATGAGTGGTTATTTAATAAATATATTGGGTGGAAAATAATAATAAGCAATATGTATTTCAGGTGAATCTGAAGGGGATGATATCCTTACTTTCAGAGCACATATATAGTAATCCCGGCACATTTGTACGGGAATTACTCCAAAATGCAATTGATGCAATTACGGCTTTTCGTAGTCTGGATGAAACTTATGAAGGGAAAGTGACAGTCCAGCTAAACGATGACGGTTCGATGATATTCGAAGACAATGGAATCGGGTTAAAAGAAGATGAAATCCATCAGGTTCTTACTGTAATTGGGGAAAGCTCAAAACGGGGAGAACTTGATTCGGCTGACTTTATAGGGCGTTTCGGTATCGGAATCCTTTCCTGTTTCGTTGTTAGCAATGAAATAGTATTCGAGACACGTTCAGCAATGGAGAAAAAAGCCTTGCGGTGGTGTGGAAAAGCAGATGGCACTTATGAAACCATTCAAATGGAAGAAGAAAGGCCTATAGGAACACGGGTATTGCTCACTCCGAAAGCTGAATGGAAACATCTGTTTGAATATGAAACGTTTAAACGTAATCTGAAATTTTATGGCAATGCTCTCCCCTATCCTATATGGCTGGAAAAAGGAGAATTACGGGAACAAATAAACGATAGTCATCCCGTATGGCTGGTACCCGGTGCAGATAAGAAAGCCCTCTTGGATTATGGACGCGAGACTTTTCAATCCGGTTTTCTGGATGCATTCCAGGTTTCTACAGAAAATGGGGGAATACGAGGAACAATCTACATACTTCCTTTCAAAACACAATTTTCCGGTAGGCTTACGCATCGTATATATTTGAAACGTATGTTGTTGAGTGAAGAAGATTGTGGCTTATTGCCTTCCTGGGCTTTCTTTGTTAAATGCGTTTTGAATGCTGAAACTTTGGCTTCTACCGCATCCAGAGAATCGTTAGTAAATAATGAATTGCTCCGCAAAGCACAAAAGGAGATCGGCAATAGTATCAAAGAATATCTGAAAGGATTGATGGCAACAAATCGTGATCTATTCTTTCGTATACTGGATATTCATTATCTTCATATCAAGGCTATTGCTGCAGAAGATAATGATATGTTTGCTCTCTTTATGGATGCCTTACCATTCGAAACAAATAAAGGTACCCGTAACTTTGGGTCTATATGGAAAAATAATCCTACAATCTTTTACACAAAAAACCTGGACGATTTCAAACAGGTGCGGCGTATCGCTTTTTCACAAGGAATGTTGGTTATCAATGCTGCTTATACATTCGATGAATCCTTACTAAAAAAAGCCGCCCGGCTTTATCCAGAAATTGAATTACAAGAAGTTTCCCCGGCAAAAATACTGGATAGTTTTACGGATGCCTCATACAGGGGGCATCCTGAATATATGGAATTTGAAGTGCGTTGCAACGAATTACTCAAGCAATTCGGTTGCATTTGTAAACTGAAACATTTTACGCCGGTAGATACACCTGTAATATTTATAACAGGTGAAAAAAGCGCGCCACAAAAAGAGATCAAGAATAATCCACTCACTTCTGTACTGGGGGCTTTTGCCTCCAAACAACGTGAATCTGTACCGACATTGTGTATGAATATAGACAATGAACTAGTTGCTCTCCTTGTAAGCATGAATGACAAAGTTGTAAGCGAAGCTATTATAAACATTCTTTATATACAGTCATTACTTCTCGGTAAATATCCGGTCAATAATGAAGAAATGAATCTTTTCAACGAATCACTTTATCGCCTTATAGTCATGGGTATGCAGGATCTATTGGGGCATATACATAAGAATTGATCATGATAAAAAGAAGAATGAGTATAACTAATTACTATTAAATAAAAGAAATGAAATATACATTAGAAATACAAAAAATACTTTTTCAGGTAGAAGATAACAAAAGTCTGACACCTAAAGACAAAATACAATTACTAAAACAGGCAGCTGCTATTGCTGATGACAATGATGATATTGAATGGGGGTACGATGTACGTATCCAGTTAATCAGGGAATGTTATTATCTGGCATCAGGTACCGATCTGGTAAAAGAGTTTTCCTGGATACTAAATGCTTATGAGGAGCATCCCGACTGGTTCGATGAAAGTGATTTTCTGTGGCAATATAAATGGATACTGGGAGAAATGTACAACAATCCCGATGTTTCTATGGAACAGATAAATCATATTATGGAAGATTTCAAGGGCCGTTTGCAAAGAAACGGATACGGGCTTCGTCCTTATTATGATCGTCTTTTTGACGAGACTGTGGTTTTGGGTGAATTTGATAAGGCTAAAAAATATCTTGATTTGGCGAATGATGCACCGGATGATAGAATGGGGAGTTGCCCTGCCTGTCGTTTGGATAGTGAGTTGGATTATTATTTGTTACAAGGGCAATTCGAGGAGGCCTACAACCGTGCTCAACCTCTACTTAGCAAGCAATTATCCTGCACGCATGTTCCGGCCCGGACTTTCTGTGCTCTTACCTATTATGCTGATAAAGCAGGCAAGAAAGAGATGGCTGCTGAATTATTTGACCGTGCAGATGCCGAAATGGAGAAACTAATCAATGATGAAAATCTGGTTAGTCCTGCTGCTATGCTTATTAATTATCTGCTTCCCCGTGATGAAGAGAAAGGGTGGCGCTATTTCGAAAAGTCTATCCCTTGGTTTATGGAAGACGATGGATATGCCCGTTATGATTACTCCTGCCTGATTTATGAAGGGTTAATGGCTATAGATAAAAATAAAACAGTCAAATTAAATCTTCCAACAGATTTTCCTTTATATCATAATGACCACAATTACACTACAGATGAGCTAGCCGAATATTTCCTTAGTGAGGCTAATAAATGGGGAAAAGCTATTGATACCCGTAACGGATGTAATTCATGTGAATTGCGTATAGCGGCTTTAATCAAAGCGTAGGGGCGACCCTATGTGGTCGCCCGAATGACAAATGCGTCTCAGGGCGGCCACATAGGGCCGCCCCTACATGGTGATATTACAGATTAAATGACTTAATTCATCGGAACCTCTATCAATAGAACTCTTGAATTCTTTAATACTTCGATAAGTATATTATCGGTTTCCCAGAAGCCTGCACCATCTCTTTTGGAAAGATTGGTATTGCTTACTTCAACCTCTCCTTCCAACACAAAGAGATAAACTCCATTGCTTTTATTATGCAATTTATATTCTTTCACTAATCCGGCATCTAATTCACCAATTGAGAACCATGCATCCTGATTAATGGAAGCCGGTGTTTCTCCATCAGGAGATAGGATTAGTGACAGTTCGTTCTTTTTCAATAATCCCCGGATATCATAATCCTGATATGCCGGTTGTGTATTTTCTTCTCTTGGGAAAACCCAGATCTGAAGAAATTCTAATGATTCCTCCTCACTATTATTGTGTTCGCTATGGATAATTCCGGTACCCGCACTCATCACCTGTATATCACCTGGTGTGATTACATTCGTATTTTGAATACTATCACCATGGCGTAAATAGCCTTTTAAAGGTATGGATATAACTTCCATGTTTTTATGAGGGTGCATATCAAATCCTTCGCTTGGTGCTACCCAATCATCATTCAAAACACGTAACTTTCCAAAATGAATGCGTGAGGGATTATAATAATTCGCGAAACTAAACGTATGGTGGGTTTTCAACCATCCATGATTTGCATATCCGCGGGTATTTGATTTGTCAACTACAACTTTCATACTTTTTCCTTTCTTTCTTGTAATTAATAGACGTTTAAAATATAAGCATTCGGCGTATTACGCCTCATGTAGTAGTCAAAGAAGTCAGAGTAGTCAAGGAGTTAAGTAGTCGCATGCACTATAATCTACTTGACTACTAAGAAGCGAAGCGACTGATAACTACTTGACTTCTTTGACTACTAAGCAAGAGGGATACGTAGTAGACCTAATGCTTACTTTAAAACTATTTATAAAACACTAAAATCCATAGTTTTGTTCCGGTAGCAAGTGAGGCTACTAAAAAGTGTATGAAACTTTCTCTATTTTCACATCCAGACTCTTCATATCTAAAGGAAAATGACTAACTTTGTCGATTATTTTACCCAAAAGAAAAGGACTTTATGGCAATCTACTTAAACGACGTATCAAGAACGTTTGGCGAATATCTCCTTATTCCCGGCTTAACAACGAAAGAATGTATCCCTTCAAATGTTTCTCTTAAAACACCTTTGGTGAAATTCAAATCAGAAGAAACTTCGGCTATTCATTTGAATATACCTATTGTTTCAGCTATTATGCAATCGGTTTCCGGCCCTGAACTGGCTATTGAACTTGCACGAAATGGCGGACTCTCATTCATTTTTGGTTCTCAATCTATAGAGAGCCAGGTTGAAATGGTGCGGAGGGTAAAGAAGTTTAAAGCAGGGTTTGTTATGAGCGATTCAAACCTGACTCCCGACGATACATTGGATGATGTGATTAAACTGGTAAACGAAACCGGACATTCCACAATTGGCGTAACTGATGACGGAACCCCTAATGGAAAACTATTAGGATTGGTTACCAGCCGTGACTATCGTGCAGAAAAGGATTCAGCTAAAACGACTGTCAGAGAGTTTATGACTCCTTTTGAAGACCTTATCGTGGGACAAATAGGGCTTTCTCTTACGGAAGCCAATCAGATTATCTGGGATAACAAACTGAATACCTTACCTATTATTGATGAAAATCAAAACTTACAATACTTCGTATTCCGCAAGGATTACGATAGCCATAAAGACAACCCTTATGAATTATCAGGTGCAGATAAAAAGCTCCTTGTAGGTGCGGGAATCAATACGCGTGATTATAAGGAACGGGTACCAGCCTTGGTAGAAGCCGGAGTAGATGTACTTTGCATCGATTCATCCGACGGTTATTCAGAATGGCAATACGACACTTTACGCTGGATCAAAGAAACTTATAACGAAAAAGTACTGGTTGGTGCAGGTAATGTGGTAGATGAAGAAGGATTTATCTATCTGGCAGATGCCGGAGCAGACTTTATCAAAGTAGGTATTGGTGGAGGTTCCATCTGTATCACTCGTGAACAGAAAGGTATTGGGCGCGGACAGGCAACTGCGCTGATTGATGTAGCCCAGGCACGTAATAACTATTTCCGTAAAAAAGGAGTTTATATTCCTATTTGTAGTGATGGTGGCCTTGTTCATGATTATCACATGGTATTGGCATTAGCTATGGGTGCTGATTTCCTGATGATGGGACGTTACTTTGCACGTTTCGACGAATCTCCAACAAAGAAACTAAAGATTGGAAACAGTTTTGTAAAAGAATACTGGGGAGAAGGATCTAACCGTGCTAAAAACTGGCAACGTTATGACATGGGAGGCAATGAATCCCTTAAATTCGAAGAAGGAGTCGACAGTTATGTTCCTTATGCCGGTAAAATGAAAGATAATCTGGACGTTACCCTAGGTAAGATAAAAGCAACCATGTGTAGTTGTGGCTCTACAACCATACAGGACATGCAACGCTTTTCTAAGATCACCCTTGTCTCTTCTACCAGTATAGTTGAAGGAGGAGCACATGACGTAATCCTTAAAGACAAAGGTTAAATCTTTAAACCATTTATTTTCTTTGTTGTTCTATATACATAGACTAACCTTTTAAAAGAAAAGAAAATGGCAAGAAAAGTAATGCGGACAATCCGCGACGCAAGAGAAGAACTTTCAAGTGAAATACTATCTGTTGATCCTATATTAAACAACACGACTCCCCGTACAGCCGGAGTTGATGATGATTTTATGGAATCTACGGATGAAGATATTCTTTTTACGAAAGAAGACGACGCAGCAATTAAAGCTAGCGGAAAGGAAGAAAAGAATAACCATCGTAGAGGTGGTTCCTGTGGATGCAGGAATTAAATATATCAGAACATACCAAAAGACTCTATACTGATGCGATTTGCTGGCTGCTTACAGTAGCCAGCATTTTTTTTGCCCAGGTCATAACGTCTTTCTCATCACTACTTCCCTACTTTTCCTAGCTTTACTGAGAGTTCCTTAGGAAAGATTTAATCTCCCCACCCAAGTGGAAAGATCGAATCACCCGGGTGGAAAGATCTTTCCACCTAGGCGAAGAGACCTTTCCACCTGGGTGGGGAGATTAGAGGTATTGCTATTTATTAATAATAAGTAATACGTAAATCATTAAACAACACCCTATTCACCCTTAATACTATCTACCGGATTTGAGTTAGCCGCCCGCCAACTTTGAAACGTTACAGTTCCTATAGTAATAGTTAATATAAAAAGAAGGGCAACTACATATACCCATCCATAAATAGGAGTTTTATAGGCAAAGCTTTCCAACCATTTCTTAATAGCAAAATAAGCAATAGGAGCAGCGATTACAAAACAGTATAGGATAATATACAGATACTGTTTATTCAACATATTCAGAATCTGCTCAATGGAAGAACCATGTACTTTTCGTATGGCTATTTCCTTACGACGGTATTGCGTATCAAAAACAACTAATCCAAACACTCCTACCAATGAAAGTATAATGGCTAACATACTGAATAAAGTGACCAGACTTCGGAGCTTTTCTTCTTTATGGTATAACTGATTGAATATACCATCATAGAATTCTATATCAAACGGATAAGAGGAATCTATATCGGAAATTGTCTGACGGATGTGCTTTACTGCTGCATGCACATCGGTACCTGCTCTCAAACGGATATATGAAACAGGCATATTTGCATTGACTTTGCCTGTCACAAAACCAATATTATTATCTCCAGATCGTAAAGAAGTAAATTTGATATCATCTGTAAAACCAACTAAACGTCCGGAAAGCCATCCGTCAAATAGATATCCGGTTTCCATCTGCATTTCTTTTTGTGCAGCGCTATTGAAAATATATACAACTTCTTCTGATTGTTGATCTGCTTTAGTAAACCCTCTCCCCTCAGTAATTGGTATTCCCATAACGGGAAGCAAATTATACGATCCGAGAATAAGGAAAAATTGAAATTCTTTTTCTTTATATTTTGTAGTACTGGTATTATAGCCGTCTTTAGATGCTAACTTCTCCTGAGCAAAGGCTACATCTTCAATACCTGAAAATTCTTTTAACCGATTGGCATAGGTTTCATGATGTCGCTGATACATATCACCACTCAATTCAACAATGGCAATCTGATCTTTATCAAATCCCAGAGAATATTTGCGCATATAATCGTTTTGTAACCTAACAAATCCGGCTCCTATAATAAGCATTATTGAAATAACAAATTGTACGCTAATCAGCACAGTTCGGAGTTTTCTACCGGAAGGAGACAATCCGAAACTACCTTTTAAGACTAATGCCGGTGGAAATGATACCATATAAAATGCCGGGTAAATTCCTGCAATTACCCCGGTAATAACAGCAATTATTCCGGTAAATAGGATCAACTTACTATTAGCAGATAATTGGAGGTCGGCTTCCACAAAAGGTAATGCAGATGTAGTGTTCAATATCCATAAAAAGAACAGGCTTAATACCCATGCAATCAAACTGATTAATATTGCTTCAGAAAGCAAAGCCTTTCGCAGATAATTATCTGAGCTGCCTAACACTTTTTGAGTATTAATACTTTTAATACGCATAGGTGTCAATGCTGTGCTGAAATTGGTAAAATTAATGATTGCAATAATCATTATTAATAAAGCAATACCTAGCAGCAAATTGGTTGTATCCTTATTTCCACTTCGGAATATTCGTCCATCCTTACTTTCATCAAGATAGTAGATATCTGTGATAGGAACTAATTTTATACTGTCGTTCTCGCGACCGATTTTAGCGAAATCAAAATTCGAATTGAAAGTCGTCGCTACATTTTCAGCTGAAGAAGCATTATCGAGTAATAGGAAACAATAATAATTACTGGCTCCAAAGTTTGTCAGTGCAAAAGCCGGATCCATAGCTGAATAGATAACATTCCTGACCTGCGTATTACCCGGAAAATCTTTATATACAGCGCCAATAGTATAATCACCCTGTTTATCTTTCGACCATATATTTTCTTCTGCATGCATTGTTTGTCCTACAGCTGATTGTTTACCGAATAACTTCTTCGCCATACTTTCGGGTATTATAATCTTTTCAGGATCCTTCAGACAATAGGCATCTCCTTCAATAATTGGAAAATCAAAAACTTTAACGATCTCCGGGTGACAAGTTTGAATAGGCTCCTTATACCCCACTTTCTCTCCATCTTTTAAAACTGTAAAATATATAGAACCAATATATGGATTAATAAGCGTACCCGCTTCAATATGAGGGGATGATTTGAGTACTTCCTCAATAAACGCACGAGGTAATATAACAGAGAACGTTCCGGGGTTTTGCAGATCAACACGGAATACTCTGTCGGCAGTTGGATGACAACGGTCAAAATTGTTTTCGTAATTTATTTGTATCAGTATTATTACAAAAGTAGTAAATGCTACAGCCAACCCTAAAATATTTAAAGCCATTGCCATTTTAAAGCGCCTAATAACACTCAGGAAGTTACGGATGATCGTTTTCATATTTGAATTTAGTTTAATATCAGATTCGTTCTGGACTCTCTTTTTCATTTATATGTGAATTCAATATAAGAGTGTTATTTAAATTGAGGGATATTTGATTTTGCTATATAAGTATCCTGGCTCCCCTCCTTTGAAAAGGAGGGGGTGGACCACTGCTTGCAGTGGTGGGGCGGTTAGATTCTCTTTTGATTTGGTTCTTATAGATTATATTCAAACTACCCCACCATCGCCGAGGCGATGGTCCACCCCCTTCTTTTCTAAGAAGGGGAGCCGAGTTACTATAGTCTACAATCCAATTCAAAATCTCAAACCATCCGAAAGTATCCCTTATAACGAACTCTCTTTTATATTAGACGAATCATAATTAAGATAGGTTGCAAATTGATAAGAGAAATTACGTTACCCTTCTACTTTCCTGTAACTTAAGACTGCCCAGATATTAGATATAACCGCAAAAACGCCCAATGCACCAATCTGTGGAAGTAAATCCATTAATCCGCTTCCTTTCAGATAAACCTGTCGCATAATCGTAATAAAGTATTTAAGTGGGTTAATGGTTGTCAGGATCTGTGCCCATTCAGGCATACTATTAACCGGCGTAAAGAGCCCACTTAAAAGAATAAAGATCAACATAAAGAAAAAGATAACAAACATCGCCTGTTGCATTGTACCGGAATTATTGGAAATAACCAACCCAAATCCCGAAACAGCAAATATATACACCAATGCGGCAACATAAATTGTAAGAAGACTGCCTACAGGAATAAGCCCATAGACCAAATAAGCAATACCAAAACAAATTGTTAATACGACAAAACCAATAAACCAGTAAGGTATAAGTTTGGCTACGATAAAAGTTAACTTTGATACGGGTGTCACATTTATTTGTTCCATAGTTCCTACTTCTTTTTCGCCAACAATATTCAAAGCCGGGAGGAATCCACAAATTAAAGTCAGTAACATAACCATCAATGCGGGAACCATAAAGACCTTATAATCCATGTGAGGATTGAATTTATTTTGCTGTACGATCTCAATAACAGGAATACTATTATCGGCTGAAGTTACTCCTATACCTGCTTCCGCACGTAGCTCATCCGCGTACCCTCTCGTAATCGACAGTAAATAGTTACTCCCAAAGGCCCCTTTTGTTCCATTTACAGCATTTGCTGAAATGAGTAAATGGGTCGCTCCCTCTTTTTGCAGATCACTTTCAAAGCCGGAAGGAATTTCAAGTATTATATCTGCAGTACCCGATTCTATTGCTTCCAATGCCTGATCATAAGAAGGAGAATAATCCGTAAAATTAAAATATTTTGAGGCTGAAGTCTTCTCTATCAATCGTTGCGAATAGGATGTATGATCATTATCGACTACAGCCAGATTGATATTCTTTATCTCCTGGTTTGCTGCCCAGGGTAAAATCAACATCATAACAATAGGCATAAGCAATACAAGTCGTGGTAAAAATGAATTACGCACAAACTGTTTGACTTCTTTTTCAATTAGATATTTTATCATCATTTTTCCTTCCTATTCAAGTCTGTATTTGAATTTCTTTAAACTTACAGCCATCAGAAACACAGCCATTCCTATCAGAATGCTGACTTCTTTCCAGGCATAGGTAATATCCAATCCTTCAATCATTATTTTCTTTATAGCAGCAATAAACCAGCGGGCTGGAATTATGCAGGATAACCATTGAAGAAATAAAGGCATACTTTCTATAGGAAATATCATTCCTGAAAGTAACATAACCGGAATCATCAGGACCATACCAGACGCAAGCATTGCCGCTACTTGTGTATTTACAATAGTAGAGACCAAAAGACCTAATGACAAGGCAACAAATATAAATATCAAAGAAACAATCCCCAGCCAGAACAAACTTCCGGCCACAGGCACGTTCAACACAAAAACGGATAGCAGAAGTATAGTACACAAATTCACTACGGAAAGCACCAGATACGGAACTGCCTTTGCCAATATGATATAGATCGGACGAATAGGCGAAACCAAGAGCACTTCCATCGTTCCCCTCTCCTTTTCGCGTACAATTGAGATGGATGTCATCATTGCGCAAATCAACATCAGGATCAGCCCCATAACTCCCGGAACAAAGTTGTAAGCACTTTTCATCTGCGGATTATAAAGAAGTTTGACTTCGGGTACAATCTGCATAGGTGCCTCCTGTACAGTCTTATTTATTTCTTCCTGATACGCACTAAGTATGTTTGTTGCATATCCGGTTATAGTAGTCGCCATATTAGGATCAGTCGCATCGGCAATAAGTTGTATGGATGCTTTGCCGGTATGTAATAATTCTTCATTGAATTTATCCTGAAAGGATATAACCAAGTCTGTTTGCCCCTTCCGGAATAATTCATCTATTTCTCCGGGTGTGTCTATTATATGGGTAATATTAAAATAAGGATTGTTATTAATACGATTTCGTAAATTCTGTGTGGCAATATCATTAGACTGATCATAGACCGCTACCCGTACATTATTTACTTCCGTACTTATTGCAAAGCCGAAAAGAATGATCTGAACGATTGGCATAACGAGCAGAATCAACATCGTCCGTTTATCGCGCAGAATATGATAAAACTCCTTTTGAACAAATGTACAAAACTGTTTCATGCGTTAAACTCCTTCCCTTTTAGCCTTTCTCGCAAGCTGGGTAAATACTTCATCCATACTTTCCACCCCGAATTGTCGTTTCAGATTGTACGGGGTATCAAGTGCATCAATACGGCCATCCACCATGATAGAAACCCTATTGCAATATTCTGCTTCATCCATATAATGTGTAGTAACGAAAATAGTAATTCCCCTTTCTGCCGCATCATAGATTAATTCCCAGAACTGACGCCGTGTTGCAGGATCGACTCCCCCTGTTGGTTCATCCAAAAATACAATCTTTGGTTCATGGAAGATAGAAACCGAAAAAGCCAGCTTTTGCTTCCAACCGAGAGGTAAAGATTTAACAATTGTATTTCGTTCTTCTTCGAAACCTAACGTAGAAAGTAATTGATTTATTTTTTCAGCAATATCTTTGTCTTTCATTCCATAAATACCACCATATAAGCGAATATTCTCCCAAACTTTCAGGTCTTCATACAAAGAAAACTTCTGACTCATATAACCGATATTCTGTTTAACCTTTTCATGCTCACGGGCAATATCATATCCGGCAACCTCTCCTTTGCCGGAGGTTGGGGAACTCAACCCGCAAAGCATACGCATAGCTGTAGTTTTTCCGGCACCGTTAGCGCCAAGAAAACCAAAGATCTCACCACGTTGAACTGTAAATGAAATATGATCCACGGCAGTAAAACGACCAAACTGTTTTGTAAGCTGTTCTGTTTTGATTACTGTTTCTTTCATATCAATCTGCTGCTAATTTCATATAACAATCCTCAATTGTAGGCTGAATAGTTTTTATTTCAATCTCCGTATGCCCTTTATCCTGCAGATACCCTCTCAAATTGTCAATTGTCAATTGTCCATTGTCAATTGTCACATGATGCGTATCTCCAAAAGCAAAACTGCTCTTCACAAATGGATTTGCCCGGAGGTCTTTCAATAATCGGGGCATATTATCTGCACTTACTGCCCAAAGAACATCCTCATAGTGATCTACAATATATTGGGGAGTATTAATTTCCAGAAATTGCCCGTTACGGATCAATCCAATACGATCACATAAAGTAGCTTCATCCATATAGGGAGTAGAAACCAATATGGTAATCCCTTCCTTTTTCAGCTTCCCTAACATATTCCAGAATTCTTTTCGCGAAACAGGATCGACACCGGTAGTCGGTTCATCCAGAAAAAGAACATCCGGTTTGTGAATTAAGGCACAGCTTAATGCCAGTTTTTGCTTCATACCACCTGACAACTTTCCTGCGCGTCGGTTTTTAAACGGTTCTATCTGTACATAGATATCCTTAACCAGATCATAATTCTCTTCAATGGTCGTATTGAATAGTGTTGCAAAAAAATGAAGGTTTTCCTCTACCGTCATATCCTGATACAAAGAAAAACGTCCCGGCATATACCCTACTTTCGCACGAATAGACTCCCATTCCTCCCGTACATCCAAACCTCCGATAGCTGCCGTGCCCTCATCCGAAAGAATAAGCGTAGCGAGAATACGGAAAAGGGTAGTTTTACCAGCACCATCCGGGCCGATAATACCAAAGATCTCTCCCTTATCCACATCAAAACTAATATCATGCAAAGCTGTTATCTTTGCATAACTTTTTGAGAGATTATGTACAGATACGGCTGTCATATTATTCGAATTTAACATCGGCATACATCCCGATCTTCAATAAATCATCATTCGCAACAGCTATTTTTATAGCATAGACAAGGTTTACTCTCTCATCGCGTGTCTGAATAGTTTTAGGAGTAAATTCCGACTTACCGGATATCCAGATAACCTCACCCTGATAGGATCGGCTTTCCTTTTCTTCATAATCGGCATAGACAGTCACCTTTTGTCCGATTTTTAATTGAGTCAATTGTCCCGAGGTTACATAAGCACGTAGTATCATGTTTTTTAAATCAGCCACTTTAAAGAGCGGTTTACCAACCGAAGTAAATTCTCCCTGTTCCGCATATTTTACCAATACAGTGCCATCAATAGGACTTACAATATGACTCTTCATCAATTGGTCTTCAATTTGAGCCACTTGAATATCCAAAGCCGAACTTTCGCTACTTACTCCCATATTTCCTCTTTCCAAAGTTGATAATTGAGCTGCCAGTTGTTTTTCAAGTACTGCAATCTGGGCAACAATATCATCCAATTGTTTATTAGTGGCAGCGTTTGCTTCAATTAGCCTTTGAGTACGTTCTTGTTCTCGTTTCTGCGTAGCAATCTGTTGCTGAGTCGCAGCAATTTGTTTGGATATATCCTGACGCCGACTATTGACTGTTCCCATATTTGAGAGTAATTGCATCTTCGATAAATGAAGCTGTATTGTATCGATATATCCGATTTCTTCATTCATCCGGATCTCCTGTCCTTCATTGAGATCAAAAACCATTAGTTTCCCTGCTGCTTCTGCAGATACGATAACTTCAGTCGCTTCAAAAACACCTGATGCATCATACTTATATTTCCCATTCTGGCAAGAGACAGCCATTAATATAAGTCCTAAGATTAAAAGCTTTTTCATCTTATTTATTTGTTTAATGTATTCTTTAATTGATAGATAGACTTAATCATTTCTATTTCATGAAGTGCTTTGTTACGACGTGCCGTTTGTTCAGCACTTATATCACGTACGAGATCGTTCACACTCATTGTTCCATTATCGACTTTTGCCTCTGATGCTTTTTTGATATTTGAACGTAAACGGATAATCTGATCGTCATCCAGGATTATATTCAAATACTTATCTATTTCGGTTTGTTGCTGAATCGTTTTCAAACGGGTATTAAAATCGAAAACATCTTGTTGAACTCTTATTTTACTAATTCCATTATCTATTTTGCGCAAATCATTCTTGCGTGTATAAAGACCTCCAAAATTCCAGGAGAGCCTAAGGCCTCCGATTGCGTAAGCTCTGAATCCCTCTTCGAACATATTTAATGCCGGATTTCCATATCCTCCCTGAATGAATGCACTGAATTTCGGCAGGTTATTTGCTGTTATATTCTTCCTTTGTGATTCCAGTTGTTTAATATTGGCATCATACAACGCCAATTCAGGACGCAAATACCATTCTTTATTGTTTGTTATGCCCAGATCACGAACAGCAAATTGAGGAACAATCTCCGGCTTTATAATTTGAAGACCTTTTCCCGAAGGTTCTCCTATAAAATAGGCGAACATATTTGCATAGGCTTGCCGGGTAGCCTCTAATTCTATTTTCTGCTGGGATGTATTCAGTATTTCTACACTTACAGCATCCAAATCTGCTTGATTAGCTACACCATTGCGCATAGATCCGGATACTTTATCATAGTTTGACTTTAATTCATTTGCATAGATACTATTGAGAACCAGCTGTTCATCCAACATAAGAATACCGAAAAAGATATCATTAATCCTTTCATTCAAGGCATACATATCAACCTCATACTGATTTCGCTCTACTTCATAATCAGCTTCAATACGTTCCTTTTGTGACTTTATCACTCCACCGTCCCAAATAGTTTGATTGACTTCTGCCACAGCCTGATACTGATCTTTATTGATCGTAGGGATATCTACACCTGGTATCGAAATCGGTATTTCTGTAACTTCTGTCTGGTAGGTAGCTTTTGCCGACAGGGAAAACTGCGGTAGATACCCTTTTGAAGCATTTGTAAGATTATACTCCTTGCTTTGGCCTATAAGGCCATATACCTTTATCTGTGGATAATTCACACGAGCCTTTTCATAACAATCCTGAATGGTGAGTTGACCATATATTGTAAAACTTAGCAGGGTAAATAATACCGTGCAGAATATTCTAAATCTGTTCATCTGCATATTCATTTATATAATCAGATTTGTAATTTATCAATTATCATTTTGTCATATTTCCCATAATTTGCGAACAAAACATAGCTGTTTCAAAGACAAACTATAGCGAGAAACATTTTTTAAGATATCATATATCAATCTATTTCTTTTATATTCTATCACATTGTTATTGACTATAATTAAGGACGAAGACTTTTTAGTACTGTCTCTACAATATCCTTTTTTCTTTGCTCAAGGAAATACGATCTTTGACTTTCAACAACTTCTAATACCATTGTATACAAAGGCATAGCTACAAAAGTGAAAATATTAAGTGATAGTATGGTAAAAAGTAAATCCTGTGGAGTAATCGGACGAATATTCCCTTTCTTAATCTCTCTTTCCAAATCCTTACCTAAGCTTTCGAATATTAATTGAGGATTATTGCCCAAGGCTTCTCTGGCCAATGCTATCCTTGTAGAACTATTAGTCATATCTGACAATATCAACATAGGCAGTTTGGGGTTATCTAAAAGAACATCAAAATGCGCTTCAATCATGCGTTTTAATTTGTCTTCAAAACTTTCCCCGGGTACATTCGGTGTATGAAAAGCATTGGTAAATAAAACTATTTTATTCTCGAATATTTTTTCGAACAACCTATCTTTTGTCCTAAAATAATAATGTACCATAGCATGATTGCAACCTGCTTCCTTCGCAATCTCTGTGGTTGATGTCCGTACAAATCCCTTGTCTAAAAATAATCTTTCTGCTGCATCCAGAATCTTTTGTTCCATTGATATATCTTCTTTCTTGTCCATCAAAGAATGTATTAAGTAATTAACAATCGTTTTACACATAATGTTTAACAGACGTATTTAACAAGTCTGTTAATTGATGCAAAGGAGAACTTTTTATTTGAGTAAGCCAAACAAAAACGCACAATTAAATTATTTTAACGCAAGTCAATAACGAGTTTATTTAAGTCGAGGGAGATATAACTTGCGACGGTGGTAGAGACAAGGCTTGCCTTGTCTCCTCTGGTAATGACTGGAATCCCGACAGGATAGGAGACAGGGCAAGCCCAGTCTCTACTATGGTTGCAAATTTTCAAATCTTAAAACAACTTGAAGAAAACAAGTGATTATGCAAAAAGAAAGAAAAAATGGGTATAGCCGTACAAGCTATTATGAGTAAAAAAACAAAAGCCTCGTGAAGCTTTAACAAAATGTGAATTGAGGGGTAATTGACTCATCTAGCCACTAATTGATTAGGTAGGGGATCCACTGTCCGTACATTAATACTATTTCCTTTTTTAGTACACAATAAACTCTTTTGCTGTAAATGCTGTGTTTGGAAATCAAATACAAGTTCCGGATTAAAATGTTGACCATTAATACGCGTTTCAAAATGAAGATGCTCTGTAGTAGCTCTTCCTGTACGCCCTGTTAAAGCTATAGGAGTACCAGCCTGCACAAGATCTCCCGGTTTGACAAGGTTTTTGGAATTATGACTATATACTGTTTCTAAACCATTATAATGGCGAACTACAACTACATTTCCATACGCGGCATATACCTGAGACATACGAACCACTCCATCAAAAGCGACCACAATAGTATCATTAGCTCTTGTTTTTAAATCGATACCCGAATGATTCACCCGACGTCCGGCATACGGAGAAATAACTTTTGCACCACATAATGGAAATGCATAATCTTTCTCTTTCAAATAAGCCAGG
Source organism: Tannerellaceae bacterium (assembly GCA_032073245.1). Classification (GTDB taxonomy): domain Bacteria; phylum Bacteroidota; class Bacteroidia; order Bacteroidales; family Tannerellaceae; genus QVMG01. Next base: position 85,359 of record DAMANX010000001.1, read on the forward strand.
TCTATAATTTCTGTATTATTATCAGAAAAAAGCATTGCATCCTGTGTTCTGACATGATTCTTATCTCGGGCAGTAAAATCTAAAGTAACATTTTTATAAGGATATTTTATCTCTTCCCAGGTTGGCTGAGGCATAATCAGATCAAAGGGTGTTATACAAGGGGGAGTAAGTAAATCGGTTTGAGGAAATATAATAGCGGTATTTTGTACAGTATCCATAGATAATAATTGAGGAGTATGACAGGATACGGTACCTAAAAACAGTACAAAGGCTGCCCCAAATATTACTTTGCTTATTCTTTTTTTCATTACTATTATAGAATGTTGCGGGTGCAAATATACAAAAAAACAATTACCTATGGCTGAACAACATTCTCACAAGCTTATGCTTATTAATAAGATACATAAAAACTATATCTACTAAAGAAGTGTTTTATTTATAACTAAGAAAAGATCAGAAAGAGATCCTTATAAATTTATATATAAAACAAAAAAGATATGGAATCATTTAATGAAATTATCAAAGGTGATAAACCAGTATTAGTTGATTTTTTTGCTACCTGGTGTGGCCCGTGCAAAGCGATTGCACCTATTGTAGAAGAAATAGGAAAAGAAATTCAGGGCGTTGCCCGTGTTCTCAAAATAGATATAGATAAAAATCAACAACTAGCGAATAAATTTCAAATCCAGATGGTACCGACATTTATAGTATTCAAGAATGGAGAAGCAGTCTGGCGTAAATCAGGAGTCTTAGATAAAAAAACTTTACTACAATCTATCAAGGAGAACTTAGACTAAATATAAAGTTTATTAAGTATTCCTCTATTCGATTATTCCGATAGCTGCATTTCATATTGGGCTTTTTTTGTAAGTTTGTATCCCTAAACATAAAATAGAAAAGCAAATATGAGTATATTTTCCAATCTCTTCGGTAAGAAGAAGGACGATGATGCGATTGATATCAACGAACGATCAGTAGAGGAATTCATGACACTTGTTCGTGTATACTATCAATCTGTTATGGCTGTAAACCTTGGAATTACCAATGTTAACATGCTTCCTGATTTGGCATTATTCAAACGGATGCTAAAGATTCCAACTCAAAACAACAAACCTGGCTTGGCCGAGAAATCACGTGTTCGCAAAGTATTAATGGCTGATTATGGTTTAAATGAATCTTTTTTTAAAGAAATAGATGCTTCCATAAAAAAGAACTGTAAATCACAACAGCATATTCAAACCTATTTTTATCAATTCCAGGGTTTCTGTACGGAACTTTTTAATCTTCTGGATAATTTGATGAAATTGAAATTCCGTTTCTCTATGCTTGTAAATAAACTCTTGTACGCCCAAACTCAGAAAACAGTTCACGATATGCTGACCAAGTCGGAGTGGAAAGAGGTGAATGATCAGAAAGCAGCATGGAGTATCCGTAAATATGCGGAAACATTAAACTATTCTGAACAATGGATTACTGATTTTGTATACAACATCGTTATGTTAGCCAAAAAGGATGCTAAACGGGATAGGAAACGAAAATAATATCCAATCATGCCTTATTCAGATATTAACCGTGTCATAGAACAAGATCTTACTGAAATAACAAACGTATGGGAAGCTTCCGTTCGTGCGACACACCATTTCCTGAAAGAGGAAGACATTCGATTTTTTAAATCGCAGATAGCGAATTATATACACAAAGTGGAGGCTTTTTGTATAAAAAATACAGATAATAACATTGTCGGATTTATTGGTATCGCTGATAAAAATATAGAAATGTTATTCATCCATCCCTCTGAACGAGGGAAAGGGCTAGGTAAAAAGTTTCTGCATTTTGCTTTTGATCAATTTGATGCCAATAAAGTAGACGTTAATGAGCAAAATGAACAAGCTCTTTTCTTTTATCAGAAGATGGGATTTACTATTGTATGCCGTGACGAACTGGATGGTTCCGGTAAACCTTATCCTATATTGCACTTGAAACTTAGCCAACAAAATAAAGAAATGTAACCCGCATTATTCTATGGATGCTCAAATAGAAATACACCCTCTAGGCTTTTTTCTCCCTGAAAACACCAAATTATTGATGTTAGGCAGCTTCCCTCCTCCCAGACAACGTTGGTCAATGGAATTCTATTATCCCAATATAATAAATGACATGTGGAGAATTATGGGAATTATTTTCTATAATGATAAAGATCACTTCCTGGAAACAAAGAAAGCTTTCAGTAAAGAAAAAGCTGTTGCTTTCTGCATGGAAAAGGGTATTGGATTAGGAGATACAGCGGTAGAAATTATCCGTTTAAAGGATAATGCTTCTGATAAATTTCTGGAAGTAGTAAAGCCAATCGACTTACCAACTGTTCTAAATCAAATACCACATTGCGAGGCAATAGTAGTTACAGGCCAGAAAGCAATGGATACACTACTTGCTGTTATCCCCGGACTAGAAGAGCCCAAAGTAGGTTCTTTCTCTGAATGTAGTTACTTGAATCGCCACCTCAAAATATTCCGCATGCCCTCATCTTCCAGAGCTTACCCAAAACCCTTAGATGAAAAGGCTAAAAACTACAGGAGTATGTTTGAAGAATTGGAGATAGGTTGATAAAATCAAAAAAGAAAATTTGAAGATCGGTCGAATTGAATTACCAAAGTCCTTAACGCCTTTAAAGACGTTAAGGGCATTAAAGACTTACCAGCAATATTAAATTCTTAAAACAACCAAAGCTTTACCCACAATAAAAATAAGCCCTTACCAATTTCATCATTTCATCAGGATTATTTTCAAGATCTTTACGCAAAGAGGCATCATTGTAAGATTCCAGATTCTTGATAATGCCATCAATCATATTAGGGCTAAATACGTTGTATTTTTCAAATATAGCACGTTGTTGTTGGAGGCATTTGGCAGAAGCGGCACAGCTATCGGGTAATTGCTCCAAGGTTTTAAGCTTATCCTGATTTTCAGCCTGATGAATATTCACGTTTACATACGTCTTATCTGCTATTTCCAATGCGTTATCAATTTCGAATCCATGACGACAAGCTACGACTAATCCAGCCAATAATTGATGAATATTTGCGGATCCATCGGGAGAACGCATTTCGACTGTCTGTTTTTGGGTAGTATCATAATTGCTGTTTGATTCAAGAGGATTAGCTAAAGCGCTCATATCACTTTTTCCTGTCCATCCCAAAGGCACACGCACTAATACAGAACGGTTACGATCGCCCCAACATATATTTGTCGGCGCTTCTTGATGAGGCACTAGCCGGAAATAAGATGTTGGATTTATGTTTCCAAAAGCAGTGATAGAAGGGGCAACCACCATCATTCCTGCAATTGCCTTCCGGGCTGTTTCGGATAGTATACCATTTGCCAGCATTTGGTTTTGGCCTTCCTTCATAATACGCATGTGAACATGTAATCCTGACCCAGCTTTTCCAACTGTTATTTTGGGAGCAAAAGTAATATCATATCCATAAGTATATGCCAGGTTACGTATAACCCACTTAGCAATCATCAACTGATCAGCAGCATCTTCTGCTCTTGTTGGGAGAAACTCTATTTCATTTTGTTCATAAATCAAACCATTCAAAGTAAAATTGCCAACTTCCGAATGGCCGTATTTTATTTGTCCGCCTGTTTGAGCGATATATTGCATACATTCTGTTCTGAATTCGTTGAATTTCGCAAAAGGAGCAGATTCATGATATCCGCGTTGATCTGTTGCTTGAAACAGTTCTTCTTCTTTTGAGATAACATAATACTCTAACTCCCCCATAGCTTCAAATTCCATTTTCGTCACATCCGTAAATGCTCTACAGGCTTTCTGAAGTGTATATTCCGGTGCACTTTCAAGAGGTTCACCATCTTTATTGAAGTAAGAACAGAGCATTGTCAAAGTCGGGATTTCAGAAAAAGGATCTACAAATGCTGTACGAAAACGGGGTACTACATACAAATCACTGCTACCTGCCTCAATAAAAGGAAATAAGCTGGAACCATCAACACGTTCGCCACAAGTAAGTATCGCATCTAAATAAGCCTCATTATTTATAACAAAATTCAATGTTTTCAATCGTCCGTCACCTGCCGGATACATGAAATTAATCATTTGGATCTGTTTGTCACGGATAAAAGTAATAATATCCTTCTTGGTAAATTCAGCCGTAGGTTTCTGTAAAAATGCCACTAGCAGATTGGCATTCATTGCTAATTCTTTGCTCATCTTTTTATTATTGAGTGTATGTTTTGTCGCTAAAAATAATATTTGTTTTGTTTACATCAAAGATAAAGCACAATGTTTATGCAAAAAGCTCAATTTGATAACATTTAACATTAATATGCCTGTTTCTTTTTCCTTTATAAAGATGAAACTATTACTTTTATTGCCAATTTTAATTCTATATGCTTTGATTAGATCAGGATACTATAAAAATGAGAAATAAAAGATTATCAGATCGATATTCATCAGGTAAAAAGGGGCGTTTTTTTAAAAGAAAGCCATTTATCTTTACCATTGGGCTATTATTAGGAATAGGGATTGTTGTTTCAGCATATCTAACTTCTGTTTATTTCTCAACTGACCAGTCCTGTATGATATGCCATATGCATCCGCATGTGGAAGATAGTTGGAAATTGTCTACTCATGTTAATAATGGAAGCGGAGTGAAGGTTCACTGTATAGATTGCCACTTGCCTCCCCGTAATAACACATGGGATCATTATACTGCAAAACTTAAACTGGGATTAAAAGATACCTGGGGCTATTTGACTAAAGATAGTGCAGATATTGATTGGGATATGAAATCTCAACTAGAATATGCTGTAAAATATATACCTAATGAATCTTGCATTGAATGCCATCAAAACCTTTTTCCACAAGGGATTAATCAGGATGGGATAACCGCACATCTTTACTATGAAGAAAACGAGAAGAAACTGGATTTGCAATGTATCAGCTGCCATCTGGACGTGGGACATTACAATCCTAACTACACGCATTCTAAAATGACAGGCATTCCAGGCACATCCCAGGCAAAAGTAACCGACCCCAGTCTTTTCTTTAAAGAACCAGCTATCGTTAGTAGTTTTGAGAATTATAAAGAGCAAATACCCGGGACACCTATATCTATCAATATGATTGCAATACCGGGTGGTACATTCCAAATGGGGAGTAATCCAAAAGAACCATTCCACCGACCCGATGAAGCTCCGGTTCATACTGTGACAGTTAGCCCGTTCTTTATGGCTGAAGTGGAAACTACATGGGATCAGTACTGGACTTTTTATGGCCAAACAATGAGCGAAGGCCGTACACCTCCTGAACAAGTGTATGCAAATAACAACAATCCAAATATCGATGCCATATCGGGCCCGACACCGCCTTTTGGTTTCCCTGACCAGGGCTGGGGAACAGGAGATCGTCCGGCAATCACTATGACCCATTATGCTGCTGAGACTTTCTGCCAATGGTTATCTCAAAAGACAGGAAAGAAATATCGCTTACCAACAGAAGCGGAATGGGAGTATGCTGCCCGGGGTGGAACTGAAACGCCTTATTTCTTCTCTGGAAGCCCTAAAGACTTTTCAAACGAAGGATTCTGGCGTAAATTCTCCGCTGCAAAAACAGATAGTATAAGCCAATATGTTATATACAACAATAACAGCCGCAATCGCACCCAAGAACCAGATAGAGTGAATGCAAATCCGTTCGGGTTAAAAAATATGCTGGGGAACGTGATGGAATATTGTGCTGACAAATATGATCCGGATGCATATAATAAAATGACTGACAAAACTGTAAATCCACTGGTAACAGATGGACAAGAATGGGTAGTACGTGGTGGCCATTATGCCTCTGACGCTGCTGACGTTCGGTCTGCAGCACGGGATTATACAAAACACGAGGCATGGTTAAAGACCGACCCGCAACAACCCAAAAGTATCTGGTGGTATTCTGATATACGGGGAATAGGTTTCCGAGTGGTTTGTGAACCTGAATCTGCAATTAAATGAAATAACACACAATACTAAAATATCATGAAAAAAGAAAACAGCATTAGTAGAAGATCATTCTTGAAAAGCTCTGCAATGGTAGGAGCTGTAGGTGCCCTTGGTACAGGTGGTGCTGCAACAGTGTTAACTTCTTGTGGAGGAGGCAGTGCTATCACCCCACTTAGAGAACCGGGAACTTATTATATTCCCGACTTGGTAGATTTAGCATCTGATGGAAAAGAACTTAAAGCAGGAGTTGTTGGTTGCGGTTCGCGTGGTTCAGGTGCAGCATTGAATTTCCTAGATGCAGCCAATGGAGTTACTATTACTGCTATCGGGGATACATTCCAGGAAAAAGTTGATGCATTAGCCGCAGAGTTAAAAGAAAAAAAAGGTATTAATATTCCTGCCGACAAACGGTTTGTCGGTTTAGATGCCTATAAACAGGTAATCGACAGTGATGTGGATGTAGTAATTATTGTTACTCCTCCTTTCTTCCGTCCTTTACATTTTCAATATGCTACAGAAAAGGGTAAACACTCATTCCTTGAAAAACCCATTTGTGTAGACCCTGTAGGCTATCGTACGATTGTAGCTACAGCCAGACAAGCTGCAGCTAAAAACCTACGTGTAATTACCGGAACGCAACGTCATCATCAACGTAATTATGTGGAATCCTATAAGAAAATTATGGAGGGAATTATCGGAGAGATTACCGGTGGAGCAGTTTATTGGAATGGAGGTAAACTATGGCATCGTGATCGTCAGGCGAACTGGAGTGACGCAGAATTTATGATAAAAGACTGGGTAAACTGGAAATGGCTATCTGGTGACCATATTGTAGAACAACACGTACATAATATAGATGTATTTACATGGTTTACCGGACTAAAAGCGGTAAAAGCTGTAGGCTTCGGTTCCCGCCAACGCCGTGTAACCGGAGATCAATATGATAATTTCAGTGTAGATTTTGAGATGGAGAATGGTATTCATCTACATAGTATGTGTCGCCAGATCGATGGTTGTGCTAATAATATCAGTGAATTTATTCAAGGAACAAAAGGTTCATGGAGTACCGGAAATAATGAGACAGTTATAAAAGATCTTGCCGGCAATGTAATATGGCGTTTCGATAAAGAAGCCGAAAAAGCCAATTTCCAGCAAACCAATCCGTATGTATTGGAACATGTAAATTGGATCAATGCCATTCGTGGTAATAAGCCGCTCGAACAAGCTTCTGAAACAGCAATATCTAATATGGCTGCAATTATGGGACGCGAATCAGCATATACAGGTACAGAATCTACATGGGAAGCTATGACCGCTTCTACATTAGATTACACACCCAAAGACCTCAATATGGGTAAAATGGATATGAGTGGATTTACTGTTCCAATTCCGGGAAAAGCTTATCAACCTAAATAAGTACTCTATGTCAATCAATAGAAGGAATTTCTTGCGTACCGGCTTATCCACAGCTGCAATAGCATCTTTAGGAGGCACGGCATTAGCTGCATGTGCACCGAAATCAGCATCAAAAGATGCTGATTCCTGTGGAGGATCATGCTGTAATAGCAAAGCGGAGCTTAAGATCTCTTTTCAGGAAGGAACCGCACCCGGAGCAAATCTGAATGAGAAGTTTGATTATATGGAAAAGATGGGTATTGTTGGTTTTGAACCCGGAGGCCGTGGTTTAGCCGGACGTGTAGACGAAATTAAGCAAGCATTGAATGGACGCAATATAAAAGTAAGCGCTATTTGTGCCGGTTTCCAGGGATTCATCCTTTCTACTGACCCTGCCATCCGGAAACAATGTATGGATACGATGAAAGAGATCATGGTTGCTGCCGGAGAATTGGAATCTACAGGAGTTATCATTGTACCTGCTTTTAACCAGCAAGTTCCCGCAATGCCTAATAATCAGGAAACACGTGATTTCCTTTGTGAACAATTCGACGAGATGGGTAAGTTCGCTGTAGAACATGGAACAACCGTTATATTTGAACCTTTAAACCGGAAAGAAGCATTCTATCTGCGCCAGGTTGCGGATGCGGCATCGATTTGTCGGGATATCAATAACCCCGGAGTGAAATGTATGGGAGATTTCTGGCACATGACATGGGAAGAAACCTGTGATATGGGCGCTTTCCTTTCTGCCGGAAAAGAATATCTTCAACATGTTCATATAGCGAGCCGCAAGCGTAGGAGTATGCCAGGAGAAGACGGTGATGCCGATAACTATGTGAACGGTTTCAAAGGGCTAAAAATGTTAGATTACAATAAATACATAAGCTTTGAATGTGGTTGCAAGGGAGACCGCGAAGTTGTACTTCCGGCTGCTGTGGAGCTTATGCGTAAACAATGGGAGGAAGCTTAAGTAAATGCCATTAGTCTATCCAAATATACCAATGAGTGAGGTGGTAGAAGAATACCCCTCACTCATTCCTGTAATAAACCGGTTTGGGATTCATCTGGGATTGGGTGATAAAACGGTACATACTATCTGTGAAGAACATGGATTGGATACCGATTTTGTATTGACGGTAATCAATACCTTCCTCAATGAGGAATATTTCCCTGAAAAGAAACTCCAGACGTTCCATACTTCACAAATCATTGACTACCTAACTAAAACCAATCAATATTATCAACGTTACCAACTACCGAATATTGAAAGGCATTTGGGTTCATTCATATCCTTGAGTAAATCAGAAAATCACACCTTAAACCTCATTGGAAAGTTCTTTGCGTCATTTAAGGAAGAATTAACTGCACGCATTGCGCATGATGAAAAGATTTGGTTTCCCTATTGCCTGCAATTAAGTGAACATCCGGCATCAGATGCCGAACTGTCCCTGAATTGTAAAGAAAAAGAGGATGACTCCATAGAAGCATTATTGTTTGATCTAAAAAGCATTATGGTAAAACATCTTTCGGGAGATTATGATGATAACCTTTGCTATGCGGTTATTTTTGGAATCAGCAGCCTTGAAAAAGATATCAAGCAGCACAACCGTATCCGTTACCGCATATTAACACCTATGGTTGCAGCCATGGAAAAACTTCGTCAATAAATATTCGATGCACCATATACGGAATATAGCAATTATTTTGCCTGATACTCTGCAGAGTATCGGTCTTCAGCATATTCTTACCGATTATTTTCCTCCGGTAACGGTGGTTCATTATTGTACGTTTGAGAGTTTCACTCACAGTAATAATGATAATTACGATTATTATTTCACATCTGCCGATAGCTTTGTTCTACACGCAGATTACTTTCTTCCCCGTAAAAACAAAACAATGGTAATTACTAACAGTGAATTGCTTAATCCTCCTGCGGGAAATGGAAATGGAGGTTCTCATCTCTTTATTGGTGCCTCATCAGAAACTATACTTGAGCAACTGCAATCTTTCTTTACCAATGAAAATACAGTTACCACTACTGGTGATATAAACAAAGAACTATCCGTTCGTGAAACAGATGTTCTTCAATTAATTGTGAAAGGAATTACAAATAAAGAGATAGCCGACAAATTGAATATCAGTCTCAATACTGTACTTACACATCGTAAAAATATTACTTCAAAGCTAGGCATTAAAACTGTTTCCGGATTAACATTCTATGCCATTATGAACGGATTGATATCCGGTGATGAGATAGAGCTCTAAACACTTGTTCATCTGAGTAAAAACCGCTTTCTTTGTATAAAAAGAATGATATGGAAAAGATGGTTGAGATAGCCAGGTTTGCCTTTCCTGCTGATGCACAAACATTAGTTGCATTATTAAAATCCGAAGGTATCGATTGTTATATTCGTAATGAATTGACTACACAAATGTATGCAGGTTATCTTGATGTTGGTTGTGCCCGGGTTGAATTATTAGAGGGTGATGTAGCCCGTGCCATGGAAATCATGCAGGACAATGGGTATGAGATTCCCCAAGAGGACGAACAACCTGAACAAATAAAAAAAGTATCTGGGATTGCAAAGCATTTACCATTCCTGAAAAATCTATCATTGGAAAAACAGATTATTTTTCTCTTTTTAATTATCGCGGTTATACTTACTGCTCTGATTTTCCTTTACCCAGTTTTAGTAACCAAATAGATAAATGTCGCTATGGCCCGCAGAAAAATAACAAATAGTCAAGCAGTGTGTATAATCCTTTTGTGGGGAGTATTATGCTACATGCTACTTGCATACAGTGAAAAGATCACATTCAATGTCTTATTTGCCCTGGTAGCCTCTGCTATCATAGTATTTGTTCCTTTATACAAGAATTTTCGCCGACGCAACGAATAGCAAATAGTCGTTTTTATTCGAATTAAATATCTAAATGTTATTTTATTTACGTTTTTGCTTTCATTTATTTGTTGGTTTAAAAAATTAACTTACCTTTGCATCGTCATCAAGGATGACTATGCGCGTATGATAATTTGGTATAACATTCAAAATAATTTTTATGAAGGCAAATGAAGTATTAGAGGATCTGAAAAGAAGATTTCCTAACGAACCTGAGTATCATCAGGCAGTAGCAGAAGTATTAGGCTCTATCGAGGAGGTATACAATAATCACCCTGAATTTGAAAAAAATAATCTGATCGAACGTCTTTGTATTCCGGATCGCGTGTTCACGTTCCGTATAACCTGGATGGATGATAAAGGGCAAGTACATACTAACATGGCTTACCGCGTACAACATAACAACGCTATTGGGCCATATAAAGGAGGTATGCGTTTCCACGCTTCTGTAAATCTTTCAATCCTTAAATTCCTTGCATTTGAACAAACCTTCAAAAATTCCCTGACTACTCTTCCGATGGGCGGCGGTAAAGGTGGTTCCGACTTCAATCCAAAAGGAAAATCAAATGCAGAAATCATGCGTTTTTGCCAGGCATTCATTATGGAACTATGGCGCCATATCGGCCCCGACACAGATGTACCCGCAGGAGATATCGGCGTAGGTGGACGCGAAGTTGCCTATATGTACGGGATGTACAAAAAGATGGCACGTGAAAACACTGGAACATTTACAGGTAAAGGTATTGAATTCGGTGGTTCATTGATCCGTCCCGAAGCAACCGGTTACGGTAATGTATACTTCCTGTTGGAAATGTTGAAAACAAAAAATATTGACATTAAAGGAAAAGTGGTAGCAGTTTCCGGTTCAGGAAACGTAGCACAATATACAGTAGAAAAACTTATTGAATTAGGGGCTAAAGTAGTGACTCTTTCCGATTCAAGCGGTTATATTTATGATCCGGAAGGTATTGACAGCGAAAAGCTGGCCTATGTAATGGAACTGAAGAACCTTTATCGTGGACGTATCCGTGAATACGCAGAGCAATACGGTTGCAAATATGTTGAAGGAGCACGGCCTTGGGGAGAAAAATGTGACATAGCTTTACCAAGCGCAACTCAGAATGAATTAACCGGGGATGATGCGAAAACGTTATTGGCAAATGGTTGTATCGCTGTTTCTGAAGGAGCGAATATGCCTTCTACACCGGAGGCTATCGATGCATTCCTGGAAGCTAAAATACTGTATGCTCCCGGTAAAGCGGCTAATGCTGGTGGTGTTGCTGTATCCGGCCTTGAAATGACACAAAATGCGATGAAATTAAGCTGGACCCGTGAAGAGGTTGATGCAAAACTGAAAAGCATTATGTTCTCTATTCACGAGCAATGCACAAAATACGGTACTCAATCGGATGGTTATGTTGACTATGTGAAAGGTGCAAACATTGCAGGATTCATGAAAGTATCCAAAGCAATGATGGCACAAGGTGTACTTTAATAGCCGTGTATTAAACTAAAGTGTTTTTTATTTAATGATAGAAGGGCTTGTATGCTTGCGTACAAGCTCTTTTTTAATTAAGAATCCCTAAGACTTCCTAGAGCTCCTGAGATTCTTAAGCAAGACATAATTGTTCTTCAAAATGCTTACTGTTTTCATGAAATATAGTTACCTTCGTGCCGTAAACACAAGCACATGATAACAGAAGAATTGAACAGGCTCTATACCTCTTACGTTGGAAAACCTGCCACTGATATTATCGAATTACCTTCTTCCGGGTCGAATCGGCGTTATTTCAGATTGTCGGGACCTAAGACATTAGTAGGCGTAAGCGGTACATCATCAGAAGAAAACAATGCCTTTATCTGCATGGCATCACACTTTCGTGCAAAAGGACTACCTGTGCCCGAAGTATACGTCTATTCAGATGATAAAGCCTTTTATTTGCAGGAAGACCTGGGCAACACGTTACTGTTCGATGCAATTGAAAAAGGAAGAAAAAGCTGTGTCTTTGATGAAACAGAACGACAGCTTTTACGTAAGACCATGACCCTCCTGCCCTCTTTTCAATTTGTAGGAGCTGAGGATTTTGATTTCTCCGAATGTTATCCTCAGCCGGAATTTAATGAACGCTCTATTTTATGGGATCTGAATTACTTTAAATATTGCTTTCTGAAAGTAACCGGTATGGAATTTCAGGAGAATCTCCTTGAAAATGATTTCCATAAGATGTGTGATGTTTTGCTGCGTGATAAAACAAATACTTTTATGTACCGCGATTTTCAGTCACGGAATGTAATGGTAAAAGATAATGAACCTTGGTTTATTGATTTCCAGGGCGGGCGCAAAGGCCCGATTTACTATGATGTAGCTTCTTTCCTGTGGCAGGCAAAAGCGCAATACCCAGAAGGTTTACGCAATGAATTGATTGCCGATTATATGAATGCGCTCAGCAAATATACAACGGTAGATAAAGAATATTTTCACAGTCAGCTACGACACTTCGTGCTTTTCCGTACTTTGCAGGTATTAGGAGCTTATGGCTTCCGGGGATATTTCGAGAAAAAACCTCATTTCATGCAAAGTGTTCCTTATGCAATTAAAAATCTGAAAGAATTATTACGTGAGGATTATTCTGAATATCCTTACCTTTATAAAATATTACGTGAATTAACCGGTTTGAAGCAATTCTCTGATGACATCCAAAAGCGAACGTTGGAAGTAAAAGTTATGAGTTTTGCTTATAAGAAGGGAATACCCAATGATCCCAGTGGCAACGGGGGTGGCTTTGTGTTTGATTGCCGTGCAATTAATAATCCCGGGAAATATGAACATTACAATCAATTTACCGGATTAGATGAACCCGTTATCCGCTTTCTCGAAGACGACGGCGAGATAACATCATTTCTGGAACATATTTATACGATTATAGACTCATCTGTTCAGCGTTATCTGGACAGAGGTTTCACTAATCTGATGATTTGTTTCGGATGCACGGGCGGACGGCATCGTTCGGTTTATTCAGCACAACACGTGGCCGAACATCTTCACCAAAAGTTTGGTGTAAAAGTTGAACTGGTTCACCGGGAACAAAATGTAGAACAATTATTCGACTCGATTCTATGAAAGCTATGATTTTTGCAGCGGGTATGGGCATTCGGCTCAAACCCATGACAGATAACACCCCCAAAGCGTTGATTCCCGTAGGAGGAAAACCAATGCTGGAGCATCTTATTGTTAAGTTAAAGAATGCAGGGTTCACAGAACTAGTGATCAATATACATCACGAAGGACAACAAATTATTGATTTTCTGGAGGCAAACAATAATTTCGGCGTACATATAGACATATCTGATGAACGTAATTATCTGCTGGATACAGGTGGAGGAATTAAAAATGCGGCCCGTTTTCTGGAAGGCAATGAACCCTTCCTGGTACACAATGTAGATATCATCTCTAATGTTGATCTGCAACAGCTCTATCAAACGCATCTACAGACACGTCCCCTTTCTACATTGCTAGTCAGTAAACGAAATACTTCCCGGTACCTGCTCTTCAATGATAAGAATCAACTATGCGGATGGCGAAATCATGAAACAGGCGAAGTGAAATCTTATTATCCCGACTTTGATCCGGCATTATATAACGAATACGCTTTTGGTGGGATTCATGTACTCTCTCCTGAGATATTTGAATGGATGGACGAATGGACAGGTAAATTCCCCATCATTAATTTTTACCTCTCAATATGTGCTAAAACAAACTTACAAGCCTATCCATTAGACAACCTGCAATTACTTGACATAGGAAAACCCGAAGCGCTGGCTAAGGCCGAGGAATGGTTTGAGCAATACAGAGGATAAAAGGAGACATTTAATAAAAAGAAAAAGGCTGTCAAATAATTTCGACAGCCTTTTCTTTTTATTGAGGATGGTAATATCCTTATTGTTTCACAGGAGTTGCACTTACTACTTCGTACTCACTCTTTTCTTCATTATACATAAAAGCTTGCATATAATTACCAGCACCACGTCCGGCATACACATTATATATAACCTCATAGCTTAATCCAGTATCAGGAGTGTCAATAATGGATGGAAGAATAATATGGGCAATACCCCAGGCAATACGTTCATCCATGATCACCTGAAGTTGATCATTACTCTTTCCATCATATTCACCATTTACGTTATAATAATTCTTCCAGGTGGTATATTGGTTATTTATATTTGAATACCCGGCAGAAGACCCAAAGTAAAATTCTTCGTTATCCTTATTAGTACTCATATAAGCCGGTTTATTTACCTTAACCCAATCTACCAGCTTTCCATAATCTGCAACCACAAAAGTATATTTTTTACTACCTCCTAAAAGGCGTTTCAATACCCAGAGTGTTCCATTATATTCCATTTCCGCAAACTTAGTTGTGACTTCAACAGTTTCAGCATAAGGATCAATTCGTAACCAGTTCACTCCATCATATTTATAATAACGGGATTGGGTAGATGCACTGCCGGAATAGTACAGATAAGAAACTAAGGCTGTCTTACCAGCTGTCATATAGGTATATTTAACTTTCAAGAATGTAGTTAAATACATATCTATATCCATATTACTATCAAAATTGTAATATTTTCCAGGTTCTCCACTTGCTGTTCCCATAGATCTGTAATCAGCCGAATCCAGTTTGTAGCTAATATCAGCCGTAAAGGTGTTAAGTTCGGTTTTATGCCAACCATTAACCTCTTTCTTATAATTACGTGTTTCTGTAGGTGCAGAACCTTTATACATATTATATGTAACACTTACTACTTTACCCAAATCCTGATCAGCGTATTTTTTAGTAATGAATTCAATCAGATAACCATCGATATCCATCGTATCATCAAAATTATCGTATTTACCGGGTTGTCCGCTTTCCTCTCCCATGGAGTCATAATCAGCAGCAACTAAAGTATAGGAAATATCCGATGTAGTAAACCCGGGGGTAATATCACCAAATAGAACTGCTACTTTTGCTGTAGACCCCTTATCATTATAAAGGAAGGTATCTTTTAGCATATTACTGATCTTAGCTTCCAGAGTACCCTTATCTGTAAAATAACCCTCCTCAGGATAGTCACCGGTATATACTCCTTCGTATTGAACAACATCAGTAATAGCGATATTGTCATAACCGTCAAAGTATTTATCATTATAGTCACATCCAGCCATAAACAGAATGGCCATTAGTAATGTAAAAATATTTATCTTCTTCATGATCTACTTCTTTTGAGGGATTAAAAATTAATTTTGAGTCTTACACTCATTTCACGGCCTAAACCATAAAATACGCGATAAGCTGTTTTCCAGTCATTATCAGCTCCATTATAAGCGCTTTCAATATATTCCTGATCAAATATATTGGAAATATTCCCTGTAAGAGTAGTAGGGAATGATCCTATTTGGAAGGAATAACTTGCTGAAACATCAAATACATTTGATGTAGGAATACGCCATGGATCTTTATCATAAACTTTTTCTCCACCAATTTGCATATCATTCGGATTGGGAGTCCAGTCGGCATAATTACGTGCAGTAAGGAACCAGTCCATCCCGAAACGAATATCTTTAGTAGGCATAAACGTAACACCTAACTGGGTAGATGTTTGTGCAGATCCTCCTACTTTTACCCCATCAAATTTGAAAAATGCTTCGGCATGGTCGGCAGCGCCTACCCCGGAAGCAATTCCAAAATCTTTATTAAGAGGTTGCCCTAAAGAGTTATAATACAAACCACTTGCCTCATTATCCCATCTGTGATTACCAACAGAAACATATCCGGAGAACTCTACCCAATTAAAAGGTTTCACCACAAAATCAAGCTCTATTCCCTGATGAATTGCATTTACACCAGTCATATTAATAGTATATCTATCTGCATTTCCTTCGGGAGTTTTATAATCACCTGTACGAGCCATCGTTTTATCATTCCAATTTGTATGATATAGATTTAAATTAGCTGAAATAAAAGAGCTTCGGAAACCATATCCAACTTCAAACATAAACGCTTTTTCATTCACGGTGTTTTCATTTACAACATGACTTGTCGTGCTTTGTAAGAAAACTCCATTTGAGAAGAATGGTGTACGACTCATATAACCAACATTGGCATATATATTATGGAAATCATTCAGGTTATAATTTGCTCCTCCCTTAACATTGAATCCCCATTTATTTACTGTTTCAGATTTCGCATGTGATTTATCATAATAAAAGCGATCATAACGCCAATATGATCTGTTATTACCCGATGCGGAAACAAATGCACTCAACCCATCTTTGTTGTATTCTGCCTGACCAAACAAACCGCCTTCTACAACAAATCCATCATAATCACGATAAACTACATCTCCTACAGTCAATTTCTTTTGTGTAAAAGCCACAGTTTCTGCCGCACTGTTATTAGCCTTTAATACATTGGCACGATTTCGGTCAATATAATATTCACCCCCATATAGGTCAGTGATTTCATTTGTATGTATCCCTTTATAATATCGTCCGTCAACACCTCCGGAAATATTGATATTTTCAGTAAGCTCACGAGTATAAGTTGATAATAAACCATACCATCTGTGACTATTTTTGGAAACGGACATTACCATTTGAGATCCGTTTTTACTTGTCTCGTTTATCTCCTGAATCTGGTCGTAAGCAAATGTACCATCAGGTTTACGGAAACGCATATTTAGTTTGCCGGAACTGGAACCATACCAACCGTTAGAATAGTCTGATGTAGTTTGTCCGCTATTACCCCAACCTTCACCAATTGAAGCATATAACACTGTACTTAATGAAGAAATGTTATTGATCTGCCACATGTGATTCAAGGACAATTGTGGTTTATGATATTTATTTTTAACCGCTGCTCTCTGACGACCTTCTTTATCAAATCCATAAGTTGGATTATAACGGTATTGCTGATCGGGCTCCATATATTTCTTCACTTCCTGCCATCCCTGGATTGTTAATCCATCCTGAGAACTCCGTTGGTTGTGTGTCTGAGGAGCACCAAAAGCCGTAAATGATAATTGATGAGAATCATTGAACCGTTTAGCTATATTTATAAAGTAATTATAAGATTCAAATTCTGTACCTTGAATATATCCATTACCCCAATCTTTTGCACCCAACAAGGTTAATGCCCATCCTGTTTTACTAAGGCCTGTAGAAACAGAAAATAAGATTTTATTACGGCCATTCGATCCCATTGTATAACTTGCTGTTCCACCTTTTTTAGCATCTATACTGCGAGTAACAATATTAATAGAACCACCTATCGAAGGTGCCGACACTTTGGATGCTCCAAGTCCACGTTGTACCTGCATAGAACGGTTAACATCTGCCAATCCGGCCCAGTTACTCCAATAAAGCCCTCCCCATTCCATATCATTCATCGGAACACCATTTACCATCACAGCTACGTTTTCCGACTTGAAACCGCGGATATTCACTTTTGAGTCACCAAAACCACCACCATCACGAGTTACATGTACACCCGGTGTTAGTTTTAAAATTTCAGGAAACTCTTTTATTCCTAAACGAGTCTCAACTACAATCGGATCAATTGTAGATAAAGCCACCGGCGTCTTACGTGCCACCGCAATTGATGAAGTAATCGTCACGTCAGCCAGACCAATCGCATCAACCTCCATATTAACAGTACCTAAATCAACATTTGCCGATCCCGCAACTGTACGGGTTACATCTTTGTATCCTAAAGATTTAAAAATCAGTGTTGCACCCGGGGAAACCTGAATCTCAAAGTTACCATCTACATCTGTCACTACACCATGTGTCGTGCCCCGTTGCATTACTGCCGCGCCAATTAAAGGCTCCTGATTTTCGGCATCAACCACTACACCCTTAACAGTTGTCTGGGCACTTATCGTACCTGCACAACAAACTGTTAATAAAGCCACTAAAAAGAAATGGACAACATGTTCCTTCATAATCGTGTCTACTGTTTATCGTTAATATTTATCAAAAACTTAATCTTTTACTTTTGTTTAACAAAGGACAAAGATAGATAGTATTTTACTTTTTCCCTATTACACTACTGTTAAATTCGCAAGAAAATCAATCATCCATAAGATTTTAATTTCATTTCAACCATCAAATACAAACTTTAGGACTCCAATTTAGCCATAAAAACATAATACACATTTAATAAATAAATACTAAAAAACCCTTCAACCCTTCATAATAGCCTGAAAGCTGTTGTTTTTCAAAAACAATCACACTGAAGGGTTGCCCAATAAACCCTTCAGTCATGATTAAAACCTTTCATTTTTGTAAGCTTTTGGTCATGAATTGAGCTAAGAGCTATTGAAAATTGAAAGAGTATATATATTTTTTATTGTTTGCTTATAAGCAAACAGGTGTTTGATAGTAAGCGAACAGCTGTTCGCTCCTAAGCAAACAATATAGAATTGCTGACCTAAATCAAATAAGTAATAGGGAATAACTAAACATACCCAGGAATATGAAACACTATAAGAGATTATCCGGAAATTTGCGGATTTCTTTTAAATTGAAAAGTATTTTAAAGATGTTTATCTCGTAGGGGCGGCCCTATGTGGCCGCCCGAATGTATTGATTTTGTGATTTTGGGCAGCCACATAGGGCTGCCCCTACATGTTGATATTACCTTCAAATGTAACAACACCTGAAGTATCTCTACAAAAATCCGATATATGGTAAATCACGATAAGGGTAACCTAGCAAACCATCGTTGGATTAGAAACAAAAACAGTCATCCATTTTCAGGACGATACATAATGAAGGGTTTGAAACTTAACATGAAGGGTTTATTGCACAACCCTTCAGCGTGATTGTTTTTGAAAAACAACAGCTTTCAGGTCATCATGAAGGGTTGAAGGGTTTTTTGGTATTTTTTTGTTCCTATGTTATATAAAGCTCTGTATTACCTATTAAAAAAGAACCTTGAAATAACAAGGAGAAACAAGAATGCTTACCTTTGCGGGATAAATATCGTTTTATATGAAAAAAATATCTTTATTTTCCGCTTGCTTGCTGATTGTTCTTTCTGCAATTAGCTTTTCTTGTTCCACATCAACAAAAAAAGGGCCATACAATGATCGGTATGTAGTAGTATTATCTTTAGATGGTTTTCGTTCGGATTATCCGGAAATGGCAAATACTCCTACGCTTGATTCTTTAGCCAAAGTGGGTGTTCGTGCAGATTTCCGCCCTTGTTTTCCAAGCGTGACCTTCTCTAATCATTATTCTATGGCTACCGGGTTGCATCCTGATCATCATGGATTGGTAAATAATTTCTTTTATGCGGAAGATTTAGATAAAATATATACAATTGGTAATCGGGAGGCGGTAGCCAACCCTGATTTCTATAGCGGCGAACCAATATGGAATACTGCACAAAAACAAGGCATTAAAGCTGCTTCTTTTTATTGGGTAGGTAGTGAAACAGCTGTAGGGGGAATGCAACCGTCTATCTGGAAACCGTTCGACAATAAGGTTCCTTTTAAAAGCAGGGCTGACTCCGTACTTAAATGGTTACAGTTACCGGAAGAAGTACGTCCTCATCTTGTAATGTGGTATATTGAAGAACCGGATGCTATTGGACATAGAGCTACACCAGACTCCAGTGCTACAATGGCAGTAGTGGAAGAACTGGATCAATTATTAGGTTATTTCTTTGCGGAAGCACGCAAACTGGATATATTTAAAAAGATAGATTTCATTGTATTATCTGATCATGGAATGGCAACCTACTATCCTGAGAAATATGTTAATCTGAACGATTATTTGCCACGCGATAGTTTCGATTACGTTTTTGATGGCGTTCCAACCTTACTTTATACGAAAGAAGGCTATAGGGATACGGCTTACGAAATATTACAGTCCGTACCCAATATTAAAGCCTATAAGAAGGAAGAAGTTCCGGAGAAATTCATATACGGTAAACATCCACGTGTTGGAGATATTGTGGTTGTGCCGAATATCGGTACGTATGTACAATTCCGCGCCGAATCACGACCACGCTATGCTGCAACTCATGGTTATGATAACTACGAAAAGACAATGGAAGCTATCTTCTACGCAACAGGGCCTTCTTTTAAAAAAGATTCACGTCAACCGGCTATTGCCAATGTTAATCTATATCTCTTGATTTGTAAGTTACTCAATCTGGAGCCTGCACCTAACGACGGAATAGAAGAAGAAGTAAATCTATTGTTGAAATAAGAGGCGAATAATAAAAAAGATAAATTAAATAATAAGATATATGTCGAATAATTGGAAACCGGGTACACTTTGTGTACAGGCCGGATGGACACCGAAAAAAGGAGAGCCACGAGTGCTTCCTATTTACCAGAGTACAACTTTTAAATATGATACCAGTGAACAAATGGCTAAGCTGTTTGACCTGGAAGAGAGTGGTTATTTCTATACCCGGCTGCAAAACCCTACAAATGATGCTGTTGCAGCAAAGATCACAGCCCTTGAGGGAGGTGTGGCAGGTATGCTAACTTCATCAGGCCAAGCAGCTAATTTTTATGCTATATTCAATATCTGTGAAGCGGGAGATCATTTTGTGACTGCAACCAGCATCTATGGTGGCACTTACAATCTCTTTGCAGTTACTATGAAAAAACTAGGTATTGAATGTACTTTCATTGATCAGAATGCATCAGAGGAAGAAATAAGCAAAGCATTTCGTCCTAATACGAAAGCTCTTTTCGGGGAAACTCTTTCCAATCCCGGCGTAATGGTATTGGATATAGAAAAGTTTGCACGCATCGCTCATAAACACGGAGTACCATTGATCGTTGATAATACCTTCCCTACTCCAATCAATTGCCGCCCGTTTGAATGGGGAGCAGATATTGTGACTCATTCAACTACAAAATATATGGATGGTCATGCTACTGCTGTAGGTGGTTGTATTGTGGATAGTGGCAATTTTGACTGGGATGCTTATGCTGACAAATATCCGGGACTTTGTACACCAGATGAGTCTTATCATGGGCTGACATATACAAAGTCTTTTGGAAAGGGAGCTTATATTACAAAAGCCACATCTCAATTAATGCGTGACCTGGGTTCCATTCAGGCACCAGAAAATGCTTTTCTCTTAAATCTGGGATTGGAAACATTACATCTGCGTATGCCGCAGCATTGTAAAAACGCTTTGGCTGTTGCCGAATGGTTAGACAAGAATGATAAAGTTGCCTGGGTGAATTATCCGGATTTACCTAGTAATGAATTTCATGACCTAACAAAGAAATACCTGCCTAACGGTTCCTGTGGTGTTCTTTCTTTTGGCTTGAAAGGCGGACGGGAAGAATCTATCAAATTTATGGATAGCCTTAAACTGGTAGCAATTGTAACCCACGTGGCTGATGCACGGACATGCGTACTTCATCCTGCAAGCCATACACACCGTCAATTGACAGACGAGCAATTGAAAGAAGCGGGTATTGCTCCTGACTTGATCCGCTTTTCAACGGGTATTGAAAATGTAGAGGATATTATTGCGGATATTGAGCAGGCGTTGGGGTAATTTTCGAATTACAAAACAACGTTCGCTACTACCCTTAGTCGGGTATCAATTGCCGTCTGCTTTAGCTGACGGTTAAGTAAGAAATAAGAAAATGGCTTTAGCCAAATAAATTCTTTTGGCTAAAGCCTTTCTCTCTATATCGTAAACCGTCAGCTAAAGCAGACGGCAATTGATAATAGGCTGGAGCCCATTTTCTTAAAATTATTCTCCAATTGAAATTAGATTTTATATCAACCCCATTAATCTACAATTTTCACCATGAATTTCGACAATCTACCAGAAAGGGCACAAAAAGTTGAAAAGGAAACGCAGCTATTCTTCAAATCGATAAAAAAGAAACAGTTGAGGGAACTTGATGATACAATTCATGCATTGCATGAAGAGGTATTTGATGAGTTAGATTGTTTGGAATGTGGAAATTGTTGTCGATCATTGGGACCAAGATTAACCGATCGGGATATTGATAAAATAGCTTCTACTCTACGTATAAAAGCTCAGGATGTAGTTGCCAGATATTTACGAATTGATGAGGATAAGGATTATGTCTTTAAAGAAATGCCTTGCCCTTTCCTTTGCTCGGACAACTATTGTAGTATTTATGCAGACCGTCCCAAAGCTTGCCGGGAATATCCGCATACAGATAGAAAGAAGTTCTTTCAGATTCACGCATTGACCATTAAGAATGCTAAAACTTGCCCGGCTGTTTTTGAAATATTGGAAAGACTAAAGAAAGAACTTTAAAGCCGGATTATCATTGCCCCTTTCTATTTATATGCTTATTTCTGTACCGTTACCATGCTGAATGCAGATTCATTATTCCATTATAAGCCGATATTCCTGGCTTTTAGCGATTTTCTGTTTACTTAGGGTTTCTTTTTATATAGAAAGAAGGTATATCTAAAGTTATCCTCTATGGAATCTTTGACATACCTTCAAAAATATTTTGAACCTTATTAATCTACCTAACCCATATTTTCACATTTCCTTTATCAGTAGAGACAATATAAATCCCTGTAGATAAAGGAATCATCGAATCTCCTGTAGGTAACGAATGACTTGTCATTGTGCGCCCGTTTATACTCATAATTCTTACTAAGCATGGTTTATCAGTTGATATAAGTAATTGTCCATGCGCAGATCGAATATCAATTCCTCCATTCATTTCAGTATTGCTTGTTCCGGGATCAGGGTTAGGATCAGGATCTTCCATTACGAATTGAACATAAATATGAATAGCAGATTGAACCTTATATGAAGTTCCGTTTTCAATCTCCACTCCATTGACTTGCAGACTATTCAATTCATAACCGGCATCCGCACTAGCTGTTATATTTAACGATATACCTTCATCCACATTATCACCATGAGAAATGGGTATATTCATGTAACGTACATCCAACTCTCCATCACCCACTATTTCAAAAGTTACCGGATATAACGGACCCGGTTCGGCAACTCTGTATATACCGGTTATTACAACTGTCATATCTTCCTCTATTGGGAATGTATAAAAACCGTTGAGAAGGTTTATATCTTTACCATTCACAGTCACTTTAGGTGTTCCCGCGTATCCGGAAGAAATATTTATCCCAAAACTAAAATTTTGCATAAATGAAACTTTGTAATCATATAGAGACTCTTCTATGTAGTCTGATTTATTAAGATCATATATAAAGGCATTTTGAGGATCCGGTAAAATAACTTTTTTAAGAGGTGTCCAATAAGGTCCTAAATCGTTTGTTTCATTATTTACAGCGTTCCCATCTAAATCAAGCCCATCCATAAGAGCCACATCCGATAATCCTCTTACAGGACTACCAGCTTTCAGGCGGTAGTTTCCATTTTCTGCATCTATAAATAGAGGATAATCATCTTCCCGGTTTTGACCATTCAGTTTATCATTCTCAGAATCATTATTTTCAAAATCTCTTATTAGACTATGAGAATGGTTTACAGGCTTATTCAAATCCCCATACATATTTCCCCATATAATGGAATTTTTCAGGATTATCGCATTCTTATTATCAAACAAACCAAATCCGTTATTCATCTCACTACCCGCTATATTTCCGGCAACTGTTGTATTTAGTAGTATAAAATCGGAATTACCATTATTATAAATACCACCTCCATAGCCTTGGGTCTCGTTTTTTGAAATAAGAGAGTTAACGAAAGTAACATCTCTTCCAGTGGATGTTACATTACTATATATCCCTCCTCCCTTCGATTCTTCATTTCCGTTTGCAGTGTTTTCTGATAATATACAATTCTTTATGTATAACCCTCTATCACTATTATAGATTCCTCCTCCTGTCGTTTTTACACCAGAAGCATCATTTTGATTTCCTACTATCCGGGTATCAATTATCCGAGTAGGGTTTCCTCCTGAAGAAATATACAAGCCACCACCTTCCGTTGCCGCATTTCCTTCAATAACAGATTTCTCATTAATCTCTAATGCTCCACTTTTATGATAGATACCACCTCCCTGACTTTGTGTGCCCAATGCATTATTATCTCTAATTTTCGTATTTAAAATTTTAAACTCTTTTTTTATATCGGATGTCTGCAAATATAAACCTCCACCTGCCGGGGCTCCATCTGAAGAAGATGCCGTATTATTATTTACGAGACATCCATCCATTACAAATGAACGGGCATATGAATAAATCCCTCCTCCCAGACAGGCCAGATTTTCTGAAATATTTGCTGAACTAATTGTATAGTCATTCTCTCCTCCATTAACATAAAGCCCCCCTCCAATACCTGATGCATCATTCGTAGTGGCTTTATTACCACTAATGATCATTTTATAGGAAGAGAGATCCTGGGCTTCATCTCCTTTTATAGTTAATTTTCCGCTATAAAAATAAATACCGCCTCCGCGTCCTTCCGAGTTTGTGGTTGAAGCTGTATTGTCTTTTATCTCACAATTTTCAATTTGTAACGTCGTATTATAAACATATATTCCTCCCCCGGATCCCATCTCAGTTCCTGACTGTGTGGCTATATTACCCGAAATAACACAATTATTAAGGATTAATTCACTTTCAGAAGAGTATATACCGCCACCTTTAGCAGAATTCCCGGAGCTATTATCTCCATTATCAGCAACATTGTCTATCACATATACATGTAACAATGAAACATGTGCATTTCCAATAAAAATTCCACCACCTCGGAAAGCAGAAGTTGGAGCATTCTGAAGGCCATATTCGGGTACTTGTCGCACTGCTAAACCGCCTTTAATCGAAACTCCTTCTATTTCGACTTTAATACGATCTTCCGCATTATGACTTTTGGCGATAATCAGGATTCGATCTTCTTCTGTATCTCGGGTTAAAACAGTAGTAGGCTCCGCTAAAGGTATTTCGGGAGTAATACCACCATCATAACATCCGACGATCTTAACATTGTTTTTTATGTGAAAAGCCTTTTCATAAATAGGATATTCACCATTTGCCATTCTAATTACAAAAGATCCATTATTCTGTGGTTCATTCGCATTGATATAATCCAGTGCTGCTGAAAATGTAACGGCTTCATCCCAAGAGCTGCCATTTGCTCCATCATTTACATCAATTGCAGTCTTAACATATATCACATTATCATCCGGAGTGATTTGTGCATAAGACAAAACGGTTGCATAAAACAACCCACATAGAAATAGGGTAGTTGTTCTCATATTGTTTTCTATTGGTAAAAGTTAATGCCTAAATGGTTAAGATAATATACTAGCACAAATATAACAATAAAAATAAAATTTCAGCTTATTGTGTTCATTTTAACACTTTTACCTGCTCATTGGAAGTAAATAAAAAAAGGAGTAATCGAAATTTCTTCCATTTACTCCTTTCCATATTTAGGTATATCTCAAAAATACGATTATTCCTCTTCCTGAGAAGCTTCGTATTCTTTCAGCAGTTTATCCTGAACATCACTCGGAACAAGTTCATAACTGGCAAATTTCATAGTAAATGAACCGCGTCCACCGGTAATTGAACTTAATGAAGTTGAATAGTTCGACATTTCTTTCAATGGAACTTTCGCTTTCAGTTTTTCAAAACCTCCTTCACTATCCATACCCATAATAATGGCACGGCGTCCTTGCATATCACTCATTACATCACCCAGATAATCACCAGGTACTGCAACTTCCACATCATATACAGGTTCCAGAATCTTTGGGCCGGCATTTTTAAATGCAGTACTAAATGCATTACGTCCTGCCAACATAAAGGATATTTCATTACTGTCTACCGGGTGCATCTTTCCATCATATACAATAATACGTACATCACGGGCATAAGAACCGGTCAGAGGGCCTTGTTCCATACGTCCCATAATACCTTTCAGAATAGCGGGTAAGAAACGTGTATCAATTGAACCACCAACGATACTGTTTATAAATACTACTTTGCCACCCCATTCAAGTTCTACGGTTTGTGTATCACGTACACTGATCTTAAATTCCTGTCCATTGAATTTATACATTTCAGGAGCTGGCATACCTTCAGTATATGGTTCGATAATCAAGTGTACTTCACCAAACTGGCCTGCACCTCCTGATTGTTTCTTGTGACGATAATCAGCACGGGCTATCTTTGTTATTGTTTCACGATACGGAATCTTTGGTTCCAGATACTCAATTGCAATCTTATCATTATTCTCAATACGCCATTTTAAAGTACGCAAGTGGAATTCTCCCTGCCCGGAAATGATTGTCTGCTTCAATTCCTTGGATTGCTCAATGAGCCATGTCGGATCTTCTTCATGCATACGGATCAATATTTCCATCATCTTTTCCGAATCCGATTCGTTTACCGCTTTTACAGCACGACGATATTTTGGATCCGGATATTTAATGAAATCAAATTTAAAATCTGATCCTTTACCATTCAATGTATTACCACGACGAACATCTTTCAATTTCACTGTAGCACCTATATCCCCAGCTACCATTTCAGGCACCTGGTGACGTGTTTGTCCTGCCGTCACAAATAATTGAGCTATGCGTTCTTTTGAACCACGATCGGTGTTCAAAAGGTCATCTCCTTCTTTTACTTTTCCTGATATTACTTTAAAATAAGACACTTGGCCAATATGCGGCTCAATCGTTGTTTTATAGAAGAACAAACTAGTAGGCCCACTTACTTCAGGTTTAACCTCTAGACCTGTAGTTGTTGTATAGCCACCCATTTGGTCGGGAGAAGGAACTACATTTCCAAGGAACTCCATTGTACGGCGCACACACATATCCAGTTTAGCACATACACAGAATACAGGATACATCCCGCGATCCAACAAACCCGCACGTATACCTGCACGCATTTCATCTTCGCTGAGAGAGCCTTCTTCAAAGAATTTTTCCATTAAAGCATCATCGTGTTCAGCAGCTGCCTCCACTAATGCACCGTGCAATTCCATTGCTTTATCCATTTCATCAGCCGGTATATCCAAGACTTCAGGAACTCCACCCTCTGGTTTCCATTTATACATCTTCATTTTTAATACGTCGATAACCGCATTAAATGAAGCACCAGTAGTAACCGGATATTGAATAGGCACAATTTTACTTCCCCAACGTTCTTTCAGTTGGTTGATGGTATTATCATAATCAGCTTTATCATTATCTAGCTGATTTACTACGAAAATAGCTGGTTTCTTAAATTGATCGATATAGCGGAATTGATTAATGGTTCCTACTTCCACTCCATATTGGGCATTAAGAACCATTAAGGCTGTATCCGTTACATTCAATGCAGCAACTGCTCCACCGATAAAGTCATCCGATCCCGGACAGTCAATGAAATTCAGTTTTTTATTCTGCCACTCAACACTGAAAACGGTTGAGAATACTGAGTAACCATACTCCTTCTCAACCGGGAAATAGTCAGATACTGTGTTTCCTGCATCCACAGAACCGCGACGTTTTATAACTCCACCCTCGAAAAGCATTGCTTCAGCGAGAGTGGTTTTCCCAGAGCCGGAACTTCCCAAGACAGCGATGTTCCTAATTTCATTAGTTTGATATACCTTCATGATATAAGGGATTATTTGAGTTTAACAATAAATTCCGTCGTGAATTTTTCACGAGGGCGCAAATTATCGATTGTTAAGATAAAAAGCAACTATACAATAGTGTTTGAAAACATATTATATTAAGGATGTGAATTAAGATTATACATTTAATTAATTTTGATTCATGTCCAATATTATCATAAGTTTCATGTACCTTTGTTCTTATGGCAGGTCTTTATTTACATATTCCATTTTGTGCTAAACGGTGTATTTATTGCGATTTCTTTTCTAATACGGATCAGTCGTATAAAGAAGTTTTTATTGATGCACTCATTGAGGAAATGGCTATACGGAAAGAATACCTGGACGGAGAAAGAATTGAAACAATCTATTTTGGGGGAGGTACACCCAGTCAGTTAGATTACAAAGATTTTATCAGGATATTTGAAGCGATTGAAAATCATTTTGATATTTCCAAATGTAAAGAAATTACGCTCGAGGCTAACCCGGATGATATGACTTCGGAATATGTGCAATCGCTACAGGTCTTACCATTCAACCGGATAAGTATGGGCGTCCAAAGTTTCGATGATGAAGATTTGAAATTCCTGAATCGGAGACATAACACAATACAAGCGATCGAAGCAGTAGAATTATGCAAAAGGAATGGACTGAGTAATATCAGTATAGATCTTATCTACGGACTTCCGGGACAAAATGAAAAGAAATGGATAAAAAACCTTGAAGAAGTTCTTCGTCTTGATATTCCCCATATCTCTGCATACCATTTAATATATGAAGAAGGAACTGCCCTACATAAACTTATGGAAGCAGGTAAAACCACATCCATTGATGAAGAGATAAGCTTATCCCTTTTTACAATTCTAATTAATCAACTTTCTAAAGCAGGATATCAACATTACGAAATTTCCAATTTTGCGCGTCCGGGATACATTTCCCAACACAATAGCGCATACTGGCATGGAAAAAAGTATTTGGGATTAGGCCCTTCTGCTCATTCTTATAACATACAAAATCGTGAATGGAATATATCATCCCTCCCGGAGTACCTGAA
The DNA here is from genome assembly GCA_032073245.1 of Tannerellaceae bacterium. Lineage (GTDB taxonomy): Bacteria > Bacteroidota > Bacteroidia > Bacteroidales > Tannerellaceae > QVMG01. The sequence continues at coordinate 114,341 of DAMANX010000001.1, forward strand.
AGGAATTAAAGAAAAAACACCCCGAATCGAAGAGGAAAGATTAACTATTGCAGAAAAATACAACGATTATATTATCACCCGCCTAAGAACAATGTGGGGGATTTCATATCAAGATCTCCAAAATAATTTTGGAGAAAAATACCTTCTTTATTGCCAAAAACAAGCGAAAACTTTCCTAAAACGAGGGTTATTGATTGAGAAAAATGGCCATTTATTCCTTTCTCATGAAGGAATTTTTCTTTCGGATGGAATTATGAGCGAAATGATATACTTATAGTTTTATACGAAACCCCGCTTTTAGACAACAAACTACGTACTTATCAGTACAAATAATGCACATTTTCACTATTTTTGAGAATTAAAATGTTTGTAATATAAAAGTAATATATATATTTGTTGCCGTTATAAAGTAGCAACGTAGTGCCATATTTGTACATAATATCTGGATGCAATGGAGCAGGTAAAACAACAGCTTCTTTTACAATTCTACCAGAAATGCTGAAGTGTAAAGAATTTGTTAACTCCGACGAAATAGCTAAGGGGCTTTCCCCTTTTAATGCAGACAGTATCGCGGTTGCCGTTGAAGCCAGTAGAATTATGTATAAACGTATTAAGGAATTGATCGCATCAGGTGCGACATTTGCAATGGAAACCACGTTGGCCACCCGGTCGGTAGCAAATTTGATACGGGAGGCTCAGAGGGAAGGTTATTATGTTACATTGTTGTATTTCTGGTTGAACACACCAGATTTAGCTGTTGAACGGGTAAGAATGAGAGTAGAAACGGGAGGTCATAACATCCCGGAAAATACCATACGCCGTCGATATGCTTCAGGTATCAGCAATTTATTCAAATTATACTTACCCATTAGTGACTACTGGATGATAACAGATAATTCTATGGCTTCAATGGAGATTATAGCCAAAGGATTTAAAAATGATAAAAAAGAAGTATTTAATCCAGTTATTTACAATAAACTTGAGAATTATGAGTGAACAGGAAGTACGGGAATTTGAAGAGAATATAGTAAAAGGGGCAAATATAGCATTTCAAAGGTTGGTTAATGAAAAAAAGAAAGAAGACGGTGAACTGGTCTTCTCAAGAAACGGCCACATTTTCAGGGTAAAAGCAGCAGAATTGGAAAATTACGCATATTGATCCTTTTATATATTCAATTTACAAAGAAATTCAAAACAAAAAGGGCGGATGACTCAAGCATCCGCCCCTTTTGCGTTTTATAAGCTTATTTTAATACTCTACTAAATCCATTTCCTCCAGCAAATATCCTGCATTAGCATATTTATCTATTATGAAAAGAACATAACGGATATCTACAATAATACTACGTTGATAATCAGGCAAATATTGAATATCCCCTCCTACTCCTTCCCAGTTTCGGTCAAAATTGATACCAATCAGTTCTCCCTTACCATTTAAAACAGGGCTACCCGAATTACCACCGGTAGAATGAGTTGTAGCACAGAAAGCAACCGGTAAGCGGCCATCTGTCATTTGGTATCGTCCAAAGTCTTTAGATTTATAAAGAGACTTCAAATGTTCAGGAACTACAAACTCCCAATTATTCGGATCCTCTTTTTCTATTACACCATCTAATGTAGTCTGATGATTATAATAGACAGCATCACGCGGTGCATACCCTTTCACCTGACCATAAGTTAAACGCAAAGATGAGTTAGCATCCGGGAAGTTCATCTTTTCTTTATCCATCTCTAATAACCCTTTCACATAAGAACGGTGAGCAAGAGCATAGCCGGTATCAAAGGCAGCCTGGGCTTCATTTAAATAATTACGTTCCTTAAGTACGGATTGAGAAAAGAGAATCATAGGATCTGCTTGCAATATTTTAACTGTCGGTTTTGCCATAAAATTCATAAAGTTAGTCCCGTCACCAAATATTGATTTCTCAAAAAGATAATCCACAAAGGCATCCACATCTCCCTTAAATCGTTTATCTATTTCAGAAAAATAAACGGGTTGAGACTCGGAAGGTATCTGGCTGCGATACTCTTTCAACATAACCTTAGCTACTTTCTTATCGACTTCTGGTGAATAATCTTTATTTGCAAAGCGAGAATAACCCCGTTCCAACAGCTTCATTTGTTCTTCTATTTTCACCTTATCTTTTGCTTTCAAAGCATCCTCTAAAACACTAATATTTGTAATTGGAACTTTCGTAAATTCAATGCTTCGCTGAATAGCCTCATCCAGCATCCAACTACGAAAACGTAAATCTTTGCGATCACTGATAATTTGTTCCATCGCTTGGAGCGCTTGTGAATATTCTGATCGATTATGTTGTCTTGCCCATGCTAATAAACGGTTCTGATCATCTTTCTTCACTTGTTCAAAATTGCGTTTATTGATGGCCCAATTGGTTCCTATTGCGTTTTTATAGGCATTCGTTGAACCGGCATATTTACTGGAATACTGGATACGAACTACAGGATCAGCCAACATCTCTTCCAAAAGCACCTGTTGGCGTAATTCGCGCATAGAAATACGAACTGCATTATCGATATCACGACGTTCGGCAACCTCCCATGAAGTATAATATTTCTTAGTCGTCCCGGGGAAACCTACCATCATAGCATAATCGTTCTCTTCTACTCCTTTCAGGGATATCTGTAACCATTTTTTAGGACGAAGAGGCACATTATTTTCGTTATAAGTCGCCGGATTTCCGTTAGCATCAGCATAAATGCGGAAAACAGAAAAATCACCTGTATGGCGTGGCCACATCCAATTATCAGTATCTGCCCCAAACTTACCAACAGAAGATGGAGGAGCTCCTACCAGACGAACATCAGAAAATATCTTTTTTGTAAACATATAATACTGATTTCCCCCATAAAAAGCACGAATTTCTACAGCTATACCAGGGTTATTACTCAAATATCCTTCTCCGATTTTCTGACGAGCCAATTCATTCAGATAACGTGGCGATAGAAAGTTCATGCTATTTGGATCAGCATCCTTCTCCAATTCTTTTTTCACATAATCAGTTACATCTTCAATTGCCTCAATAAAGGTAACAGTCAAACCGGGATTGGGTAATTCTTTATCACGGGAAGTTGCCCAAAATCCATCTGTCAGATAATCATTTTCCAACGTACTATGTTGCTGGATTTGTCCATAACCGCAATGATGATTTGTTAGGATCAATCCATCAGGAGAAACAACCTCACCTGTACACCCCCCTCCAAAATGAACAATGGCATCCATCAATGAAGGCGCTTCAGGATTATAAAGATCTTCAGCATCGAGCTGAAGTCCTAAAGCTTGCATATCAATATATTTCTGTTGTTTCAATAAAGGGAGTAACCACATCCCCTCATCTGCGACTACAGGTAAGGAAAGAACTATTGCCATTAATAGTAAAAGAATCTTCTTCATGGTAGTTTTCATTTTATATGTTTTATTGTATTTGTTCATTTCAAAAAACCGGGGTCATCAAACGCATTATCGATTCAAAGTAATGTTTAAATTTTGAGCGCTTTTTCCATTTATCTAGTTCGACTAAACAACTGTCATTCTGATCAATTGCAAAAATATCTTTTGCCTTTAAAGCGGTTTCTTCATCATAAATAAAAGCACTATCCTCAAAATTGAGTTCGAAGCTCCTTGTATCCATATTAGTCGAACCTATTATTGTTAAAGAATCATCTATCACGATTAGCTTAGAATGGAGGAAGCCTGCCGTATATAAATAAACCTTCACATTATTCTCCAATAATGAGCGTATATAGGAAAAAGATGCTGCACACACAAGGAAATTATCCGATCGTTTAGGAATCATCAATCGCACTTCTACTCCACTTAAAGCAGCTGTTTGCATTGCTTTAATTATCTGATCAGACGGGATGAAATAAGGAGTTTGAATATAGACATATCGTTGAGCATTATTGATCGCCTGAAAGAAACCTTCTGTCAGGGTTTCAAATGTATACATTGGGCTGCTGGTAACAATTTGCATGGGATTCTTTCCTAAAACAGGCAGTTTTGGGAAATAATGAGGGTCATTGAGAGTCTCTTTATGAGAATAAAACCAATCCAATAAAAAAGTAACCTGTAAAGCATGGACTGCCTTTCCTTGAATACGAGCACTTAAATCACGCCAAATACCCCATTTAAATCCTTTCAGATAGACATCGGCGATATTCATACCACCAATATATCCAATCTCACCATCTATCACAACAATCTTTTTATGGTTACGATAATTGACTCTCCGGGCAATATAAGGAAAACGGATAGGGAGAAAACAATCCACTTTAATACCATTTTTAATCATTTCTTTGAAAAAACGCGATTTGGTTTTTATACAACCAACATCATCATAGATTACTCGTACATCAACACCATCTTTCACTTTACGGATTAACAAGTCTTTCAATTGTTGTCCGATTTCGTCGCTGGCAAATGTATAGTACAAAATGTGTACATGGTATTTAGCTTTTTCTATATCTGCAAAAAGTTGTTCGAATTTGGCTTTTCCTGTTGAATAAAATTCAAGACTATTGCCGTCCAGTACGGGCGCATAACTGATGTTTTTTAATAACTTTTTCAGCTTTCTGTGATTATCATTATCTACCTCTTGGTCTTGTAAATTAAAGTATGGAATAGATTTACCATCCAATCCTTTCAGCATTCGCTTATTTACACTCCATACTCTTCGGTGATCCTCGCCAAAAATGACATACAGTATAAGTCCTAACAGAGGTATCAGAGTTAAAACCAGAACCCATGTAATAGTCTTTTGGGGATTACGATTCTCAGATATAACGACAGTTATCAGACCAATGATAGTTCCGACATACAATATCTGAATAATTAGTGATATAATGCTTTCTGTATCCATATATCATTTAGACAGAAACAAAAAGTTATACTGTTTAGTTTAGGCCACTAAGATAGGAAATAGAAGAATATCTCTTGCGATAATTTGTTCAAATTGTCAGATATTATCTTTCCAAAGTGAATAAGGATTCTTTGTTAGCATTGAATTATAGTAACTCCGATTGCCTGTTACCTCAGTTCCAATCCATGAAGGCAATGCAAATGATTCATCTTCGGATTTAAGTTCGATTTCAGCCAATATAAGTCCTTCGTTTGCACCTTGAAAAACATCAATTTCCCAGGTGTGTTTATCAATTATAGCCCAATGACGAACTTTTTCAATTGCACCCGGTTCACAAAGAAGAAAAAGAGCTTCAGCATCTGTCAGGGATAATCTCTCTTCAAATTCATACCGACTTATTCCTTTATTGTTCGAAGGCCCTTTAATAGTCAGAAAGCCCTCCTCTCCGGCGATCCGAATACGTACTGTTCGTCCGGGTTGTGAACAAATATATCCTTGCACAAACCGCTCTTGACGAATGACATCCTTACTGAAATCACCTTTTACGAGAAACTTTCTTTCTATTTCTATAGCCATATTTATTTGAATATTCTCTATTTTATTGTCACCATCGTTGCTCCAAAGCCATATTCACGAAAGGAGGCATCCTGATGGAAATAGTTTTTATAACGGGTTTTCAATTCCGATTCTATCGATTTACGCAGTACACCATCTCCTTTGCCATGAATGAAAACGATCTTTTGCCCTTTCTTATTAGCATAGGATGCCAGCACTTCATGGAACTTATTCATTTGATAAGCTAGAATATCAGCATTAGTCATACCTGCAGTTGTATCTAATAACTGATTGATATGTAAGTCGACTTCTATAATTGGATTATGTGCCTTCTTTGATGATGTAGTCTGTGGAGTACGACGATCTACTTTTGCCTTATGCATCATTGCTTCCTGTAATTCAGCAGCTGAAACTAATAGCTCTTTTTCCGGTAAGTCATTTCGTATTACAGGATAAACCAAAGCATCTTCATCGAAGAAATTATTCTGAATGAAACAATGTATTTTGTAAAATTTTACTGTATCGAGACGTAACTCAACAGATATTGCGTTTTTCAAGGTATATGGCTTATCTTTTTTGAAAGCAACCATCTGTATACAAATACGTTCTAACTCATTCAAATCTTCTTTTTGAAACTCTTCAAGGAATATTCGTGTATTTGGTTCAATAATTCCATTTACCCGACTGTACCAACTATTATGTTGTCGGTTCATATAATTGTAGAAAAGATAGTAGTTACTATCATTCACTAGATAAGCTTCATATCCGCTTTGTGATAGCGTTTTCGGATCGATAGGCAAATAAGCTAAATAAACATTCAGACGTTCTCCTTCTGCTGTTTCAATAATTGGCAATTCCTCGGGTTCCTCAACCGGAGGAGGAACTGCAACCGAAACTTCTTTTTGTGGAGTCTTACGATGCGCTTGCGCAGAACCTTCGCTCACCACCACACATTCCCGAATAAGTGCAGGGACTTCAAAGCCATCTTCATCCTCTATCAATACCTGGTCTTTACCTTTAAATCGGCTCACAGTTCCTCCACCTACTGAATTTAAAAAACGTACTTTATCTCCAATTTTAATACTCATTTCTCTTATTTTTTAAAATACAAAGGTAATCAATTCTACCCGATAGTAAAACCTCCATAAATATATAAGCCAAGCATTCATCAAAACCATTTTAAGTGCTTTCCTGTTATATTTCAGCAATAATAACTTATGGCAGAATATTTCCAATTATAACCAAAATCGTCAGAAATGAATTATTGCATAATTAATAACTATAAATAATTAAATGACTATGAAGAAGTTAATTTTTTCTTTACTTGCTGGATTTGCCTGTGTGGGTATGACTTCAGCCCAAAGTGACTGCATGGCTCTATTCCCTGATACAAAGGGTACGACCTGGATGACAAAATGTTACGATGCACAGGATAATATGCTAGGTTCAACAACCTATGTTGTTAAGGATTATAGTGATAATATTGCTGGTCCGGAAACTCACATCACCTATACAGCAAAGAATGTTTTAGGAGAAATCACAAGCCAAGGTGAACTGGATGCTTATTGTACAAATGGTGATTTCTTCATGAAATCAAAAAGTCAAGTGGAAGATCCAAACATTACCGGCATGATCTCCTCAAACATTAATCTCTTAGGCAGTTTCCTGGATTATCCTGATACATTTAATTCTGCTTATCCTTTTAATGGTCAATTTCAAATGGATGCCGGTGAATTTACTATTGAACCTAAAGGGGATAGAAAAGATGCTGTAAAAGTACGCGTATTTAATCGTAATTATGAAAAGAACGAGAAAATAACTACTCCTGCAGGTACTTTTGATGCTTCAAAAATTACTTATGATGTGGAAGTACATAATCAAGAGACTAAAAAAACCGAAACATTTAAAAATGTAGAGTGGTATGCATTAGGTGCTGGTATTATTCGTTCTGAAGCTTATAATTCCAATAATGAATTAGTAAATTATACAATTCTCACCAATATGGATGAACTAGTAAGCCAAAATTAAGCAAGTTCTTTCATGACAAATAAGAAAATGCTATCCGATCAAATCGTGATAGCTTTTCTTTTTTATCAGCTTGAATACTGAAAATGAGATTAAACAATTCTAAATCTGTGAACAAAAGAATACTTTAATAGTTACTATTATATATCACTTTAAATAATATTACGATGTTAGAAAAAGTATTTTGGGGAAATACGATAGAGAATTGGGGTATTTCAATTATCATAATTTTAGTCACAATAATTATTACAAAACTAGTTTCGCTATTCAATAAAAAAGTACTAAAGAACTTAGCAAAAAAAACACATAACCAACTGGATGATTTAATTTTAGATGCAATTGAATCTCCTATTCTCTTCGGGATCATGTTGGTAGGCATATGGGTCGCTATTCACCGTTTAGTATATCCCGATAATTTTGTTAAGGCAGTTGATAGTGCTTATAAAATACTTATCGTACTAAATATCACCTGGTTATTCGCCAGATTACTAAATAGTTTCATTGATATTTATTGGAATAACAACTCAGACAAATCGCAAAGGACCAAACGACATACGAGTAAAATGATGCCAGTCATTAAGCGCACATTACTTGTTATTTTATGGATAATCGGTATTGTGATGGCTTTGAGTAATGTGGGAGTAAATATCAGTGCTTTACTTGGAACATTAGGTATCGGGGGTATTGCTTTTGCTCTGGCCGCACAGGATACTGTTAAAAATATATTTGGGGCTTTTACTATATTTACTGACCGCCCTTTCAGTATAGGAGATACCATTAAAATTGATAATTTCGAAGGAACAATTATTGATGTTGGTGTGCGTAGCACCAAAATGAGAGATTATGACAAAAGAGTCATAACTTTCCCCAATTATAAAATAGCTGATGCCTCTCTTATTAATATCTCAGCAGAACCTATGCGAAGAGTAGTAATGAAGATTGGCTTGACTTATGATACAACACCTGAGCAGATGAACCAGGCGATGAGCTTTTTAAAAGACATCCCTTCAAAAGTAAAATATGTTGCCTCTAAAGATATTGTAGTTAATTTCTCTGATTTTACGGATTCAGCCTTAGTTATTACTTTTATCTATTTTATAGAAAAAAGAGGAGATATCGGCAATACAACTTCTGATGTAAATATGGAGATACTAACTTTATTTAATAAGGCCGGATTAAAATTTGCTTTTCCCTCGCAAACATTATATATTGAAAAGGAAAGTGAAGAGCCAAAAATCACAATCCAATCACAAGATAAAGCCTTAATGACAACGAAACAAAAAACAGGAATACCTTCTCAAAAGTCATCCCAAGATGTAGCACATAAAACTGATGAACAACCGAGAGATACTCCGGAAAGTTCCTCATAAAAAAGAGATAAGCTGGAAATCTTCAGTTTATCTCTTAGTTTTTTAAATTACTTCTTCTTTGATTTCGGTTTGGAAGCAAAATCTTCTAATTGCTCTTCAGACATGCTACTAGCCACTTTCTTAACTTCGTCACTGGGATTTTTGTTTTCACCTCTTTTATAAGAAAGAGCGGCTCCCATCAGTCGTCTTTGCTTTTCACTTTTTGCTGGCATAATAAATCTTTTATAGTTAATATTCTATTTGGTTTTAATAAAACAAATAAGCGACTTATTAGGTTTACATTCGGAAATCTTAATAAATAAGAGTTACTTTTGCACCTTTGAAAAGAATAAAAACTAAATGAATAACTCTCACAATACTTATAAGGAACACTATAAAGCGCTTATTTTTTTAGGCGTTCCCATTGTAATTGGACAAATCGGTCAGATTGTATTAGGTTTTGCTGATACGTTAATGATTGGGCATCATAGTACAAACGAATTGGGTGCAGCCTCTTTTGTAAATAATATGTTTACAATGGCTATTATTTTCAGTACCGGATTTTCGTATGGTCTAACCCCGATAGTTGGAAATTTCTTCGGTAATAACGATTCTGCTGCAATCGGTCGAATCCTTAAAAACAGTTTATTAGCAAATACTCTTGTTGCGGTATTATTAACAGTAATAATGACTATATTATACTTTAATATCGAAAGACTCGGTCAACCGGAAGAATTAATACCTCTAATTAAACCCTATTTTATTGTCTTACTTCTTTCCCTGTTATTTGTTCTTTTATTTAATGCTTTCAAACAATTTGCGGATGGTATAACCGATACCAAAACATCCATGTGGATATTAATTGGTGGTAATATTCTAAATATTGTTGGTAATTACATTTTGATCTATGGTAAACTGGGGTTACCGGAAATGGGATTGGTTGGAGCGGGAATCAGTACTCTTTTCTCACGTATAATCATGCTTGTAACATTTGTGATTATATTCTTCTTCACAAAACATTATCATATATATAGAGAAAAGTTTAAAGAATCCCGATTAAATTTACCTGACTTCAAGAAACTAAACAATTTAGGTTGGCCTCTTGCTTTTCAGATGGGGATGGAAACCGCTTCTTTCAGCTTAAGCGCTATTATGATCGGTTGGATCGGAACAACTGCATTAGCTGCACATCAGGTGATGTTATCTATCTCACAAATAGGGTTTATGATGTATTATGGTATGGGAGCTGCAGTTGCAGTGAGAGTGAGTAATTTCCGTGGAAAGGGAGATACACGGAATATTCGCCGTTCGGCCTATGCAGGCTTCCATATTATCATGGTTATGTCCGTATTTGTCTCAATTCCTTTATACCTATTAAGAAATCATCTCGGAGGATTGTTTACCGATAGTCAAGAAGTCAGTACTTTAGTAGCAGGATTGATTATTCCTTTTATCCTGTATCAATTTGGAGATGGATTACAAATAACATTTGCCAATGCCCTACGCGGTATTTCAGATGTAAAACCCATGATGGTTGTAGCCTTTATAGCCTACTTTATCATCTCTTTACCTTTAGGTTACTTTTTTGCTTTTGTATTAAATATGGGTACTTACGGTGTATGGATGGCATTCCCATTCGGATTAACAAGTGCTGGCCTGATGTTTTATTTTCGTTTTCAGAGAAAAACGAAACAAGGATTGTAGCTACACATTAAATCAGCTTCTTTTCAAAAGCCATCTTAACTAACATCATGGAGTTTTTTGCGCCTAACTTCAATATAAGATTTTTTCGGTATGTTTTTATTGTTTCAATACTGAGAAATACTTTATCTGCGATTTCCTGATTAGTATAGCCGTCTACAATAAGCCGTAGTAACTCTTGCTCACGAGCTGTAAGCCAGATAGTTTGTTCCGTCTGCTTTTTCATCATAACATCGATTTCATCGCATAAAAATATTTCCCCATTCATAACTGCTTCGATACCCGCAATCACTTCTTCTGATAAGGAATTTTTCAATATATAACCCGAAGCACCATTATCCATAACACGCTTTGCTACCGAGTATTCGTCGTGAGTTGTAAGTACCAGAACTTTTATATCAGGATATTTTTGCAAAACTTCCATACAATAATCAATACCACTTCCATCTGGTAGATTAAGATCAAGCAAAAGTACATTTGGAACATCTAAAGCCAATGCCCTCCTACATTCGTTTAAAGTATTCGATGTTCCGGTCACTTTTGCTATACCTGATTCATTAATAGATAAGCATAAACCTTCTACCAGCATTTTGTGGTCGTCTGTAATATGTACTTTTATCATGATAATTCAATTTCTATATTTGTTTCTGTTCCATTCCCTGGCGAAGAATAAATGTTCATTTTTCCATTATATGCAGAAACTCTCGTTCGAATATTTTCTAAACCTGCACCAAGATTTACCTTCTGTATATCAAAGCCGGCACCATCGTCTCTGACTGTTAAAGATATTAATCCATTATCTATCATTAATTGAACATTTATCAGAGTAGCATTGGCATGTTTTACTACATTATTAACCAATTCATAAGCACAACGATATATCAATACCTCAAGACGGCTATCTAAGCGTTGATTTCCTCCTACATATTGAAAATCAGCACCGGGTATAGCCCGACAAAAGTCTTCAATTGACACTTTCAGCCCATTACGAATAAGTGATGCAGGCATCATGTGATGAGCAATACGACGTAGTTCTACAACTGTCTGGTCAAGCATTTCCATTGCGTTATGGAAACGGATATTCTGTGGGTTATCTTTCGCTGGTTCTTTAGCATCTTTCAGATTTAATTTGATTACCGATAACATTCCTCCCAATCCATCATGCAAATCACGCGCTAGGCGAGAACGTTCTGCTGTTTCGCCATCAAGTAGAGATTGGGTAGCAATAAGTTGTTTTTCTTGCTCAAGTTGTTTAATCTGTTGTTCGGCTAATTTTCTTTTTTGGAGGCTTAACCGATGCCGAACAAGAAGCAAACAGAAAGCTAGCAGCAAAATTGCGATTCCAGCCACACCTAACCATATAGACATTTTCTTCTCCTTTTCCAGAGCACCTATACGCACTTCCTTTTTCTCTGTCTCATACTTCACTTCAGTATCTGCTAACTTCAATGCTAAATCAAGAGCCTTTTCCAAGTAAACAGAAGCTGTGTCAATATTTGACTTTATTAGGTATGTTATGCCTATAATTTCCGTAAACTTTGCAGCCATCGTCAATTTTTTTTCTTTCTCAGCAAGACTCAATCCCTTTTCCGCATATTCTATATTCTTCTGTACATCTGAATACATGTATAAACGACAAATCTCCATATATAGTTCGAGTTGATCGATAGGCTTTAATGTTTGTGTGTTCAGAACATGTACTAATGAGTCAATATTCTGAGCTCGAATAAACAGAGTTGTGGTTATAAATATACAAAATAAGATAAGCTTTTTCATGCACTCTCTGAGATTTCAACAATTGAATCATTAATTTCTGCAAATATAAGACCTACCTTTTCCCTCCCATACCCCATAAATGGGAGTTTTCTTATGAAGAAATATATAATCTAATTGTAATTTTTTTGACAATCAGTACTACTCAAAAGCAAAGGAATAGTGTATAAGCTATAATCTTATTACCAACAGCATGCATATCAGCACCGATTACCCCGGTCACAATTGTCTTCTTTTCCATGTGTTTTTCGAATACGTTTTAGATAGCAATTTCCCGAATTCTTTTAAAATTCGTTCCATAAGCCCTCAATGGCTAATCTTTTTGTTCGTTAAATCAATAATTAAAAAAAATCGCAAATTAGGCGTTTTAAAAAGAAAATGTTTCAAGAAGAAACCTTCCTAAAACACCTCTCTGCCAGTCCAATTACGGAGCAAATGTATCCATTATTTGCATATAAAAAGGAAATGCTAGACTTTTATTTTATTCAAAAAATAAAAACTCTTAAATAAGAAAAGATATTTGCATTTATTACTACATTTGGAGCATTTTGCAAGTAATACCTTGTGTGGTCACAGGGTATCTGGTAAAAACGATATGAATAACTTATAAATCATCCAAAAAACACTGTCATTATGATTATTGGAATTCCCAAAGAGATTATGCCGGGTGAAGCCCGTATAGCTGCAAGTCCGGAAACAGTTAAGAAGTTTGTTGCAGACGGCGCAACGGTATTAGTTGAACACAAAGCCGGAGAAGGGTCTTTTTATTATGACGAAGATTATATAGCCGCCGGTGCAAAGATCATTACCTCCGTAGAAGAACTTTTTGATACCGCAGAATTGATTCTTAAAGTAAAAGAACCACAATTCAATACGGTTTGCAATAAACACGAAGTCGACCTGATGCACGCAGGCCAGTATCTGATCACATTTATACACCCTGCCTCTCCGGTTAACCATGAGATGGTGAAAATGTTAGCCCAAAAAGGAGTTATCAGTATGACCCTCGACGGTATTCCACGTATCTCACGCGCCCAGAATATGGATGCCCTGACTTCGATGAGTACCTGTGCCGGATACAAAGGTATCCTCCTGGCTGCAAACGCGATGCCTAAATTCGTACCGCCCATGTTTACTGCCGTTGGTTCGATTCAACCGGCGAAAGTGCTAGTTATCGGTGTCGGCGTAGGAGGTTTACAGGCGTTGGCTACTGCTAAACGTTTGGGAGCAATTACGTATGCTACGGATATTCGTCCGGCAGCGATAGAACAAGCCCAGAGCCTTGGTGCGAAGGTTGTAGATGCCGGTATACCGGCCGAAATGGCAATCGCCGCAGGTGGTTATGCCAACGAATTACCGGAAGAATGGCTTGCCAAAGAACGTGAAAAACTGCGCGAAATGATAAAAGGAATGGACGTTGTATTCTTAAGTGCATTGGTACCGGGTAAAATAGCTCCTATATTGATCACGGAAGAAATGGTAAAAGAAATGTCCAACGGTAGCGTGATCGTCGATATCTCTATAGACCAGGGTGGTAACTGTGAAATAACTCCTCCGGGAAAAACAGAAGTAAAACATGGCGTAACATTGATAGGTATAAAGAATATACCGGGCATGCTGCCGACTAGCTCCACCTGGATGTTCTCCAATAATGTCTATAATCTGGTTTCCTATCTGACCAAAAACGGCAAGATAGAATTAGATATGTCTGACGAGATCGTTAAATCAATTTTAGTATCTATCGACGGCAAAGTTGTACATACTGGTGCGTTGGAAGCCATGAATAAACATTAAACACAACAATGAATCCGATTTATCTGATACTGATCTTTTTAGTATCTTCCATTGTAGGTTATTTTATAATTAAAAATGTACCGAGCCTGCTCCATACCCCTCTTATGACAGGTATGAATGCCTTGGCCGGAGTGTGCCTGCTGGGTGCCGTAATCACTGTCGGATATTCGTATCAGGCAGGAGGCACAGGACTCGTTATCGGGCAGATATTCGGCGGGATAGCCGTGATCCTTGCAACTGTGAACGTGGTGGCAGGATTCGGAGTGACCCACCGCATGCTTAAGATGTTTAACACCAAGAAAAAAAGTACTGAAAAATGATGACAGAAACATTCTATTATATCGTTTGTGTAGTCCTTTCTCTACTTTCTTTGCTTGGAATATCGATGATGAGTAAGGTTTCCACCTCCGTTCGTGGAAATCTGTTGCTCTCGTTCTGCCTCCTGGCTGGATGTATTGTTACCTTATTATATTACCAGATCTTTGAAGTAGGGACTATCTATGCCTTTATACTGATTGGAAGTATTATCGGGGCTATCCTTGCCTATAAAGTACAGATGATACAGATGCCACAAACCGTAGCTATGCTGAACGGATTAGGTGGTTTGGCCGGAGCGATTGTGGGAGCTTTAACACTTATCCATATCGGAGTAAAAGTCTCTGAATATCCTGTGTTCGTAAATGTAACAGCGACGCTGGCTATTGTTGTCGGTATGGTCACTTTCGTAGGAAGTATGGTAGCCGCCGGAAAGTTACACCGTTTACTTTCCCAGAAACCTATTATCTGGAAAAACCATCAGTTAATAACCATTATACTGATCATCGGTTCGATCGCTTCCGTCGTTTTTGCATTCTTCATCGGTAAAGATTTCGGCCTCCTGTCGAATATTTATTTCATCATGACAGCCGCCATTGTATTCGGTTCACTCTTCGGACTAGCCTTCGCTATCCGTGTGGGAGGTGCCGATATGCCGATCACCATCTCTCTGCTCACCTCCCTTGCCGGGATAGCTGCTGCAATTGCAGGTATGGCAATAGGTGACATACTAGTGGTTTCCATTGGAGGAATAGTCGGATCATCCGGCCTGTTACTGACTCAGATCATGTGCCGGGCCATGAATCGCAGTCTGATGGTTATCCTGGCGGGAAAAACATCTACGGATGCAACTCTGGCTAAAGCTCAACAGCCATCCAAAAAGAAAGAAGATAGCTTACTAGCTGAAGAAAGCAAACCGGAAGAAATCTCTTTGGGTGAAATCCTGAGATCAGCCAAACGAGCTATCATTGTCCCCGGATATGGTATGGCTCTGGCACAGGCACAACACCAGGTTCGCCAACTGGCCGATATGCTGGATGCGCAGGGAACAGATGTCAAATATGCCATTCACCCCGTTGCCGGACGTATGCCGGGACACATGAATGTATTGCTGGCAGAAGCCGACGTGGCCTACGACCAGCTGTACGAAATGGACAGCATCAATGATGATTTTAAAGATACTGATGTAGTGATTGTTATTGGTGCCAATGATGTACTGAACCCTGCCGCCCGTGATGCGGAAGATACGCCGATCTATGGTATGCCCGTTCTGAATGTAGATCAGGCGAAGCATATAATCATTTGTAACTTTGACAGAAAACCGGGATATGCCGGAGTTCCGAATCCCCTCTATGATATGGAGGACAAGGTGACAATGATGTTGGGTGATGCCAAAGAATCGCTTGCAAAAGTGATGCAGGAAATGAACAGTAGGGAAAAATCAGCTGCTGAAACATCTCCCTCCTCTACCCCATCCGATACATCTAAAAACACGGGCAATATCCTCCGATCAGCCAAACGGGCAATAATAGTTCCGGGTTATGGCATGGCTCTGGCACAGGCACAACACCAGGTTCGCCAACTCGCCGATATGCTCGAAGCACAGGGAACGGATGTCAAATATGCCATCCATCCGGTTGCCGGACGTATGCCGGGACACATGAATGTATTGCTGGCAGAAGCTGACGTGGCCTACGACCAGTTGTACGAAATGGATAATATCAACGATGATTTTAAAGATACGGACGTAGTCATAGTTATCGGTGCAAACGATGTACTGAACCCTGCCGCCCGTGATGCGGTTGACACCCCGATTTATGGTATGCCCGTATTGAATGTGGATCAGGCAAAGCATATAATCATCTGTAACTTCGACAGGAAACCCGGATACGCCGGAGTCCCAAATCCTCTTTATGAAATGGAGGATAAGGTGACAATGATGTTGGGTGACGCCAAAGAATCACTTACAAAAGTAATGCAGGATATGAATAGTGACAACGATATATCATCTGCCGTTACCATTGATTCATCCGACACTTCTGACTCTTCCAGCCCATCTGATTCTTCCGATAAATCGAACAATATCAGTTCTATTTTAAAATCAGCCAAACGAGCGATTATCGTTCCGGGCTACGGCATGGCCCTGGCACAGGCACAACACCAGGTTCGCCAACTCGCCGATATGCTCGAAGCCCAGGGTACAGATGTAAAATACGCCATCCACCCCGTTGCCGGACGTATGCCGGGGCACATGAATGTACTACTGGCAGAAGCCGACGTCGCCTACGACCAGTTATATGAAATGGACAGTATCAACGATGACTTTAAAGATACGGACGTAGTTATTGTTATCGGAGCCAACGACGTGCTGAACCCTGCCGCCCGTGATGCAGCAGATACTCCGATTTATGGTATGCCCGTATTAAATGTAGATCAGGCGAAGCATATTATTATCTGTAACTATGATATGAACCCAGGATATTCCGGCGTTCCGAATCCTCTTTATGAGATGGAAGATAAAGTGACGATGATGTTGGGGGATGCTAAGGGGTCGTTGGGGAGGATGTTGAGTTTATAAACTTCCAATGTTTATCTAAGGATATCCCCTTTTAAGAGAAAAATCCAGTATTCTAAACGAATACTGGATTTTTTGTAGTTTTCCAAGCGATTATCCTATGGCTTTCACCAGTGCGCCGTATATAAATAACGTCACAAGGGATGATGATTGATACCTAATCTTGCTTTTTTAGTTATAGGGAAAAAATTTGTACTATCTTTGTTTTCATTCACTATAAATCAGCATGGATATAAACCAATTCTATCAGGATTCCCTCACTAACAAACAAGCCATTCTTAAACAAATGATTGAGGATTTACCATCCACCCCTTGGGCCAATATAGAAATAGTAAGCTGGTTGCCCGATGATGATAAACTTTCAATTGAATATGCATGTCATAACTCTTCGTTTGGGGAAGTGTTAGCAGCAAACACATCAAAAGGAATATGCTATCTGGGCTTAATAAACAAAAACCGTGAAGATGTACTGGCAGACTTCAGAAAAAGATTCCGATATACCGATCCAATAGAGACAACGACACTCCTCCAACAGCAAACGATAGACTTCCTCAATGGAAAAAGAGATGAGTATATTCCCTTCCATCTGAAAGGAACCCCTCACCAAGTTGAAATCTGGCGGAAACTGATCAGAATACCTTACGGGAAAGTAATTTCATACACAACACTCGGTGGTGGACCACAATATGCACGGGCAGCAGGAACAGCGAATGGACGAAACCCAATATTTTGGATCATACCCTGTCATCGGGCAGTAAAAGTAACAGGCGCATACGACCGTTATTTCTGGGGTGAAGAAGTGAAAGAAAAGCTACTTACATGGGAACTTACCAACTGTGAAGATTAAGCAAGATTCGGATTGTCGTTTTCTCAATTAATAACGAACTTTGCATGTAGAGTATAAAAGTAATAAAATGAAAATAGCATTTAAGGATATAAAAGGGCTTCTGGAAGATTCATTTTTTGAGATCAGGTATTTGGGCAAAGAGGCTATTAAACAGCGTATTTTGCCGATAAATAGATACTCCCAAACTCCCGACAATTTTCATTTTATCAATTGGATAGAGAATGATAACCAGGCAGTAATCGAATATTCTTTCTTATCGACGGAAATAGGAAAACTACTAATTGCGAACACATCAAAAGGTATATGTTTCTTAGGTTTTGCTTGTAATGGCGATGAGGAATTAAGAGAAGATTTCATGCGTAGGTTTCCGAATAATCGTTTTAAGGAACAAACTAATGATTTTCAAAGACTAGCTGTTGAATTTTGCAATGGAGATAATAGTTTAACGATGCCTTTACATCTAAAAGGTACAGCTTTTCAGGTTGCAATCTGGAAACAGTTGGTAAGAATACCTGAAGGAAGATTATCTACTTACGGTTCCTTATCGGATGAACCCGGTGCCGCAAAGGCTATTGGCTCTGCAGTAGGAGCCAATCCGGTAAGCTATATCATTCCTTGCCATCGCATTGTGAAAAGAGACGGAAATATACAGGGTTATCATTGGGGAGGAGAGATAAAGAGACAACTTCTGTGCTATGAATTACAACAATGAAAATACAACAGAAAATAGATAATGATCGCATAACAGCAGCTATTGAGTTCCTGATTCGAAATTACCGCAATCACCCCAAATTAGGTGAAGTCGCGAATTATGTGCATTTAAGCCCGTTTCATTTCCAACGAATGTTCCATGAGTGGGTAGGTGTTACACCTAAGCAATTTGCTCAATATTTGAGCGTTGAACATGCCAAAAAGATACTTAAAGAAACACACGCAACATTATTCGATGTAGCCGATGAGGTGGGGCTATCGACCACAAGTCGTCTACACGACCTGTTCACCCATATCGAAGGAATGACTCCAGGTGAATATAAGAATGGAGGACAACGACTTACTATCAATTATTCGTTTGCAGATACTCTTTTCGGAATGGTTATTATAGGTTCAACAGATAAAGGTGTATGTCACATGGCCTTTGCCGACGAAGGAGAATATGAAGCTGTTGAAAGGATGAAAAGTTTGCTTCCAAACGCTACTTACAGACTATTTACCGACCGGAATCAGCAAAACGCTCTGTTCATCTTCACACGAGACTGGAGTAAACCGGATGAGATAAAGTTACATCTGAAAGGAACTGTCTTCCAGTTAAAGATATGGCAAACCTTACTACAAATCCCCACCGGCAGCCTAGTTTCCTATTCTAACCTCGCCATCAAAGCCGGATACACCGGCGCACAAAGAGCCGTAGGGTCAGCTCTTTGCAATAATCCTGTCGTAATGCTTATCCCTTGTCATCGTGTAATTCAATCCTCCGGTATTATTGGCAATTATCGCTACGGAGCCATTCGCAAAAATGCTATTATTGGCTGGGAGGCGGCTATACAAAACAAGGAAGAGGATTTAAATATCAGCCCCTCCGTGGTTTTTCTTTAAACCCCTTTTCCCCGATAGGAAATACTCTCTCAAAAAAGAATTTACTTAAAGCTGATTCGGGGCATTTCTTGATGCGATTATACTCTTCCCATGTAGAACTCCGTCCATCTATCTTGGCACGCTCTGCTCTGGCCTGTCGTGCCAATTCCTTTTGGATTCTGTTTTTATGTTCACAATTTACAGTAACAACGCTCGTCGTACTCATGCTTACAAACGGGGCAAACAGGATAATTATATGCCTCATTATATGTACGGGGCTGATAAAGCCAAATCATATTTACATCACAATACGGACAAATGTAATCGGTCGGACGGGGTGTAAATAACGTATAAATCTTTCCTGGTGTCGTAGCCAGCTTATATTCCCTGATCAAAACTGCTACTTTATCCACACCTCCATAATATCTCTCGATAAGCTGACCAATCTCCTCTTCAGATAGGTGGCACAATAAATCATTCATCCTCAAACACCTCCTCTTCTTCCTCATCATCAAGTTCAAGGTTTAATAAAGAAAGGCAACACCCACTATGCCCCATCTCACATCCTTTTTCAAAAACTTTCTTTGCTTCATCCACATGCCCTAGCAACAAGAAATAAGCCCCTAATTGAGCTATACCATCCTGTTCTCCCAGCTCAACAGCCTGGATGTAATAATCCACAATCTCCCTGTTAGGAGGATATTTCTGTTCTTCACCCTCCGAATTTCTAAACAAAGAAGCAAGTGCCGGACTATTCATCATCAACGCATTTGCCATCGTTAAACAAGCCCTGGGAAATCCCTCTTCACAGAGCCTTTTCATAGATGCATTCAATTCGGGATCAATATTGATACTCAGATATGTCGATAGATCCAATGCCTTCCGTCCGGTTAACGTATAGAATTCATAAGACTGAGCAGCATATTCCGCTCCATGATTTTGCATAGGTGCAATAATCGTATCATTCTCCATTTTACGAAACACCTGTCCTTTCACCCATGTGTCGATACCAACCAGTGTCTTATTATCTTTCAGCAAAAAAGTAAAAATACTTTTATCAGGATAAACCACCACCGTGTCACCCACCTGCAAAAAGTCCCCTTTATATTCTCCGAATGCATGTATTCCAACTTTACCTGCCCCATCAAAAACAAAAGCTTCATAAAACCCTTCTTCTACTGACTTATCCAACTGAAAAGTGCCTGATAACGAAACTGAATAATCTTGAGCGGCTAAATGTCCAAAACTATAAGTAGATAACACAAAAACGGTTACAAGCAGTACTATTCTATTCTTCATATCATGTTTTTTATCATGCAAATATAGTTTTTACAAATGAATTTACACTTTACTTTAAGATTATACTTCTTAGGTCTGATGCCGATATACCTTTCTATAACATTCATTTAATCAATGTGTCAGATTGATGTTACCATGTAATTATTACCTTTGTGCTCTCAAATTACAAATAAGCCATGTCATCGGATCATATAAAGTTAAGTTATAATCAGGGTATTTTATATGCCGTGGGATGTTATATAGCCTGGGGCCTTTTTCCCATTTTCTGGAAAGCTATTACAGGGATACCCGCTGTAAATGTGTTGGCTCATCGTATCGTATGGTCGTTCGTATTTCTGCTTACATGGGTATTACTCACTAACCGGCAAACATTTATCAGTTATGTTAAGCAACCCCGCCTTCTGTTACGGCTCGGTTTGGCTGGATTTCTTATCAGTGCCAATTGGGGTATATACATCTATGCCGTAGCGAGCAATAATATTGTGGAAGCTGGTTTAGGCTACTACATCAATCCGTTGGTAAACGTATTTTTAGGTTATATATTTCTTAAAGAACGCTTAGCTACTATGCAGAAAGTTGCTGTTATATTAGCTCTTATTGGTGTTACGTATTTTACGATCAGTTATGGTAAGTTTCCCTGGATATCATTACTTCTTGCTACCACTTTTGGTCTGTATGGATTATTGAAAAAAAAAGCGAATCTTGAATCTATGCCCGCGCTTACAGTAGAGACGATGATTGTTTTTCCATTTGCTTTAGCCTTTTTATTATATACAGCAGAAAGTAGTGTGGCAACGCCTTTTTTCCCTTCATCTACCCTGAGAAGTTCATTATTAATAATAAGTGGTCTTATAACTGCAGTTCCACTTTTCTGGTTCGGAAAGTCCGCACAAGTTATTCCATTATCAACAATGGGTTTTATTCAGTATTTAAGTCCAACGCTTCAGCTTCTTCTTGGTATATTTGTCTATGGTGAAACTTTTGGTACAGAATACCTTATCTGTTTTGCTTTCGTTTGGGCAGGCTTAATATTTTATACCATGAGTATACTTAAAGGCAAAAAAGTTACCATAGCTAAATAAGAAAACTCTTTCATTTTCTTATTGGTAAAGAATGGATGGTAGGCCGTACCAAACAGAATATGTTTAGCGCCAATATAAATTTAGCATTCCAAGGAGGTGAGCGTTATTCACCGGTAGACGAACAGGCCACATTCACCCGTCCCGACAAAGAAGTACAATACGATGAATCCAAGGCATTCAGCAAGCAATTACCAGCGGCTTTTATAGGTCATTTTACAGTAATTTATAAAATCAACCGCAAACATGTATCTCATGAAATCGCACTTAAGATGCTCAATGCCACCTTCTATAATGAATATATGGGACATAGCTATAACTTTAAGACTCACGGAATAGCTGTAACCGCACAACGCTTTTATTTCTTTTGACAGCAAAGATTCATGCGCTCTGACTGTCTCATAAATAACCCTTTCCGTACTTTCAGTTGATGCTGCATTGAGATCGTATACAGAACGCCTGTAGTTTACAAGTTCAGGGAACCATTCCATACTGACAAAACCGGCTTTTTTTTGAAACAATTTTCCATAAGCACAGTTCTGATTTCTGAGAACAGGGCCCTTCCATTCCCACGGTCCATCCTCCTCATCGGAAAACCATAACTCTTGAGGTGTAAATTCTTCAATAGAAAAATCTGCGATTCCGATATTAAAAAAAGGCAAAAACCCCATCTTTAAAATCAACTTTTCCAAATCTCCACAGTGATTTATTTGTGTCATTTTGCTTCTCATAATTGTAAATCCGTATCAGGAACTAAACAGCAATATATTTAATCAAAAACTTATGGATTCAAATCATATCTTATAAATTCTTATTCATACAAAGATAGGGGATTAACATTTAAGATAAAATTGTGATATATTTTATTTAGTTTTTATCTGCTATCTTTGCAAAGAAAAAAATGTACTCAAGTAACCCTGTTAATAATCTTCCATTAAAATTCAATGAAATAGAGACCGTCTTATGGGATTGGAACGGTACTCTTCTGAATGATGTTGATGTAAATATGAA
Source organism: Tannerellaceae bacterium (assembly GCA_032073245.1). GTDB lineage: Bacteria > Bacteroidota > Bacteroidia > Bacteroidales > Tannerellaceae > QVMG01. Next base: position 137,116 of record DAMANX010000001.1, read on the forward strand.
GATAATCAATAGAATGCTTTCCAAAAGGGGATTGAAAGTTCTAGATTTAGCTTCATATAAAAACCTTTTCTGCTTTCCTATAAAGTTATTTTATGAACGAATTGGCATTGATTTAGAAAAGGAATCCTTTGAGAAAACAGCCGAGGAATATATGACAAACTATCGTTCCTATGAAGACGAGATTGGTTTGAACGCCGAAGTACCTTTTGTATTGAATGCCATTCATCAAAAGGGTATCAACCAATACATCCTTTCTACTTGCGCTAAAGAGGACCTGATGCGAATGATTAATCATTTCGACCTGGCCGATAAATTCCAAAAGATATACGGAGCCGATGATATCCACGCCAATGGGAAAATAGGAACAGGCAAACTACTGATACAAAACCACTCCCTCAACCCGGAGCGGACTTTATTGATCGGTGATACTCTACATGACGCCGAAGTTGCAAAAGCTATTGGAACAAACTATATTCTCTATTCCGGAGGGCATAACAGCCATCATTTGCTAAGTAAAGAATCAAGGGTTATCACAAACTTAAAAGAGCTTATTTCAATTAAATGATACTTTTTATCCATCTTTCTCCATTTATATCTTAAAAATAATTCCCTTTCAAATCTTCTAGTAAACCGATGCATCGGTTTCCAATCTAATAGTTCTTGCATTTTATTGCTTTTTGCCGGAGCATCAAAAGTATTAAAGAATTATGAGGGGGAATAATAATAAGACTTTAAAAGAAATAATAGAGTTGATTAATAAATAAAAAGTCTGTAATAATAAACTTATTACAGACTTTTTATTTTTGATATTGCCTATTGGCTTATCTTTTGCGGAACGGACGGGACTCGAACCCGCGACCCCCTGCGTGACAGGCAGGTATTCTAACCAGCTGAACTACCGCTCCAATTTTAGCTTTAAATGCCATCTCTCTCGATTGCGGATGCAAAGGTAGGAATTATTTTGAATGATGCAAATATTATTTTAAAAAAAAACAGACATTCTTCTCACTTTTATCTCTCTTATTTTAATGTAGCTTCTTACACATATTTAATTATCTTTGGAATAAATTTTTCTACTGAACTAACAAACCATAGAATAAAACATGAAAAAGACACTCCTTTTAATTGCCAGCCTTTTGTTTATAGCCTGTAAGATCATGGCTCAGGTTCCGAAATTGTTTCCATTTAAAGAGAAACATCAACAACGCATAGAAGAAGTAAGTCAATACCTCGAAGATAAACCGTCCTGCTTCGGTTATCCCTATAAAAACAGGGAAATGTGGGAACCTATCAAAAAGAAAGTTAATTATACAGAACTCATTAAGCAGGCCGAAGATATCCTATCAACACCTATGCCTGAATGGGTAGACTCTCTCTACCTTGAGTTTTCCATCAACGGTGTCCGCCCTCCCGGTGAAAAAATGATTGGTGAGCGAAGATCTCGTCTCTGGCCATTAGTGATGGCTGAATGTCTGGAAAATAAAGGGCGATTCATCCCAGCCATTGAATATACCTTGAAAGAAGTAATTTCACATCGTTCATGGGTTTCTCCGGCACATGATCGACAATTAGCTGTATTTTATGGTAAAAAACATGAGGTAGACCTGGGTGCTTCCGGATTTGCCCATCAACTGGCACTCAGTTTATTTTATCTGGATGATAAATTGTCTGAACCGATAAGAAAGGAAGTGATTGACTCTATGTACACAAGAGTATTCAACCCGGTACTCAATGCGTTGGAAACCGGCAAGGGTTATACTTTTAACTGGCACAACAATACGAATAATTGGAATGCTGTGTGTCTAGCCGGTGTAACGGGAGCAGCTCTGGGAGTGATTGAAGATAAAAAAGAAAGAGCTGTTTTCCTTGCTTCTGCTGAATATTACATACAAAATAGCCTGATAGGTTATACTTATGACGGATATTGTACAGAAGGATTAGGATATTACAATTATGGTTTCGAGAATTTCATTGTACTTCGTGAGGTTATGCATCAAAGAACAAAAGGGAGGATAGATCTGTTCAACCATCCCAAAATGGATAATATAGCTATGTACGGGATTAATTTTGAAATAATCAACAGTGTATTCCCAGCCTTTGCCGACTGTAGGATCGGAACGCAAACATCTCCTTTTATTCTCTGGTATTGTAATCGCAACCTGGGTATGGGTATAGAGAAATACAATAATTATGAGCCGGAAAAACAACTGTCGCCAATTATGGCCGGCATGCTTTATTTCCCTAATACGGCTTCTCAATCACCCGTAAAACAATCCTCAATAAAAGAAATAGAGTTATCGCTTCGTAATTATTTTGAAGATGCAGGAGTATTTCTTTCCCGACCGGCAAAAGAATCGAACACAAGCATGGGAGTAGCCATGAAAGGCGGGCATAATGCGGAACATCACAACCACAACGATGTGGGAAGCTATGTGGTTGTTGTAGGCAATGAAACATTAGCCGGCGATCCGGGTGGCCCTTATCATTATGCAGGAGATATGTGGACAGAGAAGCGCTATACTTATAAAACCATTGCTTCTTACGGACATCCGGTGCCGTGCATTAACAACACGTGGCAGAAAGTCGGCCGGGAAGCCAAAGCTGAAGTGATAAAAACTAACTTTACCGACAAAAAAGATGAATTTGTTCTAGATATTACTAAAGCTTACAATCTTTCCGAATTGCAAAAGCTTGAGAGAACCTTTATCTATGATCGTTCGAGGGGAGAAGAATTCACTATTGAAGATGATTTCATATTAAACACACCGGGGAATTTTGAAACAGCTATCACTACTCTTGCACAATGGGAAGTAGATGATAAAGGTTTAATACATATCAAAGGCACTGATAATAACCTGTTCATCCAGATAGAAACGTCCGACGGCAGTAATTACACCATTACCTCAGAAGATCTTCAGGAAAACGGCCCTCTATTCTCACGTATCGGTATACGACTCAACAACAAACAGACCAATGGATATATCCGATTGAAATTCACAACACAGTTATAAGTAACCTCCAGAGTGGGCTCTATATGACCACTCTTACTTTTAAGAAGATCATGTCTCTTCGGGACTTTTGACATCTCCCTTTGAGATTATATTCTAAAATTTTCGATTTCCGCAACTGCACTACTCTATTGTTGCATAAAACACCTTCCTACATCTAAGAAGGTTAGTCCATTAGATCCATATATCTAGTGATTTCTATGGCATCCTTTAGTATTTTTATGCAGTAGAAATAATCTGCTCACAGCTGTGAAATATATATTGCACAGCTGTGGAACAATAATTGCACAATTGGGTAATATATATTTCACAGCTGTGAGCAGATAAAAAATTGTAGTAGAAAGACTTAAATAGTGCGGGAGAAAAGAATAAATATATTAGTATACACACTTAAATTCAGCAAGTATGGCCAGATACAAATTAGTAAAAACACCCAATCCGAATAAGGATGGAAAAGAAATGCCTTATCATGCACGTTATGCGGCGTATGGCACAGTGAATCTGGATGATTTGATCGGAGGCTCCGGAGGGTATGTTCCTTTTAATTCGGGAGTAATTAAAGGAGTAGTGCAATTTTTACAGGAGATGATTATTCGTGAGTTAAAGTTTGGTAATAATGTGGAATTGGATGGGATTGGTACTTTCACAGTTGCTCTGCAATGCCCACCAGTGATGAATAAGAAAGAGATACGGGCTGAATCGATACAGTTTCGGACGTTATTGTTCCGCCCTTCGGTGAAGATCTGCGATCAATTAAAGACTATTCCTCTTTATCGTTTGCCGGAGGAAAAAGGAAATATATCTTTTAGCCTGGAAGAGCGACGTGAACGATTAACAAATCGTTTTACGAAGCAGAAACGGATTACGGGAAATGATTATGTATGGATGAATCATTGTAGCCGGGCTTCTGCCAGTCGGGACCTCAAATTGTTTTGTAAAGAGGGATTGATAGAAAGGCATGGCCGAGGCCCAACTATTTATTATGTAAGAAAAGAAACGATAGAGGAAATAAAATAAACTCCGTGTTTAGCTGTATTAATGACAGCAAATAGCAGCAATGTCATGATAATTTGCTACTTTTGCGGCTGAATTAGAATGCAGAACAACAATGGAAGTTGCCATTATCAAATACAATGCGGGGAATATTTATTCAGTGGATTATGCGCTGAAGCGTTTAGGTATTACATCAGTGGTTACTGCCGATCCGGAATTATTGCATAAAGCCGATAAAGTGATCTTTCCCGGAGTGGGAGAAGCTTTCACTACTATGGAACATCTGAAGGCTAACAAACTGGATATACTGATTCGTGATCTGAAACAACCTGTACTTGGGATTTGCCTGGGCATGCAACTAATGTGCCGTAGTTCGGAGGAAGGGAATGCTAAATGTTTGGGAATTTTTGACACCGATGTCAAGCGTTTCATTCCACAAAAGCATGAGGACAAAGTGCCACACATGGGATGGAATACATTGACTGACGTAAAGAGTACCCTCTTTCCTTCGGGATTGGAAAACCAATTTGTTTATTTTGTGCATAGTTTTTATGTACCTGTAAATGAGTTTACGGCTGCAACAACAGACTATATTCTGTCTTTCAGTGCTGCTTTGCATAAAGATAATTTCTACGCAACACAATTTCATCCTGAAAAGAGTGGTTCTGTTGGGGAAAAGATATTGAGTAACTTTTTGAAAATATAATTTGTCGATGATAGAGCTTATTCCGGCTATAGATATAATTGAAGGTAAATGTGTCCGTCTGACTCAGGGGGATTACTCTACAAAGAAAGTCTATAATGAAGATCCGTTGGAAGTTGCTAAGATGTTCGAAGATCATGGTATCCGCCGGTTACATGTTGTAGACCTGGATGGAGCACGACAAGGACAGATTATTAATTACAAGACGTTGGAAAAACTTGCCGGGCATACAAATCTTATCATTGATTTTGGCGGAGGGTTGAAACGGGATGAAGATTTGGTAATTGCATTTGAGAGTGGTGCACAGATGGTGACCGGAGGAAGCATCGCAGTAAAGAACCCGGAAGTGTTCACTTCATGGATCGATCGCTTTGGAAATGAAAAGATTATCCTGGGTGCTGATGCAAAAGATAAAATGATTGCTATTAGCGGTTGGGAAGAAAATACGGATAAAGAACTGATTCCTTTTATTGAGGATTACCACAATAAAGGTATCACAAAGATAATATGTACCGATATTAGTCGGGATGGTATGTTGCAAGGACCGGCTACTGATCTCTACAAAGAGATACAAGAAGCTGTTCCGGTGTATATAATTGCCAGTGGAGGAGTAAGCTCCATCGAGGATATAGAAAAACTGGCAGAAGCTGAAATACCTGCCGTAATCTTCGGTAAAGCCATATATGAAGGACGCATCCAAATGAAGGATTTAGCCCGGTTCATGATTAGATAATTGCCTAGGGCCGATCTTCCATTCATATTGCTTTACGCTTTGCTAAGCGGCCTTCGGTTCGTAATTCGTAATTGATAATTCGTAATTAAAAAAGATGCTTGCCAAAAGAATAGTTCCCTGCCTGGACATTAAAGATGGCACAACAGTAAAAGGGATTAATTTTGTGAATTTCCGTGATGCGGGTGACCCGGTAGAACTTGGAGCACAATACAGTCGTGATGGTGCAGATGAATTGGTTTATCTCGATATTACAGCATCACATGAAGGCAGGAAAACTTTTACTGAATTAGTAAAGAAAGTTGCCGCCAATATCAATATTCCGTTTACTGTGGGAGGTGGCATAAATGAATTGAAGGATGTCGACCGTTTACTTAGCGCCGGAGCAGATAAGGTATCTATTAATTCGGCTGCCTTGCGTAATCCCGGATTAATTGAAGAGATTGCTGCAAACTTCGGAAGCCAGGTTTGCGTAGTTGCTATCGATGCAAATTATGAGAATGGCGACTGGTTGTGCTATCTCAACGGAGGGCGTATTCCTACTGAGAGAGGACTGTTTGAATGGGCCACTGAGGCTGAAAGTCGCGGTGCGGGAGAAATTCTTTTTACTAGCATGACACACGACGGAGTAAAAGAAGGATATCCAAATGACGCATTGGCCAAGTTGGCTGATTCACTACACATTCCGATTATCGCTTCGGGAGGAGCCGGCAAGATGGAACATTTCCGGGACACCTTTATAGAAGGAAAAGCAGATGCTGCACTGGCTGCAAGTGTTTTCCACTTTGGAGAAATAAATATAAACGAACTGAAAGATTACCTTCGGAAGGAAGGAATTTGTGTACGAAATGCTATTGATAATTGATAATTGATAATTGCTTTACGATTCGTAATTCGTAATTTGTAATTCGTAATTGAAAATATATATGATGAATTTAGACTTTGATAAAATGGATGGGCTTATTCCTGCCATTATACAAGACAATAATACCAACAAAGTGTTGATGTTAGGCTTTATGAATGAAGAAGCTTATAAGAAAACTGTGGATACAGGGTTGGTAACTTTCTTTAGCCGTACTAAAGGCCGATTGTGGACAAAAGGTGAAACAAGCGGTAATACGTTGCAAGTCGTTACAATTAAAATAGATTGTGATAACGATACTTTACTGATTAAAGCCAATCCCACGGGACCGGTTTGCCATACCGGTACTGATACTTGCTTCGGAGAAAAGAACGAGGAAGAAGTTATGTTTCTGAAGCAATTACAGAATTTCATCGAACGTCGCCATCAGGAAATGCCTGAAGGTTCTTATACTACTTCCCTTTTCCAGAAAGGTGTAAACCGGATGGCCCAGAAAGTAGGCGAAGAGGCTGTTGAAACTGTTATCGAGGCTACTAACGGAACGGAAGAAGGCTTTATTTATGAAGCTTCGGATATGATCTATCACCTGATTGTCTTATTGACAAGTAAAGGTTTGCGTATTGAAGATTTGGCTAGGGAGCTGAAGAAAAGACATAAATAACGGTTAACGATCAACGATTAACGATTAATAAGAATCTTAGTCGTTAACCGTTAATCGTTAATCATTAATCGTTTAAAAAAGATGGAAGAGATACTGCTTAAACTGGAAAATGTAGAAATATGCCGGGAAGAGAATTTGATTCTTCGCGACTGTAACTTCACGCTGCATAATGGCGAGTTCGTCTATCTGATCGGAAAAGTTGGTTCTGGTAAAAGCAGCTTATTGAAATCTTTATATGGTGAGATTCCTATAAAACAGGGAGAGGCGCAGTTGATGGAATATAACCTTCGTAAAATTAAGCGGAAAGATATTCCTTATTTACGTCGTAAGCTGGGTATTGTATTCCAGGATTTCCAGCTTTTGACTGATCGCTCGGTTATTAAGAACCTGGAATTTGCTTTGAAAGCTACGGGTTGGAAGAAAAAGAAAGAGATAAAAGCACGTATTGATGAGGTATTGTTTCAAGTAGGTATGCAGAACAAAGGTTATAAAATGCCTCATGAATTGTCGGGTGGTGAGCAACAGCGTATTGTGATTGCCCGTTCATTACTGAATAATCCGAAATTAATACTGGCTGATGAGCCAACAGGAAACCTGGATCCTGAAACAAGCGGACAAATTGTGCAGTTACTCCATGAAATATGTAAAAAAGGAACGGCAGTGATGATGACTACTCATAACTATACACTGGTACATAATTATCCCGCGCGTATAGTAAAATGTGAGAATGCTTGCCTAAGTGACATCGGAGAATGATATTTTATGTAACTTTGCACTCGAAATTTAAGCATTCGGCGTAATACTCCTCATCTAGTAGTCAAAAGAGTCAGAGTAGTCAAGGAGTTAAGTAGTCGCGACGTTGTTTCTACTTGACTATTAAAGAGCAAAGCGATTGATAACTACTTGACTCCTTTGACTACTAAGCAAGAGGGATACGTAGTAGACAGAATGCTTACCAATAGGTGACATCCAAAGAGATAAATTATAATAATACAGAAAAGAAGAAAATGAAAGTTTTAAAGTTTGGCGGTACTTCTGTGGGATCAGCACAGAGAATGCAAGATGTAGCGAAACTAATTGTCGGCGAACAAAATATCGTCGTATTGTCTGCCATGTCGGGTACAACCAACTCGTTAGTCGAAATATCCGACTACTTGTACAAGAAGAATCCGGACGGTGCTAATGAGATCATCAATAAGTTGTCTATGAAATACTTTGACCATATTGAGGCTCTTTATCGCACACCTGAATATAAACATAAAGCCAAAGAACTGATAAAAACGCATTTCGATCATATCCGCACATTTACTAAAGACTTGTTTACTCTTTTCGAAGAAAGAGTAATACTGGCACAGGGAGAATTGATCTCTACCGGAATGATGAATCTGTATCTGAATGAATGCGGCGTTAACTCGGTTTTACTTCCTGCATTGGAATATATGCGAACAGATAAAAATGCCGAGCCTGATCCTGTATATATCAAAGAGAAGCTGACTAAACTTTTGACTGAACATAAGAATGCTGATATCTATATTACACAAGGTTATATTTGTCGTAATGCTTATGGCGAAGTCGATAATCTGCAACGTGGAGGTAGCGACTATACTGCTTCATTGATTGGAGCTGCTATCAATGCTGAAGAGATTCAGATATGGACCGATATTGATGGTATGCATAATAACGATCCTCGTATTGTGGACAAGACTGCTCCTGTTCGGAATCTTCATTTTGAAGAAGCTGCGGAGTTAGCTTATTTTGGAGCAAAGATCCTCCATCCTACTTGCATATTGCCTGCAAAATTAAATAATATCCCCGTTCGTTTGTTGAATACCATGGAACCGGAAGCTCCGGGTACATTGATTTCCAATGCAACGGAAAAAGATAAAATTAAAGCTGTTGCTGCAAAAGAAAATATTACTGCGATTAAGATTAAGAGTGGCCGTATGTTATTGGCAACGGGCTTTTTGCGTAAGGTATTTGAAATATTCGAAAATTACCAGACTCCGATCGACATGGTGACTACTTCCGAAGTAGGAGTTTCAGTTACAATTGATAATCGCAAACATCTGGAAGAAATCGTTGATGACCTGAAGAAATTCGGAACGGTAACTGTTGATTCTGATATGGTGATTGTCTGCGTAGTAGGTGATTTGGAATGGGATAATATTGGTTTCGAAGCCCGTATCGTTGAATCGCTAAAGGAAGTACCTGTTCGGATGATCTCTTATGGAGGTAGCAACTATAATGTTTCTTTGCTTGTTAAGGCAAGTGATAAAAAGAAAGCGTTGCAGGCATTGAGCGACCATTTATTCAATAATAAATAATATTATTTACTGAACGCATATAATACTGGAAGTATAGAGCTTCCTGCATTGTCTGCGTTCAAAATCCCCATTATACTATGCTTAAAGGAACATTCCCTATTGAGAAATTCAAAACTATTCCGACACCTTTCTATTATTATGATATTGAACTGTTGAAAGAAACGTTAGATGTAGTGAAAGGGGAAGCCGATAAATATGGATATCATGTTCATTATGCGGTGAAAGCAAATGCTAATCCGCGGATACTTTCTATTATTGCCGGATATGGGCTTGGTGCAGATTGTGTGAGTGGAGGAGAAATACGTGCAGCATTGGATGCTGGTTTTCCTTCAAACAATATTGTTTTTGCAGGAGTTGGCAAAGCAGACTGGGAAATCAATCTGGGGTTAGATAGTAATATATTTTGTTTCAATGTCGAATCATCGGTCGAATTAGATATTATAGATGAGTTGGCCAGGGCAAAAGGGAAAGTAGCATCCATAGCTCTCCGCATAAATCCTGAAGTAGACGCGCATACACATGCTAAGATTACTACAGGAATGAAAGAAAATAAGTTCGGCATCAATCTAAGTATGTTGGGTGGAGTTTTGGATCAGTTGTCTACGTTGAAAAACGTGAAGTTGATTGGCATTCACAGCCATATCGGGTCACAGATCACTGATATATCTGCTTTTCGCAATCTGGCTATTCGTTTCAATGAAATACTGGAAGAGTTGGAGGCTCGGAATATAGAAGTTGAGAATATCAATTTTGGTGGTGGCTTGGGTATTGATTATTACCATCCGAATCATGTATCGATCCCTCCATTTGATAATTACTTTGCTGCCTTCCATAAATTATTAAAAGTAAAACCGGGACAACAGGTTCACTTTGAACCGGGACGTTCCATTGTTGCTCAATGTGGTAATTTAATATCCAAGGTATTGTATGTGAAAGAAGGCGAAGTTAAGAAGTTTGCTATACTGGATGCAGGATTCACTGAACTGATTCGCCCGGCTATGTATGATGCATATCATCGGATTGAGAATATCAGTAATGATGAACCTGTTGAAGTATATGATGTTGTAGGCCCTATTTGTGAATCATCTGATGTTTTTGGGAAAGATGTAGAATTGAATAAAGCTCACAGGGGTGATCTTTTGGCACTTCGTTCTGCCGGAGCTTATGGTGAAGTAATGGTGTCGCAATATAATTGCCGCCAGTTACCGGTAGCTTATTATTCTGATGAGTTATAATTGACTAGGATTGATAAAAGCAGCAAATCATAATGAATGAATATTAAACACAGAGCCACGGAGACACAGAGATTTTAATTATCAAAAGAATGAAAGACTCTGTGTCTCCAGGTCTCTGTGTTTGGATTATGAAAGATATGGAACAATTATTTGTATTTACACCAATTGAATTGATTCTGGCCAGCGTGGTCGGGATTCTTTTTATAATCCAATTCCTTTATTGGCTAATTACTTATGGCCGTCCTCTTAGAAAGTCGAAGAAAATACAACAAACAGAATCTTTGGGGCATTCGCAACCTATTTCTGTTGTTGTTTATGCCAAAAACGAATCGGAGAATTTACGGAAACATTTGCCGGCTCTTCTCACTCAGGATTATCCGGAATATGAAATAATTGTTGTAAATGATGGTTCTACAGATGAAAGTGATAATGTTCTTAAAGCTTTTGAATTAGAATATGGTCACTTATATCACACGTATATTCCGGAAGACGCAAAATATTTAAGCAGAAAGAAGCTGGCTTTAACAGTGGGCATTAAAGCGGCTAAACACAATATTATATTATTTACGGAAGCCAACTGTGAACCTTTGAGTAATCGCTGGATAGCGTCTATAGCCGGTTCCTATAAAGCAGAGACAGACATAGTTCTTGGTTTTTGTGCTTATCAACATACCAAAGGTTTTATACATAAACTTATTGCCTATGACAACCTTGTTAACGGCTTAAGATATATTTCTTCAACACTTACACGTCATCCGTTTACAGGAAATGGAAGAAACCTTTCTTACCGTAAAGAACTCTTTTTCCAACATAAAGGCTATTACAAATCATTAGCTTTACATGCGGGCGATGATGATCTTTTCATCAATGAATCGGCTACAAAAAAGAATACTGAAGTAGTTTATACTCCGGACAGTATTACGCAAATGTCGAAAATAGAATATATGCGTGTATGGAAGGAAATAAAAGTATCACGAGCTGCCACACAACGTTTTTACAAAGGGTGCACACTCTCATTTTATCGGTTGGAAGAAATAAGTTATATCCTCTTTTTACTGGGGCTGATTGCTGCTGTTGTTATAGGTCTTTATGGTAACTGGCTGATAAGCGCATTTGCCGGTTTATTGTTTATCCTTCGTTATATAACCAAAGCCATAGTACTTCACAAATCATCAAAGATGCTTCAACAGAGACCAACTACCGGCCTACTCTTTATCCTGGAATTTGTACAAATTCTTTATAACCTGTATGCACGTATTTACAGGATATTCCGTGGAAAAAACGACTATACGTTTAAGATGTAAATATTCTACAGAATACAGTAATAAGAAGTAAGTAGTTTTAGGTGCTTTTCTCTTTAGAAGAAAGATATTCATAAATCGCTAGCTGCGCACGTGTTTTGTGCGGATTATCGTCACGTTTAAAGTTATTATGGAGCTGCCCATCAATAAAGCAAGCCTTTACATTATCTTGTAATTGAATATGGAGAATATCAATTATTTCCTGTCGCAGATTCCGGTCTAATATTGGAAAAGCTGTTTCAATCCGACGATTGAGATTTCTACGCATCCAATCTGCTGAGGTTAAATAAAGATCTTCCTGCCCATCATTATAAAAATACCATATACGTGAATGTTCCAGAAACATATCCACTATACGGGTTATTCGAATATTACGACTATATGGCTGATCAGGTACAAGACAACAAATACCTCGTACAATCAAATCTATCTCAACTCCATTCTCACTGGCATGATAAAGCTCATCAATCATTGCTTTATCATGTAGTCCATTCATTTTTAACACAATCCGTCCTCTTCGGCCTTGCTTCACATGCTCTATCTCACGCTGAATCATTCGCTTAAGCTCTGTGATCATATTAAAACGAGCAACTAAAAGATGGCGGAATACTGGTTCAGTTACTTCTCCCTCCAGAACAGAAAACACTTGGTTTATATCTTCTATTATTTCTTTGTTGGCTGTTAGAAGCGCTGTATCTGAATATATCTTAGCTGTTTTCTCGTTAAAATTACCGGTACTCAGATACGCAAAATCACGTCTCTTATTTCCAACTCCTGTTGGTTTCCGAAGAATAACAGCCATTTTTGCATGTACTTTTAGTCCGGGGATACTATAAATAATACGGATGCCGGCTTGCTTCATTCGTTCAGCAGTACTCATATTATTTTCTTCATCGAAACGAGCCTTTAATTCGACAAAGACTGTAACTTTCTTGCCATTCTGAGCCGCACTGATCAGAGCATTTATTACTGCAGAATTTTCAGCTACTCGATATTGAGTAATCTTGATTTCTTCCACTTTAGGATCAAAAGCCGCCTCCATAAGGAAACGAATCAGGTAATCAAACGATTGATAAGGAAAATGTAATAAAACATCCCGTTTCTTTACAACCTTCAATACCGAACCAGCCTCATCCAGATAGAGAACACGCATAGGAAAAGGTGGCTGTTGTTCTAATGCCTTTCCACGTGGATTAGGTAATTCTGCTAAATCCTGCAGATTAAGATAACGTCCTCCTACCACCAGATCATCCGTATGAATGCCAAAGGCTTCACATATAAAAGCGAGGAAATCTTCAGGCATGGCACGATCATACATAAACCGGCTCAATGCTCCTACTTTCCGTTTCTTTACCTTTTTCCGTATATTTTCAACAATATTTCCACCTGATTCGTCTTCCAGATAAATATCTGCATCTCGTGAAATCTTTATACTGAAACAACTATCAATAGTATAACCGGGAAATATAGTCGGCAAATTAGCCCGGATCATATCATCACTGAACATGATATAATTCTTTCCATCATGCTGGGGTAGCTCTATAAAACGAGGCACCTTCGCATGAGGTATCTTCATAATAGCATAATGATATTCCGGAATAGAGTTTGCATCTAAAGGTTTCTTACTTTTCTTCACCATTCGTACTACCAGATAAAGACGGCGATCACGTATAAATGTACGGATATCACCCGCCTGAATCATTACGGGAGAAAGGAAAGGAAATACTTCTTCATTGAAATAATCTCTGATAAACTCCTCATGGCATGGAAGGGGATCAATATCCTGATACAAATAAATATTTTGCCTGTTCAATTCAGGCAATATTAACTCCGAAAAAATACGGTAATATTCACGCTGCTGGCGGTTTACTTCCTGAGTAATGGCCAGCAATGTTTCTTCTGCTTCCACAACACTTTCTTCAGCAAAATTCTTTTTCATGATAACTCCCCTGTGTTCTGCCACACGGATCTCATAGAATTCTTCCAGATTTGACGAATAAATAGAAAGGAAACGAATACGTTCATAGATTGGTAATGACGTATCCTCAGCTTCCAGCAGTATACGATAATTGAAGGAAAGCCAACTTATGTCGCGCCGAAAATAAGAATATGTATTGTGTTGTTCCATGACTCTGGTTTTGTTCGCCGGGTAAAGATAATGAGATTTAACGATTAACTATTAATGATTAACTATTAATAAAAAACAGGCCCATCGGTAATTCATACCGACGGGCCGTTATTTTTTTCATGTTTGCTTTTCACAAAGCTACTGATGAATATTTACTTTAGTATTATCTCACCTTTTCCTCCTCGCGGGATACTTACGCCTGCGGCGTGCATGAGATATATTAATTTATTTATTTTACTTATTTTAGTCTCTTATTTCACCAATGCTTTTGCAGCAGGAGCACCTTGAACAGCAACAAGAACTACACCTGCAGGAGCAGCGATAGTAACGTTGTCTGATGAAAGTACTTGTTTTGCAATTACCTGGCCTAATACGTTGCTGATCACAACTTCTTTACCAGCAGCACCTGTGATAGTAACGTCTCCGTAACCACCAATGATTTTAACATCACCTGACTCGATACCGTTGTTGTTTGTTGGTAATTCACCTTCTTTAGCAACTTCAATATCAAATACATCAGCTTGTTTGTAAGCTTCATCAAACTTCATCTTACCGATAACTACAGGAACACCATTGTGTACCTTGATCCATCCACCTTGTTCAATTGGAGCAATACCACCTGCAAAAGGATCTTCTTCAATCCATGATTCAGTTTCAAATAAGAATTGTTTTTCTTCAGAGTTCAACAGACGGAATTGGAATAATACCGGGCTGTGGTGATTTACTGTCAGATCAAACTCACTATATTGAGCATCCATTGCTGAATTATCAATGTATAATGTTTTCTTATCTTCTGAAAGGATACCAGGAACAAACGCTAAACGTGTATATTCTTGGAATTTGAAGATATCTTGCTTTGCTTGATTTCCAGCATAGTACTGCACAGAGTCATACAAGTTAACTAAGAAGTCACCAGTATAGAATGCATCTTTTACATTTGAGTGTTCGCAATCTGGTTGACCACAAACTGAACAAAGATCATTTATTGCTTCATGATAAGTAACACGAAGACCAATCAAATATTGAGGCATTACAGTACCGGAAGTATATTGAACATACATTGCTTTGTTCATGTCTTCACCTTTACCTTCAACTCCTAAGAAGTTCATTCCTTTATCTTTTGAAGGAGTAGTCAAAGCATCTTCATAAAGGAATTCATTAGGATTAAGTACGCGGAAGAATTTCAGGATTGATTCTTTTTCGTCTTCGTTTGGTTCATCACCGATACGGCGATAGATCTTAGTCTTAGATGGCTCAATGGCAAATGCTGAGTTTACAACCTCTTGTGTAGTATTGTCAGCTAATACACCATTTGAAAGGTCTAAGCTATTATTATCAACAGAAACTTTAGATGTTGCATAATAATTATTAGCTAGTAAAGAATTATTTGTTAAGTATACTGGATAATTCCAATAAACATAGTACAATTGGCTTCCTGAAACATCATCAGCTGCTATGCGATAACAGAATTGATAATAATAATTATGGAATTCATCACGTGTAATTTCATTAACTGCTAAAAATTCTTTGAAATCATCATCATTATAATCTATCTTCAATGCTTTAGGTAACCAAACTTCAATTTCTATACCATCTTCGTTTTTAACCTTTTGTTTAGTAGAATAGAAATAAGCAGTAAGCTCATTATTTTTCCAAGTAGATTTCAAATCATCGTCTGCAACCATATCAAATGCGTCTACATCTACAAATTCACCCGCTTTGATTGTTGCAAAATTACTATCAGCAGGTCTATTTGTAGTTGAAGTTGCAACCATAGTACCTTTTAATAGATTAGTTCTAACATTAGCTTCCAACAATACATAATAAGGCTTATCAGCAGTTTCATTGTTAGTCTTTAAAAAGAATTTAGAAGCATTATCTTCAGATGTCAGATAATATTTCTTATTACCCTTGTTATAAGCAATATAACGATCTACTACATCAAAGTTATCAGCCTGGTTTACTTTTACTTTGTAAACACCACGCTCCAATTGTACATATTTGTTCTTAGTACCACTTGCATAATAACCATAAGTATCATCAAGCACTTTTTCAAATTCGAAAGAAATAGCAGCTTCAGGATCAGTATCTACCCAAATAGCAGAGTCTTTATCCGATTTTGTATTTACAGGATTATCCAATTTCAATGCATGTAAGAATCTCAACTCATATCTGTTGATATCTACAGTACTTTCAGTATCGATGTATTTATAACCTAAATGTTCTTTAGTTCCATTCGTCATCTTATAATACTTGAATGTTTCAGCGCCTAAGAAGAAGAATGTGTTATCACCTGCACCTTTGAAAGTACGTCCACTATATTTAGGTTGATCCGCTAAATTAGTATAGAACGGTCTGTCAAATTCACGGTTAATGAATGAGGAAGACCAGTTTTGAGATGTACCTGTAGTTGTTAATACCCACTGAGCAGAAGGCATATTAGCGAAGATCTGACGATCTGCCTGTTCAACATATTCAGGAACACCATCCAAGCTCATCTTCAAATATTTACCAATACGGGTAGGATCATCAGATTTAACAACTTGCAATAAATACAGGTCAGAAGGAACAAAAGCAGGAGTATAAGCACCGTTAAGCCCTATTTCAATCTTTGCTTCTTCAACATTACCTAATGTATATACAACTTCATTGTTCAATTTAGCATAAGTCAAGTATACATCATGTCCAGGAACATAAGTAGTTGGAGGAGTACCAGTCCAAGGAGCTACTAGATTATTAGGATCTGCTTTGCTTATACCTGGCAATTGCGGAGTTACTATTACGTTTCCACCTTTTGCTACATAATCACCATTCGCCCACAGAGCGCCTTTTGCAACCGGGTTGATATTATATGCATTTGTTGTAGAAACAGTTGGATTAGGTACACCTGCATAATATTCCGCATTAGGAGTCATATCCAAAACAGGAACCTCCTTATCATCTGTAATAGAATTACCAACTCCTTTTACAGACTTATTTACATATCCTTTAGAAATAATACGTAATTGATTTGTTTTTGCATCATATCTGAATTGGAACAGATAAGACTCAGGCAAACGATAACGAGTTTCATTCTTTGCATTATATAAATTATCAGTTTTCAATTTAATCAAACCATTGTGTACCTGATCAGTACCTGGAACATACGCAGTATCAACAACTACATATTTTTCTTCATCTTTAGAATATAAAGTATACCAAGCATCATTATCTGCTTTCGTAATATCTGAAATATTCGCTCTTACTGAAGCTACAATCTTGTCTTGATTTTTTGTTTTATCTTCCTTTGTTCCTTTTAGGTACATAGAGATATATGACGCAGCACCCTTATCAGCAACATCCCATACATTATCTACAGCAGCAGCAGGAGCATAAGCTGTTTGATAGAATAATCTATCTTCAGTACCATATTTAATTTCCCAGCGTTTTACAGAGCGAGCCTGTAATTCACCTGCCAATGGAGAGTTATCTGTACCCTCAGGATCCATATCCAATTTGAAGAAATCATTCATAGTAGCAAGTAAAACACCACCTGCACTACTTGGCTCACCTACTTTTCCTAACTGAGTATTCAGGTCATTAGGAGTCAGAATAAATTCACCTTTAGCTGTTACAGCTGTCAATTGAATAGCATCAGTATCAGAATCAACCGCAGTTGCATTGATATTTTTGGGCATAACAGCATTCACGGAAGCAACACCAAGTGCAGCAGCAGCAGCTCCATCATTTCCGGCTCTTGCTAAAACATTCACTTTCGTGCTAGACACAACCCAATGGAAACGACGAGCATCATTGGCACCTGTTGCAATACCCATTTTGTTTGCTGTCCACTGGTTGAAATCTCCACCAATCACATTTTGCGTCCCATCATACTTGCTAACAGCATCCTCTGCCTGTCCCAAAGACAAAATAGTACCAGTGGCCACATTTTCAAATTCATAAATTGGATATACCCCACCAGTAGTGTTAATTCTCACTTTCCAAGAAGCTTGCTTCAAGGCAGTATAACCACTAGGAATACCGCTTATTTCTACCAGACGGCTACCAGAAGATGTCGGAACAATAGCAAGAAAAGTAGTACCGGTGGCACCATTCGTAGACAACAGATATTCCTTTGTAGAAGAGAAACTTCCACCAGGAACTTCTGTATCAATTGCTTGAGCTCCAAAACTAATAGCTGCAAACAACGCAACTAACAGTGTAAAAAACTTTTTGTTCATAATTTAATAATTAAATATTAATACTAAAATTTAATGAGTTTCAATCTTTTATACCTAACGGTATGTATGGCTACAATAACCCACCATTTTTAGTAGACATGATGACTTTGAGTTTGTACGGGAAAGCGGCGGTTTTGTACAGAAATAGGTATTCTATTGATAAGAAAGCAGATAAGAAGCGGAAAAAAGGCAGTAAAAGGGTTGTTGGTAAAAAAGAAATATATACCTTTGCAAATGACTATAATATTCGGTCGTTTATTGTAGACTTTCCTTCCTAATCATTTCTTTTTATCCCCTTAATTATATTTATTTATAATGTACAGGTACATTATTATATTATAATATTCATAATACAACGAATATCCAAGTTTAAAAAAGTGAGAAAGTAAAAAATCTACTAGTTTGATACTTGATTTCGTATAAAATATCCCTTCAAATCTTACTCGATTTGAAATATCCAAATCCTTAATCAATCTGTTGGTAACTTTCCAGATACTGCTTGACACCAGACTATCTAGCCATACTCGCTTAAGTGAGTAAGGCTAGACAGATAAATGAACATATAGACTCATCCTGCTGAAGATATATCCTCAAAAACATAAGACCCGTCAATAAAAACAGAACTACCTTTCAGAAAAAACATAATGATGTTTTTCAAAAGTCATCTAATAGTTTTTCAAAAAGCATCTAATCCTTTTTTCCAGGAAGGTATATCTGGTGAATTTTATTTTATTAATATCCCTCTATACAGAGTTTTCATTTTCTTGCATTCAGCCTTCAGCCAGATCTAACAGCTTAAATATCAGTCCGCATGACTGAACCCAACTACCTTCAGGTTACCTTCAGGAAAAAATAATTTTTCTGAAGGTTTTCACATATAAGTTACCACCCTGTGGTAGAAAGCTAACGGCTTTTTGAATTTCCCTAACGGCTTTTTGAAAAACGGCCCCGCCCTTTTCAGAAAAGGTGGGACAAATTTTCCTGAAGGTAACCTGAAGGCAGCTGGGTTCAGTCATGCGGACTGATATTTAAGCTGTTAGAGCCGGCTGAAGGCTGAATGCAAGAAAATGAAAATTCTGTAAGAGATCTATTATACTGTTGGAGGTAAATAATTTAAGTATTGTAAGATTTCAAAGATTATCTCCATATTATAACTCTGGATTAGTGGTTTATGATCTTAATTTTTCTTCAATAAAGACATTTAAAGTAATTCGATGGACACCATATTTTCGGGCTATGGAGCTTTTAGAAAAACGTTTTTCCAGGAGGTCTTTTATTTCGGCTTCTTTTCCACTAAGTTTTGTTATCTTTGATTTACTTCCCTTTGGACGACCCAGGATCATACCTTCCGCTTTTTTACGTGCAAGAGCTTCCTTAGTTCTTTGAGAAATAAGATTTCGTTCTATTTCTGCAGATAATCCGAAAGCAAAAGCTAAGACTTTTGAATTTATATCGTTTCCCAACCGATAGTTATCTTTAATAGTCCATACTTGAACATCGTTGTTCATGCAATGATTTAAGACAGACATAATCATCAGCAAATTACGTCCCAGACGGGACAACTCAGCACAAATTAAAATATCTCCTTTCTTTAAGCGACTTAATAATTTTCCTAGTTTTCTTTCTTCCACCAATACTGTACCTGAACTGGTTTCTTCAATCCATTTATTAACAATAATATCGCTTTCCTCACAAAAACGATTGATTTCAAACCGTTGATTTTCTACAGTCTGACGATCCGTACTGACACGGATATAACCATAATTCATACTTTCTTCTTTTAATTAATTCATATATGTAAGTTCATAAGCATTCAAAATGAATGCATCTCGTTCCGGTGGGGTTTTAAAAGATTACAAAAGTGCAACCATACATCGTCATTTTCTTGCTGTTTGACAGAAAAAACAATAAAAATCTTATAATTTCTTTGTGTGTATAGATTATTGTTCTACATTTGCAGCGTCAAATAGTAATGAAGACAAGCAAAAATGATAGCAAATGTATTACATATTACTCTCGTGGTGGTCCTTCTAGTCATTAGTAGGTAAGGAGAAAGGTATGTAAGAATTTGTAAAATCAAAAATGATATTTCTTAGGCCTTTCTCCAATTGAGAAGGGCCTTTTTTATTCAGTAAAATGAAGAATTGAAAGATATGAAAAATAAGTTGAGAAGTTCCCAAAGTACAGAAGGCCGCCGAATGGCTGCAGCACGATCATTGTGGCGTGCCAATGGAATGAAAGAAAGTCAATTCGGTAAACCGATTATTGCAATTGTAAATTCATTTACACAATTCGTTCCCGGCCATGTACATTTGCATGAAATAGGCCAACAGGTTAAAGCCGAAATTGAGAAATTGGGATGCTTCGCAGCTGAATTTAATACTATTGCAATCGATGATGGTATTGCAATGGGGCATGATGGAATGCTATATTCTTTACCTTCACGGGATATTATTGCGGATAGTGTAGAGTATATGGTAAATGCCCACAAGGCAGATGCAATGATATGTATCAGTAATTGTGACAAGATCACTCCGGGGATGTTAATGGCCAGTATGCGCCTGAATATTCCTACTGTATTTGTATCGGGTGGGCCGATGGAAGCAGGCGAGTTAGATAGCCGTCCTTTGGATATGATAGATGCCATGATTCAAGCTGCTGATGATTCGGTGAGTGATGAGCAGGTAGCTAAACTGGAAAGGGCAGTTTGTCCTACTTGTGGTTGCTGTTCTGGTATGTTTACTGCCAATTCCATGAATTGCCTGAATGAAGCAATCGGTTTAGCCTTAACAGGAAATGGTACTATTGTTGCCACTCATGTTAACCGTACCCGCTTGTTTGAAAAAGCAGCCAAATTGGTTGTTGATAATGCTTACAAATATTACGAAGAAGGTGACGATTCCATACTTCCCCGTTCTATTGCAACCCGTCAGGCTTTCTTAAATGCAATGTCTCTGGATATTGCTATGGGAGGCTCCACTAACACTGTACTTCACTTATTGGCTATTGCTCACGAAGCAGAAGTTGATTTTACGATGAAAGATATAGATATATTATCACGTAAAACACCTGTACTCTGCAAAGTTGCTCCAAGTTGTTCCTATCATGTAGAGGACGTAAACCGTGCAGGTGGTATCATAGGAATCCTGGCCGAATTAGATAAAGGAGGTTTAATAGACGGCTCCGTAAAACGCGTCGACGGACTTACACTTGCCGAAGCAATTCAACAATATGATGTTACATCTCCTACTGTAACAGAAGATGCGATTAAAATATATAAAAGTGCACCCGGACACAAATTTAATTTAGTGCTCGGTTCACAGGAAATGTATTATAAAGAACTGGACAAAGATCGTATAGCCGGATGTATCCGCGATATGGATCATGCTTATGTAAGAGATGGCGGATTAGCTGTTTTATATGGAAATATTGCTGAAGCGGGTTGTGTTGTGAAAACTGCTGGTGTAGATGAAAGTATTTTTTGCTTTGCCGGACCAGCTAAAGTATTCGATTCACAAGATGCTGCGAGTGAAGGTATTCTTAAAAATCAAGTCGTCTCCGGAGATGTTGTCGTCATCACTTACGAGGGGCCCAAAGGTGGGCCGGGCATGCAGGAGATGTTATATCCTACCTCGTATATCAAGAGTAAACATCTCGGCAAGGAATGTGCATTGATTACCGATGGTCGTTTTAGCGGCGGAACCTCAGGGCTTTCTATCGGTCATATTTCTCCTGAAGCAGCAGCAGGCGGAGCAATTGGATTGGTGAAAGACGGAGATATCATAGAAATAAACATTCCGGAAAGAACGATACACGTAAAGGTAAGTGATGCCGAACTGGCTGAACGCCGTGCCACGGAAGAGGCCCGCGGAACAAAAGCCTTTACCCCACCCTACCGCCAACGGACGGTTTCCAAAGCATTGAAAGCATATGCTAAAATGGTAGCTTCTGCGGATAAAGGAGGAGTCAGAGTGATTAACGATTAACGTTAAACGATTAATTGTTAAGAAATAAATGAATTTTAAAGAATTATAAACGGTTTTTGATTAATCGTTAATCACTAATCGTTAATCGTTAAAAACATGGAAACAAAAAATAGAATAACCGGCTCGGAAGCCCTTTTGAAAACATTGATTGCTGAAGGTGTTGATACAATCTTCGGTTATCCGGGTGGACAAGCCATACCTATATTTGATAGTTTATATGATTATCAGGAACAGTTGAAACTTGTACTTGTACGTCATGAACAAGGCGCAACCCATGCAGCACAGGGATATGCCCGTGTTTCAGGCAAAGTTGGCGTAAATATTGTTACCTCAGGACCTGGTGCAACTAATACTATAACCGGTATTGCAGATGCCCTAATGGATAGTACCCCTATCGTGGTAATTACCGGACAAGTTCCCTCTTCTCTTTTGGGAACGGATGCATTTCAGGAAGTGGACGTTATTGGTATTACACAACCTATAACGAAATGGGCCTATCAGGTTCGTAAACCGGAAGAAATTGCATGGGCGGTATCACGTGCTTTTTATATTGCTTCTACAGGACGTCCTGGCCCGGTTGTACTCGACTTTGCAAAGGATGCACAAGTGGGTTTGGTTGATTACGAATACGAGAAAGTTAATTATATACGAAGCTATCAACCGGTACCTACGGTTGAAGAAGATCAGATTGAAGCAGCAGCAGAGCTGATAAACAGCGCAAAAAAACCTTTTGCACTAATCGGGCAAGGCGTTATTCTTGGCAATGCGGAAGAAGAATTAAAGGCTTTTCTTGAAAAAGCAGATATTCCTGCAGGCGTAACAGCATTGGGTCTTTCGGCTCTTCCTTCCGATTATCCTTTAAATAAAGGAATGTTGGGTATGCATGGAAACGTAGCTCCTAACCGCAAAACAAATGAATGTGATGTATTAATTGCTATCGGTATGCGTTTTGACGACCGTGTAACTGGTGATTTAAACACTTATGCCAAACAAGCCAAAGTCATACATTTCGATATAGATAACAGTGAGATCGGCAAGAATGTACCTGTTACAATTCCTGTTTGCGGCGATGCAAAAGAAACTCTGGCTGCAGTAACCGAGTATCTGAAACCTGCAAAACATACTGAATGGATATCTTCTTTTGAACCCGATATTCAGGAAGAAGATGAAAAGGTAATCTGTAAAGAATTACTCTGTAGCGAAGGTCCATTGAAAATGGGTGAAGTTATACGAAGAGTATCTGAAGCAACGGATAACAATGCTGTATTAGTGACCGATGTAGGTCAAAATCAAATGATGGCCATTCGTTATTTCAAATACAACCAAACACGCAGCGTCGTTACTTCTGGTGGTTTGGGAACGATGGGCTTTGGTCTACCCGCAGCAATGGGAGCTAAGTTTGGAGCACCCGACCGCACAGTTTGCCTCTTTATGGGTGATGGCGGCCTGCAAATGACTATCCAGGAGTTTGGAACCATTATGCAGGAAAATCTAAACATCAAAATGGTTGTACTTAACAATAACTTCCTGGGAATGGTACGCCAGTGGCAAGAGCTGTTCTTCAAAGAACGTTATTCGGGTACCATTATGATGAATCCTGACTTCGTTGCTATTGCAAAAGCCTATAATATAGGTAGCCGTGAAGTAGATAAACGGGAAGACCTTGATGGTGCTATTGCAGAAATGCTGAACCACGACGGCCCTTATCTGCTTGTAGCGAATGTAGAATCCCACGGTATGGTTTACCCTATGGTTCCTGCAGGTGCATGTATAACAAACATAATTATGGGAGAATAAGCTATGAATGCAAAGAAATTATATACAGTAATTATTTTCTCTGAGAATACCGTTGGACTGTTGAACCAGATTACGGTAATCTTTACCCGCCGTCAATTAAATATTGAAACATTGTCAGTCTCTCCTTCTGCAATTAAGGGCGTTCATAAATTTACAATCACTACCTTTGCCGATGAAGATATGATGGATAAGGTTGTAAAACAGATTGATAAAAGGGTAGACATTCTGAAAGCCTATTACAATACGGACGAAGACCTTGTACATCAGGAGATAGCTTTGTATAAACTCAGTACAGAGTTATTTATAAAGATGACTGGCGTTGAAGAACTTATCCGCAGGTACAATGCACGTGTCTTAGAAATCAATGAAGATATTGTTGTACTCGAGAAAAGTGGTCATTACGACGAAACACAGGCTCTTTTTAAAGAGTTGAGTGAAAAGATTGGTGTCCTTCAATTTATCCGTTCCGGCCGTATAGCCATTACTAAAAGTAAAGTGGAACGTTTAAGTGATATGCTTTCGACAATGGAAAAGAAAATAAGCAAAAACGATTAACGAATCGAAGATAACTTAGCGAAGCGTAAGGCAATAGTGATTAACGATTAAAGGAAAGAATAATCACAGGTCGTTAATTATTAAACATTATGAATACATGGAAAAGGTTGGAGAATTTCATTTCATTACAGAGGAATATTTACTTGATTTCCGCGGGAGGGTAACCATCCCAATGATAGGCAATTATCTTATACATGCGGCATCTAATCATGCATCCACACGTGGATTCGGATTTGGCGATATGAATGAGAAACATACGGCCTGGGTTTTATCCCGGCTAGCCATTGAGATTATGGAATATCCCAGACGTTCTGAAAAGATTACACTCTATACATGGATAGACGAAGTTGGTCGTCTGTTTACCAGCCGTTGTTTTGAGCTGGTTAACGATGCAGGCAAAAGTATCGGTTTTGCCCGTTCTATATGGGCAGCGATAGATATGGAAACCCGTCGTCCTACTCCGTTAGACATTGAGGCGTTAAGCGTATATGTCTCCGACCGTCCTTGTCCGATTGAGCGTCCCGGAAAGATTGCTCCGGTTGAAAGTAAAACAGAAGGGATTCCCTATCAAATCAAATACAGCGATATAGATATTAATGGGCATCTGAACAGCATAAAGTATATGGAACACCTTCTGGATATGTTTGAGTTGGAATTATTCAGTACAAAAGAAGTAAGCAGGTTTGAAATAGCTTACCTATCGGAAGGGAAATACGGAATGCCACTCACTTTACATAAAGGTGATGCAGAAGATGACAAATACAATATGGCTATTACAAACGAAGATAAGGCTATTTGCCGGGCGGCAGTTAGCTGGAAATAACAAACAATATATATTAGTTTTTATACATTATAATTAAAAGAAGAAAATGGCAGTAATGAATTTTGGCGGGGTAGAAGAAAATGTTGTGACCCGCGAAGAGTTTCCATTGGAAAAGGCAAGAGAAGTGTTGAAAGATGAAACAATCGCAATCATTGGTTACGGTGTTCAAGGTCCGGGACAAAGCCTGAACCTTCGCGACAATGGTTTCAATGTAATAGTAGGTCAACGTAAAGGTGGAAAAACATGGGAAAAAGCTATCGCAGACGGTTGGGTACCGGGCGAAACACTTTTCGAAATAGAAGAAGCTTGTGAAAAAGCAACTATCATCCAATACCTACTTTCTGACGCTGCTCAGATTGAAGTATGGCCACGCATAAAAAAATACCTGACTCCGGGTAAAGCTCTTTATTTCTCACACGGTTTCGGTATCACTTACAAAGAACGTACTAATATCATACCTCCGGCAGATATTGACGTAATCCTGGTTGCACCGAAAGGTTCAGGAACAAGCCTGCGTCGTATGTTCCTTGAAGGACGCGGCTTGAACTCAAGTTTCGCTATCTTTCAGGATGCTACAGGCCGTGCATGGGAACGCGTGGTAGCATTAGGTATCGGCGTTGGTTCCGGCTATCTGTTTGAAACTACTTTCCAAAGAGAAGTTTATTCTGACCTTACTGGAGAACGTGGTACGCTTATGGGCGCTATCCAAGGTATTTTGTTAGCTCAATATGAAGTTTTACGTGCTAACGGACACTCACCTTCCGAAGCTTTCAACGAAACTGTAGAAGAATTGACTCAATCCTTGATGCCTCTATTCGCTGAAAACGGTATGGATTGGATGTATGCCAACTGTTCTACTACTGCACAACGCGGTGCATTGGATTGGATGGGACCATTCCACGATGCTTCTAAGCCTGTATTCGAAAAACTTTATAGTGAAGTTGCTTGTGGTAACGAAGCGCAACGTTCAATCGATACAAACAGTAAACCTGATTATCGTGAAGGCCTAGAAAAAGAATTGAAAGCACTTCGCGAAAGTGAAATGTGGCGCGCAGGAGCGGTAGTACGTAAATTGCGTCCGGAAAACAACTAATAAGTACAGAGGATATAAAGATCAATAGCCTTAAATATTAATTTAAACACAGAGACGGGGAGACACAGAGTTTTTTATTATTTGAAAATCAAGACTCTGTATCTCCGAACCTCTGTGTTTATTCTTTGTTTTTGTTGTGCTTTTACGCATTATGATGAAAACCTCTTCTTCACTTCTTTAAGCATATATGTAACTTTCTCTTTGGGATTTCCAGGGCCTAACGTTTCAATAGGAAGATATCCTCTGTAACCGGAAGCATCAATGATCTGTTTTAGTCTATCAAGGTCTGTTTTCACCACTTTACCATTAATTGCCATCTCTTCTTTTATTTGCCAGGTTATAGCATATTTCACTGTTTGTTCTATTTCTCTAAAGGGATCGATAGAAGAACGGTAAGATCCAATATCTAACATTAATCCTACCCACTTGGAATGAACAGCATCTAATAGTATCTCAACTTCTTCTGCTGTCTTAAGAAATTCATTATGATTTTGAATAGCAAGAATAATCCCATTCTGTTCTCCATATTCAGCACATTCTTTTATACAATCTACTACCCATTGAAAAGCTTCTTTGCGGGTATAACCTTCCGGAACTTCTTTACCTGCAAAGATACGGATAGTTTGTCCACCTAATTTTGAGGCAACCTGTATCCACTCTTTCACGTGTTGAACAGCTTCGGCACGTGCGGCAGAATCAGCTTGGACAAAGTTATTCCTTACCCCTGTTCCGCATATTTCTACCCCCAGAGAAAAAGCTTTTTGTTTTATGTGATAAATATAATCATCCGTCGGTACAGTTGGATAGCCCGGGAAATAATATCCGGTAAGATCAACACCTTCAAATCCTACCTCAGCGGCATATTCAAGCATATCATCCATACTCATCTCTCCCGACATTAAAGGTTGATTGAAAGAATAAGCATTTAAAGATATCTTTGTACGAACAGGCAGGCTTTTATTCTCTCTTGTTTCAGCCAGAAGTTTACTACTTGGCAAAGAGGCCAGCATTACAGTCGCACTTAGTGATTTGAGAAAGTCACGTTTATTCATAGCATATTTTAATCATTTTTGTCTGATTCTTTTTTATTAGATGAACAGCTTAGAAATAATACTATACAGGAAATGATAATCAGCTTAGTATTCATAACTTGTTAGTTTAACGATTTAGTTATAAAGATAGGTATTCTTTCGAAAAAGAGGGACATGAGGTTTAATATCTTTTCCAATACTCCCGAGGATTATCGACAAAATCACAGAACAAGCAACCACAGACTTATAATTCATCAATAATACCCCGCCAAATCTTACATTTTATAAATAAAAGAAGAAAAAAAGTTGTTTTTTCTTTGGATTTAGAAAAAAGGCTGTATCTTTGCAGCGTTAAAAACATGAAACATGATGCGTAATTATACAAACAATATTATTAACATTTCCATTATTATTCTACTCTGGCTGCAGGATAGGAAGTGAGGATATGTGTGTAATTTAAGCATAAAGAAATAAATAAGCCTTTCTCACTTCCTGGTGAGAGAGGCTTTTTTCTTTTAGGATAATATATAATTAACAATGAATATGGACAGATTATTTATTTTCGACACCACATTGAGAGATGGTGAGCAGGTTCCGGGATGCCAGTTGAATACAGTAGAGAAGATTCAGGTTGCTAAGGCGTTGGAAGAACTTGGTGTAGATGTGATTGAGGCAGGGTTTCCCGTATCCAGCCCGGGTGATTTCAATAGTGTAGTTGAGATTTCAAAGGCTGTGACGTGGCCAACTATTTGCGCGTTAACTCGCGCAGTTGAAAAGGATATCGACTCAGCTGCGGAGGCATTGAAGTTTGCCAAGAAGGGTCGCATTCATACTGGGATCGGTACCTCAGATTCGCATATCCGGTATAAATTCAACTCTAACCGGGAAGAGATTGTTGAACGGGCAATTGCTGCTACGAAATATGCCAAGAGATTTGTGGAGGATGTGGAGTTCTATTGCGAGGATGCCGGGCGCACAGATAATGAATACCTTGCCCGCGTGGTTGAAGCAGTAATCAAAGCTGGAGCTACTGTGGTAAATATTCCCGATACAACGGGGTATTGCTTGCCAGATGAATATGGTGCGAAGATCAAATATTTGATGGAGCACGTTCCTAATGTGCAACAGGCTATCCTGTCTACACATTGTCATAATGATCTAGGAATGGCAACGGCTAATACAGTGCAGGGTGTCTTGAATGGAGCTCGTCAGGTCGAAGTGACAATCAATGGTATCGGTGAACGTGCCGGAAACACTTCATTGGAAGAAATCGCTATGATCTTCAAGAGTCATAAAGAAAAAGAAATTATTACTAATATCAATACAACCAAGATTTACGGTATCAGCCGGATGGTTTCGAGCCTGATGAATATGCCGGTTCAGCCAAATAAAGCAGTAGTCGGACGAAATGCTTTTGCACATTCTTCAGGTATTCACCAGGATGGGGTACTGAAGAATCGTGAAAGTTATGAGATCATGGATCCGAAGGACATCGGTATCGATGATAATGCGATCGTATTGACTGCCCGTAGTGGCCGCGCTGCGTTGAAACACCGGTTAAGTGTTCTGGGTGTAGAGATGGATCAAGAGAAACTGGATAAAGTATATCAGGAATTTCTGAAGCTGGCAGACCGTAAAAAAGACATTAATGATGACGATGTATTAATGTTGGTTGGAAAAGACCGTACGGAGATGCACCGTATCAAATTGGAGCATTTGCAGGTAACGAGTGGTATTGGTCTGCAATCTATGGCTAGCGTATGCCTGAATATGGCAGGTGTACGACGTTGTGAGGCAGCAGCAGGAAATGGCCCGGTGGATGCCGGTATCAAGGCTGTCAAAAAAGCGATCAGTAACAATGATATGACCATTCAGGAATTCCTTATTCAAGCAATCTCAAAAGGTAGCGACGACACCGGAAAAGTTCACATGCAAGTAGAATACAAGGGTAGTGTCTATTACGGCTTTTCAGCAAATACAGATATCATCGCCGCTTCGGTTGAGGCTTTTGTTGATGCGATAAACAAATTTATTATCTGAGACTGATTGCAATAATGCTTACATTTAGAAAATAATTATAACTCATAATTCAATATGAAGACTTTATTCGACAAGATTTGGGATAAACACGTGGTAGATACCTTGCCTGATGGAACTATCCAATTGTACATCGACCGCTTGTATTGCCACGAAGTGACCAGCCCACAGGCTTTCGCCGGATTACGGGAACGAGGGTTGAAACCTTTCCGTCCACAACAGGTGACTTGTATTCCTGATCATAATATTCCGACTCTCAACCAGGAACAGCCAATTGAGGATCCGGTTTCTAAGAATCAGGTAGATACGTTAGAAAAGAATGCAACAGATTTCGGGTTGGCCTATTACGGTTTGTTACATCCGAAAAACGGTATTATCCA
The DNA here is from genome assembly GCA_032073245.1 of Tannerellaceae bacterium. GTDB lineage: Bacteria > Bacteroidota > Bacteroidia > Bacteroidales > Tannerellaceae > QVMG01. The sequence continues at coordinate 166,983 of DAMANX010000001.1, forward strand.
TGTTGTCGGGCCTGAAACAGGTTTGACACAACCGGGGATGACGATTGTTTGTGGCGATTCGCATACTTCTACCCATGGAGCTATGGGAGCAATTGCATTTGGTATCGGAACAAGTGAAGTTGAAATGACATTGGCCACCCAATGTATCATGCAGATTAAACCAAAAACTATGCGTATCACGGTTAATGGTAAATTGAAACCAGGTGTCACAGCAAAAGACGTTGCATTGTATATAATTAGTGCAATGACTACCGGAGGAGCTACCGGCTATTTCGTGGAATATGCTGGTGATGTGATCCGTAACACAACAATGGAAGAACGTCTGACAATCTGTAATCTCTCAATCGAGATGGGTGCACGTGGTGGTATGATTGCTCCCGATCAGGTTACATTTGACTATCTGAAAGATCGTGAATTCTCTCCGCGTGGAGAAGAATGGGAAAAGAAAATAGCCGAATGGCGTCAGTTATATAGTGACCCAGGTGCCGAATTTGATAAAGAAATCATTTTCAAAGCAGAAGATATCGAACCGATGGTGACCTACGGAACGAATCCGGGAATGGGTATGGGAATCTGTGAAAATATACCTGCATTAGAAAGTGTGGATGAAGCCGGACGGATCTCTTATAAAAAATCATTGGATTATATGGGCTTTACAGCCGGGGAACCTATATTAGGCAAAAAGATTGATTATGTATTTCTTGGAAGTTGCACCAACGGGCGTATTGAAGATTTCCGGGCTTTTGCCTCCTTAGTCAAAGGAAAGAAAAAAGCGGATCATGTAACTGCATGGCTTGTTCCTGGTAGTTGGATGGTTGAAAAACAAATTAAAGTAGAGGGTATAGATAAAGTATTAGAAGAAGCCGGATTTGCATTACGTCAACCCGGATGTTCCGCCTGTCTGGCAATGAACGATGACAAGGTTCCGGCAGGTAAATATGCAGTATCCACATCCAACCGTAATTTCGAAGGACGCCAGGGGCCAGGTGCCCGTACAATTCTTGCCGGACCGTTAGTGGCAGCGGCAGCCGCTGTTACCGGAGTAATTACTGATCCACGAGAACTTCTTTAATAATTAACGCTTAATAAAAATGTATCAACGATGAAAGATAAAATTAATATAATCATATCTACCTTTGTTCCACTGCCATTAGAGAATGTGGATACAGACCAAATCATACCGGCACGTTTCCTGAAAGCGACAACTAAAGAAGGTTTTGGTGATAATCTGTTTCGCGACTGGCGTTATGACAAAGAAGGCAATCCTAATCCTGACTTTGTATTAAATCAAGGTGTTTATAAAGGAGAAATACTGGTTGCAGGAAAAAATTTTGGTAGTGGATCGAGCCGTGAGCACGCAGCTTGGGCCATTGCCGGATATGGATTTCGGGTAGTAGTGAGTAGTTTTTTTGCTGATATCTTCAAAAATAACGCCATGAACAATGGAGTACTTCCGGTGGTTGTTTCTCCTGAGTTCCTGGTTGAGATATTTGCCTCAGTAGAAAAGAACCCACAAGCTACATTAGCAGTAGATCTGCCCAATCAGATAATAACCAACAACGAAACAGGTAAAAGTGAACATTTCGATATCAATCCCTACAAAAAAGATTGCCTGGTCAACGGATTGGATGATATTGACTATCTATTGGCTAATAAATCTAAAATAGAAGCTTTTGAAGCAGCACGTTAAATTTCACAACAAAGACATAGATATGATAGAAATAATGGATACAACCCTGCGGGATGGGGAACAAACGACAGGAGTTTCCTTTTCTGCACACGAAAAGCTCAGTATAGCACAAATGCTATTGGGCGAGCTTGGGGTGAATAGGGTAGAAATAGCATCAGCGCGAGTCTCGGATGGTGAGTTTGAAGCCGTTAAGAAAATTGCACGTTGGGCAGAACGTACCGGAAACCTACATAAACTAGAAGTTCTTGGTTTTGTTGATGGAGATGTATCACTCAATTGGATAGAATCTACCGGTTGTCGAGTCGTCAACCTCCTCTGTAAAGGCTCTTATAAACATGTGACCGAACAACTCCGCCGTACACCCGAAGAACATATTCAGGATATTCGCAAAGTCGTTGAAATCGCCACTCAGAAAAAGATAGATGTCAATCTGTATCTGGAAGACTGGTCAAACGGCATAAAGAATTCACCGGAATATGTTTTTCAGTTTATAGATGGCTTAAAAGATCTTCCTATCCGTCGCTTTATGTTACCTGATACGTTGGGTGTGCTGAATCCCGAGAATACGTATGACTATTGCAATAAGATGGTCAATCATTATCCGGAGCTTTGGTTCGACTTCCATGCCCACAATGATTATGACCTCGCTGTTGGAAATGTCTATGGAGCAATACGTGCCGGAGTAAAAGGTATTCATACCACAGTCAACGGTTTGGGTGAACGTGCCGGAAACGCCCCATTGAGCAGTGTACTCGCAGTAATCAAAGACCAGTTGGGCGAAGAAACTACACTGAAGGAAGAGAAGATCAACAGGGCAAGCCGCCTGGTTGAATCATACTCCAGCGTCCACATCGCTCCCAACCGCCCAATTGTAGGAGAATATGTCTTTACACAATGTGCCGGAGTACATGCAGATGGAGATAATAAGAATAATCTGTATTATAATGATCTGTTACCTGAACGTTTTGGCCGGATACGCGAATACGCATTAGGTAAGAACTCAGGCAAAGCCAATATAGTGAAGAACCTGGAGGCATTAGGCATAGATATGGATGACGCCTCCATGCGTAAGGTAACCGAACGTATCATCCAGTTGGGTGACAAAAAAGAGATGGTTACTCAGGAAGACTTACCTTATATCATTAGCGACGTACTCAATCAGTCAACGATTGAGGATGAAAAGATACGGATACTGAATTATTCTCTATCTTTGGCCCAGGGTTTGCGTCCTGTAGCAACAGTAAAGATGGAAATTAACGGCGAAGCCTATGAGGAATCATCTTCAGGAGACGGACAATACGATGCTTTTGTTCGTGCAGTACGGAGAATATACACCGACTTGGGCCGTCCGTTCCCTATGTTGACTAATTACTCGGTATCGATTCCTCCAGGTGGGCGTACGGATGCTTTCGTACAAACCATCATCAGCTGGAATTATGCCGGTGTTGATTTCAAAACCCGCGGACTTGATGTCGACCAGACAGAATCGGCTATTAAGGCAACCCTGAAAATGTTGAACAAGATAGAAAACTAACCATATATAAACAGGTATTAGTTATGAAACAATTAAAGATCGCGCTTGTAGCGCACGACAAACGGAAAGCAGACATGGTAGAATGGGCTGTCCACAATGCGGACTTTCTGGCTCACCATCATTTGGTATGTACAGGAACCACAGGAGGGCTTGTATATGATGCCTTTATGGAAAAAGGGATTAATATTGAAATGACCCGGATGCACTCCGGCCCCTTAGGTGGAGATGCTGAGATTGCTGCTATGGTTGTACGCAAAGAGATCGATCTGGCTATCTTCCTGATCGACGACCTAAACCCGCAACCCCACGAAGCCGACATTCAGATGTTGCTCCGTCAATGCCGTGTTCACAACGTTCCCATTGCCTGTAACAGATACAGTGCCGATCTGATGATCACAAGCTCCCTATGGGATGACGACAGCTATGTTCCCATGGAACCTAAGTATATACATTATCAACGATAAAAAATTAACGATTAACGTTTAGTGATTAACGATCAACGATTAATATAACATGAAATTAAATATCGCAGTACTCGCCGGTGATGGTATCGGCCCGGAAATTGTAGAACAAGGTATGAAGGCTGTGAAAGCCGTATGTCAAAAGTTCGGACACGAATTGAGTTATAAAGAAGCGCTCGTAGGAGCCGTAGCCATAGATGCAACAGGTAACCCTTATCCCGATGAAACCCATGAGCTTTGCATGCAGAGCGATGCTGTTTACTTTGGAGCAATTGGTGCCCCTAAATACGATAACGACCCATCCGCAAATGTACGACCTGAACAAGGACTGCTGGCTATGCGTAAAAAGCTCGGATTATATGCCAATATACGTCCGGTAACTACCTTCCCTTCATTGGTTCATAAGTCACCTCTTCGTTCCGACCTGGTTGACGGCGCCGACTTTATGTGTATTCGTGAACTGACTGGAGGACTGTATTTCGGTCGTCCGCAGGGTCGTAGCGAAGACGGAAACACAGCTTATGACACCTGTGTCTACACTCGTGAAGAGATCGAACGCATCGTACATCTCTCTTATCAATATGCACAAAAAAGACGTAAAAAACTCGCCGTAGTTGATAAAGCAAATATTCTTGCCACCTCTCGCCTATGGCGTCAGATAGCACAGGAAATCTCTACTGAATACCCCGATGTAGAAACTGAATATATGTTTGTTGATAACGCCGCTATGCGCCTGATCCAATGGCCAAAGAGTTTTGACGTAATGGTAACGGAAAATATGTTTGGTGATATCCTGACCGACGAAGCCTCCGTAATCACCGGTTCATTGGGGATGCTTCCTTCTGCTTCAGTCGGTATTCATACCTCGGTATTTGAACCCATCCATGGTTCATATCCGCAAGCAGCAGGCAAAAATATAGCCAATCCATTGGCTACGATCCTAAGCGCCGCCCTGATGTTTGAATATGCTTTCAACCTGATGGAAGAAGGTAAATTGATCCGTGATGCCGTAGCTGCTTCTATGGATGCAGGTATTGTTACTGAAGATATTGCCTCTGGTGCAAAAGCTCACTCCACCAGCGAGGTAGGTGATTGGATTGCTGATTATATTGCTAAAAAGAAGTAAATCTGAGTTTCTAACACCACCCAATTATGGATTGGCTGATCAACTTAGGCTATATAGGACTTTTTATCGGATGCTGCATGGCTGGAAGTTTCCTGCCTGTCAGCTCCGATATATTTTTAATCGGTATGCTGTTGGCAGGAGGAGATGCCTGGCCTACTCTGATTGTCGGAACGATCGGTTACTGGCTAGGGAGTTTGACCTCTTACGGTATCGGTTGGTTAGGCAAATTGGAATGGCTGAAAAAGTTTAAAATCAAAGAAGAAAATATAGCTAAACAAAAAAAATACATTGATAAGTTCGGAGTATGGGTTGCTCTTTTTGCCTGGATCCCTTTTCTGGGAAGCCTTTGCATCTTCACACTGGGTTTTTATAAGGTTAAACCCAAAACATCAGCAACTCTTATGCTGATCGGTTGTTTTTTCCGTTTTCTTATTTGGACATTTATTTTAAAAGCCGCATTGGGAGAATTAAATGAGCTCGTCTGATTTCCACATCAGATATAAAGATAACCAAAACACATAACATATTCATTTGTTTGTATATTTGTTGAATTGTTAGCTTAAACTACTACTATAACTTAAAAGACAAACAAATGAAGTTTTTTATCGACACAGCCAACCTGGATCAGATCCGGGAAGCAAATGACCTCGGAGTTTTAGACGGTGTAACCACCAATCCGTCTCTAATGGCCAAAGAAGGAATCAAAGGAGTAGAGAACCAACGTAATCATTATCTGGAAATCTGTAAAATAGTCAAAGGTGATGTAAGCGCTGAAGTAATCGCCACCGACTATAAAGGTATGATCCGTGAGGGAGAAGAATTAGCCGCCTTACATCCACAGATAGTCGTAAAAGTGCCCTGCATAGAAGACGGAATCAAAGCGATTCGTTATTTTAGCAATAAAGGTATCCGTACCAACTGTACCTTAGTTTTCTCCGTAGGACAAGCACTATTGGCAGCCAAAGCCGGAGCCACTTATGTATCTCCTTTTGTCGGTCGGCTTGATGATATATCCAGTGATGGAATCGGAGTGGTAGCGCAAATAGTCGAAGTCTACTCTACTTATGAATACGAAACCCAGGTATTAGCAGCTTCTATTCGCCACACACAACATATCATTGAATGCTTCGAAGTAGGTGCCGATGTGGCAACCTGCCCATTAGCGGCTATCAAAGGTCTGCTGAAACATCCATTGACAGACAGTGGACTGGCTACTTTTCTGGCCGATTATAAAAAGGTCAACGGGTAGACTATAGCAAAAAATAGGGCATCCGATAACCGGATGCCCTATCAGTAATTTAATATCACTTTTGTCTTAAAAACTTTTCTTGATTGAGTCTGTTGCCTGATCTAAACCTTTCTTCAGGTCTTTTGCTTTTTTATCAACCTCTTCTTTTGTTTTATTTACATCTTCCTTTACAGATGTTGTTGCATCTTTTACGGCTTTTTCCACATTTTTGGCTGCCGTATTCGCTTTAGCCTTTGCTGTAGCGGCGTTCCTGTCTGCTTCTTCTTTGGCTTTTGCTGCCTCTTTATTTATTGCATCTTTCGCATCTTCAGCTGCTGCGTCGATCTTTTTAGAAGCCTCTTCCGCATTGTCTTTCAAATCCTTTTTTGCCTCATCAGCATTTCTGTCGATCGCATCCTTTGCATCTTTAGCTCCTTGTTTTGTTTGTTTCCAAGCATCTTTAGCATCATCTCTTACTTCTTTCGATGCATTTTGTACGGTTTCTTGGGCGTCTTTTACATCATTCTTTACCTGTCTCTTTGAATTGCTGGAGCATGCTCCCATTGAAAGCACCAATCCGGACACTAATAATAGACTTACAATCTTTTTCATTTTTATCATTTTTACTTTTAGTTATAGGACGTATCTTATCAATCTGAAAATAAGGTTTCGATTGCTTCCGGCGTTCACTATATTTGATTAATACTATTAAAACCTAAACTGTAATAAAACACACATCCTTATTGAATTGTTTATTCACTACTTTTCACTTTCTTTACATCCGAAGCTGGTTACAGTCGCACCTTCAGCAAAAATTATGGCATTACACCCAAGATTATCGTTACTTCGTAAAAGAAAGGGAAATATGTAACAGTATTCAAAAAAGCTTATATTTGTGAATATTAATCTTACAAAAACAATTTTCCCACCATGAAACTACACAAGTTATTATTGCTTCTCACAGCTGGTTGTTTGTTGTACGGATGCAAAGAAAAAAGTAATACAATTATTACCGGTCAGTTGGAAGGTGTCGAAGATAGTACAGTAATCACATTATACGAATCAAAGGAGCGTATGTTTGAGGCGTTTACCAGCGACACTGTGATCAATGGAAAATTCACGTTTACCTTATCCGACTCCGTTCTGCAAACCACCAAAGAATTAATCCTTATGAGCGATGCCGCCGGCTTTCCTTCGACATGGCTAAGTATCTGGATATCACCAGGTGATGAGATAAGCATTGTGGGAAAAGACAAACTGATACGTACATGGGATGTGAAAAGCAACAATCCCCTCCAAAAAGAACTCAATATATATAATGACAGGGTAAAGGAGTTTGAGCGCAAGACACAAAGAATCATGACACAGGCGTATGCCTGTTTCGATTCCATAGATGCGATGCCCAACCGACGTCAGGAGTTTCGAATGCAGATCGATTCCCTTTATGCCCTCAATGACTCATTAAACCTCCTTTTATCAAGCATTGAAATATATCTGTTAGGCGAACAAAAAACATATAGCGACGTTTGGATGAGTAAACTGAACATGCACGCCATGCGTTTAAGGTTTATGACTGTATCCAAAGAAGATACGGAGAAAATGCAGGCCTTATACGACGGAATACCCGATGAGGTTAAAAAAAGCAAACTGGGAGAATCCATATATCTCAGCCTAAACCAACCAAAAGTAGTGGGTGTGGGCGACGATATGGCAGATATGGATATGTGGGATCTGGAAGGAAATGTACACCGGTTGGAGAATTACAAAGGCAAATACATCCTGCTCGATTTCTGGTCGAGTGGTTGCGGCCCTTGCATCATGTCCATGCCAGAGATGAAAGAGATATCTGAAATCTACAAAGACAAGCTGACCATTGTCAGTATTAGCTCGGATACTAAAGATGTCTGGACAAAAATATCCAAAGAGAAAGATATTACGTGGGTAAACCTGAACGACTTCAAAGGAGATAATGGGATAAAGCTCCACTATGGTGTAAAAGGCATCCCGAACTACTTCATTATTTCACCAGAAGGAAAGATCATCGGCACATGGATGGGATATGGCGAAGGCCATCTAAAAAATAAGGTTAAAGAATTTATCAAATAAGTATAACTGCACACAGATTACACGGAATTATACTGACAATACATATTTCCGTGTTAATCCGTGTATTCTGTGTAATCCGTGTGCAGTTATATCTTCATAAAAAACATTGTCACTATTTAAGAAACCCTTGTTCCTTCAAAACCTTCTGAAACACTTCCGAGAAATACTCATTATTCTTCTTCGTATACCGAATATCTGTAAATACCTGTGCCAGCGTTTCTTTATTATTGATCTGTGTATATTCTCTATTCGCCGCCAATTCCTCCTTCGCCTTATACAAAACATCGATGGAAGCCGCCGTATAATCCGTATATACTTCTTTATGCACAACAGCCTCTATCGGCAAACGCTCCGGCTGTTCCGGCAACGGATCAGCCGGAAAACCCACAGTTACTGTCACAATAGGCACAACCAACCGTGGCAATTTATATTCTGCAATAAACTTATCTGCATTATAAGCCGTTGTTCCCAGATAACAGATCCCCAGTCCACGTGCCTCAGCTGCATCACAAAAAGCCTGTGCAAACAACATTGCATCGATGGTAGCCGCCATGAATGTTTGCAGATTATCGAACCCTGCCTCCGCTTTTCTATTCTCTGCCCAGTGTACAAAACGGTTTGCATCCGCACAGAAAGTTAAAACCACCGGTGCCTCGGTCGCCATTTTTTGATTAAAATGGAAAGGAGCCTGCCGTTCTTTCGCTGCCTGATCACGCGTCACAATCACACTATAAAGCTGCATATTGCCCGTATTCGAAGCTCGCGAAGCTACTTCAAACAACTCATTCAACACCGTCTCCGGAATATCCTGATCCGTGTACTTACGGATACTCCTCCTATTTTTCATACTATCCAATAACATCATTAACTATATTTTAATCCACCTACAAATTTAAGAAAATATTTGAAGGAGTTCATCACAGAGTCAGTACCTTTGTATCATCACTACAAGATATCCAATGTAAAATTGTCTACAACCTATTTTAATGAACTTCAAAGACTAAAGAAATGAAACAAGTATTGGTTGATATGGATGGAGTATTAGCAGACGTCTACACCCAATTTCAGAATTACGAAAAAGAAGAATATGGAAAAGTACGCCCTTTAGAAGAACTGATAGGAAAATTAGAACTGGAAGCCTTTCCACACGGTGACAAATACGTCCGTAGCAAAGGTTTCTTTCAAACAGCCCCTATCATCCCCGACAGTATAGAGGGCCTCAAATATCTCAATGACAAATACAAAGTCCTTATCGTTTCCTCTGCTACCGAATTCCCAGACAGCCTCCGCGAAAAACTCTCCTGGCTCAATACCCACTTCCCTTTCATCTCCTGGAAACAAATGATTTTCTGTGGAGAAAAGAATTCTATAAAAGGCGACATAATGATCGATGATCACCCCAAAAACCTCGATTTCTTTGACGGACAAAAGATCTTATTCACACAGCCTCATAACATGTTGTTAGATGTACCGGAGTATATTCGGGTAGGGAGTTGGAGGGAGATAATGGATAGTACCTATTTATAGGTATTTTTTTTATCTTTGCTCAAAATCACTATAAGTATGACTACTTCGAAAGTTTATTTCACGAATCTACGTACATCACCATCGAGTAATTTGTTAACAAAGATGGAAAGACTGATTAAAAAAGCCGGTATAGAAACAATCGACTTCAATAAGCAATTTGTAGCTATAAAAATCCATTTTGGAGAACCTGGTAATCTGGCATTTATACGTCCCAACTATGCAGCACGAATGGCTAATTTGCTCCGTAACCTGGGAGCAAAGCCTTTTTTGACAGATTGCAATACACTTTATTCGGGTGGGCGCTCTAATGCTGTCGATCATCTAAAAAGTGCAATGGAGAATGGTTTCAATCCCATTTCTGCACAATGTGACGTTATCATTGGGGATGGATTAAAAGGTACAGATTATCGTGAAATACCTATAAATGGGAATTATTGCAAAGCACCTAAAATCGGAGCAGCTATTGTTGATGCCGATATAATCATCTCCATGAACCATTTCAAAGGGCATGAACAAACTGGCTTTGGTGGTGCATTAAAGAACTTGGGTATGGGTTGTGCCAGTGTAGGAGGTAAATTGGAGTTACATTCGGCATCACAACCTATCATTGACAAAGATAATTGTATTGGATGTAATATCTGCGTCAAATATTGTGCACATGACGCTGTTCACTTAATCAACCGGAAGGCTGAGATCGACTACGCTGCTTGCGTAGGTTGCGGGCAATGCGTTGCTTTGTGCCAATACAGTGCAGCGGTTCTGGGTGAAGACGATACATCCGAGCGATTGAACTATAAGATTGCCGAATATACCCAAGCGGTTTTGAAGGACAAGCCTAACTTCCATATCAATTTCATTATGAATGTTTCTCCGGAATGTGATTGTTGGAATCATAATGATGCAGCGCTGACCCCCGATATCGGTATAGCCGCCTCTTTTGATCCTGTAGCTCTGGACAAAGCATGTGCCGACCTTGTGAATTCAGCACCCGTACTACCTAACAACAAAATAACAGACAATCATCCCCATGAACATCTGAATGGAGAAGATAAGTTCTGTCTGGTTCATCCCGATACGGAATGGAAAAAAGGATTGGAATATGCCGAAAAGATTGGTCTTGGGAAACTGAATTATGAACTGATTACAGTATGATATACCTGTGCATTCAGCATTCTTTTAACACAGAGTCATAGAGACACAGAGGATTTAATTTGCTGATTCTTAAATAAAAAACTCTGTGTCTCTGTGACTCTGTGTTGAAAATTTTATATTCAAATCTAACATTATCCGAACATATACAGAGCCAATATTAAAATAACCTGGATTATCTTCACCCCAGATGATTACCCCCCGTAATACCATAAACTTCAGCAGTTGTATAACTTGATTCCTGTGAAGCCAATAACACATATACGGGAGCCAACTCCACAGGTTGTCCTGCACGTTCCAATGGCGTATTTTGTCCGAATTCAGGGATTTTATCCTGAGGTTGCCCACCCGACACCTGTAATGGAGACCATATTGGCCCCGGAGCAACACAATTTGCCCGAATACCTTTCTTGGCAATTTGTTTTGCTAATGCACGAGTAAAAGCAATGATCGCACTTTTTGTAGATGCATAATCAATTAAGTGAGCACCCGGTTGGTAAGCCTGGATAGAGGAAGTTGTTATAATCGTTGAACCCGGAGGAAGTAATGGTAAAGCCGCCTTTACTGTCCAGAACAAAGAATAGACATTGATTTCAAATGTTGCTTTCAACTGTTCCGTGGATATATCCATAATATCTTCCGTAGACACTTGTTTTCCAGCAACCAGACAAAGAATATCTAACCCGCCCAGTTCCTTATGAGCCTTCTTTACCATTTCTTTGTTGAACGCTTCATCACGCAAATCGCCAGGGATTAATACAACTTTTCGTCCTTCGCTTTCTAATAATTCTTTCAATGACTCCGCATCCTCTCTTTCAGATTTGACATAATTGATTGCTATATCAGCGCCTTCGCGTGAATAAGCAATGGCGGCAGCACGGCCAATACCTGAATCACCTCCGGTAATAAGTGCTTTCCGACCTTTCAATTTTCCATTACCTTTATAACTTTCTTCCCCACAATCCGGAACGGGAGCCATATCTTCCTGTACACCCGGAGCCTTCTGCAGTTGTTTGGGATAGCCATCCTGACGATATTGTGTTAAGGGATTCTGCATTTTCAGTCTATTCTGTGCAGATTGATCGTTAAGTTTTTGGTTTACTTGTTCTTTATCCTTCATAGTTAAGTTGTTTAAGTAATACTACATTTCAGAAAAATAACAAAGCGTTTCCAATATTTGTTTCAAACATAATTCCTCTTTTCCTATAACATTCCTATGTATATTCGCTTTTTACGTACTTTTGTAGTCTGAAACAAAAATAATTATGACAGAGCAATCTATTATCTGCGCCATATCAACCCCTCCCGGCTGTGGAGGTATAGCCGTTATTCGTTTATCAGGAAAAGACTGTGTCTCGTTAGTTGATAAAGTATTTGCCTCGCCTTCCGGAAGAAAACTCGATGAATCAATGCCGAACACAATTCATTTCGGCGAAATCCGTAAAGAAAATGAAACGATCGATGAAGTATTAGTAAGCATCTTTCGTACTCCGCATTCCTATACAGGAGAAGATACGGTTGAGATCACCTGTCATGGTTCAGTCTATATACAACAACAAATCCTCCAACTACTAATCGAAAAAGGAGCCCGTTCAGCTCTTCCGGGTGAGTTCACCCAAAGAGCCTTTCTGAACGGCAAAATGGATCTTAGTCAAGCTGAAGCCGTTGCTGATCTGATAGCATCGACCTCTGCCGGAATGCACAGACTGGCTCTCAATCAGATGCGTGGTGGCTTCAGCCAGGAACTCATAAAATTGCGTACTCAATTACTTGATTTCACTTCAATGATTGAATTGGAGTTGGATTTCAGCGAAGAAGAAGTAGAATTTGCAGACCGAATACATCTCAAAGAGTTGGCCACAAATATCGAACAAATCATCCATAAACTGGCCCATTCGTTCAGTGTCGGAAATGCCATTAAAAACGGTATCCCTGTAGCTATTATTGGCGAAACTAATGCAGGAAAATCGACCTTACTGAATTTACTAGTAGGAGAAGAACGTGCCATTGTTTCCGATATACACGGCACCACCCGCGATGTGATTGAAGACACCATAAACCTATCCGGCATCACCTTCCGTTTTATTGATACCGCCGGTATACGCGAAACATCCGACACAATTGAAAACATGGGTATAGAAAGAACCTACAAGAAACTGGAACAGGCATCAATCGTTCTCTGGGTTATCGACCTGACTTCTCCGGCCGATCAAATTGAATCATTAGCAAAAACTATTATCCCTAAAGCGGAGGATAAACATACAATCCTTGTTTTTAACAAATCAGACCTATTATCTGAAAAAGATTTAGACGAAAAACAAAACCTCCTTAAAGAAGTAGTTGCCCCACGCATTTTCATCTCTGCAAAAAATCAATTCAATACCGAACAACTCCATGAGCAATTAACTAAAGCCGCCGACCTACCCGACCTCAACCAAAACGATGTTATTGTAACTAACATCCGTCATTACGAAGCTCTAACTCATGCCCTCCACGCCATACATCGCGTCATTGATGGCTTAGATAAAGAAATTTCCGGTGATTTCCTCAGTCAGGATATCCGTGAGTGCATGCATTACCTTGGAGAAATCACCGGACAAATCAGTAACGATGAAATTCTGGGGAATATTTTTGCAAACTTCTGTATCGGGAAGTAATTCTCACTTATCAACGATTAGCCACAATCTCTATTGATTGCAAAGTAACTGATTGTCAATCAGTATTATTTTAAGTAATTCTTCTTTCCCTATTGTATATTTCATTTGTTTCGCATACATTTGTACCGTATATGTATCGCGTCGAAAACATGCGCAATTTTCATTCACGCATATACTGAAATAATAAATGAATGAAACATCATGAGGCATAGTGATACGTTACGATACAAATTATTGGCGAAATAGCGTAAAGAGATGAGAGATAAAGATACTATATTAAAGGTTTGTGAGTTTTGCGGAAGTTCTTTTCAAGCGCAAAAGGCAACAACTCGCTATTGCTCTCACAGGTGCAATTCTCGAGCATATAAAGAGAATAAGCGTCAGATGAAATTGACCGCGGTCAATTATACTGTGATGCAAGAAATAGAAAGGATCAGCGATCAGTATGATAAAATTAAAGACAAAGAGTTTTTGTCTGTTTCTGAGACAGCTTTTCTTCTCAGTGTTGGGCGTGCTACGATATACCGTTACCTTCAATCCGGAACACTAAAAGCGCTTCAGGTCGGAAGAAAAACGTTTATCCGCCGCATAGATATTGATGATATGTTTGATAACATACAAGAATATCAAGCCAAGCCATCAATTGAGCGGGTTCCTATTTCAGAGGTCTATACTGTTGCCGAAATCAAAGATAAATATAATGTAAATGAGTCTTGGATATTTCAAGTCGCCAAAAAGAACAAAATTCCACGAACTCTCAAAAGAGGGAAAACCTATTTCAGCCGAAAGCATGTCGATAACTATTTTTCTAAGAAGTTACCCAATCCGAGGATTACAGAATGGTATAGTATTGATGAAATCAAAGAAAAACACAACATGACTACCAGTGCCATCTACACATTTGTCTATGAAAACAAAGTACCCAAAAAGAAAGAAGGGAGAAATACTTATTATTCCAAGATCCACATTGACAAATTGAAAACTGTAGAATCACCAATCGAGCCGGAATACTACTCGATTCCTGAAGCTATGGAAAAATATAATATGACCCGTGACCAGATATATCACTACGTGAAATATCACAATATACCTAAAGTGAAGGTTGGCAAATTCGTTAAGATATCCAAACCTGATTTAGATCGAATATTAGAAAACCCTATAATATAGTATGCCATGTCAATATCAAAAGTCACTTTGCGCCGCCGACCTATCAAAAATGATATGGAGAGTTTGTATCTGGACTTCTATCCGGCTGTCCGCAACCCTGAAACAATGGAAATGAGCCGGAGAGAGTACTTAGGTATTTACATCTATCTGCGCCCAAAGAACGAAGTAGAGCGAGAGTATAATAATGAGATGCTCTTGAAAGCCGAAGCTATTCGCTCTATCCGTGTACAATCCATAATCAATGAGGAGTATGGTTTTTTGGACAAGAATAAGATGAAGGGGGATTTTTTAGCTTACTTTAGCGAAATGTGTAAAACCAAAGATCAGAAATGGCTAAGGGTTTACGATCATTTTTATAAGTTCGTTAATGGCAAGTGTACTTTTGGTGATGTTAATGTAGATTTGTGCCGGAAGTTTCGCTCCTATCTCTTGAATGCAAATCAACTGAATCGCCCCAAGCATAAGATAGCTCGTAATTCGGCTGCTGGATACTTTTCTACTTTTCGTGGATTATTAAAAATTGCGTACCGAGATAAACGGATAAAGGAAAACATAAATGACTTTTTGGAGAAGATAGAATACGAGGATGTTCGCAAAGAGTACCTAACCCATGACGAAGTGAGGCTACTAGCAAATACCCCTTGTGATATTCCAGTACTTAAAAATGCTTCGCTCTTTTCCTGCCTGACAGGTTTACGGATTAGTGATGTGCTCAGCCTTACTTGGGATAAAATCGTTCTTGGTGCCGACAACGGTTATTGCTTACGATTGCGTACCGAAAAAACTGAGACAGAAACAACGCTTCCCATCAGCTTCGAAGCATTGGAACTATGCGGAGAACGAGGAAAAGGAAAAGTATTCAAGGGATTGCAACGCTCCATGACACAGTATCCACTAAAAAACTGGTTAAAGAAAGCTGGGATAACCAAGAATATTACCTATCATTGCTTTCGGCACACGTTCGCGACCCTTCAAATAGCCTTAGGTACAGATATTTACACGGTCAGCAAAATGCTTACTCATAAAAATGTGAGTACAACTCAGGTGTATGCAGAACTGGTGAGTGAGAAGAAAAGAGAATCTGCGAATAGGATAAGTTTGAAATAAAAGCAAACCAAGATGTTACGTTCTAATAGTATAGCAAAATATGAAATAGTTATTAGAGATGGCCTACAAGAGCTATTTAATGTGTGCAAACAGAACATGTCGCATACTGGTGATTTATTACTATGTCAACAAAATGGGCATATAGGATTTGGAGGTCTTCCTTGTGTTGGATTAGGTAATGACGGACTCAATAATATGCAAAAAATCAATTCCATTTCATATATGGGCATTGGGGGTTCGATAGATGATGATAGCTATTTTACTAAACATGGGAACTCTTTCTTGTCTGGTGCTTCCGATTTCGAAAGAGGCATTTTCAGAGAGAAGTCTACATATTTAGATATTTGGGAAAACACTTACTTTCTTCGAATATTTACTCAAATTGTAAATGTTTTAAACGGACATGACTATGATTGGAATTTAGAGATGACAAAATTGCCACCAAATGGGAAAAGCAAACATATAAGAGAGCAGATAATAAGCAGATTAAACCTATCCCCTAAATTTCAAAAAGCAGTAAGAACTGCTTATGTTGGACAAATTCGCAATGCCATTGCACATACTCAATATCATTGTATACAAGGAGGTATTATGTATGACAATTATGGATGTGATAAATACTCAACTTTACAAGGGCTATCATATGAGCAGTGGGAGGAAAAATATATTTACTCCTATTTTATCTTCTGTGGTCTTTTCCAAATTTTAAAGCAAATCAATGAGGAATTTTATCTTCCAACATCCAGAGCAACACTATCTGGAGGTATACCAGTAAAAATCCCATGTGGAGAAAAAGAATGGGCTATGACATATTTATATCCAAATGAAAAAGGAGATACCTGGAGATTCACAAAAACAAAATAAACATAACTTTATGAATAAAGGAGAAATCGTAATATACAAAGCTCCAGACGGAAGCACAAGTCTGGACGTAAGACTTGAAAATGAAACAGTATGGTTGGAACAAGCTCAAATGGCAGAGTTATTCAATCGTGAAAGATCGGTTATTTCTAAGCATATTAGCAATATTTTTAAGGAAGGAGAACTACCTAAAGAAAGCAATGTGCAAAAAATGCACATTGCTCATTCTGACAAGCCAATCATGTCATATAGCTTAGATGTAATAATCTCTGTCGGTTATCGTGTAAAATCACTTCAAGGTACTCAGTTCCGTATCTGGGCAAACAAAATTCTAAAAGAATATATTGTTAAAGGCTACGTTGTAAATGAGAAGATCAAGATACAGCAGTATAGCGATCTAAAACAGACCGTTAAGCTTTTGGCGAATGTCTTGCAAGCTAAAGAATTGTCTGCTGATGAAGCTACTGGCTTATTACAGGTAATTAGCGACTACACTTATGCATTGGATACATTGGATCGGTACGACTATCAAGAGTTGACGGTAGAGAAGACGACTCAAGGAGAAGGCTTTCGAGCAACTTATGAGAGTGCGATGGAGGCTATTAACTACCTTAGAGATAAGTTTGGAGGAAGCGAGCTGTTTGGAAACGAGAAAGACCAGTCGTTCAAAAGTTCTATTAGTACTATATATCAAACATTTGATGGTCAAGACCTTTACCCCAGCATAGAGGAAAAAGGTGCAATGTTGCTTTATCTGGTAACAAAGAACCATTCTTTTAGTGATGGGAACAAGCGAATAGCCGCTTTTCTCTTCCTTTGGTTTCTGGAGAAGAACGGGATACTGTATAAAGCAGATGGGACAAAACTGATAGAGAACAATACACTTGTAGCTCTTACTCTTATGATTGCCGAAAGCCGGACAGAAGAAAAGGATGTGATGGTTAAAGTGGTTGTTAATTTGATAAATAAGAATAATTAATGGCGGCAATGCCGCTACAAATTGTGTCAGCACTGCTGACACAATTATATGTATCTAGAAAAAATGTTAGATGAAGAATAAATACCATGAATATATCATAATCTATCTATCAGTAGCGATTGTCTGTTTTGCTATTGGTCTTATTGTGAGAGCAACAGTTGTGGCTCAGGGAGTTGATGAATTCTCGGCTAATACGATCTTTTGGCTTGTAGCTGGCATTGGCATATTAGCCTACTGCATTCTGACTGTGGTTATCCAAGGATTATTAGACAAAACCGCCAAGTTCTTTTTCGCTAAATCCCAAAAGGGAAAAGATGAGGATGAAGAGCCGGAAACAACCCAACAACTCTCTCTGGATGAAATCCGGACAGAAAAGCAAAGACAGCTCGTCCAACAATATACAGAGAAGCTAAATATAGCAATCCGGTACACACAAGAGATATTTGCTCCATATGTTTCAGATGCCGATATGGACCTACTATGTAAAAACATTGAAATATATGCAGCCGGAAACTCTATTGAGGGCACAACAATTCAGCCAATAAGGGTAAAAGACCTTACTACAATTGATATTTGCCACTTTGGTTGGAATATCTGGAACCATTTTGATGTAACCGACCAATGGGGAATCGCTCGATTCCTTAAAGTCATGTTTGAGGAGAAACTGAGAGATATGGAGCTGAAAACTATTAAGAAAAAGCTAAAGATATTCGAACCCAATAGTACAATTCAGATACAGGAAAGCCTAAATAAAATCGAGGATACAAAGTAATAAACAGTATCAACTACTATTTCTAAATGTTTTTCTGGTGTTTCTTTGGTGATTAGCGTCACCGTTGAAACACCATTTTTATTTGCACTGAAACAATTAAAACCAATTGTATTATGTGTAACGAAAACATTACTTTCGATAAGCTGCCCGAGGTGGTTGCTTATCTGATTAAAGAAGTATCAGAACTGAAAAGTTTGGTTGAAACGAAGCAGAGTCAGCCAATAGAAAAGCGAGTTCCGATAGAGATTGAGGAAGCGTGCCGGTTGATTATGAAAGCCAAGCCAACCGTTTATGCTTTAGTGAGAAAAGGACTTATTCCTTGTTATAAGCGTGGGAAGAAGCTATTCTTCTTTGAAGATGAATTGATGGCGTGGATTACCCAAGGCAAGAAGAAGACCATCGAGGAACTAAAAGAAGAAGTCGAAACTCGTATCAATCAGGGAATACGTCGCAAACCTTCGCACCGTAATTTTTAAAGCCAATTATTATGGAAAACAAAATTACAGTTGAAGGTATCATCCACGAAGCCCTACATTGTAAAGGGAAGATGTACAGCTCTGATTTTCCCGTTCAAGTATTCCCTCACCAGATACAGGATATCATTTACTCCACCGGTGAATGTCTTAATCTTCCGATTGACTACATTGCAGCATCACTCTGTTTTGTTCTGTCAGTTGGCATTGGTAACACCCATGTAGTAAAACTGAAAGAAGGTTGGGTAGAACGAGCAATACTGTATACAGCATTGATTGGGCGTCCGGGAGTTAACAAGAGCCATCCACTCAGCTTCGCCTTCCATCCTTTATTTGAGCATGATGCGAAAGGTGCGGTCGCATTTAAGAAAGAGTTCAAGGAGTACGAGCAGCTTCTTTATCTCAGTAAAAAAGAACGCGAGGAACAAGGAATCAGCGAAATGCCACACGAGCCTGTGTTGAAGAAATTTGTGGTTTCGGATATTACTCCCGAAAGCCTTGCCTTTATCCATGAGAACAACAAACGAGGCATTTGCTTATATACCGATGAGCTGGCATCTTGGTTCAAGAACTTCAATCGCTATACCAAAGGTTCGGAGGAACAGTTCTGGCTATCGCTCTATAATGGAAAACCAATCATTCTGGATCGGCGTGGTTCTAAGAACTCGGTGTCAGTCAAAAATTCATTTATTGGCGTAATTGGAACTATTCAACATGGAATCCTAAAAGAGCTGGCAAAGGGTGAACGCAATCAGAACGGCTTTCTGGATCGTATCCTCTTTGTGTTGCCAAACAATTTGGAGAAACAATACTGGAATGACCGGCAACTATCCCGACACGTAATCCCTACATGGAATAATCTAATGCAAAAGCTAATCGATCTTGAATTTGTTACCGATGATAATGGTGATATAATTCCTATCGAGTTATATTTTAAGGAAGATGCCAAGAAACGATTGTACGACTGGCAACGAGAAAACACAGACCAATGTAATCGAGAGATCAACGAAGCGTTGATGGGCATTTACAGTAAACTGGAAATATACGCTATTCGGTTTTGTCTGATACTACAAATAGCCCGCTGGCTCAGTGGAGAAGCAAAGAAAGATTCTATCGATTGGATCAGCGTGGAAGGTGCGATTGAGTTGGTGAAATACTATCAGCAAACCGCCCGGAAAGTACAGCAGATAATTGGCTCCACGGCAACATTGGAGCAATTACCAACTGATAAGCAACGATTGTACAATGCTCTTCCGCCGAACTTCTCAACAGCAGAGGGAATACAAGTTGCAGCCCAACTCTCCATTTCGGCTGATAGCTTCAAGCGTACCCTTAGTGATTTCAAAGACAACTTGCTCGATAACTATAAACATGGAAGATATCGAAAGTTGGTTTGATGCATTTTCTGCACTTTACACACTATTGATGTTAAGTTGTAGACATTCAACTATATAATAATTTGCCACAAACTACATTATCTCACTTTTTCAAAGATCTGGAGCCTGCAAAATGTAACGTTGAGTCTATGTAAGTGCATTTAACATTGCATTTAACAAACTGATTTACAGCGACAATTTCATAAAAAGTGGAGATAGTGTCCAAAATCCAAAAAATATGAGTGCATACCGATATATTTTAGAACCCTATAAAGGAATCGCAACACGGCATACCTGCCCGGCTTGCGAACAAAAGAAGTGTTTCTCTCACTACATTGATACTGAAAACAAGGTTTCGTTTCCTAATCATGTTGGCCGATGTGATAGAGAAGAGAAATGTGGATACCACTTCACCCCGAAGCAATATTTTGAGGAGAATCCGGATAAACGAGAAAGTTTTTCTAATAACCAACCTACGATGCAAAGAAATTTTTCCTCTGTGAAAGAAAAAGAAGTAAGCTACATTGATGGCAATTTAGTCGCATCGTCCCTTGGTTATTATCACCAAAACAAACTGTTCCAATACCTATCTTCTCAGTTGGGAGAAGATGAAGCGATGAAGCTTATGGCGAAATACAAGGTTGGTTCAGCTAAGCATTGGGACGGAGCAACAGTCTTCTGGCAAATGGACATTACTGGAAGAGTTCGCACAGGGAAAATAATGCTATATGCCCCAGAGACAGGAAAGCGAGTCAAGCATCCATACAACCACATTACATGGGTGCACTCACTTCTAAAGCAGGAGAACTTCAATCTGAAGCAATGCTTTTTCGGCGAACATCTGCTCTTCGGTCATTCCGATCAACCGGTAGCGATTGTAGAAAGCGAGAAGACAGCTTTAATCTCTTCCTTTTATATGCCCCAATTTCAATGGATCGCTACCGGAGGAAAGCATGGTTGCTTTAGCGAGTTTCTTGAGAAACGATCAACCCCAGAGCAACGAAAAGAAGGGTACGATATCGCCGATTTTCTACTTGAGGCGAAACAGCCTACGGCAATACTTCAAGCCATGATTAAACGTAATCCTGCCCTGAAAACATTAATGAAAGAATTCGATTTAGTAGTTGACAATTCTTTCAGGAATAAGGTAAATCCTCGTAAGAAGACTGGATTTAAGCTTTAATGGAAAATCTGTGATTTTTAGCGGAGCAAGTTTATGTTTTGGTCATACCAAAACCACTTGCTCCCCCAAATGGGAGGGTTATCCCGCTGGTCTAAAATGGAAATTTTCAATTATAAATTATCGTATGAAAGAAATAAAAAAGGGTGGTCGCCCCACCAAAGAATTAGGAGAAAAACGCACCTATATGGTCAGCGTTAAAATGGATTCTCGCGAATACTTTTCGTTAAAGACGAAAGCGAAATCAGCAAGAATCAGCCGAAGCGATTTTATTCGCCAGTGTATCGCTGGAAGTAAAATTTACCCACGGCTAACGCCTAAACTGAACGATTATATTCGAAAGCTATCCGGTATGGGAAACAACCTGAATCAGATTGCCAGAAGAGCAAACGCTGAAGGTTATACCAGTACTCGCCATGAATACCTCTATCTGGCAGATAAGATTGATAACGTAATTGAAATGATTGAAGATGATGGCAAAAATAGTAAAGGGTAAAGCGTTCAAGGGTGTGGTCAATTATATCCTTGACAAACAAAAGAATACGGAGATTGTCGATTTTGATGGACTTCGAGTGAAGAGCAAAGCTTCCATCATTCAGAGTTTCTTAACCCAAGCGAGCTTGAATAGCCGTGTAGCAAAACCAGTGTGCCATATCTCGTTGGACTTTTCGGCACAAGATAAGGATAAGCTATCCAGCCAACTGATGGGACGGATTGCTCACGATTATATGAAACAGATGGGTATTGTGAACACACAGTATATTATAGCGAGGCACTTCGATAAGGAACACCCACATATCCATTTGGTTTACAATCGTGTGGATAATGACGGAAAGACAATTACGGATAGCAATGACCGCTTTCGAAGCGAGAAGATTTGCAAAGAATTGACTGAGAAATCCAAACATCCACGTCATGAAATCAGTTACTTCTTCAATATTATATCTGGTGATAACGGTAGATACGTTTTTAAGCACTTTAGCATCATTTCCAAAATGCTCATCTATCTTCTTTAATACTGCTACTGCTTTATAAAAACTTCCGGGAACAGCACGTTGCGTATCATGTGTGTTGTCAAATCCATCAACCAAAATACTTATCGTAAGATTCAAGTCAGGGCAACTTTTTCTGATGCGTTCTATCCATTCAATCACACAGTCTTGTTTAAGTGCATTTGTAGGCATATTGACATCCTTCACTTTATTGTTTTTGTGGAACATTTCAATGATTTCAGGCAAATCCTCTCGAAGGGTAGGTTCTCCACCGGAGAGCCACAATCGATTGAATTCCCCGGCACTTTCAGATAATTTCCGGATTTCATCAAATGTCAAATCCTTCTCTTTTTTATCCATATCCTGTGCATAGAAGCACATAGTGCATTTAGCATTACACTTTCCGGTTACAAACAAAAAAACAGATTCAAGCTTCCTTTCGGAACTCATTTGTTGGAAAGAACTTTTGGTGTGTTTGGTCTTTTTCATTGTTATTTGTTTACTAATTTATGCTTTTCATACCTTGAATAAAAGTGTGATCTTTTATATAAGCCTGTAAAACTAACAAATCTTTGAATAAAAAGGCTAAGGTTTTATAGAGATAGTTATTTATTCCTTTTATATTTTCATACCTTATCTAGCTCTTCCCGCAGTGCCCGCCGACTGGGGTATAACTTTTTGAGGTCTTCTATTAATTGATAGGCCTCAGGGCGACCACCTAGTTTGATCATTCGACGTATGTATCGGCAAGCATTCTGATAGTGGGAACGGCCAACCGCCTGTTTCAAATCGGCAAGAATAGCTTGTTTGTATAAAACAATTAATTCTTTTGAATATTCATCTCTCAGGTATTTTTCTGCTTTCTCAATCCGATCCAACGTAAGATTCCGGCAGAGTAGTTTATATAGCTTCACCCAGTCCGATTCAAAAACATATATGTTGAAAATCAGCTCATAATTAATCCATCTGCTTTTTTTGTTAATATCTTCAATAAGGCCCTCCAGATAAACCCGCCATTCTTTTGGGCCAATCAATTCTTTTAAAGAGAGATAACAATCCTGCCATCCGACAGACCCATTAAATACAAAATAACGGTTAAGCTGGATACTTTCCGGTTTATTTCCCATCTGTAAATAAACCGTCAACAGGTACTTCTTCCACCTATTCACAATCCCAGGGCTTGAATCTCCACAATCCTTTATTCCATCTTGAAGTAACCGGATTGCCTTTTTATAATCTTTACCATTTATTGCTCTCTCAACGATTTCAGCTCTTATATCCGGATGAGAAATATTTTGTTCCATAAATGCCAATTTTTCCTCTTCAGTACCCGTTGCCTCAATAAGCAGCATTTTATGTTCCTGCGCCTTTTGATAGTCCCAATCCCAACTATCTCCTGTTGGCTTCACTGCATTTAGCAATGTATTAATCATCTCTTTTTCCGTCTCTGTTCTTATAAGGGATATAGCCATAGTTAAAAAATTTGTATGCCAATCCCAATCTCCCAAAATGCCTCTTTCATACATATCCATCAGATAATCGAACAGTTCTTTCCGCATAGGCTCATCCAGAGAAGAACCTGCCAATTCTTCCAATATGGCTTGTGCTTCTTCTAACACGCCGCCTACGGAACCGCTACTATCATCCATCATATTCATAGCACCGGATATTTCTTCCAGAATAGCACCGGCCATATACATAGCTCCCTTGAAGTTTTCTTTCCCGATAGCTTCCTGTGCATTACTTATCAATTCGTATAAGCTCTGCCCCAGCTTTCGCGATTCAGAATAATCGATAAAACCATATTTCGCCCCAGCCGCTTCAACAAGCACTTTAACCTGACGCGCATACAAATCTTTTGATATGGGAACTACCAGATAAGCATATTTTGCCAGAAAAGAATTTCTTAATATACGGTCTTTCATCAGCAACCCGCGTATATATTCCTTTAATTCTTTCGGTGGCAAATGCTCTAACAATTCATCGATTTGTTGAGTAATAGTTTTCTTTTTAGGAGTTGAATCTTTTTTCTTCGCACCCTTTTTCCTGGGAATTTCCACAGGTAGTTCCTTTTTACCATCACCTTTCTGCAAAGCGAATAATGCCGCCACAATATGTTTACATACCGGTCCCTTATCATACGGGCAGTCACAGCGATAATCAATTACAACATCTCCTTTTATTTCCAGATTAACTGTGTATGTTTCTGTTCCGTCAACAATCGCTTCGTATCGTCCGCTACCAAGGTCCGCCACATCCGTGACATGTCCTTTTTCATAATAACGTAACCCTCTTCCAAGAATCGTTTCATCTATTTCAAATTCAAAGCTACTACGTGATAATGCCATATACAAACTTTATTTAAAAGCGTTTCACAACTTCCTCCTCACCAGATTAGCGTCAGTTACAAAACTATATAAAATTTACTTATAAGAAACCGATAGATAAACGATGGTATGATTAGCATACAGATGACACTATAGCGAAATAGGGTTTATGGATAATCAAATAGTGTTAGATAAAAATGTAATGTACGAAAGCCCAAAGGCGGTGAAAGCATTGAGAAACAGTATAAACAAACCATAGTGCTCCACAGTAATTCACTAAATCTAAAACCTAATAGCTCTATCTTTCAACGTAAAACTGATATTCAGCACCCAAGAAATCTATAAATTTCAGATATCCTTTCTTAAATCGTTTTTCAGCTCTTATTTTATCTGTATCCTTATTTTCATTAAAGGTTATTTTCCGCTTTCCCTTTTTAATCACTTTTTCTTCTTTTGCCTTTCGAATAATTAAGGGATATTCTTCCTTCTTCATTTCAAAAGCATCAAAATAATCGAAAAGTTCCCATGAAGTCTTTTGATGTCCTTCTATAACATCTTTTCCGTTTTTCTTGATAGCCTTAATTAAAATTCCACCAAAGTAATCGTTGCCTACTCCATCAGATTCCAAAAAATCACGATTTTCGCATTTACTAAGAAATGTCAAATCAACGCCACTTGAGTGAAAAAACCATTTACCGGCTTCTATTGTACGAGGATATGTAATTACATCTTCATGTTCCTTTGCATAATAATAAAACTCTATCTGAAGGAAATCGTACATATCAGCTCCTTTTTTAATTTGGTATTCTTGGAGTAATAAGTTAGCAATTTCTTCAAATCGCTCTTCTATCTCTACTGTATTAAGTCTCCTTAAATCCAGCAATTCTTTAACTCTATTCATCATTTATGTTTTAGTAATACAAATATTAAAAACGCTCTCTCTATCTTGATATCATCCATATTATAAGCGGATTACCCCCAGTATCAAATCTTTCAGCATCATTCCTTCCGGTTTTGACGCTTCATCTCTTCAAGTATTTTTCTGATTCTTTGAAATTTTACTTGCTCCGCTTATCCAACGTTGTAGTTTTACTCCAACCCAGAATAAAACGACAAATACTACTACAAAAATAACTAATTCTTTCATGTCTATACTTTAATTATAAGATTATACATTAGTTTTCGCAGATAGGAAAGCCATACTGGTCTATGCTTTCCAACAGTAGGAAAAGAATAGGACAAAATGCTATATTTTTCGAGAAAGCGCCAATTGCGCTTCTCTGTGTCCTCCAGACTTTGCGTTCTCCGCACCTCTGTGTTAAAATCTTATCTTCAACTATTTTTCAATTCACTATTTGCACCATTAATTATGTTTTTGGGGAGAAGAGTTTTCTTAATTAACGTGGGTTCGATATAAAGGTGGGATTTAAATTAAGGGGGATTCTAAGGAGGGAATTAAACCTGAACCATCAGGTTCTCGGACTATTGATGAATTAGCTGTTCCAATCTTTATATTTTAATCCATCCGAAAGTATTCCTTATGTCGAACTCACGTTAATCAGTAGAATCTTTATTAATCAAATATATCTTATGTGCTCTCTTTCCGGAACTAACGATAAGCTTTTCTTCATCAAAGGACAACAAATCTTTTCTCCCCAGATAACGGGAACAGTTATTTATATCAGCATACCGTACAGCGTTTATGTATCCATGTTCTTCAAGGTATGCAATCATTCTCTTTTTCCGTAAAGTAAGTGACGGCATGGATTGCAACGACATTTTATCCTTTTGCAGTTCTGCTTTCTGAACACGCTTTTTGAGGTCTTTATTACAACGAAAATTGACTCCGTCAATCTCAACCCTTGTCTTTTTCTTTTCCAACTCATCTTCAAAAGATGTGCTTCGTAATGAAATAGAGAAAATTCCGATTCCGTCTAGTTCAACATTATAACCATGCCGCAATGATTTAGCCATAAACTTTGCAGCGGCATCTAATACTCCTTTAATCTGTGCTGAATTAACACCCAAATCTCGCAATTCTTCACACATTTCATTTAACCGGATTGTTCCTTTTGAATGTACCCGTGCATGCTGTTTAGATTCTCGTTGTACGCCCTCAGGTTGAGGTGTATCATAAACTCCAAATCTTACCTTCATAGTTGTTCAATTTTTGTGGTTATTAATTATTTAAACCAGGTACTTAATTCTATCGTTGACAGCTGTCGTCTTTACGTTTGACAATTATCGTCTATAAGTTTTACAACTGTCGTCTTTATGTTTCATAGCTGTCAACGATAGAATCAGATGGCTACAAAGATAAAATTATTCGTTTATTATTATAAAAAAGACATACACTTTTAGTCATACATAAAACTGTTTATCAGAACATTAATCTTGAAGTTATTTGAAAAACAACAACTTTGGGGAATAAATAAATCTTTAATTCTACTAGAAAAATTAAAGTCATTACTTATATGTGTAAACTTTTACAAGAACAATCAGATGATATTAACCAGAATCTTTTACATTTGTCTCGGTTGAATATTAACGGGGACAAATTGAGAATATATGTTTTTGTTTGATTCAGAGAAAGGTATACATAAAAAAAAGGCTTTTACTGCTCTCTATGAACAACAGTATGAGCGTTTGTTTCATTTTGCCTTGTATTTTGTACCGGAACACGACGATTGTAAGGATATTCTTGCCGATGTATTTGTTACTTTATGGGAAAACTGGGAAACATTGAAGAAACTTGATAATCCTAATTCATATATCTATACTTCCGTTAAAAACAGATGCCTTAAATTCTTAAACCGACAGAATAAATTCGAGGAATATATTAAAGAATCTCATGTATATTTAAAGTTTGATGAATCTACACCGGAAGATGATTTACTTACTTCGGAGATGAAAAATATAATTGAGGATGCTTTAAACCAACTTCCGAAGCGATGCAAGCTCATTTTTTTAATGCTTAAAGATGAGAATCTTAGTTATAAAGAAGTTGCAACCATTCTTAATATCTCCGAAAAGACAGTGCAAGCTCAACAAATTATTGCAAAAAAGAGGCTCATTCAGATTATTGATGATTATTTACAGTTTAATGGTAAGAGTAATTCTTAAACTAACGATGAAAAAAATTTCACTCGGGTAGCTTCAAAAAAAGGCTTAAGCCTATTATCAATTGCCGTCTGCTTTAGCTGACGGTCTAAAATAATAAGAGGGGCTTTAGCCAAACAGAAGATATCTTTTGGCTAAAGCCCTTTTATATATTTCATCATAACCGTCAGCTAAAGCAGACGGCAATTGATGCAAAGCTAGGTACCCGCGGCTATAGCCAATAATCGGAACTATTTGTTTTTGTCAGCCACTGTTATTAAAAGTTAAATAACAATTCCATTTTAGGCCTAATATGAAGTTGAAGACTTTTAATATAAAAGTAGAAAAATGAGCGATAGAGAAAATATAAATACTCCCTGGGGGAGAATATCTAAAGAGGAATATGCAGATAAACTTCTTGAGCATATTGAAGGCCAAACGGATAACACGACTATTCAGGATAAAAAAGATGAGGTATACAACAGTATAAGTCATAGAATTAATAAATCGCAAAGACAGAACAAATTAAGAATAATAGCAATTTCAACTGCTGCATCCGTGTTCATTCTATTTTCAGTCGGATACTATTTTCTTTTTAACGACCACACAGCAAAAGATAATTTATGGACAGAAGTTCTTACTCCTAATGGAGTACGTGATTCTGTATTATTGGCAGATGGTAGTAAAATTTATTTAAATGGAGGTTCCAGATTAAAATATCCACTCGAATTTGCCGGGAAAACACGTAATATAATTTTCAGTGGAGAAGGGTATTTTGATATTGCCAGGAAGAAAGATTCTCCTTTTTTTATTACTACCGATGCAATGGAAGTCAGGGTATTAGGCACTAAATTTAATCTAAAAGCCTATTCAGAAGATACGCTTGTGGAAACCATACTGGAAGAAGGCAAAGTGCAACTTTTATCTACGGAATCCAATATTCTGGTTGAAATGGCACCGGATGACCATACGATATTTAATAAACAAAATAGCATTTTCTCTACAGAAAAAACTGATGCAAAGAAGGCCTCCATGTGGCGGAATGGTAAATATTCATTCCGTTCTACTCCATTTTTGGAGTTAGCACAGAATCTGGAAAGGGGTTTTGGGGTAGAAATTGTTTTTAAGAATCCCGAAGCTATGAAGAAAAAACAATTTAAAGGAGACTTTATAAATGGAGAGTCTATTGATGAGATTTTCAGTATTTTAAAAATTGCCGGTCAAATTGAATACACAAAAGAGAATAATACTTTTATAATAGAATAATCAATATAATAGATTATGGAGACTTTTAAACCTGGTTATATACTATAAATATAATCACATTATTAACCTCAATCTAAAATGCCTATGGTCTAAAAAAAGATAGGAAATACGGCTATATTTCCTACCTCCGGTGTTTGTTAGTCAAACACACTAAAAATTTAATCTAGTAATTAAATCTCATTACAAAAATATGAAAAAAGAACAAGAACAACATCTCGTTTCAGAGCTTTATTGCCTTAAATGTATTAAAATCATGAAAATCACAACTTTATTGTTAATCTGTTGCATATTGTCGGTCTCGGCAAGCTCATATTCTCAAACAAAAGTATTTTCATTTAATATGACCGACGTGAGTATTGAAGAAGTGCTGAACGCGATTAAAAAAGATAGTGAATACTCCTTTTTCTATGAAGATTCAGAGATCGATTTATCATCAAAGGTTTCCATTTCAATAAAAAAAGGAACAGTCTCAAGCGTATTGGAAAAAGTATTGGCTGGAAAGAATATCAATTATGAAATTAAAAATAAACATATCATCCTCTACAAAACATCCCAAAACCAACATCCGGCCCAACCACAATCCAGCAATAAAGTATCTGTTAAAGGGCAGGTATTTGATAAAATGGAACCTCCTTCACCGTTAGCAGGGGTAACTGTCCATGTGAAAGGAAGTGAGAATGGGGTTATCACGGATATAGACGGGTATTTTCAAATTGAAGTGCAGAAAGAAGATATATTGGTATTTTCCTATCTTGGTTATAAACCTGTTGAATTTCTTGTAAAACGTCACCAAGGGAATCTAATCATCTCGTTATCCGAAGATATTAA
This sequence comes from Tannerellaceae bacterium, assembly GCA_032073245.1. GTDB lineage: Bacteria > Bacteroidota > Bacteroidia > Bacteroidales > Tannerellaceae > QVMG01. The sequence continues at coordinate 196,888 of DAMANX010000001.1, forward strand.
TGCGCTGGATGAGGTCGTTGTAACCGGTTATACGGAAGAACGAAAATTAAATAGCATCTCCTCTATTGCACAGGTTAATATAGAGGCGACATTAGTAAATAAACCGATAACCTCGCTATCGCAGGCATTACAAGGGGGAGTTACAGGTATAACGGTTACCCAGTCTTCCGGATTACCCGGTGGAGAGGCCGCTTCAATTAAAATCCGCGGGATTTCTACACTCAATAATAGTGACCCGTTGGTTTTGGTGGATGGTATTCCGATGAACATGGAAAATCTTGATCCAAATACAATTGAGAGTGTCACAATACTAAAAGATGCAGCTGCAGCTGCAATATACGGGGCGCGTGCTGCAAACGGTGTTATCGTCATAAAAACCAAAAGAGGAGAACCGGGGAAGATTAAAGTAAGTTACAACGGATACGGAGGTATTCAAAAAGCAACATATTTACCTGATTTCGTGGATGCTCCTACATATATGGGTATGATGAATGAAGCATATAAAAACTTTGGAGGAGACCCGGTCTACTCGGAAGAGACTATCCAGAGAACCATTAGCGGCGAAGACCCCTATAAATATCCAAATACCGACTGGATGAAACTGTTATGGGATAATGCCACCATTCAAAATCATTCCGTATCGGTCTATGGAGGTAGTAGCATTGCCCGCTTTGCAGTCACGGGGAATTATATGTCGCAAACAGGTTTTGTGGGTGACTTCAAATACGACCGGTTGAACCTCAGAGCTAATACAACTGTCAGTCTAAGAGAAAACATTACGGTTGGAGTTGATATAAACGTTATTCGTGGTAATCAACATAAAAGTAGTGTAGATGGAGCAGTTGGAGGTTTTAATCCCATAAATTTAATATACTGGACCCCACCGACAGTTGTAGCAAAATACCCTCAACGGGAAGGTGATCCCAACGATTATTATGGAAACTATGGTTCGAGTATGCGAAATCCGATGGCACAGGTTGAAAAGGGAGGGTATATGCAAAACCTCACGGATGATATCAGCGTTAACCTACAACCGAAATGGATCATAATTCCCGGCCTTAACCTCACCGGGCAGTTTAGCTATCAGGTGAATACCGGAGTATATAAAGGTAAACGAAAAGCTGTTAACTTTTTTGATTATGACAATGGGCAATTGATTGCCACCTGGGGTAGTACTTATCCTACTTCAACATGGAGGTCTAGTTATTACTATTTAGGAGGAACTATTGATTATACGAAAACGTTCAATCAAAAACACAGGCTTTTCGCTATTGTCGGTACGAATGCTGAATTAAGAAATAGTGACACATGGAATGAACATGTCATGCAATCATTTTATGGGAAAGTCAATTATACGTTCGACGAGCGCTATTTGTTTGAAGCAACAATACGCCGGGATGGTTCTTCACGCTTCGGGAAAGGACACAAATATGGTTGGTTTCCCTCTGCTGCTGTAGGCTGGAATGTGAATAAAGAAGCTTTTCTGAATCAGTTGGATTGGCTAAACAATCTAAAACTAAGGGCTTCATATGGACAATTGGGAAATGAAATTGATGAATGGTATAAATATCAAAGTCTGATAGATCCTAATAGTGGTTATGAAACGGAATTTGGTAACCCTGATATCACCTGGGAGAAGGTGAAAATGATGAATACCGGTTTCGACCTGAGTATTTTCAATAATATGATTGATATTACTTTTGATTATTATGATAAGCTAACAACCGACATCGTACTTAAACCACCTGTTTCATGGATTGGCGGAATAGGTTCTTCTTCCTTTAATGCAGGGGAAGTAAGAAACCGTGGTTGGGAACTTAGCTTAAACTATAAACAAAATATCGGGGATTGGAATATTTCCGCATTTGCTGGTATTTCACATAATAAAAACAAAGTTGAGGTGCTAATGGGAGAGCCTCATGATGGAGGAAGTAGTATACATAAGGAAGGTTACGCACTTAGTAGTCATTACCGTTACGTATCATCCGGTCTTTTACAGGAAAGTGATTTTACAAAAGACGCGAATGGTAAATGGATACCCAATGAAGGAGTGGTTATAATCGACGGACAGCAACCCGGGGATATCCGGTATATAGACATGGATGGTGATAAAAGTATAACTCCTAACGACAGACAGATCATGGGAAATGAGCAGCCTAAATATAATTACTTTGCAAACCTGAGTCTGGGATGGAAAAGATTTGATTTTGAGGTTATGTTTCAGGGTGCAGCCGGAGTAGATGCTTACTATGGAGGAAATTATACGATGCCTATCAATATTGATGGAGATACATCTACCCCACAATGGTTTCACCTGGATTACTGGAGACCTGATAATCCAGATGCACGATTTCCGCGCCTCACTCCTACACCTGGAGAAAATGCAAAAGCTTCTGATTACTGGTATTTTGATGCCAGTTACTGTAGGGTAAAATATATTCAACTTGGGTATACCCTGCCCCCTTCTCTCACAAATAAATACTGGGTTTCAAATCTACGTCTGTTTGTCAATTTACAAAATCTGTTTACTATATCCAAAGAAAATAAAATTGACCCTGAATCAAGAGGAGGTGAAGGAGCCTATCCTTTGTCTAAAACATATTCCATAGGTTTAAATATATCATTCTAAATAGGAGGAATTAAAATGAGAAATACATTTCTAATAATAGCATTAGTGATTTTTACATCCGGTTGTGAAGATTTCCTTACCCGGGACCATCCGACAGGTATTACAGATGAAGATTTCTGGAAAACCAGTGGAGAAGTAGCAGCTGCTCTGGACATTTGTTACCGATTACCATCAGGTTCGTTACATTATACTGCGCCATATGCATCCATGATTCATTATGAAGGGTTTACAGACAACACTTACCATGGAGCAGACTTTGCAGGCTTTATTACAGTAGTAGGTAATAGTACTATCACCTCGGACCATTCTTCAGGATTCGGAAGTATTACAGATCTTTGGAAAGAATATTATAAAACAATTCGAAATTGTTGCCGCTTACTGGAAAACATGGATAAAGCTTACTTTATTGATAAATCCGAAAGGGAAAGGATTCGCGCGGAAGCAATTATTCTAAGGGCTTTTTATCATTGGGAATTATATAGATATTTTGGAAGCAGGGAGGGTATACCGATTGTAGACCATGCACTCACTCCCAATGAAAACTTTATGACACGCTCCACAGCTGATGAAACTGTAGACTTTATCCTATCTGAATTAGACAGGGCTATTGAGATAAAGGAACTTCCTTTCAAATACGATAAAGGGAGAAAACACAAGGTGGACCGTTCTGTTGCTTACGCTCTTAAGTCAATTGTCGCTCTCAATGCAAAACGGTATGATATAGCTAAAAAGTCTGCTGAAGAAATTATCAATAGTGATGCCTATAAATTATATAATACGGAAGCAGTCGATGAAGATCCGGCAAAACATTTCAGAGACTTGTTTCGTTCCGATGCCAATGGGAATGATGAGCAAATTCTCTACAAACCGGGAGGATGTAATGAAGCTTATTTCCGTTTTTCCGGCCCGGGTCTGGGACAGCAATGTACTTCGTGGCCAACGCTTGACTTTGTGAATACCTTTGAAACAAAACAGGGTAAAACATTGCAGGAACTGGGTCCTGATTCTCTGGATATATATTCAAAAGACCCTTTATACAAAAACAATCGTGACCCGCGACTCTACGCGACCATTGTAGTGCCTTATGACAGTACCACATTTGAGCAATATACTTATAATCCATGGGGAGAAGGGCCGGAAGGTATTGGGAAACCCAATGCATCTCGTAGTGGTTTTATGTTGAAAAAATTCTATGACCCACAGGGAAGAACAAATCCGAATAATGACTTTTATATTATCCGTTACGCTGAAATATTACTCAATTATGTGGAATGCCTTATAGAAACAGGCCAATATAATCATCCGGATGTTCTGAAATATATTAATGCCATCAGAAACCGTGCCGGTCATATATCTGCTTCTGCATCAGATTACAACAGCGAAGAGAAAATCAGAGAACTCTATCGGCGCGAAAGACGTATAGAATTAGCATTTGAAGGTATTCGTTTTATGGATATCCGAAGATGGGATATCGGAGAGAAAACAATGAATGGACCAATCTATGGAGCTGTTAATCCTGCTTCAGGTCAAAAGATACAAATAGAAACAAGACAGTTCAGAAAAAACAAAAATGAAGTTTTCCCAATACCCGAAAGCGAAATACTAGCGAACAAAAACTTAAAACAGAATCAGGGGTATGCTGAATAAGTGTTTTTTCTGTAATTAGCAATTACAAATTATAACGGGATTTGCTAAAAAGTAAAAAAGATTTTAACACAGAGCCACAGAGATTATCGAGTTTTTAATCTATTGAGCATAAATAGTATAACGACTCAGTGTTCTCTGTGACTCTGTGTTTATTTTAATAATAATAGACTTCTTGGATAGGCTCTTTTTGTTCTTCTTATAAGAAACACTAATTTCACAGCAAATTTACAGTAAAAAAAGAGATGAATCCACTTACAAAGCTTTCTGGTCGCATTCATATGGAGGATATTTATGAAGTCCTTCTTTATGTGGAGGGTAACGAGCAGCGGAAACAGGAGTTGTATAAGTTGGCATTCGATGAAGATGATATAACCTCTTATCAGACTTTATGGGTTTTCACTCATTTCAACCAGAAAGAGAATGAATGGTTATTTGATAAACAAGATGAACTAATCAATGAGGTACTTATTTGTCAACATGCAGGTAAAAGACGATTATTTTTAACCTTACTTCTCAAGCAATCCCATCCCAATCCACCACGGGTCGATTTTCTTGATTTTTGTTTGGAACGCATGCTTTCCAAAGACGAACTTCCTGGAGTACAAACGAATTGTATGAAACTTGCATATGAACTTTCCCGGCAGATTCCTGAATTACTGGAGGAATTACGTCTAACACTTGATATTATGGAAACTGATTTGTTGCCTATCTCGATACGTACCGTACGTAAAAATGTACTGAAAGCAATGAGACAAGGAAAAAGTATTATTTAGATGATAAGAACAAAAAAATCTATTTCTTAAAATTGAAGATTTTCAAATTATTTCCTATATTTATTCCCATAAACGAATAACTATGGGACTATTTGCATTAATACTTATAATATTACTGGATATCACGGTATTATATCATATATATAAAACAGATTTATCAAAATTCAGGAAAGTACTTGGAACTATAACTGTGATTTTTTTACCAATAATAGGAGTAACTATTTACTATTTATTTATTGGAGATTAATCTTTCAATTATATCTTTATTCTTCCGACTCAAAATGCTCCAGCTCCTTCAGGTTATTTTGTATATCCCGGATATGCCGGAAGAATCGGAACCATATAATTACAAGAAATATAATTACCAAAATCAGTAAATAACCGATGTAAAACTCTTTAGGTAAAGCTTCTACAAAATCTTGATTCATTACAGAAACGTAGCAATAAAGCCAAACACCCATATAGGCAGGCATTAGTATCGCAGCTCCGATTGTATGCCTTACAAGATATGTTTTATATTTCAAAATATAACGGGAGGCTTCTGTCACAGACAACCGGCTCATATCTATTTTATCTAAAAAACCACAAAGCCAATAAGACCAGTACCACAGTAAAGCCCCGATAGGTACCATAAGTAAAACCCAGAATATTCCAAACCCACTTCCATGAACCAAAATAGATAAGTTTATGACTATAAAAGATACAATACATATAGGAATAATCCTTAAAGCCTGTTTTTCATATCCCTTGATGCGCTCGAATGCACCTTTATTCTGATTTGCAATCATTTCTTTTATCATACTGTCTTTTACTTCTTTTTTGAATGCTTCGTTATTTTGCCACTCTCTTTTTAATACTTCCAAATCCATATTTTTGTGTATTAATTGTTTATTCACATTAATCGTTTGATATAACACGGCATAATCCAAGCAAGCTTGGATTTATGCACTCGCAACTTTAAACGTTCGACATTTTTATTAGTTTCTCCTTTATACGATTGATTTTCGTTGATACATTTGTTGGAGTGATCCCCATAATATCCGCGATTTCTTTATAGGGCCTGTCCTCGAGATACAGGAAGATAATCGCACGTTCCAACTTATTCAACTGATTGATCAATGTATATAATTCATTTACGTAAAGACTATTGTCTTCTGAAGATATTTTCAAGTCGGGCGAAAGTTCTACATACATAGGCTTCCGGCTACTTTTACGATAAAAAGAGATACAGGTATTCAATGCTATACGGTAGATCCATGTTGAATAAGCACTCTCCTTTCGAAAGTCGGGAAATGCTTTCCAAAGATTCAACACCACTTCCTGATACAAATCATCCAGAATATTCTCCTTATCCGCATAAATAGAGGCAACTTTATAGATGATACCTCTATGTTCCCGAATCATATTTAGAAATTCTTTCTCCACAACACAATATAACTTTTATTTGTTTCTATTTCATTAGTCGATGGTGGTTTGGAAAGGTCACATGCCACTATCACATTTTTTATAAAATAGTATCTTTGTCCTCTCAAAATTAAAGAAATAATTTAGCAATGAGCAAAATAACATTCGCAGACATAAAAAAATCAGAGGAAGTCAAAACATATATTCGACAGGCAGATGCTTCATTAAGTATATTGGGATATACTGAACATAGTTTTGCGCATGCGACCAAATGTGCTGAAACAGCCGGCCGTTTACTCAAAGAGTTGGAATATAGCGAACGGGAAGTAGAACTGGTACGGATTGCTGCTTACCTCCATGATATAGGCAACGTGGTGAACCGGGTAGACCATGCACAGAGCGGAGCTATTATGGCTTTCAGATTATTAGATAAAATGGGAATGGAACCCGAAGAAACAGCCGCAGTTATTACTGCGATTGGAAATCATGATGAACCGACAGCCTATCCTGTTAATGCCATAGCTGCCGCTACGATTATTGCCGATAAAACGGACGTGCGCCGGAGTCGGGTACGCGATAAGAAGACGATCAGTACGGATATTCATGACCGCGTAAACTATGCCGTTGAAAAATCAGAAGTCGAATTAGACAAAAACGAAAAAACAATCACTCTTTATCTGACTATTGATACCCGAATCTCTGCCGGTATGGACTATTTTGAAATATTCCTTCAACGTATGTTATTATGCCGCAAATCGGCAGAGTTCTTCGGATATACCTTTAAGTTAAATATTAACGGAAATGCTTTATTATAATTTTGCCAAAGGCAAAAGTCAAAAGATATTTACCACATCAAAATGATATGGAATGTTTCTCCTTCCGGCGGAATATTGGTACTAAAGTCGGAATAAGTAATATAAAACCGTATCATACCCGGAGAAAAATCAAAATCATAGGTTTGTGTCCAGAGTAACTCCTGGTTGCCTTGCGTTTCTCCCATGTGAAGGACAAAAGGCAAACCGTTTTTTACATCTTTTCCTGTCTGAATATAGCCAATAACAGTTCCTTCATCGAAAATAAAATCATCTAATTGCGGGATCTCCCTGTCGACAAAGAAATAAGTATTCAGATCGCCCGGTTCACCGGATAGTAACCAATCGGATTTTTTAATAGTAAAAGAGGTTGTATACCAATTGGCGCCATAACCATCTTGTCCGTCTTTACCATCTTGTCCATCTCTACCTTGTGCTCCCATAGGTCCTTCGGGTCCCATAGGCCCTTCACATGAAATCATTGCAATAGCTGCAAACAATAAAAAGATAATCTTTTTCATAACTATAAATTTAAATGGTGAATTTTATATTTTAGCGTCTCCCGGCTCCTGACGATCTGGAAGATGTAGAAGTAGAGGAAGATTCAGACTGACGACGGGATTCAGAAGCTCTGCGCTCTCTTTCCTGTGTTTCTTTCCGTTCACGTTCACGCTTCTCGTTTTCTTCCCGTTGGCGACGAGATTCAGATTCACGACGTTCACGTTCCTGTCTTTCATTAGCTTCGCGTTGACGACGAGCTTCAGCTTCCCGGTTGGTACGTTCCTGTTCTTCTTTACGTTCACGCTCACGCTTTTCATTTTCTTCCCGTTGGCGACGGGAGTCAGCTTCACGACGTTCACGTTCCTGGCGTTCTTGTGTTTCTTTACGCTCACGTTCCTGTCTATCATTAGCTTCGCGTTGACGACGGGCTTCAGCCTCCCGGTTGGCACGTTCCTGACGTTCCTGTTCTTCTTTACGTTCACGTTCACGCCTTTCATTTTCTTCCTTTTGGCGGCGGGCTTCAGACTCACGATGCTCACGTTCCTGGGCTTCCTTACGTTGGCGTTCCTGACGTTCATTCTCTTCCCGTTGACGACGGCTTTCCGCTTCCCGGTTTATACGCTCCTGACGTTCACGCTGTTCTTTCTCCTCCTGTGCCTGTCTTTCTTGTGTCTCTCTTAAACGGCTAGCCTCTGCTTCCCGTCTTTGGCGAGCCACTCTTTCATCTGCCTCTTTCTGTTCCTGTATTTGTCGTTCACGGGTTTCACGTTGACGACGAGCTTCCGCCTCACGCATTTCATTTTCCTGGCGTTCACGCATTTCCTGCTGTTCTCTTTGCAAGCGTTGCTGTGTTTCACGTCGGCTCCGTTCTGCGTTCTCCAGGTTTTCCCTTTGTATCCTTTCCTGATCTTGCCGGCGAATTCTTTCCGTATTTTGTTCCGGCGTTTGTACTGGTTGACGGTTCGGAGACGGCCTTTCTGACGTTCTTATCGTATTCGTCTGTGAAGGCCTCGTAACAGTTGTATTACGGGGACGTTCCGAACTTCTACTCGGTTCGGCAGGCGGAGTAGGTTTGATGTTGGGAGGAGGGGGTTTTACACCAGGACGATGCGGCTTATGTACACCAGGCCTGCCCGGCTTATGGGGTGGTGGTGCGGTCCAGTAATTCCATTCATATTCATAAGACGGGTAATAGATATACTGAGGATAATAATACTCTGTAATGTAGTTATCATAATAAGGAGAAGCCGGGTAATCATCCCAGTAATAATCATCGTCATCATAATATTCCTCATAATCTTCATCATCGTAATAATAAGGGAATGTAGGTTCATCAGGAATCAAAATATAAGAACGATTCGCATTTATCCGTGGCGAAGGGGTATTATCATTCGGTAGAAAGTATGGAGTACGGGCATTTTCATTAGAGCTGGATATAACAGTCTCTTTTTCGGTTGAATTTGATTTGCGGTTTGCAACGGGGGGCACAACTTTCACCGGTTCATCGATCATAACTTCCGTAGTGTCGGCATCCAATTGAATACCCGGCTCCGACGGTTCATAGCTCTTTTCTATGGCAAGGGAAGGATCGCGTCTTTCTTTTTTGCAACTAACACTAAATAGCAGCATTCCGGCGATTGATAAAAGTATAATAGTCTGTCTCATATCTGTAAGTTTTAATTGGGTTAACACCGTACATCCTTATTCACATTCCGCTGAATGTGCAGACAGAAGATTTCTATATATCGATCGATACCTAATGGCAACAAAAAAACGCGCTTTCGAAAACTCACTTTATATGTTTTCTTAATGGTTTGACTATTTGATAAGAAATAGGTTTAATCAGTTACATTTTATTTTTTCTATTTATCGATCAAGGTCAATGCCTTTCCTTTATGAGCTGCTATATGATCGCTTTTGTCACTCTTAATCTCATATTGGGGATCATCAGCGGTTGCATGATGTGTATATCCTTTATAATCAAAATCTCTAGTATGTATTTTGATAATCGTGCCGGTTACCCTGCCTGCCTCAGAATTCCAACTGACTTTGTCGCCTATTTTAAATATTGTATGCATATTCGATATTTTGTTTCAATCTGTTCGATTATCCGGTAAATATATCTAAATTCGTCTATTATTTACATATATATGAGCTCTAAATATACATTTGAAGAATTAAAAGAGATCCTTAACCGGAAAGCAGAAGAATATAATACACCAGACTTTATCGAAACAGACCCTATCCAGTTCACTCGCAAATATAGTAATAAACAAGACGTAGAAATTTCCGCTCTATTGACTGCGACAATTACCTGGGGAAAACGAAGTATCATCCGGAAGTCGGCGGCTAAAATGCATCGGATCATGGGAAACTCTCCCTATGATTATATTATGGAGAAAGGGTATGAAAAACTAGAACAATCTAATATTCATCGTACCTTCTTTGAAGATGATATGGCTTTCCTATGTAGAGGGCTACATTCTATTTATGAACAGTACGAGAGTTGTGAATCTTTATTTACTGCTTTTCCTGCCGGAAGTGATAGGCTATGGAATGGTATAAATACATTTCGCATGAACGTTCAGGAGGCAAATGAAGGCCTTCCTTTAAAAAGTATGAAGCATGTTTCTAATCCGGTTTCTTCTGCATGTAAACGTCTTCATCTGGCACTGAGATGGTTAGTAAGAAATGACGGGATTGTGGATATTGGATTATGGAATAATCTATCTCCTTCCGAGTTACAAATACCATTGGACGTTCATGTTATCCGTACTGCCCATACCCTTGGATTGTTAACAAGAAAGCAAAATGACCGCAAAGCAGTAGAGGAGCTCACAACTAAACTACAAATGTTTAATGCAAATGATCCTATTCTCTATGATTTTGCACTATTTGGTATAGGAGAGAGTAAATTTATAGCTAAACTTATTTAGTTAGTTATGCGGGGTAATGTAAACCAAAACCGGGAACCCTCTCCTATCTTTGAACTGGCTCCAATATTTCCTCCCATTTGTTCAATCAGGCTTTTACAAATGGAAAGTCCCAGGCCGGCACCTTGCGCAAAACTATCCAGTTTGACAAAACGGTTAAAGATACGGGTAAGATCATCGCGGGAAATCCCAATACCGGTATCTTCGACATAAAACAAAATATCGTCTTTACGATCCAGCTCATAGCCCAACCGAATATGCCCTTCATTTGTGAATTTCAATGCATTTGTAATGAAATTCATTAGTATTTGCTTCACACGGTTTGCATCGGTGTATATTGTCTCATCGGGTTGAGTGTTATCAAACAAAAAAGCAACATTACCGTTCACTTCTCTACTTCCAAAAGATTGCATAATTTCCTCACAAATCGTTTTAACTCCTACTTCCTTCTTGGATAAATCAAAAGTACCCGATTCTATTTTTGACAAATCAAGTATATCGGATACTAATTTGAGTAATATCTCATTATTACGTTGAATAATAGAAATATATTCCAGGCGCTCCTCTTTGTCGTCGGTTTCAGCTAGCAGATCAGTAAAACCAATAATAGAATTAAGAGGAGTACGTATCTCATGGCTCATATTCGCCATAAAAGACGATTTCAATCGATCGAGAGCTTCGGCCTTCTCTTTGGCAAGTATCATTTTCTGAAGCTCTACTTCGTCATTCTGAATCCTGGTTTTTGATTTACCCAATTCAAAACATATATTGATAATATGCATAAGTGAAGAGAACCACTGAAAATCCTCTTCCGTCCAGTTACGTTGCCGGTCTACCAGATCTATACCTGCATACCCCCAAATTCGATTATCCTGTGAAACAAAAGGAACTACCATAAGTGACTGGATATTCTGGGCTTCCAGAACTTCCCGGTCAACAACATCCCATTCGGGAAGATCGTCAAGCGTATTGAGGATAATAGGACGACGGTCAAGTATCTGTTTATTCCACCATGTATCGGGTTCAAAAAATATCATTTGCAGATTTTGAATTTCCTCCAAGCCTTCTCTGCTAACCGCTTCGTATGTACAACTTTGTTTGAGTTCATCCCAGTAGTATTCAAAAATATAAGCACGTTCTGCACTATATTGAGTAACCAGAGACGCCAGGATTTCATTAACCATATCATTCAGGTTTTCACTTTGCAGGAAAGCAAATAATGATTTGGAAATGCCATTAAATTGATGTATCAGGTTTTTAACGGTTTCACGAGAGGTTTCTTGCGAAGTTTCCACTTCAGACCTTTCAATAGGATATATCATACCTTTTACTATATGACCTCCTTTATTTTTCCGAAAACGAAGGCAAACCCATTTGAGGATATCACCTGCATAGACCGGAAAATTTAATTGTGTGGTTTGCTCTTCAGGGGAAGACGCAATAGTCTGAGAAACACGGGCACGATAATCTTCGCGGACCATGCCATTTAATTCAGCAATTTCAGATAAGCTGCGTGATAATCCTAGTAACCGGATCATATAATCGGAACAGAATATTGTACGATTCTTCAGATCGGCCTCCCACCACCCTGTTTCCAGAGTATCAGCTATGGATAGTATTCTATCTTTTTCTACTGGCGCATTTGTGCTATCTGTTTGCATAATATTCTCTCTCATGTCCTTTTTCTTTGTATTGAATTACAGCTAGTAAGGAGCAAAGATAGTAAATAAATATGCTTCTATCAGTCAACTTAAACTTTTGTGTATTCTAATATGTTTTAAAATCATTAATAAACAATGATTCGTATGCAGTGGGAAGGAAGAAGAAGTAGCTCAAATGTGGAAGACCGTCGTGGACAAGGTGGTATGTTATCGGGACGTAGTGGTTGTGGCATAGGCGGTATAGGTATGATCGTTGTAGCCCTGATTGTCTGGCTATTGGGAGGCAATCCATTACAGGTTATAGGTCTCATGGAAGGTGATCAAACTGGTAATCCCGGATATACACAGGAATATACACCTCCGGCTGAAGACGATAAAACTGCTCAATTTGTTTCCGTTGTATTAGCAGATACAGAAGATGTATGGACTTCTATTTTCAGTCAAATGGAAAGAACCTATCGCAAGCCCACCCTAGTACTTTTCACTGGATATACGACTTCAGCTTGTGGAACGGCACAAAGTTCAACAGGCCCGTTCTATTGTTCCGAAGATGAGAAAATATATGTCGATCTTTCATTTTTCCAACAAATGAAAGATCAGCTTAAAGCAGGTGGAGATTTTGCTTACGCGTATGTAATAGCTCACGAGGTAGGGCATCATGTACAAAAACTCCTTGGAACTTTAGGTCAAGTTAATAATCAAATGGCTAATTCAAGTCAAAGAGAAGCCAACCGTTTATCAGTGGGGCTCGAATTGCAAGCGGATTTTTACGCGGGAGTGTGGGCAAACCATACCCAAAGCATGTTTAATAGCCTTGATCCTGATGACATTCAAGAAGCACTTAATGCAGCAACTGCTATTGGCGACGATCGCCTACAGAAGGAAGCACAGGGATATGCCGTACCCGATTCTTTTACACATGGAACATCTCAACAACGGCATGATTGGTTCTACAGAGGTTATCAAACAGGAGATATCAATCAGGGAAATACCTTTTAATACTTATAAAAACCCTCATTCTTATCCTCTTAAAGAGCTTCAAAGGAAAAAGAACGTCTTGTGGTATTAGGAAATAATAAATATATTTGCCTAATATAACAACTTAAATATGGATGTAACAAAGATACCTTTCAATGAATATCTTGGCTTGGAGTTATCATCAGATTCAAGATATCTCATGACTTTAAAAGAAAAAGAAATTTATAAAAATCATTTATCTACAGTGCACGCCAGCACACTATTTTCGCTCGCAGAAGCTACAAGCGGCCTCTTCCTATTAAACCAATTCAATGATTTAACAGGGATCATCCCTGTTGTACGAAAAGTAGAAATCAAATACAAGAAACCTGCTATAGGTAAAATATTTTCTTCGGCCAGGCTTTGTGAGATTACTAAAGAAGAAATATTAGACACGCTCACTTCAAAACGTCGGATTCTCCTAAATGTTGAAGTATCATTATATGATGAGGAGGAGAAAAATGTGATGAAGGCAATATTTGAGTGGTTTGTAATAATGAATTAAGCCGGTTCTTATACCGGCTGTGTTTTCTGCATCTTTAGCTTTTGTTCTTTTACCTGATTTAATGCGCCTATTAATTCATCAAGACATTCGTCATACTCCAGATAAAGCCCTAAAGATTCACCGTGATAACCTTCCCTGATTTCGACATAAGGATTACCTAAATCACCATAATAAACAGATATTGTACCTGTTCCTGTATCAATAACTCTTTTCTTTTCCATAATTCCAGGTTTTTGATTGTTTTGTATGTAACCATATAAAAGGCTATTTTGTTTCCATACTATTCACCTAAACAGGTGAATTATTTCATTCTTTCTTAATTACTCTCTCCCATCCTTTCTTTATATTCTCCTCAATCATCAGTTTATGTAATTCAAAAATTTGTTCTTTGTTATCTGATATTCTTACCTCCCGTTGAAGGGGTTCTTGCCTCCCGGAGCTGTAATTAGTATAATGAAGAACATACGCCGGATATTCTTCTGATTCTTCTTTATTTGTTTTCCAGATCAGGTACTTTTGAATCATTGACTTTTCTCCCAGTTGTTTGCGGTATACCTCCCGAAACAAAAGTTCACTTTGAGATAATTCTACTGTCGGTAGATTTACTATTTCTTCGGGTTCAAAAGAGGCAAAATCCTCCACCTGTGAGAGCCGTGTATCGACTGTATTGGCTGCATTTTTATCTTCCCGGAATCGTTCAAAAACAGGAGCAATAAAACTTAATCCTGTAACTGTTGTATCCAATTTATAAATATTCCCATCCAATCGTAAAACTGGATTTTGGATTGCACCGTTAGGTGTTTCATATATAACATCCCGTACACTGAATTCCATCACAGTATCAGGCCTCACCATACGAAAAGCAACATGATTGGAGTCAGTATCAATAAACTCCGAATCAATTACTTTAGCTGAAAGAACCTCAAACATTTCTTTTTTCAATGATTCTTTCATTCCTCCTCCTACATCCGTGACAACCTGATAACGGTTATCATCTGTCATCATTGCCATCAGAAAAGTTCTTACCCTGCCCTGTTGATCGCCTGTTCCTTCTGTGAAACCAATCACAACTCCATCTATTGAGTGGCGGGGTTTTACCTTAAATACAAAGGGTAAATCACTACGTACGACCAGTCCTTCTGCAGTTCCCTCATCAATCCAACGGCTATAAATTTCTTTAACTTCAGCATTTGAGTGAGCAATCTCCAACTCTACTTTTTTGATCAGCTTTCCGGTAGAAAACCAATTCTTCAGATTATTCCATGTTTCCTGATAATTCTCCGGTTTAAAGGGTTTGCCATTCAGTTCCAGAATATCAAAAGTCACTAAATGTAATTGACTGGCATCACCTTTCTTGGATAAAGCATAGAGCAAATCATTAGTGCGCGTTCTCTTATCACTGTCATCCACATAGATCTCTGCTGGAATAATAGCTTCTTTCACTCCGGCTTTTTTCAATAAACGGGCAGCCTCCTCAATACACGGTATTCCGCGTCGTGTGCGTCCGGAACGATTAATTGTCACTGCCTTTCCTTTCTCATAAACAATTGTGGCAAATTCCCCATCGTATTTACGGGTAACGAAATATCGTGTATCACCAAGCCTGGAATCAATTTGCTGCGGACTGATAGCTATAAACTGCTTCAGAAAGTTTTTTTTATATTCCAGCACCTTTGATGAGGTTTCGGCATCGATTACATCAATCTTACCTTCCTCATAACCATTCATTTGACGGAATTTTGTTTCGTCCAGTTTCATACTTTCAAAGGTTTTAATTCTATATCAGAGAGATGTAGAATAAGTACATAACGGTCTTTAGTAGCACGTCCTTCAAGGAAACCCCTGTAAGGTTGTCCTCCACGCGTGAGAAGTATTGGATCGAGCCCTTTTGTTCCGGCTCCTACAAGAACGACTGATTTGCTATCCTGCAATTCCTTTGCCATATTATAAAGGAAATCGAAAGTTACTCCATTTATATGCCGGATCTGGTATTTTCTGAAGAAAACAAACTTACGTATAGCTTCTGCTTTGGGATAACGCTTACCTGTCCATCGGATCGGTAATTCCGTATTGACATTTGCCGGAAGCCTGTTTATATCATGACGTTCTTTCTCGGTACCATCAGGCTTATAAACAACCTGGTAAAGATTAAGCCGATAAACAATATTATTGTTCTTATCCACATAAAGTTTATGTGTTCTCTGGAGTTTTTTCCCAACAATTTGCATATCTACTTCCGGATCATTTTCTATTAAATCCTTTTCCAAAGCAGATAATTGCCCGTCATAATTATACAATAACGCCTCTAACTCGTAATCTACCGTATTTTTTAACAGCCTGATGTTTGTTTTTTCTTCTCCATTAGGTAAAACGGTTCGTACAGCGCTTTTTTTTACTTGTTGTTCAACTGCAACTTCTGCATCCCGTTTCTTAGCATTTGCAATATGTATAGCTTTCATATACTACAGTTTAAAACATGGAAAAATCAATATCATCATCTTCAATCTCAATAAAATCATCATCTTCATCAATCTGTTTACAATCGCCAAGACATAACATATTAAAATGGTTGCGGTATCCTACTAACATAAACAATACATCGTCAGAGATCATTAGAAAGGCCGGAGTTCCCTCATAGCTATCCAGATAACTATATTCAAAAGTATATATATCCTCACCGATAGCCTTAATCATCTCTTCCGGAACATCTGAGAGTTGATAAAAATCGGTTATACTATAATCCAGATATTCTTCCATTGTTACCTTTTTTGATAAAGGGATTATGGTTGTAAAGCTTGAAGGAATTATTGGAGCCGGAGTGCCATCTTGTTTCACCGTTTTTAAAAGGGAACGATCAATCCACTGGCCTTCCTGAGAAAGAATACCGAGGCCTGTACCACCTTTGGGTATGATGAACCGTCCGGTTTCATCCGTATTTACCAGCTTACAAGGCTCATTATTTTCATCCAACGCAAGTATCTCCGTCCAACCATATAGTTTCTTCCGGTCTATCTTTGTGGGAATAACCTGATATTCTCTTCTTTTTATCTTAAAAGTAAGGTTTCTGGCCATATATCTTTTTTATATATGAACAGATTGGTCACAAATAAGGTTTATTTTACGGTAGAACGTTAGTAATATGATATTATATATCTTTGTGTTCAAATAATTATTTATTTATGGAAATCTATATCCCACAAATTATAGCAACAGCCATCTCAATTTTGTTGCTGGTCCTCTCCCGGTATATCTTAAACAAGTTATTAGGAAAGTACGGGCTTTTAATACAGAAATCAGAATCACGGATGTTACAAATGCGCCGGGTTATCTTTATCTTGTTAAATATCACATTCCTATTTATTATTGCTATTATCTGGGGAGTTGACCCAAAGAATTTATTGATCGGTTTATCCTCTATCTTCGCTATTATTGGAGTAGCATTATTTGCACAATGGTCCATTTTAAGCAATATTACAGCCGGTATCATTATGTTCTTTACAGCACCTTTCCGGATTGGAGATCGTATACGCATCATAGACAAAGACATACCGATAGAAGCTATTATTGAAAATATCCATACATTCTATACTCATATAAGAACTGACGATAATGAATTAATAGTATTACCTAATAATCTATTCCTTCAAAAAATCGTTTCTGTAAGAAAAGAAGATAAAAACTGAAACTCTGCGCCAATTATTATTAAATTCAATAAACAAAACAGATAAAATTGATATACATTTCATATTAATGCATATATTTGTAACAATTTCATTCATTAATAAAGGTCATCTTTATAAATTGGTGTGCGATTTGTAATTATTAGAAAAATAATAAGGGAGACAAGCTATGACAAAGGTTAGCAATCTGGTTAAAAACGAATATATCATACTTATTGATTATGCGGTTTCTGTATTAAAACAATCCATTCAAAGTATTCGGGATATGTTCCCATTTAAGGAAATACATATAATGGACAACCCTGGATCCAATGATAATGAGAGTATTTTAGAAGTGAGATTTGATAAGGAAGAGGTGACTCTTTCCTGTTCTCTGGATGCAGAAAAGAGATGTAAAAGTGCTTATTTGTTTCCTGACGACTCTGGTTCTTTAATGAACTATATAAATTTTCTCAATGAAACGTATGTTTATGATTATTTAAAAAGCAGATGGGTTTTAGCTTCATGTTATGTATCCGTGAAAAGGACAAAATTCATTACCTG
This sequence comes from Tannerellaceae bacterium, assembly GCA_032073245.1. Taxonomy (GTDB): domain Bacteria; phylum Bacteroidota; class Bacteroidia; order Bacteroidales; family Tannerellaceae; genus QVMG01. The sequence goes on from DAMANX010000001.1 coordinate 214,993, forward strand.
CTTTATATTTTATTTCAATGACTGAAACTGTAGTATAAAGCGCATTTTGAAACTTTATTATTTTTCGACTCTCTCGGATATTGATTCTTTTGTATCCAGATTAAGGCCGCGTAATTCAACATATTCTACACTTAAAGAATTGCTTTCTTTTGCTTTTACATAGAGCGAGTTGAGTATGGCCTGTTGATTATTGATGTCAAGAGTGCAAACATATTTACCTCCTAACTTATGAACAGTCAGAACTTTTCCGGAATAAGCGCTCAAAGTAATTTCAAGGCTATCTTCATTGCGGGATATTACTTTATAGCCATAAGCCAATCTTTTTTGCATCGCATTTAATGGCTTGGTTTCTCCCGGGGTTTCTTCTCTATTCACCCAATAAATATTCAAAGGATTTTTCGCGTCCAACTTTCCATCAACCAGATTTACATCATAACAAACCAGATTCTTATTCTTACTACGCTCAATATGAAAAAGGCGTTCTTCAGTCGGATAAAAATTGTTTGCATCCTGTGCATACAAAAAACCGGGTACGTAAAAGAAAAACAAAAGAAGGGCAATTAATATTGCCCTCTTATTAATAGTTGTCTCTGAATCTCTTGTTACCATTCTATTATGATTTTGGTTTTCCCCCTTCACCAACAAAATACTGGGATTTGTTTTTGAAGAGAATATTGAATGAGGTAAGACTGCCATAACAACGGGTAATATATTGCTGCAACACAATCTTTTCGTCTTCTTCAATACTACTGGAATTAATTTTTTGTTCCATGACTCTCAATCGATCCCGAATCAGGATGATCTTATTAAAGAAATTGGATATAGGCATTTCGTAAGGCCTCAATTCAGGATTAGAGGGCTTAAGCATCAATGTTCCTCCTTTGTACTTATCAGAAATAGGTACAATCTCCGTAATATCTGAAAATGTCCGTAAAATACGTTTCAAAGATTGCTCTATCATCTCCAGGCTTACCAAATCCTCATCCGGTTCCAATAAATCTATGATCTCCAATCCTTCATAAGTTTTAAGGATTTCCCGGTTACCATACTCCATAAAAGTTATAATATAACTACTGGATTTAACCTGAATAACTACTCCTTGACCATACTCAGGATGGCTTACTCTCGAACCGATACCTAATACTTCATTTTCCATAATGCATCATTATTTTATAATTATTCCTTCTGTGCCATATTATAAGGTAAGCATTCGATCCACTACGTATCCCTCTTGCTTAGTAGTCAAAGGAGTCAAGTAGTTATCACTCGCTTCGCTCCTTAGGAGTCAAGTAGGTTATAGTGCATTGCGACTACTTAACTACTTTGACTTCTTGACTCCTTGACTTCTTTGACTCCTGCATGAGGCGTACAACGCCGAATGCTTATAACATAATGGATAAATATATCAGGCAAAAATAATAAATGTTCTTAGATTATCCTAGCAAATCTTTCAGCAAAGGCATATCCGTCACTTGATAACGGGCCTTAAACGCATCTATTTCTTCTTTACTGAATTTATCTTTATCCAATATCATTGCTTCTGCTGGAAAAGGACGATAGTTAGCCACTTTCACATCAATAACTACCGGAATATCACTTGTTTTGGCTTCATCGAAAACTTGTTGCAATTGTCCAATATGTGTGACAGTAAAACCTTTTGCTCCCATGCCTTCTCCTATCTTAGCATAATCAGCACCTTTAAGGTCTACACCATATTTTGTCTGTTTTGTGTCTTCCTGTTCGGCTTCAATAAAACCAAAAGAATCATTGGAGAAAACAATATTTATAACCGGTAATTTATACTTTACCTGGGTAATCACATCTTGCATAACCATAGCAAAACCTCCATCTCCGCTTAAGGTGAAAACCTGACGGTTGGGATAGCTCAACTTAGCCGCAATCCCTCCCGGTACTCCATATCCCATGGTTGCAAATAAACCGGAAGTAGTAAACTTTTGCTCTTTGCCACACATATCAAGATGGCGTACAGCATGAATGGTAACATTTCCTACGTCAGTGATAAAGATCGCATCGTCGGTGGCAATACGGTTGATTTCTTTAAATATAGGTTCGACGCGCATAGGCGTATCATCGCTCTCTTCAAAACTTTGCATCCATTTCAACCAGTTTTTACGGTTTTGAACATTTGCCTCATAGAATTTAGAGCGAGCCTTCTTTTCACCTTTCTCAATCAATAGTTTCATAGCTTCTTTAGCATCGCCCAAAATGGCTACATCTGTCTTATGACGGCTTCCCAATTTAGAAGAATCAATATCCACCTGTATAAATTTAGATGAAGCCGGAAAGAAAAAACGAGCAAAAGGGAAATCACTTCCAACAAAAAGAATAAGATCTGAAGCTGCTAAAGCTTCATTACCCGGCTTTGTTGCAACTCTGGCAGCTGTTCCCATATAATTTTCCGTACTTTCCGGTATTATACCTTTGGCCAATACAGTAGAAACAATAGGCATAGAATAATGTTGAGACAAAGCCATCACTTCATCTGTTGCCCCACGTGTTCCCTGGCCTATATATAATACAGGCCTTTCTGCTGTTTCCAATAATTTCACAGCATCTTCTATATCTTTCAAATCAGGCATTGGATAACCCTTCCGGTGATTTCTTGCCGACGATATATCTTTATCCGGTATATCCACAAAGCCATAATCGACTGGAATAGTTACCACAGATACACCTTTATATTCATAAGCCTTCCTAATAGCCTCATCTATAACAAAAGGGAGGCTTTCAGGAGTCATTACGGTCCTGTTATAGACGCTTACATCCGTAAACATCGGATTTTCATTCATTTCCTGAAAAGAATTATAATTCATAGCTTTAGATGCAACCTGTCCGACTAGCGCAAGTACGGGAAAATGATCCATCTGAGCATCATACAGGCCATTAAATAAGTGGGTAGCCCCCGGACCGGCAGTTCCAAAACAAACTCCAATCTTTCCGGTTAACTTTGCATCAACAGCCGCAGCAATAGCTCCAACTTCTTCATGCCGTACCTGAATAAAACGCATGGTGTCGCGTTTATTATAAAAAGCATCCATTACTGAGTTAAAAGATCCGCCCGGTATACCGTAAACATGATCTACTCCCCAACTTTCCAGGACATTCAGCATAGCTACGCCCGACTTAATATTCTTCTCCATATATCTTTTCTTTTTGTTGATTTATCAATGATTACCCGAAGAGTTTCCTTTTAAGTTAAGAACATAGTTAGCAGAAAGAATGTTTCAAAAAATGAGGTGAAGATCACAAATCAGGGAAAGAAAAGTTATCTTTACGCCTCAAAATTAATTTGCTTGCCATGAAAATAACACCTCCTCAATTACCTGCTCAACTGAATGAAGATATTGACTTAAACGATGTACTTAATCGTAAAGAAGATGATTTGAGTGATTGTTCTTTTAAAAGCCAATTGGTTGAAGGTGTAACCCGTTCAAATCTATCCGTATCTTCCTGTCGGTTCTCAAATTGTAGTTTTATTAAAAGCCAATTTAAGAAAGGACAATTCAGTGATATCGTATTCAGCTATTGTGATTTGTCCAATATACAATTTACAGGAAGTAGTTTTCATCGGGTTGAATTTATAGGATGCAAGTTGACGGGAACTGTATTTGCTGATGCAACTTTCCATCAGCTTTTTTTCAAAGAATGTCGGGGAGAGTATGTTAATATGTCGGGCAGTAAACAACGACATGTATTTTACCAAAACAGCAATTTACGAGGAGGAGCATTCGATAATTGCAAATGGGGCAACATATACTTCGAAAAATGCAATCTGATCGAAGCTGAATTCTATCAGACACCTTTAAAAGATATTGACCTTTCCGATTCGGAAATAGCAGGATTGCGCATAAATGCTATCCCATGGACTGAACTAAGGGGAGTAGAAGTTACATCCTTGCAGGCTTTGGATTTCGTCAATCTATTAGGAATCAAGGTAAAAGATTTATAAACACACGAATAAACCTTACTAATTATTAGTGCATAAAGCATCAGGTTGCTTATATCTGTTGTGTCCGACAACTGTCGGTCAGCTGTTCGACAATCGTCAGACAGCTGTTTGACAACTGTCAGTCACCTGTCCGACAGTTGTCGGACACAAATATACCTTAACTCTTTTCCGGAAAAGTTCCTTATTCGGCATATTCAGGATGCCTTCTCAGCCAAACAACTGCATAGGCACACGTAGCTTTACATTTCATACCGTTAGCTTTGGCATAATCATAAGCATCTTTAACAAGAGCGCCTGCAATACCTCTTCCTTCAATAGGCATAGGTACAATTGTATGTAAGATATCCAATGCATTATTGTCTGTCCGGTAAACTACAAAACCGGTAGAATCGTCTACTGTCGTTTCAAAACGATTCATTTCCGGGATATGTTTAATATCTAATTCCATAATGTTGATGTATTAATTATATATTAAAAACAGTATATGGTGAGGATTGTTTGACAAGCCTTACTTTTTCTTTGAATTACTCTTAGGCTTATCTTTTCCTCCTGTAAAGAAACTCTTAATCTCTTGTATCGTTTTAGTCACCCCTTTGCCAAAGTTCTGTGTAGCTTGAGATATACCAGCCGATTCGGTTAATGCCGGACGTATCATCTGCCAAAGATAATTGAAGGTCGAATGATAAGGATTACGTGTAATCGTTATATTCGCCACACGCAATTGACTGTCAGCTTTATCTGGATTGGGTGGATTATTATTTCTAACAACTGTATTTACAAGAAATGAAGTGAAGGAGTTCTTCTCCATTTGTCCATCCTTATTCTTCACCAGATCTACCTTTAAATCCCGGTAAGGTAAACTCATATGGATAGATCCTGCTTTACTTGATGCATCCATATCAATTGCAAGGTTATAAACCATTCCACTCTTTACCTTTGCTCCTGCTAAAGGAGTTATAAATTCATTCAAATGAACAAGGTTAAAACTTTTCATTTCTGCATGAATCAGGAACCGGTCATTCAACGAGTCGACAGGAAGTAGCCATATTGCATTAAAATCGCCTTTCCCCATAAACTTTGCATCGGCATCTATTCGTATAAACTGATTTTCTTCTCCGGAAACAATGTTAGTCAGGTCCGATACGGTTCCATTCACATCGGTAATAGACAATTTCCCGGGAGATACACCTTTTTGTGCCAACTCTTCATAGATGACAGCAAAGTTATTTACAAGCAATAAAGGTATATCTATTTTGATTGGGGCTTTTTGAATTCCTTCATAAACCATAGGTACTATACGACGCGGCAATTTAATCTTTTGATTCTTCAAATTCCACAAAACCATATCATCAACTGTAGCCTCCTCCATTCGCAATGTTCTGTCTGTTAAGAAAGCTGATAGATCTATTTCTTTCATCTCGAGGCTACCAACCTTTATATCAAACCAATCACTATGTTTAGGATGCTTATATGAAAACTCCATCTTAGGATAGGTAGAAACATAATGTAGAGAATCAAGTTTTAAAGATTTATCTTTCAGGTCTAATTTTCCAATATGCAATGTATAAAAACCATCACTCACCGGTAGAGCCAGATTCGATGTGGAAAATGAGATATCCTCCAAATGATAATTATTGAAATCAATATCTGTAGAAAGGCCCGATAAAGTCAAGCGTGTGGTATCTTTCACCCATTCTGCCAACAAGCTATCGGTCTTCATATTCATATAATTCATTTGTATATCCAGAGTCTCAACAGAATTACCTTTTGTATTTCTCCGGATATTCTCTATATCCAGATTATCGAAAGAAACATAAAGCTCCTTTCGGGGTTTAGAATCTTTTATAAGATGGAAATTTGAAGGATCAACATGGAAAGAAAGGGTCTTTATGAATTCTTCATCATTATTCAATTCAAAACCTCTTGCATTAATAACCACGCTATCCATTTCATAATAGGTTTTTTCTTGCTTCTCTTCAAAAGTATAATGTACATAAGCATTTAATAAGTTCATCCTCTTCACTGTTAAAACAGAGATATAGGGAGCAATCATTTCATAAATAGATGGAGCTTTGCCGGAAGATGTGATCTCCTGAACTTCAGTTGTATCGGCTATATGATATATATGCATCTTAGGAGATTGTATCTCAAAAGTTTTAAAATCCAATTTTGTAAAGTTTCTCCGCCATACCAGATTAATACCTTTGAAGTCAATACCTTTTATTGTTATATCCCCATATATTTTAGGAAGACGTTTCTGAACTTTCCATTCATCTAGAACTGTAGAATCGGGATAAAGAGTAATCCCTTCCATACTAAGTTCACCTTTCATAAAACTAATAGAGAGGTTGTCAAAAGAAAGTTTATAAAAACCATCTGAAGCAACAGAAGTTCGTTCAACTAATTCTTTCTCCAGATATTTTTCCAGCTTTTTGACAAGAAAAAGGTTAAGGATAGTTAGGATTATTGCTAATGCACCTACAGTCAATAATATATATAAAAGCCTTTTTTTCTTTTTTGAATCCATTCCTCTATTAGTTTCTATCTTGTTAGTGAATGAGAGTTTGGCATAAGTATATTTTTATAATTATCAATAGCCCTTGATTTATATAGAAAACAATTTTAATGGCTATATGTTCTGTATGTCATAGTGATATGCCTTTTCAGGTAGGCGTATCAAGTTTTGTTATATTTGAATATGAATTTTCAACACAGAGGCACAGAGACGCAGAGTTTTTTTATTTAACAATCAATAAATTAAATCCTCTGTGTCTCTGTGCCTCTGTGTTAAAAGAATCTTGAAATATTTTTCAAGTTAAACTAATCCAATAACTTTTTGGAATAATTCAAAAGATCTTCAAAGGAAAACAACAAATAAAAAAGAGGCACCCGAATCACTCGGACACCTCTTTGTTTGGTTAAGGTTATAGGGATGTAAAAGGGATATTTTCTACTCTAATCTATTTGTTATGTTTTAAATATAAATTTGTCAATACTCTTTTGGGCTTGGTTTCGTTTGCAATACGCATCACCTTCACCAATTCATTTTGCTTTAAATGACCAGTAAGTGTCACTTCACCATTCTGAACCTCTACCTCAACATCATCACATCCTTCTGTCGTTAATTTATCACATATATAAGACCGCAGGAATTCATCCGGATTGCTGTTCAAAGCGAGAACAGGTTCACCAATAGCAATATTATTTTTTACACATTTTACAAACCGTATTTGTCTGACACACTTTTCTGCTTTTAATCTATCTTGTTTGGATTCAACAAAACCAACAAGAGTAACTATACCATCTTTATAAGAACAATCAACTGTTGAATGTTCACTCTTTAATACACGATTAACTTCTTGTATAATCTTTTCTTCATTCAAATTACACGATTGCAATATCATACTAATAAGTAAGATAGGTGCAATATTAAAAAAACTTTGTTTCATAGTCATATGGTTTTAATGTATGTTACTAATTGACTATAACAGACACATTTTTCTACATTTATATCCATATCTACCAATTTATACAATATTTAAACAATACATGTTTATAAATTGTTCATAACTTTTTAATTTATGTTGATAAATATTCCTATTTAAACAGCACAATAAGAAACATTAACATATAAACACTGTATAATATGAGACAAATGTATAATAATTAACAACAATTTCTATTATGTTTCAATAAAAAGTTATCAACAATTATACATCGAAATAATCTGAATATTACAAGTATGATTATTTAATAGAATGGAGGTATAATATAAGGTTTTGATTACTAAATAAGAGAAAAAGAGGTGGCCAGTAGCCTGGACACCTCTCAGATTGGTTAAAGTAAAGGGTTTATAAAGGGATTCTTATCTTTTGTCCAGGGTAAATCTTATTCGGATCCGTAATACTATCCTTATTAGCTTCCTGTATTTTTTGCCATGTCATATTAGGATATTTCTGAGCAATTTTACTCAAACTATCTCCTGACTTTACTTCATACATTTCTTCGCTATCACTTCCATCTACAACTTGTATATTTAATACCAAGTCACCGACACGCATATCAGGATCTATCTTATTATACATATCCCAAAGCTTATCTTTCACCTTCGAAGAGGTATTACCTGAAATATACAGTACATTACCTTCTTCCTTTACCGACAGGTTTTCTACAAGAGGCCTCCCGACATAATCGATCAGTTGACTATATTTATCTTGAAGAGCCATTATTTCAAATTTATATTATTTATAACACGGCGTGGATTGGATTCATTCGCAATCTGCATCACTTTATTTAAATCGGCTCTCTTTAAGTCGCCAGATAAAGTAACCTCACCATTACTAACATTCACTTTGACATCTTTGAAACCTTCTGTATTTAAACGGCTATTTATGTTTGAAGTAATTGTTTCATCCCGGTTAACCGTAACTGATTGTGTCTGGACTGGCTGTTGTTGTCTGACAGAAATATTGTTTACCACAGACTTTACATTTTTAACAGAACGTGCAGCGTTTTCTGCAGCTGTTTTTTCCTGTTGCGATTCTACTGTGCCAGTAAGAGTAGCAACACCATTTCTATAAGAAGTAGAAACAGTATTATAATCTGCTCTTAATACTTTATCAACTTCGCTTTGTACTTTTGCATCATTAGGTTTACACGATTGCATTCCCATACCTGTAATAACTGCACAGGCCATAATTAACAGCATTTTTTTCATTTTGATTCAGTTTTTGATTATTAATCTAATATAAAACATTCTATTTACACTTCCCATCTCGTAGGATTTATATAACATCAAACATATACATAATCATTTTTGTTCAAAAAATGCAGATAAAAAACTAAACATATATACATATATAATGCTAACTAATTATCTATATATCTATTTGAACAAAAATCAATTATCATCTGTTACAAATAAGCTAAAATCATTTATTACATTACTAATTAAAAATTATAAATTATGGGATTAGGTATTTTATGGTCAATTATTATTGGCATTCTGGCTGGTGCAATTGCCGGATGGATTATGAAAGGTAGTGGTTTCGGAATAATTATGAACCTGATTGTAGGGTTAGTAGGTAGCCTTTTAGGTGGTTGGATTTATGGCTTGTTAGGCTTTACAACAACCAGCATTCTTGGTTCATTACTTATGTCAGTAATCGGTGCCGTTGTATTACTCTGGATTGTATCGCTCTTTAGGAAGCGATGATCACAATATAAACAATTAGTATAAACCAATTAAATTATTAACTATGAACAAATTAGTTATGGGAACAGCTATTGGTGTAGCTGTAGGTTACGCAGTAGCCAAGATGATGGATGAAGATTTCATGGAAAAAGTAGGTAACGAAGTAAACGATTTTACTGCAAAAGCTAAGAAAAAAGCAAAAGACGCTTGGCATAAAGGAGAAAACGAAGTAGAATACATGAAAGATCGTGCTGAATATGCCGTCGAAAAAGGAAAAGATAAACTTAACCGTACAATGGATTAAGTTATTCCATGTAATTTTATATAGGAAAGAGTAGTTGGAAAACTGCTCTTTCTTGTATATAGCATTTTTGTATTCAATAACCAACTAAACTATTAAACTATGGATCTATATTCAGGATTACCTTATTGGATAGCCAAAAATTCTTTGGATAGCTACTACAACCCCCTTGAAAAAGATCATTCAACAGATATCGTTATTATCGGAACCGGTATTACCGGGTCTTTAGTAGCCCATGAACTATGCAATGCAGGCTTCAAATGTACAATGATCGATAGTAGAAGTATTTCAACCGGGAGTTCAATTGCCAGTACTGCACTATTACAATATGAGATAGATACTCCTCTCTTTAAGTTAGCTCATATGATGGATGAACAATTAGCAGTTAAGGCCTACAAAACATGTTTACAATCTATCGATGACATTGCCGAAGTATTCAAAAATATAGGATTTGACCCGGATTATGAGAGAGTACCCAGTGTTTTTTATGCAAGTAACCATAAAGGGCTAAAGCTAATACAGGAAGAATATAAGATTCGAAAAAAATATGATTTACCTGTTACTTTCCTGGAAAAGGATGAATTACACAAAAAATATGGAATCAAAGCACCCGGGGCACTGGAAAATAATGCTTCTGCTCAAATGGATGCTTATAAAGGAGCAACTCATTTAATTGAATACCATATAAAGAAAAACAATCTTGAGGTATTTACCCATACAACGGTCGATCATTGTGAGGAAAAATCACAAGGATATGATGTCGTTGCAGAAAATAACTATAGAATTAAATGCAACTATGTGATAATTGCTGCCGGGTTTGAAGCTGAAAGATTTCTTCCTGAAAAAGTAATGCAATTGACATCTACTTACGCTATAATATCTCAACCTGTTGACACTAAACACATTTGGACAGGCCATAGCTTGATATGGGAGACACATGAACCCTACCTTTATATACGTACATCCGATCAAAATAGGATATTGGTTGGTGGGGAGGATGAAGATTTTAAGAATCCAATCTTAAGAGACAAATTGTTGCGAAGAAAAGTAAAGACATTAGAAAAAAAATTTAAGAAATTATTCCCTAAGATACCCTTTGTAACAGAAATGGCATGGTGTGGAACGTTCAGTTCGACAAGTGACGGTCTACCGTTTATCGGCCCCTGGCCTGGGAAAGAACGAATGCTCTATGCTCTTGGCTATGGAGGAAATGGTATTACTTTCAGTATGATTGCTGCTCAAATGATACGCAATCGTTTAAAGGGCAAATATGATGACCGGCAAGAAGTATATGGATTTGAAAGAATCAAATAGATTTCACATTTTGTTTAGGCTGTAAAAGGAGGAAATCATCGAATTTAGTTATATTTGCCATAAAGCAAAATAAATAAAAGCCATGAAAAGATTCCCTTTTAAGAAAATAGATGCTTTTGCAACACCCCAATCAGAAGGAAATCCTGCAGGTTATATTTCACTGGATTCTTTTTCGGATATCTCAGATAATGAAATGCAACAGATCGCTCGTGAATTAAAAGGATTTGTGAGTGAGGTTGGATATGCTGTCCAGGTTTCTGATAATGGATATGAATTAAAATATTATTCGGCAGAAAGGGAAGTCGATTTCTGCGGCCATGCAACAATTGCTATAATGTATGATTTATTAAAGAACAATAAATATCTTCAACAATTTGATGCGGTATTATTCAAAACAAACCGAGGCTTGCTTAAAGCAAAGAATAAGATTAAAGAAGAGGATGCTGTTTTTATTCTATCTCCCGAACCTTACGAAAAGGAACAAACACCTTCATCGAATAGAATTGCTGAAGCTTTAAACATTGAACAGGAGGAGATAGACAGCTCATTGCCTGTTTCTATAATAAATGCCGGTCTGACAACATTACTAGTTCCGATACAATCGAATTATTCCATTCTACACATACATCCTGCTTTAGATATTTTACACCAATTCTGTATTCAACAGGAGATAGATATTATCCAAGTCTTTACTTCCGACGTTACTGACCCCTATAATAATTTTCGTACCCGCGTCTTTGCTCCCACATTCGGGTATCTGGAAGATCCGGCTACTGGTTCCGGAAACTCAGCTTTTGGTTATTACTTACTTCAAAACAAATTATGGAAAAATGATACCATTCTAATCGAGCAAAACGGACTTAAAGACAAATTTAACTTAGTAAAGTTACAGCGGGCAACGGATGAAAATGGAAATGCACGTGTTATGTTTGGAGGAGGGGCAATCACGAGGATTATAGGAGAATATATTCTTGTATAATTATAATATGTTATTAATAAATCTTTAAAAGGATCCATTTAATTGATAAATAAAGAAAAAGAAATACAAAGCCCAAAACCAATTATTTAATCAACTGTTATCCTATAACAGCTATGAAAGAAACTTGCTATGAAGCGAGATAAAGATTCTATTGTAGCAAATAATTGTACAACTAAAAAACATAAGCTATGAAAAGAAATGATGATTTATCCAACCGTTATTTTAGCGATTGGTCAGTCGATGAAAGAAATATCGACAAGGCTGCGAATGAGCGCAAGAATGAAGTTAAGGCAGAAGCCAGACAAGACTCTCAATTCGTAAAAGAGGAAGGTAAATATCTACGCAAAGAAGCTAAAGATGATTACAAAGAGTTTAAACAAAATATGAAGAACTCTTATGACCCTTATGCCCGGGAACGTATATCAGACGCTAAACAAGACATGAAAGATGTACAAAAAGACATCAAAGAAGATGTGAATGACATCCGGCAGGAAATCAAAGACAATACGAAAGAACGTGTTAAAAAGATTAATAATACTGATCATTATTTTTGATCCCTTACTGCTTTTCCGTCAGGTATTTCCAGAAGCGGACAGGCATGTGTTGACGTTGTAGTTTTGGATTGATTCTTTCTTTGATCGCAATTGATTTAAAATACTGTTTCCAAAGTTGCTGAAAAAGCTTCTCATCTTTATCCATGATATCATCGCTAAGCAGGCCGGAAATCAAGTGATCACCTTTATCCTCAAAACGGACTTCGATTACCTCTGATAAATCATAATAGTAACCGTATTCCCGTTTTAGGTCATAGATCAACCATTTCTGGTCTGCAAAGCGATCTTTCAAAAAAGAGATCGTCAATGGCAGTACATTATAGAGAGGTTCCATTGCAGCAAAAAAAGTACCATCCGCAGCCTTTTGAAAACGAAGAAATTGCTGAATCTTATGTTTCTCATGTCCCACCTTCTTCCATATCTTCGACAGTTCTAAGACATCGGGATCTCCAAAATTCATTTCAATAGAAGAGGGAGCATCTATGTTTTTACATATATAACGAAACAACAAACCATCTATTTCCGGTAATTCCGAAAGCCAACTTACAGTAATACATGATAAAGAAACCTTGGATAATTTCTTTTCCAGTGCTTTCCAAACTCTTCCTGCTTTTTCTTCATCTGTAACAACAGTAAATACCTCATCATGGAAAAGAGGTAAAGGTTGTCCATATTCTAACAAGAGTCCGGGAAATGTCTTTCGAAAATAGGCATCAAAGATAGCAGTGAGCAACCCCTCGAGGGTTTTGTCGTATATAAAAACAATCATGAGAGTGCGCCTTATTGCTGGAAATTAATAATCAACTGCCGATCATCATATTTCCGTCCATGCTTCTGTGTGAGAATACGGCGTATATTTTCCGGACGCAATTCATTAATCGTTTGCATAGATAATTCGTTACAAGTAATAAAATACTGCGCTTTCTTCATTACTATACCTATCTTCTTCAACTGCTCAGTCCCTAAACGGTTATACCGGCGGGAAACAACTATCAATTTAGCTGATTTTACTCCGATACCCGGAACACGAAGAATCATCTCGTAGTCTGCTTTATTGATATCCACCGGAAAACATTCCGGATGACGTAATGCCCAGGCAAGCTTTGGATCTATTTCCAAATCCAGATCCGGATAGGAATCATCCACTATTTCATCCACTTTGAACTGATAAAAACGCAATAACCAGTCAGCCTGATAAAGCCGGTTTTCACGCACCAATGGGGGTTGTTTCAATGCTGGCAATCTATTATCATACTCATTGACCGGTACAAAACCTGAATAATACACACGCTTCATCGTAGGCCTTTGATAAAGTGCTGATGTCACACGAAGTATATCTTTATCAGTTTCAGGAGTAGCCCCAATAATCATTTGCGTGCTTTGTCCCGCAGGAACAAACTTTGGGGCATGTCGAAAACGTTTACGATCTTCCACACTCTGCAGAACTCCTTGTTGAATATAGCGCATTGGTGCAAAAACACTTTGAAAATTCTTCTCAGGAGCTATTAATTTCAGGCTTTCTTCGTTAGGAATTTCAATATTAACACTCATACGATCGGCATATAGCCCTGCTTCCTGCACCAACTCCTGGCTGGCTCCCGGAATACTTTTCATGTGGATATACCCGTTAAAACGATGTACTAAGCGAAGGTCTTTTACAATTCGTACCAATCGTTCCATCGTGTAATCAGGATTACGTACCACACCTGAACTGAGGAATAACCCTTCTATATAATTTCTTCGGTAAAATTCAATAGTTAAATTCACCAATTCGCTCACAGAAAGGGTCGCTCTTTTTATATCATTACTACGACGATTGATGCAGTAAGCACAATCATATATGCAATAATTAGTAAGCATCACCTTCAATAACGAAATGCACCGCCCATCTTCCGAAAAGCTATGGCAAATACCCCATCCGGCGGCACTCCCAATCGTTCCCTTTTTATTAGATCGGGAAGTTCCACTAGAAGCGCAGGACACATCGTACCGGGCCGATTCTGCCAATACTTTCAGTTTATCCAACACACTTTCGTCCATACCTACTGCTCATTTCGTTTTCACAAAAATAGAGAAAATCACAGCAGGAAAGGGCATTATTTCTATTAAAAGTTATCAACAGAAAGAGGGGTATCACAGTTCCTTTACAACCTTACAAGGACTACCTACAGCCAAACAATTTGCAGGGATAGATTTTGTTACCAGGCTTCCAGCTCCTATGGTGGTATTATCGCCAATCGTTACACCTGGTAATATAATTGAACCACCGCCAATCCATACATTATTTCCTAATGTTACCGGGGCTGTATAGGATTTCCAAAAAGCAAAATCCCCATTTAGGTTTTCCGAGAATCTTTCTTCTGGATTTATAGGATGCGTAACAGCATAAATCTGAACATTAGGACCTATACCGCAATTGTCTCCTATTGTGATTTTATTACAATCCAGAAAGACACAATTCATATTGATCTCACAATTGTTTCCAATATGTATATTTTCACCGTAATCCACATAAAAAGGTGCAGTAATCCAAACATTCTCCCCTTTAGAACCTAAAAGGAGATCAAGCAGATTGCTTAATGCACGTCGATCCGTTGTATCAGCCTGGTTATAATCCTTCATTAATTTCTTGGCGAAATGCCACCGGGTGATAAGCTCCTTATCTCCGGCATCATAGTATTCGCCTGCAAGCATTTTTTCTTTTTCTGTTTTCATGGTATGTATTAGTTTTAGACGCCCATCCTGAAATCTCTTATCGGGATGTCGGTCAAAGATATATCTTTAAATAGAGTTTTGTTTCCATTTCCTGCAGGAGATTGTGAACTTAATCCCACATATACGCGGGGAGGAAAGTCATTCTGTGATAAACGAGCCAGATTCCAGATCTCTTTATCTAAAGAATAATAGAATCCAACCTGTCGCGTATCGGAAGATATCTTTAAGTAAACACCTTCTTTAATAACTATACTATGATTATTATCATCTGAAGTGCCTTTCGTTCGAACGGAAACAATACGCGTATTCTTCTCCTCATCCATTTCATAAGCAAACTTTTGCCAATTTACTTCATCTACATATATAAACAAAGCACCCGCATCATACATTGTGACAAACTCTGGAAATACTTTTGCTATAAAAGTAAACGAACGGGTATTATCAACTTCTGCCAATAACAAGGGAGCATTTGACTTACAGGATGATCCATCCGGAGAATTAAAGTAGTCGGAACCCTTGGGACTTAATAATTCTATGTGTCCTTTCGGAGTAATCTGGCTATTCTCAACAGCATTATTCAATGATTTCGTAAATTCCATAATCAAGTGTTTTAATAGAGATACATCTCACGTAATTTATCAATATCCACATTCAGAACCTTTTTCAAATAATTTTCTATAGTTCCATGCTCTTTTTTAATCTGATCGAGACCTGCCTGCAAATATCTCGCATCCACACCAGCCATAGGTGCAAAAGCCGGATACCGGGCTATCATTGGCGCAAACTTGGCTTTGATATATTGGTTAGATAAAAGATAATCTTCCATTACACGCTCTTCATCAACCCCTAAAGCAAGCAAAAACAAAGCTGCTCCCATACCTGTGCGATCCTTCCCGGCGGTACAATGGAATAAGAGAGGTATTTTATAGTTATCCTGTAATAATCCGAAGAATCTTTTATACATATTGATACTCGATTCTTCTGACACTAACTGGATATTGATATCAATCATTATACTGTCCATATCAAGCGATTCCAATTTCGATAAATCAAAAGCGGAACTATCGGAAGAGGAAGACAAGTTTCCCGGTGATATGGATAACTTATAATCTTTGTGTACTGATTCCGGAATTCTGTCAGGAGCCTGGTTTATCTCTTGTTCGGAACGAAAATCCACTACAGAAATAATAGGTATACTCGACAGATACGTCAAATCTTCATCTGTCAAACTATGTAAATCATCCGAACGAAAAACTTTACCCCACTTCACAAATCGTCCATCGATTGTTTTTATTCCTCCTAGATCCCTGAAATTGAATCCTCCCGTCATCGGCAAAAGACGTTCTGACAGAATAGCCCGTCCCTCGTCCGTAACTAATTGGAAATAGCTTCGGGTACTATCGGCTACCTGCAACGCAAAGGTTCCACTCCCCTCTCCTTGCAATAATGGTTTTGAAAGATCAATTGTCCTCACCCGGTTACCGGAATAGATCTGCCACTTACCATTTGTGTTTATCTTGAGTGAGGCAGCCTTTGTCTTTTTGTCTCTTTGTATTTCCGCAATATCTGAAATATCGTTCCCCTCATACCGGGCTTGCTTTTGTGCCTGGTTATTGTTACATGCACTTAATACAAATGCACATATACCTGCTACTAATGTGATTAGGCCTATTTTCATGAATATTGTTTTCATTTTACGATTCTATCTTTACTATATAGAAAACACTCAATAATGCATTTGGTTCAATAAAGATACATTTGCCTCAATTTAGGAATATCTACATATAAAACATCTTTCAGATAATTTTCTACTGTGCCGTAATTCTCTTTGATATGCCTGAGTCCTGCTTGTATAAACTCCGGCCTTGCTTCAAACATAAGGCTATGAGTAGGATACTCTTCCAGATAGTTTGTATATTTATCTGCTACAAATGTATTAGATAAAAGATAATCTTCCAAAATATCTTCTTCACTTACTCCTAACCCATATAATAGAAGAGCAGCTGCCATTCCTGTTCTGTCTTTTCCCGACGAACAATGAAAAAGAAAAGGTGTATGTTCTCTTTTATGCAGTAAAGTAAAAAAGGCCCGATAGCTGTTTATACAGTCCTGATCAGAAACCATTAATACATTTATATGACACATCAGACTATCTATATGATGTGGCTGAATCAACGACAGATCCGGATTATTTGTCCAGAAACCTTCCGGATTGACTGTATATGAAAAATAATTTGCCGTAGTAAATATATTGGGCATCTCTTTCTTCTCTTCTTCACAACGAAAATCAACAACAGTAGCAAAAGGAATACTTGACAGATACCTTATATCATCATCCGTTATTGTATGCATATCATCCGAACGGAAAATCCTTCCCCACCTGATAATACGTCCATCTTGTGTGATCCGTCCACCTAAGTCACGGAAATTATATCCACCTTTCATTGGTAAATGCCTCTCGGCGACAATTGACATTTGATCATTTGCCAATAACAGAAAATAACTACGCCTATCGATAGGAACTTTTAGTTTATAAGTACCACTCCCCTTCCCTTTCAAAAGAGGATCAGACATATTTATCAAATCAAGGGTAGGTCCGGCAAATAATTTCCATTTACCTTCCACCCGAATACGAAGATATGCTTCTTTTGATTCTTTATCACGGATTACTTGTGCAAAGCCTTCTTTGCCATACTCTTCAAGGAAAGAGAATGGTATTTCTTCTGACTGAAACCAATAGGTTCCCAAAGTCGTTAGGCCAAGCAAGAAAAAAAGTAAAATACCTTTCATACATTTAGTTATCGGCTTTGGTTACTGTTATACTATCCGCGAATTACAAAGCAAGATAAGAACAAGAGTTAGAGGGTATTTGTTTAGCCTTTTCAAAATCTCATCTTTTTATTCAAACCAACCTTTTACTGAGCATATACCTTCACCTCCCTGAGCATATATGTTCACAAGCCTGAGCCTGTACCCTCAGCCGGTTGAGGATATAGGCTCATTTTATCTTTCCTGTTATAATATGTAATCGTTCTCATATATACCCACCCTATCTCATACATGAAAATTATTTCATACCTTTGCCGACTCATATTTTAATCACTCTAATTTAGAATTACAAAAATGGCAAAAGAGCTGAAAGAACTTACCAAGAGAAGCGAAAACTATTCGCAGTGGTATCAAGACCTGGTAATCAAAGCGGAGCTGGCAGAAAATTCTGCTGTTCGTGGATGTATGGTGATTAAACCGTACGGATATGCCATCTGGGAAAAGATGCAACGTGTGTTGGACGATATGTTCAAAGAAACCGGTCACGTAAACGCTTATTTCCCCCTTTTGATCCCCAAATCATTCTTGAGTAAGGAAGCACAACATGTGGAAGGTTTCGCCAAAGAATGCGCAGTAGTAACTCATTACCGCCTGAAAAACGATCCCGACGGCAAAGGTGTTGTGGTTGACCCCGCTGCTAAATTAGAAGAAGAATTGATTATCCGCCCTACATCGGAAACGATTATATGGAATACATATCGCAACTGGATCCAGTCCTACCGTGACCTGCCTATCCTGGTCAATCAATGGGCTAACGTGATGCGTTGGGAGATGCGTACCCGTTTGTTCCTGCGTACAGCAGAATTTCTATGGCAGGAAGGACATACGGCACATGCAACCCGTGAAGAAGCAGAAATCGAAGCACAGAAGATGCAGGACGTATATGCTACTTTCGCTGAGCAGTATATGGCAATGCCGGTTATTAAAGGTTTGAAATCGGAAAGTGAACGTTTCGCCGGAGCTGTGGACACCTATACCATCGAAGCAATGATGCAGGATGGTAAAGCTTTACAAGCCGGAACTTCCCATTTTTTGGGCCAAAACTTCGGAAAAGCTTTCGATGTAAGTTTTATCGATAAAGAAGGCAAACAGGAATTTGCATGGGCTACTTCCTGGGGAGTTTCTACCCGCTTAGTAGGAGCATTGATTATGGCACATTCCGATGATAATGGTTTGGTATTACCTCCGTTGCTGGCTCCTATCCAGGTGGTGATTGTTCCTATTTACCGTAGCGAAGAACAATTGAACCAGATCCGCGAAAAGGTTGCAGGCATTGTGGCTAATTTAAAAGGAATGGGTATCTCTGTAAAATTTGATGATGCCGACAATAAAAAGCCAGGCTGGAAGTTTGCCGAGTATGAGTTAAAAGGTGTACCGATTCGTCTGGCAATGGGTGGACGTGATTTGGAGAATAACACAATTGAAGTAATGCGTCGTGACAAATTAGAGAAAGAAACGATCTCTTGTGATGGCATCGAGCAATATGTAAAGAATCTTTTAGACGATATCCAACAGAATATTTTCCAAAAAGCTTTTGATTACCGCAAATCTCATATTATAAGTGTTGATACTTATGAAGAGTTCAAAGAAAAGATAGAGGACGGTTTATTTATCCTTGCACACTGGGATGGCACAGCAGAAACGGAAGAGCTGGTAAAAGCAGAAACAAAAGCAACCATCCGTTGTATACCTCTGGAAGGAGATAAGACGCCTGGGAAATGTATGGTGACAGGCAAACCATCTAAACAAAGGGTGGTGTTTGCGAGGGCCTATTAATTGAGCGTTGAACGATGAGTGGTGAGCGATGAGTTGAAATCAATAGCCCGCAGCTTTAGCTGCAGGTTTGTAGAATAAATGAGAATGGCTTTAGCCACACAATGATGTGTTTGGCTAAAGCCATTTAATCTATATTATCTTACCCCATCTAAAGCTGCGGGCTATTGATTTCAACTCATCGCTCACCACTCATCGTTCAACGCTCAATTAGTCTTTCTTCTTAATGAAATCAGATGGAAAATGAATCTTATTGATGATATTATTATCTGTTAAGCGAATCCAGCTTGTAAAGCCATTCTCACCTTCAGTGAGTTCAATAACACGTGCTCCATTTGGTAGATTATTATAAACGGTATTACCACCCGTATAACGGCCATAACATAAAAGTATTCCTTTATAATATACAGCGTAATCATTATCATGGTCATGACCAACGAATGTACCCATTATATCACCCAGTTCACGCATAGATGTAAACATTCCTGTATTCAATTGAGGAGCACAAGCCTTTTCCTTGCGCGTACCTGTCAGGATAGCTGTTTCGTCGGCGGCCGCCAGATTATATTCCGGTAACGGAATATGAAAAAAAGCCAGTGAAGGAATAGGGATTCCATTGTTTTGTTGTGTATACTTCATACTATTGTCACGATACCAATGAATCTGATCAAACTCTATATAATCGTATCCGCCAATACCTTTTAGTTTTGAATAAGTATGCGAGTCGAAGCAATAAAGGATATTCGCATCCTTACTTCCGTCATGGGATTTAACGGGTAAAATAAAGTTGGTTACACCCGATATACCTGCCACAGTGGAGGTCAGATTATAAGGTATGGTTTTAATAATATCATAAAGTTGCGCACCACTTAATCCCTGCTCATCATCATGATTACCAAATGTTACTGCAAAAGGGATCTTCCTGTCGGAAACCTGTTTCAGAACATGACGCAGGCCTGCTTCAGCTGGTTTACCATAGATAACATCGCCGGTGAACATCACCAGGTCTGGCTTTTCCGTATCCAGAACTTCATTGATTCGTTCAATAGCAATATTTGAACGGGGATCTTCATGTATATAATGAACATCGGTAAACTGAACAATCTTAAATTTTGCATTTGCGTTATATTGCAAAACAGGCTGTTGTGCTTGTGCCGGCAATAAATAGACAAGAATGCCGGTTAATACTAAAAATACTTGTTTCATTGTGCTTTTGTTATTTAATAATAATCTCGAATTGATCGTAGGAGTCTGTACGCCATGCTTTATCAGCTGTTAATGGAGAAATGGCGAAAAGAGGCGAGAAAGTCTTCACTTTGATCGTTTGGCCATCGGGCATAAATTCCATTATACGCAACCAGCAATCACCTCCGTTTCCATGCCAGAATCCATCAGCCGTTTGAGCGTTAAACATCATCTGTGCCACATCCTTCCCTGATTTGTTTTTATCGGTTCTGAAGCTTACATTTTCTTCGTATGTTCCTATTTCACACGCATGCCCACATATTACCATCACAATATTCTCAGAAGGATAGACTAATTTCTCCCATATCGTTTTACCATAATTGGCAGGTGATAACTTATAGTTTTCTTTTTCAATAACCGAGCCATCACCTTCCATATAGGAATGGGTAAGAAGAATTACTTTATGATTCTTATACTTATTAGATGCAGCTAGTTTACCAGCCCACTCTATAGATTCAATCCGGGGAGCAAATTCTATAGAAATTACCAGGAGCTTACCCCAAGTATCAGTGTCTATTTCATAAGCTGCGTTTTCCAAAGTAGGAACTCCATTCGAATCGGTACTGACAGCAACCAAAGATTTACGCCAACAAGAGTTGCGTTCGGAAGGAAAGTAGTGAGGAAAACGGGTTAGTCGATTCTCCGAGGCTACATATCCATAATCATGATTACCTGTGCAAGAAATATAATTCACTTTATTATCTAAACGTTCAAAGGCGCGGGAAGCTGCCTGCCATTGCTCTTCACTTGTCTGGTTACCATTCACGCCATCAGGAATACGGATCTCATTTTGCTCCACAAAATCACCTGTACAAAGAGCAGCTTTCAAATTAATACGTTCCGCCTGATTAGCAATCCATGCCGTTTGCAATTCAAATAACGGTTGATTCACATCGAACTTAATATAACTTTGAGGATCTGGAATAATCACCATTGAGAAAGAGTTAGGATCGGACAATTCAACCATAACCGGTTGTTTCTGTGCAAAGAGTGTTTGCATGCAAACAAAAAGACACACTAAGGCCACACTGAGTTTAGTTTTCATTATATGTAGATCTATCAATTAATACCCGCAAAGATACAATTTAATCAGGATTATTTCATTTGGAACCTAATAAAGAACAGTAAACGTAGATAACATAGAGTATGAGCCATCATAAGGTTAAAGAACTTTAAAGGAATAGGGGGTTACACAAATTATTTGTTCTTTTGCAGGGAAATTGGGAGAGGTGTGCACTTTTTGCATCTTTCCCTTTTATCTAACTCAAATTTGAAAGTTTCTAATGGCAGAAAATAGAAAGGTTAGCTCAGTCTCGTTCTTTAATTCACGACTCACCTCTATTATTAGTATTGCTTTGGTTCTATTCCTTTTGGGACTTATACTCCTGATAGGTTTGCTGGGTAATAAACTATCTGCATACGTAAAAGAGAACATTTCCTTTTCCATCGTTTTAAAAGACAACCAAAAAGAGGCTGACATTAAACAAATGCAAAAAAGCCTAGATGCTAAGCCTTTTATCAAATCAACCGAATATATCTCAAAGGAACAGGCTGCACGTGAACTGGAAGAAGAATTAGGAGAAAACCCGGAAACTTTTCTTGGTTTTAATCCGCTACAAGCGTCTGTCGAAGTTAAATTACACTCGGAATATGCCAACCCTGACAGCTTGAAGTTAATCGAAAAAGATATAATGTCTTACACTTCTGTTTCCGATCTTTTATACCGAAAGGATATGATGGAGATGGTACACAATAATATTGCGCGGCTGGGACTGATACTGTTGGTACTGGCAGTTGTGCTGATGGCTATTTCATTTGTGTTGATCAGTAATACCATTCGGCTCCTGATTTACTCAAAACGTTTTCTTATCCATACAATGAGATTGGTAGGTGCTACATCCGGTTTTATTCGCCGTCCGTTTGTCTGGTATAATGTGGTAAGTGGTATATTTGCGGCGCTTTTGGCAATATTGTTATTAACAGGGGCGTTGTATTATCTACAAACTGAATTACAAGGTTTTATTCAAATACTTGACATGCATATTCTTTTATTGGTTTATGCCGGAGTTTTGATATTAGGTATAGTTTTATCCGTAATCGCAACAATATTTGCAGTAAACAAATATTTGCGAATGCGCGGTGATCAAATGTATTATATATAAACGATGAATGTTTAACGATTAACGAAAGGCTTAACAGCATCTTAATCATTAACCATTGATCATTAATCATTTAATAAAATGGCTAAAAGAGATTTTGCTTTTGGAAAAGAAAACTTTATTCTGATTGGAATAGCAATTGCAGTGATTGTGATTGGATTTATATTGATGAGTGGGGGTGGTTCGACAGATGGAGTATCTTTCAACCCTGAAATATTCAGTACACGCCGTATAGTAGTGGCTCCGATAGTAACATTTATCGGATTTGGATTGATGATTGTAGGAATTCTGAAGAATAGCAAAAGCAAAGACGCGGCAGAATGAGTTGGATAGAAGCCTTAATTTTAGGTATTATACAAGGGCTAACCGAATTTCTTCCCGTAAGTAGTAGCGGACATTTAACAATAGGAAGCGTACTGTTCGGAATGAGCGGAGAAGAGAATCTTACCTTTGCTATTGCTGTTCATACTGCAACGGTATTGAGCACGATTGTTGTTTTATGGAATGAGGTTTCTACTCTTTTTAAAGGTTTCTTTAGTTTCAAATGGAACGATGATATGAAAATGGTTTGCAAGATTTTGCTTTCCATGATTCCTGTGGCTATTGTAGGGTTATTCTTCAAAGATTACGTGGAAGAACTATTTGGGAGCGGACTTATGTTGGTTGGCTGCATGTTGTTAGTAACTGCGGTTTTACTTACTTTTTCCTATTATGCAAAGCCTCGCCAGAAAGAAGAAATATCGTTCAAAGATGCATTTATAATTGGAGTTGCACAGGCTTGTGCCGTTATACCTGGCCTGTCCCGTTCGGGAACAACAATAGCGACAGGCCTCCTACTAGGAAATAAAAAAGAGCAGGTTGCTAAATTTTCATTTTTGATGGTGATTATCCCGATTCTTGGTGAAGCATTGCTTGATTTGATGAAAGGGGGATTTTCACCCGCCTCATCAGGTATTTCTTATACCGCATTGATAGTAGGCTTTTTGGCTGCGTTTATTACGGGTACAATCGCATGCAAATGGATGATAAATCTGGTAAAGAAAGGAAAACTTATCTACTTTGCATATTATTGCGTAGTAGCCGGAGCAATCGCCATTATCTATTCACTAGTTAATTAAGTATTTGATGGATTTTACGACAGGAGAAGTTCTGTATTTCAATAAGCCGTATGGCTGGACATCGTTTGATTTGGTAAATAAGTTCCGTTATAAGTTATCACGGAAACTAAATGTAAAAAAGATAAAAGTAGGACATGCGGGAACGCTCGATCCATTAGCAACAGGAGTAATGATCCTATGTACCGGAAGAGCAACTAAACGTATTGATGAATTTCAATATCAAACGAAAGAATATATTGCAACGGTGAAACTGGGTGAGACCACCCCTTCTTTCGACCTGGAAAAAGAAGTAGATGCGGTGTATCCTACTGATCACATTACCTGCGAAGCTGTCAAGGAAGTGCTGCAATCATTTGTTGGAACAATTCAACAGGTGCCTCCTGTTTTTTCGGCATGTAAAGTAGATGGGAAACGGGCTTATGATCTGGCACGTAAAGGAAGAGAAGTTGAACTCAAGTCTAAAACACTTGTTATTGATGAGATGGAGTTGCTTGAATGCAACCTGCCGGTTATAAAGATACGTGTTGTTTGCAGTAAAGGCACATATATTCGTGCGCTGGCCCGTGATATCGGCATTGCTCTTCAGTCGGGAGCTCATCTGACTGGACTTGAACGTACACGAATCGGAGAAGTTACTTTGGAGAAGTGTATGTCGACCGAAGACATAGATGCTTTTTTAGAAAAAGTGGTGAGTGTTGAGTAATAAGTGTTTAATCGACAAACACATAAACAACTGATAATTAACATAAATAATTAGATATGAAGCTTTCTAAATTCAAATTTGACCTGCCGTCAGAACTGATCGCAATGCATCCGGCAAAAAACAGAGATGAATCACGTATGATGGTAATACATCGTAAAACAGGTGAAATAGAGCACCGCACATTTAAAGATATTCTTGAATACTTTGGTGGTGGTGATGTATTTATTTTCAACAACACAAAAGTTTTTCCTGCACGCCTTTACGGGAACAAGGAAAAAACGGGCGCACGTATAGAAGTATTTTTACTTCGCGAACTAAATGAAGATCTTCGTTTGTGGGATGTACTGGTTGATCCTGCTCGTAAGATTCGTATCGGCAATAAACTCTATTTCGGAGAGGATGATTCGATGGTTGCTGAAGTTATCGACAATACAACTTCACGGGGGCGTACACTTCGTTTCCTTTACGATGGAAACCATGATGATTTCAAGAAATCATTGTATGCTTTAGGTGAAACACCTCTGCCTAAATATATTGATCGACCGGTTGAACCAGAAGATGAAGAGCGTTATCAAAATATTTTTGCGACTGAAGAAGGAGCTGTTGTTGCTCCGGCTGCAGGATTACACTTTAGTCGTGAATTGTTGAAACGTTTAGAGATCAAGGATTGTCGTTTTGCATTTCTAACGGTTCATTCCGGTTTAGGAAACTTCCGTGATATCGATGTAGAGGATCTGACAAAACATAAGATGGATTCAGAGCAAATGAATATTGGTGGGGATGTTGTAAATACGGTGAATGCTGGTATTGACGCAGGACATAATATTTGTGCTGTAGGAACTTCTGTTATGCGTGCTATCGAAACAGCGGTGAGCACAGACGGACACCTGAAAGAATTTGAAGGCTGGACAAATAAGTTTATCTTCCCTCCGTATGAATTTAAAGTGGCAAATAGCCTGATCACTAACTTCCACATGCCCCTTTCTACTCTTTTGATGATGGCAGCATCCTTTGGAGGATATGATCTCATCATGGATGCCTATAAGGTGGCTGTAAAAGAAAAATATAGTTTCGGCGCATACGGCGATGCAATGCTGATAATCTAATCCGGCTGATGGCTGTTGTATTCCTCAGTTTAGGAACCAATATGGGCAACAAGCGCGGCAACCTTATCACGGCTACCGCGCTGTTAGCCGAAAGGGTGGGAGATATTCTCGCCCTTTCTTCTATTTATGAAACTGAACCTTGGGGATTTCAATCCCAAAATAGTTTTCTCAATGCCGCACTTATTCAAATAACCCGATTATCACCCACTGAATTGCTGGATACTACCCGTTTGATTGAAATAGAAATGGGACGTATCGAGAAAAGTGGCAACAACGGCTACCATGATCGGATTATTGATATAGATATCCTCATGTATGACAACCTCATACTACAAACCGAAAGGCTTACGCTCCCCCACCCTTTGATGCATAAACGTACCTTCGTTATGCAACCTCTCGCTGAAATTGCTCCGGAAGCAATTCACCCGATTCTCAATGAAACGATGGATGAGTTATATAAGAAACTCTAAGAAATAACACTTTACTTTTTAATAAATTAAGATAGAATTTCCGGTTAAACATTCATACAGCTAGAGATATAACTACAATCCTAAATATTTTCTATGTAATTTTGTATTCAGTAAATTAAATAAAGTAGTAATGCACTAAGAATAGGGTTAGATGACTAGTATAAACAATATAAATGATATTTTTTGCATATTACAAGATCTTCTTTCAGAAAGAGAGAGAGTGATAGTTCTAATTGCTGGTAACTCTAGAAGTGGGAAAACAACTTTATCAAATAGTTTAGCCACTTATTTAGTAAATGGACAAATTCCCGTACAGAAAATTGAGCTAGATGACTGGATAATAAGTTTCAAAGAAAGAACCAAACAGATGAATGTCTATGATCGCTTCAATTCTAAAAAAATAGAAACAGACTTTCACAAATTGTTTTTAGGAGAAAAGATTACGATATCAGCTTATGACGCTGCAAGCAGAGGAGAAAATCGTATCTCAAAAGTATATAAGTTGATTGATCAGGGAGTGATCATCATTGAAGGTGTAGTCGCTGTTGGATTAAATATTCTATATAAAAATGCCAATATAAGTATATATGTAACAGTGGATGAAAAAATACGAAAAAAACGTTTTTTTGAGTTCTATAACCAGAAAGGACTATCGAATAATGAAGTTGAAGATCTGTATAAAACTCGTTATTTAGACGAATTTACTATAGTAGACATGACAAAAAATAATGCTTCAATTATATATGAATTAAATAATTAATATGGGAGAATTGCAATTACTTCAAGTTAATACAATAATATCTTTAATTGAGCTGATTTTTATTATTGTTACTATCATATATGGAAAGAAAACTCTAGATGATAGCATTCTAGCTCGCCGGATGGAATTACTACGTAGTATAATCAAAGAAATAGGTTGTGAAGAGATTAGAGAATTAAGAGCATGGATATACAGCTGTACCACTAATGAAAAGTTAAATGAAGAAAAAGTAAGAAAATTAGCTGTTGCTTATGACAGAATGGCTTTTATGCTTCTTCAGGATAAAAAAACTTTGGCCTTATATAGGGAATTTCAAGGAAATGAAGTTATTTTCCTCTGGGAAAAGATAGAGGATTGTATCTATCAAATTAGGACAAAAAGAAACAATGATCAATATTGTAACCATTTTGAAAAATTATTTAATACCATGAACAGTATAAAAGACAGATCAAGCAATTTAGGCAGTACAAGGAAATAAAAAAAAATATAAGAATCTTGATTAATTCTCATATTTTTATCATCTCAGATCCACTCTATTAGTTACCCGGGTCGATGTGCTATCATTTTTGATACTTGTAACATCCCCCTGGCAATTTGTGAAATATACATAATTTCCTTTATCCTCAAAACGATAAACCTTACAACCATCATGTTCAAAAAGATACTCTACTTTATATGTAGCATTATTTTGTGGAGTCACTTTCTCTATAGGCACCCTCATAGCGCAGGAATATAGGATAATACTTAAAAGCACAATGAAAAATGTTTTTATAAATGTTTTCATAATAAGATGGAGTAATATATTATTAGTAAAATATAGACTTCAGCCATTGGTTGACAAAAACTACAATTACTCAAATATACAATATTACTCCTTTCTATCAGTGACTATTATGTTAAAAGATCAACCTTGATAGGATCTTACCTGGCTTATTTTAACGTGGGACCAATATAATGAATGCCTTCGGTTGTTCTAAAATTTAAAGATTCTGAACCACAAATTTGCTAAGCCTTAGATAGGTTATCACCAAAGGCTTGACGCCCGCTTGAGAAGCCTTGCTCGGTCTAGTGAGTAAGGCTTCTCAGTAAGATGAACATATATGCCCTCTCACCTGAGCATAGACCTTCAGAAACATAATAACCTTTTTTCAAAAGTATCTAATCCTCTTTCTTAAAGTATCTAATTGTTTTTGTGGAGACATCTAATCGTTTTTTTAGTGGGGTTTATGTGATAAATTCCACCCTGTAATCTCTCTCTACATAATGTTATTATTTTCACCTTCAGGGTTCAGCCGCCATTAACTGTCTAATTGCCAGTCCCTATGGCTGAATGCAACTGCTTTCAGCCATAGGGACTGGCAATTAGACAGTTAATGGCGGCTGAACCCTGAAGGCAAAAAAATAGAAAGCGTGTGTAGAAATTTTTAGTCTCTTGGAGGTGCTTGAAGATTCAATTATTGTAAGATTTGAATATTGAACATACGTTATTTTAAACTAACCCTAACCATACCTTGTTCTATACATATAAAAATTTAAAAAGAAAAAGTATGTTAGACAATATCTTAAACATCGTAAAAGAGAAAGCGATGGATGTAGTAACAGGTTCAAATGCAATACCTGAAGAGAAGAAGCAGCAGACTGTAGAGACAACAACACATGCCCTTGCTGATGGCCTTAAGCAAAATCTAAACATTGGTAATATATCTCAATTAGCCAGTCTTTTTGGAGGAGGCAGTACTCCGGTAGAAAATCCAATGATTACTAGTATTAAGACTAATGTCGTAAATGCCTTAACACAAAAAGTTGGCCTTTCACAAGGCATTGCCACTACTATAGCTACGACTGTTATCTCTGCCGTAATGAAAACCTTTTCAAATAAGGTAAACGATCCGAATGAGAAAGGGTTCAACCTGGAATCACTTGTTGAAGCCTTTACGGGAAGTAACAATACAAATGCCCAAACAAATCAAAGTGACGGCGGTGGTCTTTTAGGTAGTTTAGGTAAATTATTTAAATAAATTGCATGATAGATGAAAGCAATCAGAATCCATGAATACGGATTATCAGATATATTAAGATATGAAGAAGCACCTGTTCCCGAAATTAAGGAAAACCAGGTATTGGTAAAGGTTTATGCAACGTCTATAAACCATCTTGATTTACTCAAGGCATCAGGAACCTTAAAAGAAAAGATGAAATTAGATTTCCCATGGATACCGGGTCATGATTTTGCAGGAACAATAGAAAATGCCGGATTTGAGAATACAATTTTCAAGAAGGGTGACGCCGTATATGGTAATTGTATGGGTGGTTCATTTGCCGAATATGTTGCAGTAGATATTGACAAAGTAACATATAAACCTGAGAATTTAACATTTATAGAAGCAGCCTCAGTTCCACATGTAGCAGAGACAGCGTGGCAAGCTGTCCATACACACGGACAACTAAAAAAAGGGCAACGCGTTTTAATACACGGTGCAGCAGGTGCGGTAGGAGCGTATGTTGTACAGTTTGCACGGTTAGTTGGGGCAGAAATATATACTAGTGCTTCCGGTAAGGATGAGGATCTTTTGAAGTCATTAGGAGCTAATGTGACTATTGACTACCACACCACAGATTTCATAACCGTAGCTCATGATATGGACCTAGTACTTGTATTTGTTGGTGGAGACACACAAAAACGCTCTTACTCTATTTTGAAAAAAGGTGGACGGCTTGTCAGTACTACCGGCCCAATTTTAGAAGATGAAGCGAAACAACATGAGGTAACAGGAATCTCAATGGTGATACGGCAAAATGCAACTGATCTGGAACGAATCTCCGAATTATTGACAACATGCGATGTGAAAACAGATGTAGCAATTACATACGCGTTAGCAGACGCTGCAGAGGGATGGAAACTATTAGGGGGAGAAGATCCGGGCAATCAACAACTAACACATGGAAAAATAGTTTTAGAAGTTTTAAAAGAGAATGAAGTTCCTGTTGTGGAATAATTGCACGAAACTTAATCTTCTATTTCATGACAAATTTGATTTATCTATATGAATAAATCAAATTTGTCCAATATCTTTCATACCTTCGCGTTTATGCTAAAGAAAGATACCAATAGCTAAATATGCTATCAAAAATAGAACAATGACAATACTCTTTACTATTATTGCTATTATCATTTCCATTATCCTTTTGATTGGTTTAATTGGATTACTATTGCCTAAAGAAAGAGTCGTTAGCCGTCAATCTTATTTTGATGCCTCACCCGAGATAGTCTATAAAGTTGTGACAAATAATGAAGACTATGCATATCGAACAGATGTGCATGAAATACGTATACTAGAGATAGATGTAGACTTTGAAGTATGGGAAGAAGTCGCCTACAATGGTACAGTTATAAAATTCAGAACAAAAGAAAAAACACCTCACAGTTTCTATTCTTTTGATTTGGAAAGTGAACTCTTTTCAGGATTCTGGACTGCAGAATTTCATGAAACGGAAAATGGAGGAACTCACTTCATTGCAACTGAACATATCCGTATTAAAAATCCCTATTTGAAAGTTTTCTCTTATCTCTTTTTTAATATCGGTAGGTTTATGGAAACATATCAGAATGACCTTAAAGCAAAGTTAAAACAGTATTCCAAAAAACCTATAAAAGCCTCTTTATCTCAGCCCACGAATTAACCCGCTTATAATCAGAATCATCTGCATACACATTATGTGGTTGTGTAAACATTATTTTCTCTCCATCGAATGTATCCAGGTTTTTACCATGATCATCTATCATAATATCACCTTTAACAGGATCTTTTTTACCACAGAAAATTATTTGCTTCCAGGAAATATAAGGATAATATTCACTTAACCAGGCACGTTTATCCAACAGGCTATTGGGAAATTCCGTCGCAGCAGAAACTATATACAGATCATATTTATCATTTAAGTATTCCATCACTCCCACACTGCCTTCTGCGACAGGTACATCCCTGAAAAAGCCTTTCATCTGTACATGTTTATCATAATGTGGAAATGCTTCGGTTTCAGATATTCCTTTCGTTTCTTCCCGTGTAATCTTTCTACCGGTTTCATCATATTCATACTTGATATATTGGGCATAAGTATCAGCCATCACACCATCCATATCAACTAATACTACTTTTTTCATTGTTTTACATGTTTTGGATTACTACAATGATAACAAGTGTCTCATAGCAATTGTTAATTACATGCGTAATAAAAGAATCAAAAGCTGTTCTTAAATAATATAATTTTACATTGTTTTTCAAAAGAATCTCATTATCTTGCAATCTCTAATTAATAAGGTATTTAAGACTGAATACTATGGAAAAAGAAAACCTTAATAACAGATTGCTCGCATTTTTGCAAGATAAATATCCTCAGAAAAAAACTCTTGCTAATGTACTTTCTGAACTTCTTACAATTGAGAAAGAATCAATATACCGCCGATTACGCAAAGAGGTTCCTTTCACTTTAAATGAAACGGAACAGATTGCAAAAGGTTTGAATATCTCAATTGATGCATTGATTGGCTCTTCTCTAAAGCAATACAATCCGATCACTTCTAAAGAAAGTATAACAGATGTTTCCCGGGAAGATGCGAATTACAGAGTGCTCGTTAATTATGTCAATAAAATTGGAGAAATAAGCCTCCAACCTAACTCTGAACATGCTGAAGCCTTAAATTTTATTCCATTGGGATTGTGTATGAATTATCCTCATATTGCAAAATTCCTCGTTTATCGATTTCTTTATCTTTTTGGTGACAATGCTTTTTCTATGCCATTTGAGGCATACACCATATCAGATAGGCTACAAGAAGAATTCCTACGTATGGAATATTATCTGAAAAACATTTCAAATACGCTCTATATTTGGGATCCTTCCGTTATCTCACATCTAATAGACAACATTCATTATTTTACAGATATTGAATTAATAAATATAAAAGACGCAAATCAATTAAAAAAAGAATTACTTCGATTTCTGGATAATCTGGAAAAATACGCAACAAACGGACAATTTAGAACAGGCAATAAATTCTCATTATTCATTTCGGGAATCCACATCGATTTCACACATTCTTACCTTTGTGCCGGTCAATCCTATATGAGTATTATGATGACTTTTATTCTTCAATCTATAACCTCCTTCGATAAAGAGAATTGTATGAAATTAAAAAGTAGGATACATTGCCTTCAAAAATTATCTACTATGATTTCACAGGTTGCAGAAAGGGAACGAATAGAATTTTTCCGTGATCAAAGAGCCATTGTGGAAACACTTATATTGTAATAGCTTCAGTAGGGCAAATATTTGAACACATTCCACATTGTATACACTCACTGGATCTCACTCTTTTGCCGCTTGATATGTAGCTTTTTACATCCACATCCATAGGGCAATTTTTATTACATGTATTACAAGAGATACACTCATTTCCCGTTGGGCGAGGCTGTATTAAAGCAATAGTCGTTTGTGCTTTCATTACCAACGAAACCGGACAAGCTATTTTACAAAAAGCTCTTTTCTTTTTGAATTTAAAAGCCAGCATTATCGCTACAGCATAATAAAGCCCATTACCAACCAGAAACCACATTAAACCGCCTGGCTTACCTGTTTGAATCACTCCCCCGCTTTCGTTTATATGATTTGTTACCCAGTCATATCCCATTAGAACGAATATTATAGGGATTAAGATGGATACAATAAAAACAATATAACGTATCCGTGTATACTTCACTGGTATCTCTTTGTTCTCTTTAATAGGTAACCATTCGAGAAAAGCTGCTGTCCAACAAGCCCATCCACAAAACCCACGTCCCCAAATTAGTGGGCCAAAGACTTTCGCAACCGCATAATGAACCAACACACGGATAAACAGACCACTGGAAACAAAAAGCATTATATAAAATACTGTTTCTTCTAACTGTAGGTTCTCACGCTGCATTACTCCAAGGAATATCAAAAAAACAGGTGATATCATCAATATTGTGACACGCCGCCCAAGGTCTTTCTTTTTACCTTTAAACTGACTTGATATAATACATCCAACAGTGATCCAACTTCCAATCCAGGGGAATATTATCAGAAATCCCCACCATCCGGCTGTTAAATAAAGAGTCAAACCTATCATAATACCGATAGCTGCGGGAATAAAATATTTTAACTTAATACTTTTCATAATGTGTTCTTTTTTTATTTGCCACTAAACATTAAGGATCAAAACAATTCATTTATATGACGGATAAAGGTTTCCGGGTATTTAACCGGGGCCTCAATATGTTTGCCTTCATATTTCCAAAAACTTTTTGTACAGTTTGCACTTTCATATAAGGTATATGCTCCTTCAATAGGGATTTGATCTTCCTCGGAATGGATAAAGAGAAGACGGGTCTTTTTCAATTGTGGAATAATTTCTTTTGCCGAATAAGGAGAAGTGACATATTGCTTGATTACAGCACGGTGTTCTTCCGGAGAAAAGGCAAGCGCAACATCTGTAAAAGAGGTCATCATGCTATCAAGGACTAGTGCTGCTACTTTATCTTCATTCTTCTGGGTTAGTAAACAAGCTACCTGTGTACCAATTGATCCTCCATAAATGATAAGTTTAGTATCTTTCACATCTTCACGTAATAAGAGAGTATCCAGGAGAAATTGGGCATCAAAAGCTATGTTGATATGGGTAGGTACACCTGTTGATTTTCCATATCCACGATAATCAAGCATACACACCTGATACCCATCTTCAATGAGAGGTTTTACGTCTCCTACCCATTTAGAAATATTACCCCCATTTCCATGCAAGTATAAAATAGTTGCTTTGGGTATTCCAATGGGTTTTATTAATGCCGGGTAGATAGTATCTTTCTCTACAATAAGCATAATCTCTTCATAATCTACTCCATTCACCCCAATCCATTCTTTATCGGGGAAATAAAACTTTTCATCCATTTGTGCCGCTACGGTTTGAAAGAAAAGAACAGAAATAAACATTAAAAAAACTGTTTTCATAACTCTAATTATTTATTGTGATGCTGCAAATATAGAGGAGGCTATAGAGATTGAAAAACTATTGGGATAGACAGCAGCAATTGTGATAAATAACTGTATTTTAGTTATTCATCACAGAAAATGGGATAAAATGCTAAGTAATCTTTTACGAATTCTGATGTTTTTCTAGATTTCTACAGGTAATAATGAGATGTGTATAGTTTAAGATTTATACTCTTCTACTTTCTCACGAATAACCTGAGTATATGAACGGGATACTGGAACCTCGTCTTTTGTATATTGTAACATTAATTGGAAACCCTGGGAATTACCTGTGACATTGACAATATGAAATGTGTTCACAATAAATGCCCTATGGCAACGAACGAGCGCAGGATAAGATACCAATTCTTTTTCCATTTGTCCTATTGTTGCACGTAGTTGTTTCTGTTTAATGTTATTTCCTGCACGGTAATTAACTTTCACATAATTACCGGATACTTCAAGGTAAAGAATATCCTCTGCATGGATTTCTAATGAATCTTTTGTATTACCTGACAAAACGATTGGTTCACCTTTTATCTCCTCCTGAATGGTAGTATGGGTTAATCGTTCCATCAGACGTTTATTCATCTGCTTGGCATCCTTCAGATTTTGTTTAAGATGACCGTTATGAATAACTATTGTGCTGATTGCAGCGGGAATAAGACCAACCAAAAAAGTGATTATTTGATAAGTGAGTAATACTGAGATGAATGTTTCCGGATCACGCTTAGTAATAAGCCAGTCAAAAAAGAAATTACCCAAGCCTATAACCGCAAATATCACAAAATTATTAATCAAACTCTTTCCTGCTGTCCAATTTGTAGGTGAGTAAAAACGTACGAATATTAGCGGAAATATATATCCTACAATCGATGTGCATAACGCTGTTACTAAAGCAAATCCCACAATAGCAAGCCATTTAATCATCTCCGGCCTATGATCCATCCCAAAAGGTTGAAAGAGCGCTAACAGAAAAAAAACAACTACTGTAGAGATCACTACAATCAACCATGGTTTTGTATTCACCGAAATAGGTTGTTGTAGGAAAGACTTTACTTTATTCATATATCTTTTTAATTACGCACAAAGATATATTTTTTCATATCTTAGCTAACAATAATCCACCCCAAACGGCTAGTATGCCTAGAATAAAACTTCCGAGCACATTGAGAAGAAGTGAACCATAATTACCCATTTCCAATAGCCCCCAATTCTCCAAAGAAAAAGTGGAGAAAGTGGTGTATCCACCACAAAAACCAGTAATAAGTAATAATTTCATAGATTGATCAATCCACTGAAAACGAAAGGAAAGCCCTACCAGAATACCAATTAAAAGGCAACCGGCGATATTTACCATAAATGTGGCTAAGGGGAAATTATAAGTGAATTGTTTTAATGCCCATACAGAGGTCAGATACCGTAATATACTACCAATACCACCGCCTAATCCAACCAAAAGAATTTGTTTAATCATTCAGTATCACATTGTTTTCTGCAAATATAAGAATTTACTCTTCTATGTCCTGTTTCTGATCTGAATGTTTTATTTTAGAGAATAACCATTTATCTAACTGACTAAAGAAAAAAGCAAAAGAAATACCGGCCCCTATAGTTAATAGAATAGGGAATAACTGTTTGAATTCTTCAGATATAGATATACCCCCAGAGTCAGGATTCATTACAAAAAAATAAAGCCCACCACCAACCAGAAAAATATAGACAGCCAATACACCGAATATAAAACCAAGAGAAGGTAAACGCTTAACGTATACTTTTCGTAATATTTTTCGTTCATTAAAAACCCTGTCCATTATCCGGCTGATCAACGAAGATGATGGCTGTTCTGCAGTTCCTTCCATTAGGGAGCGGGTTAATTTATCTATTTCCACATCATTTTGCTTCATAATATATCTGATGTTTCATGTTTCATGATTCTTTGTATGATTTCGTAAAAATGCTTTCTTCCGCGAAATAATTTTGTTTTCACATTCGAAAGTTGCTTCGTCCGAAGACAACTGCTCCATCACTTTACTTATAATCTCTTTTCTGTCTTTTTGTTCAAGTAACGATGTTGCCGAATCTATCTCAGCATCACTTAATGTATCTGCTCCAGCTTCTTCATACTCCACAAACGTACGACGAGAACGTTGGGCTGAAAGTGCTGTATGATAAACAATACGATAAAACCAGGTCGAAAATTTACTTCCAAACAGAAATCCCGGCAACGCCTTGTACATTTTCACAAAGGCATCCTGTACAATTTCTTCCGCTTCTTCTTTATTCTCCATGACTCTTAACGCTAATGTATAAGCCATTTTTTCATATTTCGTTACAAGAAGAGAAAAGCTTTGCATATCCCCCGCCAGGATCTGTTCTATCCACTTTTGTTCATCCATTCAGAATCACCTTATCGGAGGTCTGACATTGCATTATCCATTCTTTCTTTCCGATAGATTGCACGCGCCAGAAAAAAATAAATAACATAAGCGATACCTCCAAATAAAACAGCCATGGTTGGTATAGTGAGATCAAACCAATCTTCAATAATCAAAATAGGCCCCATCAAAGCTCCAACAACTACTCCCAATGCAAGCCCTATCATAAACAACCCATTTCGCAAAGCAGGGTAACGGTTTGGCTTTTTCTCCGGTTCTTCCAGTATGACACCGTTTTTGAGCATTTCCATCCTTTCTTCATGCCGGCTTCTTATCGCTTGAACACCAATAACCAAACCTGTTATAATCGGTAGTGCTACTGCACATACAATTGCCAATACGGCAATCCACATTTCTTCTACCATTTTATTTTCAATTTTATAATTTTTAATGCTTTACCTATAAGACTTAGCAAGTTGAAAATCGGTTACAAATAAATGCGTTTTTTTCAATTATCGGTTTATTGTTGCCTTTTTATTCTTCCTTTTTATCAGGAATAAAATCCATTGAGATAGAGTTTACACAATGACGCGTATTTTTCGATGTAAATCCTTCACCAAGGAATACATGCCCTAAATGCGCACCACAATTAGCGCATATTATCTCTGTACGCTTTCCATCAGCATCAAGAACGCGTTTTACTGCTCCAGGTATTTCTTCATCAAAGCTAGGCCATCCACAACCCGCATCAAACTTAAAAGCAGAATGATAGAGAGGTGTACCACATTGTTTACAAATATATGTGCCTTTCTCATTGAAATCATAGAACTTACCGGTAAAAGGACGTTCCGTACCTTTATGGATTATTACGCGTTTTTCTTCATCCGTTAATTGTTTTGGGGTATACCCTTTTTCTTCGTTTTGTGCCATAGCTATACGGTTTATAATTAAAAATAGAACTAAATACATCCATTTTTTCATAGTTCAATCCTTTTTTTTATTTGTTCTAACAAAGATAATAAATATCTGGTTGTATTTTTAATCATTTCAAAGGAATAACCTTCCCAACAAAAAGTCAATGTTTTCTAGTAACCTATAGAAATAAGATAGGTTAAAAAGTGTTTCTCGCCATAAAACGAAAAAATATCAGCTATATAATGGGGCTATTCTATCTATAGAATTGACAATATGATATTTGATTTGTTTTTTATTTAAAAGTTTAGTGACAATGGTGTAGAGACAGGGCAAGCCCTGTCTCTACCATCGTTTTAATCTTCTTCAAATATCCCTTGATTTGCAGTAAGTATGTAAAAAATCCATTTTAAATAATTTAGGGAGACGCTTACACATACACAGTAAGGCATACTTTTACTTACCATAAAAAGCAGTACACCGTTGTATGTACTCTTTAAATAAGTTCTGTTGCTTTTGGGGTGTCTTCTCAAAAAAGGTAAGTTCTATTTCTATTTTATTCTTCTTATTAACTTTTCGCCAATGTCCCAACATCTTACCATTCAAATGGAGTGTGGGAGCAAACATCCCGTTTTTACTGATTGGTTTCCAATGTTCAGGATTAACCATGTTGGATCGGTCCTTATAGCTCACCACATATTCATCAAAAGCAGGAAGAAGCAAAGCTAAATTAGTTTCTATAGAAGGTATTTGAATATTATTCTTCATCCAATAAGATTTGCCATCGATCTCTTCACTGATAAAATCATCTTTAATAAGTTCCATAGACTTTCGGGCATCAGAGACTAATAACCCTGACCACCATACATAGTCATCTAATGTTGCCGGGCCATGGCTGGTAAAAAATTTTCGGGCTAGCCGCTCTAAAGCTTCTTCTTTTACCAGTGAATGAGTTTTAGGAACCCGT
This sequence comes from Tannerellaceae bacterium, assembly GCA_032073245.1. Taxonomy (GTDB): domain Bacteria; phylum Bacteroidota; class Bacteroidia; order Bacteroidales; family Tannerellaceae; genus QVMG01. Next base: position 253,490 of record DAMANX010000001.1, read on the forward strand.
TCATGTAGTAAAGCATAAGTTTGTTTAGCTCCTCGCACAACACCATTACAAACAATTCCTTCCTGTTCGGCACACGATAAGATATAACTCGTCTCATAACGTGCTGTATCGTAACCTTCTGCCTTCAAATGCTCTTCTATTTCCTGCTTGGTTAAATGTCCGTATTTTTCCAATATACCTGCTAGTAAACGGACATTTTTTATTATTGTTTCTTCATCGACCCCATTCATCTTCCCATAATTAACAAACATAGGTTTTATTCGCGGAGCTGACAGCTCAAGCATCCAATGAATATCTTCTGCCGCAACAAAATGCCAGGTAGGGCGTAATATATGGGTGCGAATTATCTTTCCTTCATTAACAGCTTCTTCTACACTTTTATTTGTAGCTCCGGGTAAACGTAATCCTATACCCCATTTTGCCATCTCGTATGCTTGTGCCTGCATAGCACCCATATATGCAATAACTTCTTGTGGTTCTTTAAGATGACTTCCTGCAAGTAACTGATTGTGTAAGCGAATATGAAGAATGTCTGTGGTGTTCATGTTTTACTTGTTATTAAATCTATTGATATATCCGGATAGATTTGTTTTCTATTTACAAACATACATATATTCTATAATTTCACCTATTTACACAGCGATTTGATTTTATTTTCCCGTACTCATTACTCCTGATTCAGTATCTTTATTATCGAGCTTTTTCTGCCCTGCATTGAATTTTCTACCAAAAGAGAAATTATAAGTTACTTTAGCAAGAAACATCCGGGAGCTTTCTCCGATAAAATTCTTCTTTTTAAAAGAAGCATATCGGGACCAGTTTTCTTCCTCAGTCTTATAGTTGTCTACAAATGGATTAAAGGCACCAATCGAGAAGGAAGCATTTTTATAACTGTATTGAAGCATCATATAATGGATATTTTCACCACCGGAAAGGGTTTCTCCATAAAACCAGTTCCAGTTTGTATCGAGACCCATACCTAACATGAATTTCTTATAAGTTGCTGTCATACTTGCATTAGTATACCAATTGGTGTAGGTATGTGAATAAGTATTACCATGACTTAAGTAATGATTTACTCCACCAGCAACAGAAAATTGAAGGATATCTTTGATAGGGCCGACACGTACAATGGCACGTCCGCTAAATTTTTGCCAGTCTTTTTGATTATTCCATGTCTGGACTATTTTATCACCTTCCCAAAACTTTTCATCCATAATTGCTTTCGGTTGATACTCATAATGCCCCCAAAGATTCCCATAGAATAGTCCCTTTTGATATTCATAGGTCAAACCTATGCTGTAACTGTTATAAGGCTTTAAATTAGGGTTACCTCGTTGTATCTGAAGGGAATCTATTGTTTGTTCTATCGCACTTAGATTGGACAAAGACGGATTAGAATTATTTATACTGGCATTTAAACGAATAAATGATTTCCCCGGTAGATTATAATGCAAAACAATCCGAGGATTAAAGGTATAATCTTCATAGCTCTCTGCTTCCCCTTTTTGCTTGAACCAGGAACGGGTTACGCCGACTCCAATTGTGTAATCAAGTTTTTGTATTTTCCCGCGGAATTCTCCATAAGCATAGGTCAAAGCCTGATCCATTTCTGTTTTATAGTTTATTCCATTAATATATTCGTTATCGGTAAACGATTGTGTATGGCGAACACCACCACTAATACGGTTTGATCCTATTTTTTTCTCATAAATCCCTTCACCAATAAACGAATATTTCTTGCCTTCTATTTGATTATTGACATTCGTCAACAATATATTATCACGGCTTTCCTGATAGAAACGATGAATACGGCTTTTATTATATGTACCTACAATGTTAAAAACCAATGTCTGATTATTTTTTAAGTTCTCTTGATAGTATAAATCAAGCGCAGGACGGTATCCCTTGTTATATGTATTATCGATCATTTGTACGCGATCTGTTTGATCAGCAACATTATACAACGATCCTGTAAAATCCTTATTTGGCCAGTAATCATGCGAAAAACGAAAAGTAGCATTAAACATACGTTTATCTTCCTCCATAAAACTATAGGTTGCTCCCAGATATTGCCATCGAGCTTTGAAAGATCCGCTTTCTCCTTCTTCCATACGTTTTAGAATGGAGCCATCAGGATATACGAATATTTCTTCATTCTCACGTGAAACCTCGTCAAAATCGCGGTGTTGCAAACTATAATACGCTGAGAATTCAGACTTCTTATGATTAATTTTTGCATATAAAGAGTTATTACCCCACATAGGTAACTTAAAAGCATCACTTAAATCAATGCCGAAATTACCCCCGGTATCCGGACGATGCACAATATAGTCGACTACAACCTCTGCATTTCCATAACACAATCCCGGATTATCATGATACTCTATACGAATAATTTCGGATGGCTGTAAAGCAATAATTTCTTTTATCTCAACTTTTACTCCGTTAATACGAAATTGAAGTTCCCCTCCTCCCGGCAATGAAACCTCATTGAACAGAGGATTGACTTGTATTTTAGGCAACATTATTTGCTGTAACAGACTTACTCCATTGGTTGATGCTTCTACTTGACGGTTAGAAGGAAATACTACTTTTTTATCGGAATAACTACTTGTGTTTGATGCTGAAACCGTTATGTCATCTAACATAATAGCATCCTCATTCATTAGAACATCTCCAAGAGATCGACTAGTGTTAAGACCTGGTAATTCGATTATTTGAGTTATATATCCTATACTGGAAATCCGAAGCCGATAGTCTCCTGTGGTTATATTTTCAAATTGGAAATGCCCGGTTGAGTTAGTTGTTGTTCCTTTTACAAAAACGGAATCTCCTGTTTCTAATACTATATTTGCCAGATCGAAAGCTATACGGCTTTTTCCATCAATAATTATTCCGTCTAGTTTCAAATTTTGCGCAAAAATGCCCTGTATGGTGCCGCTAAGCAGCATCATGATTATCCATTGCTTCATAAGTCTTTATTTTTTATATCATCAACTTTGGGTGGCCTTTCCTGTTGATGGGATTTGTTAATTAGACGTATTCAATATGAACTTCGTTACAACGGATTTTGATAAAATATATTAAATGCTTACGTAGATTGGCTAAATGAGTAATCTTGTATGCAAGATATTTGTTATACAAAACACAACCCTATTAAAGTATAGAATCAATGTATGAAGATTTAAAAGGTAAAGTAGCTGTCGTAACAGGTTCATCTTCCGGTATTGGAGCCGCCATTGTTCATCGGTTTATAAAAGAAGGCATGAAAGTTGTCATTAATTATTACCATGAAGAAGAAAAATCCAATGAAATGGTGGAACAAATCAAAAGAAATGGAGGTGAAGCTATAGCTGTATATGGAGATGTAAAAAAAGAAAAAGATGTATTCAACCTGCTAAGCGCCGCATTATATGCTTTTGGTGGCCTGGATATTTGGGTAAATAATGCAGGAAAACAAAAACCATTCGATTCACATAAGATGCCTTTAAAAGAATGGCAATCCGTGATCGACACGAATCTGACAGGAACGTTCCTTGGATCTCGGGAAGCTCTGAATTATTTTCTGAAAAAGAAAAAGAAAGGTTGTATCATTAACATATCCAGTATTCATGAAACAGTACCTTTCCTCTCTTATGTACATTACACCGCCAGTAAAGGAGGAATAAAACAATTAACCAAGACCCTTGCTTTGGAATATGGCTCAAAAGGGGTTCGTGTAAATGCTATTGCTCCCGGAGCAATTGACACCCCTATTAATAAAGAAAACTTGGCTGACCCAAAAGAACGGGAAAGGGAAGAAGCGGGAATCCCTTTACGTTATATAGGAACTCCGGATGAAATAGCAAATGTAGCTGCCTGGCTAGCATCTGAAGAAGCAAGTTATGTTACAGGAACAACTATTTTTGCTGATGGTGGACTATCCATGTCAAAGACACAAAACGAAATGGATTAATTATATTCGTTTTAATCCTCATAAAGAATAGTCTATTCAGAAAAAAATATTTCTTTTGAACTCATATAAATAAAATATCAATATGGATAATCAAATGTTCCTTTTAGTTGGAACTTATACCAAAGAGAAAAGTAAAGGTATCTATGTCTATAGATTTAATACGATAACAGGTGAAGCAGAATATGCGGGTGTGGCCGAAGTTGAAAACCCATCTTATTTGACGGCAAACAGCAAAAATGATTTTATTTATGCTGTTACGGAAAATGAAGAAAACCCGGCATTCGCCAATGCTCTCTCCTTCAATAATACAACCGGAGAGCTGAAACTTTTAAATCGTGAAGAAACGAGGGGCGCCGCTCCATGTAATATTGTGGTATCAAAAGATAACAGCCATGTTATTACTGCTAATTATGCCGGAGGAAGTTTATCTGTTTTTTCAATCAAAGATGAAGGAATAATATCCAAAGCTATTCAGGTAATTGAGTTTGGAGGGCAAGGTATTGATAAGGAGAGGCAAGATGCACCTCACCTTCATTGTGTCAAATTTTCTCCTGACGGTAAATTTTTATTTGTCACAGATCTAGGAACAGATAAAATCTATCGTTTTGAAACGGACAACTCAGTAGAGGGAGATTATATCAAAGAGGAATCACTAATGCTATTCAAAGTAGAAGATGGTTCCGGCCCACGCCATTTTGTATTTCATCCTTCAGGCAAGTATTTGTATCTCATAAATGAATTATCAGGCACAGTTATCGGATTCATTTATGATGATGGGGGTTTGACAGAATTCCAGACAATCAAAGCGGATGAGTTGGATGCCCGGGGGAGTGGGGATATTGATATCACTCCGGATGGCAAATACCTATATGCTTCAAACAGGTTGAAAGGTGATGGAGTAGCCATATTTTCAATCAATGAGGAAGATGGAATGCTTACAAAGATTGGTTATCAATCCACCGCTATTCATCCCCGTAATATTCTCGTTACACCAAATGGTAATTTTTTGTTGGTTGCTAATATGGAAAGTAATTCTATAGAGGTTTACGAAATTGATAAAAACTCAGGCATGCTACATAATATAGAAAAAGACATAAAAATAGATAAGCCGGTTTGTTTGTTACTTTTACCTTTTGCTTAAAATCCGAATCAATCACGACTTTACAACTAAGCATCTATATTTTCGTATATTTGCTTCAAAATAAACTGTAAAACAAACTCTATTTAATTGGATATTCTCACACATACTCTATCGGGTATCGCAGTTGGTACTTGCTTAGCTATATATGCAAGGGGCGGATGGAAAGAAAAAACCGGTATTCTTTTCTTTTCAGGATTGGGAGGAGCTATGCCGGATATTGATGCAATCAGTTTATGGTCAAAATTTGATGGAACTGTAGGAAGTTGGTTGAACCTTTCACAGCCGGGCAATAAAATATATTCCGGGGCACATTGGTATTCACATCATGGGTTTATGCATTCCTTAGTGGCTGCTGTTGGCTTTACAGTTATAATCGGCTTTATTTTTTATCTTTTTTCCCGCAAAAGAATTCCTTTTATACAATCTCTTCAAAAGGTTAAACTGATATTAAGTGGATTTATACTTGGATATCTTATTCATCTACTTCAGGATATGATTACACCAGGTGGTCCATGGAAAGGTATTCGTTTTTTCTTTCCAGGTAAAGGATATGTAGGTGGAACAGGTGATATCTGGTGGTGGAATAATTATGATATTTTCCTGATTGTTCTTGCGGTTTTGTGTATTAATATGCTTCTCTTATTTCTTTCCAGCTTTATTAAAAAGCACTTGTCAAAGATTTCTCTCTGTGTTTTAGCCTTAGGATTCATTATCGCAACCATTCAAATAAGAACACGGGATTTTAATTTCAATGAGAAACCTTATATAATCTGCGAAGAAAAATCGAAAAACTTACAAAAGATAATTCTTGGAACGAAACTTTATGAGAGGATGGAACGTTTTGACAATTCAATGAGACTACCCTTCTGAAAGGAACATCTACCCCAATATAAAAACTTATTCCATTAATGTCTTGTTTTAATGTAAGAAGCCTTGACAGATATAGTTCTTAAACTAGGCTGTAAATAGGAAGTATTATTAAAAATAAGAATATGAAAACTTTTATCGACAAAATTAATTCAGCTATTAAGAATTGGTGGATTTCATTGGTTTTAGGAATATTGTACATTGCCCTGGCCATTTTTTTATTATTAAATCCATTAGCAACCTACTTCACATTAAGTATTCTGTTTGCTGCGTTTATGTTTACAAGCGGTATATTTGAAATTATCTTTGCGGTGAATAACAAAGATAATATCTCATCCTGGGGATGGTATCTAGCAGGTGGTATTATCGATTTATTAATTGGTATTCTCCTGATGGTTGTACCCGGATTAAGTATGGAAGTATTGCCATTTATTCTTGCATTCTGGTTAATGTTCCGGGGGTTCTCGGGTGTAGGTACTGCTATGGATATGCGCCGATACGGTACAAATAACTGGGGTTGGGTTTTAACTCTTGCAATTATAGCTATTCTATTCTCTATTGCCATTATATGGATGCCGGCTGCCGGAGCTTTATCCTTTGTTTTCATTACAGCCTATGCTTTTATGGCTTTTGGTGTATTTCGTATTATGATTGCTTTTGAATTGAGAAAATTGTATAAGAACAATCAGGACTTTCATAAGAAGTCGAGAGGTTGAAGAACCTCTCATTGTCTAATTATTAGACATAAAAACAAATTATTAGACACTTTTATCCCCAAAATACGAACAATAAACGTCTGATAATAAACCCAATAAAACACATGGCACACTATTTGTTTTATTTTGTATAAGTTGAATATTTTACAAAATAACATCATGAAACAGTGGCTATATAGTATCAGGTATTTACTGAAAAATAAAGGGAGTAATACAATTAAAGTAGTTTCTCTTACATTGGGTCTGGTAGTCGCCCTTGTTCTTTTCTCGCAAGTGGCATTTGATATGTCTTATGATAATTTCTATCCGGATAAAGAACGCATATATAGTATTACATGTAAATGGAATTTAAATGGAAAAGAAGATAATGACGAAGGACGAATTATAAATGCACCTTTTGCACCTACAATGAGTCAGGAAATCCCTGAAGTGGAATCTGGTACTGTAATGACCGGATGGGTCGGGGATGTGGAATATATAATCGATGATAAGAAAATATCCGCGAAACGGATGATTGCCGATTCATTGTTCTTCCAGACTTTTGGATTACCTATTATTGCAGGCAACCTGTCAGATATGGGTAAACCGTTTCATGCCTTTGTTTCAGAGACCTTTGCTCAAAGAGCTTTTGGTGATCAAGATCCATTAGGAAAACGATTAGCCGAAGGAGATAATGTTTTTACAATAGCAGGCATATTTAAGGATGTTCCTAAGAATTCACATCTGCAGATGGATATGGTTGCCACCTTTAAAACAATGTATGAATGGGGTGCACGCCCCGGTTGGCAAAACAATGATGCTTACCTTGGATATGTGAAACTAAGAGAAGGAGCAGACCCAAGGCAGGTAGAAGCAAAAATTCCCGAAATGATGGCACGCCACTTCGATTTAGAAGCAGAAATTCAAAAAGGCATTGTTCGTCAGTATTTCCTCCGTCCTATGACTGACATTCATACTAAAGACCCGGAAGTGCGCCGCACAAGCCTGATTCTTAGCCTACTTGCTTTTGCTCTTTTATTTGCATCAGCCATGAACTATGTATTACTATCTGTTTCAAGTCTTCCCAAAAGGGCTAAATCCATTGGAGTATATAAATGTAACGGGGCCACCAATAAAAATGTCTTCAATATTTTTGTGTATGAAACCATTATTCTTATAATAGTATCGCTTATTTTATCGATGCTGATTATTTTGGCTTCCCGCGGATTTATTGAAACATTAATAAAGTCTGACCTCTCTGCTGTTTTTGCTCCTGCTAACCTGTGGGTGGCAGGATTTGTCTTATTGATCTTATTCTTCACCACCGGTATTCTTCCTTCGCGCATATTATCTACAATTCCTGTTACGCAGGTTTTCCGTTCTTATGCAGACAGCAAAAAGAAATGGAAGAGTGGATTGCTATTTGTACAATTCGTTGGTATATCTTTCATGATATCCCTTCTGGTCATTATTATGACTCAATATCACATGATCCTAAATAAAGATATGGGATATGATACTGTGCGAATCGTTAGAGCTAGCTCTCTGGGCGAAATGACGACTGAGCAATTAGAAACAGCTAAAGGTGAGCTTTTACGTCTCCCTTATGTTGAATCAGTGTCTCTTGCTACCGATACACCTTTGAGTGGATTAAACGGAAGTCCGGTTGTGGATACGGAAACGAAAGAAAATCTTTTTATCGGACGCTTTTTACTAGCCGATGCAGACTATGCTCAGACTTATAATATTCCCCTCTCAGAAGGTAGTACTTTCAGGGGATCAACCTCCGAAAAAATAAATGAAGTTATTGTAAATGAAACTTTGGTTAGAATGTTAGGCACTGAAAATCCGATAGGCAAACAATTCGATTATTTAAATAAAACATGGACAATTTGTGGAGTCATGAAGGATTATCAATCGGGATCTGTCTATAACGAGGTATTCCCAATCGTCTTATTACCTTTACATGCATACGGTTGGCGGCCGGATTTGGTAGTCCGGTTAACAACTTCTCCTACAAAAGATGTTATAGAAACATTGTCTGCCCAATTAAAAAATTATACTAAAAATGAAGAGAGTACTTTTTTCTCTTTCCAACAAGAATATAAGAATTATTACCGTGATGCCCGCTTATTCCGTGATTCCGTGATCGTAGCATCTATTATCATGTTAATGATATCATTACTTGGATTATTCGGTTTTGTTGAAGATGAAATTATGCGCCGTACTAAAGAGATAGCTATTCGGAAAGTCAATGGCGCATTAGTACTTGATGTATTACGATTGCTGGCCAAAGGAATTACCTATATTGCATTACCGGCTATCGTGTTTGGTATCTTAATTTCATTTATTGTTGGTTCTGAATGGTTACAGCAATTTGCATTAAAAATTCCATTGCATCTAACTTTATTCCTTTTAAGCGGCATTGCAATCTTTGCTATTACACAATTCTGTGTGATTGCCCGCTCCATGCCGGTAGCCCTATCAAATCCGGTAAATTTTCTGAAGATGGAATAGGGTTTTGATATTGATCATATCAAATTTGCATAAAAACAAAATCAGTTTAGAAGGATAAAGTTTATATTTGTGATCTATTAAGTAACAGATATATAAATATATGAACAAACTCAACCTAAACAGATTTAGGAACATCGCCTTTATTTTTATTCTTTGCTTAACTTCATTCTCTGTTCAAGCACAATTGTTATGGCGGAATCCATTAGAATCCTGCTTTCCGGTAATTCAAAACCAAGGATGGACAGATGAAATAGGGACTTCTTATGTAAGACTTCCTGATCGAGCCAAAGATAAAGTCCGCGATGCAGTATGGAATTTATCACGGAATTCGGCAGGACTCTCTATTCACTTTTATTCTAATGCGCCAGAGATAAGCATTCGTTATGGTGTATCTGGTGCATTCAGCATGCCACACATGCCGGCAATGGGTGTTTCAGGTATAGATTTATACAGCATTGATAGTGATGGTAAATGGAACTTTTGTGCCGGTAATTATTCTTTTGGTGATACGATTCAATTTACCTTTAAAAATCTGGGAAAAGATATATATCATGACCGGGGATATGAGTACCGGCTTTTTCTTCCGCTTTACAACAGCGTAAAATGGATGGAGATAGGAACAACCAGTAATTCCGAACTGACATTTATTCCCCAATCACTTGAAAAGCCCATTGTGCTTTACGGCACATCCATTGCTCACGGGGCATGCGCTTCCCGTCCGGCTATGTCATGGGGGAATATTTTGCATCGTAAACTGGACTATCCTTTAATAAACCTGGGGTTTTCGGGAAATGGACGTCTGGAAAAAGAAGTATTAAATTTTATAAACGAGATTGATGCACGCCTGTTTATTTTAGATTGCCTTCCTAATTTAACTAACAGAGAAGAAGAGGAAGTATATACTTTAACAGTGGAAGCCGTGAAACAAATACGTAGGCAACACTCCACTCCCATCCTATTGATTGAACATATAGGTTATAGCAATGCACAAACAGATAGTGTCAAATACAAAGAATATAGCAAAGTAAACAGGGCTTACAAAAAAGCATACGAAACCTTGATATTTGAAAATACAGGCGAACTCTATTATCTGACACGTGAAGAACTGGCAATTCCAGCTGACGGTTGGGTCGATAACATACACCCCACTGATCTTGGCATGCAGGCGCAGGCTAATGCGGTAGAAAAAAAGGTTAGAAATATTTTGAAAATACCCGTTGGAGATAAAATAGTGACTACTCCCGTTACTCAACGCCGTGAACCGGGTAACTACGAATGGAGAAGACGCCATAAGGAAATACTTACTACAAACAAGACAAATCCTCCCCGTTCTGTTATATTCGGTAACTCAATCACCCACTTCTGGGGAGGCGAAACTACAGGTCCACAAAAAAGAGGAGCCGATAGTTGGGATAAATTTATGGAAGTGAAAGGATTCCGCAATATGGGATATGGTTGGGATAAAATAGAAAATGTTTTGTGGCGTATTTATCATGATGAACTGGATGGATATATAGCGGAGAATATTGTGGTTATGATTGGTACAAATAATCTTGGAGATACGGATAGCAAAAATATTGTAGAAGGGATTAACTTTCTTATGACTGCAATTCGGGAACGTCAACCGGATGCTATTCTGAAAGTTTCCGGCATACTTCCGCGACGTAACCAGGAAACATTAGTTAACTCTATAAATTCTAAGATTAAGGAAATGTCGACCAATGAAGGATATCAATTCTGCAATCCGGGAATAAAGTTATTACAGGATAACGGAACTATCAATGAATCATTATTCAGTGACGGGCTTCATCCCAATGAAAAGGGATACCGGTTAATCGCAGAAGAAATCGCCCGTTAATAAAAACATTTAACATATAAAGAATTTGACAATATGAAATATATAAACTTAACCCTTGTTATTTTTTTCCTGATTTGTTTCAATTCTATTTATGCAGAAAATCCGATAAAGATTGCTTGCGTCGGCAACAGTATAACTTTTGGAGCAACCATACAGAACCGGGAGTTAAATAGTTATCCGGCTCAATTACAAGCTTATCTTGGGGAGGGTTTCGAAGTGAGAAACTTTGGGGTATCAGCAACTTCTTTATTAAACAAGGGTAATTCGCCATATAAAAACAAAGAAAAATATAAAGAATCTCTGGATTATATGCCAGATATCGTTTTCATTAAGCTAGGGACTAATGACTCTAAACCGCAAAACCGTGTTTATCTTGACGATTTCAAGAAAGATTATCTGGAATTGATTGAATCATACCGGAATTTACCTTCCAAACCCCGTGTAGTGCTACTCACTCCTGTGCGATGTTTTATTCCGGGAAGCGACGGTATATGCGATAGTGTAATTCAGAATCATATTGCTCCTGTCATTAAAGAATTGGCTTATGAACAAGATCTGGATCTTATTAATTTGTATTATTTGTTTGGTGACAAACATGAATCCTATTTAATGCCCGATCAAATACATCCATCCTCTATTGGTGCCGGAAGAATCGCTGCTAAACTATACGATTATATAAATACCAACACTTCTACAAAAAAAGACGATATTATTTCAAATTTTTCATTGAAACCTACAGGAGAATTTAACTTTCATGGTTTCAAAGGATATACATATAACAATAATGGAATAGAATATAAGATTGTGAAACCTCACCAGGTAGCAACAGGTAATCCGTGGATTTGGAGAGCTCGCTTCTGGGGACATGAACCACAAACCGACATATCTCTTTTAGAAAAAGGGTTTCACCTAACCTTTTGTGATGTAAGCGATCTTTATGGTGCAGATAAGGCTGTTAAGCGCTGGGATTCTTTCTATCAATTGGCAATAGAAGCCGGACTGAATAAAAAAGCTGTACTGGAGGGAATGAGTAGAGGCGGATTAATTATATACAATTGGGCGGCAAAAAATCCGGAGAAAGTAGCCTGTATATATGCAGATGCACCTGTATTGGATATAAAAAGCTGGCCGGTTGGTAAATCAGAGAAGGATACCAAGCAACTTCTGAAAGCCTATGATTTCAAATCACAGGAAGAAGCTTTGAAATGGACAAATAATCCGGTCGATCACGCAGAAATTCTGGCAAAAGCCGGGTTTCCGATGCTTCATGTAGTGGGAGATGATGACATAGTTGTTCCCGTAACCGACAACACAGAACTTTTTGCTTCCCGGTTAGACAAACAAGGTTATACACTTGAAATCATCCATAAGCCTGGTATCGGACATCATCCACACTCATTGCCCAATCCTGAACCTATCGTCCGGTTTATACTGAAATCTACCGGTCATGCAGAAAACATGTGCATCCATCCTATTCCGGGAAACGAATTCCGGTCTGCTGCCGGATGGCAAGAAGGTGAAGACTGGCATTCTGTTGCTAAAGACATTACTGCAACATTAGCTGAGAAAGAAGTGAAATTACTTATGCTGGGCAACTCCATCACACAAGGCCTGGGAGGCGACAGGAAAGCGGTAAAATCTAAATCAGGGAAAGAGGCATTGGATAAAGCTATAGGTGTAGGTGTCTGGCAATCGGCCGGTATATCGGGCGACCGTACACAACATTTACTGTGGAGATTGCAAAACGGGAACTATAATATATGCAAACCTAAATATGCTATAATTACAATTGGTATTAATAATGTATCCGGAGGGGATGAACCTTTGGATATTGCCGAAGGAATAAAAACCGTTGCAAAAGAAGCAAAAAAACAATTACCCACGACACAAATCATTGTATTGGGTGTTTTGCCGGCAGGCAAAGAGAAAGATAACGTTAAACGGATTCAATGCAATAAAATACATGAGATCTTAGCGGCTTCAGAATGGGGTGAAATACGATATATAAATCCTTCTGATTGGTTTGTACATCCGGATGGAAGTTTGAAAACCGAATTATATGGACGCGATTTTCTTCACTTAAGTAAAAAAGGGTATGAAGAATGGAGTGAGAAAATTGCAGAATTAATAAATTAAGATTATCAAAGATATAAATATAGTATGAAAGTAATTTTATCATTTCTCACATTAATCTTCCTATTATTAGGATGTCAGCCCCAGAAAATAGAAAAAGAAGATTTACGGCTTTGGTATAACCAACCGGCTAATAATTGGAATGAAGCACTTCCCATTGGAAATGGACATTCTGGAGCTATGGTTTTCGGAGGAACGGATAAAGAACAACTTTCCTTAAATGAAAACACTCTTTATAGCGGTGAACCTTCTGTCGTCTTTAAAGATATTAAGATCACTCCTGAACAGCTTAACAAAGTAGTTAACCTTTTAAAAGATAAAAAATACCTGGAGGCAAATGAGATTGTCGCTAAACATTGGCTTGGACGTTTACATCAATATTATCAACCATTTGGAGACCTTTATATAGAAAACAATAAAAAGGGAGAAATTTGCGGTTATAAGCGGGAGTTAAATATCTCTGAATCTGTTGTCACCACAGAATTCAAACAGGGTGAAGCTAATATCAAAAGAGAAGTATTTGCTTCAAATCCTGACAATCTAATCATTGTACACCTGACAAGTGATGTAAAAGACGGACTGGATATATCCCTTAATTTCACATCTCCACATCCTACCGCCCAACAAAGTGTTGCAGATGGTCATCTGATCTTAAAAGGGAAAGCCCCGGGATATGTGGAACGCAGAACTTTTGAGCAAATAGAAGGATGGGGAGATGAATATAAACACCCTGAACTTTATGATAAAAACGGTAAGCGTAAGTTTGATAAAAGGGTATTATATGGAGAAGATATTGATAATAAAGGGATGCTATTTGAAGCACGTGTGAAACCCATACTACCCCATAAAGGAGAAATTGATTTTACACCCAAAGGCATACATATATATAAAACAGATGAAGTTTATTTTCTAATAGCTCTGGCAACTAGCTATAATGGTTTTGATAAAAGTCCGAGCCGGGAGGGGGTCGACCCATCTGCTAAGACATTTGAACTTCTAGAAAATACTAAATCCAATTATTCTACTCTAAAAAACAGACACATTGAAGATTACAGAAATTTATTTGACAGAGTATCTCTGGCTCTGGTATCAGATAAAGAACAAAGAAGCCTACCTACGGATGAACGTATTATGCGCTTTGCTGAAAAACCGGATCCTGATTTAGCCGCTCTGTTATTTCAATATGGCCGTTATCTAATGATCAGTGGTTCACGTCCAGGAGGTCAACCATTAAACTTACAGGGAATGTGGAACATAGAGATCGTTCCCCCCTGGAATAGCGGTTATACTCAAAATATTAATGCTCAAATGAATTACTGGCCTGCAGAAGTAACCAATCTATCTGAATGTCATGAACCTTTGTTTCGCCTCATAAAAGAATTATCTGTTACAGGAACAGAAACGGCAAAAAAAATGTACAATCGCCGTGGTTGGGTTGCTCATCACAATACTTCTTTATGGCGGGAGCCGGTTCCAAACGATAATGTTCCGACTGCCTCTTTCTGGCCTATGGCCCAGGGATGGTATGGTAGCCATCTTTGGGAACATTTTCTCTATACAAATGATACTACTTTTCTCAGGAATGAGGCATACCCTATTATCAAAGGTGCTGCTGAATTCTTTGCCGACTGGTTGGTAAACGATGGCAAAGGTTATTTAGTAACCCCTGCAGGTATTTCTCCGGAAAATGCATTTTATGATCCCAATGGAAAGTCAGCCGCATTAAGTATGGGGCCGACAATGGATATGGCAATCATTAAAGAAACTTTTATCCGTACGATTCAAGCCTCTGAAGTTTTGATGCTTGATTCAGAACTACGTAATGAGCTTCAGGTAAAATATAATCAGTTGTTACCCTACCGCATCGGAGAAAAAGGCCAGCTTCAGGAATGGATGTATGATTTTAAAGAAGTTGATTCTAAGCACCGTCATTTATCTCATCTATATGGCTTTTATCCGGGTGATCAAATCACACCTGATAAAACCGCGGAGCTTTTTAAAGCGGTAGAACAAACACTTCTATTACGTGGCGACGAAGCAACCGGTTGGTCGATGGGGTGGAAAATTAATTTATGGGCACGTATGCTTGACGGCAATCATGCATATAAAATCATTGCTAATTTTTTCAATCCGGTTGACTTTGGGAAGGGAAGAAAAGGAGGAGGATTATATAGGAATATGTTTGATGCCCATCCTCCATTTCAGATTGATGGAAATTTTGGATATACCGCAGGAATAGCAGAAATGTTAATGCAAAGCCATGCAGGATTTATCCATCTACTACCTGCACTACCTGATGTGTGGGCGGAGGGCAAAATTGATGGCCTTAAAACGAGAGGTAATTTTGAATTGCAGTCAATGGAGTGGTCAGAAGGAGTATTACGTAAAGCAGAAATCATATCGCATTCAGGTAATTCATGTCACCTACGAACATCTATTCCTTTTGAAATAAAATCTGGTAATAATTTTCTCTTATCCTCTCAACCTATCCAGGTGAATGGTAAAACTTATTATGAGGCTCACTTTGACACTCTAAAAGAGGAAATATATTTGTTATTTGCAAAACCGTGAATTAACTAATAACTGATTTTCTAACGATTAACAATTAATGGCCCTAAGCGTTCATAAAGAATTGAATATAATTTAAAAAAATGATCAAAATGTTCTCCATTAATCGTTAATCATTAAACATTAATCGTTGTGTCTCATTTCATCCCTCCTATAACCTATTTCATACAATCAGTCTACTATTTGATAAAGTACCCATAAATTCATTATACCTTCTATTGGGAAAGCTTTATCTTTGTGATACTTAAATAACACAGAATGTCAAAGTATCTGGTTTTAATAAATAGCAATGAAGTAGTTCGGGTTTCACCGGATCGGATTGTGTATATTTTGTCAGATGGGAATTACTCCACGATGACTCTTGTAGACAAAGAAGAGCATTTGTTTACAATTAACCTGGCTTCTTTCGAAAAAATTATAGAACAGCAGCTGGGTACAGATGCACAAACATTCATTCGTTTAGGGAAAAGCCTTATCATTAATGGCAAGTATATTTATTATGTAAACGTTTCCAAACAACAGATAATTCTTTCAGATGGCAGCTTTCCAAATAAGTTTACTCTTTCAGCATCCAAAGAAGCATTGAAAGCCTTGAAAACCGTCTTAGAAAACAGTATAAAAAGCAGGAGGATCGGAATATGATGATAAATAATGAAAAAGAAAATGAAGTCTATATCCTAGGGTCCGAACAAAATCCTCAAGAAGGAAAAAAGAAAAGCTGGAAAATATGGGGTACTTCTATTATCGTATTGATCATAATATTGATAGGCAGTATTATACTTTTTTCTTCCAAGGAACAAATACCAGAATACTATTTTGAACCCGAAGAAAAAGCAGAACCAAGCATATCTGTCGCAACGATCGACAACGTAGAAGAAAGTTCTTATATCGATCTATCTGAAGAAAAAGTAAATGATATTCCACTCCTAATATATACACCTCGAAATGCCAGTATGTCATTAATGGTAGGAATGCCTGATCAATCAGATTCAACAATTATTTTTTCCGCCATGGCTGCTGATATTCGAAAAGATAACCAACAAATAGTAGGAGACTTTGTTCTTTCTGGTGAACGTCTGGCACGTGGAGTAGCCAAGAAAGGATTTGCTGCCATTGAAGAAAACAAAGTAACCTTGGGTGTAGGAGAATCGACTCCCTTATTACAACAGATGATAGAGAATAACGGTTCTTTCTTCCGACAGTATCCACTTGTTCATCAAGGAGAATTGGTTGAGAACAAGCTTAAAAATAAATCTATCCGCCGTGCACTTGCTATTCGTGATAAACAGGTAATTATGGTGGAAACAAAAGAGAGAGAATCATTTCATGACTTTTCGCAAGCTTTGATTGACATAGGAATATCCGATGCTATCTATCTTGTCGGAGGTGATGCTTACGGATGGTACCGTAATAATGAGCTTGTTTTGCAAGAGTTCGGAAAGCAACTCGAAGTGATTCCTGAAAATATATCCTATATTATCTGGAGATAAAATAATCCTATAAAATATCCCTTTTGTAAACCGGAGCACTCGCACCGGACAGGGATTTGTATGTCCATAAAAATCAATAAAATATGAAAACAATCAATTACTTTACTCTTGGACTTGTCGGATTGATTACTTTAGTTTGTTGTAAAGAAATAATGCCACAACTGACAGTTGATAATCCCGATTTATCGACAGTTTTATCTACTGATACAATACCGACACTGGAACTATCAATAGAGGCCATTGATACTTTAAAATCCGGCAAAATCATTTATTTGACAATCGATGATTCTCCACTTAATGGGAGCAGATATATAGATAGTATAATTCGGGTTACCGGAGTAAAAACTAATATATTTCTGGTTGGCCATCCCATTCGTGAAAGTTCCCGGTTCAAAAAAAACTATGAACTGCTAAATGATAATCCTTATATTGAAATCTATAATCATAGCTATTCCCACGCCAATCACAGATATCTCAATTATTACAAAAAGCCGGAAGAGGTTGTAGCCGATTTTGAAAAAAACAGGAATGACTTTAGTTTACAACATCCGATAGCCCGTTTACCAGGGCGTAACTTATGGCATATAGCTAAAAGAACGAAAAACGTTAAACAAACAGGAGCCGAAGCGGCTCAGCTATTAGTTGATAACGGCTATAAAATATTCGGATGGGATGTGGAATGGAAATATGAATCAAAAGATTATACTCCTTTACAGACCATTGACGAGTTACTGGAAGAAATTGAAAATATAAAAAATACCTCCCAAACTTTTACAAGAGGACATATAGTTCTTTTAATGCATGATCAGATGTTTGGAAAAATAAATGCAAAAAATGATCTTGAGACATTGATCTATAAGCTAAAAGAGAATGGATACACTTTTGAATATCTTCGCAAGTATCCGGCTTCAAATATAATAGCTCTATAAAACTCCCATTTGTGGGATATTTTTCAATCTTAAACATCCTTAGATTTGTGAATTAAATAAGAATTATGGATATGAAAAGATTGAATTGCATTAACAGACAAAGTTTTATAGGTATTGTATTGATAAATATCCTGATAATGCTAGGTATTTCTATGGTGCAGAATCTATCAGCCCAAGAAAACACCTCCACGGGAGAAAACTTTAGAGTATTTCAAGAAGGGAGTAAATATGGCTATAAAGATGCGGAAGGCAATATAGTAATCCCTGCTATATATGATGATGCCAGACGTTTTGTCGAAGGCCTAGCTGCAGTAAATATTGGAGGCAAAGCTAAAAGCGTAAAAACAAATGATGGTTTTGGATTTATACCTCCTATATATTCTGCCAGAATACTCGATGGTAAATGGGGATTTATAAATGCAAACGGTGAGGAAATTATCCCTTGTGTATTTGAATATGTAGAAGATTTCAATAAAGGGTTGGCTGCAGTAAACGAAGGAGGTAAGACCGGAATGGATAACTCCAAATTAACAGCCTTTGGTGGCAAATGGGGTTTTGTAGACAAAGAGGGATATTATGCTGTATCATGCAAATATAAAGAAGTAAAATCTTTCAGTAACGGATTAGTCGCTGCAAAGCTCAAGGATAAATGGGGATTTATCGACGAAAATGACAACGAAATCATCCCATTCAAGTACACGAATGTAGGCGAATTTCATGAAAACCGTGCATGGGTTAAAATAAAAAAACTATATGCATATATCGATGAGAAAGGAAATGAAATCACACAGTTCAAATACGATGCAGTTAAAGATTTTTCTGAAGGTATGGCTGCTATAGCTTATAAAGGGAAATATGGATTTATCAATAACGAAGGAGATGAAATTATCCCATGCCAATATGATTTCGTTCAAAGCTTCTCGGAAGGATTAGCAGTGGCAAATATAGGAGGTAAATGGGAAAGATTTTTAAATACTGGATATATGGGATTCAGTGGGGGGTAAATGGGGATATATTGATGAATGGGGGAATATAGCTATTCCTCTTCAATACGAACATGCGACTCCATTTAAAAATGGTACCGCCAAGGTTATATCAGAGGGTAAAGAATTTAACATTGACAAAGCTATTTTATATACTAAATCTTTAGAGATACCTGAAGAATAAGGTTAATTCTTATTTATAGAGATAGAATCATTGAGAAAATTCTTATCTTTGTAGTCAGAATTGACGTGGATAGATTTGTATTGCTTGCAACCACAGGAAAAAATGCTAAAAACAGACACTTCGCTAAGCCGTTCGGCAAAACATTCCATCTCCGGTCAATTCATTACATTATTAACTTAATAATCAAGATAAGTAATGAGTTATTTATTCACCTCCGAATCGGTGTCTGAAGGACACCCCGATAAAGTAGCCGATCAGATATCGGATGCTTTGCTGGATGAGTTTTTGGCGTATGACAAAGACTCGAAGGTCGCGTGCGAAACGCTGGTAACAACCGGACAGGTTATACTGGCAGGAGAAGTAAAATCAAGTGCGTATGTAGACGTTCAGGATGTCGCACGCTCTGTGATTGAAAAGATTGGATATACTAAAAGCGAATATCAATTTGAAGCCAAATCATGCGGCGTTCTTTCCTCTATTCATGAACAGAGTGGAGATATCAACCGGGGAGTCGAGCGAGAAGATCCGATGGAACAAGGAGCTGGCGATCAAGGAATGATGTTCGGTTATGCTACGATTGAGACAGAAAACTTTATGCCTTTGGCATTAGATCTCTCCCATAGCCTGCTGACAGAATTAGCACAGATTCGTAAAAATGAGTTGCATCTGATGCCTTATTTACGTCCTGATGCAAAATCACAGGTAACAATTGAATATGATGATAATGGTATCCCCCTGCGTATTGATACGATCGTAGTTTCTACACAACATGATGAGTTCGTAGAAACAATAGGTATCACGCAGGAAGAGGCTGATATTGCTATGCAAAAACGAATAGAAACAGATGTAAAACAAATACTGATTCCCCGTGTTATAAAGCAATATCCTGTACATGTACAGGCTTTATTCAGCGACCGGATAAAATATCATATTAACCCGACAGGTAAATTTGTAATTGGTGGCCCTCATGGTGATACAGGATTGACTGGACGTAAGATTATTGTTGATACGTATGGTGGAAAGGCTTCTCATGGTGGAGGTGCTTTCTCTGGAAAAGATCCTTCAAAAGTTGACCGATCAGCAGCCTATGCTGCACGTCATATTGCAAAAAACATGGTAGCAGCTGGCGTAGCAGATGAAATACTCGTACAGGTATCTTATGCTATTGGTATTGCTCAACCAATGAATATTTTTGTCAATACATTTGGACGTGCCAATGTAAACATGAATGACAGTGAGATTGCACGTTTGCTCTGGGATATATTCGATATGCGCCCGAAAGCTATTGAGGAACGTCTTAAATTACGTAATCCTATCTATCTGGAAACAGCAGCCTACGGACACATGGGACGTAAACCCGAAACAGTCACTAAAGTATTTACATCCCGCTATCTTGCTCAACCTATCATCTGTGAAGTAGAACTGTTCACATGGGAAAAACTAGATTACGTAGATACGATCAAAAAAGTCTTTGCATTATAATAAATATAAATTATTAAAAAAGGGATATGCCTTAACTGGTATATCCCTTTTACACATTTAGCCTGTATTATTCATAAACTCAAAAAAGCGCTGTAAAAAGTACCTTCATTCT
>DAMANX010000002.1:0-238329 GCA_032073245.1 Tannerellaceae bacterium
CGTTTTATTAGAGAGGGATTGGTTCATGTAAAAGTGGACTGATCTCTTTTTTTGTTTTCTTGAATGAGTAGGAGATTATTAGAATGTTAATACGAGTTCTAAGATAGAATTCGTATATTCGTTGCATGCAATTTCTATAAGTTGCTATATTCTAACTACCCCCACCTTTAAGCTATTATAGTTATGAAAGCCAAAGAATATATTATTTTGATATGCATATCCTTATTAGCTACTTTATTGTACTATTCTGATAATGAATCAGATATAGATATCTTTACTTCTGATTATATATTTGATAACAATAAAAATGTAAACGAACATTCTTCAACCAGAGGGGATTATATTGATGCCGATAGATATGAATTGGATAAATGTAATGGTATTTATAAACATGTAAACCTTCCTTTTTGGTTTATTTCTTTTCAGTTGTTATTTGTACATGAACCATTAGAGCATCTTTATAACAATGCGAAAGAAGTCTTGTTTTTTAGCCGTTCTTCAGAGACATTTACTTCATATGGAACAAATTATTATGAATATAATTCGTATGGCTATCCTGTTGAGAAGATATTTCGTCCTTCTATGGAATTAGTAGGGATATGGGGGAGTAACACGAAAATAGAGTTATATAGATGCAAAACAAAAATAGAAAAGAATAACAATCATCATCATGAAATTTCAATTATTACTACTTAGTTTATTTCTGATATCAGTAGCTACTGCTCAGGAAAAAAATCATTATAAAATGCAAGAAAATATCTCCTATCGTACAATAGGAGATACGTATGCTTTAGAGCGTTGTAAGTTAGATATATATTATCCTGAAAATGTTGATGATTTTGCTACCGTTGTTTGGTTTCATGGAGGTGGGCTATCAGGGGGCAATAAATTTATTCCGGAACAATTAAAAAATAATAGATTGGCTATAGTTGCCGTAAATTATCGTTTATTGCCGACTGCAACTTTAGTTGATTGCCTTGAAGATGCAGCTGCTGCAGTTGCATGGACTTTTCGTGAAATAGAAAAGTTCGGAGGGGATCCACAGAAGATATTTGTTTCAGGCCATTCTGCAGGAGGTTATTTGACATCAATGATTGGCCTTGATAAGAAGTGGTTGGCATCTTTTGATATTGATCCTGATTCTATAGCAGGCCTTATTCCTTTTAGTGGGCATGCAATAAGTCATTTTGCTTATCGTCAATCCAAAGGAATGAAAGATACGCAGCCAAGTATTGATGAATTTGCACCTTTATATTATGTAAGATCCGATGCCCCTCCTTTAATTATTGTTTCAGGCGACCGCGAATTGGAAATGCTCGGTCGTTATGAAGAAAATGCTTATTTCTGGCGAATGATGAAAGTCGCGGGACATACCCAAACCTATCTCTATGAATTAGATGGCTATAATCATGGTGATATGGCCGCCCCGGCCTTTCATATTCTAAAGAAGCATGTTAGAGACATCCTAAGCAATGTCCTCTAATTGATATCGTAACTGATCCAGCATTAAAGGAATTTCCTCTTCTTCAATCCCGGCAACTAATAAATCAGGAATATCCTGGCTGAATTGTTCCTGAAATTTATGGAAATCACCAGATTCCATTTGTATAGCTTTTTTGTAATATGCTAAAGCATTTTTGATATGCTGTAATGCCCATTCCGTATGTCCGGCATTCAAAAAATCCTGCATAACAGGATGTGCATCCATTATTTTCTTATAATAATTGAGTGCCTGGTCATATCTTCCTGTCAGGAAGGAACACCATGCTATAGGACGCCATGCTTTGTTACTCTTACTGTCCAAATAATCTACCTTAAAATAATATTTTAAGGCCTCTTCATATTCTTTCATTTCGAGATAACAATGCCCTATGTTCATTTGAACTGATAGATCATCAGGAACCATTGTTTCACAGCGTTGATAGTAGGGGAGAGCTTTATCTGGTTGTTTTAATGTTCTGTAACAGCCCCCTATTCTTCTAATTACCCATTTGCTATCCGAGTTTAGAATATCAGCACGTAAATAATTTTCTAAGGCACCTTCTATATCTCCCAACATCTGCTTACAGTATCCAATTTTTTGGAAAAGAATATCACTTTCCTGATCTTTCTTTATTAACCGGTTGTAGATAATCAAAGCATCCGAATAATATCCTTTACGTAAATAATATTCAGCAATAGTGGTAAGGCTTTCTTTATCTGAAATATAAGGTTGAAGAATTGGTAGATTATGGAAGTCGAGAGTCCATGTGAAAATATCATCAAATTCTCTCCGTCCGGGATATAGTTTATAGAAGCGATAAAGATCCTGAATATATTGTCCGGCTACTATTTCCATTTTACCCCTATTGGTAATCAATTCTTCATTGTTTTGCTGAATCATTTCCGAAGCTTGACTATCAAACTGGTTCATCATCATTTTGCGGTGTTCTTCCGGTAACTGCATCATACTGAAATAGAGAGAATACTTATCGGAATCACACATAAATGAAGCCATAGCCAGTGTTTCCAGCATAATATGCCCGTTTTTCTCATCACCACTTAATGATTGTAAAGAAGAATGCTCGGCAATAAATGGCATAAACCAGTTACTCAATTCCCGAAAAAATGGAAAATTCTTTAGATGTACAAAAGTAGAGTGCATTACATCAGCACCTTCTTGTTGTAGTTCTCCAAATTCCTGCATTTTCTTTCCTAATTCACTATCTCCCATCAATTCTTCCCATTCGGGATTCATTTCTTCTCCCATAGATTCTGCAGAAAAATCTTTAAGGTTTATCTTTTTTCCTATTTTAGGGGTTAGTTTCATCATTTCGGGGATGATTTCTTCCTGCAATTTTCTTGTTATCTTTTCAGTTTCTCTAGCCAGAATAAAACGTAATGTAATTGTTCGTATTGCATTAGTGAAACTTTGATTTCCTTCAGCCAATGCTGCAAGGCGATTGGATATTTGCGGATAAAAAATCATCCGTTTACGATAGGTATAAAGAGTAAGTAAAATAGCGATTATTCCTCGTGTACGAATATCTTCACTTGCAGATTCAGCAGCATCAAATAGGAGATTCATCTTTTCTTTATCAAAAGCTTCCTGTAATCCCAGAAATAAAGCGGATACTATCTGACTACCAACGACAGATGGTAATGACATATCTGTGAGGATATCCTTTATATTTGTTGTATCTTCGGCAATCAACAAATCAGATAACCATATTTTTTGATAAAGAGATACTAATGTTGTTTCAAAGTCTCTTTCTCTCTCAACTATTCCGGCTTCAGTGTTCAATCGGGCATGTAAATCTGAATAACTCTCTATAGGAGCAACACTTAAAGATCTTCTCTTGCTATAATAAATAAGGGGGGATTCACTGAAAAGAGCTTTATGTTTCACCATGTCGGTTAATTCGTATGTGGAAGCCAATAAGGTATAATAAATATGTTCTTGCATAGGATCTTTAGTACCTTCCATCCGATAACGTAACATATATATGTAAGTTTGCTGCAATTCATTCAGTCTTTCCTGAAAAGCATATTCCTTTATACCTGTAATCATACCCTGTAGAAAAACGAATGCGTTTTTCAACTCTTTATTATCCAAAGAACCGATAATACGGTCGTAGGCTCTATTTATTTCTTGTATTGTCATAACATCTATATAACAAATGATATGCCAAATGTATGCAATTCGCTCTAAAATTTTTATCTTTGCACACCTAAATTATAGAGCAGATGAAGAATATTCGCAATTTTTGTATTATTGCCCATATTGACCATGGAAAAAGTACGTTAGCTGACCGTTTGCTGGAATATACCAAAACAGTAGAAGGAAAAGATATGCAGGCTCAAGTCCTGGATAATATGGATTTGGAGCGTGAACGGGGCATAACGATTAAAAGCCATGCCATACAGATGAAATATACAAAAGATGGTGAAGAGTATATTTTAAACTTGATAGATACTCCTGGACACGTAGACTTTTCTTATGAAGTATCTCGTTCTATTGCTGCCTGTGAAGGGGCTTTACTTATAGTAGATGCAGCACAAGGTATTCAGGCACAGACAATATCTAATTTGTATATGGCTATTGAAAATGACTTGGAAATAGTTCCTGTCATTAATAAAATAGATCTTCCGAATGCAATGCCGGAAGAAGTGGAAGATCAGATTGTTGAACTTTTAGGGGTTAAACCAGAGGAAATACTGAGAGCCAGTGGAAAAACAGGTGAAGGTGTTATGGAGTTATTGGATGCTATAGTGGATAGAGTTCCCGCACCTAAAGGTGATCCTGAAGCCCCTCTGCAATGTTTGATTTTTGACTCTGTTTTTAATTCGTTCAGAGGCATTATTGCTTACTTCAAGGTCGTTAATGGTGTTCTACGCAAAGGCGATCATGTAAAGTTTATTGCTACAGGTAAAGAATATGACGCGGATGAAGTTGGCGTTCTGAAACTTAACATGTCTCCACGTGAAGAAATACGCACAGGAGATGTGGGTTATATAATCTCCGGAATTAAGGCTTCCCGTGAAGTTAAGGTGGGTGATACCATTACCCATGTTAAAAATGGGGCATCGGACGGAATCTCTGGTTTTGAAGAAGTGAAACCGATGGTGTTTGCAGGAGTCTATCCGATTGATAGTGAGGATTTCGAAAATCTTCGTGCTTCATTAGAAAAACTTCAATTAAACGATGCATCTCTTACCTTTCAACCGGAAAGTTCTGCCGCTTTAGGTTTTGGTTTCCGCTGTGGATTCCTAGGACTTTTACACATGGAGATTGTACAGGAACGTCTCGACCGTGAGTTTGATATGGATGTCATAACTACCGTACCAAACGTTTCATATAAGGTGTATGACAAAAAGAACAATTGCCTCGAAGTGCATAATCCGAGCGGTTTACCTGATCCTACACAGATTGAACATATAGATGAACCCTATATACGCGCTTCTGTCATAACGACTACTAATTATATTGGTCCGATTATGACACTTTGTCTGGGAAAAAGAGGGATTTTGTTAAAACAGGAATATATTTCAGGCGATAGGGTAGAAATCCATTATGATATGCCATTAGGTGAGATTGTTATTGATTTCTATGATAAGTTGAAGAGTATATCTAAAGGATATGCTTCTTTCGATTACCATTTACATGATTTCCGTCCAAGTAAACTTGTGAAGTTAGATATTCTTTTGAATGGTGAACCTGTTGATGCTTTATCCACATTAACGCATGTAGATAATAGTGTTACTTTTGGTCGCCGCATGTGCGAGAAGCTAAAAGAACTGATTCCACGTCAACAGTTTGATATAGCTATCCAAGCCGCCATAGGTTCAAAAATTATTGCCCGTGAAACAATTAAGGCAGTTCGTAAGGATGTAACAGCAAAATGTTACGGCGGTGATATTTCCCGTAAACGAAAACTGTTGGAAAAACAGAAAGAGGGAAAGAAACGCATGAAACAGATTGGAACGGTAGAAGTACCACAAAAAGCATTCCTTGCTGTATTGAAATTGGATTAAGTTAGATATAGCGCTACAAAGAGAAAAATTAAACACAGAGACACGTAGAACACAGAGTTTTAATTGAGTAAACCTATTAAAACTCTGTGTTCTACGTGTTTCTGTGTTTGGTTAGTTATTAAGTGAACGTATATCTGCACCGGAAATAGCCTGGAACGGTTGTAAGTCAAATTCAGGTATAACGGCTAAAAGGTGATCAAAAATATCCGATTGAATATCTTCATAAGGTATCCATCGCTTTTCAGAGAGGAATACATAAAGTTCTAAAGGAATACCAGTTTCAGTCGGTTGTAGTTGACGAACCATGCAAGTTAATTCTTTGCTTACTTGCGGGTGATGTTTGAGAAAACTTTCTATGTATGCACGGAAAATTCCCAGATTGGTTTGTCTTCGGCCATTAACCAGAACTGAATTGTCAATGTTATGTTCCGCATTGTATTCATGTAATTCTTTTTCTTTTTTATCAATGTATTCCGTAATCAGATTAATCTTACGGAATCTGTCCAGCATTTCGGGCGAACAGAATTTTACACTATTCATATCTATGCTGATGGAACGTTTAATACGACGTCCTTTTGAATCACTCATTCCCCTCCAGTTCTGGAAAGAGTCACTGACTAATGCATAAGGAGGAATTGTAACAATCGTATTATCGAAGTTGCGTACTTTCACAGCGTTTAATGTAACATCAATAACATCACCATCTGCATTATATTTAGGCATAGTGATCCAATCACCAGGACGCAACATATCATTTGCCGTTAATTGTATACCTGCAACAAATCCCATTAATGTATCTTTAAAAACAAGAGAGAGAATCGCTGCAGATGCGCCTAAGCCTGCCAGAATACCGGCAGGAGATTTTCCTATTAGCAGACTAATAATGATTACAACACCAATGAAAATGAAAATGACCTGTAATACCTGAATAAATCCTTTTATAGATTTCCCCTTATTTTTACGGTGATAAAGATCACTAGCAAAGCTTAACAATGAATTGACGAACCGTATTGTTATAGCAACAATATATATCATACATATAATGGAAGCTATATGTTGTAACTGGGGGAATGCTTCTGTTGGAAACATGAACGGAATCATCACATATAGAAAAATTGCAGGAATAAGATGAATTACTTTATCTAATATTTTGCGTTCAAGAATAATATCATCCCAATCGGATTTGGTTTTAACGGCAATACGTTTAAATACTCCTAATATCACTTTACGACTAGCATAATCTATAACCAGAGCAATCAGTATTACAAATAATGTGATTAATAATGTTCCCAGATAATGCCCCTTTCCACTTTCAATACCCCAACTGTTAAGTAGTTGGTTAATCCAATCATGTAGTAAACTCATATATTAATGTATTTTTGACTTTATGCAAAACTAATAAAAACGGAGGGCAATTCCTAATTATTTTCTGATTCAATATAGTTTTGAAATCTTTTAGAAGAGATAATTGTTATACTTAATATAAAGAGAATTTTTATATTTGTGTTCATATTTGATAAGAATAAAAAGAAAAAGAATTTTATGAAGAATGTACTTACTTTATTAGTCGCTCTGACTATATTAGCAGGGTGTTCCACAGTTCCATTAACCGGACGAAAGCAAATGATGTTAGTATCCGAACAGGATGTTTTATCCTCAAGTCTTACTCAATACCATGAATTTATCGATACTGCAAAGATATCTACCAATAAAGCGCAAACAGCTCAGGTTGTACGTGTAGGACGCAATATTGCTGCTGCAACTGAAGCGTATTTAAAAAATAATGGAATGGGAGACGAAGTGAAAAACTTTTCCTGGGAATTTAATTTAGTGGCTGATCCTACAATGAATGCATTCTGTATGCCTGGAGGTAAGATTGTCGTCTATGAAGGATTAATGAAGATTGTCAATTCAGACGATGAATTAGCTGTAGTTATGGGTCATGAAGTAGCACATGCAGTGGCTAAGCACAGCAATGAGCGCATGAGCCAGCAAATTATGACACAATACGGAGCTGCCATCCTTGGAGCTGCTATAAGTAATAAAAGTGCCATGGTTCAAGATGTTACTAATGTTGTGTACGGTTTGGGGTCTCAATATGCGGTCATTTTACCTTTTTCACGTAAACATGAATCTGAAGCCGATTATATGGGGTTAATCCTTATGACAATGGCCGGATATAATCCGGAAGCAGCTGTAGGCTTCTGGCAAAAGATGTCGGCAGGTGGAAGTAATGTTCCCGAATTTCTAAGTACTCATCCTAGCGATTCCCATCGTATCCAGGACATAAAAGGATATTTGCCTGAGGTAGAGAAATACCGGAAAAAGTGATGAGTTATGAGTGGTAAGCGATGAGTATATGATTAAGTACTCATCACTCATCGTTTACCACTTACCACTATATTGTGATTCCCATTTTCTTCATCAGAAAATAGGCATTCATATTTTGAGCTATCCCTTCCCGTAATTGATAGGAGAAGGATAGCTCATCATTTTTTATATCGGCTTCAAATCGATAATTCTTTATTTCTTGTGGAAATTGTTCTTCTAATGTTCCTAAAACCAGATCATGGGTCGCTATTATTCCACAGGTTTTATAGTTTACAAGTTGTTTCATTAGTGCTAGTGATCCTTTTTGTTTGTCAATGGAATTAGTTCCTTTTAGAATTTCATCCAGAATGATAAATAATTCTTCTCCTTCCTTCAATCGGTCTATGATCATTTTTAGTCTTTTCAATTCAGCAAAGAAATAAGATTCGTTACTTATTAATGAATCAGATGTTCGCAGGCTGGTAACAAGACTAGCCGGATATACAGTAAGTGATTCAGCACAAACCGGAGCTCCGATGCATGCCAATAGGTAGTTTACACCAATTGTTCGTAGATATGTGCTTTTTCCTGCCATATTAGCTCCGGTTATGACAAGAAACCAAGGGCTTTTTTTTATGTCTATGTCATTGCGTACACAAACATCGCGGTGTAATAGGGGGTGCCCTAATGCTTTTCCCTCCATTTTAAAATATGTATCTGCTATTTCAGGATACGTATAATCCGGATGATTAAATGAAAATCCTCCCAACGAGCTAAAAGCATCAAAACGTCCCAGTGCATCCAGCCAAAGAGCAATGTCTTTTTGATGTGATACTTTCCAATGTTCCAATTTTATAGCATGGCGGGTGTCACGTAAGATTAGAATATTCAATATAATACCGGCAATACTATATCGTTGATCCAATCCTCCGATATATCGGGATAATTGTTTAATAGCACGGGAAGCTGTCAATCCATCATTTCCTATTAATTGATTAGAAACATCCTTAAGCTCTTCTGATTGGAAAGGATTATCTTCAATGCTTTTCATTAGGTTTGAATATATATCAAATACTTTCTCCATTTTATTAACCGTATTATAAAGATGATTAATCTTTTTCCCCGGTAAATTGGCTATTATGAAACAAATTGCAAACCATATCCCTAAAAAGACTCCTGAGAGATATCCTACTGCAACAGCAAGTCCTAAAACAATCCATAAAACAGGAATCATCACAACAAGAGTTTTCCAAAGAGTACTATTGTGGAAATAAGGCTCTCCTTCCGTTAATAAATGAAGGTAATCCCGATCTGTAATATTACCTGATTTCATTTTTCCGGTAACATAGAAATGTTGTCTTAATTGAGATTGCTCCGTCAGCTCATGGATAGCTTCTTGCCGTTTGAAAATAGATGTTTTATTTATCAATGGAAATTGAAACCATTCACTTAACAACTCTCTTCCCATTGCGGTAACGGTTCTGTTAATAGACTGAAACAAAGACTTTTCACCGAACAAATCTAAATCAAGACTAAAAGAATGATTTGCAGAACTTTTATCTGAGGCACCATCAAAAGCAGAAAAGTCATATTCCAGTCCTTTAAGTTCATTTTCATTTAATAAAATCAATCCTTCAGTATATAATCGTTTATAGGCAAGGCGATTATGATAAACCATTAAAGCAGCAAAAGGAATTATATATAAGAGGAGAGTACCGGCAATAAATTCCCAACTACTATTCCTTAGAAACCAAACGCTTATAATTGCTGCAGCAACTAATATTAATCGAATGCTACCTAAAAGATGAATTTGTTTTTTAAGATGATTTAAATGGTGGGAATAAGCCTCTATATTTTCTTTGTAATATGTGAAAATTCTTTTCATGCGCGCAAAGATAAGAAAAATGAACATACTGAAAGGTTATTTGGTTTATATTATAATTTGTATTCGAAAAGACCAGGGTTACCCGAATTTAACCTAGTATATGTTAAATGAAATTGAATATATTTGTACACATTAAAGAAGATATATATCACATGATGAAAAGGTTTTATTTATTAGTGTTTTTTGCTATTGTAGCAGTCTCTACTATCAGTGGGCAGGAACAGGTACAACAAATATGGGAGAAACTTCCTCCTGTCCGTTATTATAATGCTGATAGTGTTCGTGCTGAATTAGATAAAAAACCTTACTTTGGCCTTTTTAGGGATAGTTATTTTTTGGGTGGTATACCTATTGGTTCAAAACCCACTGTAAAGAATTCCGATGTTAAATTTCAGATAAGTATTGAGCAACGTATAACTAAAAGCAAATTACCTTTTGATACCTATTTATTTATCCAATATACACAAAAAGCCTTTTGGAATGTCATAGAAGAATCAATGCCAATGCGTGATATGAATTTTAATCCGGGAATTGGACTTGGTCACTTAATAGTCTATAAAGACAATTATATAGGTAAGGGTTATCTTATGTTAGAACACGAATCGAATGGTAAAGATAGTCTCGATTCACGTAGTTGGAATAAATTGACCTTGTGTGCTTCAGTAATGTTAAATAAAAATTGGGAAACACAATTTCGTATCTGGGCTCCTATTATTGATAGTGGAAATAACAAAGATATTTTAAAATACAATGGATTATTTCAGATGGGAGCTACTTTCCGTACAGATAATAAACGATTGAATGCCTCTGTGCTATTTACTAAACGTAATAGCAAAATGAGTTTTAATACTCAGATGGAGTTAAGTTATAAATTTAATGATAGAGAGAACCAGTATCTTTTTCTTCAATACTACAATGGATATGGCGAGAATCTATTGGAATATAATCAATATAAAAGTATGCTTCGTATAGGTTTTGTAATCAAACCTGCTGATTTCAGTTTCTTCTAATATTTGAAAATCTATTACGAAAGGTAGAGACTGGGCTTGCCCTGTCTAAGCAATTAAAGTCACGTATATGGAAGGTATACAAAAAAGGCTATTCTAAGTAGAACAGCCTTTTTTATATGATGGAGATAACTATTTATTCAATAATATGATGTTTCTTGAATACTCTTTGAATTGCTTCTAAAGCAAAGTCGAGTTGTTCTTTTGTATGGGTAGCCATTAATGAGAAACGGATCAATGTGTCTTCAGGTGCTACTGCAGGAGCAACAACCGGATTAACAAACACACCATTTTCTAATAATTCACGAACGACCATAAAAGTCAGGTCATTATTCCTTATAAATAGAGGAATGATAGGAGTAGAGGTATGTCCGATTTCGCAACCCATATTACGGAAACCATCCAAAGCATAATGAGTAAGATCCCATAAATGCTGAATACGTTCCGGTTCACTGATCATAATATCTAATGCCGCACTAGCCGCAGCTGTAGCTGCTGGTGTGTTACTTGCGCTAAAGATATATGAACGGGAATTGTGACGGATATAATTGGTGATAACTTCATCTCCAGCAATAAAACCACCAATAGAAGCCAATGATTTACTGAAGGTTCCCATTATGAGATCCACATCATCTGTTACACCAAAATGATCACAAACACCACGGCCCTGACGGCCTAAAACGCCTAGGCCATGTGCTTCATCTATCATTAAGCTAGCGTTGTATTTTTTTGCAAGGGCAACCATTTCAGGCAATTTTGCAATGTCGCCTTCCATACTGAAAACACTATCGGCAACGATCAGTTTAACTTTATCAGCCTCACACTTTTGAAGTTGCTTTTCAAGCGACTCCATATCATTGTGTTTGTATTTTAATTTTGTAGAGAAAGAAAGTCTATGGCCTTCGATAATAGAAGCATGGTCAAACTCATCCCAAATAATATAATCTTCACGTCCTGTAACACAAGAAACTACTCCCAAATTGACTTGAAAACCGGTAGAATATACAATAGCATCTTCTTTTCCTACAAATTCAGCCAAACGTTTTTCTAAATCTATGTGAATATCTAATGTGCCATTAAGGAAGCGTGAACCGGCACAACCTGTACCATATTTTTTAATGGCATTAATGGCAGCTTCTTTAACTTTGGGGTGATTGGTGAGTCCGAGATAGGCATTTGAGCCGAACATCAGAACTTTTTTCCCGTTAATAATTACTTCTGTATCCTGATCGCTTTCAATCATCCGGAAGTAGGGGTAAATGCCAGCAGCTTTTGCTTTTTGGGGGGCATCGTACTTTGCTAATTTCTCTTGTAAAAGTTTCATGTTCATTAAAGAGAATATTTATTTCGCTTTTATTTTTTCTTCATAAAGAACTCTGATTGTCTTTGCATTTCTATCCTCGGATGTAAATGTTTCGGCAAATCCAGCCGCAAAAGTAGTAAAAAAATAACTTATAGTTGTCCAAATGTTATAAAAGTTTTACAAAAGCATTATTTTTGTACTGTCATTAAAACTACAAGTAATGAGTGAGGAACATAAGAAGGTGCATGCGATTATCAATCCTATTTCGGGAGTTGGTTCTAAACGTAAAATACCGGAGATGATTGGGGAGATGTTTGTCTGTGATACATGTTCTGTGGAAGTGTCATTTACAGAGTATGCTGGGCATGCTAGTGAGTTGACCAAGAATGCAATAGACAACGGTGTAAATACTATTTTAGCTGTAGGAGGAGATGGTACGGTTAATGAAGTAGCCCAGTCTATGCTTCACTCTAATGCTACTTTGGGAATTATTCCAAAAGGTTCAGGAAACGGCCTTGCCCGTGAGCTTTTCATTCCAATGGATGTAAAAAAAGCACTCGAAGTTGTATTGAAAGGACATGTAACTACTATTGATAGTTGTACAGCAAATGGAAGGGTATTTTTTACAACATGTGGAGTAGGCTTTGACGCTGCAGTAAGTAAAAAGTTTGCTAATGAAAAGCATCGTGGATCACTCACATATATAAAGAGCACAATTGAAGAATTCCTAAGCTATAAACCAGAAGAATATGAATTGCTGATCGATGATACGATTCGTGAGGAAAAAGCATTCCTCGTTGCCTGTGCGAATGCTTCCCAGTATGGGAATAACGCTTTCATTGCTCCTCATGCAGATATCGAAGATGGTAAAATGGATATAACAATCCTTTCCCCCTTTACTCCTCTGGATATTGCTCCATTGGCTATACAGTTATTTACAAAGCAATTAGAGCGTAATAGTAAAATAAAAACTTTAAAAGGCCGCGAAGTTACTATTATTCGGAAGGAACCGGGAATTATGCACCTTGATGGTGAGCCTATTGAAGCTGAAGCAGAGATTCATATATCTATGGATCCGGGTTCATTGAGGGTATATACTCCTACGGAAGTGCCTTTTACTGAGGATGTTTATAATTTCTTTGGTAAAGTGACACGTTTTTTCGATCAGAAGTTACCTTACATTTTTAGATAAAAATCTTTAGTAAGCTGTTGATATTCGGTGGTGTAAACGTGTCGTTCTATTTCTATACTTAAAGTATCAGCCATGTAAACGGGATTGCTACTAGCAGCTATTTCTACCAATATTCGCTTAGGCTTTCCGTTAACAACCGGAACAATATTTGTATGTCGAATTATATATAAAGAATTTGACTGAATAACTTGTTTTAATTCTTTTTCCTGTTCAAAAGGAAGAATTAGAGCTATACGACCTTTTGGAGTTAGTAAGGTTTTTCCGATCCGTATCAAATCATCTAATAATAAAGAATCATTGTGGCGGGCAAGCGTACGTTTGATTTCGGGTGATTTCAAGGAATCCACAAAATAGGGTGGGTTTGATACGATCAGATCATATTGTTTGGTAGTTGATGCCTTAAAATAAGCAAAGGATTGATGATAAACTTGAATGCGTTCTCCAAAAGGGGAGTTTGTACTATTGTCTTTTGCTTGTTCGTATGCGTCTTTATCAATATCAATAGCATCAATCATTGCTTGTGAGCGCTGTGCTAGCATCAAAGCTATTAATCCTGTTCCGGTTCCTACATCCAAAATATTATCCGCATTTTCAATATCAACCCATGCACCCAGAAGAACACCGTCTGTGCCTACTTTCATTGCGCATTTATCCTGTTCAATTGTAAATTGTTTAAATTTAAAAAAGCTATTTGACATGCGCTATAAGTTTAACGGTGACAAAAGTAGTCACAATTGAATGAAAAGATGTAACTTTGCACGTTTATTATAATTAAAATAAGACTCATAACCAGAGGACAAATATATATATGAAAGACAAATTGAGTTTAAATGATATGTATCGCTTAGATGATATTGAAACTATGGTACTACCGGTTATCATGGAATGCGATGTGGATGATGATTTCTCACAAGGAATGGATGAAGTAGGAGATGTTGTGCCTATTCTACCCTTGCGAAATATGATATTATTCCCTGGAGTTGCATTACCTGTTATCGTTGGCCGCTTAAAGTCAATGCGTTTGATAAAGGAAGCCGTTCAAAAAAAGAAAATGATAGGAGTTGTTTGCCAGAAAGAGGTAGAAACTGAAGAACCTGATTTTGAAGATCTTTATACAACAGGAGTTATTGCAAATGTTGTGCGGGTTCTTGAAATGCCGGATGGAAATACAACTGTTATTCTTCAAGGAAGAAAACGATTTGAATTGCAAGAATTGACAGATAATGAACCTTTTATGCGGGGGCGTATAACTATATTGGAAGATATAATGCCTGATATGAACGATCAGGAATTTGAAGCTTTGATGTCTACAATAAAAGACTTGACAATAAAGATGTTACGTGCTTCAAGTGAACCTTCCCGTGAGCTTATCTTCTCCATTAAAAACAATAAGAATATACTTTATCTCATTAATTTTTCTTGTAGTAATCTCCCGGTAAGTGCGGAGGAAAAATTGGAATTATTAAAGATTGGAGATTTACGGGAACGTGCTTATCGTCTGCTTTTTATATTGAATAGAGAATATCAGTTGATACAGTTGAAAGCTTCTATTCAGATGAAAACTCATGAGGATATCAATCAGCAACAACGGGAATATTTTCTGCAACAACAGATCAAAACTATCCAGGAAGAATTGGGAGGTAATATAAATGATCTGGAAATTAATGAATTGAGTAAGAAGGCGTCTAAAAAGAAATGGCCGTTATATGTAAAAGAAGCTTTTGAAAAAGAATTACGAAAATTAGAACGTTTACATCCACAATCACCGGATTACTCTATTCAGACTCAATATGTACAAACAATAGTCAATCTTCCCTGGCAAGAATATACCAAGGATAACTTTAATCTGAATCATGCACAGAAAGTGCTCGATCGTGATCATTATGGTCTGGAAAAAGTAAAAGAACGTATTATTGAACATCTGGCAGTATTGAAGTTGAAAGGAGACATGAAATCTCCAATCATTTGTTTATATGGACCTCCGGGTGTGGGGAAAACATCATTAGGTCGGTCTATAGCGGAAGCTCTTAACCGTAAATACGTACGGGTTTCATTAGGAGGATTACACGATGAAGCGGAAATTCGTGGGCATAGGCGTACATACATAGGTGCGATGAGCGGCCGTATTATCCAGAATATAATGAAGGCAGGTACTTCAAATCCTGTTTTTATTCTGGATGAAATAGATAAGGTTTCCAGTGATTTTAAAGGGGATCCTGCTTCGGCACTTTTAGAAGTGTTGGATCCGGAGCAAAATAATGCTTTCCATGATAATTATCTGGATATAGATTATGATTTGAGTAAGGTAATGTTTATTGCTACTGCTAATAATCTGAATACTATTTCTCAACCCCTTCTCGATCGTATGGAAATGATTGAAGTAAGTGGCTATATCATGGAGGAAAAAGTGGAGATTGCTGCTCGTCACTTGGTCCCCAAGCAATTGGAAGCTCATGGAATACCCAAGAATACAATAAAATTTCCTAAAAAAACATTACAAATAATTGTTGAATCCTATACCCGGGAAAGTGGTGTACGTGAATTAGATAAGAAAATAGCTAAGATCATGCGCAAAATGGCGCGTAAGATAGCATCTAATGAAGCTGTACCTGCTAAATTTACTCCTGAATATATACAAGAATATTTGGGGGCTGCTGAGTATTCCCGAGATAAATATCAAGGAAATGAATATGCCGGTGTTGTGACAGGGTTAGCCTGGACTGCAGTAGGAGGAGCTATCCTTTTTGTAGAAACAAGCCTTAGTCGCGGTAAAGGATCAAAATTAACCTTGACGGGAAATCTGGGAGATGTGATGAAAGAATCTGCAATGCTTGCATTGGAGTATGTTCATTCACATGCAGCTCTGTTTGATATTCCTGAAGAAATGTTTGAAAAGTGGAATGTACATGTACATGTACCTGAGGGGGCAATACCTAAAGATGGACCTAGTGCCGGGATTACAATGGTAACTTCTTTGGTTTCTGCATTCACACAGCGAAGAGTAAAGAAGCACCTGGCTATGACAGGAGAAATTACGCTGCGTGGAAAAGTTCTTCCGGTGGGAGGTATAAAAGAAAAGATATTGGCGGCCAAACGAGCAGGTATTATAGAATTAATTCTTTGTAAAGAGAACAAAAAAGATGTGGATGAAATTAAGGATGATTATCTGAAAGGATTAGTATTTCATTATGTCGAGGATATCGGTGAAGTAGTCGATCTGGCATTACTGAAACAAAAAGTAGATAATCCACAATTTTAATATGTAATATAATATCCATAATAAAAATAAGAGCGAGTTTGTTACTCGCTCTTATTTTTTTGTTAATTACTTCCCATAAAACTGTAGAGAAGCAAAATTATCAATTTGTAACTATTATAGGTAAAATCTTTTATTCCATATATAGTATGAGGCTGTATTATATATAGTATAAGTTCATACTATATATAGAAACACTTTTTAAGATATCAAATTGTTATTTTCTATCTACTATTCCAGAATAAATCCGTATCATTGTGAAAACAACGGATACCGCTGATAACCATACCTCTTACGATAATATCGTGTGGTGGACGGTACTTACAAACAAAAACTAATAATTAAGCGTATGAAAAGACTATTTGCAATGGCTGTTATGATCCTGTTTGTACTGGCGGGATGCGGAGATGGAAATAAACAATCGGCAGATGAGCTCATCACTGTTGATGTAACGAAAACATATTCTCCAAAGAAAGAATTGATCCTTCAAGACTTTATGGATGTGGAATATATTCCGCTGGAAACCAATGATGAGTTTATAACCCAAGGGTTTGTACAGGCTATTGGAAAGAATACCCTGTTGGTGAGAAACCGAAACAACGATGGCGATATTTTTGTTTTCGATCGGAAGGGGAAAGCTTTAAGAAAGATAAATCGTTTTGGTCAAAGTGGTGAAGAGTATAGTGGTATGTTGGGAATTACCCTTGATGAAGACAACAACGAAATGTTTATCAATGACTTTTACGCGAGAAAAATGATGGTATATGATCTTTATGGGAATTATAAGCGAAGTTTTAAGCACAAGGAAGACGGAGGCACTATATTCTATACCGATATATTCAATTATGATAAGAACAACTTGCTCTGCTATGACCCATACAATGAAACAGTTGCATTTGTACTTATTTCCAAACAAGACGGGAGTGTAATAAAAGAAATAGAAGTGCCATTTAAAGAAAGAAAGCATTTGCAACAAATGAGAACGGAAGGGGAAATGGTTTATACGGTGAGTCCTGGTCCTCATCGCACAATAATCCCTTTCGAAGACAATTGGCTACTTTTAGAACATTCTGTAGATACTGTGTATACATTTTTGCCGGATTATAGCCTGCGTCCCTTTATGGTAAGGACCCCGTCTATAGAATCCATGAATCCAGAGGTTTATATGAATCTGAGGTTACTTTCCAAACGTTATTATTTTATGGAAGCGGTAAAGAATATATATGACTTTAGTTCGCAAAACGGATTCCCGACAACTTACTTTATGTACGATAGGCAGGAAAAAGATTTCTTTGGATATACCGTTTACAATGGTGATTATTCTACTAAGAAAGAAATATATATGAGTGCCTTGAGGCCTGTTAGCCATGAAGTCGAATCATGGCAATTTATAGATGCCTATCAACTTGTAGAAGCCAATGAAAAAGGACAACTAAAAGGCAAGCTGAAAGAAATAGCTGAAGGATTGGATGAGGATTCAAACCCAGTGATAATGCTGGTAAAACCTAAAAAATAAAAGAAGCCGTCCTTTTTACGAACAGCTTCTGTATGAAATGTTCAATAAGTAGATGGCTACTTATTGGGCATTGAATATTATTGTTTACCTTCCGTGGTAACTTCTCTATTGATCTTTTTAACCAATCCTTGTAAAACAGCTCCGGGACCTAATTCAATAAAATGATCAGCACCGTCGGCTATCATATTTTCTACAGATTGCGTCCAACGTACAGCTCCTGTCAATTGCGCTATTAAGTTCTTTTTAATAATTGCAGGATCTGTAGCCGGTTTTGCATTCACATTTTGATAAACAGGGCAAATAGGAGCGTGAATTTCTGTCGCTTCTATTGCTGCTGCCAATTCTTCACGAGCCGGTTCCATCAAAGGAGAGTGAAATGCGCCACCTACGTTAAGTTTCAAAGCGCGTTTAGCTCCGGCTTTCAACATTAATTCGCACGCCGCTTCTACCCCAGGAATAGTTCCGGAAATCACCACTTGCCCCGGGCAGTTATAATTTGCACATACAACAATATCATCCTGGATCGTATTACATATCTCTTCCACCTTTTCATCAGGCAAACCTAATACGGCCGCCATTGTAGAAGGAGTCAACTCACATGCTTTTTGCATTGCCATAGCACGTTTGGATACCAATACCAATCCGTCTTCAAAAGAAAGAGCACCGGCAGTAACTAATGCAGAAAACTCACCTAATGAATGACCAGCTGTCATATCGGGTTTAAATTGATCTCCTAAAGTTTTTGCTAATATAACGGAATGTAAGAAAATGGCAGGTTGGGTCACTTTTGTTTGACGCAAATCTTCGTCTGTACCGGCAAACATAAGATCGGTTATGCGAAAACCAAGTATATCGTTCGCTTTCTCAAACATTTCTTTGGCTTGGGGATTAGTTTCGTAAAGATCCTTTCCCATACCTACAAACTGTGCACCCTGACCGGGAAATACGTACGCTTTCATTTTTCTAATATTTTTCTAATTTCAGATTTTTAAGACCGTGCAAAGGTAATAATTTTGGAATACATGGGATAAAATGGCTTATGAATTGTATCTTTGTATTATAAATACAGTAAAGTACTAACTAATTATATACATAATATCATGGACCAATTATTGTTTTTAGGAAACTTAGGAACCGGCGAAATCGTTATCATTGCTATTGTAGTTTTATTACTTTTCGGTGGTAAAAAAATACCTGAACTTATGAAAGGTATTGGTAAGGGTGTGAGAAACTTCAAGGATGGTGTAAAAGGACTGGAAGACGATATTAAATTAGACGATACAGAAGAAAAGAAATAATAAGACGAGATGCAACAAGATGAAATGTCATTCTGGGACCACCTGGAAGAACTTCGTTGGACTCTCTTTCGTTCTTTTGCTGCGCTATTTATATTTGCTATTCTCCTTTTTGCCTTTATGCGAGGGGAGAACGGAATATTTGACAGTATAATAATGGCGCCCACCCGGGGCGACTTTTGGACCTATCAGTTTTTTTGTAAAGCTGCGTCATTGCTGGGAGTAACTACTGATTTTTGTGATCTTAATTTTCGTATTGATATTTTCAATATAAAGTTAGCCTCTCAATTCTTTACTCACATGACCACTTCTTTTTGGGTGGCTTTAGTATTGGCTTTTCCTTATTTGATGTATGAAATATGGAAATTCATCAGTCCGGCTCTTTATGAGAACGAAAAAAAGAATGTTCGTTGGGTTTTTCTTTTTGGTACAGGAATGTTCTTTTTAGGATGTGCGGTAGGGTACTATATGGTTTTCCCCGTTACATTACGTTTTTTGGCAACCTATCAGATAAGTGAAGCTATAACTGAGCAGGTTTCTCTTGAATCCTATATGGATAACTTTCTGATGCTTATTTTTGTAATGGGAGTTATATTTGAGATGCCT
The DNA here is from genome assembly GCA_032073245.1 of Tannerellaceae bacterium. Lineage (GTDB taxonomy): Bacteria > Bacteroidota > Bacteroidia > Bacteroidales > Tannerellaceae > QVMG01. The sequence goes on from DAMANX010000002.1 coordinate 19,885, forward strand.
TTGCTTTCATGGCTCCTATCAAAATTAGGATTGTTGAACCGTTCTTTCTTCCATAAATACCGTAAACATGCAATTGTAGCTTTACTGGTATTAGCAGCTTTTATTACGCCAAGTGGAGATCCGTTCACTTTAAGTATAGTATTTATCCCGCTATATGCACTCTTTGAGTTAAGTGCTTTCTTTGTTAAACCGGCACCAAAAGAAGAAGATGATGATGATAATGAATTGCTTCCGGCGGTAGTGGACTAAAAAAGAAAGATCACTCTCACAATATCCTTAATGCCCTCAATGCCTTTAAAGGCGCTAAAGGCATTAAGGGCTTTTTAATTCAAAACCATTTTATTCTCCTGAATAGGAAGAATGCACCGACAGAGAAAAAAACAGAAATAGCAACTGTAGTTGCAAATCCATATTCCCAATCTTCCCAATAATTGATCACATTCATTCCATAGAAACTGGCTATCAATGTAGGTAGCATCAACACGATAGACACAGATGTCATACGTTTCATGATCTTATTTACATTGTTGGATATAATCGATGCAAAGGCATCCATTGTGCCGGTCAGAATGTCACTATAGATTTTTACAGTGCTTTGCGCCTGGCGAAGTTCTGTTTCCACATCTTCAAGGAGTTCTTTATCAATATACATTGGTTCCTGGAAAATACCTTGCAGCTTTAAAAGCATCATTTCATTGCCTCGAATAGAAGTATTGAAATATACCAGGCTTTTCTGTAGTTTCATTAATGTGATTACATCTTCGTTGCGGATACTTTTTTCCAATGCATCTTCAGCATGATTAATAGCATTGTTTATCTGTTTCAGGTATTTTAGAAACCAAACAGAAGATGAATGGATCAATCGTAAGATCAGGTCAAACTTATGACGTATTTCGATCTCTTTGCGTTGTGTATATCGTATAAAATCTGGAAGCATCTCCGTTTGATAATGACAAACACTGATAATTATGTCATTGTTTGTCATAATACCTATAGGAACAGTATTGTAGGGAATGTCATCTCCAGGGCGGAAAATAGGGATTCGGAGAATGGTAAGTAACCAATTTCCTTCATATTCAATACGTGGACGTTCATCGACGTCTTCAATATCACTTAAAAATGATTCGGGAACATTAAACTCTTTAATAAGGTATTGGGTATCGTCCGGAGTTGGACTTTCTACATTGATCCAGCTGTCTGGAACCCATTTATCAATTTCAACAAACCCAGCCTGGCAGGAAAGAAATTTTCTCATGATTGCCTCCTTTCGTTTTTCGACGAGCAGAGGTATTTATGATTTAGCCCCTGCTTATCTCAGTTTTACTTAATTGTTTCTCTCGCGGAATACTGTCGTCCATAATATATAATTACTTTTAACGGGCGCAAAGGTAGAGAATAACTTGGTTATAATCAAGTTATTTAAAGTATAGTTGTAAAAAATCCAAGTTTGGAATAAATCTACTTTTTGCTGCCTGTTGAAGACTTGGTGATAACTTTCTATTTTCGACTTTCCATTTTCAACTATTTAGAGTAATTTTGGTCTCCCAAATAAGAGATGATATGGCTGAAAAAACAAAAAATACCGGAAGATCCAAGCAAAAAACTGTTGTAGTTCCTGAAATGGGGCGTTTACAACCTCAGGCCCGTGAGCTGGAAGAGGCTGTACTGGGAGCATTAATGCTGGAGAAAGATGCTTATTCTGTGGTAAGTGAAATTCTTAAACCGGAATGTTTTTATGAGAAAGCTCATGAATATATTTATACGGCAATAGTGAATCTGGCACTTACTCAACGTCCTGTGGATATGTTGACTGTAACGGAAGAACTTAAGCGGGAAGGTACGTTGGAAATGGTTGGCGGCCCTTTTTATATATCTCAATTGACGAGTAAAGTAGCAAGTAGTGCTCATATAGAATATCATGCACGTATTATAGCCCAAAAATATCTGGCACGTGAATTGATCTCTTTTTCGGCCGCAGTTCAAAACAAGGCTTTTGATGAAACACAGGATGTGGATGATCTGATGCAGGAAGCAGAAGGTAAACTATTTGAAATATCTCAACGAAATGTAAAGAAAGATGCCACTCAGATTAACCCTGTTATTGGAGAAGCACTTGAATTACTCCAAAAAGCATATAACCAAAAAGAAGGATTGAGCGGTGTACGTACCGGATTTGAAGGATTGGATAAGATTACCTCTGGTTGGCAGAATTCCGACCTAATTATTATCGCCGCCCGTCCTGCTATGGGTAAAACTGCTTTTGTTCTTTCTATGGCTAAAAATATGGCAGTTCATTTCAATGTTCCTGTTGCTGTTTTTTCATTGGAAATGAGTAATGTTCAGTTGGTAAACCGTTTGATCGTAAATGTATGTGAGCTTCCGGGTGAGAAGATTAAGAGCGGACGTCTTGAACAATATGAGTGGGAGCAGCTTGACTTTAAGTTGAAAGAACTATATGGAGCGCCTATTTTCGTGGATGATACTCCGAGTTTGTCAGTATTTGAGTTAAGAACAAAAGCTCGTCGTTTAGTTCGTGAACATGGAGTGAAATGTATAATCATCGACTATTTACAGTTGATGAATGCAAGTGGGATGAGTTTTGGTAGCCGTGAGCAGGAGGTAAGTACTATTTCACGTTCGTTAAAAGGTTTGGCAAAAGAATTGAATATACCAATTATAGCTTTGTCACAGTTGAATCGCGGTGTAGAGAACCGTCAGGGAAGTGAAGGTAAGCGTCCTCAATTAGCAGACTTACGTGAATCGGGTGCTATCGAGCAGGATGCGGATATGGTTTGTTTTATTCACCGTCCGGAGTATTATAAGATAATGGAAGATGAACGAGGTAACTCTCTTAAAGGTATGGCTGAAATTATCATCGCAAAACACCGTAATGGTGCAACAGGTGATGTACTCTTACGTTTCAAAAGTGAGTTTGCTAAGTTTATGAATGTAGACGAAGATGTTCCTGTTCAGGAGTTTTCCTCTGGAATAAACAATGCCAATATGTCTTCACCAATCTCTCCTGCCGGCTCTGACTTTTTACAACAAGGCAGAGCAAACGAAGTTCCTTTCTAATTTATGTATACTGGTGAGATAATTTCTCTTGGTGTTGCAGCTTCATGGACAATAACTGCCATCTGTTTTGAGTATGCCGGAAAACGGATAGGTGCTTTATCTCTTAATATAATTCGACTGGCCTTAGCTATTGTTATGCTGGGTTTTACGTTGTTGTTTTTTACCGGATCATTTCTCCCTGTTGATGCCGGTGGACAGGCTTGGTTCTGGTTGGCAATATCCGGCTTTATTGGTTATGTATTGGGAGATTATTGTCTTTTTAATTCCTATTTGATTATTGGTTCCCGCTTTGGTCAATTGTTTATGACATTGGCGCCTCCGTCTGCAGCTATTGCAGGTTACTTTATTTTAGGAGAAACATTGTCTTTAAATGCGTGTGCAGGTATGTTGGTGACTTTGTTCGGTATAGGTTTGTCTATTGTAGGAAAAAAAGATAGTTCAAAACATCGATTCAGTATCAAGTTACCTTTAAAAGGTATTCTGTTAGGAGTTGGTGCAGGAATAGGACAGGGAGTAGGCCTTGTATTCAGTAAATTAGGCATGGACTATTATGTTCAAAATATAGATCAAACCAATATAGTGGCTATGAATATTGTTCCGTTTGCTTCCACACAGATACGTGCTATCGTTGGAATTGTAGGATTTCTTGCTGTTATGTTCTGGACAAAACAAGGGAAAGCATTAATCACTTCTCTAAAAGACCGTCGTGCGATGGGATCAGCAACCGCAGGAACTATATTTGGCCCATTTCTTGGCGTATCATTTTCTTTGATGGCTGTTCAATATACCGAAGCTGGAATTGCTTCAACTTTAATGGCTCTGACTCCTATTCTTATCTTATTGCCAGCCTGGTTCTTCTTCAAGCAAAAGATTACTTTCCGCGAGATAATAGGAGCTATAATCAGTGTGTTAGGAGTTTCACTCTTTTTCCTCTAGAATAATAGATATACAGCTTGAATATAGATTTTTATTAAAAAAACCTTCAACCCTTCAGTGTTGTTGCTAATTGATTGATTATCAAATTTTAAACCGCTGAAGGGTTTTCAGTTAAACCTTTCAGCTTCTCTTTTTTTATATAAAATCCGGCTTAAATTCAACATAAGTTCTATACTACAAATTGAGGAAAATTTGAAGATATAGTGACGATGGTAGAGACAGGGCTTGCCCTGTCTCTCTCTGGAACAATACATTTATTTAATTAGTATTACGAAGACAGGGCAAGCCCTGTCTCTACGCTCGTGTCGCTAAATCTGCGAATATTACAATATCTGGAGTTATTCTTGTATCGAACTCACGTTAATTTAAAGAATCTTAGACCCTTTTATCGTTTGAATAAGAACGAACAGCTGTTTGCTTACTATCGAACAGGTGTTCGATCCGTATCAAACAGCTGTTTGCTTATAAGCAAACAATAAAGAATTCTATCTCTTATCCAAAAGAAGTAGTAAATAATATAGGATCATCAGGCAATATATGACATAAACTGAAAGGTTTAAAGGGTGAGATGAAGGGTTTTTAATTGAACCCTTCATCTTGATTCTTTTTGAAATTCAGAATCTTTCGAAAGAAGATGAAGGGTTGAAGGGTTTTTTAGAAAAAATATAGAGAAAGAAAATAACATATTAAAATGCGTTTATTTCATTGCTGATATGACGTATCCCAATCAAGCGATCATAACGTTCACTCATAGGGCGGTAATACAAAAATATCTGATATTCATTCTCTGTTTGAAAGTAATTGCCTTCAAATGTAGATGTAGAGCCTTGCTTTTTACCATTAGGGACAAATAGGTATTGGTAATTATACAGGCCTTGTTTAACGAGGCAAGTTTTTTCGTATAATCCAGTTTCCTGATTGTATATCATACGGCTTCTTTCATCCAGAGCATTATTAAATAAATCACTACTGATATATACTTTTCCATCAAGAAGTGGAGGATTGTCAAGTGCAAAGTGAACAATATAGTAATCAGCCTGTGTATCAACATCAGTACAAGACCGGCAATTGACAATAAAACGTCCATTCTGATCACGGTCATATATATAGGAACGGTTGGCACGTGAAGCATCCATCCTGAGAGTGACGTGATAATATGGATTATGGAAAGAAATATCTTCTACGCCCATTCCATTAAAGTTATTGCTCAAAAATTCGAATCGACGATATTCATTACCGGCTTCAAATATTAATTCACGTAAATTCGCGTATTCTATTTGTCTATTACTTATGTTAGAAGGCATTATTCCGGTTACAGCATTATCGCGGCGATTGTTTTGATAGACAAACACCTTCAAATCTGATTGTGGATATGAGATGGGGAAGCGAGATGTGTTTACATTAAAATTTATCTGTTGATGAGATCGGTTTGTATCTATCAACGTATTGGATGTGATTCCTGCTGCAATATCTACTAATGGTTCCACTACATAAAAACAAGCTGTAAGTACTGGTTTTGATGGGTTGTTTTCTCTGTATATATTAACAACATAATTGCCTGATGTTTTTAGTCTTATATCATTATTCGGAATTCTTAGTTGATAATTGGTGTAAGCTACTGTAGTACCCATTCCATTAGCAAAATCCTCAATAGGTAATCCATCAAAGCCATCCATGTATTCCAGTGGGATGAGCGAGGATTTCTTCCAATCGGCATCACAATGAATGACTGAGTAAGAGAAATATTGAAAGGCCGGATCCATTACATCAAAGTTGATTTCGATCTGATTATCTCCATTTAGCGCAATAATAGGGTCGGAGAGAGGTTCGCCTGCAACTTTTACTTGTAAGGTATTGATCATTTTATCAAAAACATTTGTTTGAAAAATGTCCTGGGCATTTAGAGAAAAAGAAAGTATAAAAGCCATAATTATCAGGCCTAAATATCTCATATTCTTCGTTATTTCATTCATACGACAAAATTATGGAATTTTTTCTTTAATTATTTCCTTTCTTCTGCTATTAAGCATGAAAAAATGTGTATTTTTGCGCCAAATTACAAAAAAACAATGTTAGTTGTATCATGGCAAATGTGATTAAGATTAAAAAAGGTTTAGACATTCATCTCAAGGGCAAAGCCTCGGAGGTACTGTTAACCGGGAAGCCGAGCGCGACGTATGCCATCGTTCCCGATTCTTATAACGGTATTTATCCTAAAGTTGTTGCAAGAGTAGGTGATAAAGTCAAAGCCGGTTCTGTTCTAATGATTGATAAGAACCGTCCGGAGATCAAGTTTGTTTCGCCTCATAGTGGCGAGGTTATAGCCGTAAACCGTGGTGAAAAGCGTAAAGTGCTTAGCATCGTAGTGAAAGCAGACTTGAAAAACGAGTTCGAAGAATTTGGCAAAAAAAATGTTTCCTCTCTGAAAGCTGATGCGATTAAGGAAGCAATTCTGGATGCCGGTCTTTGGCCATTTATCAAGCAACGTCCGTATGATATTGTCGCTTCACCGACAGATACTCCACGGGATATTTTTGTTTCTGCATTTTATTCAGCACCATTGGCGCCGGACTTTGAGTTTGTGGTGCGTGGACAGGAAGCTGACTTCCAGACAGGATTGGATGCATTAGCAAAATTAACCACCGGGAAAGTATATGTGGGTGTACGCCCAACTACTTCTTTGAAACTGAAAGGTGTAGAAGTGGTCGAGTTTGAAGGTCCACATCCTGCCGGAAATGTAGGAGTGCAAATTAATCACATTAAGCCGATTAACAAAGGAGAAACAGTGTGGACGGTAAATCCACAGGATGTAATATTAATAGGACGTATGTTCAACTTAGGTGTAGCCGATTTCACCCGTATGGTATTGCTTGCCGGATCGGAAATGAAAGAGAGAGGTTACGTAAAAGCCATCGCATGTTGTTCGATTGCAAGCCTTGTGAAAGGCCGAGTAGAAGAAGAAACTTATCTTAATGGATTCCAAGGACTGCGTCATATACGTATTATTAGCGGTAATGTGTTATCAGGTACAAAAGTATGCCATTCAGATTATCTGATGGCCTATGACAATATGGTGACAGCTATTCCTGAAGGTGACGATGTAAATGAATTTATAGGTTGGGTTATGCCTGGGTTTAATAAATTCAGTACAAGTTATACTTATCCAAGCTTTCTAATGGGCAAAAAGAGAGAGTATGATATTGATGCCCGTATTCGTGGAGGAAAGCGTGCCATGATTATGTCTAATGAATATGATAAAGTATTCCCGATGGATATTCTTCCTGAATATTTATTGAAAGCAATCATTACGTTTGATATTGACAAGATGGAGAATCTGGGTATTTATGAAGTGGCTCCTGAAGATTTCGCTCTTTGCGAATTCGTTGATACTTCTAAGATTGAAATCCAGAAGATCGTCCGCAATGGATTAGATTTGCTCTACAAAGAAATGAATTAATAACACAAAAATTAGAATACATTGAAAGCGTTAAGGAATTATCTCGACAAGATTAAGCCCAACTTTGAAGAAGGTGGGAAGCTGGCGATGTTCCGTTCTGTATTTGAAGGATTCGAAACATTTTTATTTGTTCCGAGTGATACTTCAAAGTCAGGCGTACACATTCACGACAGTATCGACTCGAAGCGAACAATGACCATGGTAATCATTGCCTTGGTACCTGCTTTGCTTTTCGGTATGTACAATGTCGGATACCAGCATAATCTGGCCATTGGGGCGAATCCAGGGTTCTGGATGACTTTTATTTATGGTTTTTTGGCGGTACTACCTAAAATTGTAGTTTCGTATGTTGTGGGGTTGGGTATTGAGTTTGTTGTAGCTCAGTGGAAAAAGGAAGAAATACAGGAGGGATTCCTGGTTTCAGGAATCCTGATTCCAATGATTGTGCCTATCGATACTCCACTTTGGATGATTGCTGTAGCAACAGCTTTTGCAGTTATCTTTGCGAAAGAAGTATTTGGCGGAACCGGTTATAATATATTTAATGTGGCGCTTGTAACGCGTGCCTTCCTGTTCTTTGCCTATCCGGCTGCTATGTCGGGTGACTCGGTATGGGTACGCACTGCAGATACATTTGGTATCGGCGGGGGACAAGTGGTAGATGCTTTCTCGGGAGCTACTCCACTCGGACAGATTGGTATTGCCGGAAAAGAATTGATTGGTTCATTCCAGACTGTAGACGTACTTGGAAATCCATTAACAACATGGGATATGTTTTTAGGCCTTATTCCCGGATCAATAGGTGAAACATCTGTTCTTGCAATACTTATTGGTGCTGCTATTTTGTTATTAACAAGAGTAGCAAGCTGGAAAACTATGATTTCTGTATTTGTTGGGGGAGCAGCAATGGTTGCTATCTTTAACATGATAGGAACAACAGTTGTTATGACTGTAAGCCCATGGGATCATATCTTTTTAGGAGGTTTTGCTTTTGGTGCTGTCTTTATGGCTACTGACCCTGTTACTTCGGCCCGTACCGAGACTGGTAAGTTTATCTATGGTTTCCTTGTAGGTGCTATGGCGATTATCATCCGCGTATTGAACCCAGGTTATCCTGAAGGTATGATGTTAGCTATCTTGCTGATGAACGTGTTTGCTCCGCTTATCGACTATTATGTAGTGGAAGGTAATATTAACCGTCGCTTGAAGAGAGCTGCGAAATAACTTGTAAATGAAAGAAATATGAATAGAGATAGTAATATATATACCATCGTTTATGCTTCTGTTATGGTTATACTCGTAGCAGTGGTTCTGGCATTTACGTCTGAATCTTTGCGAAGCTATCAGAAGAAAAACGAGGATAATGATAAGAGACAACAGATTTTGCGTTCTATCAATGTACAAGCTACAGCAGATGAAGCAGAGGCAAAATACAATGAATTGATAAAAGATGCCTATATGGTAAACGAAAAGGGAGATAAAGTAGATGGAGATGCCTTTGCTGCTGATGTAGTTAAAGCATTTGCTGAAAATACTTATCCTGTTTTCGAGGCAAATGTAGATGGCCAGACCAAATATATCATGGCACTTGAGGGTGCAGGTCTTTGGGGACCGCTTTGGGGATATATCTCATTGGATTCGGATAAGAATACCGTATATGGAGCGGACTTTAGCCATGCAGGTGAAACTCCCGGATTAGGTGCAGAAATAACTACTAAAAGTTTTAGTAGCCAGTTCTCCGGTAAAAAGATATTTATGAATAATGAATTTAAATCCATCGCTGTAGTTAAGCCAGGCAAAAGTGCTGTAGGACAGGATTATGTTGATGGAATCTCCGGAGGTACAATTACAAGTCAGGGTGTAGATCACATGATATCCAACAGCTTGCGTGGTTACGTTAATTTTTTAACCTCTAATAATCAATAACAAGATGGGATTATTATCAAATAAGAATAAAGAAGTATTGATCAGCCCTTTAAGCAAGAATAACCCTGTGATTGTACAGATGTTGGGTATTTGCTCTGCTTTGGCTGTGACATCAAAATTGGAACCGTCTATTGTTATGGGGATTTCTGTAACAGCGGTAATAGCTTTTGCAAATGTAATTATCTCACTATTACGTAATACAATACCAAACCGTATACGTATTATTGTGCAGTTAGTAGTTGTTGCAGCACTGGTAACAATTGTAAGTGAAGTATTGAAAGCTTTTGCTTATGATGTAAATAAGCAATTGTCCGTCTTTGTGGGATTAATTATTACTAACTGTATCCTGATGGGACGCTTGGAAGCATTTGCTTTAGGTAATGGCCCTTGGGAATCATTCCTTGACGGTATTGGTAACGGATTGGGATATGGAATTATACTGGTAATTGTCGGTTTTTTCCGGGAATTACTAGGCTCGGGAACACTTCTAGGTTTCCAGGTAATTCCTCAATCATTCTACGATTTTGGCTACGTGAACAACGGTTTAATGATTTTGCCTCCTATGGCACTCATTGTTGTTGCGGTGATAATTTGGGTTCATCGATCCAGAAATAAGGAACTTCAGGAGAACTAATGCGAAACTATTTAAACGAATAAAAGAATGGAAGAAATATTAAGTACATTTGTACGTTCGATTTTTGTTGAAAACATGATTTTCGCATACTATCTGGGTATGTGTTCTTATCTTGCTGTTTCCAAAAATGTGAATACTGCATTAGGATTAGGTATGGCTGTTACATTTATTTTAGTTTGTACACTGCCTATTAACTATATGCTTGAGAATTATGTATTGAAAGAAGGGGCACTTACATGGTTAGGCCCTCAATTTGCATCTGTAAATCTGAGTTTCCTTGCTCTGTTGATCTTTATCGCAATCATCGCTTCATTTGTACAATTGGTTGAGATGGTTATTGAAAAATATGCACCTGCATTATACTCTTCATTAGGTATCTTTTTACCTTTGATTGCTGTGAACTGTGCTATTTTGGGAGGCTCATTGTTTATGCAACAAAAAGCATTCGCAAATGTTGGCGTTGCTACTGTGTATGGATTAGGTTCGGGTATTGGTTGGTTACTGGCAATTGTCGGTATGGCTGCTATCCGTGAGAAGCTTGCTTACTCAGATATCCCTAAACCATTGAGAGGTCTTGGTATTGCATTTATCATTACCGGTCTTATGGGTATTGGATTTATGTGCTTCTCAGGGCTTAACATTTAGTATTAACGCATAAACAATTATATAAAGATGATTATATTAATGTCAGGCGGACTTACAATCATGGCCGGAGCAGTTATATTCCTGATAATAACGCTGATTCTGGTAGGTGCATTGTTGTTTGCCAAAGCAAAACTGATACCATCAGGAAATGTCAAGATGGTAGTCAATGATGAGAAGGTCTTTGAGGTTCCGATGGGAAGTACTGTTTTGAATACACTTCAAAGCCAGGGTATTTTTCTTTCATCTGCTTGTGGTGGTGGTGGTAGCTGTGGACAATGCCGCTGCCAGATTCCGGAAGGTGGAGGTAATATTTTGCCAACCGAAGTAGGCTTCTTCTCACGTAAACAAATTCAGGATAACTGGCGTCTGGGTTGTCAGGCCAAAGTGAAAGAAGATATGAAGATTACTGTGCCGGAAGAAGTATTCGGCGTGAAAGCATGGGAATGTATAGTTGTATCTAATCACAACGTGGCTTCATTTATCAAGGAATTTACTGTAAAACTACCGGAAGGAGAAACAATGAACTTCCAACCAGGTAGTTATGCGCAGATAGAAATACCTAAGTTTGATTTGAAATTTACAGAATTTGCAATTGAAGATCGCTTCAAGGAAGAATGGGATAAGTTCAAAATGTGGGATCTAGCCTGTAAGAATGAGGAAGAAACAACTCGTGCTTACTCAATGGCTAACTATCCTGCTGAAGGTAATATTATCACATTGAACGTACGTATTGCTACTCCTCCGTTTGATCGTAATACAGGAAGCTGGATGGCAGGGGTGAAGCCGGGTATTGGTTCTTCTTATATCTTTAACCTGAAACCAGGTGATAAGGTACAGATGTCAGGCCCTTATGGGGATTTCCATATCCTAGATACTAAACGTGAAATGTTATATATTGGTGGTGGTGCCGGTATGGCCCCATTGCGTGCACACTTATTACACTTATTCAAAACACTGAAGAGCGATCGTAAGGTATCTTACTGGTATGGTGCCCGTTCGAAGAGCGAAATTTTCTATGAAGAAGATTTCCGTGAAATCGAAAAGGAATTCCCGAACTTTAAGTTCAATATTGCACTTTCAGAACCACGTCCGGAAGATAATTGGACAGGTTATGTCGGATTTATCCATCAGGTAATTCTTGATAACTATCTGAATGAGCATGAAGCTCCAGAAGATATTGAATATTACATGTGTGGTCCTGGCCCGATGTCAAGAGCAGCCGAAGGTATGCTCGACAGTTTAGGAGTACCACGTGAAATGATTCATTTCGACGATTTCGGAGCTTAATTGTAAGTTTACATTGTAAAAATAAAATAGAAAAAGCTGCAGATTTTATAATCTGTAGCTTTTTTGTTTTTCATTATCTCATTGCTTTTATCACCAGAAATAGCTGGATTTTCGGACAAAATCGAAAAAAAGTGATAAAAAACATGTTTTTCAATAATATTATGCAGCATTTTGCGTTCTAACCACATCTAAGCTTATGTATTCATTTTAAATTAGTAATCATGAAGCCTTTGATCTTATCGTTTTTCTTAGTTATTTTAGCCTACTCTCTCTTTTTTGATAAAGAAAAAGATGAGAAGGAAGAGGTTACTCCCTCTACAATCAATACCCGATCTACTCACATCAACTCAACCGACACAACTATGAATGCCGACTCAATAATCTTTTATGCTAATAAATCTGTTGACCCTTACGAATTGAATTTCTAAAAAACTATCTTTTTTGATATTATTGAAATCAAAACCTCAATAGCCTTTGTCCACTATTTTCTTTCAAATAATGTCTTTTTGATAAATGAATATTCTGATTATTTAGTTGGTGAGAAAGCTATTTCAGTATAGTCAGGGATACTTTGAAGAAAAGTATAGGTTTGGGTTTCATAGTCAATTTTACAGCAGAAGTGATTCATGCCGTTGCTTACAACAAGGTATCTTACCTGGAGAGTCATATTATAACGTACAATTTGATCGAATACAGCGCTTGTTATCTCTATGGTGGGGGCTTTGTATTCCATAACCATTAAAGGCGCTAAAAATCGATCATAGACGATTGAGTCACATCGTTTCTTTGTATTGTTTAGTTTAATGGATATTTCATTGGCTAATAATTGCTGTGGATAGCCTTTTTCTGAGATCAGGTAATTAACAAAATGTTGCCGTACCCATTCTTCCGGAGTGAGAGCAACATATCTGCCACGAACAGCATCAAAAATAAAATATTTCCCTTCTTTTTCGGTTACTTTAACCGGATATGTTGGTAGATTTAACGTGAGCATTTGCTATATTTGCTGATTAATACAGAAAATCAACCGGAGAAAAAACATTTAGCAAAAGCTAATTTATCCGTTTGTTTATTTCAAAGCAAAGGTAATTATTTATGAAAACAAAGCAAGAGATCGTAGAGAATTGGCTACCGCGTTATACAGAACGTAAGCTGGAAGATTTCTCAAAATATATTTTGTTGACAAACTTTACTAAGTATGTAGAATTATTTGCTGAGCATTTTAATGTGCCGATCTTTGGTTTAAAATCATCCATGCCCAATGCCTCCGCAAATGGCATGACGATTATAAATTTCGGGATGGGTAGTTCTAATGCTGCAACCATTATGGATTTGCTTTCAGCTATAATGCCTAAAGCTGTTTTATTCCTTGGAAAATGTGGAGGTATAAAGAAGGTAAATGCATTGGGTGATTATGTTTTGCCGATAGCTGCCATTCGTGGAGAAGGGACATCCAATGAATATTTACCTCCTGAAGTCCCGTCGCTTCCTGCGTTCTCCATGTTACGTGCTATTTCATCGGCGATTCGTGATTGTGGGAAGGATTACTGGACAGGAACTATCTACACAACCAATCGGCGTGTATGGGAATATGACAGTTCTTTCAAAGAATATTTGCAAAAAACACATGCTACCGGCGTTGATATGGAAACGGCTACCCTTTTTACGGCCGGTTTTGCCAATAAGATTCCTACCGGAGCCTTGTTGATGATATCCGACAAACCATTGGAAGAAGACGGAGTTAAGACTCAAGAAAGTGATAAAAAGGTAACTCAGTTATTCGCTCATGAACATGTTGTTCTTGGCATAGAGACTCTACGACAAATTATCGATGAAAAGAAAACTATCCAACACATCCGTTTCTCTTGGTAAGAAAAACCCATATTAACTAATTGCTTAGTTTTTCATTTATAATTAAACATTTATCATTCATCATTAACAAACGTGGCTAAGAAAGAACATACATTTGAAGGAATCTGTGCGGATATTAAAGCACGTAAGTTTGCTCCCGTTTATATTCTAATGGGAGACGAACCATATTTTATGGATAAAATCACTGATCTGCTTCTCACACATGTTCTGAATGAAGCTGAGAAAGATTTTAATCAAACTATACTTTATGGTGCAGATTCTGATGCTGCTAAGGTTATCAACGCCGCCCGTCGTTTTCCTATGATGTCTGATTATCAGCTTGTGGTTGTTCGTGAAGCCCAAATGATACGTGATATTGAAGTGCTTGCCCATTATGTCAAAAATCCCTTGATGCAAACTGTGCTCGTTATCAATTATAAATATAAAACGTTGGATAGGCGGAAAATGTTAGCATCAGCTGCGGATGCCAATGGTGTCTTGTATGAAGCGAAAAAGATTCCGGATTATAAAATGCCGGCCTTTATTTCGTCTATGATGCAACAACGGGGTATCAGTATTGATGCCAAGTCTACCCAGATGCTCTCAGACTTCCTGGGTAACGATTTACAGCGGTTGGATAAGGAATTGGACAAACTGACTCTATTAATGCCTCAAAATGGCCCAAAACGTATCACACCGGATCTAATAGAAGAAAATATAGGAATAAGTAAGGAATTCAATAATTTTGAACTTCTGAAGGCTTTATCCACAAAAGATGTTTTGAAGGCTAATCGTATTGCTCAGTACTTTGAAAAGAATCCAAAGAATAATCCTATACAGGTTACATTACCCGTTCTCTTTAATTACTTTTCCAATCTTTTGATTTGCTATTATTCTAAAGACCGGTCGGAGCATGGCTTAATGACAGCCCTAGGTTTCCGTACTCCATATCAGGTCAAAGATTATTCGGCCGGCATGCGAAATTATTCAGCCATGAAGGTGTTTAATTTGATTAGTGATATCCGTACGACCGATGCCCGGTCAAAGGGAGTAGAGAATACTTCCGTTAGTGATTCCGATTTGCTTAAAGAATTACTTTATAAAATTATGCACTAAAATAACAATTTCTTTCCCGTATCTCTAGAACAGAAGAAAACACAAACTTCATTTTCCGTCTTTATCGAAAGACTATCAATCACTTACCCCGAATTATCCCCTTTGAGAATCGTATATTTTCATTTGATAGAACATCTGTACACAAAAATATCCATAATTCTTCATTTCAAGTATTCGTATACAAAAATACATTCTAAAAATCAGGTTTACTTTTTACTCTAAAGACAGATTGGCAGTCACTGCGAAGTTGTATACTAATAATCTGCTTAATCGTGTATACATGTGTATTTGTATACGGCCATTTGTTTATGGGCTAATGTTACATTTGTTTTTTCACATTGTTTACATGTAAACATTACTTCTATGATACAAATGTTTTATATCGTATAGATTGATGAGTTATATATGTATCCCATACTTAAGGTTTACTTTATATTTAGATATTAATATACCATTATCCAGTAAATTACAATTTAAATCTAAATTACGGGTTTAATTAAGTGTTTATGTTTGTAAATATATCTTTGTATAATCACCTAAGTATTCAAATATGCATAGATTAAGTGATTGATTATCAAGTTTGTATATGATTTATTAAAACTGATTCTTTACAGTGTATTTTAGGGGTTTAATGACTGTTGTATACTATCTATACTCTAATATAAAATTGCGTATACTCTTATATCGGTATATAATTGTTTTTGTATACAACTCGTATGGAAATAAATGTTTATATTTGCGGTTACGAATGTATATGATATAATTCTATTTGTATACAGACAAATTGGCGCAAAATATACACCCATATATAATTAGAGATGAAAGAACGGATTATACAAGTAATGGAACGTGAAGGGTTAAATTCCTCAAAGTTTGCCGAAGAGATCGGTATACAACGTGCTGCTATGTCACATATAATAAATGGACGTAACAATCCGAGTCTTGATGTTATCACTCGTATACTTCAAACTTTTCCCGATGTTAATTCGGATTGGCTTTTGTTTGGAAAAGGTAACATGTATAAAGAAAAGATGTTTGGTACCCCTGATTTGTTTACAAATGCGGCCACAATTCCGGACCAATCTACAAATGTTCCCAAATATCGCAAGGAAATCGAGTCAAATCCACCTATAAATGTGACTAAAGTTCCCCATATAGAGGAAGTTAGGATAGTTGAAAAGCCTTCTAAAAATGTGACTAAAATAATGATATTTTATTCAGATAATACCTTTGATACCTTTATTCCTGAAAAGAAAGCATTGGATTAATACTAAGAATTTCAACACAGAGGCACAGAGAACACAGAGATTATTTATTAAAAACTAAAACTCTGTGTTCTCTGTGCCTCTGTGTTGAAATTAGAAGTTGCATTTTACTATAGATATAATTATTGGAAGTTTATACGTATCTTTGTATAGTAATTGCATTATATATATGAAGAAATACATGTTGGATCTGAAGGTTAAGGAAAATATCCGCCTTCATGTTAATTATTGCCTACTTAAATTGACTTCAGATGAAACGCTTCCGGAAATGCTTCCCGGCCAGTTTGTACAAGTTAAAGTTGAAAATTCCCCTACTACTTTCCTACGTCGTCCTATATCCATAAACTTTGTCGATTATGAGACAAATGAATTGTGGTTATTGATCCAGATTATTGGTGACGGAACCCGTAAGATGTCGATCTATCAGCCGGGCGAAAGGATGAATTTATTACTTCCTTTAGGTAACGGCTTTACAATCCCAACTGACGCTAGTACAGGAGAAAATATCCTATTGGTAGGCGGAGGAGTTGGAACCGCTCCTTTGCTTTATATGGGATATTGTCTTAAAAAAGCAGGCTTTAAGCCCTCTTTTCTCTTAGGTGCGCGTTCTGCCGGTGACTTGATGCAATTAAAAGATTTTGAGAAAATAGGTTCGGTATATATAACAACAGAAGATGCCACTTTAGGTGAATCTGGGTATGTAACCGATCACTCTATACTAAAGGATACTCGTTTTGACCGTATCTATACCTGTGGTCCTAAACCTATGATGATGGCTGTTGCCCGTTATGCAAATAATCACTCCATTTACTGCGAGGCATCCCTGGAAAATACGATGGCGTGTGGAATTGGAGCTTGCCTTTGTTGTGTAGAAAAAACTAAAGATAACCATCATGTATGTGTATGTACTGAAGGTCCCGTATTTAATATCAATCAATTATCATGGCTAAACTAAATATAAATATAGGTGATCTATCACTTAAAAACCCTGTAATGACAGCATCCGGAACCTTTGGATATGGTACTGAATATGCTGATTTTATGGATATTGAACGTTTAGGTGGGATTATAGTAAAAGGTACGACAACCGAATTACGTGAAGGGAATAATTATCCACGTATGGCTGAAACCCCTTCAGGGATGCTAAATGCTGTTGGTTTGCAAAATAAAGGTTCAGACTATTTTATTGAACATATTTATCCTGAAATCAAGGATTTAAATACCAATATGATAGTAAATGTAAGTGGTTCATCCATCGAATCTTATGTTTCTTGTGCTGAAAAGATGGCTTCGTTAGAGCATATACCTGGTATAGAACTCAATATATCCTGCCCCAACGTAAAACAAGGAGGAATGGCTTTTGGGGTTACTTGTAGTGGAGCTGCCGAAGTGGTTCGTGCAGTACGTAAAGTTTATCCGAAAACACTGATTATTAAGCTTTCACCCAATGTGACTGATATAACTGAAATTGCCCGTGCAGTAGAGGCGGAAGGCGCTGACTCTGTGTCTCTTATAAACACACTTTTAGGGATGGCTATTGATGCTGAAAAACGTAAACCTATACTTTCCACAATTACCGGTGGCCTTTCAGGCCCTGCTGTGAAACCAATAGCTTTACGCATGGTTTGGCAAACGTATAAAGCCGTTAAAATACCAATTGTCGGTTTAGGGGGGATTTCCAGTGTGCAAGACGCTGTCGAATTCATGCTTGCTGGTGCAACAGCCATACAAATAGGTACTTATAACTTTGTAGATCCAGCCATATCAATAAAGGTTATTGACGGGTTGAATGATTATTGCAACCGTCATGGTTTTCAATCGGTTTCTGAATTAACCGGAGCGTTAGTAATGTAATTTTTCTGTTAATAGCATTTTGTCATATTATGCATACTATGAACTCATTCTATGCATAGTATGCGGACAAACTATGCATAGAAACACTTTTTAACCTATCGTATGTCTTTGTTTTTAAGAAAATAGTAGCATTTTGTTTAAAGCCTACTGTTGCAAAACTTTACATAGATCTGTAAGTTTAAGTACTAATGGACAGTGGTCAGAATGCATTGCATCTCCCAGTATGTAAGCATCTTCAATCATGGATAACATGATAGTAGGTACCATACAATAGTCTATGCGCCAACCTTTATTATTAGCTCGTGCATTAAAGCGATAACTCCACCATGTATATTCTTGTTTTTCAGGATTTACCGTTCGGAAAGTATCAATAAATCCGGCAGTAAGAAAACCAGTCAGCCATTCGCGTTCTTCCGGAAGGAAACCACTGTTTTTTGAATTACGGACAGGGTCATGAATATCGATTGCATTGTGAGCAATATTGTAGTCACCACAAAGCACCAGATGACGTCTTGTTTTTTGTAATTCAACAATATAATCCTGGAAATCTTTCAACCATTCCATCTTGAAATTTTGACGTTCTTCTCCACTTGTGCCGGAAGGATGATAAACACTTACAATTGACAAATCTCCATAATCAGCACGAATAAATCTTCCTTCGTTATCATATTTTTCAATCCCCATACCATATTCCACATGATCCGGTTTTTCAAGTGTCAGGATTGCAACCCCACTATACCCTTTCTTCTGGGCACAAAGCATATAACAATGGTATCCTCTTTGTTCAAAAACTTCAAGGGGGAATTGATCAGATTGTAACTTAAGCTCCTGCAGGCATAATACATCAGGCCTTTCCTCGTCTAACCAATTCAGAAAACCTTTTGTGATGGCAGCGCGAAGGCCGTTTACATTGTAAGAAATTATCTTCATATCGTTACTTGTTTCAAGAAGAACAAAGATACGTCTTTTTATGTTTCATCAAAATAATCTCTATATTTGTATATTACTACTTAAATATTCAGTGTGTATGATCGACGAATTAAGGAATATTCTTGATACAACAACCATTTCCACGGGTTCGGCTGCAGTTCGACTGACTATAGCTTTTGTTCTGGGAGGTATAATCGGCTTCGAAAGACAATCACGTCGACGTGATGCCGGTATGCGTACATTTACGTTAATTTGTGTTGGATCGACAGCGGCAATGCTAATATCTATATGGATCCCACAGACATATACGACGTTTTTAAATGGTGATCCGGGGAGAATAGCGGCACAGGTCCTCACGGGTATTGGTTTTCTGGGAGCAGGTGCAATTATTCAGAACAGAGGAAGTATTCAGGGACTAACTACTGCTGCATGTATCTGGGTGGTTGCTGTAATTGGTCTGGCGGTTGGTGCCGGTATGTATATTGAGGCGGCTATTACTACATTGGTGACTCTTTCTGTGCTTCTTTCCATGGAAAAATTGGAAAAGCGCATGTATCTGGATGGTGTAAATAAGATATTAACAATAACCTGTTGTACCTCTACTCCTGAATTAAAAAGAATACGTCAGATTGTTGAGAGTAAGAATATTTATATTGTCAGCTTCTCTTATGAGAATGATTATGAAAAAAGTATTTCTACTATTACCTATAAGGTAAATGTAAAATCAAAATCTTCTTATAGTGTATTATTTGCTGAGATTCATAGTTTAGGGTATGTCACTCAGATTCGTTTACTGGCTTAAAAGATATAATCAACGCAAGCACGATCGGCTTTAACAGGAGCTATAACTTCTTTTGATACAGCTACATGGGCAGGATGATTAGCATAAGTTTTGACATCTTCCAGACTCTCTAATTCTGTGGTCAGAATCAAATCCCATGTTTCTTCCGGATTAACATTGAAGTCAACATGAATGGCTTTCAAACAGTCAATAATATCTAATAATGCCTCCAGTTTCTCTTTTATTTCCTGTAATTTATTTTGTTTATCATTTGGGGTTGCAAACTCCTTCAACTTAAACATTACAACATGTCTGATCATACTAAATATATAATAATGTATTAATAATTTTCCTGTTCCTGTAAATAAGAATCTTTATAGCCAAGGAAGTATAAAATACCATCCAGGCCCATTGTAGAAATAGATTGTTTGGCGGTTTCTTTCACTTTAGGTTTAGCATGAAAGGCAATACCTAATCCGGCAATGCTAATCATGGGTAAATCATTGGCACCATCACCCACAGCAACGGTTTGACGAATATCAACATTTTCTACTTGGGCAATTAAGCGGAGTAGTTCTGCTTTTCTTTTTCCATCAACGATATCACCTATATAATTCCCTGTCAATTTCCCGTTTTCTACTTCCAGTTCATTGGCATATACATAGTCGATATCAAATTTTTTCTTCAGGTAATTTCCGAAATAAGTAAATCCTCCGGAGAGTATAGCAATCTTAAAACCAACCTTTTTCAATACGTACATCAATCTATCGGCACCTTCTGTTATTGGAAGATTTTCAGCAATTTCCTGCATGACAGATACATCCAATCCTTTCAATAATGCGCAACGTTGGCGGAAACTTTCAGAAAAATCTATTTCTCCGCGCATAGCAGCCTCAGTAATGGCTTTTACCTGCTCACCTACACCAGCACGTACTGCCAGTTCATCAATTACCTCAGTCTCAATAAGAGTCGAGTCCATATCAAAGCAGATCAGGCGGCGCATCCGGCGAAACATACTTTCTTCCTGAAAAGAAATATCCATTTCCTGTTCAGAAGATAAACGCATAAAATCTGCTTTCATCTTCTCTTTGTCCTGTGGATTACCTCTGACGGAAAACTCTACACTTGCTTTAGGGGTCCGCTCACTTTCTTCTAAAGGGATACGTCCGGTCAGGCGTTTGATATCATCAATATTCATACCTTGTTCGGCCACAATAGATGATACTCCGGCTATCTGACGAGCAGTTAGCTTACGTCCCAGAATGGTGATGATATAACGATTCTTACCCTGCATATTTACCCATAAATTATAGGCATCTTTTGTAATAGGGTTGAAACGTATATTGACATCCAGCTCATAACTTTTGAAAAGTAGTTCTTTCAAAATGTCACCTGAATTGCCTTCAGTACTTTGAAACATGATGCCTAAAGAAAGATGACTGTGAATATCAGCCTGTCCGATGTCGAGGATAACCGCATTGTTTTTTGCTAATATTTCTGTTAAGGCGGCGGTTACTCCGGGACGATCAGTCCCGTTAATATTAATGAGAATAATTTCTTCTTTTTGATCCATATCCATTAAATATTCGGCAAAGGTAAGCAAGAAATACATAAAAAGAGAATGAATGAATGAACTATTTTTATATATTTGCTGATAGGAAACATTAACTATAGAACCTGGAACCTTAATAAGTCCTGACGGGCAGGCATAATGAAATGCGGATACAGTTTGAAATTAGAGAACAATTGTCTGATATTATTGCAGAAATACTGAATTCAGACAAATGGCACGCACATGTTGATGAGGAAAGGGATACGCTAAAACGTATAACTATCAAAGATCCATACTTCGAATCGAAGGCTTCTATTGAAATCTGGCAAAATGAAATACATATCCGAACCGCTTGGTCTAATTATACTTATCGTATATTCGAAAAGAATGGTGCGGTTTGGTGTGAATACATTGGGGCTTATCGTGGATTGTTGGAGCAGACACTTTTACCACGATTGACTCCTAAAGAAAATTTTCTGGATGCAGAGGTAACTAATAGCTCTTTGTTTGAGGGGGAGAAAGAAACATTAATGAGGTATAGTAAGGAAAATGTAAAACAGAAACATTCTCGCCAGGAGAAAGAAAAAAAACAAAATCTTGCGGATCATCCACGGGTTGTTTATGATGAATTTATAAAGGTAGGTGTTCCTCTGCCACCTCTTTAATTAATTATTTGTTAAAAAGATGAGAGGCAAGATGTCAATTTGTGTTGTAAAACAGCCATAAATTTGCTTTTATATGCAATAAAACATATAAAAAATATTGTCTATTTGCGTAAAAAGTGTATAAAAGTTGGATTTGAGGCTTATTATATTGTATATTTGCATCCGTTTAACAAGAGATAAGATCCTTAGAGAAGGACACGTGCTTGTTGACTATCCTGAAACTCAGGAGTCAGAAACAATAACTTATAGTTAATTGTTTTTGATAAAGTTGAACGTAAATAGAACATTATGAGAGTAAGAACTTATGTTCTCATTGCTTCGGTTGCCGTATTGTTTATGTCTTCCGGATCGAAAAGTGCAAAACCTACAGTAGGATTAAACCCTGGAGATAAAGCACCGGGAATAGAGTCTTTAGGAAACGAAAATAGTTTCAGTTTCCAAAACCATTCAGGACGTTATACGTTATTGAATTTCTGGGCAGCTTACGATGCTGAATCGCGTGCCCGTAATGTCCGTTTAATGAATGAAATTTACAAATCGGGTTCTGAAAATGTGAAAGTGCTTTCTTTCTCTATGGATGAGAAAGAATCGATCTTCCAGGAAACAGTCAAGAGTGACCAATTGGATTTGTCGACACAATTTCATACAGAATCGGGAGAACAGTCAGAGTTGTATAAGAAGTTCCGCCTTAATAAAGGCTTCACGAACTATCTGATCGACGATCAGGGAGTAATTATTGCATCCAATGTAACACCTGAAAAACTGACGGAAATTTTGAAAACAATTTAACCCAGTAGGGTAAAAGCTAAAAAGAGCAGCCTTTTCAATTGAAAGGACTGCTCTTTTCTTTTATAAGAACGTTTATATCTCTGCGTTAACGTATAGCTTCTACCTCTTCGGCATGTAAAGGTATTTTCTTTCCTAGCAAGCGTGCTCCGCTTTCTGTAATCAAATAATCTTCCTCGTTACGAATTCCGCTAAAGTCTTTATATGTAGCGACTTTATCATAATTGATAAATTCAGCGAACTTATTTTCTTTTCTCCACATATCGATTAATTCAGGGATAAAATAGATACCCGGTTCGATAGTTAAAACAAAACCCGGTTCCAGTTCTCTGCCGAGGCGAAGCGACTTGCGACCAAACTGTGTGCTTTTCGGACGTCCGTTATAACCAACATAAACTTCCCCCAGATTCTCCATATCGTGAACATCTAATCCCATCATGTGGCCTAACCCGCATGGCATAAACAGGGCCGCAGCTCCGGCTTTTACAGCTTCTTTAGTATCTCCTTTCACAAAACCGAATTCTTTCAACCCATCCATGATAACGGTCAAAGCAAGATTGTAGACATCTTCAAATATTACTCCTGGTTTCAAGGCAGCTACAGCAGCTTCATGAGCTGCTACCTGTATATCATAAATATCTCTTTGACGGGATGTATATTTACTATCTGCCGGAATAGTGGAAGACATATCACCGGCATATCCCATTTCAGTTTCTGCTCCGGCATCGAGCAAGAGCATATCACCACTCTTAATCATATTGCCATGATAGTGGTTATGAAGTGTTTGCCCATTGATAGTGGCAATGATAGGGAAAGATAATTGATAATCACGCGCAAATGCTGTTTCTGCTACAACAGCGGCAACTTCAGCCTCAGTAATACCTGGGCGCACCATGCGCATTGCAGCCAGGTGCATATCAGCAGTAACTACACATGCTTTTTCTATTTCAACGATTTCTTCTGCTGTCTTATAGTTACGTTGGTTCACTACTCCATAAATAAATGGAACAGAAGGTTTCTCTGTGCCCGGATAAATACCTAACCAATTTTGTAGTTTAATCTGATGCTCCGGACGATAAGTTGGTAGATAGTGGATTTCCTGTTTCTTTTCTTGAGCATTTTTTAAGTAAGATTCAATCTCTTTAAAAGGACGAACTTCTTTTATCCCGGCTAATTCACTTTTTTCTTTGAGGGTGGGTTGAGTACCCATCCATACTATAGCATCAATTGTTAATTCATCACCGAAAATAATCTCCCGGTCGTTATCAATATCAATTATAGCTGATAGATCCGCATAAGGCAAACCAAAGAAATATAGAAAAGTAGAATCCTGGCGGAAATGGTAGGTGTTGTCTGCATAGTTCATACCTGATTCATCATTTCCCAGAAAGAGTAACAGGCCTGATCCCAGTGTCTGTTTAAGTTTAGCCCTGCGGGCAATGTAAGTTTCTTTCGCAAACATATTTAGTATTTTTTGTTTTAATACTACCAAAGATAGGAATTAATCATCAACAGGCAATTGATAATTGACAATTATTCTTTATATTTCGACGGTTAAGGGTTTGAGGAATCTGAAAGAGCTCAAGGAATTATGTGGAACTTAAGGCATATCCTTAGCACATTAGTTTCTTAAACTCCTAAAAATGCCTTCAACAACATGAAAACACAAAAAATACAAGAACTAACTGATGCCACACTTGTCTGTGGTAATCTTGAATTTGAGGAGAAGGAAGTATCTTCCGCCTTTGCGAGTGATCTGATGAGTGATGTGCTGACTTTAGACTGCAATAATGTATTGCTGGTTACAGGTTTATGCAATTTACAAACGATTCGTACAGCAGAGATGGCAGAAGTATGCTATATTCTATTTGTACGGGGAAAGAAAGTTACTCCTGAAATGAAAGCGCTTGCGGATGAAAACAATATGGTGTTGCTTGAAACCGAATATTCTATGTATCGTGCGGTAGGAGTATTGTTTAGCAATGGTCTCCAACCTGTTTATTAAAAAAGGAGGATATATGCGATTCAGATATGAACTGGAAGGAGGAAACTTCTCAAAAGCCGGTTATGCTTCGAGTGAAATCAAAAAGAGATTGAAGCAATTATTGGTTGATCCTAAAATAATTAAGCGGATAGTCGTGGCTTTATATGAGGCAGAAGTGAATGTCGTAGCTCATGCCTGGCGAGGTGAAGTACTTGCGGATCTGGATGTAGATAAGATCACGTTGGATTTGAAAGATGAAGGACCGGGTATTCCTGACATATCTTTGGCTATGCAAGAGGGGTATTCCACAGCATCGGCTGCTGTTCGTGAAATGGGATTTGGTGCAGGTATGGGGCTGCCTAATATGAAGAAAAATGTAGATGAATTAATTATTGAGAGCGAAGTTGGTATCGGTACACATGTAAAGATGATCACTCGTTTTACAAATGAGGGAGGAGAAGCCTGATGAATGAAGAAAAGTTTTATCATGCCCTTAAAATAGATAATGACCGATGTATCGGCTGTACAAGATGCATGACAATGTGTCCCACACGGGCTGTGCGGATTCGTGACGGAAAAGCACATATCCGTAAAGATTGGTGTGTAGATTGTGGTGAATGCCTGAAGATATGTCCTTCATCGGCTATCTATGTAGAACAAGATGATTTCCAGCGTATCTTTAATTATAATTGTCGTGTAGCCTTGATCCCTACTGTATTTATCGGACAATTTTCGAAGTATACAACGGAGAAAGAGATCATGAGTGCGGTCTATGAATTAGGATTTACGCATGTATTTCAAGTTGAATTCACTACGGATATGGTCTGTCGTGAGATGATCAGGCAGATGGAGAATACAGATGAGAAACCTGTAATCAGCTCTTTTTGCCCAGCTATTGTTAGGCTTATACAGATACGTTTTCCTTCATTAGTAGATAATATTTTATTAGTGAAGTCTCCTGTGAATGCATCGGCTACTTATTATCATAAAGTATTGGAAGAAGAAGGATTTCTTCCAGATGAAATCGGAATTTTCTATGTTACTCCCTGTGCTGCAAAGATTGCAGCATTAAAGAGTGAAAAGGGATACTCTTCTGCTATCCGGGGAGTGATAAATATGGATACATTATATAATAAAGTATATCATATACTGAAAAATCGCCCCAAAGACTTTAAACCTGAATGTGAACTTCCCCCATTATTGACAAAGAAAGAGATGCGTTGGAGTCAGACAGGAGGAGAAGCAAAACACTTTCCCGGACGTAGCCTTGCTATCGATGAAATTCATAATGTAATTGATTTTCTGGAACGAATGGAAACGACCGATGAAGTGCGGAATGTAGATTTTCTGGAACTTAGAGCCTGTAATCGAAGTTGTGCCGGAGGTGTATTGACGGTTGCAAACCGTTTCCTTACTGCCGAACGAATGATGAAACGTTCTTTAAGCCGCGATAAAGTACCAATGATTTATGCTTCGGAAAGCCTAGAGGCATTGTCTTACCTGAAGCAAAATATTACTATACCTGCTATCCAGCCTAAACCAAAGCTGTTATATAATGGTACGCGCGAGGAGATATTGAAAAAGATGGAACAGGTACGGAATCTGATGTGTTATCTGCCGGGTATCGATTGTGGTGCATGTGGAAGTCCTAATTGCCAGAACCTGGCAGAAGATATTGTTCGTCATGAAGCACAGTTTAGTGACTGTGTGTTTATGCAACGTAATATGGAAAAGCATGGTAAGCTTGATCAGGGGCATGCCTTCCGATTAATTGAAAAAACATGGGGCAAAGATCGCCTGAATAAAGACTGTTACAAGAAAGGAGCTAAATATGAAGGTCAATGAATTGATAAATAGGCTGAATCTCACTCTTTTTAATGGAGAGGAAGGGATGAACAATGAAGTAACTGATGGTTACACAAGTGATTTGCTAAGCGATGTAATGGGAAATGCAGATGAAGGAATGGTCTGGATTACTATGCAGACCCATCAGAATGTAGTAGCTGTAGCTACCTTAAAAGATATAGCTGCTGTAATAATTGTGAACGGTCATAAGCCGGAAGAAGATATGCTCCAGAAGAGTAGGGAAGAAGGAATACCTATTCTTGGAACGGCTCTTTCAGCGTTTGAGATAAGCGGGGAAATATATCAATTGCTGCATAAGGAATGAATCATTATCTGGTCGACTTGCATATTCATACCTGTCTTTCCCCATGTGGAAGCCTGGAGATGAGCCCATCTGTTATTGTTGACACAGCAATAATGAATGGATTGTCGGCCATTGCAATAACTGATCATAATTCTACTCTGCAATGTCCGGAGATACAAGCTCTGGGAGAAGAGAAAGGATTAATTGTGTTTGCCGGAACAGAAGTGGCTACGCGTGAAGAAGCTCATTGTGTAGTGCTTTTCCCTTCAGAGGAGATACGCAGAAAGTTTCAGTCTTATCTGGATACGTATTTATCGCATATACCCAATGATCCCGAGCGTTTTGGTGATCAGGTGTGGGTGAACAATGACAATGAAATATTAGGAGAAGTACCCTGGTTACTTATTTCTGCCATTAATCAAAGCATAAATCAGGTAGTAGAGATGTCTCATAAACTTGGATGTCTGATTATCCCTGCACATGTGGAACGCCCTTCATATAGTGTTATAAGTCAATTAGGCTTTATTGACCCTTTTCTTCCAATCGACGCAATTGAGTTTAATAATGAGATATTATATGAGAAGCTTCTGCAAAAACATTCTTATCTCAATAAATATGTTCAATACACAGCCTCTGATGCACACCATCCAAACCAGATCGGTACAAAGCCTGCTATTCTTGAAGCACCTGAACTTTCCTTTGAATCTTTAGTCAAAGCTTGTAATAAAGAGGCCGGATATAAACTGTTTCCCATAAGCAACAGGCATGAATAATCTAAGTTTTCATATTACAGATATTGTAGCCAATAGTATACGGGCCAATGCTTCGGAGATATCTGTTTATCTGACTAACAATGAAAAGGAAATCTTAATACATATAACTGATAACGGGTGTGGTATGGATGCAAATACTCTGGAGAGAGTAACTAATCCTTTCTATACTACGCGTAATACACGGAAAGTTGGTCTGGGATTACCTTTCCTGCGACAAAATGCGGAACAAACTGGAGGAAATCTCACTATTACTTCAACTTTGGGAAAAGGAACCGAAGTAAAGGCTCTTTTCATATCTTCTCATATTGATTGCCCACCATGGGGGGATTTGGCAGAAACTATAGTTTTATTAATTACTGGTAATCCCGATGTAAATATCCATTTTAGTTATCAATCGGATATCTCTTCTTTTACAATCAGTACGCAGGATATAAAGGATGCATTGGATGGTATGCCTTTAAGCCATCCACAGGTAACACTTTGGTTGAAGGAGATGATCGGTGCAAATGTCATGTCATAAAGATTCCAGAACTGAAAGTTCTTTTAATTGGCTGAAAGCCATATCCCTGAAGGGGAGCTAACTCAGCCCACCCTAAGCGAGGGAGCGTAGCGACCGATGTGATGGTTGGGTTCATGGATTTCGTTAATTTTCAATGCGTACTGAAAGTGCAACATAATTTAAACCTGACAATAAAAATAAGGCAATATAGATATGCTGCACTTTCAGTGCGCCTGACTATATAAATGTAATCATAAACCCAACCATCACATCGGTCGCTACGCTCCCTCGCTTAGGGTGGGCTGAGTTAGCTCCCCTTCAGGGATATGGCTTTCAGCCAATAAGGAATGGACAACAAAGAACTGAAGTTTTTTATTTCGTTTGTTTCTTATAATACTCGTAACGCAGCATTACGTCATTGACATAGTTTAATGTCTCGTTTCCACGCAGATAACCGTATTTACACACAGGATCATTATAATATTCTGGTTCGCTTTTCATGCGGATACCATCAGCAACATTATTATCCCATATATTCGAATCTTTCCCATATTTTTCAGCTAAATGCTGGGCATCATATACATGTCCGATACCGGCATTATAGGAGGCAAGAGTTAGCTTAATCCGTTCTGTCTGGTTTTCTATTTCTGAAAAGCCTTGCCCAAAACGTCTCAAACATTCAACACCGGTGCGAACTCCTATGTCGGGATCTTTCAGCTCATGTGGGCTAACTCCTAAAGCACGAGCTGTGTTGGGCATAATACCCATTAACCCTTCTGCTCCGGCCCAGGATACGACATTCGGATCGAAACGTGATTCCTGATAGGCTATCGCAGCCAGTAACTGCCAGTCCCAACCTAATAAGGTGGCATATTTCTTAAATAAATCATCGTAAGGAGAAATTTGTCCATTTCGAATTTCAGGCATGGTCGATTCAAAGGGCTGTTTGCTTAGTTCGAAGTAACGTTTAATTACGGATTTATAAGTCTGTTGTCCTGTTTGACCGGAGGCCCATTCATTAATAGCTATTGCAAGTAGAGGGCTGTTCTTACGAACGGCCCAAGAGGAACGTTGCAGAAAACTTATTGGTAGGTTGACATCTATATTCCAGAAATAAGTCTTATTGAGGCGGGCTGTTTTATCATCACTAACGGTATACGGAATTTCACCCATAGAAACCATTTCTATTAAATCTTCTGTTGTGATGGTGTCTTTAGCTATATCCATAATACGGATACCGCCACCCAGTTCTTCATTTAGATTTTTCAACCGTTGCGCATAACGTGTTTCGGATTTAACATATACCTCTTTGTTTATTAATTCAGTGACATCAGTAAGAATGGTATCACCACGGTTGGCTCGTTGCACTAGTACCTGTGTGGATTGAGTCTCTTGTCCACAAAAAAGTACCTCTTTTTTAGATTCATTACTGATCTGCATAGGATAAGCCACCACATCAGCCTCGCCTGCTAATAACATCTCAATAAGCCGGTTACTATTTTCCGCAACTTTAATGTTTAGCTTTAAATTGTGCGCTTTAGCAAAATCGCTGATCAAATCATATTCATACCCCATGTCGTTCATACGGTATTGAAAGTAAGAAGTAGATGTATTCAACGTGACAGCTGTGATTTCCCCTTCTTGTTGTAACTGAGGCAAATCTTTTATAACTACTCCTACGGGTTGTTCCTTTTTCTTATTGCTGTAACAAGCAGATAAAAAGAGCAATATACAAATTGATATGAGTAGATTCCTATACATTAATATATATAGTATTTATCCCCTTGCTTCCAACAGCACTACATTCTCAACATGATGCGTATGAGGAAACATATCGACCGGCTGAACTTTCATAACTTTATAGGCTTCGTCAAGTAATTGCAAATCACGTGCCTGAGTAGCCGGATTACAACTGACATAAACGATACGTGCCGGATGGGCAAAAAGAATTGTATTGATAACATCTTCATGCATTCCTGCGCGAGGAGGATCGGTAATGATTACATCCGGACGTCCGTGTTCGTTGATAAAATCCGTATTCAAGATGTCCTTCATATCACCAGCGAAGAAGAGAGTATTCTCTATATTGTTCAGTGTTGAGTTCACCTTAGCATCTTCAATAGCTTCAGGAACATATTCTATACCGATAACTTTAGCAGCCTGACGGGATACGAAATTGGCAATCGTTCCTGTACCTGTATATAAGTCATACACAAGTTCGTTGCCTGTTAATCCGGCAAAATCACGTGCAACTTTATATAAGTTATAGGCCTGTTCGCTATTGGTTTGATAGAAAGACTTTGGTCCGATCTTAAATGAAAGTCCTTCCATCTGTTCAATAATATGATCATTACCATGAAATGTAATTACTTCCTGATCGGTTATAGTATCATTACATTTTTCATTGATTACATATTGAAGACAGGTAATCTCCGGGAATTGTTCAACAAGATAGGAGAGAAGTGCTTCGCGACGATCCTTATCTTCATAATAGAAGACAACAACTACCATCAAATCACCTGTAGATGTGGTTCGGATCATTAGTGTACGCATCAATCCTTCCTGATGACGCAGGTTAAAGAAAGAATAACCGTCGTGAGAAAAGCAATAATCTTTAATAGCTAAACGAATTCTGTTAGATATATCGTCCTGTAGCCAGCATTTATTAATGTCGAGTACTTTATCGAAAGCACCAGGGATATGGAATCCAAGGCCATACATTTGTTCGAATGTAGCACCGGAACGAATTTCTTCTTCTGTCAGCCATTTTTTGTTTGAGAAAGTATATTCTAGTTTGTTACGATAAAACACGGTACGCTCTGAACCCAGAATAGGAAAAATCTCTTTTATCTCAACCTTTCCGATACGGGTAATATTATCGATAACCTGTTTATGTTTATATTTAAGTTGTTCTTCATAAGGAAGATGTTGCCATTTGCAACCTCCGCATACTCCGAAATGTTCGCAAAAAGGCTCTGCTCTCTTATCTGAATAAGAATGAAACCGAATCGCTTTTCCTTCTGCGTAATTATTTTTTTTACGGGTGAGTTGTATATCAACGATATCGCCGGGAGCGACATAAGGTACAAAAACGACCTTCTCATTTACCTTTGCAATTGCCTTCCCTTCAGCGGCCACATCAGTGATTAACACATTTTCCAACAGGGGTAATTGCTTCTTATTTCTTGCCAATTCTTCTACGTTTAAATATTTCGCCACACAAATGTACATATTTACATGTTACAAACCCAAAGTTATGGTTATAAAACACATTATTAATTATCTTCCATTGTTTTATATCCATAAGGAAATATACATATCTTTGCACCATTGCAATGTGGAGATAGCAAAATAAAGATTTATACCAACAAATACCATTTATTATTTATGGAAAGAAAAAGAGTTTACACCTTCGGCAACGGAAAAGCGGAAGGAAAGGCAGAAATGAAGAATCTGCTTGGAGGTAAAGGTGCAAACCTTGCAGAAATGAACCTTATTGGAGTGCCGGTTCCTCCGGGATTTACCATTACAACTGAAGTATGCTCCGAATACTATGAACTAGGTAGAGACAAAGTTGTTGCCCTACTGAAAGCAGATGTAGAAAAAGCCATTGCAAACGTTGAAGGATTGATGAATTCTAAATTCGGTGATATAGAAAATCCATTACTTGTTTCCGTACGTTCAGGAGCACGTGCTTCTATGCCGGGTATGATGGATACTATCCTGAATCTGGGACTCAATGACGAAGTAGTTGAAGGTTTAATCCGTAAAACAGGAAATGCACGTTTTGCATGGGATTCTTATCGCCGCTTTGTACAGATGTATGGAGACGTTGTATTGGGTATGAAACCCACCAGCAAAGAAGAAATTGACCCATTTGAAGCTATTATTGAAGAACTAAAAGAAGAAAAAGGTGTTGAGCTAGACAATCAGTTAACTGTAGAAGACCTGAAGGTTTTGGTTTCCAGATTTAAGTCAGCAGTAAAAGCACAAACCGGACACGATTTCCCAACTGATTCTTATGAACAATTATGGGGAGCTGTTTGCTCTGTATTCGATTCATGGATGAACGACCGTGCTATCCTGTATCGTAAAATGGAAGGCATTCCGGCAGAATGGGGAACAGCAGTAAACGTGCAAGCCATGGTATTCGGTAATATGGGTGAAACTTCAGCTACAGGCGTTTGTTTCTCTCGTGATGCCGGTAATGGAGATGATATATTTAATGGTGAGTATCTGATCAATGCACAAGGTGAAGACGTTGTTGCAGGTATTCGCACTCCACAACAGATAACTAAAGCAGGTTCATTGTTATGGGCAGAAATGGCAGGCGTATCAGAAAACGACAGAGCTACTAAATATCCATCTATGGAAGAAGCTATGCCGGAAATCTATAAGGAACTGGATGCTATCCAAACAAAGCTTGAAAACCATTATCGTGATATGCAGGATATGGAGTTCACTGTGCAGGAAGGCAAACTGTGGTTCCTTCAAACCCGTAACGGAAAACGTACAGGATCGGCCATGGTGAAAATTGCAATGGATCTGTTGCATCAGGGAATGATTGATGAGAAAACAGCTTTACTGCGTATTGAACCGAATAAACTGGATGAATTGCTTCACCCTGTATTTGATAAAGAAGCTTTGAAAAGTGCCACTATCATTGCAAAAGGCCTACCAGCATCTCCGGGAGCAGCAACAGGACAGATTGTGTTCTTCGCTGAAGACGCTTCCGAATGGTATAAGGCAGGGAAAAAGATTGTTATGGTACGTATAGAAACATCCCCTGAAGACTTAGCAGGTATGGCTGTAGCTGAAGGTATCCTGACAGCTCGTGGTGGTATGACATCTCATGCTGCCGTAGTTGCCCGTGGTATGGGTAAATGCTGTGTTTCGGGTGCAGGAAGCCTGAATATAGACTATAAGACTAAAACCATCAAAGTAGATGGTAAAACATATAAAGAAGGAGACTTCATTTCTTTGAATGGTACTACCGGTGAAGTATACGATGGCCAGATTAAAACAATGGCAGCTGAAGTAACCGGTGATTTCGATGAATTAATGAAGCTTGCGGACAAGTACACCCGTATGGTTGTACGCACAAATGCAGATACACCACATGATGCTACTGTAGCCCGTCGTTTTGGAGCTTGTGGTATTGGCCTTTGCCGCACAGAACACATGTTCTTTGAAGGAGAAAAGATCATTGCTATGCGTGAAATGATTCTTGCCGATACTACAGATGATCGAAAAAAAGCGCTTGAAAGACTGCTTCCTTACCAGAAGGAAGACTTTAGAGGTATCTTTAAAGCGATGGACGGATGTCCGGTAACAGTTCGTTTACTCGATCCTCCTTTGCATGAGTTTGTCCCTCATGATGAAAAAGGACAACAGGAAATGTCGAAAGCTATGGGCCTGCCTATAGAAGTTATCCGTCAGCGTATCGAAGCTCTTTGTGAGTCTAATCCGATGTTAGGCCATCGTGGTTGTCGTTTGGGTAATACTTATCCGGAGATAACAGAGATGCAAACAAGAGCTATTTTAGGAGCTGCTCTGGAGTTGAAGAAAGAAGGAGTTACAGCAATTCCCGAAATCATGGTTCCGTTGACAGGTATTGTATATGAATTCCTGGAACAAGAAAAGATTATCCGTGCGACAGCAAATAAGCTATTTGAAGAAATGGGCGATAGCATTGAATATAAGGTTGGTACCATGATTGAAATACCACGTGCTGCTTTAACAGCTGACCGTATCGCTTCATCTGCTGAATTCTTCTCTTTTGGAACTAACGACCTTACACAGATGACTTTCGGTTATTCCCGTGATGATATTGCAACGTTCCTTCCTATTTATCTGGAAAAGAAGATTTTGAAATTCGATCCATTCCAGGTATTAGACCAGAATGGTGTAGGTCAATTAGTGCGTATGGCTACTGAGAAAGGACGTGAAGTTCGTCCTGATCTTAAATGTGGAATTTGCGGTGAACATGGAGGCGAGCCTTCTTCCGTTAAGTTCTGTCATAAAGTAGGCTTAAATTATGTATCCTGTTCTCCATTCCGTGTGCCGATCGCTCGTATTTCGGCTGCACAGGCTGCCCTTGAAGATTGATTATAACAAACAATCAATAACTTTATCCCGGAAGAAATGATTTCTTCCGGGATTTTTTATTGTTGGATATTAACATAGCGACGGTGGTAGAGACAGGGCTTGCCCTGTCTCAAAAATAAGATATTAATTTTATGATACTTTTTAGGAAGACAGGGCAAGCCCTGTCTCTACCACCGTCGCAACATCTTTCAATTATTTGTTTTTCGTCTGAATAGCTTAAAAACTCTATATACCATAGGTTTTATATTTTCCGTTCAGGGTTCAGACTGAGGTATAGCATTGTTATACAGCCATTTTGGCTGAAAGCATAATCCTTCAGGTTACATTCAGCTTGTCTTTTTTGACCCATCCTAAAAACGGTTGACTGATTCACTCCTAAAACTATATAGATTCGTTATTCCTTGCCTTCTATTTATTGACCTCACAACTGTGAGAAATATGTTTCACAGCTGTGAGGTATGTTTATCACACGTGTGAAATATATATATCACAGTTGTGAGGTTTATAAATCTTAATTAGTTTGTATTTAATTGTCTGGTAAATAAATGTTTAAACAGTGTTGTTTCGGGTAGATATAATGTATTTGAGATGTATGGATTATATTAGGTATGAATTGACATAAGATTACAATAATTATTCTAATTTGAGAATAATTGGACTGAAGGCAAACTGAAGGATTATACCTTCAGCCAAAATGGCTCTGTAACAGCCTTATATATGAGGCTGAATCCTGAATGCAACTTATGAAAAAC
Source organism: Tannerellaceae bacterium (assembly GCA_032073245.1). Lineage (GTDB taxonomy): Bacteria > Bacteroidota > Bacteroidia > Bacteroidales > Tannerellaceae > QVMG01. The sequence goes on from DAMANX010000002.1 coordinate 54,910, forward strand.
ATAGTATATATATATGTTATGCAGTATGTCTAATTGATGAATGATTTATAAATGACTATTATGTTTTTTTATTTGTAAGTGTTGATATCTTTATTTTGGGGTATGAGGAAAAAAATGTAATTTTGTCACTTGTTGAAAGATTAATTAGACGTTAATGTATGGAGCGATATTTAATTATTAAGACCCGAGATGAATTATTACGTATTAAAATAGGGCAGATACTATACTTTGAAGCCGACCGGAATTATACAAAACTACTATTAAGTAATGGAATACAATTTACGTTTGCCATCAATATCGGAAAAATCGAGGAGATGTTGGAACGTCAGGTTGCCGGAAGTAACGCTATATTGATGCGAGTTGGTAAAAGCCATATTATTAATAAGAATCATATTTTACAAATCAATTTACCTAAACAAAGGTTGCTTTTATTGTCAACTGAAGGGAAACCTCGTGAATTGAATATCTCAAAGGACCCTCTAAAAGTATTGAAAGAATCCCTTGAGAAGGAGATGGGCAAGAACGAAGAGAGGAAGGAATAAGAAATGATAAAGATTGGAAAAGCAAATGATAATGACTATATAGTAACTGATCCTCATGTAAGCCGGCATCATGCTCAATTGATACAGGAAGGAAATGGTTTATGGTTATTGGAAGATTTATGCTCTACCAACGGAACCTTTGTTAATGGGCAACAGATCGCTAAGAAAAGAGTGACTTCAACCGATGATATTCGCCTTGGAGATAATTGCTCGGTTAGCCTGTCAGATATACTTAGAAGTAAAAATGATTACAGCGAAGAGTTTGCGGCTCTCAAAGAAGTATATGATAAATATATTGAATTAAAAGTTAAGATTCAATCATCTAATCAATTTAAAATCAGGCTGCTTCAATCTTTGCCGTTTGCTTTGCCTGGAATTATAGGTGTAGTGTTGAGCTTTTTGGTAAAGGGGAGCCCTTTGATGATTGGTATAAGTCTTTTTGTGGTTATTTGTGCTCCTACAATTGGGGTATATCTGGGAGCCAAACAGTCAGCTAAAGTTCCTCAACAGTTGCAAGATATTGCAAATCAGTTTAAAATAGATTATGTTTGCCCCAAATGTGGCACATTCTTAGGAGAAATACCCTGGGAATCACTAAAAAACAGAAAGAACTGCCCTGTAGGTTCCTGTCAGGCAAAATGGACAAATGATTAAATCTTATTTCGTAACCTAAACTAAGCCTTTTGTACAATATTCCCAACCCTTTGATTATAAGAAAGAATTCCTGATTTATTAATCCATTACTTTTTTTAATTTTGTTGCGAATAATAGTATTTACACGTAAGTTATGCAAGAAGAGGAATACACATTCGTAACAATAGACAGCGATGACTCTCAATGGGACAATGCCGTAATTGTCGATATGGACAGTGACGATTTTGTATTAGATGCAGTCGTTATTGATGAAGGGTTTGACAGTTCTGACTTTATTACCCTGTCTGATGATACGATCATGTTATCTGATGCAGATATGTTAGATATGTCATCCGGTTTGGATCTTGACAATTCTGATATTTCTATCATCCTATGATTTCAATCAGGTGTCCACATTGTCATGTTGGTTTAAAGGTAGACGAAGGGAAATTACCGCCAGGTATCCAATCGTTTAAATGTCCTAAGTGTAAACAATCTATTCCTGTATCCTTACTTTCGGAAAAAAAGGTTTCCGATATTCCTGTATCAGAAACTACTCTTCTTCAACCTCTAAAGACAAGTACCGGTACTTTGACTGTTCTTGCGGATGAAAATACAGTGGAGCAGATATTCTCTTTGTACGAAGGGATTAGTATTATTGGTCGTGGATCGGTAGCATCTAATGCTACTATAGGAATCGCAACAAATGATCGTTCCATGAGCCGGGAACATATTCGCATCGAAGTAAAGAAAGATGCGAAAGGAGGTTATAAACATTACCTATCAGATAATAATAGTAAAAATTACACGTTATATAATAGCAGTTTCTTAGAAAAAGGTGAAGTAGTCGTATTGAATGATAATGATGAGATAATTATCGGTCGTACGGTTCTTCGCTTCAACGAATAAATCTCGTTTCTGTTATGAATATAACAATTGGTAAACCCTGTGCAATTAGTGAAATAGGTACGCGGTTGAATAATGAGGATTCAATCTATCCGCAACCTGAAACAGTAGCATCCAACCAACGCTTATTCATCGTTTGTGATGGGGTAGGTGGTGCAGATAAAGGCGAAGTGGCCAGTTCATTAGCCTGCGATTCCATCCAATCTTATTTTTCCACTTTCCTGGAAGGAGATCCTACTCCTGAATTTATCCAGAAAGCAATACAGTATACAGAAGCACGCTTCGATGATTATATAGAAAGAAATCCCGAAGCTAAAGGAATGGCAACTACATTAACCTTATTGTATATTGGTATGGAAGGTGTTATTCTTGCACATATAGGCGATAGTCGTATTTATCAGTTTAGAAAAGAAGAAATATTATATCAAACGGAAGATCATTCCCTTGTTAATTCCCTGATACATTTAGGTGAAATAACCCCACAAGAAGCTATTAATCATCCACAAAAGAATGTTATTTTACGTGCAATACAGGGTAATGTACGCCCTGTGAGTGCAGATGTGATTCTCCTGCAGGATATTCAGCCGGGAGATTTCTTCTTTATGTGTACGGATGGGGTATTGGAAACACTCACAAATGAAAGGCTTTCATCTATCTTTGCAAATAATAGGATGGCAGATACAATTAAAGACAATATTGTTGAGAATTGTAATGGCCGTACGCGGGATAATTTTTCCTTTTATATCATTCCTATAAACCAGGTTCAGGATAACACCGGATTGAAACAAAATATTCTCTCTTTATTTTATTCTTTTATATAATTAACGTACTTTTGGGAGATGAAAAAAATTACGCGGTAGTCATGAATTTACCAAACGGATATCTTCTTCAAAATAGTAAATATCGTCTTACTCATGTAGTTGGTCAAGGAGGCTTTGGTATAACCTACAAAGGTGTATGGTTTACAGAGGTCAAAGGGGCATTGGGTACAGTTAAGACGGAAGTGCCGATAGCAATCAAAGAATATTTTTTCAAAGATTATTGCTACCGGGATAAGGATTCGTATGCCGTTAGAGTTCATTCGGAAACCGGAAAAAACCTTTTCGATAAGTTCAAAGAAAAGCTTATAAAAGAAGCCCGTATTCTCTCAGATGTACATCATCCTAATATTGTCAATGTATTGGAGGTTTTTGAAGAAAACAATACTGCCTACATTGCAATGGAATATATTTCAGGGTTATCGCTGAAAGAGATGATGGAAAGGGAAGGTACACTTCCGGAAGAAAAAGTTTTGAAATATATACATCAGATAGGAGAAGCTTTACAATTTGTTCATGATAATAATATCATACATCTGGATGTTAAACCCAGTAATATTTTAATTGATAGAAGGGATAATGCACGGCTTATCGATTTTGGAGTGAGTAAGCGATATGATACTCCGGAAGAGCATGAGACCAGTACTACCATGCTAACACTTTCGAAAGGGTTTGCGTCTATAGAACAATATGATAACGAAGGAACACTCAGTTTCTCACCCTATCCGGATATATATTCTTTGGGTGCAACTATGTACAATTTGTTGACAGCAAAAATACCAACAGAATCTATTCTCCGGGCTACACGCCCTCTTGCTAAACCCACCGAATTAAACCCTGCTATTTCAGAAAAGACAGAAAATGTTATTCTACAAGCTATGGAGGTCGTTGCCACCGACCGGTTTGCAACAGTCCGTGATATGTTGGATGCATTAGATAAACCAACGTATGAAGAAACTGAAGAAGTAGTAGAAAACAGACAAAGAGAAATATCCACGGGGGAGGAAAATACAACGCTTCTTTATCAGTCAACAAATAAAAAACTTCCTATTGATCCTTTAGAGGAGCAGACATTGTTGAATGTGAAGGAGGAAGACTTTGTTCCCCCTGCTCGCAAAAAGAAGCGGGTTTATATGATTATTTCTCTTATAACACTTGCTTTAGTTGCTTCTGCGATAACCATTGTCTATTATTCGAATAAACAACCGGTTGTTATTCCAGATCCTATAGTAAATGTTCCTGATAATAATAAATCATTAAATCCAACTATAGAGGAAGATAATGAAACGGAACAAAAGCAAAACCCGAAAGAAGAAAATAATACAACTCCAAACATATCACAACCAGTTGAAAATAATTTGCCTCCGGCAGTAACAAATAATGACAGACCGGTAAATGAAGGAAACCGAGGTGAAAATATTATTGTTTCCAATGAATTACCGACACAAATAAGTCCTTCTACAGAGGAGCTGGAAGCAACTTATAATAATCTTATTGCATCAGGTAATGAGAAGATGTCACTATCTGATTATGGAGGAGCAAAAACAGACTTCAGGAAAGCCTATGATCTTTTTCCAAAAGATGAACTATTGAACCGGATAATTGAAGCGGATAATCTGGAAAAAGAAAAGCTGGTTACCCAAAGGAAAGCTCAATATGAACTAATGATGCCTTTAGGTAATCTAACTGTTGTTAATAAAATATCTTCAGGGCTTTTTGGAGCCATTGATGATAATGGAATAGAACAGATACCTTGTATATATACGTTATCGGATAAATTGGAAGATGGCCGTGCTTTTCTTCGTGAAGATAGCCTTTGGGATATCTACAATAATGAGGGAAAACTAATTAGTCAAGGTGTAGTATTATAATAAATACGTTTATGAAAAAAATCTATATATTGTTGATGTTCATTATGCTTTCATTAAGTATGACGGCACAGCAATATGCTACATATAATCAAAAGGGTGATGAAGCAATGAAACGCCAGAATTATACCAGCGCCCGAATGTGGTATAGTGAAGGTTTGGAATATTGTGATATCTATAGTATTGAACAACTTACTAAAATATGGTTGGAAAATGAGAATATGCGTTTTACAATGCGTAATTTAATGACCCGTTGCCTGGATTGCTTAAATGATAAAGCAAAAGAAAATGATTTGCCAGCTATAAAAGCTCTTATAACTTATTATACGGAAGGTATAGGAGGTTCGGCTAGTGAAGAGGTTGCCTCTTATTGGAATAATAGATTGAATGAGTTACAATCTCCTCCACAAATAGATGGCAATTCAACTAAAACCTCACAAGAGAGAATGAAATTCTTTATAGGTTATGCTTTTTCTACGGAAATGCCTTATGGTATTACCTTAGGTGGTATACAAGAAAAATTTGGTTGGTATGTACGGCTACGTAGCAATTTTTCTTTTCAGAATTCTAGTTTAGAATGTGCGCTTAAAGATGGCCTAAGTGTGATTACTAATCCACAGGTTAATAAAGCTTATCAGGCTGACGATACTCGCTCAAACAAGAAAAATTCAATAAGCGGAACAGCAGGATTTATCTATAAGAGTACTTCCTGGTTATCAACCTCTATTGGAGTAGGATATGGTGAACGTGCGCTTTTATCCCCTTTTATTGAAAGAGATAAAACTAACGGAACAGAGGAGGCTATCTGGTGTCGTAATCAAACCTATTCTTCTAAAGGTATTGTTGCAGAAGTGGATGCTATTCTACATTATAAAAACTATTTCCTAAGCGTAGGGTGTCATACTATAAACTTCGATTATGTGGATTTGAATGCTGGTATTGGCATATTTTTTTAAAAAGAGAAAAATGAAATATATATATTCTACACTATTTGTTGGTTGGCTTCTATTCCTTCTTACAGGATGTGCTGAAGATCCCAAAATGCCAAATAATATCATTAATGCTGATCCACCGGAAGTTGAAACATCTCCGATCGCTCCGGAAGACATTAAGGTAACAGAAGTAACCGTTTCAGGTGTTGTAAAAAATGAGAATGGTAGCCCTGTCATAGAAAGAGGTTTTGTCTGGTATGATAATATAGGTTTAACAAGAGATAGTTCTTCTCAAGTGACCTATGATGAAGAAACCAAGATATTTAAGTATACTATCAAGGGATTAATAAGTGATCAGGAATATAATTTAAGAGCGTATGCCCGGAATGCAGCAGGTCTTAATTATGCTACTAACGAACTTACATTTATTACAAATCCCGGGGTTGCACATATAGAAACATCCGATCCTATTGAAGCGCAATCAACATCAGCATTAGTTGCAGGAAAAATAACTTATAAAGGAGAAGGAGAAATTCTGAAAAGAGGTATTTATTATTCCTTACATCCTTTTAGTCAAAATACTGCAATTGATACTGTGATAAGTGAAATGAAAACGGATTCATTCACCTGTAATATTACAAATTTACTCAAAGATACAACTTATTATTACAGAGCTTTTGCGGAGAATGGTTATGGTATTGCTAAAGGAGGAGAAAAGACCTTTAAAACAACTGATGGAAAGCCACAGATTTTATCATTTGGTATAGAAAATATAACAACTGAAAAGGTTACGTTAACAGCGGAAGTGAAAAGCAATGAAGACAATGCACCTGTTACCATTCGTGGATTCTGTTATGGACCATACGAATTACCAGAAATAGGAGGAGATGGGGTGAAGGATGTAGAGCAAGGTTCCGGAAATGGAGGTTACTCATACGACATTACTGATCTTGAACCACAAAGAGAATATTTTGCCAGAGCTTATGCATTTAATGAAAATGGAATACAATACAGTAAACAACACTCTTTTATTCTAAAGAGTAATCTGGCAACTATAAAAACTATTAAACCAGAACCTTCCGATTTCAGAAATGGAGCAGTAAATGTCAGTGGAAGTATTTTATCACAAGGAGAAGGTAGTATTCAGGAGGCAGGTTTTCTTTGGTCGACTATCATGGATCCGACAATAGAGATGGCTGATGGAAAAACTGTTTGGTATAATAATGTGTGGGATGGAAAGAATCTTAATCCTACTTATCTGATTTCAGGTTTATCCGGATCTACCTTGTATTATTTGAGAACTTATGTAAGAAATGATTTCGGAACATCTTATGGTAAAACGGAGTATATGTTAACTCCTGATATCTTCACTCCTGTTGTTTCATTTAATGGAAATATTCATGTACCGGGTTCCGGTTCCTATATGCGCGAGAAGAAATCAGGCTATTTAATGGGAGGGGAGGATAGTAATAATTCACCAACTGATCAAACATGGGAATTCGATACATCAACGAATAGATGGCAACGACGAGGCCAGCTTCCTGGAAAAAGAAGTTGGATGGCCGTTGCTAATACAACAACAGCTATTTTCCTTTTTGGAGGATTGGATGAAAACAAGCAACCCCGGAAAGAAGTATTTTATTGGACAATGTCAGAAGGAAATGACACCTGGCAGGTCTCAAATAACGCCGGCCCTCAACCAACATTTAGTTCTTTTGGTTGTCTAGGGAATGGTATGATTGTAATTGGAGGTGTACAACAAAATTCTATGGGTGTGAATGACTCAATTGTAGCGAACGTATGGGAATTAGGCTTTATCAACAACCTTAATTGGGATCAGAAACCGGAATTTCCTGAACCTCAATATGGGGGAGTGGCTATTCCTGCTACTCTTAATGGCAAGAAAACTATTTTTGCAGGTCTGGGTAAGAACGCTATAGGGATAGAATCCAGTACAAATAACTTCTGGGCCTCTTCTGATAACGCAGTGACCTGGCAACAAAAGAAGACGATGCCTGGAAATGCAATAGCGAAAGCAGGAGTATTGCTCGACACTGGCAGTAGCATTACAACCAAATATATTTACATAATAGATAGTCAGGGATATATCCGTAGATATGATATCTGGGAAGATGAATGGGTCACTAAGTCACGTCTACCGGCTGGTAGCAGAGAAGTACATTGTATGTACTCTGATGAGACGGGAAAATATATTTATATTGGATTGGGAGATAATGCCAATCAATTGATGATTTATGATCCCTCCTGGGATAATTGATTATGAAGAGAGCAGATATATTTGAACATATACAACACAACGTTGAGAAACTTTCAGCTACTGATTTACCGGAATATCAATATATTCCGGTGCATCAAAAGCCATCCCCCTCTGTGGATTCATTAAAAGAGATTATGCAACTACTTCGCCTTGTTATTTTTCCGGGTTTTTTCGGAACGACAAGAGAAGCGCAACCAGATTCTATAAAATATTATACTGGAGTTTATCTGGAGAAAATATATGACCTTTTACAGGAACAGCTCTATAGGGGACTTTGCTTTGAATCGGAGGCCTGTTGTGATTCGAGAGATAGAGCATCGGAAATAGCCATTGCATTTATCAATGAAATACCTCAGATAAAATGCTTGTTATCTACAGATATAAAGGCTATGCTTGATGGAGATCCCGCGGCAAATAGTGTAAGTGAAATAATATTCTCATATCCCGGAACATTGGCCATATTTTATCAAAGAGTTGCTCATTCCCTTTTACGGTTAGGGGTTCCTGTTATTCCACGAATAATTACAGAAATGGCCCATTCCCAAACAGGGATTGATATCCACCCAGGAGCTCAGATTGGAGAGTATTTTAGTATTGATCATGGAACAGGGATCGTTATTGGTGAAACGACTATTATCGGTAAGCATGTTCGGTTATATCAAGGGGTTACCTTGGGAGCAAAGAGTTTTACTTTAGATGAAGAAGGGCTGCCTATGAATGTACCTCGCCATCCGGTTATTGAAGATGATGTCACTATTTATTCCAATGCTTCTGTGCTGGGACGGATTACTATAGGAAAAGGTTCTGTTATTGGTGGTAATATATGGTTGACTCATGATGTTGCTCCTTATTCGAAGGTACTCCAATCACGTACTGTAGAAAATAAATGATTTACTTTTTGACACTGAAATGATACTCATTCCTCTTCTTTATGAGTTTCAAGCTTTCATTTATTGCGCATATTAATCGTTTGTTTATCTTATTATTTTTTTAGTCTAAAACTATGCTAAGTAAAAAAGATATTGTAAGTTTGTAACTATCACAATGAGAATACTGATAGTTAACACCTTAAATGACATCCTACCATGAGCAAAGTAAAGACATTGGATGATCTTCGCAAAATGCGCGAGACATTTCGTGCTAATATTGATTTACGTGAGAAAAGCGACCATCCGGAGCAGATGGTACAGATAAAGGTATCAATGGCTACCTGTGGAATTGCCTCCGGTGCAAAAGAAATCATGAGTTATTTTATTGAAAGCCTTAATCGGCGACAAATTGATGCATTGGTTACACAAACCGGATGTATGGGATATTGTTATGCCGAACCGACAGCAGAAATATTACTACCAGGAAAAGAACCATTAGTATTTGGTTATCTTACTCAGGAAAAGGTTGATGAGATTATCAATCAGTATATACAAAATGGTATATTAGTAGATGATATTATGCCTATTACCTATAATTCCGTAACGCCAGAATAATAGATTCTAAAACACTAATTATGACAACAATTACAGGTTATATATTGGTATGTGGTGGTACAGGTTGCCGTGCATCTCAAAGTGAACAACTTATTGATTCTTTAAAATCATCCGTTTTACAACATGGCTTACAAAAGTCAGTGCAGGTAATTCGCACTGGCTGTTTCGGCTTTTGCGAAAAAGGGCCTATAGTTAAGATAGTTCCTGATAATACTTTTTATGTGCAGGTTTTTCCTTCGGATGCCGATGATATTGTGAAAGAACATCTGATCAAAGGGCGTAAGGTCGAACGTCTTCTTTATATTGATCCGGAAACAAAGGAACAGATACTTGACTCCAAACATATTGACTTCTATAAAAAGCAATACCGTATCGCTTTACGGAACTGTGGATTTATTAATCCTGAGAATATTGATGAATATATTGCCCGTGACGGATATGTTGCATTAGGAAAAGCGCTTACAGAAATGACTCCTGAGAGTGTTATTCAGGAAATTATTGACAGTGGTTTGCGAGGACGTGGGGGAGGAGGTTTCCCAACCGGATTGAAATGGGATATTACCCGTAAGGTTAAAGCGGCACAGAAATATGTAGTATGCAATGCAGATGAAGGTGATCCGGGAGCTTTTATGGATAGATCCATTTTAGAAGGTGATCCTCACTCTATATTAGAAGCTATGGCAATCAATGGATATTGTACCGGTTCAAATAAAGGTTTGATTTATATTCGAGCTGAATATCCCTTGGCAGTAGAACGATTAAAGATAGCAATTGATCAGGCAACGGAATATGGTTTGTTAGGAAATAATATCTTTGGTACAGACTTTTCCTTTGAGATTGAAATACGCTACGGAGCCGGGGCTTTTGTGTGTGGTGAAGAAACTGCACTTATCCACAGTATGGAAGGTTTACGTGGCGAAGCTACCAGTAAACCACCATTCCCAAGTGAATATGGATATAAAGGGCAGCCTACCAATGTAAATAATGTAGAAACTTATGCTAATATACCTATTATCCTTTTGAAAGGAGCCAAATGGTTTAGTAGTATTGGAACTGAACGAAGTAAAGGAACAAAGGTTTTTGCACTGGCAGGGAAGGTAAATAATGTAGGGCTTATTGAAGTTCCTATGGGAACTACTCTTCGTGAGGTTATTTTTGGTATTGGCGGAGGTATAAAAGACGGGAAGAAGTTTAAAGCTGTCCAAACGGGGGGACCTTCCGGAGGTTGTTTAACTGAAAAGCATTTGGATCTTCCAATCGATTATGATAATCTTCTTTCTGCGGGCTCAATGATGGGGTCAGGAGGTATGATTGTCATGGATGAAGATGATTGTATGGTTGCAATGGCAAAGTTCTATCTTGATTTTACAGTCGAGGAATCATGTGGAAAGTGTACACCTTGTAGAGTAGGGAACAAAAGATTACAGGAAATGCTTTACAAAATGACAATAGGTAAGGGAGAAGAAGAGGATCTTCAAACTCTTGATAATCTGGGAAGAGTAATAAAAGACACTGCCTTATGTGGACTGGGACAAACTTCTCCGAATCCTGTCTTATCTACAATGGAACACTTCCGGGATGAATATCTCGCACATGTACGCGATAAGAAATGCCCATCGCATCAATGCCGTAAACTTATCCAATATTTTATTAATCCTGAAAAATGTACAGGATGTACGGTTTGTGCTCGCATTTGCCCGGTTCATGCTGTAACCGGCGAACGAAAAGTTCCTCATGTAATCAATCCTTCTGAATGTATCCGGTGTGGTGTATGTATGGAGAAATGCAAGTTTACAGCTATTTATGTTATCTAACCCAAGAACGTCATGGAAACTATTCAATTAATTATAGATAAAAAGCCTGTAGAAGTACCTAAAGGAGCCACCATATTAGATGCAGCCAGGAAAATAGGAATTCGTATTCCTACACTCTGTCATTTAAATATGCATGAGTTTGATTTTAAGAATGAACCCGGAGCCTGCCGTATTTGTGTAGTTGAAGTAGAAGGACGTAGGAATCTGGCACCAGCATGTAAAACTACATGTATGGAGGGGATGGTTGTTCAAACTTATAGCCCTCGCGTAATTAATGCCAGAAAGACTGTAATGGAACTCATTCTCTCCAATCACCCAAGTGATTGCCTGATTTGTAGTAAGAATGAGAAGTGTGAATTACAGACTGTGGCTTATGATTTGAATATGCGTGAAGTTCGTTTTAGCGGAGTTAAGATTAACCATCGTAAAGATCGTTCCATTTCGATAGTCCGTGATATGAGCAAATGCATTATGTGTCGACGTTGTGAAACTATGTGTAATTCTATACAAACCGTTGGTACACTTACAGCTGTGAGCCGTGGATTTGAAGCTTCTGTCCAGACTGCATTTGATCGTAATATTGCAGATAGCAGTTGTACTTATTGCGGACAATGTGTTGCCGTATGTCCTGTAGGAGCTTTGAGTGGGCGTGGCCATACTCAGTCTGTATTGGAAGCATTGGCTGATCCTACTAAAACAGTTATAGTTCAAACAGCTCCTGCTGTACGTACAGCTTTAGGTAATGATTTTGGTTTTCAGCCGGGTACTCTTGTGACCGGTAAAATGGTAACCGCTTTGCGTCAATTAGGTTTTGATTATGTTTTTGATACCGATTTTGCAGCCGATCTGACCATAATGGAGGAAGGGACAGAACTATTAAATCGTCTGGGAAATTATCTGAATGGAGATAAAGAGGTAAAGATTCCGTTAATGACCAGTTGCTGTCCGGGATGGGTTAATTTCGTGGAGAAGAATTATCCGGAATTAAGAGAACATCTTTCAACAGCAAAGAGTCCCCAACAAATGTTTGGCGCTATAGCCAAGAATTACTTTGCACAAAAATTAGGAATAAAGAGAGAAGATCTGATAGTCGTTTCTGTTATGCCTTGTTTGGCTAAGAAATACGAAGCCAGTCGTCCGGAGTTTGCTGTAGATGGTAATCCGGATGTCGATATATCTATATATACCCGTGAATTAGCTCGTCTGATAAGATATGCTAATATTGATTTTAAGAATCTGCCTGATAGTGATTTTGATCAACCTTTAGGTGAATCAACCGGAGCAGCCGTAATCTTCGGAGCAACGGGTGGGGTGATGGAAGCTGCTTGTCGTACGGCTTATGAGCTACATACAAAGAAAACGCTGGAAGACGTAAACTTTGATGCTTTGCGCGGGCTTAATGGAATCAAGAGTGCAACTATCGATTTTGATGGAGTTCCTGTAAAGTTAGGAATAGCAAATGGATTAGGTAATGCCCGCAAGTTGATTGAAGAAGTGAAAAATGGAAATTCACCTTACCATGCTATTGAAATTATGGCATGTCCGGGTGGTTGTATTGATGGAGGTGGACAACCGTTCCATCATGGAGATATAAATGTAATAAAACGCCGAGCTTCTGCTCTCTATAAAGAAGATGTAGATAAGGTACGACGTAAAAGCCATGAGAATCCATATATTATATCTTTATATAAAGAATATTTAGGTGAACCATGTGGTCCTTTATCTCATAAATTATTGCATACACATTATTCAGATCGACGCCCTTATTTGTCAAGCTCAAAAATAGATACACTTAGGGCTATTTGTCAAAAATACGCTAATGACCCGGGTGAATTGATAAATATTTTACATGCAGCCCAGGGGACTTTCGGTTATATACCACGTGAAGTCCAGGAAATTATTGCTGCAGAGTTAAATATTCCTGTGTCAAAAGTATATGGTGTGGTAAGCTTTTATTCTTTCTTTACCATGACTCCAAAAGGAAAATATCCCATTTCTGTTTGTATGGGTACAGCATGTTATGTTCGGGGAGCAGAGAAAGTACTGGATGAGTTTGAACGCCAACTTGATATCAAAGTGGGAGAAACAACTGCTGATGGCTTGTTCTCCATAGATTGCCTTCGTTGTGTTGGAGCATGCGGATTGGCACCTGTTGCTATGATTGGAGATAAGGTATATGGACGTGTCACTCCGGAGAAGGTTCGTAATATATTGAGTGAGTATTATGTGAAAGAATAATTGTATAAATGTGAGTTCTTTCTACAGCTTTTATTACTAAATTCGGCGTAATAAGCAGAATACTTGTTGCTCTTATAAATATAAAAACATCAAAAACCCTTCAACTCTTCAGTTTCGTCCGAAAGCTTTTGATTTTCAAAAAAGATGGGGCTGAAGGGTTTCATTTAAAACCTTTCAGCCTGCTTACACAACCCTTCAGTTTTATTATATATAGCTTAAACACATTCGCTTTTGTTAGTACTTATCTCAATAAGAAAGAGTATTTTTTATTGTTTGCTTATAAGCAAACAGCTGTTTGAACCGAAGCAAACAGGTGTTCGCTTACTATCGAACACCTGTTCGTTCTTAATCAAACAATAAAAAAGTCCAGGGTTCTATAAATTAATGTGAGTATAAATACGGCAAATTGTTTAAGGTTTGAAGATTTAGCTACAATGGTGTAGAGACAGGGCTTGCCCTCTCTTCATGTAAGCAATACTATTAAATTAAAATGTTTTGTTCAAGAGAGAGACAGGGCAAGCCCTGTCTCTACCATCGTCGCTATATCTTCAAATTTTCCTCTATTTATACTGAATTCCTGAACTCCAGTTAAATGAAGGGTTAAAATTAAAGCTGAAGGGTTTTAACACAAACCCTTCAGCTTGATTGTTTTTGAAATTCATGATTCTTCAAAAGAAGATGAAAGGTTGAAGGGTTTTAGCCAATTTTTATTTTGTTAGATGAGATTTATTAACATGTTTTGCTTTTGCCTTCTATTTCGTACCTTTGTCCGTTAAAATAATAGAATCGTGGAAGGATATCTTAGTCAATTAAATGAAAGTCAGCTGGCTGCTGTTACTTATATCGATGGCCCTTCATTGGTTATTGCAGGTGCGGGCTCAGGAAAAACGAGAGTGCTGACTTATAAAATAGCTTATTTATTGGAACAGGGTATTCCTCCTTATACTATTTTGGCACTTACTTTTACCAATAAGGCAGCACGGGAAATGAAAGAGCGTATTTCGGCGGTTGTTGGTGAACCAACCGCTCGTCGATTATGGATGGGTACTTTTCATTCTATCTTTTCCCGCATTCTTCGCACAGAAGCTCAATATATTGGATATCCTTCTCATTTCACTATTTACGATTCGACCGATTCAAAGAGTCTTATAAAGGCTATTATCAAAGAGATGCAACTTGATGATAAGACATATCGTCCGGGAATGGTGCAGAGCCGCATTTCAAATGCTAAGAATGCATTGATTACTTGGCGTGCTTATGAACAAAACCGGGAACTTGTGGAACATGATATGAAAGCGAAGGTGCCGTTGATTCGTGAAATATACAAACGATATCAAAGTAGATGTCTTCAGGCTGGTGCGATGGATTTTGATGATTTGCTGTTGCAGACAAATATTCTCTTTCGGGATCATCCGGAAGTGTTGGAAAAATACCGTAATTTTTTCAGATATATTCTGGTAGATGAGTATCAGGACACCAACTTTGCTCAACATTTAATTGTGCAACGCCTCAGTGAAGTGCATGGACAAATTACTGTAGTAGGAGATGATGCACAAAGTATCTATTCTTTTAGAGGTGCTAATATTGATAACATTCTCAACTTAAAGAATATTTATCCGACTTGTCGTATTTTTAAGTTAGAACGTAATTACCGTTCTACACAGAATATTGTGAATGCTGCTAACAGTCTGATAGGAAAGAATAAAGAACAAATACAGAAAACAGTCTATTCGGAAAAGGAGAAAGGAGAGAAGGTTATGGCTTTTTCTACCTATTCCGACTATGAAGAAGCTTATGCTGTAGCTTCGCAAATAGATATTATGCGGCGTAAGAGCAATTATTCTTATGCCGACTTTGCTATTTTATATCGTACAAATGCACAATCGCGTACTTTGGAAGAGGCGCTTCGGAAAAAGGGTATACCTTATAAGATATATGGTGGGCTTTCCTTTTACCAACGAAAAGAAATAAAAGATGTGATTGCTTACTTTCGTCTGATTATTAATCCTCATGACGAAGAAGCTTTAAAGAGGGTAATTAATTATCCGTCACGAGGAATAGGGGATACTACTGTGGGTAAATTAATTACTGCTGCGTCTTCACATGATGTGAGTTTGTGGTCTGTTCTTAGGGAGCCTTTAGAATATGGCGTATCAATTAATAGTGGTACAGCTCTGAAGCTGAATAATTTCCGGGATATGATTCTCTCTTTTATTCAGTTTAGTCAGGAAAATACAGCAGAAGAAACAGCAGCCCATATTGTAAAAAGAAGTGGTATTTATACGCTTCTTATCCAGGACCAGTCTGTAGAAGGTATCAGTAAGAAAGAAAATATTGATGAACTCCTAAATGGTATTGTTGAATTTGTACAGATCCGAAAAGAAGAAGGTATAGAGCGTGTTTCTTTAGCAGATTTTCTTTCTGAAGTAGCTTTATTGACTGATCAGGATAATGATAAAGAGGAACAAACCAATAAAGTGACCTTAATGACTGTACATGCAGCAAAAGGGTTGGAATTTAAGAATGTATTTGTGGTTGGACTGGAAGAAGACCTCTTTCCTTCACAAATGTCAAAAGATAGCATTCGTGCGATAGAGGAGGAGAGACGTCTGTTCTATGTGGCAATTACCCGGGCTGAAGAGAATTGTATACTTTCCTATGCAAAGAGTCGTTTTCGGAATGGTAAAACCAATGTTTGTACTCCAAGCCGTTTCTTAAAAGATATAGATAAACAATATCTGGAATTACCCGAGGAAGCCATATCTTCACCTTCTGATTCTTTTGCCTCCGAACGTAATAGTTATCAGAAACCGGCATTTCAATCTCCATTCAGGCAACCACAGCCTATTGAAGAGGAAAAACCAACCTTATCTGCTCAGTCAATTCCTTCCCGTTTTAAAAAGGTTGAAACTACACGACAGACTGTATCGTCTCCAGGCACTTCATCAGGATCAGATCTTTCCGGTTTGCAAATCGGAGCAAGAGTGACTCATGACCGTTTTGGTGAAGGAGAGGTAATTGCTTTGGAAGGTGATGGAGGTAATACAAAAGCCACAGTTGACTTTACTCATTTTGGACAAAAACAATTACTTCTTAAGTTTGCAAAACTGACAATACTTTAAAGATATTAAAATAGGCTGAAGCCTATTATCAATTGCCGTCTGCTTTAGCTGACGGTACAGATTAAAATATATAATGGGCTTTAGGCCAATAAAAAATCTTTCGGCTAAAGCCCATTATGGTTTTTCATTAGTCCGTCAGCTAAAGCAGACGGCAATTGATACCCGGCTTAAGCCGGGTATATTTTACTGTAATCTAAATCGTATTGGTAGCGTATATTTTACACGTACTACTTTACCTTTATTTTCACCTGGAGTCCATTTTGGCATGCTCTCTATAACTCGAATTGATTCTTTGTCCAAAGAAGGATCTGTGGGGCTGACAACTTTAATGTTAGATAGCGAACCATCTTTTTCCACAACAAATTGCACTACCACATCTCCCATTATCTTCTTTTCTTGGGCAGTTACAGGATATATCACAGATCTACTAACAAATTTCAATAACTCTGACTCTCCTCCTGGGAATTGAGGCATTTTTTCGGCCACATTTAAAATAGGATCCTCATCAGGAGGAAGAGGCATTTCTATCTGTTCTTCGATTATAACATCCGAAATAGCCGGAGGTAATTGTGTAGATACTATACGAGCCATAGCGTCCATATTATTCAGGAGCAACAGGCCCGCAGCAATGGGTAAAAGCGCCAGATATTTAATAGTCCGGACGCCGTTTGTTCTTCTTTTATTCAACATAGTAATTCTCTTTTTTAATGGTAATACACTAAAATAATTATATAATTTTGCTGCAGCCATAGGGGGATGTTCCATACCAATCAGGTGGTACTGGTATTCTTTCTTATTGAATCCCGCACGCATAACCTCCTGATCGGCTATATATTCGTGGTTAATACTAATCTCTCGCTTTAATAACCAGGCAAAAGGATTCATCCAGCATATAATCGTCACAATCTGGCCAATGATAACATCAAAAGAATGACATTGGCGAACATGTGCTTTTTCATGAATCAATATTTCTTGTAAATTCTGAACAGTATGTTTTTCCGGATTAATAAATATCCATTTAAAGAATGAATGCGGTTCTTCAATTTGTGATAAAGTATAATAAGTTATGTCATTATTACAGTCAACATTGCTTCTGTAGCGATTTTGAAAAACAATAATTAATTCAGCTATAGAACGGAAAAGTAAAACAACAATACCTACTATATAAAAACAAAATACAAGCCCACTTATTATAGCTTTCCAGTCCATAGAAGATGTCATAACAACAATTTTTTCTTCAGTTGGTAATACGTTTTTAATTACTTCCGGTTCGCTAATAATTAAAGTTTCATTTGATGTAAGTAAAGATGAATACTGAGTGATCATTTCCAATATGGCCGGTTGTCCGGAAATCCATGATTGGATATCTGGCAACGGATAAAGAAATGCTATTTCAAAAATTATAAGTAATGTTATTCTTCTTAGCTGAAAGAATGTATCATTCTGAAATAATAAACGATAAATGACATAAAATATAACTAATGCCAGATTAACCTTGAAGAAGTAAAGGAGTAAGGGATTCATAATTATTTGTATTTATTCTTCGTTTTCTATTTGATTCATTAGATCCTCTAAATCAGTACGGGATAGTTTGCGATCACGTACAAAAAAAGAAACCATTTCTTTGTAAGAACCGGTAAAATAGTCACGAACAACGTTTGACATAAAAACACGTTTATAATTACTTTCAGCTATGATAGGGGTGAAACGGGTAATTACACCAAACTTTTCAGGAGATACATAGGCTTTCTTTTCCAAGTTGCGAACAACAGATGCTACACTTGTATAGGGAGGTTTAGGATCTGGTATCTCATTCAGAATATCCCGTATAAAACAAGGACCTAACTTCCATATATATAACATAATTTCCTCTTCTTGTACTGTTAATCTTTCCATATTCAATAAATTACTTATGTTTCGTACTAAAACTACGCAAACCTACTTAAATTTAGTAGACGGGCAAATGTTTTAGCAATAATTATTGTTAAATGGTAAAGAAAAGCTCTTTAGGACTTAAGCATTCGGCGTACAACGCCTCATCATGTAGTAGTTAAAGTAGTCAGAGTAGTTAAGTAGTCGATATGCAGTATATTCTTTATGCTTCACGAAGCCAAGGTTGTTTCAACTTGACTACTAAAGAGCAAAGCGAATGATAACTCCTTGACTCCTTTAACTCCTAAGCAAGAGGGATACGTAGTAGACCGAATACTTGCTTTAAGACTTAAATAAACGAAGGAATTCTTCTTTATAGCTTGGCGATATTTCAATCTCAGTGTTATCTTCCAGAACAACATATCCTCCCGAATTCTTATGATAGGAGATAACAGAAAGAATATTTATAATATGTGATTTATGGACACGAACAAAAGGATAAGGAAGAATTTCATTAAAATGTTTTAGAAAACGGCAGACCATCTTTTTCTTTTTACCTTTTAAATAGATATCTGTAAAGTTTCCATTCCCTTGCAAGCGGATAATATCTTCCATCTTAATAACTTCAAAACCTTCTAATGTCGGAAGAATAACCTGTCTTTTTTCAGGAAGTGGCTCGCGCAAATTTTCTACCAGAATCTGATTTCGGTTAAATACTTCCTGTTTCATTATGTGTTGTTGAACCTTATTCACTGCAAGTATTAATTCTTCAATACTGATTGGTTTAAGCAGATAATAAGCGGCACTTTGATTGAGCGCCTGAAGGGAATATTCGGAAAATGCCGTCACAAAGATTGTTTCAAAGTAAAGATCTTTACACCCTTCTAAAACATCGAAAGCATTTCCAAAAGGCATTTCTACATCCAGAAATACTAATTGAGGTGTTGTTTGATGTAAGACTTCAATAGCTGACCGGCAGTCTACCGCTTCACCAATAATTTCAATCATCGGGCAATATTTTACCAGGTAATTCTTTAATGCTTCCCGGGCGGCCGATTCATCTTCGACAATAACACTCCGTATCGTTTGCAACTTTTCCATTTTATCAGACCTTTTTTAATGGGAAACATATGCGAACTATAACCCCGCTTTCTTCTCCTTCTTTATCTGTTATATCCATAGATATATTCGAATGATAGAGGCTGTTTAATAAACTGATACGTTCTTTTGTATTTGTCAAACCTCTTGAGTTGTGTTCCTTTTGATGCTTAGTTTTCAAAGCCAGGCTTTCTTTTCGTCCAATGCCATTGTCTTCAATATATACACAAAGCCTGGTGTTTTCAATCTTAACTATTAGTTTCAATAGACCAGCAGATTCTTTATAGCGTAATCCGTGCCAAATAGCATTTTCTAACTGAGGCTGTATAAGCATGCCGGGGATATATATTATGTCTGTATTCAGGTCTTCATCTATATCTATTTGATAATTGAATTTATCCTGAAAACGCATATGTTCCAATTCAAGGTATTCTTTTAATTGTTCTAATTCTGTAGATAGAGTTATAAAGTCTTTGTTTGAGTTTTCCATCATATTACGCATTAAGCGCGAATAGGAGGAGAGATATCGGTTTGCTTCCAGTTCATTGTTTTGTGCAATAAACTGATTCACACTATTTAAACTGTTAAATATAAAGTGTGGGTTCATTTCACGACGAAGGGATTGAAGAGCAATTTTTTTATTTCTCTGCTTAATAGAATACCAGGATTTAATACTCAAAAGCAAGAATACTAGTATCAAAAAGATGGAGATGATTAATACGTTATTAATTATATCCTGTTTTTGAATAAGTTTGTCTTTCAATATTCGTTCCTTTTCCAATTGAGCTATTCGTGTTTCATGAACTTCAAAAAAACGGTCATCAATCAGAGTACTGTCAGCCTTGACTAAAGGTTCCAGCTTTGATATAAAGTCAGCATAAATATCTAGTGCCTGTTTGTTTTTATTCTCTTTACGGTATTGTTCAACAAGTATTTCTAATGTTTGTTTTGCCTCCAACGTATGCCCATTTTGTATGGCTGTATTATATGCCTGTTGTAAAGAAGCAGTGGCTTTTTCAAATTGGTTATCGGCTACATAAACATTTGCAATTTCCCGTTGAACTTTAGCAACTTCTCTGGGTTTATCCTGCACCACTTCAATGGCTTGCTGGAGGTTGTTTAATGCTTCCTGCTTATTATCCATTTCCATATTTACTTCTGCCATTTGTTGCAGGGCAATAGCCTGGTCTTCTTTATTTGCTGCCTGATTTGTAATGTCTATATTCCGCTGGATATAAAAAGATTGATTCAACGGGTTTGAAATATTCTGCAAGCGATTGTAATCATTCAGGTTTATTTCTTTAAATGATTCATCCTTTGATAGTTTCCATGCATTGTTGAAGTTTAGCTTGGCAGGTTCAAATTTTTTCTGAGATTCCTGTATTTTAGCTATTTCCCTTGCGATTACGGCTCTTTGTTCTGTATTATTTGTCCTCACAAAAAGGTTTTGGGCATTAATAAGATAGTTTTCAGCCTTTTCATATTCTCCTTTATCTGCCAATTCTTTTCCAAGACGTACATAGTTTAAAGCAACAGTTGAATCAGGTTCATTTTCTTCCAGGGATTGTGATAAACTGATAGCTGCTTTTTTTACACTACCTCTATTAATTGACTTAATAGTATCCTGTGCCCATAAAGACAAGGAAGTCAATAAAAATAATAATATAATACAATATCTCATATTAATCTATTCTTTTCAGAATGTAAAGTAAAGGTATTTAAAACATTTATACTTTATATTTCACCCATTCGTCCGGCCTGTTCACCCATTCTTGTCAAAATGAGTTCTTTTTACCTTTTACATTTGACAGCATAAATCTATTAAATTATTTCGGATATGAAAAGAATTATTCTATTAAGCACAGTGCTAGTACTTCTTATTGCTTTCATACAAGCTAAGGAAACAATAAATGCTAATCCTTCAAATGCATTTCCGGTTGTGAATGATCTTCCTGCAAGAAAACCCAAAATACAGGTGGCTATTCTACTGGATACCTCCGGAAGTATGCAAGGATTAATTGAACAGGCAAAATCGCGTTTGTGGAACATCGTTAATACCTTGACCACTTTAAAACATGCAGGAAAGCAGCCGGTTATAGAAATCGCTTTATATGAATACGGAAGCTACTATCGTCATAATGGTGATTATATCCGACAGATAACACCCCTTACCACAGATCTTGATATTATCTCTCAGGAGTTATTTGCTTTAACAACAGGAGGTAGCGAAGAATTCTGCGGAACAGTAATATCCCGTGCAACACGTGAATTGGAGTGGGGAGGAGATGATGCTGATATGAAGCTTATTTATATTGCCGGAAACGAAATATTTGAACAGGGAAGCATATCATACAAAGTTGCTATACCCAATGCAGTGAAGAATAATATATTTGTAAATACTATCCATTGTGGCAATCGTGAAACGGGTGTACGTGACCTATGGCTGGATGCTGCCCTAAAAGGGAAAGGTAAGTTTTTTAATATTGATGCTAATGCAAGAGTCAGATATATAGAAACTCCTTTTGACGATCAGATCAGCCATTGTAATATCAAATTAAACGATACATATATTGGTTATGGTTCAATCGGTTCTGTACGTAAAGTAAATCAATCCACGCAGGATGAAAATGCAAAATCTATTTCTTCTGCTAACTATGCTGAACGTGCTGTAAGTAAAAGTAAATCGATTTATCAGAATAGTTCATGGGATTTAGTAGATAAAATGAAAGAGGATAAAAATGCACTTACGGATATAAAAAAGGAGGAATTACCTAAAGAATTGCAGAACAAATCGAAAGAAGAACTAAAGGGTATAATTGAACAAAAACAAAAGGAAAGAGAATCGCTTCAGCAAGAAATAGCTGAGCTTGCAGTCAAACGTCAATCTTATATTGACCGGGAAATGATAAAGAAAGGCAATAAGGGGGACGATTTAGGCGATGCTATAACGGAATCCATTCTGGCTGTGGCAAAGATTAAAGGCTATACAGTAGAATAGTATTTTATGTTGTTTTATTGGGGTTAGGATTGGAATCCCTAACATGGGTGTTCATTACTCCTATATAAAGCCGGGAAGAAAATGCTTTCCGGCATTTTTAATGACTAAATTAGACAAGAACACAGGAAATCATCTATATTCGTACAGCAAAACGCGAATAAGTATTTGACACTTAAAATTGAAATATATGAAAAATTACTCTCTTTTTATTCTGGCTATATCTTCTTTTCTCTTAATATCCTGTTCTTCCCAAAAGGCTTATGACCTTTCTGATTTTGGTATCAAACCTGATACCAAAGAAAATATGGTTGTAAAGGCAAGATCATATCTAAGAACGGCTTGTATGAAGGGATGATGGACGATGCGATCAATGTACATGGTACCTATCTGAAAGTAACGAAAAGAGTAGATGATAAGACATTGATAGGCCGTTATATGCATGGGCAAAGTTATGGTTTCGAATGGGGACGTCCGGGTGATGCCGTACAGTTTATCCAGTCAAAAACGATGGAATTAGTCGGTACACAGAATAAGATGACAAATATAGAGGCTGTTGATAAACCGGATTATCACGGAGCGAAAGAATTCCGTATTTCTTTTGCAGAGCCATTAGATCCGGTAATTAATGAAACAGAATCATTTGGTATTGAAAATCTGGAATGGACACCGGAAGTGATATTTACTGATAATCTAATCCGTAATAACCGGGCACGTGGTACTTTATTCAGTACACCTAAACCTACTTTGGTTGAGAATAATATATTTGACCATACCTCCGGAACAGCTATTTTGTTATGTGGTGATTGTAACGGTTGGTATGAAACAGGGGCTTGCCATGATGTGGTGATCCGAAACAATACATTTATCAATTCACTTACCAATATGTTCCAGTTTACGAACGGTATTATCTCTATCTATCCGGAGATACCTGATCGGGCTAATCAGCAGAAGTATTTCCACAGTAATATAGTTATTGAGAATAATATATTTGAAACATTTGATGAACCTATTGTGTATGCAAAATCAGTAGATGGTCTTGTGATCAAGGATAACATTATCAAACGAAATAATGACTATCCGGCTTTCCATTGGAACAAGAAACCCTTCTTTTTCGAACGGGTAACCAATGAGGTTGTTGAGGGGAATACGTTTAATTAACTGAAATAGTTTCGATCTGATCTGACAGTTAAAGGGCAAACAATTAAGTTTGTATTGCAAATAAAAACAAAAAAGTTTCACCCTTTAAAATGTCAGAAAAATGAGTTTAGAAACAAAAGTAATCAAAAGTCGTTTAGGTCTGCTTGGATTAGCAGAAGAATTAGGCAATGTCTCCAGAGCATGCAAGTATTTAGGTTATAGCAGGGATACATTCTATCGTTACAAGGAACTGTTTGAAGAAGGCGGAGAGGATGCTCTCAAAGACATGAACCGTAGAGTTCCTAATGTCAAAAATCGAATAGAACCTCATATTGAAGATCGAGTCGTGGCTTTTGCCATTGAAAATCCTGCTTTTGGTCAAACAAGAGCGTCTAATGAACTAAAGAAAGAAGGAGTTTTCATCTCTCCCTGTGGAGTTCGTTGTGTTTGGCTTCGCCATGATCTGGAAACTTTCCCAAAACGTCTGAAAGCCCTTGAAGCTAAAGTGGCACAAGAAGGTTTAATCCTGACTGAATCACAAGTAGCAGCACTGGAGAAAGCAAAAGAAGAGAAAGTAGCCCATGGAGAGATTGAAACCCACCATCCTGGTTATCTTGGTGCTCAGGATACTTATTATGTTGGTTATATCAAAGGTGTTGGCAAAATCTATCAACAAACCTTTATTGACACTTATGCCAAAGTAGCCACAGTGAAACTTTATGATCGAAAAATAGCTCTGGTGGCTGCTGATATGCTTAATGACAGAGTTATCCCTCTATACGATCAATATGGCATTCCCTTGATGCGAATCTTAACAGATAGAGGCACTGAGTACTGTGGGGCAAGAGAACATCATGAGTTTCAGTTATATCTGGCTATCGAAGATATAGACCATACAAAAACAAAAGCAAAGAGCCCACAAACAAATGGTATCTGTGAACGCTTCCACAGAACGATGCAGGATGAGTTCTATGCAACCGCTTTCCGAAAGAAGATTTACAACAGTATTGATGAGTTACAAGTTGATGTGGATGTTTGGCTGGAATACTATAATAATGAAAGGCCTCATTCGGGCAAGCATTGTTATGGCAAAACTCCCATGCAGACTTGGAATGACAGTTTGCCTCTTGCAAAAGAAAAACTCTTATCCAATCATTACCAAAATGTTGTATCTTTGCCTTTGTCAGGCGAAGAGGAAACGGGCTCTGCTGGGGAGCAACCCGCCAGCAATAACCTGACTGACTGGAATGGTCAAGGGGGACAAAAATCCCCCTCTCAATATTTTCCTATTCCAAGAATGTATGGCTTAGAAAACCCAAAAATACAAATCTGATAAGTTTGCCCAACTGTCAGATCAAGTCCTAACTTTTACAAATTAACATAAGATTAATAATTTATGAGAAGAGGCTGTCCAACTTTTTGAACAGCCTCTTACTCAAACAAACATACAATATACAACTTGAATTATTATCCAATCATTTGAACACTTCTCTTGATAAACTGACTCAGGGCTTCACCTTTTAGCATTCCATTAGCCAAAAGAGCCAAATCAATTAGTTCACTAACCATCTTATTAGAAGCTGCATATTCGGAGATAATCGCATTACGCTGTTCACGTAATTCATCTAGCTTCTTTTCTGTATTAGCCATATCTTCTTTTTCCTGAGTAGTAATCTCTTCGTCTTTCTTTCCACTTTGTGCTTCCCGAAGGTCTGCCTGACGTGCTTCCCAGCCCTTAATATCTGCAGCTATAGGAGTTATTTTATCATTCAGAATTATCTCTTCATCAGCAAGTACTTTCTTTACTAATGGATGATCTGTATTTAATACCAGGTTATAGCTATCAGGTAACTCTCCATAGAAAGACATTCCCGGTTGCATAGCGGCCATTTCACGCATACGTCGCATATATTCGCTTTGTGTCAGCATCACAGGATTACTGTTTTCACCCAATGCTTCGAAGGTAACCATGAATTCAGTCTTTTCTACCTTGGGCATCTGGCTTTGGAACATTTGCTGTAGGGCATTCCTTTGTTCTTCATCTAGTGTTACTTTATTAGTATCTTCTTTGCGTATGAGATTATCAACAGTATCACTATCTACACGAACAAAGCGTGTCTTTTCAAATTTTTGTTCTAGCTGACCAACAATATGTGAGTCTAATTGCCCGTTCATCAACAAAACACTATATCCTTTGTCTTTTGCTGCATGAATATAACTGTATTGTTCTTCTTTACTATTGGTATAGAGATATATAAGATTTCCTTCTTTATCTGTTTGATTACTCTCTGTTAATGTTTTGTACTCTTCAAATGTGAAGTATTTACCATCCACATCTTTCAAAAGACAATATTTAGCGGCCCGATCGTAGAATTTTTCGTCGGTCAGCATGCCATATTGAATAAACAACTTCAGACTATCCCATTTTTCCTCGAATTGCGGACGGTCGTTCTTAAACATTTCTTCTAAACGATCAGATACTTTCTTAGTGATATGGTTGGATATTTTCTTCACATTCTGATCACTTTGCAGATAAGAACGAGATACATTCAATGGGATATCAGGCGAATCAAGCACACCATGCAACAATGTCAAAAATTCAGGAACTATGCCTTCTACTGAATCGGTTACGAACACCTGGTTACTATATAATTGAATCTTATTACGATTAAGATCCATATTATTCTTGATACGTGGGAAGTATAATATACCTGTCAGGTTGAACGGATAGTCTACATTCAGGTGAATCCAGAACAATGGTTCTTCAGACATTGGATAGAGATCCTGATAGAACTTTTTATAGTCTTCATCTGACATATCCGCAGGTTTACGAACCCATGCTGGGGTAGTGTCATTAATTATATTGTCTTCATCAGTGTCGACATATTTCCCATCTTTCCATTCTTGTTTTTTACCAAAAGCAATAGGAATAGGAAGGAAGCGACAATACTTTGTCAATAATCCGTTCAATTTTTCTTTATTCAGGAAATCCTTATTCTCATCATCAATATACATGATGATATCAGTTCCACGGTCTTCCTTTTCAGTTTCTTCCATTGTGTATTCCGGATTGCCTTCACAACTCCATTTCATGGCAACGGCTCCTTCTTGATAGGATTTGGTAACTATTTCCACCCGTTTGGACACCATAAAGGAAGAGTAGAACCCTAAACCAAAATGTCCTATAATTGAGGCAGCATCGTTTTTGTATTTTTCCACAAACTCTTCGGCGCCTGAGAATGCAATCTGATTGATATACTTATCAATCTCTTCGGCAGTCATACCGATACCACGATCAGATATTGTAATCTTTTCATCATCAAATTTTACATGTACTGTTAGATCACCTGTTTCTCCTTTAAATTCACCTACAGAAGCTAATGTTTTAAGCTTCTGGGTAGCATCAACAGCATTAGAAACGATTTCACGCAAAAAGATTTCATTATCACTATAGAGGAATTTCTTAATGATAGGGAAGATGTTCTCACTCGTAACACCAATGTTTCCTTGTTTGCTCATAACTCTTACTTATTTTATATTATTATAATGTCTTTTTATATGCTATATCATTACTATGCAAAATAGATGCCAAATAAATAAAAACCGGGAAAGAAAATATGATTATGACAAATTAGCAGACCTTCAAAGCCTGACTGTCACTTGCGAATTTCATAAAGCAAAAAGACATAAATAAGTGTATATTGTTTTATAAAAGATAGGTTAAAAAGTGTTTCTATACATAATATGCTTTAGAACTATGCATAATACAGCAGTATATTATGTATACTATTGACAATTTGATAATGAAAAGAAAATGCCATGATTTCAATTATTTATTTTTAATTCCATTTGTATATTGCATCGCTCATAAGGAGTTGGGATAATTAATGAATATAAGAAATAAAAAAAGAGCTGAATCATTAAGATACAGCTCTTATTCTTGTGAATTAATTGATGCTTAGTCGATTTTCTCTTCTTCTTTTTTCTTAACACTAGTGGTGATCTGTTGCTCTTCTTTATTAAATCCGACAACGATTTCATCACCTTCACCAACCGAAGCGCGAATAATCATTTCCGCCATTTCGTCTTCAAGATACTTCTGAATAGCACGTTTAAGCGGACGGGCGCCGAACTGAACATCATATCCTTTTGATGCGATAAAGTCTTTAGCCTCGTCGGTAATAATTAATTCGTAACCAAGATCAGATACACGTTTATACAAACCTTTCAGTTCGATATCGATAATCTTATGAATGGCTGCTTTATCAAGCTGGTCGAACATAATTATATCATCCACACGATTCAGGAATTCAGGAGCAAATGCTTTATTTAAAGCTTTTTGGATTACTCCGCGTGAAAAGTCTTTGTCAACCTCATTTGCCGAAGGAGTACTGAAACCTACACCGCGTCCAAAGTCTTTCAACTGGCGGGTACCGATATTTGATGTCATAATCAGGATTGTATTCTTAAAGTCGATACGACGGCCCAGACTATCTGTCAGACGTCCTTCGTCCAATACCTGTAATAATAAGTTGAATACATCGGGGTGAGCTTTCTCAATCTCATCAAGTAAGACTACTGAGTAAGGTTTGCGACGAACCTTTTCGGTCAATTGTCCACCTTCTTCATAACCAACATATCCCGGAGGCGCTCCGATCAGACGTGACACAGCAAATTTCTCAAGATATTCACTCATATCAATACGAACCAAAGCATCCTGAGAGTCAAATAAATACTCAGCTAACTTTTTCGCAAGATGAGTTTTACCAACTCCTGTCGGACCAAGGAACATAAATGTACCAATTGGTTTATTAGGATCTTTCAACCCAACACGGTTACGTTGGATAGCTTTTACAATCTTCTGTACAGCTTCATCTTGTCCAACAACCTGTTTCTTGAGGGTTTCACCCATCTCAAGAAGTTTCACATTTTCTGCAGTTGCTATACGTTGAACAGGTACACCTGACATCATGGCTACTACTTCAGCCACTTTGTCTTCATCTACTGTTTCGCGATGTTCCTGCATTTCCTGTTCCCACTTTGTTTTAGCAGCTTCCAGTTGTAACAGATACTGACGTTCCATATCACGGAAGCTGGCAGCAAGTTCAAAGTTTTGCGATTTCACTGCAGCAAGTTTCTCTGCTTTAGTGTCTTCAATCTTCCCTTCCAATTCCTCGATACTTTTCGGCACAACGATATTGGCAATGTGAACACGTGAACCAGCTTCATCTAAAGCATCAATTGCTTTATCCGGGAAGTTACGGTCACTGATATATCGTTCTGTCAACTTGACACAAGCCTGTAATGCTGCATCTGTATAGGTTACGTTATGATGCTCTTCATAACGAGGTTTGATATTTTTCAAAATCTGCAGTGTTTCTTCTGCAGTAGTCGGGTCAACGATAACCTTTTGGAAGCGACGCTCCAAAGCACCATCTTTTTCAATATTCTTACGATATTCATCAAGGGTAGTGGCACCGATACATTGTATTTCACCACGTGCCAAAGCCGGCTTCAACATATTGGCAGCATCCATTGATCCTGAAGCGGAACCAGCTCCGACAATAGTATGAATCTCATCAATAAAGAGAATAATATTCGGATTCTTCGAAAGCTCATTCAGAATCGCTTTGATACGTTCTTCAAACTGACCACGATACTTTGTTCCGGCAACAATAGATGCCATATCCAGGCTTATTACTCGTTTATCGAACAAAATACGCGATACTTTACGTTGCGTAATGCGTAGGGCAAGACCTTCTACAATAGCTGATTTACCCACGCCGGGTTCACCAATAAGTACAGGATTGTTTTTCTTACGACGGCTTAATATCTGAGCCAAACGTTCTATTTCCTTCTCACGCCCGACGATAGGGTCCAGACGGTTTTCGGAAGCGGCACGTGTCATGTCTGTTCCAAAATTATCCAGTACAGGAGTATCGTTTGGTGATTTGGGTTGTCCCGCACCGGTTTGTCCACGTGGACTCTCTTTGTGTGAAGAGAAGTTTTCTTCGTCATCTTCATCGTCATCATCGTCGGTATAACCATCGCTAATCTCTTCTACTTCTTCATATTCTGTTAATCCGGTACTGCTGACCAGATGGTTATATACTGTCCGATAGGTTACACCTGCTTTACTCAGTACACGTGCAGCTACGTTGAATTCTTCCTTCAAAATAGCGAGTAATAAGTGTTCCGTTTCGGTTTCTTCACTCTTAAATAAACGGGCCTCCAATATACTCATACGAAGGACACGTTCTGTGGTTTTGGTGATGGCTATTTCAGAATGGGCGCTCTCATCCGAATCAATTGTATTACGGATATCCTGTTCAATCTTCTTCTTGATATCCATAGTATCCACATTCAATTCATCTAAGATCTGTAAGGCTTTTCCTTCACCGTCCCTAATGATGCCTAACATCAGATGTTCGGGTCCAATATAGCTGTTCTGCAGCCGTATGGCTTCTTCACGACTATACTCGATAACATCAATCAATCTTTTTGAATAATTATTTTTCATCTTATAATATAATGTATTATATAATGCACTATGACAATACAAAATTAATAAACTCTATAACTTAAACAGCAAAATTCATGCCATTGTTCTGCAATAAGGTTTTATAAGGTTTGAGATGCAAAATTTAGGGTTAATTTCTTTTGTAATAATGCGAAAAGCTGTACCTTAGTGCGATTTTTCAGTGATGATTTTGAGAGTGTAATAAATAAAAAGATAAATGGTTGATCAAGACAGAATTATAAAGATTAACATCGAGGATGAAATGAAGTCTGCTTACATTGATTATTCAATGTCAGTAATTGTATCGCGTGCATTACCCGATGTTAGGGATGGTTTTAAACCAGTTCACCGTCGTGTGTTATTTGGGATGAATGAATTGGGTAATACATCCGACAAACCTTATAAAAAATCTGCAAGAATAGTAGGGGACGTTTTAGGGAAATATCACCCACATGGTGACTCCTCAGTATATTTCACAATGGTACGTATGGCGCAACCCTGGTCGTTGCGTTATCCGTTAGTAGACGGTCAGGGTAACTTCGGTTCGGTTGATGGCGACAGCCCTGCTGCAATGCGTTATACGGAAGCCCGCTTAAGTAAGCTGGCTGAAGAAATGCTTCGCGATATCGATAAAGATACAATTGATTTCCAATTAAACTTTGATGATACGTTAAAGGAACCGACGGTATTACCGACGCGTATTCCTAATCTATTGATAAATGGTGCTTCAGGTATTGCTGTTGGTATGGCTACAAATATGCCTCCTCACAATATGACTGAAGTATTGAATGGTTGTATGGCCTATATCGATAACGAAGGTGAGATCGAGACCGATGAATTGATGGAACACATCAAGGCTCCTGATTTTCCAACTGGTGCTACTATCTACGGTTATCAAGGTGTAAAAGATGCATTTGAAACGGGTAGGGGACGTATTATCCTCCGGGGTAAAGCAGAGATTGAGCATGAGAACAACCATGAAAAGATTGTAATCACAGAGATTCCTTATCTGGTTAATAAGGCAGAACTTATTAAATACATTGCGGATCTTGTAAATGATAAAAGAATAGAAGGCATTTCTAATGTAAATGACGAGTCTGACCGTCAGGGAATGCGTATTGTTGTTGATGTGAAGAGAGATGCTAATTCCAGCGTTATTCTCAATAAATTATATAAGATGACTGCTTTGCAATCATCTTTCAGCGTTAATAATATCGCTTTGGTAAATGGTCGTCCAAGACAATTGAACCTGAAAGATATGATTAAGGCTTTTGTTGATCACCGCCAGGAAGTGGTTACACGTCGTACCCGTTACGAATTAAGGAAAGCGGAAGAACGCGCTCATATATTAGAGGGATTGATTATTGCTTCTGATAATATAGATGAAGTAATTGCAATCATTCGTTCATCCAAAAGCCCACAGGAAGCTATTGATCGCTTGATCGAACGTTTCTCTCTGACTGAAATACAGTCAAGAGCAATCGTTGAAATGCGTCTGCGTCAGCTTACCGGGCTGGAACAAAGCAAATTACGCGCAGAATTTGAAGAAATAGAAAGGTTAATCGCTTCCCTGAAAGAAATTCTGGAAAATCCCGTACGTTGTATGGAAGTTGTAAAAGAAGAGTTGCAGGAAATCAGAGATAAATATGGTGATGAACGTAAAACGGATATCATATATGCTTCTGAAGAACTTAATCCGGAAGACTTCTATTCTGATGATGAGATGATTATTACCATTTCACACATGGGATATATCAAACGTACGCCGTTGACTGAGTTCCGTGCCCAAGGACGTGGTGGAGTAGGGGCTAAGGGTTCCGAAACGAGGGATGAAGACTTTGTAGAGTATATCTATCCGGCTTCTATGCATGCTACATTGCTGATATTCACTTCTAAAGGTAAATGTTACTGGTTGAAAGTATATGAAATACCTGAAGGAGCAAAGAATGCAAAGGGACGGGCTATTCAGAATCTGTTGAACATCGAATCTGATGATAAGATCCAGGCATTTATACGTGTAAAGAAATTAACTTCAGATATAGAATTTATCAACTCACATTATCTGTTGTTCTGTACCAAAAAAGGTGTTATCAAGAAAACATTACTGGAAGCGTATTCACGTCCACGTCAGAATGGAGTAAATGCTATCACTCTGCGTGAAGACGATGGTTTAATCCAGGTGAAAATGACAAATGGTGATAATGAAGTATTGATAGCCAACCGTAATGGACGCGCTATTCGTTTCCATGAAAGTGCTGTACGTGTAATGGGTAGAACTGCTTCGGGAGTGAAAGGTATGACCCTCGATGGTAATGGAGATGAAGTTGTCGGAATGATCTGTATAAAAGATAAGGAACAGGAAACTATTTTAGTTGTCTCAGAACAAGGATATGGTAAACGTTCTAATATTGATGACTACCGAATTACTAATAGAGGTGGAAAAGGTGTAAAAACTATTAATATTACAGATAAGACGGGTAAACTTGTAGCCATTAAATCAGTCACAGAAGAGAACGATTTAATGATCATCAATAAATCAGGTATTACTATTCGTATGAAGGTATCAGATTTGAGCGTAATCGGACGTGCTACTCAGGGAGTGCGCTTGATCAACTTAGAAAAACGCCATGATGAAATAGCTTCTGTATGTAAAGTGTTATCTGAAACAGATGAACAAATAGCCGAAGAAAAAGCAGAAAGAGATGCGATGATGGAAAGAAGTGTACATGAAGTAACTCCTGATGCTGAAATTATTGAACCAATTGAGATAGAAGATGAAAATGAAGAATCATCAGAAAATGATGATACTGTTGTCGAATAATTATTAATAAATAGAATATTAATCTCAAATTAAGAATCGCATGAAACGAGTATTATTATTATCATTTGCATTATGTGTTGCTGCGACCGGCGCTTTTGCTCAAAAAAAAGCGGTGAGTCAAGCTCAAAGTATTGCAAAAGGCACTAATGCAGATTTTGCAGAAGCCAGAACATTAATCAAAGGAGCATTGGAAAATGCTGAGACTAAAGACGATCCTAAAACATGGTATGTTGCTGGTTTTGTAGAAGACCAACAGTTTAGTGCAGAAAGAATGAAAGAAATGTTAGGTCAACAACCTAATCAACCTACTATGTACCAGGCTTTACTAGCCATACTTCCATACATGGAAAAAGCGTATGAATTAGATCAACTACCAGATGCAAAAGGAAAAGTTAAACCTAAATATGTGAAAGATATAAAAGGCATTTTAAGTGCTAATCATATCTATTATATTAATAGTGGTGCATTCTACTTTGAAGAAAAAGATTATAGAAAAGCATATGATTCTTTTAATCAATATCTGCAAATATCTAATCATCCTATGTTTGCTGGAGAACAAGTTGCTGCAAGAGATTCAAATTATATGACTGTTCAATATTATGCAGCGATCGCATCTACACAATTAGGTGAACCTCAAACTGCTATTGCAACTATCAATGCTGCAAAAGATGGCGGATTTAAAGAAAACGATTTGTATCAATATCTTTATTATGAATATGAGCAGTTAAGTGACTCAGTGAATATGGAGAAAGTATTGATCGATGGTATGAATAAATTCCCCGAAGAAGACTATTATATGTTGAAACTGATCAATACATATATCTATTCAAACAGAAACCAGGAAGCTATCACTCTCTTGAATAAAGCAATTGGAGAAGATCCTAATAATGCTCAATTATATGATGTATTGGGTAGTGTGTATGAAACAGGTTTAAAAGATAATGAAAAAGCAGAAAGTTATTACAAGAAAGCTTTGGAACTGGATCCATCATATGTTACTTCATTATCTAACTTAGGACGTGTTTATTACAATCAAGCAGTAACAGTTCAGGGAGATGCTAATCTTATTAGTGATAACAAATTGTATCAGGAAGAAGTAACTAAAGCAAAGGCTTTATTTGAAAAAGCGCGTCCATACTTTGAACAAGCTCACCAAACGAACCCTGAGCAGACAGAATTTATCATTGCATTAAGAGGTATATATTATAACCTTAATATGGGTGAGAAATTAGCTGAAATGGAAAAGTTATTAAATGAATAACAATAGCATAAAATCATATAAAAAGCCGTTTCCTTCATGGAGCGGCTTTTTTTGATTTATATAAGTAAATGGAGAACTTCTTTTCATCATATATAAATTTGCATAATCACTATTATGTTTAATAGCGTATTTGAGAACACTATAAGATTCTCCCCTGATAGTTCCAATACATAAAAAAATCCGTATACAACTTCACAGCTATATACGGACAAACAAATAACAAACTCTACTTATATGAAAAAACAAATACTACTAACAAACTCTTTATATCCTAAAAACAATAAACTCATATTAATTGTTCATGGAAAAATAAAAAAAGTTATGGGTGCATAATTAATAATGGTGTGTCAGTATGAAATAACATTTTACGGGCAATACTTGGATTAAACATCCGTGATATGATATTCCGACGCTGTGTACTAATAGCTATCATTTCTATTTGTTCATCACGAACAAATTTTTCTATTGCTAATAAAAGATCACCATCAGCCAGAACAGTATGTGAAATATTTGCATCAGGATATTGTTTCTTAAAATATTCCCGAACACCTGTAAGGCGAATCTCATTCCATTCATCTTTGCTTGTAGAAACATTGAAAAGATGTATCTGGAATTTGTAACCTTTCACCAGCTCCATAAATTTATCAAAAATAACAAGATCACGTTGGTTAAAGGAAGTAGCAAAAGCTACATGTTTAACATCTGTCAGGTCTTTAAAACGTACATTTTCAGGAATAGCCAGAACCGGTATCTTATTTGCTTCAATTACCTCACCGGTAACACTTCCTATAAGATCCATTTCCTTTTGATTTTTACCACGGGTACCCATTACTATCAATGTTGGATGGTATTCTTTGCTATAGGCAATAATTTCTTCTTCAGGCAAACCTTCCCGTAAAATGTAATTGTACTTTACTCTAGGTAATTCACCTGCATCCATTTTCCGCTTGATCAGATTACACAGATTGTCCATATCTGCCTGAACCCGTTTCATAATATGTTGTACTGACTCGTCTTCATTTACCTGATATGACAGTGTATCTCCAATAGGTATTGCAGAAGGGAAATATGGGCTAAAATAGGCATGCATTATCATCACTTCAGCTTTTATTTGATATGCATAATTAAGGCCTATTTCACAAGCTTTTATGGAATAGTCAGAAAAATCTACAGGAATCAATATTTTCTTTTGTTTATCTTCCTGTTCTTCATCTTCTTTTGTCTCTTCCAACCAATTACTATCTTCTATCACACGAAGAGCATGGGGTAAGTCACTTTCTTTAATTCTTACACGTACTCCTGCTGAAACAACAGGTTGAATCTGGTTTACATTATGAATATAAACCTCAATCCCTTCTGTCTCCAGTATAGTTTTAAGAATCTGTGCTTTTTCGAACGTGTGAATAGCTAATGTTACTAATTTATCTTCCATATCAGTATGAATTATTAATTGTTTGTAAAACAAATGGATCCTATGAATAGTTTACAAAAAAGTCCCAAAGCATTTGATACATTGGGACCTTATTAAATGTTGTAAGCTTTGTTTTTTATACTTCTGGCGCTGCAGATGGTACCCGGCTTTCATCCAGTATCTGCATAGCGCGATCAAATATTGTTGTATCATCCAGAACCACTATTCCTCCATTAGGCCCGGGTTCTATATGAATACCACAACTTTTACCATCCCTAAAGTTTTGTCCACCAAAATAATTTCTAACAGTTTCGACAGATAAGCCTAATTCATCAGCTATACGGTGGGTACTTCCGTCAGGCAAACTGTCTTTGATTCTGCGTAATTCATTGAAAGTGATTGTTTTTGTCATGGCTTTCTTATTTTGAAAATTAATATTTATAGTTAAAAAGATGCCACTAACTTAGTGATTAAATATAAGCAGAGCAAATAATAATAATTCAAATAAACATGCTTTACGGCATGAAACAAATCACATTTGATGTATTATTTTTATTAATTGAGCATGCAAAATAATTATAACAAAAACGGTTACGAGAATTGCAATTACAATCATCCGTTCTTGCTTTATGGAATATAATGAAGATGTCGGAGCGACCTCTCTCCCACCCCTTCCCATTATTTTCATTCTCACTTTTGAATATAGAACAAATACAATATACCCAAAAAATACACCAATAATCGCTCCAGGAATAATATCGGAAATAAAGTGTACTCCTAAATAAATACGTGTGTATGCAGTTATTGCTGCCCAAATAAATATAGTCCAACCAAATAAAGGGCGGTATCTGAAAAGTAGCGTCATATACATAGCAAACCCAAAAGCATTTGCAGCATGACTAGATATAAAACCATATCGTCCTCCTCTATAATTAAATACTGTTTGTACCTCATTCATAAAATCAGGATGGTGTGTTGGACGAAAGCGTGTAAACATAGGTTTCATCAAATGAGAAGCAAATTGGTCACATAAAGTAACAACTAACACAATCGATAAAAGAATCAATACAGATTCCCGCCAGTCCTTTTTATATACCAAAACAACTATAATAAAGAATGCTAATGGCAACCATACGATTCTCCCTGAATATAACCACATAAAATGGTCTAAAAAAGCGGAGTCACTTCCATTTAAAGCAAAAAAGAGAGAGCGTTCATATTCGAGTATTTTTTCAAGCATTTATGAGTTTTTAGGTAATTTAGATAATTTCTATGTCTTTCTTTGGCATCCATCCTACATTTCCATCTTCTAATTCGATTTCATTCCATTCACCCAAGGAGCTTTTTATGGAAACTTTTGTTCCTTCATGTAGAATGAATAGATCATTTCCACTTGCATCCGGAGAACTTTTAACTGTAACAGTAGGTGAAAACACAATAGCACTTGTTCTATTTATCAATTCATTCTTTTGATTACGGGCAAATATATTGGAGAAAATAACAATGATCAAAAATATACAACCCAGATAAAAACCAATTTTTTTCACTCTTATCCATCGTGAGAAAAAGAACATCAATAAAGAAACAATCACAATAATAAAACTAAAGACTCCCAGTTTTGCCCATGAATCAGCAGCTCCCATATCTTGAATGTTATAGAACCATTTCTTCAAAAAGAAGTCACCGATAGGTTCAATCTTATCAATTGCTCTTTGATTAGCCATCTGAAGGTTGAAGCGAATATCGCTATCTCCCGGATCCAGTAATAATGCCCGTTCATAGTTTAAAATTGCTGGGGCGACTTGGCCTGCTTTGTAATATGCATTCCCCAGATTGTAATAGATTTGGGATGATTCGCCATAATCTTTCAATATCGATTCATATCGGTTTATAGCTTCTTCATAATTTTCCTGAGCATAAGCCGATTCGGCTTCCTTAAGAATTGTTTCCTGAGCTAAAGCAGAAAAAACAATGCCTTGAACGCATAAAAGCAATACGATTATTCTTATATATTTCATTGTTGTCGTCATTTACTTTTTAATTGTATTTTCCATTTTACCAATAGCATCCACTGTCAGTTCATATAGCTTATCCATAGCATCAGAAGACTGAGAAGGTGCATAGCGAGCAAATTCACAGGTATTTAGTATATCAATAAATTCATTTATCACCCCCTCCTCTACTCCATATTTCGACAATTCGGTAGCCACATTGTCTTTTGTCAGATTAGATTGTGGAATATTCAATTTATCGCTAAGATAACCCCATAATGCCCGGAGAACTTCATCATAGAATTCTTCCTTCTTATTTTCTTTCATCAATTTACCAGCATTTTTCAACCGCTTAACAGCCATCTTGTTTGCTTTTTTAGTGCGTACCAAAGCGATATTGGCATTTTCTTTCACTTGTTTACGGTAAATAATGAAGAAAACGATAAACAATATTGCCGGAATCAGATAACACAAATAATAAAAGAAGGAACCAAAAAAGATATCTTCTTTTGAAACAAAGTGGATACCATTGACTTTAAGGTATCGTATGTCCTGCCCAAGTAAACGCACATTCTCCCGGTTATTAAAGTTAGAAACAACAGGGCCACTATCTCCTCCTTCACCTTTTTCTACATGTAATTTATAAGGTTCAGAAGAGATTGTTTTATATGTTCCGGATTTAGGATCAAAATAAGAAAACTTAATAGCCGGTATTTCAAAGTCACCTCCAAAACGAGGTATAGCCATATATTCTATTCCTTTTGTTCCAGTAACTCCTGAAGCTGTCGTACGTGTATCCAATGTTACTTTCGGATCATATATATCAAAATCATTAGGAAATACTACTTCCGGATTCTTTACCAATCTAACATTCCCGGTACCATTAATCTTCACCGTTATAGTAACTGCTTCATTCGCCTTTACATTAGTTGAATTAATGCTTGAATTCATAGTGAAGTTCCCTACTGCACCTGAGAATCCAGCAGGTTTACCAGAAGGTAAAGGTTTAACATCAATTGTTGCAGGAGCCGTTGTTAATGTTTTATTTACAGTCCGGTATGAATCCATGAAGCTATCAAATATACTTTGTTGAGCTCTGGGTTGCATACGCACACGAACGCCCACTTCATACGTTCCTTTATCAATTGTTAGTTTACCGGAACGTTGTGGGAATAATAATACCTGTTTAAGAAGAAAAGTCTGATAATTACGTCCATTGTAATTTTCCATTACAGCCTGTGTCTCTCTTGGAAGTTCGATGTCTTGAACAAGGAAACCTTCAAACTCCGGGAATTTAATATTTCCAAGGGAAGGAATAGTAACACTGTATAGTTTAAAAGAAACTAATATAGCTTCCTGCTCATATACATTTCTATTAGAAACCTGCATACGCATAAATATATCACTATCAGAAATACCTGTTATCTCATTTCCGGAGCTCTGAGCTGTCGATTCATTCGCTTTATCAGGAGGTAAAACCTTTATTGTTAGCGCATTTGAAGTATAATTAGCGTTTTTGACTTTTATATTGGCGGGAGCGATATTAAATGTACCTTCCTTTTTAGCTATCAGAATATAAGTATAACTTACGATTGTTTCACTCGTCCGTTTACCATTTATGATTTGCGTACTATATGCAGTAGACTGAGAAGGCCCCATCAACACATCAAAATCCGGCATTTCCTGTACGCGTAATTCTTTTC
This sequence comes from Tannerellaceae bacterium, assembly GCA_032073245.1. Classification (GTDB taxonomy): domain Bacteria; phylum Bacteroidota; class Bacteroidia; order Bacteroidales; family Tannerellaceae; genus QVMG01. The sequence goes on from DAMANX010000002.1 coordinate 94,357, forward strand.
CTTCTGCATTAACGGTATAGGTAAGCCTGAATTGTTCTCCCATTACCACTGCTGCAGGTGCAATTGCTTTAAATTCTACATCCTGTGCATGTAAAAGGCTAACTCCTGTTACAGCTATTAACATGAATAAGAAAACTAATTTCCTCATTGTATATTTCATTTTTCAGTTTTTATCAAAATACTGCAAAGTTACCATTCTTTTTCACTTCGGCGGCGTTGCTGTTGTTGCTGTTGCGCCTTTTTCACTTTTTCTTGTGTATCTTTTTCATCTTGCAGGAAAGCATCCAGGATTTGTTGTGCATTGTCCTGGCTCATTTGCTCGTTCGGCTGTTGTTGTTCCTGAGTTTTATCTTCTTTATCATTATCCTGTTGCTGTTGGTCTTGTTGCTGATCTTTATTTTGATCATCTTTTTCATCCTTCTCATCATTTTGTTGATCCTGATTCTGATCTTGATCTTGATTTTGTTGATCATCCAACAACTTTTGTGCTAAAGCCAGATTATACCGAGTTTCATCATCAGCCGGATTCAAACGAAGAGATTGTTTATAGGCTTCAACGCTTTTTCCATAATCTTTCTCCTGCATAAAGATATTCCCTGTGTTATGGAATACTTCTGCTAATTTTGTTTTTCCTTCAGGAGTTTCAACCATCTTCTCCGCTTGCCCTGCAATCAATTGATATTGTTCTGCTGCTTCAGGATATTTTCCTTGCTTATATAACGCATTGCCTAAATTGTAATTGCCTTCCGTAGAACGCGGATTCACATCAACTCCTTTGCGATAAGCAATCTCAGCTTCAGTATATTGCTCATTCTTATAGAGCTTATTCCCATCACGAATATTTTTTCGTTCAGCTTTCTGAGCATAAACAGCCCCGTTGCATAATAGCAACGTGATTGAACACAGTATTATTTTATGAATATGTTTCATTGTCATCATCTTTAAGAGAATAATTTCACTTTTCTGAATATCCGGTTTTTCCTGTCTAATGTGAGGAATTCAATAATTAAAAGGAATAACACGATCCAGGCTAATACCTGGAATTGTTCATTATATTCTGAATACACTTTACTATCCAGTTCAGATTTATTCATCTTTTCAATTTCTCCTTGCAAAGCTTTCAATGCAGAGTTTGTATTGTCAGCTCTTACATACAAGCCATTCCCTGCAGCAGCAATATCCTGACACATCTGTTCATTTAGCTTAGTGATAACCACATTTCCTTCTTTATCTTTCATGAAATTATTGTTTCCACCAATTGGTATGGGAGATCCCTGTGGTAATCCCATTCCAACAATATTCACATGAATACCTTTTTCCGCAGATTTCTTAGCTGCTCCAATAGCATCATCTTCATGGTTCTCACCATCCGTAATTAAAATTATAGCTTTATCTGACGTTTCACTGGGAGTAAACGAACGGTTAGCAAGATTTATAGCAGCACCAATTGCTGTACCCTGGCTTGATACCATTGAAGGATTTATGGAAGAGAGAAACATCTTTGCAGATGCATAATCAGAAGTTATCGGCAATTGTGTAAAAGCATCTCCTGCAAAGACAATTAATCCGACTTTATCATTATTCAATCCGTCGGTCAGCCGGGATAGCATTTGCTTTGCTTTTTCCAGACGATTAGGTGCCACATCTTCTGCAAGCATCGAATTAGAAACATCCAGACAGACCATAATCTCCACCCCTTGTCTCTTTACTGTTTCAAGTTTGGATCCAAATTGCGGTCCAGCTATAACAAAAATAACAAGTGTAATAGCGCCAAACAACAACCAGAATTTTAGATGTTGGCGTTTGGGTGAGACTTCCGGCATGAGCTCGGAAAGTAACTCCGGATTTCCATATTTGCGCAAGGCCTTCCTCTTAGAGACTCTTGAATATATATAAAAGCCGACTAAACAGGGAAGTATAAATAATAAATACAAGTATTCAGGATTTGCAAAACGAAACATAAGCCTTTTATATTTATGGTATATTTCTCAACAATGTATTTCTCAACAATATTTCAATCAGTAACAAGGCAAAAATCAACAAGGCCCAGTATTTGTATTCTTCCTGTTTCTTGCTGAACTGTTGCACACTGATCTTTGTTTTTTCCAATTGATCGATTTCAGAATAAATCTCTTTCAAGCTGGCATTATCAGTTGCCCGAAAATACTGTCCGCCTGTGACTGCTGCAATCTGTTTTAAGGCAGGCTCATCAATTTCCACAGGAACATTTTGATATTGAACACCCCCAAATGGTGACGGAAACGGATAAGGAGCCATTCCTTGTGTTCCCACCCCAATAGTGTAAACACGAACTCCGAAAGTTCTAGCAATATCTGCTGCTGTTACAGGAGCAATATCTCCCTGATTATTAACTCCATCTGTTAACAGGATAATCACTTTAGATATAGCTTGGCTATCTTTAATACGGCTGACTGCATTTGCCAGGCCTAATCCTATCGCAGTCCCATCCTGGATTAATCCTGTCCGGATATCCTTAAATAGATTCAATAACACAGTGTGATCAGTAGTTAATGGACATTGTGTGAAACTTTCACCGGCAAACACTACTAATCCTATATTATCATTCGGCCGACCATTAATAAATGAAGCTGCAACATCTTTTGCTGCCTCCAAACGGTTTGGCTTCAAGTCTTCGGCCAACATACTACCGGAAATATCCATAGCCAGCATAATATCAATACCTTCTGTTGATGTATTCTGCCAGCTATTAGTAGATTGCGGCCGTGCCAGAACAATTATGAGTAAGGCAATTGCTGCCATCCGTAATACAAACGGTACATGGCGCAAATATACTTTCCAGGATGATGCCTGTGGTAGATCAAAAGCATCCGAAGAAGATACCTGTAAGCTCGCCTGACTTTTGCGCAACTTATAGATATACCATCCGATCATCGGAATAAGCAATAACAATAAATAGAGATATGTCGGATTAGCAAATACCATTTTATTCTTCTTTAATTAAAAGATTTAGAAATCACTTCTCAGTTTGTTCATTCTCACCTTCTTCATTCGGGGTTTCTCCCGGAACCGGCTTAGGAACTTCAACAATCTTTGTTTGATTAACAAACAGATAAGCATTCATCATACTCAAATCATTCTCATCGGGTAACGGATGCATTTTAGCAAACTTAACCAGATCGGACAACTGAAGGATTTGTTTCAGATTATCATAGACTGAGTTAGCATCTGTTTCTTTTTGGATATAATCCAGAATTTCTCCCGAAGTCATTTCCAAAGCATTCGCTCCATAACGATTTACCATATACCGGCGAAGTGTATCCGTAATAAGTGTATAGTATTCCTTATTTCGCCCTTGTTGCCAAAGTTTCTGTTGTTTGATTTCGTCGAGTTCCTTCACTGCCTGCTCATGTGGAGGCAATTGAGGCTCAACTTTCTTGAATGGTACGATTGATTTCTTATCACGTAAACGTTTAATAATATAACCAATCAAACAGATCAGGAATAACCCTAATAAGACACCAAAGATTATAGGATAATAATCGGCCAACACAAAAGGAGGTTTCCATACTTCTTTTATATCACTAAACTCTTCCGGAGCATCCGCATTAACAGGAATTGTAGAAACTTTCAATGCAACCTGATTAGATCGGATTGTATCCACTCCATCAATAACCTGTATGGGCGGTAATAGATACAATAAAGAATCAAATGAAGTAATCAGTATATCCTGTTTGATTAACAGGCGATTATTCTCTATAATGGAAGAATCCGGTTTTGAAATAGCTAATACCTCCACACCTCTCATCAATGTATCTCCAGGAATTACGAGCTGCACCGGACGATCTCTATCTGCCGTAACAGTAAGACTCAATACAGCTTGTTCCCCTATCAGGATAGCTGATGGCTCAAGATTCACATCGATCAACGTCCGTTGAGCATGTATGCCTCCTGTTCCAAGGGTTAAAAGTATAAGAAACAGTATGCTTTTATATGTAAATTTCATCTGTATACTTAATTACGTTTATTAAAAAGAGCAATCAATGCCTTTACATAGTCGTCTTCCGTGCGCACTGAGACCGAATCGACACGACTCTTCTTAAAGGAATCGTTCATGCGTGTCTGCCTGCGATCCCACCATTCTTTATAAGCTTGACGTACACGGCCAGAAGAGCTGTCAACCCAACGTTCCGAACCGGTTTCAGCATCTTTTATCTTCATAAGACCTACCGGAGGTAATTCTGCTTCACGTCTGTCGTATACCTGAATGGCTACCACATCATGTTTGCGGTTAGCTATTGTCAATGCATCCTTAAAATCTCCTTTATCAATAAAGTCTGAGATCAGAAAGGTAGTACATCTTTTCTTTATTGCATTCGTCAGATACTTTAAAACAAGGCTGATATCTGTTTGTGTATCATCGGGTTGAAAGTCTATCAATTCACGGATAATATACAGAATATGCTTCTTTCCTTTCTGCGGTGGAATAAACTTCTCTATCTTATCTGAAAAGAATATTACCCCAATTTTATCATTATTTTGAATAGCAGAAAAGGCAAGTGTAGCAGCTATTTCCGCTATAATATCCTTTTTCATTACACTGACAGAGCCGAACTCACGGCTTCCGGACACATCGATAAGCAACATCACTGTTAATTCGCGCTCTTCTTCAAATACCTTAATATAAGGACGCGCATAACGGGCAGTCACATTCCAGTCGATATCACGGATATCATCACCAAACTGATATTCCCGCACCTCGCTAAAGGCCATCCCTCTACCCTTAAAGGCTGAGTGATATTGCCCGGCAAAGATATTACGAGATAATCCTCTGGTTTTTATCTCTATCTGACGTACTTTCTTAAGTAGTTCACTTGTCTCCATAATTTGAATTGACAATGGACAATTGACAGTTGACAATGAAAGAGTCTTCAAATTGTCAATTGTCAACTATCAATTGTCCATTTATTTAAGGTACTTCTACTTTATTCAGAATTTCGCTGATAACTTCTTCCGGTGTAAGATTATTTGCTTCTGCTTCATAGCTTAAGCCGATACGGTGACGCATTACATCATGACAAACTGCACGGATATCTTCCGGGATTACATATCCACGGCGTTTGATAAACGCGTAGGCACGTGCTGCTAAAGCCAAATTAATGGAAGCACGGGGAGACGCCCCGAATGAGATCATATTAGAAAGGTTTGCCATTCCATATTCCTGTGGGAAACGGGTTGCAAACACTATATCTACTATGTAACGTTCAATCTTCTCATCCAGATATACTTCACGCACAACATCACGTGCTTCAATTATCTCTTTCTTTGTCAATACGGGTTTGATGTCCGGTGATTTACCGGAGATATTCTGACGTATAATTAATTTTTCTTCTTCTTTTTTCGGATAGTTGATAATAACCTTTAGCATGAAACGGTCAACCTGTGCTTCAGGTAACGGATAAGTTCCCTCCTGCTCGATCGGGTTTTGTGTTGCCATTACAAGGAAAGGTTTAGGCAGAGCATACGTTTGTTCACTAATTGTTACCTGTCTTTCCTGCATTGCTTCCAGCAGTGCACTTTGTACTTTTGCCGGAGCACGGTTAATTTCATCAGCCAATACGAAGTTTGCAAAGATTGGCCCTTGTTTTACTTGAAACTCTTCGTTTTTCTGACTATAAATCATTGTACCGATAACGTCGGCAGGAAGAAGGTCGGGTGTAAACTGGATTCGGCTATATTTAGCATCAATTAAAGAAGCCAGCGTTTTAATAGCTAACGTCTTTGCCAAACCCGGAACCCCTTCTAACAGGATATGTCCATCTGAAAGCAGACCGATCAACAGTGATTCAACCAAATGTTTCTGGCCAACAATGACCTGATCCATACCCATAGTAATCATATTCACAAACGAACTCTTACTTTCAATTCGCTCATTCAACTCGCGAATATCTACTGTCTGACTCATAGATTTTTATTATTTTGTTATTATATTACTGACTTTAGAGTGTTTTTTCTTTTGGTTGCACAAAATTAGAAATGTTAAATTCGTCTACGTCACATTTGCAGTTAAATAATTCTAACTGCCCTACCGGGTTTTATTTAATTTATATAACTGAAAAACTTTTTTAGTTACCACCGGTAAGTATTTGGGTTTGTAGAGCAGAAGCTTTCTCTATGGAAGCACGATCTTGTGCATTGATTCCATAAAGTTCCGGAGCAGGTACCAGAATTTCTGTTCCGATAGGTATATTATTAGGATCGGATATTCTTGCTTTATTATATTCGTAAAGATATACCCAGAATATTTTATGATTATAATATTTCTGAGCTATTAATGTTAAACGGCTACCCGGCTCTATCTTTACACGGTCCAGATCTTCCGGTTTATTAACTGTTGTTTGTGAAGGCTTACCTTCCAGTTGTTCTGCTTGTATAGTGTCTGTCACTTCTTCTGTTTGCACTACCGCTGTATCTTCTACTATATCTATAATTGGTTCCTCTATCTCCAATTCCTGTGGCTCATCAGCATATACGGGTATATTGGGTTGGGATATGGAATTTATAAAGTAATACACTCCTCCCCCTATTGCAATAATCAGAAGGATAACCAATGAAATCCAGATTGCTTTATTACTCTTCTTTTTTTCCGGTGCTTTATCTATCGGATCAAGAGTTTTACTTTCTGCTTTTGGTTCAGTACTTACTATCTTTTCTTCTACAGATGAGTCAATTATCGGTTCAATAGGTTCATCCTGTATCTCTTCTTGTATATCTTCAGCTTTTTCTTCCGGTATTTCCGGTTCAGGAGAAACTATTTGTGGAGTTATTTCTTCTATATTATCTTCCTCACTATCCTCATTTTCATTGGAAGACTCCAATTCAGGAAAGTCGGTTTCGCTATTTATTTCTGTTGTATCAAAAAAGGAAAAGGGCTTGTTTACTAATTCTTTCAAATCTTTATCCGGAGTAAATGTAAACTTGTAGTGTCCCGGAATAACGAAGCGATTACCGGTATTCACATTTATACTTTCACGGTCTTCTACTTCAATAATCTTGAATGTTCCCAGGCCCTTTATCTTTGCAATTTTATCTGCAAAAACTCCATCGGATACAATCGAAATAAATTCTCTTAGGAACTCTTCTGCTTCCTTTTTTGTGCGGCCGGTTTGCTTGGCTAATATACCGGCTAAATCCTGAAGTGTCAACCGGTTATTCATTGTCTTTTAAAGCTTTTAATTTATTCTTAATAGTAGTTCCCGGTTTAAAGACTGGCGCCAATTTGGGAGGAACCAGATAACGTTTACCGCTTACTGGATTAACAGTGATACGTTCGGCTTTCTTCTTCACTTCGAACTGGCCGAATCCCTGAAAATAAACGGAGTCATTATCTACTAGAGTGGTACTTATAACAGAACTTAAAGCAGACATCATATCCGTAACTTCCTGTTGAGTCCACCCCATACGTTTAGATAGCTCCGATATAAGTTCTTTATTCTTCATGCTGTTATTTGTTTTATGCTGCTATATTAGTCATTATTTGGGAATTAGCCAAATAAATGAAAGTATTTGTCCGAATCAGGAGAGCTGGCCATACAGGTCAAAGGCCTGTGTATCAGTTATCTTTATTTGATAGAACTGACCCGGATTAAGTTTCTTTTCCTTACTGATCAATACCTCCGGATCAACTTCCGGCGAATCATATTCCGTACGCCCTATGTAATAATCTTCTTCTTCTCTGTCTACTATGGTACGGAATGTTTGCCCTATCTTCTGTTCACTGATTTCAGCTGATATATTTTCCTGAATACGCATAATATAGTCCAGACGCTCCTGTTTCACTTCTTCCGGCACATTATCCGTATAATGCTTATAAGAATAGGTACCGATTTCATGACTGTAAGCAAACGCCCCCATCCGCTCAAACCGTATTTTACGAATGAATTCAACCATCTCTTCGAAATCCTTTTCTGTTTCCTCAGAATGTCCGGTCATTAATGTGGTACGCAGATGAATCCCCGGAACCTCTTCTCTGATACGTTCTATCAAGTCATACGTTTCCTTACTGGTAATGCGGCGGCGCATAACTTTCAACATGTGATCACTGATATGTTGCAAAGCGATATCCATATAACTGCACACATTATCCCTTTCCCGCATCACGCGCAAAAGGTCATCGGGAAAGCCTGACGGGTATCCGTAATGCAAACGGATCCACTCCACTCCGGGAATATCAGATATCCGTTCCACTAATTCGGGTAAAGCCAGTCGTTTATACTTGTCCAAACCATAATAAGTCAAATCCTGGGCAATGAGCTGAAATTCTTTCACTCCCTGACTTACCAACAGCCGTACTTCTTCTTCCAATGTTTCCATCGGCAACGATTGATATTTACCTGTGATAAGGGGAATAGAGCAATAGGAACAAGTGCGGTTGCAACCTTCAGCAATTTTCAGATAAGCATAATGATTGGGAGTGGTTAGAATACGTTGTGTAGCCAACTCCTGATGATAGGATTTACCTAAGTCGGTAATCAATTCCTGCCAGTTAAACTTTCCATAAAACCGGTCCACTTCAGGAAGTTCTGTTTTCATCTCTTTTAAAAAGCGTTGTGACAGGCATCCCATTACAAATAACTTGCCTATGGTTCCTTTTCGTTTGGCTTCCCCCAGTTCCAGAATCATATTGATAGATTCTTCCTGAGCATCACCAATAAACCCACAGGTATTTACAATAACAATCTCACCATCTATCTTATCCGGATCATGTTTAACCGTATATCCGTTGGCGACAAACTGACGCATCAACTGTTCCGAATCAACCAGATTCTTTGAACAACCCAGCGTTATAATGTCTACCTTATTTTTTCTCATTTATTTCTTTTTACTTTGAATCTAGTAATCCGATAATTACATCTTCAAATTGTTTGATATGTCTGAATGCCTCTTCTTTATCTCTTGGGCCTCCAGATTTTATATAAGCAATCTTTCCTTCCTGATCTACTACTATATTTGTAGGAAAACCGTAGCATTTCAGGCGGGTACATTCTTCTCTTGGAATAGGACAAACAATATAGGGTAGTTGAAATTTGGGTACCGATTTTTCAGCATAACTTAGCGGATCGCTTGTAAACGAAATAAATTGAAATGCAGGATTATCTTTATATCTTTGATAAAGGTCTATAAGTGCATCAAATTCTGCCACACAAGGAGTACAGGATTCAAACCAAAAGTTGATCATTGTAACTTTTCCAGTAAGCATTTCATGAGTGATCTCATCTCCATTTAATGATAAGGTGGAGAATTCAGGATATTGCTGACCAAGAGATTCCTTGTAAAATTGATCTCGTTGTTCTCTTAGATCTCGCATCAAAGAATCCATGTTAAGCTTCTGACTATATGCTGAAACCGATAGGGAAAGAATTATTAACCATAAGACCTGTTTCATATCTACAAATCTTATTATTCCCCAAACAGAGAGTCTACAAATTCCTTTTTATTAAATACCTGTAAGTCTTCAATGCCTTCTCCCAAACCAATATATTTTACAGGAATGCGGAAATGATCGGAAATACCGATAACAACTCCACCTTTAGCCGTTCCGTCCAGTTTGGTAACTGCCAATGCATTAACTTCTGTTGCCGCGGTAAACTGTTTTGCCTGTTCAAAGGCATTTTGCCCTGTTGAACCATCCAAAACCAACAAGATCTCATGTGGAGCATCCGGAATAACCTTCTTCATCACATTTTTAATCTTTGTCAGCTCGTTCATGAGATTAATCTTATTATGCAAACGTCCGGCCGTATCAATAATAACCACATCTGCGTTATTTGCTTTAGCGGAACTAAGTGTATCAAAGGCTACAGAAGCTGGGTCAGCACCCATTTTTTGTTTGACGATAGGAACTCCTACCCGTTCGCTCCAGATCACCAACTGTTCTACTGCAGCAGCACGAAAAGTATCTGCTGCTCCCAGATAAACACTCTTACCAGCTTTCTTGAATTGATAAGCCAACTTCCCTATTGTCGTTGTCTTCCCTACTCCATTGACACCTACCACCATAATCACATAAGGTTTTTTATCATCCGGAAGTACATAACCATCATTGTCATCCGTATTGTTTTCAGTAAGCAACGCGGCAATCTCTTCTCTTAATATGGCTGTAAGTTCATTTGTATTTACATATTTATCGCGGGAAACACGTTTCTCAATCCGCTGAATAATCTTCAAAGTAGTGTCGACACCCACATCCGAAGTGATAAGGATTTCTTCCAGATCATCCAATACATCGTCATCTACCCGGCTCTTACCGGCAACGGCACGTGTTATTTTTGAGAATACATTCTCTTTGGTTTTTGATAAACCTTTGTCTAACGTCTCTTTCTTATCTTTATTGAAAAAACTAAAAATACCCATCTTCAATTACCTATTTTGTATAATGATGCGAAAGTACAATATAATTGACAATTAACAATGGAGAAACGAGGATTTTACGCTTGTTCTTTATGCACAATCGTCATATTATTATTGTTTAAAGCAATGAGTTGCTTGCCTTATTTGTGTCCGACAACTGTCGAACAGCTGACCGACAGTTGTCGGATAGCTGTTTGACAATTGTCAGTCACCTGTCCGACAGCTGTCGGACACAAAAAAACACAACATCTTGTTCTATTAAGATAAGATGTTTATTCAATTATGATAAGGGGGGTATTGATCTTTATTGTTTTTAGCTCATCCGGTTTTTATAATCTGCATACTCAAACCTGCGATAGATCACTAATTTATCGTCACGATCCCATAAAGCAAGTGTTGGATGTGGGATACCATTAAACATATTTGTTTTCACGATTGTATAGTGAATCATATCTTCAAATATCAGTTTATCACCTACTTGCAGGGGTTTGTTAAAGTACCAGTCGCCCATAAAGTCACCGCTCAGGCAACTATTTCCTCCAATACGGTAGGTGTATTTTCCTTCTTCTTTAGAAACGGATTGACGGATTGACGGCTGATAGGGCATCTCCAGGCAATCAGGCATGTGGCAGGTAAAAGAAGCATCGATGATAGCTGTTTTTATACCATGATTCTCGACCACATCAACTACTGTTGTCAATAGAAATCCTGTTTGCCAGGCAAAAGCGCTGCCGGGTTCCATGATGATCTCCAGATTAGGATATTTAGCCTTAAAGTTTTTCAGGACGGATATAAGGTGCTCCACATCATACCCCTTGCGGGTCATCAGATGCCCCCCACCCATGTTTAGCCATTTGATATGCGGAAGAAAGCGTCCGAAGCGTTTCTCTACTTCTTCCAATGTTCTTTCCAGATCGTAGGAACTCGATTCGCATAAAGTATGGAAGTGTAAACCTTCAACCCCTTCCGGAAGTTTCTCTCCCAGCAGGTCGCTGATAATCCCCATGCGGGAGCCGGGGGCAGTCGGATTATAAAGATCTGTTTCGACAACCGAATATTCAGGATTAATACGTAATCCACAGGATATTTTATTCCCATCTTTCTTTACCATCGGATAAAAACGCTCGAATTGAGAAAGGGAATTAAAGGTTACATGGCTACTGTACTTGAGAATGGTTGGGAAATCACTTTCTGTATATGCCGGAGAATAGGTATGAGCCGGGCTTTTCATTTCTTCCCATGCCAATTGTGCTTCATAGATGGAACTGGCTGTTGAATAGGGTATATATTCACGAATGATAGGAAAAGATTTCCATAAGGCAAAAGCTTTAAAAGCAAGGATTATATTTACTCCTGCACGTTCTTTTACGCTTTTAATCAGAGCCAGGTTATTGCGTAACAACCTTTCTTCCATTACATAACAAGGAGATGGTATGTTGTCTAATTTGATCATATTGCATTTAATTTAATTCTCTTTAATCCTCTTTAATCCTTCGAAAAGAATAGTGACAATGGTAGAGACAAGGCTTGCCTTGTCTCCGGATCCCACAGGAATCAATTTATTTGTCAATGTAGACAAGGCAAGCCTTGTCTCTACCACCGTCACTATTATCTTTATATAATAAGGCAATCTTAATCAACGTTTTATATTGATTATATGTTAATTTACATTCATGTATACTGCTCCTACCGCCTCGGCACAACGCTCTCCATCGATAGCTGCTGAAACGATTCCACCTGCATAACCGGCTCCTTCTCCACAAGGGAAAAGGCCTTTGACGGTTATATGCTGATATGTTTCCCTGTCGCGCAGTATACGTATTGGAGATGATGTACGTGTTTCAACACCAATCATTAATGCTTCGTTGGTCAGAAAACCTTTGGACGCGTTGCCGAAATGCCGGAAACCATCCCGAAGACGAGATGTAATAAACTCAGGCATCCAGAAATGTAAGGGAGATGCAAGCAACCCGGGTGTATAAGAACTGACCGGCAAATCAAAGGAATTCTTTTTTTGCACAAAATCCTGCATAAGTTGTGCCGGTGCTGTTTGCTTACGGCCTCCGTTTAGCCAGCTTAGCTCTTCCAATCGTTCCTGAAAAGCCATCAAAGCAAGGGGAGAATCAGGCGCAACCTTTATCTCTTCATTTTTCATCAATTCTGGATAATCTTGCGGGCGTATCTCGACAACCATACCCGAGTTTGCCCATTGAGAACCCCGATTAGACGGCGACATTCCATTTACAACTACCTGATTAGGGCCACTGGCTGCCGGAACAACAAAACCTCCCGGACACATACAGAAAGAGTATACTCCCCTTTCATTTGACTGTGTGACAAAGCTATATTCGGCAGCCGGAAGGTATTCTCCTCTTCCTTCTCTATTGTGATATTGTATTTGGTCAATTAATGCCTGAGGATGTTCCAGGCGTACACCGACTGCTATACCTTTTGCTTCAATCGGGATTTGTTGTTTGTGCAAATAATAATATACATCCCGTGCGGAATGACCGGTAGCCAGGATCACAGGGCCTTCAAAAACTTCTCCTGTATGTGATATTATTCCTTTTACCTGTTCTTTTTCAATAAGAAACTTCTCCATACGGGTTTTAAAATGTACTTCTCCACCCGAACGTATTATTTGTTCCCGCATATTCTCAATCACACGGGGTAATTTATCCGTTCCGATATGGGGATGGGCATCTGCAAGAATTGAAGCACTGGCACCATGCTGGCAAAACACCTGAAGTATTTTGTCTACCGATCCTCTTTTCTTACTGCGAGTATATAACTTACCATCAGAGAATGCTCCTGCTCCACCTTCTCCGAAAGAATAGTTGGATTCAGGGTTTACAGTATGCTCCCGACTGATCAATGCTATATCTTTCCGGCGGTCGTGCACATTCTTTCCCCGTTCTATAATGATAGGTCGTAGGCCAAGCTCAATGAGCCTGAGAGCAGCGAATAACCCTCCCGGCCCCGCTCCTACTACAATTACCGGTTTGGCTCCGGAGACATCTTTATATTCTATGGGAGGAAATTCATTCTGTTCAGGTATCTCGTCTATATATACCCGTATTTTGAGATTTATAAAGATAGTGCGCTGGCGGGCATCGATCGAACGTTTCAGTACGCGAACAGCTGTAATATGCGTTTTATCCATTCCTGTTTCACGCATAGCTACCTGTGTCAATGCCTGTTCGTTTGCTGCCTCTTCCGGCAAAACGCGTAATTGAAATTCTTTAATCATTGCTTTTGTCTTAACCGAATAGCTGACGAAATGCTTCTTCTACTTTCTTTACTTGTATGATTTGTATCTTGCTTTTACTTGTATCAAAACCTTTCAGATTGTTGTGAGGTATAAGTATACGGGAGAAACCTAACTTCTCAGCTTCCAGAATACGTTGTTCAATCCGGTTAACCGGACGAATCTCACCGGAAAGCCCGACTTCTCCTGCCATACAAGTACCGGGTTCGATACTTATATCCAGGCTGGATGAAAGTATGGCACTGATAACTCCCAGGTCGATAGCCGGGTCGTTCACCTTCAGCCCTCCGGCAATATTCAGGAAGACATCTTTTTGTACAAGTTTAAAACCGGCACGCTTCTCCAATACAGCCAATAACATATTCATGCGACGCAAATCAAAACCCGTAGCACTTCTTTGTGGAGTTCCATACACTGCCGAACTAACCAATGCTTGTGTCTCAATCAGAAAAGGACGTATGCCTTCTATTGCAGCAGCAATGGCTACTCCGCTTAATCCTTCGTGATTCTGTGTCAATAGAAGTTCAGACGGGTTACTTACCTGCCTCAAACCATTCTGACGCATCTCATAAATACCTAATTCAGCAGTACTACCAAAACGATTCTTTATACTGCGCAGAATGCGATACATATAATGTTGGTCTCCTTCAAACTGCAAAACCGTATCAACAATATGTTCCAATACTTTCGGCCCTGCTATGCTTCCTTCTTTATTGATGTGGCCAATCAATAGAACAGGTACGCCGCTTTCCTTAGCGTACTTCAATATAGCAGCACTACATTCACGTACTTGTGATACACTTCCGGGAGAAGATTCGATCATCTCCGTATATATGGTTTGAATAGAGTCGACAATCATTAAGTCAGGCTGAATATTCTGAGCTTGGACAAATACCTGTTCAAGATTAGTTTCACACAGAATAAAGCAATTAGTATCATCCTGAGATAAACGATCGGCACGCAATTTAAGTTGTCGTCCGCTTTCTTCACCTGAAACATAAAGTGTTTTCAATTCTTTCAATCCCAATACAGACTGAAGTACCAATGTGGATTTACCAATACCAGGCTCGCCACCGATAAGGACTAAAGAACCTTTTACCAATCCTCCTCCAAGAACCCGGTTGAGTTCTTCATCATGGAGATCAATGCGAGCTTCTTCTTCAGATGTTATATCCCGAAGCAAAGTGGGCCTTTTTTTACCTGTATCTGTTATACCCGGTATCTGTCGTTTCGTGGCGGTTTCTTTTGCTACTAACTCCTCCACATAACTGTTCCATTCTCCACAGGAAGGACATTTTCCCACCCATTTAGGCGAGTCTGCACCACAGTTAGAACAGATATATACCGTTTTTGTCTTAGCCATCTTTTTCTATTTGGGTGTAAAGGTACAAAAAGTTATAATAGAAGGAAATGGGCAATCCATTATCAATGTATTAGATAATATGGGTATTTAAATTCTTCAGCTGAAAGCTGTTCTCAGTTGGCTGTAAGCCATATCCCTGAAGGGGAGCTAACTCAGCCCACCCTAAGCGAGGGAGCATGCGACCGACGCGATGGTTGGGTCTATGAATTTCGTTCATGTCCAATGCGCGCTGAAAGTGCAGCATATCTTTATTGTCTGGTTTAATTATGTTGCACTTTCAGTGCGCCTGATAATATGTTTTTATATTATCCAACCATATATTATAACCCAACCATCGCGTCGGTCGCATGCTCCCTCACTTAGGGTGGGCTGAGTTAGCTCCCCTTCAGGGATATGGCTTACAGCCAAATAAGAAGGCTTTCAGCCTGCAATAGAATATCTGTAATAAAAAACAGACTCAATAATATTAAGTTAATGAGTCTGTTTTTTATTAATCTGTAAAAGGAATCCTTTTATTTCTTAGTCAATTCCAACACATGGCTGGTGGTATGCCGACTAGACAATAGAGGAAGCCCTACTTTCATGAGGTAATCTCCTGAGAATGTCTTTTCATTGAAACGGAAAGTAGACCGGGTACCCGGTATTAAATTGATTTCTTTTACTTCATATTGTGCATCCGAATCTAAACCTTGTAGACGTACTGAATTCAGATTCTCTGCATAACGCGGATGAATATCGAAAGCATATAATACTGCTTTATTCTTTCCTTCATCCACATACATTATAGAAGCATGATCTGTTTCATAAGGCGAAACCAGGCGATACAGATCACCTTCAAGAATTACATTCTCCAAACGCTTGAAGTTCTTGACAGCCTCCTGGCAATAGACCTGCTCCGGCTCACTCATTTCATGGATACGGATATCAAAACCAAGTTTACACATCATTGCTACATCAGTGCGGAACTTGATAGGTTGTTTACCCCAGGATGTTACATGAGCAGCAATACTTTTTGCAGGAAAGAAATGTTGATACCCCCACTGAATAAAGATACGCTCAACCGGATCGGTATTATCGCTGGCCCAAAATTCAGTAAAGTACTCCAAAGCTTTATAATCAGAACGGCCGCCACCACCAGAACAAAGCATCATTGGAAGGTTAGGATATTTAGCTTTCACCCGTTCCAGAACGTTATATAATCCTCGTACATGCTCAATATAGAGATGGGATTGTTTGTCTTTCAGATAAGGGGAATAGATATTGGTAATCGGGCTATTACAATCCCATTTGAAATAAGCAATCTCCGGATATTTTGTCATAAGATTATCCACAATACCAAATACATAATCCTGTACTTTAGGGTTGCTCAGGTCAAGCACTAACTGATGACGGAAATAATACTCATCCCGGTTAGGCAAATGAATCACCCAGTCTTTATGCTTTTCATATAATTCACTCTTAGGATTCACCATCTCGGGTTCGATCCATATACCGAATTTAATACCTTTATCTGTCGCCGCTTTAACAAGACGTCCTACTCCGTTGGGTAGTTTTTCTACTGTTTCTTCCCAATCACCTAAACCTTGACGGTCGCTACTACGAGGATATTTATTAGCAAACCATCCATCATCCAGAAGAAACATATCTACACCTAATTTTACAGCTTCATCCATGATACCGATTAGTTTATCTTCATCGAAATCAAAATAGGTAGCTTCCCAGTTATTCAACAAAGTCATACGGGATTTATCACCATCTTTCAACTGGTGTTTTAAAGCCCAACGATGGAAATCACGGCTTGCTTTTCCTTTACCCTCTGAACTGTATGTGAAAACAAACTCCGGTGTACGGAATACTTCATTAGGCTGTAGAGAATATTCGGAACCATACGAATTGATTCCGGAAAGAACCCGTAGCCTGTTCAATTGGTCTACTTCGAAAGTAAAACGGAAGTTGCCTGTCCAGTTAATTGTACCGAACAATACATCTCCGCTATTCTCTTGTGCTTCTTTATCCAATGAAACAAGGAATATAGGAGAACAGAACATATCTGCACGGCTACCTAATTTGGTGTCGATAATCTTTTTGCCATAATCAAGCTGGCGTTCGGTCATATTTACTTCATGTGCCCAATCTCCGGCGAATTCTGTCAGGAAATACTTGCTACTGTTTAAATGAAGTAAAGAAGAAGCATATTCATATAATATTATAGGCTTCTTTTCATTATGTGTAATCTCTGTATATTCTTTAATTATATTCTCTTTGGCAAAAGACTCAAAAAACAATTTCACTGTAACCGGATATTTATCGTCCCGGAGTGTTATAATTGTTTCTGTGATATTTGCATCCTTTTTGGTTTGAGTATGGGTGATATACTTCAATAAAAGAGAAGGGTTACCATCGTTATGAAGTACGCGGATTGCCGGTTGGAAATAATCCTCCATCCCATGAGTCAGATAGGCTTCCATTCCTAATGGAAGATTAGCAATATCTGCATCATACTTTAAAGGTTGGCCAAAATAAGTCTGATAAAGCCGGCCGTTTTCACCAACCTGATAGATCAGGTTAATATTCTCAGTAGCTATTTTAATCACAGTCTTTTCGTTTGCTTTTATGATACCGGGTATACATAAAAACATAATTAGGATTAATAGGTTTGTTTTCTTCATGTTTTTTAATTTTAGATCAGTAATATGTTATTCTTTAAAAATCTTTGAAACGATACTCTTTACCTTCACTACTCAGGACAAGAGAAGTACGGGTCTTCTTTTCTACAGTAAAAGAACGCACACCGGATTTCCAATCGGTAAAGAGAATAAAAGAATCAACAGGAATAGCATAAGGAAGCAATTCTATACGGAAGCGATCTTCTCCTTCTTTGGTTTTTAAACCATGTGTCCAGTGATATTGCTTTTCAGCTGTATCATAATACTGATACCTGAATAAAGTATTCTGAAAATCATACCATACCGTATCAACCGGATGTACTACTCCATCAATATCCATCACCTCTTTCAATTGCCACTTTCCATCCAGTTCTGTATCTTTATCCTTTTCACAAGACACGAATAGAATGAATAGTGAAAAGGGAAAAATGAAAAGTAATTTTGTCCAATTCAGTCTTTTAAATACATGTATCATCTTATCTATCATACTTTATTTTTTATTGTTCACTCTTCACTTTTCATTTTACACTTCTTCAAAGTGTTCCTTTCGTACTTGGCAATTCATATTTATACACATCCCGTTTGATAGCCATACGAATTGCACGTGCTAACGCTTTAAATATACATTCAATCTTATGGTGTTCATTAGTTCCTTCCACTTGTATATTTAGGTTCATTTTAGCAGAATCACTGAAGCTCTTGAAGAAGTGAAAAAACATTTCAGTAGAGACATCCCCTATCCTTTCACGGAAAAACTCGGCATTCCAGACTAACCATGGACGCCCTCCGAAATCAAGAATCACACTGGCTGCACAGTCATCCATAGGAAGGCTATATCCATAACGTTCAATTCCTCGTTTATTACCCAAAGCTTTATGTAGAGCTTCTCCTAATGCAATAGCTGTATCTTCTACTGTGTGATGCTCATCCACACGTAAATCTCCTTTAACTCTGACCGTTAAGTCCATTCCGGAATGTCGCCTTATTTGATCCAACATGTGATCCAGGAAACCAAGTCCTGTAGATATTTCCGATTTTCCCGAACCGTCAAGTTTCAATTCTATATAGATATCAGTCTCTTTCGTTTTACGCTCTACGATAGCAGATCGTTCGCCCGCAAAAAGAAATTCCGTGATTTTATCCCAATCATCTGTTATCAATACAGGCCATAGATTACAGTGATAAGCTGTTAATTCGGCATCGACACCTTCCTCACCATGCAACCATATACCTTTTGCTTCTATATTAAGCGCTAATTCCATATCTGTCAGACGGTCACCTATTACATAACTGTTTTCGAGATCATATTCTTCAGTCATGTATTTCTTTAGCATGCCGATTCCCGGCTTCCTATTAGGAGACTTATCTTCCGGCATAGAAGGATCGATCAGGATATTATCAAAGTGAATTCCCTCACCTTCCAATGTCTTTAGGATCATGTTTTGTGCCGGCCAGAAAGTATATTCCGGGAAGGAGTCGGTACCCAAACCATCCTGATTGGTTATCATTACCAATTCCATATCAAGGTGTTTACAGATAAAATGGAGATTACGTATCACTTTCGGATAAAACTCCAATTTCTCCAGACTATCTAATTGGTAATCTCCAGGAGGTTCCTTTACTAAAGTTCCGTCTCGGTCTACAAATAATACGCGCTTTTTCATACGTCCTTATTTTATTGTTTTATATTTTTCAGTGTATCTAGTAATTTATCATTTTCTTCCGGTGTTCCGATCGTAATACGCAAACATCCCTGACATAAAGCGACGTTATTACGATTACGTACAACCACTCCCTCATTTACCAGTTTTTGATAAATACCATTTGCATCACCTACCTCTATTAATAGGAAGTTAGCATCAGAAGGATATACCTTATAAGAATAGGGAAATTGGGTCAGAATATCAGCTATTCTCTCTCTTTCTTCTAATATCCGCTTCAACTGTTTTTGCATCGACTCAACATCCTGCAATATCTTTAAGGCATATTCCTGTGTTAATTGATTGATATTGTAAGGGTATTTAATCTTATTAAGTATGGCGATGATCTCTTGAGAGGCAAAGGCCATACCCAGACGTATTCCTGCTGCTCCCCATGCTTTTGAAAGAGTCTGTAAAACGATAAGATTAGGATAACTCACCAGATTTGTAAGGATAGAGGGAGAAGATGAAAAATCTATATATGCTTCATCAATCACAACAACCCCTGGAAAATATTTTAAAACTTTAAATATCTCCGCACGATCCAGTACATTTCCGGAAGGATTGTTTGGCGAACATAGATAAATCACTTTAGTATGTTCATTTACTGCATTTAGTAAGGTTTCAGCATTTAATCGGAAGTCATTATCCAAATGCACTTTAATGCACTTTACATCATTTATATCTGCAGCAACTTCATACATCCCATAAGAAGGAGTAATAGTTACTATATTGTCTTCTCTGGGTTCACAAAAAGCCCGGATAATAAGATCGATTGGCTCATCGCTTCCATTTCCCAGAAAGATATAATCAGGATCAATATCTTTCAATATGGATATTCGTTCCTTTAATGCTTTTTGTAGCGGATCAGGATAACGGTTGTAGGGGAGATTCCAGGGATTTTCGTTTGCATCCAAAAAAACAGATGCTTCTCCGTGAAATTCATTCCGGGCGGATGAGTAAGGCTTCATTGCCCATACATTAGGACGTACAATATCTTTTATATTAAATTTCATCTTGGTTGCTTTATGCTTCGCAATGCGAACGCCATTTCTTTAAATTTTCATTTTTCACTTTTCACTCTTCATTACTTTAGGCTTTCTGTTCTAACAGTCACCGCATAACGGTGAGCCTCCAATTGCTCATTTTCTGCCATCACGCGTATAGTTTCTCCCAAGTTTTGAATTCCTTCAGCACTAATCTCCTGAAAGGTTATCTTCCGGATAAAACTATCCAGATTAACACCACTATATGATTTAGCATAACCATTAGTTGGGAGGGTATGATTAGTACCTGAAGCATAATCACCGGCACTTTCCGGAGTATACGCACCTAAAAAGACACTTCCTGCGTTTTCTATTCGTTCGGCAATAGTTTTATAGTTTGCAGTTTGGATAATAAGATGTTCCGGAGCATACGAATTTGTAAACTCAATAACTTCCTCCATATCTTTCAATAAGATAATACGGCTGTGTTCCAATGCTTTTTTTGTTATTTCTGCACGGGGTAAACAAGGAAGCTGTTCTTCAATAGCGGCAACTACCGGTTCAATCAAAGACTCGGAATCTGTTACAAGAATAGCCTGGCTATCTATGCCATGTTCAGCTTGAGAAAGGAAATCAGAAGCAATAAATGCAGGATTGGCTGTTTCGTCGGCAATAACTTCCACTTCTGAGGGGCCTGCCGGCATATCGATTGCAACATCCATCAGGCTAACCCATTGTTTAGCTGCTGTTACATACTGATTACCCGGTCCGAATATCTTATACACTTTAGGAACAGATTCAGTACCATAAGCCATAGCTGCAATAGCCTGAATTCCTCCGGCTTTACAAATAATGTTTACTCCGGCTTCTTTTGCTGCGAAGAGAATAGCGGGATGAATCTTTCCTTCCAGGTTAGGAGGAGAACAAAGAACAATTTCTTTGCAACCGGCAATTCGGGCAGGTATAGCTAACATCAATACTGTAGAGAACAAAGGTGCAGTTCCACCCGGAACATAGAGTCCGACTTTCTCTATAGCTACAGCTTTTTGCCAACAAGTAACTCCGGGCATTGTTTCAATCTTTTCACCCTTAAATTGTTGTGAACGATGGAAAGTTTCAATATTTGATTTAGCAGTACGGATAGCTTGTTTTGATTCTTCAGATACGAGGCTTTCCGCTTCTTTTATTTCTTCAGAAGTTACGATCAGATTGGAGAGAGAAACATTATCAAATTTTTCTCCATAACGTTTAATTGCAATATCACCTTCATTGCGCACAGCATTTAATACTGAACGCACCGTATCAAATAAACCGGTAAGATCCAATGCCGGCCTCATTTGTAAGGTAGGCCATTGTTCTTTCGACGGATACTTTAGAATCTCCATAATTACATAATCATTTTCTCGATTGGAATAACCAGGATACCTTCTGCACCGATAGCTTTCAATTTTCCGATAATTTCCCAGAAATGTTTTTCTGATATTACCGATTGTACTGAAACCCAATCTGGTTGTGCCAAAGGAGTTACTGTAGGGCTTCTCATACCTGGTAACAATTCAATGATATCATTGAGCTTTTCCTTTGGAGCATTCAAAAGTACATATTTTTTACCTTCCGCAAGCTGTATCGCTTCAAAACGAAATAATAATTCATTTAAAATAGTTTGTTTCTCTTCTGTCAGGTTATTATTAGCAATCAGTAAAGCCTCACATTGTAAAACAACATCAACTTCTTTCAAACGATTACTTATCAAGGTACTTCCAGAACTAACAATATCAAAGATAGCATCAGCCAGACCGATACCCGGAGCTATTTCCACCGAACCACTGATCACGTGTAAATCAGCCTTTACATTATTTTTTGTCAGATACTCTTTTAATATTTCTGGATAAGACGTTGCTATAGTCTTTCCTTCAAACCACTCCAATCCGTTATATTCTTCATTTTTAGGTATAGCCAGAGAAAGACGACATTTACTGAATCCCAGACGACGCACTAATTTAGCCTCTTTTCCTTTTTCTACATATTCATTCTCCCCCACTATACCAACATCTGCAACTCCATTAGCCACAGATTGAGGAATATCATCATCCCGTAAAAATAAGAGTTCAACAGGAAATCCTTTAGCAGAAAGAAGAAGAATGCGTTTCCCTCTGTTTAGTTTGATACCGGCCTCTTCCAACAGAAGCATTGTCTCATCGTATAAACGACCTTTTGATTGTACTGCAATTCGTAACATGATTATAATTTTAATGATATTATTAATGTTTAATGGGGTAAAAAACAAAAAAGGCCTACCGGTTACGGTAAGCCTTCTCTTATTTTTTGTTGTATTGATCACACACCAAAGCCCACCGAACTACTGTCCGTTGAAATGATGATTAAAATGATGTGATCTTCTTAATTTCATTTATTTATTAATTTGATGCTGCAAAGTTACAATAATTCTTTATTTACCAAATAAAACTGACAAAAAAATACTTTTTCGCCTTTTTCTGTATTTAGACACCTTCTTCATTAATTCATCGTAAAAATTCTGAATTGTATTATTAATTAAAATATTTTACCTTTACATCGTTATTTGTAATAAATTGTGAAAAATGAGCCTAATTCCAATGTGTCCAGTGTGTGAGATGGACAACACTTATTTTGATGGTACAATGTATGTATGTCCTGATTGTGGTAAAGAATTTACATCAGAAGCTACTGATGATGAAATGGATAACATAGCCCGTGACTCCAATGGAGCAGAGCTCAGCGATGGGGATAGCGTAACTGTAATTAAAGATCTTAAAGTAAGAGGGTCTTCTATGGTGATAAAACGGGGAACCAAAGTTAAGAGTATCCGTTTGACTGAAAATTCAGAAGAGGTAGATTGCAAAATTGATGGTAGCAGTATTGTATTAAAGACTTGTTTTCTGAAGAAATAAGCAAAATTCTCTTGTTTAATATCTGTAGAGTAGGCTATTACGTTTTCATTATTGTTACATTTTTGTAATGACGTTTTCATTTCAGATTACTATGTCTTTTTGGAAGACAATAAGGGTAACCGGCCCTATATATTACGTAATTGAATTAAGTAATTAACCATATTATTAGCACAATGAAGCAAAGTGTACGTTTATTATTAGCATTCTGTTTGTTTTTAGGATTATTTTCCTCTTTTGAAGCGAAGGCGTTGAATCCCATTGATAGTCAAGCATTAAAAACAGCAATTGGAGCGTTTCTAGTTCAAGAGGGTAATACCGGTGATGGTATTGTGAAACCCAATTCAGAAAGGCTAGGTGTTCAAAATCCTCTCACACATGAAAATACATGGTGGGAAAGTTTTAGTGATCATTCTAACGGGTATTATAAGTACGTATCTGTAAATGGTGATAATAGTGAAAATTTCAATTTGATGTTTCTCGACCAAAATGGTTATCCCATTGATTGTTTTGGAGAAATAAAGTTAGTAGATGTAAATAATTTGGCTTATTTTGAAATTAGCAGTGAGTATTTGACTGAAATAACAATAAAAGATTGTAAACAATTAGCAACTCTAAGTTTTTATCGAACATGGAATTATGATACTGAAAATTCTACACCAACCCCAATCGATATTAATATTATAGGTTGTGACTTACTAGGGGCTGCTGATATGTATTCCCATTATATTAATTGGTCTTTTCCTGCCATTGGCGAACTTACTATTTCTGGATCTTCTTAAATACAAGATATTAGTTTGTCAAGCCGGACAAAAATTGATAAAATATCAATAAGTGGCCTTAATGAATTAAAAGATATTTCTATTTCAAATGATGGTAGTTATATAAATATTATAGATATAAAAAACAATACAGTTTATGCTGATCCTTATAACGATGATATTCAACATTTGAATTTTACAGTCAATAATGCTGTGCTAACCTTTATACCGGAATTTCCGCTGTCAACTGTTTGTTTAACTATAAATTGTCAAAATAGTAAGTTCCCTGAATCTTCCGATTTAACTTATTTAGTTAATTTAGAGGAGTTGACATGTTATAGTACTAACCTTTCTAATTTACCTCTTTTGCCAGTTTCATTAAAAAGATTATATTGTTCGGATAACAAATTATCCAATCTAAACAATATACAGAATTTAGAAAATCTGGAATTATTGGAATGTGCCAATAATAGGTTAACAGAATTAAACTTGGGAGGGTTAGAAAATTTGAAATATTTAAATTGCTCAAATAACAATCTTATTGATTTAACTAATTTTCCGTCAACACTGGAAGTTATTGAATGTAGTAACAATAAGCTTTCTGGGGAACTAGAAGTTTCAGACCTTGAGAATTTAAAAGTCTTAAATTGTAAAGATAATAAGTATGAAAACATTCGATTTCACCCTAATATTCAATTAATAAAAGAAACCTATGATCCAATAAACGCTACTACCTATTTAAAAGGGAATAGTCTTCCTTTTAAAACATTAGCAACTTTAGCTGGTGGACTTGATAATTTATCAAATTGGTATCGTGAATTTCTTCCTCAAGAATTAATCGAAGAAGGAGGGAAATTAGTGAATGAGGAGATAGATTTAAGTGAACAAATAATGACTGGTGCTTCAGTTTCATGGTATGATATTACTGATTATATAATTGAATTTAGAAATGAGAATCAGGATGATTATGGTACTGGATATTCTTATTTTTTAGATAATATGTCAATTCCCATATTTTCTGATATGACAGATAATGGGAATGGAAAATATACAATACCGGAATCAGCAAGAGGGAAAGTTCTTTTAGGAGAAATAAGTAAAACTGATGAAAAAACGAATTATAATAGATATGGAACTTATTACCTTGTTTCGGTGGATGATGGAATTGATAAACCATCTCTTCAATTCCAGGTAATAGTCAATGGTGTCACCACTAATGTAGCAAATAATACTACTACTTCAATATCCAGTATATTGGAGGAGCAATCTGTAGAATTACTGATCAGCCCAATTGTTGATAGTAGTATTTCTTATGACTCATGGAGTATTGACTATGTATGTAATGACAATAATAACAATTATATTCATGGTAATTCGGGTAGAATAGAAGGAAACTCATTTAGTTTTACAGAAATACCAAGTGGTCAAATACCTGATTATTATGGATCTTTTGCTATTACCAAACTTACTTTATCCAATAATAATGTTCCTTTAGAACCATTTTCATACGTTGGTGAGCCATATATTCACAATATTGTTATAAGTCCTGATATTCCTATTTTACAATATGAAGTTGCAATAAATAGTACAGATGATTATAATGTTCGTGAAAATAATGATACTACGGAAAAAGACTTCGGAAATAAAATTTACTTAAGAGTAAGTCCTACTTATGGAGAACCACCAGTAGATTTGCGTATTATTGAGAACCCGGGAAATTCCAGATACTGGCAAATTGAGTATACAGAAGAAGAAGGAGGAGATCCTATTTTAACAGAACCTATACCAATGGATGAATATTATTATTTTAAAGGAGGAAATCCACATCAAAATATAGGCAAGTATCCCTATTCTATAAGTAGATTATTTATATATAACGAAAATATAGCTACTCGTTCATCTTCTGGATCTTATACTATTATGGAATATGACTTTACTGGTAATCCATATAATCACACCATCATCATAAAATCAGACGGTACAAATCCTGAACCTGATCCTGAAGTAAGTATGCAGTTTGCGGTTGCGATCAATAATACGAATTATAGTGATGTGCCGAATAACCATACAACTTCGGTTAAGAATGGTTCCTCAGTTTATTTACGTATAAGTGCTTTGGTTGATAATATCTCATACTCTTCCTGGCAGATTGATTATACTAATCCTGACGGATCAAGTGTAACTTCAGATTGGGTATCAGCGAATGATCCTTATGTATTTAATGGAGGTAATCCTCATACGAAAATAGGTACATACGTATATACTGTTAGCCAGTTAAAACTGAATGATAACGGAAATATCCATAGTTTCTCTTACGCACAAGCCTCATATAGAAACACTATCGTGATTAAAGATGATGGAGAGAATCCGGGCCCTGACCCAAACCCTGATCCGGAACCGGGAATTAAGATTTCAACAGCTGCTACTACCTGTCCGGATGAAGAGAATGTTTTATTGCCTTTTGAATTGATTTATACAGCTCATCCGTTGAAGTATACTATACATTTCTCTAAAGAAACCAGAGCAGTCGGTTTTATTGATCAACTGAATCCTGCACCGCTTCCGGATGTTAATTACTTGACTATACCTTTACCTTCAGGTGTTCCGGCTGGTATATATAAAGGAACGATCAGCTTATTCAGTGAAAATACTTCTGAAACAATATCAGATTGTCCATTTGAAATTAAAGTTCTCATTGGAACAGAAATTACAAAACAGCCTGTTTCGGTTGAGGAGTTATGCAACGAAGATATCTTTACACTATCCGTTGAAGCTATCGGAGAAAATCTTTCATACCAATGGTATAAAGATAATCAACCTATACCAAGAGCAAATTCAGCAACATATGAAGCTGTGTTTTCTAAAGAGACAGCCGGTTCTTATTATGTTCAGGTAAAAGGTTTATGCGGAACAGAAAATAGTAAAGAGGCGATTGTTAGCGGAAACCTCTTATATATCCAAATGAAATGGAACGATGTAATGTATATTGATAATACAGATAACCGTTATGTTTCATTCCAATGGTATAAAGATGGCTCTCCTATAACTCTAAATGGTACTTCTATTTATTACACCAACCCGGAAGAAGGATTAAATGGTGTTTATTTTGTAAGAGCAATAAATAGAGAAGGTTTAGTTGAAGAAAGCTGTGTGAAAGTATTCAGCTCTACAACCCGGTCATCTTCGGCTCAATTATATCCGAATCCTGTAGGAACGAATGAGACTCTGACTGTTTATATTAATATGGTTTGACTGCTACGCAAAAAGCACGAATCGATATAACTGATATCAGCGGACGTATTGTTTTAACCAGACAATTAACGGATAGTCAAACAAGTATTCAGATAAATCTGTCTTCCGGTAGCTATGTTGCAAGAATACAGGCACCCGATGGACGCATAACATCGCAGATATTACTGGTGAAGTAAATCCGGTAAAGACAAAAAAAAGGTGTCCCACAATGGGACACCTTCTTTTTTATATATAAATTCAGATAGAATTACTTTACAGCAACTAACTCCATAACTGTTTGTACTTTACCTTTTTTATCATAAGTTTCAGTACGAACAGCACCTAAGTTTTTAGCATACCAACTTGTTGTTGAAACCTTTGTTGTCTGAAGCATTACTTTTGAGCTTGATTCACTTTCTACTTTATAGCAATCAAATGAACCGGCAGGAGTAGTGATCTCTTCTTTCGCTACTACTTTTGAACTACCTTTCGTTGTTGTAGAAGTTCCCATCATTTTCATTGTATAAGAATACTCGCCAAAAGTTTGTCCTACTGACAACTCAGAAGGGAATTCCGGGAAATTACCTTCCACTTTAACATCCTTACCAGCTTCACCCATAGCAGCAACAGGATCTTGTACAATCACACCATCTACCACGACAGTTTCCACAGTCATTGGATCCATTAATGGTTTCTTATTGGCATCCATTACTTCAGAGGTATAAACAATGGTGTAATTTTTAGCATCTGTTTTCTTGATCTCTTTTACAGTTGATTTTGTATAAGACTGTATTTTACCCTTTGCATCTGCAATTGAATATTCTACTGATTTCCCTTCCTGATTTAAGAAGAAAAGATCCTGGGCCTGCATACTTAAAGGAAAAAATAAAATTACACACAACACACTAAAGATGAAACGGTTTAATGTTTTCATACTGATTTACTTTTATTAATTAATACTATAATGAAAAATCTTTTTCTTTTTGTTTAAAACAGTCTCTATTGAGTACTCTTTGTAGAGTAGTTTTTTTCAGGGTGCAAATATCTCCAAAAAAATAATTATTAGCAAAGAAATTAAGAAGAAAAACAATTAGAAAGAATAATTATTTTTTATATAGAGCGATTGAAAATCATAATTTATATAATCTATATAAGTGATCGGACTGTTGTAAAACTTTTCCCTGAAGCATTCTGGGATAATCTGAATAATCCTGAAAGAATTTATCAATTTCAAGCTTTGCTTCTTTTGATGTATGGGCAGATAATAAAGAACGTAACCAATTTGTAGGAAAGAAAATATCACCAGTACGTTGTACTTCTTGTAAAACATCTAACCCAGGGCGTATATATTCTATCGCTTCTTTCTGGCGTAACCTATGGTTCAAATAACTCAAAGCTGTGGAAGCCCAAGGTTCCACACGTCTGTTCTCTGCTATCAAAAGAGAAGAAAAAACACTATCACGCACTTCTTTATCAGGTGATACCGAAGGAGCCACAAAAGCGTATTCCTGCCGCCGGTCAGAATTCTTTATGCGCGAATATTGTAATGCAAGGATCTCATTCGCTTGATCCGGTAAATGAATTGCCAGGTTGAAAGACAGATTGATATAATCCGATTCACTTAATTTACAATCAACAGGGGCTTTTTCATCTTTCCATATTCTATATAGACGTTGAATAGACTCGGGACTATCTGCTATCGAAAGATAAGAACGAAAGGCCTGTAACTTATATTGTGGTATCTTTGAAGTGGTTACAATCTTCCATAATTCTTTTTCCGTAGTAACTTTGTCAGGTTCAAAAATACGTTGGCAATTTCCTATATAGCCTAAAGCCATGGAAAAAAGAAGAGGATTCTGTTCATTGGAGGCATACTTCAACATTTCTTGCATATACCACTTTGAATCAATGGTTTCATTCAGGAGGTTTTCATATAAATTAATTAAGAGCGAACCTGATAAAACTTCATCTTTGCTACTATGCAGTAGATCCATACAATGGAAAGCATCAGACATATTCATAGAAAAGAATCCATACCCTTTTCCATTCGGATTAGGAACTATAAAACCATCTTTAGCATCAAAGGTTAATTCGTTTGTGACTGAAATATCATTGAGTGAGACAGACAGATCAATAGTATCAATAGGTGTTACCCATAAATAATTAAGATTCTGAGGCCATACAAGGTTTCTTCCCCAAGGGTCATTTTGAGAAACGATAAGTTTATTTTCAGAAATAGAAGTAGTTACTTCGGGCATTCCTTTCTCATTTACCCAAACCCGGCTCCATGTTTTAAGATCTTCTTCTGTGTAATTATCAAGAATATCTATAAGTCCATTCCAATCAGCATTCCCATAAGCATACGTTT
Organism: Tannerellaceae bacterium; assembly: GCA_032073245.1. Taxonomy (GTDB): domain Bacteria; phylum Bacteroidota; class Bacteroidia; order Bacteroidales; family Tannerellaceae; genus QVMG01. Next base: position 124,016 of record DAMANX010000002.1, read on the forward strand.
TTAGATATTCACGAATACCTTTTTGAAAAGACTCCTCTCCTATTCTTTCAACTAACATTTCCATTATAATGGGAGATTTATTATATATGATCTGTCCATAAACAAGCCCGGCATTAGATAAATTATCAAGTTCCTGTTTAATAGGATTAGTACCCGCCGTACGGTCTTCCGAATAAGCAGATGGCAGATAATCCCGAATAAAATTCAAACAATGATTTACCTCCGGATATAGTGGTTCCACGATACGTGAAGCAAAATAGTTGGCAAACACTTCTTTTGTCCATACATCATCAAACCATTCCATTGTTACATAGTCGCCAAACCACATGTGGGCTGTTTCGTGAGCGATCAAAGCACTACGGCTCAACTGCTCATTTAATGTTGGTTGCTCGTTCAGAAACATGCGGCGGTCCGTGTATAAAGTCGCCCCCGTATGTTCCATACCGCCATACTGAAATCCAGGCAATATAATAACATCGTATTTGGCAAAAGGATAAGGAATCGCAGTGAAATCTTCCAGCCATTCCAAGGCATCAAATACCTCTTCTGCAATGTCAGAGCATTGCGCAACCTTCTTAGGATCATTTTCGCGATAATATACAGATATATCACGCCCATTGCGGCTAAACTTCTCCCTATCCAGCTTTCCGGCAACAAAAGAGAAAAGATAAGTACTTAGAGGTTCGGTTTGTTGGAAATCAATCCTCTTCCTTTCTTTTTCTTCATGCTCTTTGATTTCTTTAACTGCACCATTGGCAACTGCTTCCCAATCGCCTGGTACATCTAGTGATAAAGTATATAAAGCTTTTAAGTCAGGCTGGTCAAAACAAGGAAAAACCGTACGGGCACGATCCGGCACCAATAAAGTATAAAGGAATTCATCACGTCTGTTCAGGGATTGATCCGGTACATCGAATTCTATTGATATAATGTTCTTTCCAGAATGTAGTTGATTTTTATCCAAAAGGATATGGCCTTTTTTGAAAAAATAAGTTGCGTTTTTACCCGAAATATGTATACTTCTTATTTTTTCTTTCTCTGTATTGAAGTCTATAATAATAGGTTGCTTTTTTGTTAGCTCCAAAGATACATCTACCTTTCCCGTAATCATTTCCGATTTTGATCCCGGGATAAAAAAAGAGAGTTTATATTCAACATTTTGATAATTAGCTTTACGGAATAAGGCTAGTTCACGGCTAACACCTTCTTCTGTTAATCCGGTTGTTTGTTCTGGGGAATTCTTCTGACAAGCTATTAACAGGAAGCAAACAATTACTCCAATAAACAAATGTAATATTTTCATATTCAACAAATTATTAGTCACGTAGATATTCTGCAACTGACATAAAATTCTTTTCTAGCTGATACATACGTGTAGCCATAAATTGAAAGAATTCTCCCCAATGAGCCCGGCGGTGAAGATCAATTCCTTCTTTGGCTACATAGATACGAGCCACTTCTTTCCCGGTTTCCCGTACAAAACATATATCCCAGATAAGCTCTTCCTCTAAGTTTTCTTCCAGGATTTCTTTATACCAGGTTAATCTTTCAAACATCTCAAGTCGAGGATCTTCCCATCGGTGATTGACTTCAAGGATTACATAAGCGCCTGTACGTGTTGCATCAAATTTCAATTCTACTCCTTTTACTTTCGTGTCATAAAGCGTCCAGATCTTTTTGCGTCCTCGTAGGTATGGTTGTACTTCGCAGTAAGCGGCAAAACTTTCCCAGAATTCTAATTTCAACTGTTTAAGTTCATCCTTTGTATACATTCCGGTTTGTATTCCTTATTTATAGAAATCTCCTGTTTTCAGCTTAACAATATTACCATATTTAGCCAATTGGTTCATATCGATATGTTTGGAATTCCCTACAATCACATATATGACCGGCTTATTTTTAACATTTGCATTATAGAAACTCATAATATTGTCCATATCCATTCCTTTCATATCATCCAGATAAAGCCTATTCGGATCATCATTGTAACCTTCCCGGCGATAAGAAGCTATACGCTCGGATATCTTTCTGAAAGAAGGAAATTCATTATTTACCTGGTTATTGACTGTTTGTTTCAAGGCTTCAACTCTTTCAGGATGGACAGGCATCTTCTGAATGAGAGAATCCAGAACAGCAAGTGCATCCAGAGTTTTATCACTTTGAGTAGAAAGGATTGTTGTCAGTTCACCCGGTTTTGCTGAATCTTTCATCGAAGACATATTGTAGCGGGCACTCACGCGGTAAGCAAGCGAACGAAATTCACGAATTTCCTGAAACATCAGAGATGACATATCACCGCCCAGGTATCCGGTAAATAACTTTGAGGCATGGCGCATCGATTTGTCAAGCAAATGATCCCCTTTTACATATCCATAAATAATGGATTGAGATATATCCGGCATGTTATAAAAAAAGACTGTCGGTTTCTCATAATCTTCTAAAGTACGATAAAGAGGAGAATGAGAGGGCTCTTTTATTTTATCAATAGCAAAAACCTCTTTTATTTTTTCTGTAACATCCTTAGAGGATAACATTCCACAATAATGGAGATTACATTCTGTTTTTTGCACTTCTGCAAAGAGATCGGTCAACTCTTTTCCTTTTAGTTTCTTTACTTTTGACAACGGCCACTTAGTAAGATAACGGGATTGATTTCCGTATTTTACTTTTTCTAAAACTGCCATTGCTATATTTTCGTTGGATTTATAGAAAGCCTTTTCCATTACTTTAGCTTCTTCCACAACCTGACGCATCTTTTTATCGTCTGGTTTCGCATCTTTCAAAAAACTATTGACCAAAGTAAGTGTTTCGCCAAAGTGAATATCAAATCCGCTTATACGTACAAGGAAATCAGTATCGGTTGCTTCATAAGACAATGTACTACCCAATACTTGCAGTGCATTCCTGAATTCTTGGAAAGACTTCGACTCTGTTCCGATGAATGGAAGATAACCTGCCAAATATGTAAGCTCAGGCCTTTCCAGTGTTCCTACTCCATAAGAAAGTGTAAGAGTAAAAATATCATTCACCCGATTGGGGGTTACATATAAAGTCGCTAAAGAAGATAAAGGAATAGTTTCTGCATCCGTATTGAAGTTTATAAAGCGAGGCTCTACCTTCTTAACAGGCATTTTCTCCAACTGTTTTGCATATTCGGAAGAAGCCTCTCTGTTTTTAGGCTCTATAGGGTCATAAGCCGGTTTAGGTAAATGTTCTTTAGGGTATTTTCCTGTTTTCTTGGTGACATAGAGATAATCATCTCCAAAATATTTTTGAGCAATAGCAACAATATCTTCTTTTGTCAGTTGATCTATCCGAGCCACATTGTCTATATAATCTTCCCAGCTCATTTTCTGGGAGAATATACGCATCATAACCTGGGCACGTGAACTTATATCTTCCAGATTAGAAGCATATTCACGTTTCTGTTCTAATTTCAGGCTTTGGAAATCTTCATCACTGAATTCTCCGTTCTTAACTTTATTAATCGCCTCCCATGCCAGTTTCTCAGCTTTACCATACGATTGAAATAGGAGTTTAGGAATAATCAATACTCCCAGTATTCCTGCCTCATTAAGGCTTTCATTCAGAGCAATTGTAGATAAAACTTTATGATCGACAGTCAGTTTATCAAGTAGGCCGGTACCATTAGAATTATTCAGCAAGCCAACAGCTATATTCAGCGCTACCTGATCGGAATGATTCGCCGGAACACCACGAAAGCCTAATCCCATTATTTTTACCACAGGAATAGGTACTTTAACCTGCATTTTTTCTCTACCCCGAAAAGGAGGAAGAACAACCGGAACTTTTTGAGGTGCTTCACCCGGACGTATACGGGCAAAAGTCTTTTCAAGAAGAGGTAAGATCTCATCCGAATTAAAGTCTCCACTAAGTATTAATCCCATATTGGACGCAACATAGTATTCCTCAAAAAACTTCCTCATTTCCGAAAGGCTGGGATTCTTCAAATTTTCTGTACTACCAATAATAGGATAAGCATAGGGATGTGGTGTGAAATAACGCTCCGTAACCTTTTCAATAGCCTGGCTACCTACCATGTCACTGTACATGTTTTTCTCCTCATAAACCGTTTCCAATTCACTCTGAAAGAGACGGAAGACGGGACGAATCAGGCGTTCACTGTTTATTTCAGCCCATTGTGCAAAATATTGCGGCGAAAATGTATTGTAATAAACCGTATAGTCATAAGCTGTACCTGCATTCAGGCGGGTGCCTCCGTAACGGGATATCAAACGGTCGAATTCATTGGGTATAACATATTCAGCAGCCTTAATGCTTAGTTCATTAATTGATTGCTGAATAGAAATACGAACTTGTTCATCAGTCGTTTGAGCAAGTTCATCGTATTTAGTTTCAATGGAATCAAGTAAGAGCTTCTCTTCCGGATAGTTAATAGTCCCGATTTGTTCCGTACCTTTAAACATGATATGCTCAAAATAATGAGCAATACCCGTATTGGGTGAATCTTTGGATCCGGCTTTCACCAATACGGCACCAAATACTTTCGGCTGGCTATGGTCTTCATTCAACCATACTGTCATCCCATTACTTAACGTATGTTCTTTTATCTGAAGAGATTCTGATGTTTGTGAAAAAACCAAATTAGTACAACCTGTGATCATCATAATGGGGAGGAGTGATTTCATGAATTAAACGATTAATGATTAACGCATAACGATTAATGACATAAATTAATCACTAATCGTTAATCGTTAACCGTTATATTTTAATATTGCTCTTTCTCATTCGGAAAGTCTTGTCTCTTGACATCTTCAATATATGTTTGGACTGCGCGGGTAATTTCTTCCCCAAGATTTGCATAACGCCGAAGGAAACGAGGAGAGAAACCTTGTGTGAGCCCCAACATATCATGCATTACTAACACCTGTCCGTCTACGCCTCCACCGGCACCAATACCTATTACAGGAATTGTCAATTCGGATGCAACCTGTGCAGCAAGTTTAGCGGGTATCTTTTCGAGTGTAACCCCAAAACATCCCACTTCTTCAAGCATGTGAGCATCTGCTATCAATTTCTCTGCTTCCGCTTCTTCTTTTGCACGTACGGTGTAGGTACCAAACTTATTGATGGATTGAGGCATTAATCCTAAGTGCCCCATTATAGGTATTCCTGCAGAAAGTATGCGTTCAATAGATTCTTTTATTTCTATTCCACCTTCAATCTTTATACCATCGGCATGAGTTTCTTTCATAACGCGGATAGCCGAAGCCAAAGCTTCTTTGGAATTACCCTGATATGTACCAAAAGGTAGGTCAACCAGTACCAAAGCCCTTTTAACGGCTTTCATAACTGATTTGCCATGATAGATCATCTGATCTAGGGTAATAGGTAATGTAGTTATATTTCCTGCCATCACATTAGAGGCTGAGTCACCTACCAAAATTACATCCATTCCGGCTTCATCAATAAGACGTGCCATGGAATAATCATAAGCTGTTAACATGGAGATCTTCTCTCCTCTTTCTTTCATTTCTATCAGGCGATGTGTTGTCACCTTTCTATTCTCTAAATCCCTTTTTGCAACTGACATAAACCTTTATTATTAATTGTTACAGCGAGCAAATGTACATATTTATCTTTTTCTATAACAAGTAACATAGAATATAAAATAAAATAATATGAAGAGGTTCAAAAAGCAGTATACTAAAAAGGCTATCCAATTTAATGTGGATAGCCCATTCCGAGTTATATTTTTACAATATGATTATTAATTAAAGAGCATTTACTTTCATATCTAATTTCTTCAATGATTTCAACTTTTGCTCAACCATCTCTTTTTCTTTAATCAGACGTAATTCTTCATTACCTAATTTCTCTTTTCGATAGCGAATTAATAGCCCTGCAACTTCTTCCAGTTCATCATAAGAAAGATGTTTCAGATTGGTTTTTACTAACTTCAGAGAAGTAGGTTTTGTTGCCCTTTTTGAAGTCTTCTTTTTATTTTCCATGACCTTAACGTTTTTGTAGTTTAGTGAATTTAATTTAATAACAACATCTTTATTTATTTTGTTTCTGAAATGCATTCTTTTAGTCACTTTTGAATGCTTTTTCGTATATTTGTAAACTTTAATTTCATAAAAACAATGGAACCCCAACTAAACGATCATAATAAGACGGAGTACCCTCCAATGCATACAGCCGAACATATCCTGAATCAGACAATGGTACGTATGTTTGGTTGTCCCCGTTCAATGAATGCGCATATTGAACGAAAAAAAAGTAAATGTGACTATATATTAGCCGAAGCCCCTACAGCTCAACAAATGGAGGAGGTAGAAAAACGGGTAAATGAAATCATTTCTCAAAATCTACCTGTGACAATTGATTTTATGCCTCTTGATGAAGCTACGAAAATTGTTGATATCAGCAAACTTCCTGACGACGTAAGTCAAACACTGCGCATCGTTCGTGTAGGAGACTATGATGCTTGTGCATGCATTGGTGCCCATGTAGAAAACACCTCAGAGATTGGTCAATTTAAGCTACTCAATTACGACTATCAATCCCCCCGGCTTCGGTTGCGATTTAAATTAGAATAATGAACATTGACAAAATGTTATTTTATAGGTAGTATTTCTTCATTCTATATATAGTATTGTGCCATAATACATATAGTATGGGCTCATACTATACATAGAAACTCTTTTTAACATATCATATTGTCACAATGCTATTTAATCTCCATAAAAATGTGGGGCGATACTATAAAACTCTCCTTATTCTTATTCAAGAATAAATAAATTTAGTAAGTTTGCAAGCGCAAAAAGATATCAAATTTCCAGAATAATTAAATAAATTAGTTATGCAATCCATTGACAATTTCAATTTTGCCGGCAAAAAGGCATTTGTGAGAGTTGACTTCAACGTTCCTTTGGACGAGAATTTCAACATTACTGACGACACTCGTATTCGTGCCGCTCTTCCTACGCTAAAAAAGATTCTTTCTGATGGTGGTAGCCCAATTATTGGATCTCACCTTGGCCGTCCGAAAGGGCCAACTGATAAATTTTCTCTCCAACATATCCTTGGACGTGTTTCTGAATTGTTAGGTGTAGAAGTTCAATTTGCTAATGACTGTGTGGGGGAAGAAGCTGCTGTTAAAGCTGCTACTTTGCAACCAGGTGAAGCTCTTTTGCTTGAAAATCTGCGTTTCCATGCTGAAGAAGAAGGTAAACCTCGTGGATTGGCTGAAGATGCTACTGAAGAAGAAAAGAAAGCTGCAAAAAAAGCTGTAAAAGAAAGCCAGAAAGAATTTACAAAAACATTAGCGTCTTATGCTGATTGTTATGTAAATGATGCGTTTGGTACAGCTCACCGTGCACATGCTTCTACTGCTTTGATTGCTGATTATTTTGATGTTGACAACAAAATGTTTGGTTATCTGATGGAGAAAGAAGTAAAAGCAGTTGAAAAAGTAATGAAGGATATTGAACGTCCTTTTACTGCTATTATGGGTGGTTCTAAAGTATCTTCAAAAATTGAAATCATAGAAAATTTATTAGGAAAAGTAGATAACCTGATCATTGCAGGGGGTATGACTTATACTTTTACTAAAGCACAAGGTGGTAAGATTGGCAATTCTTTGGTTGAAGATGATAAACTCGACCTGGCTCTTGAATTGATTCAAAAAGCAAAGGATAAAGGTGTTAACCTTGTATTAGCTGTTGATGCAAAAATTGCTAACGATTTCAGCAACGATGCTAAAAGCGGTTTCTGTCCAGTTGGCGAAATACCTGATGGATGGGAAGGATTAGATATCGGCCCAGAAACTGAAAAAATATTTGCCGAAGTAATCGAACGTTCCAAAACTATCCTTTGGAATGGCCCGACCGGTGTATTTGAATTCGATAATTTTGCACACGGTTCTTATGCTGTCGGTGAAGCAATCGTAAAAGCAACTAAAAACGGCGCCTTCTCTTTAGTTGGTGGTGGTGATTCTGTTGCTTGTGTAAACAAATTCGGTATGGCAGATAAAGTATCTTACGTTTCTACAGGTGGTGGCGCTTTATTAGAAGCTATTGAAGGAAAAACTCTTCCTGGTATTGCTGCTATTGAAGGGAAACCGTATTGATAGAATGGTTAATGATTAATTATCAATTATAAATAAAGAAAGCCCTGTTGTTTTGCAACGGGGCTTTTTATTTGAAACCTTTTGTAGAGACTGGGCTTGCCCTGTCTCTTTATGATAATACGCTGATTTAATAGGAATTTAATATTAATGGAGACAGGGCAAGCCCAGTCTCAACGTTAATTTAATCATAGATCATCAATCATTCTCCTCCAGATATACCGTTGCATCCTGTGCCCGTGAAAGAATATATGCTGCCGGAGCATCCTCATTGGAATAACCTTCATGGAGTTTCTTTTTGATTGATTCTTTTCCTCCCCCCAGTACCGGTACTAATAAGGGAGCATTATTCAGAATGAGAGGACCGGTCATTGTTATGCGGTATTGCCCCGATACAGGGTGTTTAGAAACCGTATACAGACGACTATCATATAATAACTTATAGGTATCCGGAAAAATAGACGCTATATGCGAATCATGCCCTACTCCAAGTATAATTGCATCAAAAATGGGTAGTTGATCATAGCGTGACAGGTTTTCTTTCACCTCCCATGAATAACGTACGGCTTCCACACCGGGTTCATCTTCTCCCTGAATACGGTGAATATTTTCTACCGGTATATTCAATGGTTGAAATAGATAACGATCGGCATTTCCGTAATTACTCTCAGGATCTTCGGGAGATACACACCGTTCATCCACCCAGAAGAAGCGTAGATTATTCCAATCAATCTTTGTTTTATATTCTTCTACCCAAAGGGTAAACATCTTTTTGGCTGTTTCTCCACCCGATAGAGCCAGATTAAAGGGTTCCGTACCTTTTTCCTCTATTAACCGGAGCAATCGTTCCGTCATGGAACGAAGTGCTTCTATACCTTCTTTGTATACTTCAATTCTCATATTTATTTTTTTAATGGTTGTTCATATAAGTTTCGTTTACTATTATAGTTCACTTAAAGATTTCTTCTCTTTACAAGGGCAGAACTGTGTTGCTCCTAACCGCTTTATTTCTTTAGGTGCTTTATCTCCTTGTTTATAAGAACATAATCCGGTTTTGTCCATTTTCTTCCAATAGGCTTCGATCGGATCGACAAATCGCCAACTGGCTTCCAAAGCATCACTACGTGCATATAAAGTAGAATCACCTAACATAGCATCCAGTAATAACCGTTCGTAAGCATCCGGTAAATACACCTTTGAAAGTGAATCGTATCTAAAATCCATACTAACCTGGCGTACCACAAAACCGGCACCGGGTTCTTTCAGGCCAAATTGCAACATAATACTTTCATCCGGTTGTATTCGGATTATCAGCTTATTACATGACGGCCCTTCGCATTGTCCTTTAAATAAACGTTGGGGAGTAGATTTGAAATGAATCACAATCTCAGAGGCTTTTTCTGCTAACTTCTTTCCTGTAAAAAAGTAGAAAGGTACCCCACTCCATCGCCAGTTATCTATAAAGAACTTCATCCCTATATATGTTTCAGTATCCGAATCTGATGCAACATCTTTTTCCTGTCGATATCCCTCATACTGCCCACGTACTATATTCTGTTCCATCTCCTTTTCAGAATAATGATGCAACGATCTGAATACTTTAACGATCTCATCACGAATTGGTTCAGGGTCAAATGCGGGAGGCGCCTCCATAGCAATGAAAGCCATTAGCTGCATCAGGTGGTTTTGCACCATATCACGCATTGCCCCTGCACCTTCATAATATTTTCCACGATTCTCAACTCCTAATATTTCAGAAGCACTTATCTCAATCGAATCAATATAATTACGGTTCCATAAAGGTTCAAAAATTCCATTAGCAAACCGTAATACTAAGATATTCTGTACCGTCTCTTTTCCCAGATAATGATCGATGCGGTAAATCTCTTCTTCATCGAAAATACTGCATAAATGCTCATTCAACTTTTGCGCCGTTTCTAAATCTGTACCAAAAGGTTTCTCAACAATCAATCTTCTCCACCCTTTCCTACGGGGTACTTTATTCATTCGATTCTCTTTCAGACATTGAGGTATAACCTCATACATCATAGGCGGTGTCGAAAGATAATAAATTATCTTATCATCCAGCTCATATTTCTGTTGTAATTTGCAAAGGCTTTCTTTTAATTGAGGATATTGATCAGATTGAGTTGTATCAATCGCTACATAATATACACATGAAAGAAATTCATTCAGCTGTTTATCATTAAAGTTTTTATTTGCCAGATTAGCACGAAGATGTTTCCGTTGTTCGTCACGAAAAGATTTCTCGGTATATTTTGTTCGGGAAACACCCACAATGCAAAACTTATCAGGTAAGAGTTTTCTCACATGCAACTCAAACAAAGAAGGTATTAACTTACGGCCTGTCAGGTCACCCGATGCTCCGAATATTACGAGCATCTGGTTTTCTGCTTTTTTTATTGCATCATTCATACCGTTTCCCTTTGCCAGTTTGTGTGAAAATACTTATCCCTGGGCCAGTCTGTGCGCTCATAAGTATGTGCTCCGAAATAGTCGCGTTGGGCTTGAATAAGATTTGCTGGTGAATAAAGTGTACGTAGACCGTCAAAATAGCTCAATCCGGCACTCATACCTGGTAAAGCCAGGCCGGTCAAAGCTCCTTCTGATACGACTTTGCGCCATCCGGGCAAACATTCTTCTATTTGGTTACGGAAAAATTCATCAAACAATAGATTATCTAACTCTCTGTTTTTTGTATATGCTTCGGTTATTTTCGTCAAAAAAACAGAGCGTATAATACATCCTTTTCTCCAGATACGAGCAATCATTCCAAAATCCAGTTGCCATTCATAATCAATGGATGCACGACGTAATAGAGAAAAACCTTGTGTATATGAGATTAATTTTGCCGCATACAATGCCTGACGAATATTCTCGGCGTAAATAACTCCTTTTTCCGGATAATGATAATGTCCGTATACTTCATGAGCCTGTGCACGTTCGGCTTGTAATGCTGAAAGCATACGGGCAAATACAGCTTCAGTAATTAATGTCAATGGTACATATTTATCTAATGCTGTTTCCACACTCCATTTTCCTGTTCCTTTTTGACCTGCAACATCTAGTATCTTATCTAACAGGTATCCTCCTTCTTCCGCCGGAAAACGAAGAATATCTGAAGTTATTTCTATCAAATAGCTTTCCAGATCACCTTTATTCCAATGGTCGAAAACCATTGCCATAGCTTCATTATCGAGATTCAACCTATCTTTCATCAGCGAATAAGCTTCTGCTATCAACTGCATATCACCATATTCAATACCATTATGTACCATCTTCACATAATGTCCGGAACCTCCCGGCCCTATCCATTCACAACAGGGTGTTCCATCGTCCAGTTTGGCTGCTATACTTTGTAGGATATCTTTTATAAGTAACCAGGCAGGAGGCGCTCCTCCCGGCATGATAGAAGGTCCATGTAATGCTCCTGTTTCACCACCAGATACACCTGCACCGACAAAATAAAGGCCTTTGTTTTCAAGTTCTTTGACTCTTCGTTCCGTATCCCTGTAATCAGAATTTCCACCATCTATAATCACATCTCCAGTGGATAGATAAGGTACTAAAGCTTCAATCATTTCATCCACCGGATCACCAGCCTTTATCATCATCATTACTTTACGAGGATGACTTAACGAATTTACCAGTTCTTCTATCGTATGAGTCGCAATAAAGTGTTTCCCTTTACCGCGTCCATTGATAAAACGATCTACAATGCCTTCTTCTCCCGAGGCCTCTCTGTTATATACAGCAACAGTAAATCCCTTACTTTCCATATTCAGAACCAAATTCTCACCCATAACGCCCAATCCGATCATCCCGATATCTGCTGTTTTCATATCTTTCATTTTAAATTTTCTTTATAATATATTCTATTTTAACATAACAGCATAAACAAAGCTTTTGTTTCATGGCGGATGCCATTCGGATCTCCTTATTTCGTTACAAAAACAATACATATAAAAGCACTAAAACCCTTCAACCCTTCAGCGTTATTGCTAGTCGACTGATTATCAAAACGTAAACCACTGAAGGGTTTCATGGAAAACCTTTCAGTTTCCTCTCTAAACCTTTCAGTTTACCCTTTAAATCCTTCAGTTTATGTCATATATTGCTCTTGATCCTATATTATTACTACTTCTTTTGGATAAAAGATAGTATTCTTTATTGTTTGCTTATAAGCGAACAGCTGTTTGATATGGAGCGAACACCTGTTCGATAGTAAGCAAACAGCTGTTCGTTCTTATTCAAACAATAAAAAGGTCTAAGGATTCTTTAAATTAACGTGTGTTCAATATAAGAATAACTCTAGATATTGTAAAACTTGAAGATAATATCAACTTGTAGGGGCAGCCCTATGTGGCTGCCCAATACCCGTAAAATCAACACAACAGATTCGGGCGGCCACATAGGGCCGCCCCTACAAGACGAATACCTTCAAATTTCCCTCTATTTGAAGTATAAAACCAACACATTCAATTAAAGCCGGGTTTTATATAAGAAAATACAGCGAATCAAAAAGGTTTGCAAGCGTTTGATAGGTGATGTCTACAAATATCAAATAAATGAAGAGTATGAGGAGTTAACTGAAAGGTTTAAAGAGGAAGCTGAAAGGTTTTTCATGAAACCCTTCAGTGGTTTACGTTTTGATAATCAGTCAACTAGCAATAACGCTGAAGGGTTGAAGGGTTTTTAGTGATTTTTTTAATATTAGAGAAGAAATACTATCAATTCTTATTATCTAACTATAGCTTTATAAGTACCCTCCTCTCCTATCTTAACCAGGTAAATTCCCCGGGATAAAGGAATTGCTTCCTGCCCTTCTACTACGCGGGCAGAAACTAACCGGCCCGTTAGAGAATAAATAGAAACCTGCTGCCGATCGGATGTTTCAATAAATAGTGTACTATTCTCGCTATATAAAATAGGATTTGAATTTAGAGAACCGATACCGGTAGGATCATTAAGTGTCAATCCTTTTATACTTATCTGCAATGCTTCTTTTACCATTGGTATTTTGTATTTATAAGCGACAGAAGCTGTAGAATAATATATAGAACGGTCGGTCGGATCAAATAAAGGATAAAGTATATTTCCATTTACTTTAATATCAATATTTGAGCCGTCATAATCTTCTTTTACAAATAAAGTGAAATCAAAATTATCTCCATCCCTCACCTCATAAGTACCCGGCCCCGGTTGAGTCCAGCCTCCTTCTATAGGTGGCAAATAAACTGTATTATAAAGTATAGGTGTATCACTCTCCTGCCCATATACGTTAATTGCCGATACCATTTGCAGAAGTATAGATAATAATATTCCCAAGTAAATATGTTTCATAATCGTTTTCATTAAAATTATTGACTTTATAATTATTCGGCGTGATACGCCTCATATAGTAGTCAAAGGAGTCAGGAGAAGTCAAGGAGTTAAGTAGTCGCGATGCTGTATTTTGCTTTACGATCCACTAGACAACCATTGTTTCTACTTAACTACTAAAGAGCAGAGCGATTGATAACTACTAGACTCCTTTAACTACTAAGCAAGTATACATTACCACAAGGAAAAATCCTTTTATTGCTCACATCTATAAAACAAATCCATGCGGTACGATGTTCAAGTTATAGGTTATAAATAACCACATATAAAAAACTATATCTTTTCTGCTTATTTTATTAATTGTTTGTAGTTTTGCATTTCAAATCGGTTCCTTTAAACCAAGAAACTAAAAACAAGTTCATCCTATGTTAACAACCCTGATTATATTAGCTTTATCAGCTGTTTTTTTTGTGCATGGTAAGATACGATCTGACATTGTAGCTCTTTGTGCTCTAATATCATTAATTCTTTTTGGGATACTGACTCCGGAAGAGGCCCTGTCCGGATTCTCCAATTCCATTGTTATCATGATGGTAGGTTTATTTGTTGTTGGAGGTGCAATATTTAAAACCGGGTTGGCAAAGATGGTTAGCAGCAAAATTCTTCAATTGGCAGGCAAAAGTGAACTCAAATTATTTGTTCTTGTAATGCTTGTAACAGCAGCTATCGGCGGTTTTGTCAGCAACACAGGAACAGTGGCTCTGATGTTACCCATTGTTGTTAGTATGGCTGTAGGTGCCAACATAAGCCCCAGCCGCTTTCTTATGCCGATGGCTTTTGCCAGTAGTATGGGCGGAATGATGACATTGATCGGTACCCCTCCTAACTTGGTTATTAACGATGTTTTGATTCAGGCCGGTTTTGAGGGACTATCGTTTTTTTCATTTACTCCGGTTGGGTTAGTATGTGTTTTTGTGGGAATTCTTGTATTAATCCCTCTCAGCAAATGGTTCCTCACCAAAAAAGAAGATAAAAAGAATACGGAAGGAACAAGAGGCCGTTCATCAAAAGAACTGGCACAAAAATATCAGTTGGCAGATAATTTATATCGTGTTTACCTGACACCTGAAGCAACTATTGCCGACCAACGGCTGATGGATCTTAATATCACCCAAAAGTATAATATTTCCGTGCTGGAAGTCCGCCGCAAATCAACCTCTCAGGGACGTTTCCTGAAGACAGTAGACCAGAAGATGGCAGGCCCAAAGACAGAATTGAAAACAGGCGATGTATTATATCTTTTTGGAGCGTTTGAAGATGTTGAGCGGTTTGCCACGGATAATAAACTGGAAATGACCGAATCTACAGTATCCGAGTTTGCAGGCACCGGATCTTCCGAGAAATTAAGTGTACGAGAAATTGGTATTGCAGAAGCGTTATTAACCCCTGATTCCAAGCTTATAGGACGCGCCGTAAAAGAATCGGGCTTCCGCGACAAATACAAGGTCAATATCCTTGGAGTAGAAAGAAACGGGAAATACATCCTATCCAATATCAAAGACCTGAAAATGTATGCAGGAGATGTATTATTGATACAAGGCAACTGGGAAGATATTGCCTTAATGAGTAAGAAACAAACAAACTGGGTAGTTCTCGGACAACCAATAGAAGAAGCGTCTAAAGTAACGTTAGATTATAAAGCACCATTAGCTGCACTTATTATGTTGGGTATGATTCTGGCAATGGTATTCCAGGTAATACCGGCGGTAGCTGCTGTTTTAATTGCTGCTGTTCTTATGGTATTGACAGGTTGTTTCCGTTCGGTTGAAGATGCTTACAAAACCATTAATTGGGAAAGTATTGTATTGATTGCAGCTATGCTTCCTATGTCGTTGGCATTGGAGAAAACAGGAACTTCTGCATTAATTTCAGATAAACTTGTAGGAGGACTGGGAGATTACGGGCCGGTTGTACTGATGGCCGGAATATATTTTACAACGTCCCTGATGACAATGTTTATCAGTAATACTGCTACGGCCGTCCTGGTGGCACCTATAGCGCTACAGTCGGCACTGGCAATTAATGTAAGTCCTTATCCATTTCTTCTTGCAGTTGCCGTATCTGCCAGTATGTGTTTCGCTTCACCTTTTTCAACTCCTCCGAATGCACTTGTTATGTCGGCAGGTAAGTATACCTTTATGGATTATGTCAAAACAGGGCTTCCCTTGCAGATAATAATGGGGATAGTGATGATAATAGTATTACCTTTGCTTTTCAAGTTTTAGAGTACTAAAGAATAAGGATTCAAAGGAAATTTAAGGAGCCTAAGGTATCTTGGAAAGCCTTAAGCTTGTTGTGTTCTTAAATTCCTTGAATTCTTTAAGTTCCATAAATTCTTTTACATTTTCTTTCGTTGAACAAATTACCATCCAAAAGCGTTGTATTATATAAATAAATCAAGAAAGAACAAAACACCATGCAAATAGATTTTAGGCCGATTACTTTAGACGATAAAGAAATAATCACTTCCTATACATATCCTTCACATTACAGAAATTGTGATTTTTCATTTGCCAATATGTGCAGCTGGTACTTTCTATATGAAAGCGAATTTGCAATCGTAGATGATTTTCTGGTTATACGATTCCTTATTGATGACAAAACTCGCAGAGCTTATATGATGCCAGTAGGAAATGGAGATTTGAAACAAATTATATCCCGTCTGGAAGAGGATGCGTTAACACAAGGACATCCATTATTAATGCTTGGCATAACTCCCGATGCAAAAGTTGAACTTGAAAATGTAATGCCTGGCGAGTTTCATTATATTCCCGAACGTAACTATTTCGACTATATATACCTACGCGAAGATCTCGTGAATCTGACAGGAAAGAAATATCAACCCAAACGTAATCATATTAATAAGTTCAAGAAGCAATATCGTTATGCCTATATGCCTATAACGCCGGAGCTGGTACCTGAATGCCTCGAGTTGGAACGTACATGGTATAAAGCAAATCGTACAGATGAAGACCGCGAAGAATTAAGTTTTGAACGTCGTTCCATTACTTATGCTCTGAACCATTTTAATGAATTGGGATTAACAGGCGGAGCTATTTGTCAGGATCATCAGATTATTGCATTTTCATTCGGAATGCCTATCAACAAGGATACTTTCGGAGTTCATATAGAAAAGGCTGATACCAATTTTGAAGGAATATATGCCCTCATTAACCAAGAATTCACAGCTCATCTGCCTGAACAATACACCTACATTAATCGTGAAGAAGATCTGGGCATACCGGGTTTACGTCAAGCGAAACTTTCGTACCACCCTGCTATTTTGCTGGAAAAGAATGCTGCAGTAAAAAAACATTCAAAGATAAACCATGACTCGGAAAGAACAAATCAAGGCACTTTGGAGACTGTGCTTTAATGATCCTGAAGATTATATTCAACTTTATTTTGATCGCGTATATAAAGAGGAACAGGCACTCACAATCGAACGTGATGGCAAGATTATTTCTGCCCTTCAGTTGATGCCATATACCATGACATGGTGTGGTACAGAGATCACTATGGCATATATTTATGCAGCTTGTACAGACCCCGCAGAAAGGGGGAAAGGATTAATGCGGGATTTACTACAGAAAGCTTTCCATGAAATGCGTCGCCGGGATTATGATATCACAAGTTTGATTCCAGCTGAACCCTGGTTATTCGATTACTACCGAAAACATGGGTATACGGAAATATTCGATTATTCAGTGGACTGTTATATATGTCCGGAAAACAGAAAAGCCGATAACTCAATAAAGGTTATTACTCCGGATTTTGAGAACGAAAACTATTGGTATACTTACTTTGATAGCAAATTACGTGAACGTAGCTGTTGCGTACTTCATACGAAAGAAGATTTTCATACCATTATAGCCGACAGCCGTTTAAGTGAAGGTAAGATTTTAGGAGCAGTAAATAAACAAGGCAGACCTGTCGGACTGGCATTTGTCGTTGCAGACGAAAAGGAGGCTATTGTTAAAGAACTGCTCTATAATAACGATACTGTAAAAGAGTTACTCTTATGGGAAGCAGTTCAGGCCTATAACTTCGGGCAAGTGATGTATAAACACAATGCTAATCCGGAGAATTCCTTCCGTCAGGGAATGGCTATGATTATTAATCGCCCAAAGTTAATTTGGCATTGGTTGGCTATGCATCCCGATATGCCCTTCACTGCTGAGGAACTCAACGGCATGGAAAATGAAACTCTTACACGTAATCTTTTCAATTATTCTCAGCGCGAAGCATTTATGAGCCTGATGCTTGATTGAAAGCAAAATATATTTAGTAGGCCTAGGAAGACGGATTCTTAGGTCTACTAAATATATTTTCAAGATTAAATGATTCTTTTGGAATCACTTGTATCCCCAATAATTTCCCGTAAAAGAGCTAAATGCCCTTTCATTGAGTTGTTATTTACATTTTTTACTTCCTGTGGATTACGGCTAGGTTTTATCTCCCCACTTTGATTAAATGATTGTGGGTTCTGAAATCCATTGTTCTGGTTTTGCATTTCTTTTTCCATCTTGTTTTATATTAATGATTATTTTTTTACCCATACGGCAACTTTTCCTCCATGCACTTTAAAAAGGGCTTTACCATCTTCTCCAATGGTAATTTTTTCATCGATGCTTCCGGTTATTTCATGCCATTCTTCTCCTTTGTGCTGTTCACCTACATACATTACCTTATCTCCATCGTCTCCATTTGAAAGGAGAAGAGCCAGACCGGAATCAGGACGAATATCGTCACCTTCGCGTGTTAAGCCTACCGTATTAGGGTGGTCAAAGTAAAGGTTTTGTTTGCCGAAAGCATATTTTTGTCTTGCATCAAGCAGAATATCTATGATAACACGATGTGGAGATTCGATATCTTTAGTCCGGTAATAGTCACCATAAAATATACAGGGGTAACCCTTCTCCATTAATAATATAAGGCCATACATTAAAGGTTTAAACCATGATTTGACTTGTGATTCGAGGGAACTTCCATGCTGAGAATCGTGATTATCGACAAAGGTTACAGCATTTGAAGGAAACCAAGTTACCAATGTTTCATCAGGGAAGCTGGTCAGGTCGAAGTCGCGTCCTTGATGAGATGCCTGGTACATCTTGTAATGCAAAGGAACATCAAAGAGATCTAATTTATAGTCTGTCAGTTCAAGGTATTCCTGTAGTGAATCAAAGTCATTTTTCCAGTATTCTCCAACTGCATAAAAATTACCTCCACGATCAGAACGCACTTCATCGAGGAAATGTTTAATAAATTGATCTTCCATGTGTTTAATGGCATCCATACGCATTCCGTCCAGGTTCAATTCATTTGCTACCCAACGTCCCCATTTTCCCAGTTCATTTATCACGTCGGGGTGTTTCAGG
The DNA here is from genome assembly GCA_032073245.1 of Tannerellaceae bacterium. Taxonomy (GTDB): domain Bacteria; phylum Bacteroidota; class Bacteroidia; order Bacteroidales; family Tannerellaceae; genus QVMG01. The sequence goes on from DAMANX010000002.1 coordinate 142,910, forward strand.
TCGAGGTCGTTAAACATCAGATAATCGTAATTACCATTTTCAGTGTCTACATTCTGGCTCCAGTTTTTATTGTCACCCAGGATACGGTAAATAGCAGTTTTCTTATTGGCTGCATTATAATCCGTCCCGGTAAAATGATACCAATGCCATTTAAAATCGGAATATTGGTTATTACGGCCCGGGAAGTTATAGCCGGTATATGCTTCAATTTCATAGGGATCGCTTATGGTTTTGTTGCGATCATTTGGATCGACTTCTTGCACCATAAACTTTTCGGTATATTCGCCGCCTGCTTTATGATTCATTACCGCATCGAGATATACGGATATCTGATATTTATGTAGTTCGTTAATTGCATCGATCAATTCCTGTTTAGTACCGTATTTAGTACGCGTTGTTTCTTTTTGATCGAATTCACCCAAGTCGAACAGGTCATAGGTTGCATATCCTTCGTCTTGTTGTTCGTCGGCTTTGTATGCAGGAGGTATCCAAACGGAGGTGACCCCTATTTCCTTTAAATGTTTTGCATCTTCTTTTAGTTGTTTCCAGAAATTACCATCATTAGGTAGATTCCATTCGAAATACTGCATCATTACTCCATTTTTCATAATCAAGTTGATTTTATATCTATCGTGCCTTTTAAAACATGACAGAGTAAGATTTTGTTTAAAACAATGCCGGCATTAACACAAAATCCGATATAGGAATGTTTAAAGGTAGGTTATATATGAAAGAAAATAAAAAGAACGCCGATGGGATTCAATATGAATAACCCCATCGGCGTTTCTTTGTTATTAAGCCTTTTTAGGTAACTAAATTCTATTGCAAATTCAATGCATTTCTTTCCGCACTGATTGCAGAGCTTGCAGGAGTAGCTTTACGGGTACAATAATCAAATTCGGTAGACTTGTCTCCACTGAAAGATTTCCATTTCAATTTCAGTTTCACTGTTTTTCCTTCTGTATCGGGCAGGCTATCCAGATTGAATGCAACCAAGCCGTCTCTTTCAACACCATACGTATCATCGTAGGCATTATGACGGAATTCCACTTCGTATGGGTTTGCTGCATCCTGGCTCATCAACAAATTTACAAAATGAGCTTTGCCATATTCTCCTCGGATAGTTCTGAAACGAAGGGTCAGGTAACCATCTTCGGCTATTGTTACCCAGTCATTAACAATTTCTACAGGATCAGTTCCATATATGGAATCATTGTCAGTTCCAAGATCAGGAGCTATCTGTTTGGTCAGAATACTATCAATCCAGTTTATATGAACCGCTTTGTCATATCCTTCACTGGGCTCATCAGATTTGCTGAAATTTACCAAAGCTCTCACCTCTTTATCTCCATAAGGGGAAGAGGTTATGTTTACTGGTAAAAGAGTGGTATTGTCATCCAATTGCAGGAAGAACGAATTATCACTCAACGGCTTTACCGTTACAAGTGCATTGGGATACCGTAGTTTCCAATAGTCATCATCGTCATCATCAAGACACGATTGAAAGGTCAGGGTTGTACATATAAGCCCTATTGCCATTAAATAGAATCTCAACTTCTTCATAGCTTTCATATCATTAAATTATTATTAATTGATTTGTATAAAAGAAGATGAAAAAGAAGGGTGAAATGCTGCAAGGACGATTTAAATTTATGAATTCTTAAATGCCTTGACACGTAAATTAAATCCAAGTCAGCTTTCGCCATACCCACTCTGCCGGGCCGTGAGAATGTTTTTTTAACCACCAACTGCAGAAGAGCCATTGGAAGATGACCAGGAGAACACCAACTCCGAAACTAGCTGTAGTATTTAATACATTATACAACCCTAATCCGGGGCCATAGTAGATAAAAGAGCCGAGGATTGATTGCATCAGATAGTTGGTAAGGCTCATTCTTCCAAGTGGGGTTAGTATACGTAATACCTTTTGAATACGGATCTTTTGCCATGCCATAACAATCAGAGAAACCCATACCCACATAAAAGCAAAATTGCGTAGTGAAGAGGCTATGGTATGCATAGGAGTATAAAGAGCTTTACGTTCGATAAACCCGGGTAATGCATCGGTTAACAAATAAAGTGGTATAAGACAACCTAATGCCAGGCAAAAAGTACCTAACCAGAAGTTATGATTCTTTTTCCAATCACGGAAAAGTTGTTTCCTCCCGATCAAAAATCCTAACATAAACAAAGCTGCTGTTTGAAAGAAACGTCCATAACCCCATGCCCATAGAAGGCTGAATAGCTGGCCATTCCATAAATTTGATTTTATCATTTCCCAGAAGCTGCTACCTTCCAAATATGGATACATAGCCCGTGCATAGGCAGAGTAAGCAGCAGGGCCTGTTACATAATCGGGGTTGAACAAGGCATAGATATATTTCCCCCACTCCATTGGCTGCAGCATTAGTATAGCAGCAATGATGAATATGGTTTTATTACTCAACTTGCATACTGGTATTAATGTCAATCCAATAATAGCATACAGTACCAGTATCTCTCCTGCAAAGAAAGCAGCATTGACTTGTCCGATCAGAAACAGTAATACCATGCGCCAGGCAAAACGTCCTCTAAAATCCTTTCCTTTCTTCTCCTGATTATTAAACATAATAAAGAAGCTAAAACCGAACAGCAAAGCAAATATGGCATAAGATTTACCGGCAAAAAGGAAAAATAACACATCCCACACGCCTTTATCTAAAGCTTGCATAAAGGATGATTCCGGTGTTGGAAAATTGTACAGATTGAAATGTTCTATATTATGCAGTAACATAATAGCCATCACAGCGAAACCTCGTAAAGCATCAGCAACTTCGATACGCGGGGAGGAAGAGATGAGTTCGTTTTTCATAGGAAATATTTTAAAGAAATAATAAGTTGAAATTACTCCATGTTCTTACTATTCCAAATTATAAATCTTCATTTTATTATAAAGTGTTTTTCTGTCTACACCTAACAATTGAGCCGCCTTAGTTTTGTTATTTCCTGCTTCACGCAGTGCTTTACGAATTAATTCACGTTCGTGATCTTCGTTTTTAAGGCTTATATCTGTTTGAGGTTCATAAGCAGAAGTAGTGATCTCTTCCGGTAATTCCTGGCGTGTGATATAAGGGCCGGTAGCTAACAAAGTAGCATACTTTACCATATTTTTCAACTGACGCAGATTACCCGGCCAGGGGAAAGATTCCATGAGTTTGAAGGCTTCATTATTGAAACCTTTTACATCTTTATGTAATTCCTTATTTGCCTGGCGAAGGAAATTATCAATAAACAGACGAAAATCTTCTTTTCGTTCTTTCAAGTCGGGAATACGCAGTGTAAACTCATTGATACGGTGATAAAGATCTTCACGAAACTCTCCCATTTTGATTGCTTTCTGAAGGTCTTCATTAGTAGCTGAAATAAGACGGACATCAATCGTTATCTCTTGTGTACTACCAATAGGTTTCACTTTTCGTTCCTGCAATGCACGGAGAAGTTGAACCTGTATTTCGTAAGTCAGATTTCCTATTTCATCCAGAAAAATCGTTCCACCCTGGGCAGTGACAAAAGCGCCGGTTTTATTGTCGATAGCTCCTGTAAAAGAACCTTTAATATGGCCAAAGAATTCAGAGGCCGCAAGATCTTTAGGTATAGCGCCACAATCAACAGCGACAAAAGGAGTATCTTTTCGATTACTATTTTCATGTATATACCGGGCTACATATTCTTTACCTGTTCCGCTGGATCCAGTTATTAATACCGACATATCGGTTGGAGCCACTAACCTAGCACGTTCATGCAACCGGACTGCTGCTTCGCTTTCACCTTCTACATAGCTATTGGAATGATCTGTCAGATCTTTCACTTTGGATGGTGTTTTTTCTTTTCTCTCGTCTCCGGAAAGTATATCCCGGATCTTATCTAAAAGATCAGAAGGATTGACCGGTTTAGCGATATAATCGGATGCGCCTAATTTAATAGATTGTACTGCAGTTTGAATATCAGCATAACTGGTCATCATGATAAAAGGTAAAGAAAGTGAAAGTTCATTTTTCCATTTCAGTAAATCCATACCATTACCATCGGGTAAACGCATATCTGAAATAACCAGATCAAAAGTTTTTGCTTTAATAATATATCGGGCTTCTTTGATAGATACGGCCGTATTCACCTGGAATCCCTTCTTACCTAACCAGGTAGAAAGCATTAAAGAAAAGGTCACATCATCTTCGACAATTAATATTAAAGGCATATTTTCCCGTTTTTATTCATAGCAATTATTCACAAAAGGAATCGTATGAAATATATCTCAGAAACTATCAGAATGCAAATGTATAAAAACAAAACGAAAAAAGAACACCTATCACAGGCGTTCTTTCTTCGTTTTCTCTTGTTTTCTTATGTGCAAGGTTTCTTCACTTGCTATGTTAAACGGGAATAAATGTAGAAACGTAACCGTATATTAGTATAGAAAATTACGTGCCAAAATCTATTTATCAATTAAAATTCATCATAACTATCAGATTATAAAGCAAAAAAACTATTTTTAAAATATATTTCAGGTTCATAATGCTTATTGTTTATTGAGGAAATAATCCCCACGACTGTGGAATTTTTCCCCAAAACAATTCCCCAACTCATTCTTCCTCTATCAGAGAAGATGCCTGATCAATAACATCATTAACCAAACGCATCCAGCCTGAATCAGTCAATTCGACATCATTTCGTTGTAATAATTTTAATTGTTGCACAAGAATATCTGCACCGAGTAATGTAAATAATGGTACCAGTTTATGTGCTAATTCTGATACTGCTTCTCTGTCTTTCGTTTTTAAAGCATTTCTAAATGCCTCGATATTTTTATTTGTTTCCTGAAAGAATGTTTGCATAATTGCATCCGAAGCTTCTTTATCATCACCTGCAAATTCCGTAAGCGCTGAGAAATTAATGTTCTTATTTTTACCTTCTGATTTTTTCTTTATTTCCGTATCGACTTTTATTTGTGGTAGAATACGTTGTATAAGTGTAATTATTTGAACACCGGAGAAAGGTTTAGCCAAAGCATCCGTGAATCCGGCCTCCAGAAAACGCTTATTATCTTTCCCTACCGAACCGGAAAGGACTACCACCGGAAGTGTTTTTGCTTCCGGCAAATCAGATTGGCGTATTTGTCGAATCAATTCAAAACCATCCATTCCCGGCATCTGCATATCGGTAAAAACTATATCAAAATGGTTTTCATGAAGCATTTCAAGTACAGCCTGCGGAGTCGTACATGACACAGGCTTAATATGTTGTTGTTTCAACACTTCCTCCATAAGGGCTATTTGCATAAGATCATCATCAACGATCAGACAAGTTACTGTGTTTTCTCCAAAGGTTTTAGATAAAGGTAGTTCGGATATATTCTCTGTTTCCGGTAAAGATTGATTTTCCGCTAATGGAATAGGTAAGGTTACTATAAAATCACTACCCTCTCCTACCCGGCTCTTTATATCCAGTTTACCACCTAATAACTTCACCAGTCGCCATGTAATAGAAAGGCCCAGGCCGAAACCATCTTCCTTTTCTGCACCATCAAGACGGGAAAACTCTGCAAATATCTTTTCCTGTTCTTTTGCCGATATTCCCGGGCCGGTATCACGTACTGTAATAATAAGTGAAGAAGTAGAAGCTTTTGCCCCTTTTACAAATGCGTCAGCCAATCCGGAACAATCAATAATAAGTTTTACGCTTCCTTTTGATGTAAACTTTAAAGCATTGTTTATCAGGTTACCGGTAATCTGGCGGATTCGTATTGAATCTCCCGTATAAACCTTTTCCGTAGCATTTATAAATTCAATAGTAAATCCTAAGCCTTTTGCAGAAGATTGAGGTAAAAAACTTTCATATACTTCTTGGAAAAATGCAGGTATACGGAATGAGACAGCATGAATCTCCATTTTACCTGATTCGAGACGTTCATAATCTAACAGATCATTTACCAATGAAAGAATATGATGGGATGAACCATACATATTGCGAAGATAAGTTCGTTGTTGATCGGTTGGATTAGAGCGTTGCAATAATTCTGTAAATCCGATAACCGAAGAAAGAGGGGCACGAATATCGTGACTAATAGTCAGGATTAATCGTTCCCTGCTATCAAGCGCTTCTTGCATTTTCCTTTTATAGTAACGGCTTTTGAATAAATCCAATGCAATCAGCAATAGGAAAAAGAGCATTACTATAATTGATATGAAAGCTATGATTGTTATCAGGTGAGATGTTCTATCCAGGAGTTCCTGTTTATGCAACATACGATCCAATGAATTATTCAGCTCCTTTGCCTCCATATCACGAAGAAATTGATTAATGCGGGAACTGATCAGGCTGTTATCATAACGAAGCCTGCTACTTTTATCCATTAATAAACTTTGTAAATTGGCGCGTTCGCCTGCTACACTCATTTGAATTTCACGTAAGGTTTTATTTATCTCCTCCGTCGGGTCGTATTGATTAAGTAACGTGTCTTTTTGTAATTGTGCCTTAGCTGAAATTACTATACTTGAATCCTGGGCTGTTGGAACGAACACTTCAGCCAAACGCTTAAGAAAGCTTCGTTTTCTGGGTGTCACAATAACAGAGTCGGTTTGCTCCACAACAACCTCCTGAAGCGCCTGTTCTTCAATAAGCGGACGAACCTTATCCAACGCTTGTCCAATTCGTTTTGCATACAAGTCACTGCGGGCTTCTTTCCATATTTGTAGCAAATCTTCGGTATTTACCCGTTTACGCTCAATCAACCATTCGATAGTATCTAATTGTGCTCGTAAAGACTCATCATCTGCCAGAAGACGCAGCATATTCATATTTTCCTGTGCTTTGTCGAGAGTAGTATTGAAATGCGTAAATTCCTCTTCTTCCATGTTGAGCAGTTGTCCCATAGTTTCGCTCTTATATAGCAATGTCTGGGTTTCAGTTAACAGATATATTTTCTGGAAAGGGAGATCGTGGATATCTTCGTCAGAAGATGCATCCTTTACCATCCCATAAATATAAGCAAGAGAACAAATAGCTATGAAGACCAGCACAACATAGCCAATCAATACCTTGCGCCCAATCCGGCGAAATTCCTTTTTCATAATTCTGTATAATAATCGTTTCTACACTTTTATTTATTCCGTAATGCTTCCCGTTATGCATTTTTGCTCACACAAAAAACATCCCATCCTCTACCTGTTTAAAATGTGAATTATTGCGTATATGCCCTACTAATCACATCTTTTTATATACAACCTGACTGTATATCATTTAATTCTTATACACAAGAGTTTTAGAGTAAGGATAATAACGGCGCAAGTTAATAAAAAAATAGATATACTTCATCTTTATCTATATAAAAGGAACCTATTGATGTTGTTTTATATGAAGACATGATAATCAATGTATATACAGCAAAAGCCACTTATTTATCCATTGTTATGGATTTTTTGTAAAAGGAATTCTTCTTATCTTTGAACACAATCAAAAATTGAGGCGAAATGAATAAGATATGTTCTCTCTTTCATATAGAATACCCTATTATACAAGGTGGAATGGTATGGTGCAGTAGTTGGAAATTAGCCTCTGCCGTTAGTAATGCTGGTGGACTTGGTTTATTAGGTGCAGGTTCTATGCATCCCGAAGTTTTACGGGAACATATCCGCAAATGTAAAGCAGCAACTCATAAACCATTTGGTGTTAACATACCATTGATGTATCCTGAAATTGAAACATTAATGCAGATTATTGTAGAAGAAAATATTAAAATAGTTTTCACCTCTGCCGGAAATCCTAAGACATGGACCCCTTATTTAAAAGAAAAAGGTATAATTGTTGCACATGTTGTTAGTAGTTCAAAATTTGCAATCAAATGTGAAGAAGCCGGTGTGGATGCTATTGTTGCCGAAGGATTTGAAGCCGGAGGACATAACGGACGCGAAGAAACCACTACTCTCTGCCTCGTACCGGCTGTACGTAGAGCAACATCTTTGCCGTTGATTGCTGCCGGAGGAATTGGTACGGGCGAAACAATTCTGGCAACTCAGGCTTTAGGAGCAGATGGCATACAGATTGGAACCCGTTTTGCTTTAACCGTAGAAAGTTCAGCTCATCCTAATTTCAAACAACTATGCCTTAATCTCAACGAAGGTGATACTAAACTTCTTTTGAAGCAATTATCTCCTACCCGATTGGTCAAAAACAACTTTGCTACAGCCGTTGAAAATGCAGAAAAAACAGGAGCTACAGTTGATGAATTGCGTGCTCTACTAGGCCGTGGAAGATCTAAAAAAGGGATTTTCGAAGGTAATATGGAAGAGGGCGAATTGGAAATAGGACAAATTGCTTCTTTATTTCACAAAGAAGAAACCGTAGAAGAAGTAATGAAGGATTTGATCGGAGGATATAATAAAGCATTACAAACTTTATCCCATTATTCTCCATTTACCTGATAATTGTCTGATAGTAATCAAAAATAGTTACTCTTTTTTAATAGCTTTTATCACTTTCAAGAATTTTTAAATTATCGTCAAATTCTTGTTGTTCTTCATTATCTTTTCCGGTTACATATCGATAAATTTCAATTACTGCTATCCGAATAATAGTATAAACAGGTATCCCCAGAACCATGCCACCCATACCGGCAATGCGTCCGCCAAGAATCGTAACGAGGAATACTTCAACCGGATGAGCTTTGATACTTTGTGAATAAATTACAGGACCAAGTATCAGATTATCCACTGCATTTGCAGATATAAAAGTCAAACTCACCTTCAATATCATCGGTAAAATATCGGTATACATTCCTGTTCCGATACTATTTGTCAAGCCAAATAAACAAACGATACCCCACCCTATAAATGGTCCCAGGTAAGGAATGATATTGGTAATTCCACCTATAAGGGCCATCAGTAAAGCTCCTTTTACACCAAAGAGAGCAAAGCCAACATAGAGCAACAGTGTCATGATAACTGTCTTGATTACAATTCCGGTAAAATAACGCGAGAGTAAGTGTGTAATATTCTCTACGACTTCGGTCAGACGATTCACATATTTTTTATTGAAAAATATCTTCAGTGTATTTTCGATATGCAGATCATCTTTCAGGAAAAAGAAAGCAATGAAAAAGACTGCAAACAATCCAAAGAAGAATGAGCCGGTTGAACTTACCACATTCGTTAACACATGTGATATTGCACCAAGATCAAGCCATCCTTTAACCCAACCGACAACAATTCCAACCAATGTTTGTCCGTCGCTGATGAAATCCTTTTCATAGAGAAATGTTTGAAGCTCGTTGAGAAAGACCGTGAGATTCACCATTAACTTGTCGTAATCTATATTTTGTAGTACACGTAATTCCTTTACTAATGAGGGTACAAAAAAGAAAACGGAGAGCAATAATACCAATATAAAAATAAGTATTGTCAATGCTGCACTTACCGCCCTAGGCATTTGTCGCTTGAATATCCGGATACGGCCTATGGCTGTCATTACCGGCTTTCCAATAAGCATCAGGATAAATGCCAGGAATAAATACGAGATAATATCCGGAAAAAAACAGGAAAACACTAGAATTCCAATAAGGGCACAAACGCGGAATACCAGATTGTAACTCACTTTTATAGTTTGCATAATCTTTCAATTTTATGTAAATAAAAGGTTATTTCTTTATTTATATCTCCTTGAATAATATAGTATCCATCAACGGATTTTCCTTTAATTCACTCAATGTTTTTACTTCTATCCCGGCCTGTGCAAATAAAAGTATTATATTATCTGCCAGGTCATCAATAAATATGAAGGTTACTTTTTTACTCAATAAACGTAAAAGTATATAGTTCGCATTTTCCATAAATACCGACTCCTCTCCAACGGCAATAATAATATTATCGGTAAGATCGAACAGATACATTTGTTTCACATTTCTGCTGAGATGTTCGAAATTGAGATTATCAAGAAAAATAGCAAACCGCATACATTAATATTTTTTGAAACTTTATTCTTATTTTGCTTCCGTTTTTAACAGGCCATTCACCTTATTTTTCCATACCGTCATATAATTTCCGTTCAGGTCTTCATCCAATTGTTTTTTATTCGCATCAAGGTAAGTTGTTGCTAATTTGTAACCTTTGTTATAAATAATATCGGCCTTATCGACATCGAACGTAGAATATTGAGACAGATCTTTGGATTCAATCAGATAATCGCACTTTTCCCGTTCCTCAATTGTATTGGCGCCTATTGTATAATTCATCGTACGCTCCACTATATATTTAATGGATTTATTATACCGCATGGTAACAACCGGACTTACGTTTACTCCTATCAATATCTTGCAGTCATCACGGATAACAGAAACGGGGAAGTTGGAGAAAATGCCACCATCTACATAATAATGTCCGTCAATCAGTACCGGACTAAAAACAACCGGTACGCAACAGGAGGCCAGTAATGCCGGAATCAGTTCACCTTCACTGAATATTTTCATTTTACCTTCTTCAATATCGGAAGCTACCACTCGGATCGGCAAACTTAATTCCTCAAAAGTCCTTGACTTGAGGTGTTTTTCCAGAAAAGCACCTAAACGGGAGGTTTTAAATAGTCCATCCTTTGGAATAGTCGATTCAATAAGGTTTTTCAGTTTTGCTTCTTTAAAAAAGGCCAGTATATCCTCAGGTGTGTTACCATCGGCATAAAATGCGGCCGCTAGCGAACCAGCGCTTGTTCCCGATAGAATTTCCGGATAAATACCTCGTTCATTCATTGCCTTCAATGCTGCAACATGTGCAAATCCACGTGCTCCACCACCACTTAAGGTTACCCCAATTTTACCTTTTTTCTTATTCATATCCTTTCCCTTTTATTCTTTGTTAAGTATGTTCATAAATTCATCCCCGGTAATTGTTTCCTTTTCAATCAGGAATGCCGACAGTTCATGCATCTTATCCATATTCTCACGGATTAAATCCGATGCCTTCTGGTGAGCAGTTTTGATAATCTGCAACACTTCCTTATCTACTTGTGATGCCGTATCTGCGGAACAAGCCAACGTAGTATCCCCACCCAGATATGGATTATTAACCGTCTCAAGAGCCATCATATCATATTCATTGCTCATTCCGAAACGTGTCACCATTGCACGGGCCAGTTTAGTCGCTTGTTCGATATCGTTCGAAGCGCCGGTCGTTATCGTATTAAAGATGATTTCTTCAGCAGCACGTCCTCCGGTAAGCGTAGCAATCCGGTTTTCCAATTCCGTCTTATTCATCAGGTGTTGTTCACCACCATCCACCTGCATTGTATATCCCAAAGCACCCGAAGTACGTGGAATGATCGTTATCTTATGTACAGGAGCCGAATGGGTTTGCTTGGCTGCCACCATTGCATGTCCGATCTCATGGTAAGCTACCAGTTTCTTTTCCTGATCCGACAATACCTTCCCTTTACGTTGTGCACCGGCAATTACCGCTTCTACGCATTCCTCAAGATCCTCCGTCGTTACACTATTACGTCCCATACGAATCGCCTGTAGAGCTGCTTCATTTACTATATTTGCCAATTCTGCCCCCGATGACCCTGCAGTAGCCCGGGCAACCAGATCAAGGTTTACTATATCGTGTTTCACCTTCTTCAAATGCACTTCTAATATAGCCTTACGTCCTTCCAGATCGGGCAATTCCATCTGAATACGGCGGTCGAAACGTCCGGGACGTAGCAAAGCCTTATCTAATGACTCCGGCCTATTTGTAGCACCTAGAATGACAACACCCTTTTGTCCATCAAAACCATCCATTTCGGTCAGAAGCTGATTCAATGTTTGCTCTCTTTCATCATTGCCTCCTACACCGGTATCTCGTTTCTTTCCGATGGCGTCTATCTCATCGATAAAAATAATACACGGGGCTTTCTCATTAGCTTGTTTAAATAAATCACGTACCTTGGCGGCTCCCATCCCTACAAACATCTGAACAAACTCGGAACCTGAGATAGAAAAAAACGGGACCTTTGCCTCGCCGGCAACGGCACGTGCCACAAGCGTTTTACCTGTCCCCGGAGGGCCTACTAGTAATGCGCCTTTAGGTAAAGATGCACCAATTTCAGTATATTTCTTCGGGTTATGCAAAAAATCTACTATCTCACTCAATGCCTCTTTCGCTTCATCCTGCCCTGCCACATCATCAAATGTTGTTTTTATTTCCGAATCTGCATAAATCTTCGCACCGCTGTTACCGAATGACATCACATTGCCACCGCCCATACGATTTTGCATATTCCGGCTGATTGAACGCCACACAACCCAGAAAAGTAAGGCTGGTAATACCCACATGAGAAGAAAACTCAATAAAGGAGAGTTTTCACGCGGAATACTTTGTGTAAAAACAATTTTTCCGTTCTCATTCGGGCTGTCTGCAGCAAGCAATCTTTCCACCAGGTTCCCATCATGAATAGGCCCTGTCTGATATACCTTTTCTTCACCTTCCTCATTTACTCCTGTAAAGTATATCTGGTTTTCTTCTATCTGCACCTGTTTCACCTGTCCTTTTTCTACCATTCCGATAAATGTGCCGTAGTCGGTCTCCACAATCTGTTTTTTTAGGATGTTTGGAAACAGAAAAGCATTCATAAACAGTAGTATTACAAGCATAACAATAAAACCGTAATACGGATTGTTCTGTGTTTTTTTATCTTCAGCCATAACTTTCTATTATTGATTAATACGAAGGCAAAGATCACCCATCTCAGTTATCCCGTAATAACCAAACTAGTCATGATTATGTCCTATTTTTCTTTTTTATAAAAAATCAGTTCAGGTAGTTAAGTATGTATCCCCTATTATACGAATCATTTCTATCAATTTTTATTTCTATTTTTTTAGTTTTAAAAAGTCAGAGGCAGCTCAGATTTCACTGAACTGCCTCATATAATACTGACAGATGGTATGACTCTGTCGTAAATTCCTATGTTTATCAAATTTTAGAAAGCCCCTGTTCCAAATCTGCTAACAGATCCTCAATATGTTCCGTACCTATGGAAAGTCGCACTGTACCGGGTGTAACACCCTGTTCGGCCAGTTCCTGCTCATTAAGCTGCGAATGTGTAGTAGTAGCGGGATGTATAACCAAAGATTTTACATCCGCCACATTTGCCAACAAAGAGAATATTTCAAGATTATCGATAAAACGATGTGCCTCCTCTGCACCTCCTTTGACTTCCAATGTAAAAATAGAACCGGCACCTTTCGGGAAGTAAGTATTGTATAATACATGGTCCGGATGGTTAGGTAAGGCCGGATGATTCACCTTTTTCACATTCGGATGTTTTTCCAGGTATGCCACTACTTTCAAAGCGTTTTCTACATGTCGTTCCACCCGCAACGAAAGGGTTTCTAAGCCCTGCAACAATATAAAGGCATTGATGGGGCTAAGCGTTGCACCCGTATCCCGCAACAAAACTGCCCGTATACGCGTAATATAAGCAGCAGCACCGGCTGCTTCTACAAAACGTACTCCATGATAACTCGCATCAGGCTCTGTCAATTGTGGAAATTTACCTGAAGCAACCCAGTCGAATTTACCCGAATCCACAATTACCCCACCCAAAGAGGAACCATGTCCACCAATAAATTTAGTAGCCGAATGAACCACAATATCTGCACCATGCTCAATCGGACGAATCAGGTATGGTGTTCCGAATGTGTTATCCACAATCAACGGAATGCCTTTTTTATGAGCAATCTCAGCAACTGCTTCTATATCTATAATATTCGAATTCGGATTACCCAATGTTTCGATATAAACTGCCTTGGTATTTTCCCGGATTGCTTTCTCGAAGTTTGACAGATCGGATGGATCTACAAACGTAGTAGTAATGCCGTATGAAGGTAATGTGTTTGCCAACAGATTGTATGTTCCTCCGTAAATAGTCTTTGCTGATACAATATGATCGCCCGCCCGGGTGATATTTTCAAACGCATACGTAATTGCCGCCGCACCTGAAGCAACTGCCAATCCGGCTATACCTCCTTCAAGCACTGCTACCCGTTCCTCAAAAACACTCTGGGTCGGGTTGGTTAGGCGCCCATAAATATTACCTGCATCCGTCAGCCCAAACCGTGCCGCTGCATGTGCCGAATCACGAAAAACATAAGAAGTAGTCTGATAAATAGGTACTGCCCGTGCACCGGTTGCCTGGTCGGGTTGCTCTTGTCCTACATGAACCTGTAATGTCTCAAAATGCCATTTTTTCTTTTCCATAATCTATCTTTTAAATTGTTTCTCTTTGTTGATAATTCTTTATTTATTTTCCAACAAAATTAAAATACAAAGAATTATCAAACAACATATTTTATAAATATGGAAAATATTACTATTTTTGACACCTTAATCAAAATGTTTATTCTAACAGATGTAATAAAATAGCCACGTAAAAGAATTTTATTCTATGGAGAATTTAGACAAAACAGATATACAGATATTGCGTACGTTGCAAAACAACTCCAAGCTGACAACAAAAGAACTGGCAGCTCAGGTAAATCTCTCTACCACTCCTGTCTTCGAACGCCTGAAACGTCTCGAATCAGAAGGCTATATAAAAAAATATGTAGCCATCCTGGATGCCGGAAAGCTAAACTTCGGCTTTATTGTCTTTTGCAGTGTCAAACTAAGTCGGTTGAACCGTGATATCGCTACCGAATTCACACGTGTTATCCAGAATATACCCGAGGTAGCCGAATGTTACAATATTTCCGGTGAATATGACTACCTTCTGAAAATTCACGCCCCCGACATGAAATACTACCAAGAGTTCATTCTCAATGTCCTCGGTGCCATTGACAGCCTCGGTTCCTTAACAAGTACCTTTGTTATGGCTGAAGTAAAACATAGTTATGGGTTTTCTATTTAAAGCAATTAGAGTGATTCCTTTATGCTTTAGTCCATTTACAAAATAAAAATCTGTTCACGACAATTATCAACAAACTTCTTGACAATTGTCGTGAACAGATTTCTTTACGTATTCTTTCTATCGAACTCGCATCAATCAATAAAGCAGCCGTATAATTAACCGGCAGATAAAATCTCCTCCAAAAACGCCTATACAATATAAAATTCCTAGTGGATACCCTTTCAGGTTACATGATACTTTCAATGCATTAAACATCCAAACCAGTGCCCATATAAGGAAAATACAACTGAAAAGGGCGACCCATATCCCCAGTAAAAAACCCGGTTGATTCAGCATTTCTACTGGCGAAAGATTTATATCCATCTGGTTCAATTTTTGCATGGGAGGTAAAAGGCTAACCAGATTCATTATTAAAAGAGGAAGTTGAGCAAAAGCAACTGTTCCAAAGACATCAACAATACGGATTTGTGATTTTGAGAGGATTAAACCTCCAATCAAAAACAGAATCGCCGGAATAATCCATACAACCAAATGTTCTATTGCAAAACAAATAAAAGTATCGTTCGGAGCCGGTCCAAAATGCAGTAATCCATGATAATGATAACCTGATAAATAGGATATAACAGTTGAAATAACAATACCTAAAAATCCCCATCCCAATGCCTGCCATCCTGCTATTTTCACAAATGGATTTAATAAAAGAGTCAATTTACGTTCCATATATTTTATTCTTCGATTTTATTATATTTACTAATCACAGTATATACCTCATACAAATATTCACCATCCTTATTATTCCAGATAATAATTTCTCCATCTATAGTCTTAATAAAGAGATAAGGATTATATATTCCATTTAGATACAAAGTGCATTTTCCAAGGCCTTTAACACGAAAATACCCTTTTTTCAATGGCCCTAAACCCAAACCATTTGTGCGAAGGAGTATCGTTGGAATAGAATCTGACAACCATACATTTTCAATCCGCTTCATATCAATAGTCTTACCATAAAAACCGGATATACGCAATAAGCCATTATTTATGGTTAATTTAGTCGGTTGAGCAACATATATGATAAACAGTAAAATCAAAAGAACAAGAATTATACCCAATAAGGTTTCTGTGGATAGGTAAACACCTAAAACAGAAGGAGCACAAAATAAAAGTGCTGTTTTCTTTTCCATAGTATTATTCTTCCATCTTTTTAAGCTTATCAATCAAATCATCCAGAAGATTCCGTACTGTTGGATAGCTAATCCCCATATTCTTTGCCATATCTTTCAGGCTACCACTAGTCTTTATAAAATCCAATGCAAAAGCCTGTTCTTTTTCTGTAAGCTTGGCAAAAGTGGGCAATTCAAAACTTCCAATTACTTCTGTCTCACAGCAAGTACAATGCATTTTCCTCACATTTAATGAAGAATCACAACTTGGACACTTCAATGGTAATTTCTTTACTATCTCATTCATAATCATTTTTTCTACAAACATAGAAAAACAAATTGATAATATCAAGCATAAAATAAATAAAATTAATATAAAACTTAATTTTATTAAAAACACATTCCAATTAAACCATGGGCGCTAACAGTTTCAGCACTGATCTTAAATTTTCTCGATCTGCTATTATTATAGAATTGTAGGAAGGCTTTACCGTTTTTATCCGGAATTACCGAAGGGTTCCAATATAAGGTACGTCTATAATCAGGTTCAGGAGGTAAGACCGAATAGTCAGGACTATAAAATTCACTTATCTGACTATAACCTTCAAGCCAGGTTTTTCTTACACCCTTACCAGCATCTGTAGGTATCATTCCATCCGGATGAGTTTCTATAAGTACTACACAGCGATATACATCATCAATATTCATTGGGGAAAACCGTGGATCAGCATATTTACAAATAGTCTGAAAATCTTCACTGATATAAATGGATTTAATAGCCTCAAGTCTTATGAGTTTATATTTATTATAATCCATTTCAGTATGCATTGTTCGTTCATAATTAATAACAAAAAGAGGTAATTTCCCTTTATATTGCAAATAATCTCCTGGAGGTGTATATCTGAAATTATCATTCATATTTAACATCAATGCATGTATATCTTTTCCTATAAATTCTCCACGATCAGTAATATCATCTATCTCCGAACTTACATCATAGTATGCTATCGACTTTGAACGACTCTCATAAATGTCTCTTTCTTTGGTTCGTTTTTTTGCAGTTACAGTGACTTCATCCAGTCTATGAATCTTCTCATCTATACCGGCTTTAGACAATGAATCTTCATAAGCAGTAAGAAAATCATTAATATCTTCTTGAATTTCTTTTTTTTCATCCTCCACAGTTTCCATAGACTCAGGAGAAGCAAGATTTACCTGTAAATCAGTATATGTATATCTTTTAGGAGCCCGAGTGAAAGTCCGGTCTAATATAATCCTGTGATCTTTCTTCTTACCTTTTTCACTTACTGCAAGTATCAAATTCCATTTGCCAAATATATCAGAAACAAAAGTAAATTTACTCAGGCTATCAGTCTTTAATGCTTCAACAAAAGAAGTGGCATCCTCATTTTCTCCCCGATGAGTAAGAAATAAAGAGACATCCACATCTGGTTTTGGTTTTTTTCTTACCATTGAAACAACTTGTCCTTGTGTTTCGATTCCTTTTTCGGGCATATATTTCAATTCAAAAGGCTCCAAACCTACCATCTGCTGCCATGTATAACGTCGCCAGCCTTGTACCATCATTAGTAAATCAAGAGCCTCACAATGCGAAGGAGTATTAGCTTTGAAATAATAAGAAGGATTACGAACATACCCTTTAATTTCCGACATAAGTAAAAGATTTGTTAGGATGTTATGCTCAGATTCAACTTCGTCCGTTGCATCTCTAACCGATACTGAAAAAGGAGTTTGCACACCCTTACCTTTATCATTGATTATAGAGAACTCCAGTTCGACAAGATCATAAGGATCATAACTATCTTTCTCCACTTTTGTTTTTATCTCCAGCAATTTCATATTATTTATGAATAACAAACGATCACTGATAATATGCCCATTGCTATTAAACATGATGATCCGGGAGACACCCGAAGAAAGTTTTGTCTTATCAACTTTAAACTGAATAACTTCATTTCCGGAAACATCGATCATACTGAAATGTCGTATTTTCCCATCATTGAATAAGGCCATTCCAAGTATTTCAGCCGGAGTGTTTTGATTTTTCTGCACAGAAATACCTATACTGTCGGAATAAGATAGATTATCGACTTTCAATGCAAACCCCTCCGGCAAAGCCTTTGGTAATTCGAAGGAATACTTTTTTCCTTCATGATTCACTAATATAGTGTGATTTTTCCCTGATGGTGTATAAGAAAAAATACCGCGTCCCTCATGAGTTACGTAGAAATGATGGGTTTCCTCTTTCATCTCGTTCACAATTGTACCTTTTATATCCAAAGGATTTCCCCATGTGTCTGTTGCCTCAAAAGCAACCATTGATGGTACACCTTCAATCAAATTGCCACCTTCAGGATAGAATTTGAGATTGATCTTTTTCCCTTTTTGAAGTTTTTCCCGTTTCCTGGGATATTTTCCATATCCATGTCTTTGCATATTTTTTTCTGAAAAATCAACTTCTTTCTTTGGTTTATCAAACACAGGCATAACTCGTGAGAATATTGCTTCTTCTCCAAAATTTAATATGTATTTTGTATAGGCACGTATTTCATAAAAACCAGAATAAAATGGAAGCCTGTTTAATACAAAACCACCATGGCATTGCCCATTTTCCACTCTCAGTACCTGTTTGTCAATAATTTCTCCTCCGGGATTTAAGAGTTCAACATATAACGTTTTACTCAGTTCTGTAGGACGTAAACCGTTAGATATAAGGTAACATTTAAACCAGATATTATCACCTTTGTAGTAACTTGTATTATCAAAATGAAGATAGATCTTTTCATGAGGTAAAGATGTGCAGAAATGGTTTATTGTGTAAGCATAACGGGTTAATTTATCCATTATACTATCAGTATCTTGTCCGAATAAATTGCAACAAGACACCAAACAAAAGATATTGCATATTATACTCCTGCTTATTTTCATTTATTTATTGATAAGCTATCTCATTATTCTCACAATACGAAATAAACTCACTTAAGAATTTCTGCCATTGATTTGCATTAAAAAGACAGGCTACCTTCTCCAATTTAGAAGTTTGAGACTGCGCTCCGATTGAGATGCAGAGCAAAAGCCCGAAAATCATCTTTTTCATGGTTTTTCAAATTATTAAATAAGTGAAGTAATATAGATAATCTTTCTAAATACATAGATATAAAACTTGATTATTTAAATTCTAATAAGCTTTTTTAATAGATAGGTTCTTTCAGTTATTTCATGCCGTTTTACCACTCCTCAATATAATCACCTAACTACATAATAAGACACAAATAAAATCGTTTTAAATAAGTTATTAACTTCGAATCCATACCAGTATGCTATTAAAACGACTTAATAAAAGTAAATCTTTACGTATCGTAAACCTGCTTGGGCTGATTGCTATCTTTTCATGTTTAATATTATCGTTTGCTTTTATAAAGAAAGAATGGAGTTATGATCGTTTCCATGAAAAAGCGGATCGGATCGTGCGTTATTCTTTTCAGGTTGATAATGAGGATATCGATGGGCGTTGTTGGGGATATTCCATGAATAGTCCTGTGCTGACAGGCATTGCGGGTATTGAAGATGTAGTATTTTTTCATAAGTTTAATACCGGGGTTTTCACTTATGAAAATTCACCGGTGGTTATCAATGATTTGTATTTTGCCAGTTCCAACTTCTTTGAGGTGTTTAGTTTTCCCTTGCTGGAAGGAGAGAAAAGTACGGTGCTTGACAGTTCGCAGAAAGCTGTGATCAGCCGGAGAATGGCTCAGCAGCTTTGCGGGGATAAATCGCCCGTTGGAAAGGAGTTTACGATCTCGTCCCGAAATTTTCCGGAACAAACGGTGTTTATTAGCGGTGTTTTTGAAGATTTCCCGGAGACTTCTCATTTTCATACCGATATGGTTTTACACCGCCCCGATTCCGAAAATAATGACTGGGCATATGTATATCTGTTGCTGGCAGAAAATGCCCGGCTTGAAGATGTTGCGACTACACTTGCAGCACGTCTCGATCAGGAGAATGCCAATAACCAATGGAAAGTTAAGCCTTACCTTGTTCCATTGAAGGATATCCGGCTGCATAGCCGCGTGTTGCGTGAGCTGGAGCCTAACGGGAATATCACTTATGTCTATCTGATTGCCGGAGCTAATATCCTGCTGTTAATTATCGTATTATTTAATCTATGGCTGAACACAGGCCTGATATTTTCGTTCAATAAAAAATTCTACCAGTTGTTAAGACTCAACGGGGCTTCTTCAGGTATTGTCGTGCGGGATGAAAGCCTGGTGGCGCTACTTCTCGGAGGTTTATCGGTTCTGATCGGCGGAACGATTGCCTTTTTTCTGTTCCCAAAACTCCATTTAGTGTCGATTCTTTCCGTTCGTGAGATGATTCTGGTTTCTCTCTTATTCTTACTGCTTGTCTCCGGAGTGTCCCTTTTGCCGGTTCTTACGCGTATGTCTACTACCCTCTTCCGCTACGATCAGGAGAATCAACATCTTTCCAATTTTAATCTAGCGAAAGTTAAATATATGTTGATCGCTCAATATGGGATTGTGATGCTGGTAGTGATCATTGGTTTCGGCATTAGCAAACAGATGCAGATGATCAAAAAGTCACAGGTGGGTGGCAACGAACAGACGATACTTGTGATGAAAGAACAGCCGGATGTGGTAAAGGCAGATTTCGACCTGTTTAAAAGTGAACTGCTGAAGTATCCCGAGATCGAATCTGTTACATCAGCAATGCAACTACCGGGTTCGGCCATTCGTGACCGGGTACAAGTGCGCCTCGAAGGGCAAAGTGAATCGGAGAATATCGTCCTTCCCTTGTTGGTGGTGGGTAATGATTTCCTTCCTTTTTTCAATATTAAGCCGGTCGCAGGAAAAGTGTTTACTCCCATTATACGTTCCTTTGCAGAAGAAGAGATTATGCTTATGAATCAATTTACGAAGAAAGAGTCGAGCTCTATTTCGGAAGAATACGTTATCAACCGGAAGGCTTTAAGTTTGCTTGGATTCAGCACGCCGGAAGATGCTCTGGGCAAGAGGGTCCATCTGGTCGACCAAAACATCACGGGGTATATCAACCGGGGCACAATTGTAGGAGTGACCGAAAATTTCAACTATACGACGACCTTCGAAGATGATCAGCCTCAATTTCTTGTACAGCGCAAGATGTTCCAGCATTGTATAATGGTTTACTTATCTCCATCCAACCTGGAACAGGGGATTGCAACCTTTAACCGCGTTTATAGTGAAATCTACCCGGAGTATCCTGTCGATTATAGTTTTTTACAGAATATATACGCCGATGTGTATCATAATGAGATCAAGGCAGAAGGCCTGGTGCGCATCTTCTCCATGCTCTGTCTTATCATTGCCAACCTGGGGCTTATCATTATCAGTTCGTTTGTGATTCGCCGTAAGACGAAAGAGATTGGTGTGCGCAAAGTAAACGGTGCCCGCCCAATGGATATCATTCGTATGCTTAACAATCGTTTCGTGGCCTGGATTGGTATAGCCTTTGTTATTGCTATCCCCTGTGCTTACCTGATCATGATGCGCTGGCTGGAACATTTTGCGCGAAAAGCCGAGGTGAGTGTATGGATTTATTTGTTTGCCGGGCTATTGGTGTTATTCCTATCGCTCATTTCTCTTTCCTGGCAAAGCTATAAAGCGGCGACGATCAATCCGATACAGGCATTGAAGATGGAATGATTTTGAGGGAATAACGGAAACAATCTTACTTTTGTATGGAATATTTACCTAAAAAGTATCTATAGTATAAAGCATACATTTAAAACAAGTAAGACATGAAACAATTCATTCTCACATTTATTCTATCCTCCTCCTACTGGCATGTAGCGATAGCAGTAAAGAAGCTTACAGCAGCCTAGCCGTTGCCGATATAGCCGAACAGGAATTAGCCATAAACAGCGAAGAAGGTCGCACTTCTCTACCCACTGAAGCGAAGGTTAATCCCGATCTACAAAATAAGAAAATCATCAAAGACGGACGAATGGGCCTGCAAGTGTCAGAATTGGATAAGATTAAACAGAAAATAGATGCCGCCTTGACGCAGTATAACGCATATTATGCAAACGAGGCTTTTCAGGACAGCCATTATGAAGATAGATTTACGCTGCGCATCCGTATTCCTTCCACTCATTACGAACAGTTTATATCAGAGATAGAAAACGGAAATGGGAAAGTGCTTTATAAAGAGATTAGCGCCCGGGATGTGACTGATCAGTTTGTAGACCTTGAAACACGGCTGGTAAATAAACGTAGTTACCTGAACCGTTACCGCGAGTTGCTTAAACAAGCCAAAACAATCAAAGAGGTATTAGAGGTTGAAGAACAGATACGTGTATTGGAAGAAGAGATTGAAAGTGCCGAAGAACGACTGCGGTTGATGAATGATCAGGTAAACTACAGTACACTAGAATTGACGCTCACTAAAGAGAAGGAATATACTTATACTCCTGACAAACGGGATCGTTTTGTAGAAAGAGTCAAGGAGGCATTTTCGTCGGGGTGGTATAGTTTTGTGGATGTTATTTTGGTTGTCTTTACCATTTGGCCTTTGTGGATTTTGCTGGGGCTCGTTGTTTTCTTTGTCCGGAGAGCAAAGATTAAGAGGAAAAAAGAGAATTGAAATTTGCGTTGCCCTGTCTCTGTATCTAAGGAATAAATAGATGGCATTGTTTGTATGGAGACAGGGCAAGCCCAGTCTCTACCATGTTGCTATTCCTTCTTTATATGTTCGGTAGGTCAGTTTGGGGAGAAGGTCGTGTTTCATCCTTGTCGTATCTCCATAATATGAAACCATTCCTATTCGAATAAAATCTACTGTTAAGGGGCTACGGATACCGAAAAGAAAGGAGAAAAGTTCAAAGGTACGGGCTGCAGTCATGATCATCCAAACAGGCATGCGCCAGGGTTTATGATTACCTTTGTATATGGTGATGTCGTCAAGAAATTGTTGTAGGGTTTGAATACCTTCGTCACCCAGATGATAGATTCCCTCAATACCGGGTTTAAGAATAGCTGCTATTGTAGCATCGGTAAAATCTTTTTTGGAGATCAGGTGAATGTAGGTTGGTTTACGCCAAACGCCAAGCAAGCAGTGACGGGCAAACCATTGTCCGGTGTCAATCATAAGGATTCCTTCGCCATAGACCATACCGACACGTAAAGATACAGGTTCAAATCCGTGTTCTTTTCCGTATAGGAAGAGAAGTTTCTCTTCTTCAAGCCGCGTCTGAGCGTGCATCGATTGCGGTGTTCCATCGAGTGTTCCTTTTGCGGGATTTTTCGGTGTACTCTCTCCTTCTACATGTGGAAAACTGATCAGGATCACTCTTTTGACTTGCTGGCGGACTACAGCATTCAATAAGTTCCGGAAATAAACAGTATTGGTTACCGGTAGGAACTTTTCAGGATTTGCCTTAAACAAGATACCAGCAAAATGTACAACTACATCCACTCCCTGCAGGCTTTCATCTAAAGACTCTTCTTTAGCCAGGTCGATCCGGTATACAGAGATGTTTTCTTTGTCTTTCAGGTCATCGGCTATCTCTTTTTTATGAATCAGGAGGTTCAGTACAACATCCCTATCTTTCATCGAAGAGGCCAGTAGACCGCCCAGATTTCCGGCAGCTCCGGTAATTGCTATTTTCATCTTTTCCATATTTATGAGACAAATGTAGGAATAACCCATGTTTTTTAGAATAACAGCTACATATAACTTTTAATGGTTTCATATTGTTTGAATAAGAAAAGGTATTTAACCCTATTAAATTGAACAATATGAGTAGTTTTGCTAAACGTGATCCGCAGAAGGATCATTTGATTACACCAGAGAATTCTGTATTACTGATTATTGATTATCAACCCATTCAGATCACTTCTATCAATTCTATGGACAAAAGGGATTTGATTATGAATATGGGAGTATTGGCAGAATTAGCTAAAGCTTTTAAGTTGCCTGTGATCTTATCAACTGTCAATGTGCGGACAGGTGCCAATAAAGATACGATCCCTCAGATTCGTGAACATCTGGGTGATATTCCTTCGTATGATCGGACTTCAATAAATGCCTGGGAAGATAAGGAGTTTTATGAAGCGGTACAGGCTACCGGAAAGAAAAAGTTGCTAATGGCAGCGCTTTGGACAGAGGCTTGTTTGACATTTCCTACTATCGATGCTATCAAGGAAGGTTTCGAAGTATATCCGGTTGTGGATTGTGTAGGTGGTACATCCGTAATTGCCCATAAAATGGCTCTTCACCGAGTAGAACAAGCAGGAGCACAATTAACCAGCCTGGCACAGCTTGCTTGTGAATTGCAAAGGGATTGGAATCGCAATGAAACTAAAGAGGATTTTGTGCGTATTATGGAAGAGGCACGATGGTTTCCAAGTTTAGTGAAATAGAAATTGTAAGACATACAATAACAGTATCTTTCCGTTTTATCAAAAAGATAAAGATTAATGGATTAGAAAGATAAAATGATAATATCCTAAGCACGAAATACCGGTAGTTTATCGACAAACTACCGGTATTTTGCATTCAAACTACTGGGAATTTGAACAAATTGTCAGATGTAATAAAGGGCTTGATTACGAAATCCTCCGATATACAAGTGGAGACATGCCAAGACTCTTTTTAAAGAATTTACCGAAGGTGGATTGATCGGAAAAGTTTAGTGTATATGCAACATCCTGGATAGTGGAGTATGGTGATTTGATGAGACGTTTAGCTTCGAGAATGAGGGCCTCATTCAGCCATTTACTACCGGTTTTTCCTGTTTGCTCCTTCAGGGTGAGAGAAAGATATTGAGGGGTGATAAAAAGTTTGTTGGCATAGAAAGAAAGAGGGTGTTGCTCTTTTCCGTGTTGGGAAAGAAGCTTGAGAAATTGGTCTACAATTTCTTCTGCCCGCGATAGAACAGGGTATACAAAGTCATCGTCCTTACTTGCCAGAATGTTCAAGAGTTCAAGAAAAAGTCCTGATGTCGTGTTTTGTACCACATCTTTTTTGTAGAGATGAGTTTGCAGTCTGATCTTTTCGCAGAGTTGTAGGATCGCTTTTTCAAGGTTTGTTTTTTCCTGTGGATTAAGCGAAATTATGGGATTCCTTTTTAGAGAAAAGTAATTAAAGGCATCTTTCCGCTCGCGGGAAA
The DNA here is from genome assembly GCA_032073245.1 of Tannerellaceae bacterium. Taxonomy (GTDB): domain Bacteria; phylum Bacteroidota; class Bacteroidia; order Bacteroidales; family Tannerellaceae; genus QVMG01. The sequence continues at coordinate 168,176 of DAMANX010000002.1, forward strand.
TATCTTCGAGGAGTGTTTTCTCGACAACTACAAACCAGGCTTTGAAGTCACTACTCATCTGAGTGATCTGGTTAGTTTGACCTGGTACAATAAGGGCTAGATTATTAGGTGTAAGAGTATAAGGTTTGTAGTTGAGAGTAATCTCAGCATGACCTCCTAAGACAAGGATCATAAGAAAGCTATTATTATCTTTGACCTTTGCGGAGTTTGGGTCGCAGAGAGGAGAATTCACATTTGGTGTATCGAGACGGGCGATAGTAATGTGCTCATCGTAGGTGTCAATAATGATTCCGTTACCAGTTAATGACAGAGTGCTTAGGGCTTGTTTTGTATTCATAATCGTCTGTTTTTTTTAAGTTATTATAAAAGTGTTTTGTAGAGACTGGGCTTGCCCTGTCTTTTGGTATAGAAAATTTTGTTTATTCTATAAAGAGACAGGGCAAGCCCTGTCTCTACATTTTTATTCCACTCCTCCACCTAAAGCTTTGTAAAGGTTGACGGTGCATTGGAGTTGTTCGAGCCGGTCGTTTACCTGGCTGAGTTGAGCAGACAGAAGATTCTGTTCAGCATTCAGTACTTCCGTGTAGTTGGCTACACCGGCGATCAGCAGGTCGTTGGTGAAAGAAACGGAATTGCGACTGGCAGCGATTTGCTTTTGCCGGGTTTCGTTTTTCCTCTGCGACGATTCGAAGGTGTAGAGAATGTCGGTCACTTCCTGTCCGGCTTCCAATACGGTTTGTTCAAAAGTAAGCAGGGCTTCCTGTTGTTGGGCCTTTGCTATCTTCAGGTTTCCAGTGAGTTGCTTTTTGGCAAAGAGGGGTTGCGTGAGTCCTCCTATGATGCTAGCAAAAAGGTTCTCTGGTTTGAAGAAGTTTGACAATGTGTTTGCTGTAGCGTAGCCGATTGTTCCTGTGCTAAGGGTAATTGATGGATAGAAGCTGGCACGTGCTGCGTTAGTCAATTCAAATGCGGAGCGGAAGGATAATTCTGCCTGTTGAACATCGGGACGACGTGCAAGTATCTGCATGGGCACACCGTATTCAAGTTCTTCTGGGTATTGCTGGTCATAGATGCTGCGACGGCTAATGCCTCCGGGTTTACGTCCGAGCATAGTGCAAATGGAGTTTTCCAATTGCCGTATCTGGCTTTCCTGGTCAGGTATACTAGCCACTGTGCTGTAAAGCAGTGATTTGCTTTGTTCTACTGCGGCTCCGTTTTGCAGTCCGGCATTTTTCAAGTCTTCCATCGTTTTTACATTTTCCTCCATAAGCTTGGCACTTTCTACTGTGATAAGTAGTTTTTCGTCCAATGCCAGCAACGAATAATATGAGGTGGCAATATTGGCGATCAGTGAGGTTTGAATCAGGTTTTTATATGCATGGCTATTGAGGAACTGTGCATATTTCGCTTTGGACTGACGATTTAATTTCCCCCATATATCAAGTTCCCAGGAAGCAGATACGCCGAGGGTATAGTTGGTAGAATTGTACCCAAGAACATCTTTCCCATTAGCTCCGTTGCTACTGCGGGAATGGTTCACCTGTCCTACTAATGCCAGATCAGGGAAATAAGCTGCACGAGCGATACTCAGGTTTGCTTCTGCCTGTTGTATGCGGGTGTAGGCTATTTGTAGGTTGTAATTGTTCTCAATTAAGGCTACCAGTTGGGGATCGGAGAAATAATCTCTCCAGGGTATATTGGCAATGGTTACCGTATCGGTGGATGTCATTTCGCCATAGAGATTTTCGGTGTCAGCCTCCGGTGTCTTGTACTGGTTGACTACCTGACAGGATGATAGCCCTATCAGGGCCGTTAGCCCTAATAGAACAATTCCTTTTGTATATTTGATCTGCTTCATGATTCTTTTGAATTTTGTTGTTGTATTAGTTCATCGTTTGAATTTATCATGCCTGATTTGCTGAACCGATCCTGAATGTTTTGGAATATAATGTAGAGGGATGGAATCACAACGACTCCGATAAGGGTACCGATAAGCATACCTCCAATGGCGCTGATACCGATAGACCGGTTACCGATTGCTCCTGCTCCGGTAGCAATAGCCAGTGGCAACAAACCGAAAATAAAGGCAAACGAAGTCATCAGAATCGGACGGAAACGAGCCACAGCTCCGTTTACAGCAGCTTCGATAATACTCATACCCTGCTGACGCCGTTGGATGGCATATTCAACGATCAGAATGGCATTTTTGGCGAGTAATCCGATAAGCATGATCAGGGATATCTGTACATATATATTGTTAGTTATTCCCTGACTTAATCCAAATGCAGAAAGGAAGATAAATACACCTGCCAATCCTACAGGTAGCGAGAAGATTACGGCCAGCGGCAGGATATAACTTTCATACAACGCAGCCAACAAGAGATAAACGAAAATAAGACAAAGTCCGAATATCAATACGGTCTGGCTACTACTTTCTGATTCTTCACGTGTCATACCGGAGAACTCGTAGCTATATCCTTGAGGCAGTGTTTGTGCTTTCACTTCTTCAATAGCCTTAATAACATCGCCGGTGCTGTATTGTCCGTAGTAATTCGGGATAATAGTCAGTTCCATAGATGAATAAAGGTTGAAACGTGTACGAGTTTCGGGGCCTGTCATATCGGCCACTGTGATAAACTCTGTTACGGGTGCCATATCTCCGCTGGCAGTTTTAACGAACATACCATCCAGATCATCCAATTTCGAACGATATTCGGGGGATGCCTGTATCATGACGCGGAACTGTTTACCGTAGAGATTAAAGTTAGATATATACTGACTACCAATATAGGCTTGCAGTGTGCCCATCACATCGTTCAAAGTTAGGCCTGCTTCTTTGATTTTAGGCATATTGGCTTCAATCTGTTTCTGCGGGAAGTTGGGGTTGAATGTGGTCATGGCCATCATTACTTCTTCACGTTCGTTCATTTTTGCGATGAAGTCGTTGGTGATATCATAGAATTTATAAATATCGCCACCGGTTCTATCCTGCAGATTCACCGACACTCCGTTACTCAAACCAAATCCCTGAATAGTAGGAGTACCAAAGAACATAAAAGTTGCGTTATTAATCGATTTGGTTTTCTCTGTCATTATTGCAGCCACTTCATTGGCTGTTATTTTACGGTCGTCCCAGTGATCCATTTTGATAATCATGGAGCCATAGGAGCTTCCCATTCCACTCATAAAACTCATCCCGTTTATAGTACCGATGTTTTTCACTTCCGGAATCTCATTTGCCATTTCGATAACAGCCTGTACAGAGTCGGTTCTTTCCATGGATGATCCAGGTGCCAGGCTTATCATACCCATTACGGCTCCACTATCTTCCTGAGGAACAAATCCTGTTGGTAGAACTTTCATTAGTCCAAACAAAATAACGGAACTGACCAGAATAATGGTAACAGTGATCCAGCGGTGTCCTTTTTTACCAAGGAATACGAGAGAGCTTCTGTATTTTGAGGTCGCTGCACTGAATCCTGCATTGAAATAAAAGGCGAATCGCTGGAAGAAAGTCTTTTTAGCATGTTCTCCGGTATGGGGTTTCAAGAACAGGGCACATAAAGCAGGGCTTAATGTAAGAGCGTTAATTGCCGATATGAAAATAGCTACAGCCAATGTAAGTCCAAATTGTTGATAAAAGATTCCGCTTGTACCACCGATAAAGCTAACAGGGATAAATACAGATGCCATAACCAACGTGATGGAAATAATTGCAGGTGCGATTTCTTTCATTGCTTTAATAGCAGCTTCTTTCGGATCTTTCGTTCCACTCTCGAGCTCAGCATGGACTGCCTCAACAACCACGATAGCATCATCGACTACTATACCGATGGCAAGTACCAATGCAAAGAGGGTAAGGATGTTGACAGAGAAGCCCATTACCCATAGGAAGAAGAAAGTTCCGACAATTGCTACCGGCACAGCAATGGCCGGGATTAATGTAGAACGAAAGTTTTGCAGGAATAAAAATACCACTAAGAATACCAGCAGGAATGCTTCAAGCAATGTAGTTATAACTTTACTGATTGAGGCATTAAGGAAGTCGCTAACGTCCATCAGGTAGGTAATTTTCGTTCCCGGAGGAAAATCCAGGGATGCTTTATCCAGTTCAGCTTTTACGTTGGTGAGTACTTCCTGTGCGTTAGAGCCGGCTGTCTGCGTGATAGCCATCATGATAGAGGCTTTTCCGTCGGTAGTTGTAGATACGCTATACATGAGTGATCCGAGTTCAACATCAGCTATATCGCTCATACGGACTATTTTCCCCTCTTGTGAGCGTACGATAATGTTTTCAAATTCTTCTACAGTTGAAAGCCTGCCGGTGTATTTCAGTGTGTACTGAAATGCCTGATTACTATTTTCGCCCAACTGTCCGGGAGCTGCTTCGATGTTTTGATCCTGCAGAGCGGCAATGACTTCGTTGGTTGATATCTTGTAGGATGCCATCACATCTGGTTTAAGCCACATACGCATGGAGTAGTCGTTGGCACCAAATACTTGTGCGTTACCGACTCCATATACACGTTTTATCTGTGGAATGATGTTGATATTGGCATAATTTTGCAAGAACTTGGCATCATAGTCGGGGTTATCGGATACAAAGGCCATCATCAGGATGTTACTGGTCTGCTGTTTGCGGACAGTTACTCCCATTTGTGTCACTTCGGCGGGCAATAAAGGAGATGCTTGATTGACAAGGTTCTGCACATTTACTGTTGCCATGTCGGGGTTAACTCCTTGTTTGAAGTATACGGTGATGTTGGCTGATCCTGTTTCGGCGGATGAGGTCATATAAGTCATTCCTTCTACGCCGTTGATGGCTTCTTCCAGAGGAATGATTACACTGTTCATCATAACATCGGCATTAGCTCCGTTATAGCTGGCTTCCACTTGTACGGTGGGTGGAGCGATATCGGGATGTTATTTGTACAAAAACATCCGTAATTAAGGTTTTGGTTAAATTTTTCTCCCCGGCTTGTGAAAGTCGGGGATCTCTTTTATTATCCTCCGGTATGCTCTCCACCAACCTGTTCCGCCTGACGTAATTTGGAGAAAAATGGTGATTTAAGTACCACGATTAATGTATAATATTTTAATATGCAAAATATTTACCTTTGTATATCTATGGTTTAAATTATTCCGTAGTGATCGTTTAGGTAAAACTTACTTTTTTATCAGACTTTTGTAAAAAATCATATTATGTACAAGTATTTTATTGCCACAATTACAGCTCTTGTAGGATTCTTCTCAGCCATGTTATCCTGCCATTATTTTCTTTCTCATAAGTCAATTTCGGCGATCTTAAAACCTTTAGGATTGGAGACATTCAGTATTTTATCTCATGAAGATATGTTATTCCCTTTGGCAAACACAAACAAAATTGTGTTTTATGCATTTGGTTTCATTTTTTTTGTATTCTTATATGCTGTAACAATGTTTTTTCCTCATGATAAATGGGATGAGCAATTGAAAAAAATTGAAAATCACTTAAAAGAATGGATACATAAGAAAAAGTACAATAGTAAAATTATCCTATTCCTGATTATGATTATTATCCCCGGAATCATTTACATAGGGTTAGTGTTGGATTTTTCTTTAACACTTATATTCCTTATCTTGATCTTTCCTCTACTATCCACTCACTACAAAAAAGCAAGCTTTATTTTTGTAATCATATCATTTTTCCTTATAGTAAATAACTTTTATAATAGAATATTAGAAAAGTCAATCACACAGGAAGATTTATATGTGACAACGATAAAAACAGACGATAAAATTATTACAACCGGAAAAACCCACAAATTGATCTTTTATGGTTCTCAAAATATCATATTACAAAACATCGAGACAGGCGAAGCCGAAATAATCCCGGCCAGTGAGATTAAAGAGACAAAACATGTGAAAAAACAAGGTACACTATAGACTCTACATTATTATTCAATCTTCTTCACTAATACTTTATCAATTCGTGCACCATCCATATCGACAATTTCCAATTCGAAAGTAAGCCAATGCAGTATCTCTCCCGTATGAGGAACGTGTTCGAGGATTTCCAGAATAAGTCCGCTTAATGTGTTATAATCATGTTCCGAGTAAAGTTCTTCCAAGTCAAAATAAGCAAGAAAGTCATAGAAGGAGAGCTGTCCGTCGACTAACCATGTTCCGTCGGCACGTTCAACGATTTCCAACTCCTCTCCCATTTCGGGTACCTGGCCTATCAATCCTTCCAGGATATCTTTCATAGTTACAATCCCCTGAATACCTCCAAATTCGTCGGTAACAATGCCATATTTAACACGGGCTTGTTTAAATTGGGCAAGAGCATTATATACACTTTGGTTTTCAGGCAGATATTGGGCGGGACGAATACAGGTACTCAAAGAAAAATCCAGTTCATTTATATGCAGGAACAAATCTTTTAAGTAGACAACACCTAGCAGGTCATCCAGTTTTTCTGTAGCTACAGGATAGATATTAAAAAGATTTTCCTGTACTTTTTCCCTTATTTCTTCAACACCATCAGTAGTATCCAACCAGACTAGGTCGCTCCGGTGTGTCATTATAGAACCTACATTACGATCTCCAAGATTAAATACACGTTCTACAATATCTTGCTCAACCTCCTGTACTTCGCCACCGTCAAGCCCTTCTTTTACAATTGCTTTTATTTCTTCTTCCGTAACTTTACTTTCTTCAATATCCTTTAATCCAATCAAACGTACTACAAGGTTGGTACTTTTCGATAATATCCAGACAAAAGGTGATGCAATACGCGAGAGTATATACATAGGTTTTGCGATTACCTTTGATACTGCTTCAGCAAATCCCATACCTATGCGTTTAGGTACTAATTCACCGAAAATCAATGTTAGATAGGTTACTACAATTACGATAGTCGTCTTAGCAATCAGAAAAGAATAAGGTTGTAAGGCAGGTACCTGTGCTACTACCTGTGCAAAATCACCGGCAAAAGCTTCACCGGAATAAAGACCAGTCAAAATACCGACTAATGTTATACCAATTTGAATTGTTGAGAGAAACCGGTCTGGTTCGTTAGCCAGATCCAGAGCTGTTTTAGCTGATTTATTCCCTTTTTTTGCATCGATTTCCAACCGGGCCTTGCGGGCGGACACTAAAGCGATTTCAGACATGGAAAGGACTCCGTTTAATAAGATAAGGCCAATGATTATGACAATTTCCATTTAAAATGTATAAATATTTGTTATGCAAACATACATATTAATAACATATAATGATAGGAAATGGACGAAAGGATGTTAATTATTAATTGTTAATTGTTAATTATAAATGATAAATTAGTGGAAGTTCGATAGAATGGTAAGATATGGAATATCGCTTTGCATTATTGATTCAAAGAAAAAATATCCGGAATCGATTGCGGTATAAAAAGAAAGGGCTAACTTTGCACGTCAAACAGAAATGGATAGAACAATGCTCGATAAAATTAAAGCTCTCCGTCAGGAAGTGGAGAATATGAAGGCGGCTAGCGCCGAAGAGTTGGAAGCTTTACGTATCAAATATCTTAGCAAAAAAGGCGAGATTTCCCTGTTAATGAATGATTTTCGGAATGTACCAGCTGACCTGAAACGGGAAGTTGGACAACATTTGAATACATTAAAGGAAGCTGCCCAGAGCAAAATTAACGAGCTTAAAGAAAGCTTTGACAACAATCAATCGACTAATGATGATATCGACCTGACACGTACAGCTTATCCTATTGAGCTGGGAACCCGTCATCCTTTATCCATTGTAAAAAAAGAAATCTGTGACATATTTGCCAGCCTGGGTTTTTCTATTGCAGAAGGGCCTGAGATTGAAGATGACTGGCATGTATTCTCTTCATTGAATTTCGCTCACGACCATCCAGCACGTGATATGCAGGATACATTCTTTATCCAGCATCAACCGGATGTGTTACTACGTACGCATACATCTTCCGTTCAGACACGTGTGATGGAGAAAGAACAACCTCCTATTCGTATTATATGTCCCGGACGTGTTTATCGTAACGAAGCTATTTCTTATCGTGCACACTGTTTCTTCCATCAGGTAGAAGCACTCTATATTGATAAAGATGTTTCTTTTGCCGATCTTAAACAAGCTCTTTTGTTTTTTGCAAGAGAAATGTTCGGTACTGAAACAAATATACGTTTACGTCCTTCTTATTTCCCATTTACCGAACCTTCTGCAGAAATGGATATTTCCTGTAATATCTGTGGAGGAAAAGGCTGTCCGTTCTGTAAACATACAGGTTGGGTAGAAATCCTTGGTTGTGGCATGGTTGATCCGAATGTATTGGAAAACTGTGGCATAGACAGTAAAATATATTCCGGATATGCATTGGGTATGGGAGTGGAACGTGTTACAAATTTAAAATACCAAGTGAAAGACCTTCGGTTGTTTTCAGAAAATGATATTCGTTTCCTGAAGCAATTTGAAACGGCCAATTAAGTTGAAGACCTGAAATCATACCATCCCCCGGGCATCGTTAACTCCCGGGGGAAAACACAAGTCGAACCTTTAGAGTCCATTATCTATGCGTAAAAAAGAACGTTACAAAGGGGTTATCGACTGGTTCCAAAGGAATATGCCGGTCGCAGAAACCGAGTTACACTATACTGATCCTTATCAATTACTTGTTGCCGTTATCTTATCTGCCCAATGCACTGACAAAAGGGTAAATATGATTACTCCACCTTTATTTGAAGCATTCCCTACTGCAGAGGTTATGGCTGTTTCCTCACCGGAAGTAGTTTACGAATACATCCGTTCGGTTTCTTATCCTAACAACAAAGCAAAACATCTTGTGGGGATGGCAAAGATGCTTATTGAAGACTTTGGCGGAGTTGTGCCTTCCGATGTGGATGAATTACAAAAACTACCGGGTGTGGGACGTAAAACAGCCAATGTAATAGCATCTGTCGTGTACGACAAACCGGCAATGGCTGTCGATACACATGTATTTCGCGTTGCCAACCGAATCGGCTTAACAGATAATAGTAAGACGCCTCTGGAAACTGAAAAGGAGTTAGTAAAAAACATACCTACCGAATTAATCTCTACTGCTCATCATTGGTTGATTCTACATGGACGCTATGTATGTGTGGCACGTAAACCTAAATGTGAAGCTTGTGGATTGAAACCCTGGTGTAAATATTTTCTGAACCAGAAATGAAGCGGTATTGGAAAGAGATAATGCTCGGTATTCTTATTATTGTTTTATTGTGTATCGTTTCTCTTCATTTCTATCACAATATACAAGATGAGAAGTTTGCTTCCCAGACTAATCTTTATTCGTTAATAATCAAAGACCCGAAGGTTGTGCTATCAATAAACCGTCCGCAGTCTTTTTCCAGAATGCTCCTTTCACAGCCGTCTATTCAGGAACAATTTACATCTTGTTTATCTGATGTATATCTGACAATAGCCAAAAGAGTCAATAATCCTGTGCTATTATCCTTTCATAAGGAAGGTGTAATTCTTTATATGAAAGGAAGCCATTTGTCAATCCAATCGTTAGAAAAGGAACTACTTTCTTCTCATTTCAACGCTTATCCTCCTTTATATGAGAAAAAAGAAAAAACAGTTTATAACTATTATCCCACAATTGATCATAATTTTTACGCCTCCTTTTACTATAAAGGAATATGGGTGTTCGGGAACAATCAGAAACTCTTGGATAGAGTGGTCAATCAATTAACCGGAGAAGCGACCGTAGTATCATCTGATATGGAAAAAGCTATTGCTTTATTCGACCTAAATGCACCAGTTAATATTGCTTTTCCCAGTAATGTATTTGATATTGCGATTGCGTTAAATGACAGCACAAATTGGCATTTGGATGATGATTGGCTTACTGCTGACCTTTTCATAGGGGAAGGTTCTGTTTGCAGTTATAGCAATTTCCCTTTTACAGCAACAACTGATTCTCTTATTTTTACAACGGTAAAAGAGTCCCTTTACCAACAAATAGATAGTATTTTCCCACAATTGTCACTTTCTCCGCAGATTTCTCTGGAAAATGAAAGTGTTGCAATTACAATCTGCCACTAATATCTTTTCTGTCTAAAACTCCTTTTACATCAAAAACAACACTGTTAGTAGCAGCCAGATCAGAGACAACAATATTTCTGAATTCATCATGTGCTACTGCCAGAATTATTAAGTCAAAATCTTTTCCTTCAATATCTGTTTTGACTTCCACACCATACCCCGTTTTGACTTCTCTATAATCTGCATGGGGATCGACTATCTGGATTTGATCCGTATATTCACTTAATACACGATGAATATCTATGACTTTTGTATTACGAACATCAGGACAGTTTTCTTTAAAGGTGAACCCTAAGATCAATACTTTCGCATTCTTTAATAGGACACCTTTCTTATTCATCAATTTGATCACATAATTGGCAACATATTCCCCCATTCCATCATTCACCGAACGGGCTTCAATCAAGATGTTAGGGTTATATCCTTGTACCTGTGATTTTTCAATCAAATAATATGGATCTACGCTTATGCAATGGCCGCCAACTAATCCCGGAGTCATTTTAATAAAATTCCATTTGGTAGCAGCTGCTTCAATCACATCATGAGTATCAATATTCAGGACATTAAATATTTTTGCCAGTTCATTAAAGAAAGCAATATTTACATCCCGTTGGCAATTCTCAACTATTTTAGATGCTTCCGCTACCCGTATGGAAGGAGCCAGATGGGTTCCATTCGTCAATACAGAGTTATAAAGATCATCTATTACTTTAGCGATCTCCGGAGTAGAACCGGAAGTCACTTTTTTTACTCTTTCAATACTATGTTCTTTATCGCCCGGATTTATTCGTTCCGGAGAATAACCGGCGAAAAAATCTTTATTAAAGATAAGACCGGAGATATTTTCAATAATAGGTATACATACTCCTTCAGTTACACCCGGATAAACTGTAGACTCATAGATCACAATATCGCCTTTTGATATTACTTCTCCGATCTGTGCACTTGCATTTTTGAGAGGTGTCAAATCAGGATGATTCTTTACATCAACAGGAGTAGGAACGGTTATTATATAGATATTTGCATCCTGAATATCGGCTAACCGGGAGCTGCATTTAAAACCTCTGGAAAGGGCTTCCTGAAGTAAAATCTCATCCACTTCAGATGTTTTATCTTTTCCTTTCATCAAAGAATCGACACGTGACTGATCGATATCATAACCGAAGGTTTCGTAGCGGGTAGAGAAAAGACGTGCCAATGGCAATCCTACATATCCTAATCCAACAACAGCTATTTTGTATTTCATATTCAGGTATTATTTCTTTAGCTTATAACGCCAAAAAGAGTGTATTATTCTTTATCTAAATAATAAGTTTCAATCCATCATAGGCATAATGAATGCCCGGAGGCAATAATTTCTCGGCATCGGCATGTAACCCTATACGATGGCTCATGTGGATCAGGTATGTTTCTTTAGCCTGTATTGTGGATGCCTGCACAATAGCTTCATCAACACCTTGATGGGAAAAATGTCGCGAATCCGGCCGAAGAGCGTCTATTAATAGTAAATCAAGTCCTCGCAATAGAGGATAAGATTCTTCTGGAAGTGTCTTCACATCTGTAAGATATGCCATATTTCCTATACGAAAACCGGCTATTGGCAACTGCCCATGATACACGCGAATGGGAGTAATTTCAATACCCACTGTATGAAACGGTTCCATATTGAAAGAGCGTAAATCCAATTGAGGTACTCCTGGATATTTATGTTCCCGAAAGGCATAGGGCAGACGCGTACGAATAGCTTCAACTACCGGTTCTTCTGCATGAATTGGGATTTCATTTTTATAAATTAGCGGACGGATATCATCCAATCCACTTACATGATCGTAATGTTCATGCGATAGCAAGATGGCATCTAATTGGTCGATATTATTTTTCAGCATTTGCCAACGAAAGTCAGGGCCACAATCTAAAAGGATTCGTTTTCCGTCTACTTCTACTAATACTGAAGTACGCAGACGTCTGTCACGCGGATCCTTACTACAGCATACTTCGCATTTACAACCGATTTCAGGTACTCCGGTAGAAGTTCCTGTGCCCAGAAAAGTAATCCTCATTATTCAATTTTTACTAACCAACATATTTCACTTCCGGTATCAATTCAATACCAAACTGTTCGTTCACTGCCGCCCGTATACTTTCGGCAACTAAAGCTATTTCATCTCCGGTTGCACCGCCATAATTAACTAAAACCAATGCCTGATGATCGTATACACCGACAGAACCGTGTTTTTTCCCTTTAAATCCACATTGTTCAATCAACCAACCGGCAGACAGTTTGGTTCGTCCATCAGCACAAGGATAGGATGGTAAGGAAGTATATTTACTTTTTATCTCTTCAAACTTTTCCTGTGTAACGATGGGATTCATAAAAAAACTACCGGCATTACCCAGTATAGCCGGATTGGGTAGTTTTCTATCACGTAAACGTATTACAGCATCCCTTACAACACCAAGGGTTAGGCAGATACCATCGAGTTCCGTTTGTAATTGTCCGTAACCAATACAAAAGGAAGGATTCTTTTCCAAACGGATAACAATATGGGTTACGATATGCGGATCGTTGTATTCATTCTTAAAATAACTGTGACGATAACTATATTCACATTCAGCCTGTGTGAAGATACGCTTCTCAAAAGTAAGCTGATTATAAGTTTCAACTGAGGATATTACATCTTTAATCTCTACTCCGTAAGCACCGATATTCTGTATGGCGGCTGCACCTGCTTCGCCAGGAATACCGGATAAATTCTCAATACCTCCCCATCCTTTCTCAACCGTATAAGCAACCACATCATCCCATAACTCTGCGGCTCCTACGCGTAGGAGTATATGATCCGATGCATCATTAACAATTTCAATTCCCTTTATTTGTGAATGCACTATGATCCCATTATAATCGGACAGAAAAAGTAAATTACTTCCCCCTCCTATATGTAAGGATAAACATTCTTGAAAATACTCATCATGTAATATCTTCTGCAAATCTTCTTCATTATCATATTCCATAAACCAGCGGGTCTTTACCTGAAGATGGAAAGTATTATAGTTTTCCAGGGAATAGTTTTCTTCGATTCTCATACTTAGCTTCATTTATTAAGCTACAAAAATACTTATATAATCCTTTATATTCTCTATTAATTCCTACTTTTGCACGATTGTTTAAACATTTAACGCCATGAATAGATTTATATATATATTAATTGGATTATTAAGTATAGCATATATGATACAAGCAGACACCAATCCGTTTTTCGGAAAATACAACACTCCATTCGAGACGCCTCCTTTCGATAAAATCAGTATTGAATATTACGAACCTGCATTTGATAAAGGTATAAGTGATTTAAAACAGGAAGTGGATATAATTGTTGGAAACAATGAACCGGCTACATTTGAAAACACAATCGTTGCTCTTGAAAGAAGTGGAAAACAACTGGATAAGGTAAGTTATGTGTTTTTCAATATACTCAATGCAGAAGCTAATGATGAAATGATGGAGATTTCACAACGTATTTCTCCTAAACTATCAGAAAGTTCTAATAATATTTATTTAAATGAGAAGCTTTTCGATCGGGTAAAATTTGTTTATGACCGAAAAAAAACACTTGGTCTTTCCATAGAACAAGCACGGTTACTGGAAGAAACCTACGAATCATTTCGTAAAAAAGGTGCAACCCTCTCTCCCACCGATAAAGAAAAATATCGTCAGTTGAGTACTGAACTAAGTCTTCTCACTCTTCAATTCGATCAAAACGCACTGAAAGATAAGATTCGTTTTGAAATGCTTCTTACTGAAGAAGCTCAATTAGCAGGACTCCCCGAAAGTACACGGGAGGCGGCTGCGGCTTTAGCAAAAGCAAAAGGTAAAACGGGATGGTTATTCAATCTTTCAGCTCCCAGTTACCAGCCGTTTATGCGTTATTCGTCTCTGCGTGACCTGCGTGAGAAGATGTATAGAGAATATATGAGTGTCGGTAATAAAGGAGATGAATACGATAATAAAGAAATAATACGCCGCATTGTGAATATTCGTCTTGAAATTGCTCGCTTAATGGGCAATCAGACATTTGCAGACTACAATCTGCAACATACAATGGCCAAAAGCCCTGAAGCGGTTTACAATCTTCTGAATCAATTACTGGATGCTTACAGGCCTGTAGCAGTCAATGAATACAATGCCGTACAAGGATTTGCAATCGGAAAGGAACAGGAAGATATTACGGTAATGCCCTGGGATTGGAATTATTATTCTGAGAAGCTGAAAGATATTCGTTTTCAGGTAAATGACGAAATGACTCGCCCATACTTTGAACTAAGTAATGTAATAAAAGGTGTTTTTGGCCTGGCTACTCAACTTTATGGCATCACTTTTAAACTAAATAAGGATATTCCGGTCTATCATAATGAAGTAGATGCTTATGAGGTATATGATGAAGATGGTACTTTCCTGTCTATACTATATACAGACTTTCATCCTCGTGACGGCAAACAATCAGGAGCCTGGATGAATAACATTAAGCCTCAATATATAGATGAAGAAGGTAAAGACAGTCGTCCTCAGATTATTATTGTGATGAATTTCACACGCCCAACTGAAACTAAACCGTCCTTACTTACATTTGATGAAGTAGAAACCTTCCTGCATGAATTCGGACATGCCCTGCATGGAATGCTTGCCCAAGGCTCTTATTCAAGCCTTTCAGGCACCAGCGTTTATGGGGATTTTGTTGAACTTCCTTCCCAGATAATGGAGAACTGGCTCCGGGAAAAAGAATACCTTGACCAGATCGCCATCCATTATGAAATAGGCGAAAAGATACCAGAAGAATTAATTCATAAGCTGGTTGATGCATCTAATTTCAATGTAGGTTATTTATGTTGTCGTCAGTTAAGTTTTGGCTTGCTGGATATGGCATGGCATACACTAACCACTCCTTTTGAAGGCAATGTTATTGAATTTGAAAAACAGGCCTGGGCTCCTGCTGCTATTCTTCCCGATGTTGTAGGCACATTAATGAGCAGTAGTTTCGGACATATATTCTCCGGAGGGTACGCCGCAGGTTATTATGGCTACAAATGGGCCGAAGTACTTGATGCCGATGCCTTTTCTCTTTTCAAAGCCAATGGAATATTTCATAAAGAAACTGCCCGTTCTTTCCGTGATAACATTCTATCTAAAGGTGGCACCGAAGATCCGTCAGAACTCTATCGTCGTTTTCGTGGACAAGATCCGACTATTGATGCACTTTTACAAAAGAATGGATTGAAATAGAAATCAGAAAATAATGTATGTATTAAGCATGCTTTATGGTAATTCATTTATAAACAATAATCTTTTCCAATTTAATCGTATATTTGCATGTTATTACGAAAATTGGATAACTCATGTACGAAAAGACAGATAAGCAACTGGAATTGGACAAACGTTATTTACGTATGGCATCTGTTTGGGCGGAAAATTCTTATTGCAAACGGAGACAGGTTGGAGCACTCATTGTAAAAGATCAAATGATTATTTCCGATGGTTATAATGGAACACCATCTGGGTTTGAAAATGTTTGTGAAGATGAAAATAATGTAACCAAACCTTATGTATTACATGCGGAAGCAAATGCGATAACCAAAGTTGCGGCATCTTCCAACAGCAGTAAGGATGCTACCATTTATGTAACTTCTGCTCCTTGTATTGAATGTGCAAAGTTGATTATCCAATCAGGTATTAAAAGGGTTGTTTATTCGGAACAATACCGGGTAGAGGACGGTTGTAACTTATTGAAACGTGCTGGTATTTCTGTCGAGTTTATTGAGCTAAAAGAACAAAAAGATTTATGAGTAAAAGAAGAGTAATAAGCATTTGGCTTCCTATTATCATTGTACTGAGTATTGCTGCGGGGATTATAGTAGGAAATTACTATGCATCCCTTACGAAAGGAGGCCCTCGTTCCTATTATGGTGGTAATAAAATCAATGCTGTATTAGATATAATTAACGAGCAATATGTCGATACAGTTAATATGCCGAAATTAATAGAAGGAACTATTCCCAAAATATTTAGCGAATTAGATCCTCACTCCGTCTACATACCGGCTGAAGATGCAGAATTGGCCAATGAAGACCTGGAAGGATCATTCAGTGGCATTGGTGTATCGTTTAATATGCAGACAGACACAATACTTGTCATTAGTGTAATAAGCGGTGGGCCGGCTGAAAAAGCAGGTTTATTACCATTTGATAGGATTATTACTATTAATGATTCTATTTTCTCAGGCAATAACACAAGCCAGACTAAGATTATGCGCACATTACGTGGCACAAAAAATAGTACAGTGAAGCTGGGAATCAAACGAGGCGGAGCAGAAGAATTGGTTTATTTTGATGTAACACGTGGAGATGTACCGGTTCATTCCGTAGATGTTTCTTATGAAGTGAGTAAAGGTATAGGATATATTAAAACCAGCAAATTTGCACGTACCACATACGGTGAATTTATTACGGCAATAGCCAAACTGAAACAGATGAATTGTCATTCCTTTATTATTGACTTACGTGGCAATACCGGAGGATATATGGATGCTGCTATCAATATGATTAATGAATTCATGCCTGAAGGACGAATGATAGTTTATACGGAAGGTAAATCTTTTCCACGCTCAGAAGTACATGCTAACGGTACAGGAACATGTAAAGAAAACCCAATAATATTATTGACCGACGAATCCTCTGCTTCAGCTAGTGAGATTTTTGCCGGAGCTATTCAGGATAATGACAGAGGATTAATCATTGGACGTCGTACTTATGGAAAAGGATTAGTACAAACCCCTATTACATTAAATGATGGTTCAGAAATTCGTTTGACGATAGCCCGTTATTATACACCTTCCGGACGTAGTATTCAAAAAGAATATGAGTTGGGTAAAGGAGATGAATATGACCAGGATATCTACAATCGTTATATGCACGGAGAGTTTGACTCTGCCGATAGCATAAAGATGGATGAATCATTGCAGTTCGAAACATTAAGTGGTCGTACAGTTTATGGCGGCGGCGGTATTATGCCTGATATCTTTATTCCTCGAGATACAAGTGGTATTACCTCCTACTACAGCAATGTAATTAATACTGGAACTTTATATCTATATGCTTTGGATTATTCGGATACCTATCGTAAAAAACTTTCTTCATTCAATACATGGGAAGAGTTATATGCTTATTTGCAAACACAACCATTGTTAAATAATTTCACGAATTTTGCTGCAACGAAAGGTATTAAGAAACGTCCTCAATTAATTGATATATCCGGGCCGTTGATCGAAACACAGTTGCAAGCTTATATTGTACGGAATTTCTTTGACGAACAAGGCTTCTATCCTATTTTCCAAAAGGAAGATATTACCTTACAACGTGCTATTCAGATACTAGAAAAAGGCGAGGCACTTCCTACATCTGAATTAATTAAACAATCTGTAGATGGAAATCTCCAAAGCAAAGCAGGCCCTTCGAAAAGATATGGCTTGTCGAAAGAAAGAATATTCTCCGACATTATTGTCTGAGCATTCAATAAAAACATTAAGACGATTGGAAGAGACAGAGCTTTTCCAGTCGTCTTCTTGTATAGCAATATACCATGCTCTTCCCGGAGAAGTTGAAACAGCCGACTTTATTGAGAAATGGGCTAAAAAAAAGACCATTCTGTTACCTGTTGTAGAAGGGGATGATTTAAGATTAGTTCAATACATGGGTAAAGAATCATTGAAAGAAGGAACGTATGGTATAATGGAACCAGAGAAGTGTATTAGCCAATATGATTTATCAGATATTGACTTATTGATTATACCCGGTATAGCTTTTGACAGACAAGGTAATCGGCTAGGACGCGGAAAAGGTTATTACGATAGGTTGCTGGCTACAATAGATGCGCCTAAATTAGGTATTTGTTTTGACTTTCAACTTCACGACACAATCCCAATCGAGCCATTCGATAAAAAAATGGATTGTATTATAACACCGGATGAAATTATCTTTTGTTCTCATTAATTATCAATCTCTTCAAAAAGAATCTATTATTCATAATGATAAAACCTTTAGGAATGTCATTAGTCTAGAATCTTCTAAGATTGTTACATTTGAAGATTTCCGATATGAGTATTTGTTGTTAGAACTGTAGTAACTGGCTCCCCGCCTTTACTAAGGCGGGGGTGGACCGCTGCTTGCAGCGGTGGGGCGGTTGGTATTCTTCATAAATGAGATATACCTATTTAATAAATACCTTTTCTCCCACCACCCCACCATCGCAAGCGATGGTCCACCCCCTCCTCGGGCAGGAAGGGAGCCAGTTACTTATATCTTATTATCTTCAAATACTTTTCGATTGATATATACAAATCATTAAATCGTCAACCTATAGACAACATTTTTGATACTGCTTGACAAGCCATACTCGCTTCTATGAGTAAGGCTAGGCGGCAGAGTGAACATATAGGCTCATTCTGCTGAGTGTATATCCTCAAAAACAACTACCCGTGAACAAAAAACATAGTTATCTTATGACGTGAAAGCATAAACATGTTTCTCAAAAAATACCTAATATTTTTTTTAAGACATCTAATCGTTCTTTAAGAAACATCTGATACTTTTTATAAGAGGTTTATTCGATGGCTTTTATTCTGTTAAGATTTCTCCACACAGGGTTTTTACATTCTTGCCGTCAGCCGTCAGCCGACTCTAACAGTCTGACCATTAGCAAGTATGGCTGAAGGTAGCATCATTCAGTTTACCTTCAGGGAAATCAAGTGACCCGTCCTAAAAAGTCAGGACCGTTTTTCAAAAAGCCGGTAGGGAATTTCAAAAAGCTGGCAGGGAATTAAAAAAAGCTGGTAGCTCTCCACCAAAAAGTGGTAGGTTTTAGGTGAAAATTAAAGGCGAAATTTTCCTGAAGGCAAACTGAATGATGCTACCTTCAGCCATATTCACTAATGGTCAGACTGTTAGACGTGGCTGACGGCTGAATGCAATAATGTAAAAACCTATGTAGGGATATATTATACTTATGAAGGGAATAACCCTTTTCCCATCGTCTATAAATGAAAAAAGCCGCCTCCTTCCGGAGACGGCTTTCTTTTCCTCAATGTCTTTTGCAGAGGTTTTAACCTAGATAGGTTTTAAGGAGCTTGCTACGTGTTCCTTGTCTTAATCTTCTGATTGCCTTTTCTTTGATCTGGCGGACGCGCTCTCTAGTGAGGCCAAATTTGTCGCCAATCTCTTCTAATGTCATTTCTTGACAGCCAATACCGAAAAACATTTTGATAATTTCGCATTCTCTTTCGGTCAATGTAGCAAGCGCTCTATCAATTTCCTTTGCTAATGATTCGTTCATCAACGCACGGTCAGCAATTGGAGCATCATCGTTTACAAGCACATCCAAGAGGCTGTTATCTTCACCTTCTACGAACGGAGCATCCACTGAGATATGACGTCCGGATACCTTTAGAGTATCAGAAATCTTATCTACCGGAATATCCAATTCTTCTGCTAATTCTTCAGGAGAAGGACGTCGCTCGTTTTCCTGCTCGAAACGGGAAAAGGCTTTGCTGATTTTATTCAGCGAACCCACCTGGTTCAATGGAAGACGAACAATACGTGACTGCTCTGCCAAAGCTTGCAGAATAGACTGGCGAATCCACCATACTGCATAAGAAATAAACTTGAACCCACGAGTTTCATCAAATTTCTCAGCTGCTTTTATCAATCCCAGGTTTCCTTCATTGATCAAGTCAGGTAGACTTAAACCTTGATTTTGATATTGCTTTGCTACAGAAACGACGAAACGTAAATTAGCTCTAGTTAGCTTTTCTAATGCTTTACGGTCTCCTCTTTTAATTGCCTGTGCCAATTCTACTTCCTCTTCAACAGTAATAAGATCTTCCCGGCCTATTTCCTGGAGATACTTATCAAGTGAAGCGCTTTCACGATTGGTAATGGACTTTGTAATCTTTAGTTGTCTCATTCAATTATTTTAATTGAGAAATACGGGGTGCAAAGATACTCTTTTTTTTCGGAAATATTGGCTGAATGCACCCCACATTCAGCCAATTATAAACCTTTAACAATCTTCTTGCCTGTAAAGGCATTCTATATCTTAATCTGCCAGATCAATTGCGTAGTATTTCATACGTCCATTCGGATACATTCCTTTTATAAACAAGGCTTGATCTGAGCCTGCAGTCTTCAGAATCCTATCTACAATCTGTTCAAATTCTTCAGGTGTGGAAACTCTTTGCTCGTTTACTTCAAGGATAATATATCCTTTAGTGATACCGGCATCTTTTATCTTACCATTAGATACACCTGCAACCTCAATGCCTCCACTGATGCCTAATTGTTGCATTTGTTTATCTGTCAATTCTTTAAATGCAGCGCCTAATACCTGGGCTACATCACCTTTACTTTTCACTACTTCCGTATTACCTTGCGCATTGCGAAGTTCTACTGTGAATGTTTGTGTTTTACCAAAACGATCGACAGTTACTTTCACTTTGTCACCAGGACGGAATTTACTGATCTGTTCCTGCAGGGCACTACCTGTGCGAATTCTTGTACCATCAATAGCTGTAATAACGTCACCTTTTTCCAATCCGGCTTCTTTTGCAGAGCTACGATCAGCAAAGTCGGCTATATATGCACCTTCAGTTACTTTCAGTTTTTCTTTATCTTCTTCTTTTACATATTGTACATCCTGCATGATTACACCTAATACAGCTCTTTGTACAACTCCATATTGTTTCAGGTCACCTGCTACTTTACCTGCAATACTGATAGGCACTGCAAATGAATAACCGGCAAAATTACCTGTCTCTGAATAGATAGCAGTATTAATACCTACTAATTCCCCTTTTGTATTTACAAGTGCACCACCACTATTACCCGGGTTAACAGCAGCATCTGTCTGAATGAAAGACTCAATACCTCCATTACTCCGTGAGATACCTCCACGGCCTTTTGCACTTACGATACCAGCTGTTACAGTTGATGTCAGATTAAATGGGTTACCAATAGCCAATACCCACTCTCCTACTTTCAATTGGTCGGAATCACCAAAAGGTATTGTTGCCAGATCTTTTGCATCAATTTTAATCAGAGCAATATCCGTTTGCGGATCGGTACCCACTACCTTAGCAGGAAATTTACGATTATCATTCAATGTTACTTCGAGTTCATCCGCTCCATCAATCACATGATTATTTGTCATGATATACCCATCAACCGAAATGATCACACCGGAACCCGAACCTACGCGAGGTTGTGGTTGGCGTTGTCCCTGGCCTCTGTTTCCAAAGCCAAAGAAATATTCAAATGGGTCAATATATTGCTGTCTGCCACTACCCCTTTGTTGAGCATTGGTTGTTGCCTTAATATGCACAACTGCGTGTATAGAACTTTCTGCCGCTAATGTAAAATCAATATTCTCAGCAGCTACCGTATTGTAGTTGGCATAATGGAAAGGCTGTTGTTTGAAACCATACTCGCTTTCAACTGAATAAGAGGAGTCTGCCAGCTTCTTGTTAGTCAGGTAAGAACTGGTACCAACAGCCGCGCCCACACTAATCGCTGCAATTGCTACTACTCCGAGCAAATTCTTCCATGTCTTCTTCATACTTTATTCTTTTAATTAAACACTTAAATTTAACAGTTTCTTGTGTACAAATAAACTCAAAAATCGTGCAGTTATTCTTAAAGTCACTGTTTTTTCATCTCTTTTAACTCCAAGCATGGTCGGGTTAACTGGGATTAACAGTACCCTGTATTACAAAGTACCGAAAACATACCTATCGCTGACACTTAGACAGGTGTCATAAATATAACAGCAAAAAAGGCTGATTGTTTAAACCCTTTTGTCAGTTTATATGTTTTTACTCAAATAGAGTATTCATTTTTAACTATCTTTGCACTATTGCAGTTTGCCGGCCTGTCGCTCATCGTAAGGTGGGAGGAAAGTCCGGGCAACATAGAGCACCATACTTCTTAACGGGAAGCTGTTCGCAAGGGCAGAGTAGCGTAACAGAGAATAACCGCCCGGTTTCGGCCGGGTAAGGGTGAAAAGGTGAGGTAAGAGCTCACCGGGTTCCATAGCAATATGGGATGCCGTACGTCTTATGGGTTGCAAGGTCATGTAAACCGGCGCATGTAGGGTTGCTCGCCCGATGCCGGAGGGTAGACCGCTAGAGCTTGCTGGTAACAGTAAGTCAAGATAAATGGCAGGCACCTTCTTTCGGGAAGGGACAGAACCCGGCTTACAGGCAAACTGCATTTTTAATACCTTTTATATGAAGAAGGAAAAGAAAAAACCTGATAAGGGTGAAAAAGAATCTTTTATTGTTCGCATAAAGAATTTCATTACAAAAGCTATCCGTTTTGTCACTTATGATATGTGGCGGATTACAGGTAATGAAGTAACCGGTATTAAGCAGTTAGGTATCAGTGCCGCCAAATCAACTTCCCTGGCAATCCGTAGTTTTGTAGACGAGAATTTACAAATCAGAGCCTCTGCACTTACTTACAGCACTTTATTAGCTATTGTTCCTTTTCTTGCTGTGTTATTAGGTATAGCCAAGGGATTTGGTTTTCAGGAAACGGTAAGAGAAGCTTTAAATAGTTATTTCCCCGCGCAGATAAATGAACTGAATATGGCATTTGGTTTTGTAGATAGTTATCTGGCACAGGCTCAAGGAGGTGTAATCATGGGGGTGGGTATCGTTATTTTACTCTGGACGGTTATAAGCCTGATTTCAAATATTGAAAACACTTTTAATGACATTTGGCAAATAAACAAGTCCCGTTCTCTCCCGCGTAAGATAACTGACTATTTGGCACTTCTTCTTTTCATACCTGTAATGATGATCGCTTCCAGCGGTATGTCTCTTTTTATATCGACTATTAGAAATACCATTCTTGATGAATTTGTATTTCTTACCTCTTTTGTGAATTCAGCACTTCAGATAGTCCCGTTTATAATTACATCGCTCGTATTTACAGCACTATATATCTTCCTTCCTAATACAAAAGTGAGATTTATACCCGGTTTAATTGCCGGCGTTATTGCCGGTTGTGCCTTTCAGATATTTCAATTGTTCTATATTAGCGGACAGATTTGGGTAACAAAGTATAATGCTATCTATGGTAGCTTTGCAGCAATCCCTCTTTTACTATTATTCGTACAGTTATCATGGGTGATTTGTTTATTCGGAGGAGCTTTAGCGTATGGGATTCAAAATGCAAGTAAATTTAATTTTGAAACAGATAGCAAGAATATCAGCCGAAGATATAAAGATTTCGTGATCATTACTATTATGTCGCTTATAGTAAAACGTTTTGAAACCGGTGAAAAACCTTATACAGCTGATGAATTATCTGAGAAATTCCATATACCTATACGTCTTGCAACCCAACTTCTTTATGAGTTGACAGAACTAAACATACTCACAGAGGTAATTGAGGATAAAGATGAATGGACCATTTATTATCAACCGGCAATAGACATCAACCATATTACGGTTTCTTATGTCTTAAAAAAGGTAGATGAAGAAGGTTCTGAAAACTTTAAAATAGATAAGGATAAACTATTCAATGCAGAATGGGAAGCGATAATCCGTACCAGACAAGATATGTTTGATCGGGATAATCATATATTGCTCAAAGAGCTTTAAATATAATGGTGAGCGATGAACGATGAGTGGTTAGTAAAGACAACTCATCGTTTACCTCTCATCACTCATTACTGAAAAAGCATCATCTTACTAAGATACTTACCAACAATGTCAAACTCAAGATTGACAACTGTTCCTTTTTCGATCTGACCAAAATTAGTAAAATCATGGGTGTAAGGAATAATTGCAACCTCAAATGTATTTTGTCCGGAATTACATACGGTCAGACTTACTCCATTTACACATACGGACCCTTTTTCAACAGTCATATATCCCTGACGGGCAATTTCTTTATTAAAATCATACTCGAAAGAATAATACCAACTACCGTCTGCCTCTCTGACCTCTGCACACACAGCAGTCTGATCGACATGTCCCTGAACAATATGTCCGTCTAACCGGCCATTCATCAGCATGCTACGTTCAAGGTTTACTTTATCACCTACTTTCAGTAAACCAAGATTTGAGCGTTCCAAGGTTTCCTTGATAGCAGTTACAGTATACGTATCTTCAGTCATACTAACCACAGTAAGGCATACACCATTATGAGAGACACTCTGATCGATTTTTAATTCATTCACAAAAGAGCATTTCATAGTTAGATGAATATTTCCTTTGTCCTGTTCTATCGCTACCACCTCTGCAGCCTCTTCGACGATTCCTGAAAACATATTTTCTCTTTTTTTAAATTAGTATACAAAGGTACAAAAAAAACGACAAATTATCTCACCTATGAAATTCAATCCATAAAGTTGCATGCCTAATTTTCGAATGAAGACACAAAATGTAACTCATTCATTTTTAACTATCAAAATATTGTAATTCTTTTTTTTTTTCTATATTTGCATATATAAAACTGGATGAAACCGAGCTATGATAAGCCTCCTCTAAGCTAAAGTCTGATCTTTAGATTTAAATTTAATTGAATCCTGATTTACCAAATACATTTATTATGAAACTAAAAATTATACACTCAATTGCGTTTCTCTTCTTATTCATTGTTTACCCGTCCTTATCTTTAAAGGCTCAAAGCTATAATGCTGCTGAAATGCAAGCCTTGATGGCATTCTTTGCCCAAAATAATAATGGCAATTGGAAGACAGCCGGTCTTAATAATCCTGCATCTTTGACAGATGATGAAAAAATGGATCATCTTGTCTCTCAGGACATTATTTCCGTCGATGCCGGACATGTTACGCAAATCACATTGAACAGAGGATACTATAACCCATTGGAACTTGCTGATTTTGAAAAATTGGAACAACTGGAAGTAAAAGAAACTTACATAAGCTCTTTTTCGATAAAAAACATTCCGTTGGCAAACATCCATTTGGAAGCGAATAAATATATAAAGACAATCAAAATAGAAGATTGTGACGAATTGGAAAAAGTATTAGTGACTCCCTCCACAGATTTATCCCGATATGAATCCATGGCTCTGGAAAGTATAGAGGTTTTAAATTGTGAGAAATTAGAGGTGTTGGACCTATCTGGTAAAAATGACAGGCCTGTTGTTGATGAATCATTTATTTTCAATGAAAAAATAAAAAAGATTGAGATAGTAAATTGTCCTTCCCTTACGGATATCAATTGTATTGGTGCCCGGATAAGTACCATTAACATAGATACTCCGGAGAATATTAAACGAATAAACGCCTGGAAAGCCTTTGGGATAAATGATTTTACGGTTTTCACCAATCTGGAAGAATTATGCGGTAACATTTACGCACATGACCATCATGAAAAATTACCTCCCACCCTCAAAACACTTATATTACCATTCGACAACTCGATAGCACATCTGGACTTATCCTTCCTGACTTCATTGGAAGAATTATATTTATTCGGAAGTGATCTACAAACATTAAACGCTCCCCAAAGTCTGGATCTGGGAAAGTCAGACTTGAGATTCAATAGACTTTCCAATAGCGAGCTAAAGAAAATGACCGGAAATATGACTAATGAGATGTTCGAAAGTTATAAAATTTTCCCCCAGAAATTGAATCGCTATATACAGCTATCTGGTATGGAACAGCATCCAGAAGTCATCGAATTAGGAAAAGAAATGGATCTTAGCGCGGAAGCATACGGAGGCGTTGCGTGTACCTTTAAATGGTATAAAATGAGTATTGATTTCCAATCCGATTTATATCGTCATAATGTACTTACTGACGGTTCTTTCTTCTCGCTGATAGAAGCAGGTATACAAGATGGTGAACTGGAATATATAAGTAATGGGCCAACTTTTACTCCGGGCAATAATATGCTTAAGCAATTTTTGCTCTGTATAATTGAACCTGAAGGATACACCAAATGGGATGAGGTCGATCCACGAAGATATTACTGGTATCAGGCAGCTACTTTCCCCGAATTAGAGTTTTATCTGACCATTGACGGGCAAACTGACAAAGTCGAGAATGGCGGTTCGATTAAAATAAAAGAAAGCGGTGATAATGCCTATTTGGAAATAAAATGGGATGAAGATTACTCAGATCCTCTATATTTCAATAACTGGTATATTTACGGTTCTGTTAATGGGATAGACTTTGATGATTGGGGCTACTTTATCTATTACAATAAACGAATCGATTTGTCGAATTTAGCAAATGGAAAATATGAAATAAAAGTTGATAGTGTACTATTTTTAAAATACGAACTACCGTATTGCCATCAGCTCTATAATGACACCTATACAATTGAGGTTGGCGAAGAACCGGAACCGGGACCCGAAGATAACCCGCCAAGCCTACAGTACAAGGTGAAAATTGAGAATGGCCCTTACACCAATGTTCGAACCGGAGGCATGACGGTCGAAAAAGAGAAAACGGATGTATATTTGGGAATTATTCCCGATCGTAAAACCGGAAATATCGATTATGACGAGTGGAAGATAACGTATACAGGACCGGATCAAAAACAGGTATCCACTGAAAAAGAAAATTCCGAAGACCTGTATGAGTTCAATCCGGACGCTCCTCATAATACCATCGGAGATTATCTATATACTACAACTCGGCTTCATTTATACAAAAACGGACTGGAGGTAAACAAAAGTCCATTTACCGTAAATGACCCCTATACCATTAGTATTGTAAAAAGTAATCCAGTGCCAGATGGCATATATTTACAGTATAAGGTAAAGATCAACGAGGGAGCATATAATGATGTTCCTACCGGAGGAACAACGATAGAGAGAGAAGGCACCGATGTGCGATTGGCTATACTTCCGGTGACCGTAAACCGCAGTGTTTTCTTTGATGAATGGGAGATTGATTATACCGACCACACCGGCAACCGGCAGTCTTCCGGCAGAGTCACACTAGGTGAACTTTATGAATTTAATCCTGATGATCCCCATAATAAAACCGGAGAATATCCTTATCTGACTTACCGTCTTCATTTATATCAAAATGGTACAGAAATTGAAAATAGTCCATATATATTAGATGATCCATATACTATTCTTATTACAGATACACCTGATTCCCCAATGGTCGAAATGGATACGTTATGGACGATATGTCCCGGAGAAAGAATCCTAAATATTCCTTATAAATTCTTAACCAACAGGGAAAACGTTGAATACAAAATAGTATTTTGTGAAGAATCAGCCGAGTGCGAATTTGAAGACATGAAAGAGTATAAACCTTTACCTGAAAGTGATTATTTTACTATTGATATTCCGGAAGTAATGCATCCCGGATTACATCGGGGAGAAATACTCTTCCGTTATTCAACCAATCCTGATTTACTCTATAATTATCCTGTTTATATTTACATTCCGACTCCTATGGTTATAACTCAACAACCGGTAGCGGTCAGTAACCTATGTACTACCGATACATTTGCTTTATCGGTGGAAGTCTCGGGAAATCCGATCTCATATCAATGGTTTTTGGGTACAAGTCTTATTGCCGGAGCCAATAAATCGACCTACGAGGCAGCCTTTGATGAAACTATTGAAGGAGAGTATTTTGTTGAAATAACCGATACTTGCGGAATCATACACAGCGATACCGTACTCGTCACCGGTAGTAATGTATGGATTGAACAGAAATGGGATGATGTGCTCTATGTCTATAATAAAGAAGGAATATATACATCTTATCAATGGTATAAAAATGGAAATAAAATCGAGAGTTATGGGACCTCACAATATTATCCTGAAGTAGGAATGTCGGGGACGTACACAGTTCACGCCTTCCGTGCAGACGGTAGTTATGATGAAAGCTGTCCTTTTGTAACGTTCAACGAGACAAAAGCCGGTCCTCCTCGTGTGTATCCGAATACTATAAGAAGATTTTCGCAAATGACAATAAATGCTCCTTCACAAGGAGAGTATTCCGTTCGTATTGTAAACCTTGCTGGAAACATAGTCTATTCCACAGTTAGGAATGAACAGGAAACCCAGATAGAAGTCACTTTCCCTAACGGAGTATATATTGTTACTATTCAAACAAAAGATGGGAAAATTCAAACTGATAAAATTATAGTAATCGAATGAGTTATTCAGAATTTAACTATCCAGCCGATACCTCTTTATCTTATTGAATAGTGTTTTACGGCTGATATTTAAAGCTTCTGCAGTGAGAGTACGATTATAGTTATGTTTCTTCAGAGCTTCGAGAATGATTTCTTTTTCAACCTGGGCATTTATTTCACGGATACCACCGCTCTCTGTTTCTACAGCAGCAGTAGTATCTACGTGTTCATACCCTTTTACGCGCAGGGGAAGATGTTCGGTTTGAATAATGCCGTCAGCAGTGAGTATCATTGCACTTTGGATTGCATTTTCCAGGTCGCGGACATTTCCGGGCCAGTCGTAGGCAATGATCTTCTGCATAGCGGCATGGGTAATACTTTGAATGGTAAGGTTAAGTGCGCGATTATGTTTATGGATAAAGAAATCAATAAGTTGGGGAATATCTCTTTTTCGCTCACGCAACGGGGGTATCTGGACAGTGAAAACATTGAGGCGGTATAGAAGGTCCAGGCGAAAGTTTCCTTTACGCACTTCTTCTTCCAGGTTACGGTTTGTTGCAGCAACAATCCGGACATCCACCGGAATAGAGCGCTTTCCTCCTATACGGGTAATTTTTCGTTCTTCAAGGACACGGAGGAGTTTCACTTGCGCATCCATGGGTAATTCACCTATTTCATCCAGAAAAAGTGTTCCGCCGTTGGAGCGTTCAAAGGTGCCGTATTGCATATCACGCGCATCGGTAAAAGCCCCTTTTTCATGGCCAAATAATTCGTTTTCCATCAATGAGAGGGGGATTGCTCCACAGTTAACAGCCACAAAGGGGCCATCAGATCGATTACTGTAGGTATGAATGGCGTGTGCCACAAGTTCTTTTCCGGTTCCGCTTTCTCCATTTATAAGGACAGTAGCATTGGTTTCAGCCACACGTTTCACCTGCGATATAACTTGCTTGAGTCCTCCGTCCTCACCTATAATTAAAGTGTTGGCATTTTTGAGCTTATTCTGCAAATTACGGATTTCGCCTTTCATGCGGCAATGCTCAACTGCACGTCCCACTTTTAGTATGAGATTATCGTTGTCGAAGGGTTTCTCGACAAAATCATAGGCACCTTTTCTCACTGTATCAACAGCTAAAGCAATAGAGCCAAAGGCTGTTACAAAAACTACGACCTGGTTAGGCCTGATCTTTTTTATCTGTTCCAAAGTTTCCACACCTGTTAATATTGGCATTTGTTGATCTAACAGGATAACATCAGGTTGAAAAGACAATAACACATCTAAAACTTCCTGTCCATTCTCTACAGCCATTACCTCATATCCTTCTTCTCTCAGCAATAAACTTATAACTCTACGGATACGTGTTTCATCATCTGCTATTAATATTTTAGCTTTCATAAGCGTTGTGGTAATTTAATTGTAAAAATTGTTCCTTTGCCAGGCATACTTTTCACTTCAATATCCCCACCATGGCGGTTTATTGCTCCATAACTGATAGCCAGACCAAGTCCTGTTCCTTCATCTTTCGTCGTAAAAAAGGGATTAAATATATTATCAAGATTCTTTTCTTCTATTCCTTTCCCTGAATCTTCAAAAGAGATGAGCAAGTAACGGTTATAAGTATCGATAGCTACTCCTCTTTCTATACTTATAATCAGGGTTCGTTGTTGTTCTGATTCATTACCGCTCATTGCATCAATTGCATTTAATATAATATTAAGGAATATTTGTTTCAACTGTTCAGCATCTCCGAATATGGTGGTTCCTTCTGTAAAATATTCAAATTGGATTTCAATCTTTTGTTTTTGTAGAGTATTATTGAGTAACACCAGTGTCTGATTAATCAAGTGTTCAATATTAACTTCAGTCATATTCAGTTCGGAAGGACGGGCAAAAGAAAGAAGTCCCTGCACAATCTTGTTGATACGCTCAACCTCAGCTATCAGTTCTGTAATCATCTCTGATTTAACAGGATCATTTACAAAATCTTTACTTAAATACTGAATAGTACTACGAATAGAAGTCAATGGGTTACGTATTTCATGAGCAGCACCGGCAGCTAATTCTCCTAAGGTAGCTAATCGGACTGTTCGATACATCTTTTTTATACGATCTGTTTGCATTTCATATAAAGAGGCATGTTCGATAGCAAATGCTGCTTGATCAAATAAAAGTGAAAGCAGATTTATTTCTTGGTTTGTAAATGGTGTATGATCCTTCTTTTTCCCCAGAAATATAGTACCACTAATATGATTCATTACCTTCAACGGGTAAATAAGTTCTGCACCTAATTGCTTCAAAATATCCTTTTCTTCTTTTGGAAAATATTCGACAACATCCGTATGTCGGGAAAGTAATAATTCTATTTCATTTACAGAAAGCCAATTGATTAATTTCCCTTTTCCATCTAATACATAGGATATCTTGTCTCCTGGATTTTGCAACTTATACTTTCCGGTAAGTTCATCTAGCAAAAAAACATATACAGAATCAACCTGACCTATTTGTTTTACTTTCGCCACAAAATTACCAATAAGTAAAGATTTATCTACAATAAGCATTAACGAACGGTTGAATTCAGAAAGCAAAAGCCCTAAATCCGGTCCGGTTTCATTTTTCTTCTTAAATAGTGACATAGCATCATAATTTGATGACAAATATATTATTTTATTTGAATACATCATAAAATGTGCAATTTATTACCCATAATGAGAAATAATAGTCTCACAAAATATTTTCAATAGCGCACACAATATATCTTAAACAATTATATAACAATACTTTAAATCACTTGGCATATTATTTGCATTTAATATACAAATAAGTGATATATAAAATCCCTTTTGAGTAATTTGTTACTCATAAATTCGTAATAAAGAAGATATGATTAAAATAAAACTACTGTTCACATTTTTTCTCTTCATGTTTATCTTTTCTATGGCAAAAGCATCGGAAATAAGAAAAATATCTTATGAAGAAGCTATCCAGATAGCATTGGGAGAAAGTTATCGAGTAAATTATTATAAAGAGGATATTGATGCTACTCGTTTTTCTTACCTCTACACAAAATCCGAATTTAAGCCTCTACTCAATTTTAGTCTTTTCACACCTTCCTGGAGTGAAGAGCTGTCTCAAATATCCCAGGTGGATGGTTTACCAGTATATAATTCTATTGGCTCTATCCAAATCGGAGGTAATCTAAATTTTACATATGTATTACCTACAGGAGGTAATTTCGCACTTTCTTCCCGAATGTATTGGGAAAACTATCGTACAACTCTTTCACAAATGGACAACAAAGAACTGAAACATGATCAGGTATATTCGCGTTTCGCACTCTCTTTTAACCAACCGGTTTTCACTGCAAATCTTTTAAAAGAAAATATGAAAGTAGCAGAGTTAGATTATAAAAAATCCACCTGTTATTTTACCCGAGTGCAGATGGATATTGTATATGATGTAACAAAAAGCTTTTATCAGGTTTATCAACTAGCTTATGAACACCAAATCAATCAGGACCGACTGACTAACTCTAAAGAGGCATTTCGTATTACCCGTCTTAAACAAGAAACAGGGAATTTACCCGAAGGAGAAATGCTTATTGCCGAAATCACCGTTGCACAAGACGAAGCACGTGTTATGGAAAGTCAGGGAAAGCTCGAGGCTGCCAAAGATGATTTTAAACTTCTTATAGGAATAGATCTCAAAAAAGAGATAGAATTAGAGGCTGAGATGGAATTTGAGACCTTTCTTATTGATATACAAATGGCTATTGAGGAAGCTCTACATAATCGGATGGAAATTCAAGAAAACAATCTGAATATCCAATTACAAGAAATTGAAGTGAAACGTGCCAAAAGAAAAAGAGAGTTTAAAGGAGATATTTCGGCTTATTATGACTTTACCGGATTAAGTACACGTGATGAAGGTTCTGTGGGTGAATTGGTAGGTTCTTCACTTGAAAACATGAGGGATCGTCCTTCAAATCGTGGAATTGCCCTTACACTCTCCTACCCGATTGCCGATTGGGGAAGAGCCAAAAATCAGGTTCGTCGGGAACAGGTACGCTTAAAGCAACAAAAACTCAATCTTGAAAACACAAAACGTGCTATTGAGCGTGAAATCCGTGAAATTGTACGTACTGTATATGAAGCTGAAAAACGTTTTCGGATCAATCAACGTAATCGGGATGTAGCTCTTCAAAGTTATCGAATCAGCCAGTTGCGATTCGAAAATGGAGATATGACAAGTCAAGAACTCTCAATTGAACAGGAACGTCTTTCACAAGTACAACTTGCATATATTGAAAGTTATATTACTTATCAATTATCCGTTGCTAACCTAAACAGAAAAACCATGTATGACTTCAAAAATGACCAAAGTTACCTTTTAGAAAGGGCATAAAAACAACAAAATAAAAACAAAAATATAATGAGACAATTACATTACATGATCTTCATGTTTCTTTTGATCGCTAGTTTTGCGAATGCGCAAGCAGACAGCGAAGCTGCTCTGCTACTCGATCTGAAGAAAACCCGTGCCGATTACGAAGTTGCCAAACAAAAGTTCGAAAACGACACTAAATTGTTTGAAGAAAAAGCAATCTCAGCCAATGATTATAACCGCTCAAAAAACGAACTACTTAGTAAGGAGGTAGACTATCAAAAGTTAATTCTCAAACTTATCTCGCAGCAAAGTTATATTACTGTTGAACGCGCTGTAAAATACCAGGATAATCGGGGTAATCGAAAAGTAAAAATCACACTAAAAAGTGCATTGGAAGGAAACGAAGAATATCTTAATCAATTTCAGGATCATTTTGACGTATTCACACCTGAAATGCGCTCTGGGAAAATCTATAATATTTATGTATCCTTAGTCGACATTGAATCCAAAACAATAATTGGTTCTCCTTATGAATATCGCATCCCATCTATTGAATTAGGTAAATTTGCTGATGCTGATTTCGAATTATTAAAAGACGCTGAAAACCTGACTGTGTCATTAAATTATAATAATCGGAAAGACGAGAAAAATATTTATCTGAAAAAGGATGCCAGCATGAGCCTGATTGATATTGCCTCGATGCAGTTCAGTCAGGAAACAGACTTAAGCAGTAAAGCATCTTATGATCTTACATTAGAACGTTTTTCAACGACAGATGACGTCTACCGCTTAGAAATAAAAAACCTTCCCCGTCAGATAAGTTACGATTTTACTGACGGAGGCAGTAAAGTAACTCAGATACGATTTGCCCAAGGTATTAATGTAAAAAAACTATCTTTACAAGTATATCTACCTGATCGTGATGATGAACAAGTTGTGATTGATCAACCTATCAAGTTTCAGGTCGAAGCTATCAATTCGATAAATGGAGAAAGTGCCGGTAGTGAACAATTAGAGATTATCCCACGTGGAAAAGGTAAAATTGAGGTAAGAGTTAACAATCTTTACCATGAAACCACTACCGGCAAAGAGGTAATAATGGATGCAACCATTCGAAATGGAGGTAGTCGTCGATTGGATAATATCCGTGTCATTTCAGAAAAACCACTGGGATGGGAGACGTTTATTGAGCCAGATCTAATCAGTAGCCTTGATCCGGAAAAAGAAGAGCGTGTAAAAATAATCGTTGTTCCTCCTAAAGATGGTGGTGTAGGTGCTCAGGAGATAAAAATTAAGACTGAGGCAATGGCCGATAACCGGAAAGTTGACACCGAAGATAAAACAATTCGCATCCAGGTGAATGCAAATGCTTCATTATGGGGGACGTTAGCTCTCATCATGTTATTAATAGCTTTTATTGGAGGTGTAGTTTGGTTTGGAATGAAATTAAGTAAACGATAAAAAATATGAGTTATGGATACACAACCAATTCATAACTCACAACTCATAAATAAATATTTATTATGTTACAAGCAATTGATCTAACAAAACGTTACGAAGATGGTCATCTGGCTCTAGATGCCCTCAACCTGGAAATAAAACCAGGAGAAATATTCCTCTTACTCGGGGCTAATGGTGCTGGCAAAACCACCTCAATAAACCTATTTCTAAATTTTATTGATCCAACTTCAGGAAAGGCTATCATTGATGGGGTAGATGTCATGGAACAACCTTTAGAAACGAAAAAACATGTAGCTTTTGTATCTGAAAATGTGATGTTATACGGAAACTTTACCGCCCGCCAAAATCTGGATTTCTTTGCACGATTGGGAGGAAAAACAAACCTGACAAAAAATGATTATTATAATGTCATGCGACAAGTTGGACTACAGGAAGAGGCTTTTGAGAAGAGACTAAAAACTTTTTCAAAAGGAATGCGACAAAAAGTGGGATTAGCTATTGCTATTATCAAAGATGCTAACAATATCGTTATGGATGAACCGACAAGCGGACTTGACCCTAAAAGCGCCGCAGAATTGATGCAATTACTAATCAACTTACGAGACAATGGCAAATCCATACTGATGTGTACACACGATCTGTTCCGTGCAAAAACAATTGCTGACCGGGTGGGTATTATGAAAGAGGGACGTCTAGTTATGATTCGTACACGTGACGAATTTTTACAGGATGATTTGGAACGTATTTATCTGGATTATATGCAGGAGGCTATATCATGATCTGGTTAATTGCAAAAAAAGATTTCCTGTTAAATCTGATTTCTATTAGATTTATAATTGGCTTTATACTCTGTCTGGTAATTATACCCTTCACAGTGGTAATCAGTGTGGATGATTACATTAACCAGATAAAAGTATACGAAGTAGAGCAAAAAAAAGCAGAAGAAAATATTAAAAATGCAAGTACCTGGTCTAATATACGACCAACTATTGTAACAAAGCCTCAACCACTAAGTATTTTTAATAATGGTATAAGCAGTAATGTAGGTAATAAAATACAAATCGCATTCTACAGTTACCCCATATTCCCGGAAGGACATGCAAACACACGTGATAACCCTCTGTTAAATGCTTTCTTCTCTATTGATTTTTCCAGAGTAATTGCCATTTTAATATCACTGCTCGCTCTTGTATTTTCCTATGATACTATCACCAGGGAAAGAGAAAACGGAACCTTAAAGTTAAATTTAACCGGTCAGGTGAGTCGTATATCTTTTCTCTTCGGTAAGTTAGCAGGGCTATTACTAACTTTACTTCCGATATTATTATTCTGTTATATACTGGCCTGTTTGATCATATTAATAAATCCTGCTATCTCTTTCACCGCTTCGGAATGGGGGAATATTGTCCTTTTATTTGTATCTTCTGTTATATATATGACAATATTCATATTAATGGGAATGTTTATTTCAAGTCTTGTCAAACATTCTTCCACTTCCATTATTCTGAGTTTACTTTGTTGGATATGGTTTTTGTTTCTGGTACCTAATATTTCTACTTACCTCTCGCAAAGCATCAGAAAAACACCGTTGTATGATAATGTAGAGATGACAGTTCTGGAATATACGAAAGATTATATAACTAAGTTTAAGGAATTACAAATGCAGGTCAGACAAGATTTAACATTGGGTCAGGTCTGGCTGTCTCATAATAATTATAGTACCGGAGTAGATGGAGAAAAATACTTCACTGCTACTGAGATTGCAACTTCTTTATGGCATTTGGAATATGAGTCTAAAAACGAACAAGCTATTTTTGATTTTGCTGATAGAAAATGGGCTTTGCAACAAGACTATCTCAATAAATTAGCAGAGCAACAGCAATTACAACAGCAAATAGCCTGGCTATCCCCTTCTGAATTATTCAGACAAATTACAGAGTCATTATGTCATACAAGTGCTACTTCATTTCGAAGATATATGGATAATATACGTAATTATAGAGAAAACTTTATTCGATTTTTCAGAGAGAATAATTTATTCAAATCTATTACCAGCTACTCTCCTATGTCATTGGATGAGTTCACTATGAATAAAGAATTTATAGGCACACCTCATGAAAGATATCTGGAATCAAAAAGGGAAGAATATAAAAAGTATACCAGAATTTTGAATAAAGATGAAATCCCCAGGTATGTACCTTCTTCAACGAATAGTCTTTCCGGATTAAATGAAGCTTCTGGTAGATTTATTGGCTTATCTTCCATTCTGATATTTCTTTTGATCGGAATTATTGGAGCTTTTATGAAGTATGATGTCAGATAATTAAAATATTAAGAATATGTTTACCATTATATACATACGGGAATTACAAAATTACTTGTATAGCCTGCGTTTTCAAATATCTTTTATCATTGCCATTTTAGTTTTCATTGTAGGAAGTATTTCTTTCATTACATCCATACAGGAAATACAGGCCAATTATACTAAATATGAACAAGCTGAAATGTCACAATTGAAAGATGATGCCAATAACATATCTGATGTAGCGACAAAGGAGAGGAGTTATATCATGACACCTCGTAATAACAATATTATTGCAGATTGTAAAGAAGAATTTCTGCCCAATCAATTTACATATAGCGCATACAATGTATTTGGCTTTAATATTAGACACCAAAGTGTTAATCCATACATAAGTAAAACAGATAATCTAAGTTGGGGATTCATTGTTTCCATGTTCATTAGTTTTATTACTCTCTTATTTGCATTCGACGCAATATCTGGTGAAAAAGAAGATAAAACATTAGCTTTAGTATTCTCCAATCCCGTACCAAGACGTATATACATAGGATGCAAATTCTTGAGCATTCTTACCATGGTTGGTTTTATTATTTTGACCGGAATCATAATCAGTTTACTTCTTATGGCCTTATCCGGGAAAGTATTACTAAATACATCCTTTCTGATTGATACATTAGGATTTCTCTGTGTCAGTTTACTTTTTATCAGCGTTTTTGCGGTATTTGGTCTCCTATCGTCTGTAATAACTAAAAATTCAAATGTAAGTCTATTAGTTTCACTGTGTTTCTGGTTATTTGTTACTGTTGTTACACCAAACACATCTGTATTCTGGGCAAAAAAAATATTCCACATACCATCAAGTGAACAAGTTGAAGAACGAATTGGCATGGAAAAAGAAGATTTATACAAAAATGCTCCTCCGGGAAGCAGGTCTTACTATGGTGGAGATCCTTTTAATCCCATTCACCAATTAAGATCTGAATTATATTCAAAAGTCTTAGATAGTGAAAAAAGGATCAGAGGCGATTATTACCAACAAATGTTCAGACAATTTGAGAAAACCCGAAATCTGACGTTGATCTCTCCTATTGCACAATTTGAATATATCAACGAAGCTCTGGTAGGAGGAGGCTATTTTCGTTTCCAGAAAAACTGGCAAGACCTTCATATATTTCAGGGGCAATTTCTTCAATGGTTTAAAGACCAGGACGCCAAAGATCCTGATAGTCCTCATTGGTTCAATTACCGAGAAGATATATCCACCAGTAAAAAACCGGTTTCTATTGATCAAATTCCACAATATCAGGAACGGAACGCCCCTCTAGAAAAACGTGTACAATTCGTTAGTAAATATCTTATTGTAATGATCATCATGGTAGCCATACTATTAAGTTTATGTTTTTACATCTTTGTAAGATATGACGTAAGATAAACAGGCAATAACTACATAAAATTAATTGATCTCTCTTTCATGAAAGAAAAAGAGCTATCTCAATTTATTTTGAGACAGCTCTTCTATATCGTATTAGTTTATATTTTTTATTTAGCCTGCTCCAGTTGTAAGGTTTTTGTCGGTGCATCACACACTTCAGTTGGACCAAAGTATTGGATTGGGCCTGGATAAACATAACTGGTTGTTTTAGCCCATTCGTCGCGTTGTTTAGCAAATGCTTTGAAAGGAGCACCGTCTAGTTTCACTAATGCTTTCTGGATAACAGGTTTCATTTCGCCGTGGCGACGTTCCATGTTCATCATCATTGTAACAGGAATACCACCGGCAATCCATTTGTCTGCAGGCGCAGTTGTATTACGTACAGATGACATATAACCTGTCTTGCCGGCAGCAATCAGACAGGAAGCAGTATATCCTAATGAATAGCAATAGTCTGCATCATAGTTTGACGGAGCAGCACAACGGCCTTCATATCCGAAGAAATGATGTAAGGCTGAGAATTTACCATTATATTTACCTTCTTTCTTGAACTGATCCAATTTTTTGCCTACCATTTCAGAAAGTAATTTTTCTGTTTCAATCAATGAAACCTGAACGTTACCATGTGGGTCACGATCTAATGTCAATTGGCGTGCAACACCTTCAGGTAGGCTTGCATACAGGTCAGCATTCTCTTTTGTCAGCTTGCTGATTACATAAGCGCGTTGTTCGCTTTTCTTAATCATCTTAAATTCTGCATCGTGTTTAGCCAAATAGTCATTCAATTCAGCAATCAAACGTTTCATTGCCGGGATAAATTCCACCAAACCTTCAGGAATTAATACAGTACCAAAGTTATTACCATTTTCAGCACGTGCGGCAACTACAGAAGCAATATGTGTTACGATATCATCCAATGATTGGTTTTTAGCTTCTACCTCTTCCGATATAATACAGATATTTGGTTGAGTTTGCAAAGCACATTCCAAAGCAATATGAGAAGCAGAACGTCCCATCAGCTTAATGAAGTGCCAGTATTTTTGTGCAGAGTTACAGTCTCTTTCAATATTACCAATTACTTCTGAGTAAACTTTACATGCAGTATCAAACCCGAATGAAGTTTCAATCTGCTCATTTTTAAGGTCACCATCGATTGTCTTAGGGCAACCAATAACTTGTACACCTGCATTGATCTCTTTGTAATATTCTGCCAACACACAAGCATTGGTATTAGAGTCGTCGCCACCAATAATAACAAGAGCTGTGATACCCAATTCTTTCAGAATTTCAAGACCTTTGTCGAATTGCTCAGTAGTTTCCAGTTTAGTACGACCAGAACCGATCATATCGAAACCGCCTGTGTTACGATACTCATCTATTATTGAAGCTGTAAGTTCTTTATACTTATGATCAATCAAACCACCAGGGCCTAAAATAAATCCATACAAACGTGATTTTTGATTAACAGCTTTAATCCCATCAAACAAACCTGCAATCACATTGTGTCCACCTGGAGCCTGGCCACCAGAAAGGATAACACCAACATTAATAGCGGGCATCTCCTGAGGAGCATTACTCTTTTCAAAAGTAATAATAGGCATCCCATAAGTATTTGGGAATAATTTTTTGATCTCGTCCTGATCGGCTACTGATTGTGTATATTCACCGTCTACAGCTTTCACTGCACCATTTAACGCTGCAGGTACCTTAGGCTGGTAGGCTGCTCTTGCAATTTGTAATGCACTCTTTGTCATATTCTTGAATTTGTTGTTAGAATTGCTTTCTTTCTATCGAAAAGTCTATTAAAAACGGTGCAAATATCGCACTTTATTTCTAATTAAAAAAGAATATACCCTAACAACATTCACATTATACGATAGCTATATCAAACTGCCATTCATTATAGTATAAGCAAGACAGGAATAACAAAAAGTCAGTATATATTTTTAATTAGAGAATATACGATACGTTAAAATGTGTTTCTCGCCATGAAACGAAAAAACAATAGGTATATAACGGGGTCGTTATTGCTATATAATTGACAATATGATATCAGAGGTTTCTCTAGGGTTCCTGTAGAATCTCCCTGTATTTTGTATCTTTGTAGCCGCATCAAGCAAAAGAAATATGATTTCAGTAGAAAAACTTACAGTTGAATTCGGAGGTTTTACCCTCTTTGATGATATATCGTTTGTGGTTAATAAGAAAGACCGCATCGCCTTGGTGGGAAAAAATGGCGCAGGTAAATCCACAATGCTAAAGATATTTGCCGGATTACAATCGCCGACTTCAGGTAATGTAAGTGTTCCCAAAGATATGACCATTGGCTATTTACCTCAACAAATGATTCTGGCAGATAGCCGTACGGTTCGTGAAGAAGCAGAACA
The DNA here is from genome assembly GCA_032073245.1 of Tannerellaceae bacterium. Taxonomy (GTDB): domain Bacteria; phylum Bacteroidota; class Bacteroidia; order Bacteroidales; family Tannerellaceae; genus QVMG01. The sequence continues at coordinate 208,407 of DAMANX010000002.1, forward strand.
GGCTTTCGAGCATATACATATCATGGAAAGGGAACTGGAGAATCTCAACCTTCAACTGGCAGAACGTACCGACTACGAATCGGAAACATATCAGAAGATTATCGACCGCGTTACCTGGCTGACAGAACATATCCACATGATAGGTGGTAATAATTATCAGGCAGAACTGGAACGTACATTAATAGGTTTAGGATTTAAGCGGGAAGACTTTGAGCGTCCTACTTCGGAGTTTAGCGGCGGATGGCGTATGCGTATCGAATTAGCGAAGTTATTGCTCCGACAACCTGATATATTATTACTGGATGAGCCAACTAACCACCTTGATATTGAATCTATCCAATGGTTAGAAAACTTTATTGCCACACGGGCAAATGCAGTGATACTAGTATCTCACGACCGTGCATTTATAGATAATACGACTATCCGTACGATTGAGATTGAATTAGGAAACATTTATGATTACAAAGTAAGATACTCTGAGTATGTTGTACTTCGCCAGGAACGCCGTGAACAACAATTGCGGGCTTATGAAAACCAGCAAAAGAAACTAGCCGATACGGAAGCTTTTATTGAACGTTTCAGGTATAAGGCAACCAAAGCGGTACAGGTACAGTCACGTATTAAGCAATTGGATAAGGTTGAACGCATTGAAGTTGATGAAGTAGATACGGCTATGCTCAGCCTTAAATTTCCTCCTGCGCCTCACTCGGGAGCATATCCTATTATAGCAGAAGATGTTTCTAAAAGTTATGGCAATCATATCGTATTTGAGCATGCAACTTTTACAATTAACAGAGGTGACAAGGTCGCTTTTGTAGGAAAAAATGGCGAAGGTAAGTCTACCCTTGTGAAGTGTATTATGGGTGAGATTGATTTTACAGGTAAACTTCAATTAGGACATGGAGTGAAGATTGGCTATTTTGCGCAAAATCAGGCTCAAATGCTGAATGAAAACCTGACAGTATTCGAAACCATTGATTATGTGGCACAAGGCGATATCCGTACCAAAATACGCAATATACTAGGGGCTTTTATGTTTGGCGGAGAAGCATCTGATAAAAAAGTGAAAGTATTATCCGGAGGTGAACGTAGCCGCTTAGCTATGATCCGTTTACTGCTGGAACCAGTCAACTTACTTATTCTCGATGAGCCGACCAACCACCTGGATATGCGTTCGAAAGATGTACTGAAAGAAGCCCTGAATGAATTTGATGGGACAGTGATTGTTGTTTCTCACGACCGTGAGTTTCTCGACGGACTTGTTGATAAAGTATATGAATTCGGAAACCAACGTGTAAAAGAACACCTGGGCGGTATCTATGAATTCCTTGAGCGTAAAAAAATGGATAGCCTACGTGAGTTGGAACGAAACAATCAGCTCCTCTCCTCTTCCATCGAATCGAACGAAGTACAACCGTCACAAAATAAACTATCCTATGAAGCACGAAAAGAACTAAGCCGGGCTATTAAAAAAGCAGAACGTGCTATTGCTGAATCGGAAAGTAAAATAGCAGAATTGGAAGCGTCTATAGCTTCCCTCGAAGAAAAGCTGGCTACACCTGAAGGAGCCGCGGATGTTGCACTCTATACCGAATATTCTGCTCAAAAGAACGAATTGTCTCAAGTAATGGATGCATGGACAGAGTATACGATGGAATTGGAGGAATTACAAGAGCCTCAATAAAAATCCGCTGAAAGCGTTATTCGTTGGCTGAAAGCCATATCCCTGAAAGGGAGCTAACTCAGCCCACCCTAAGAGAACGCAGTGAACGTTGGTTGGGTTATTAAAATGGTATATATTATAAGCGCACTGAAAGTGCAATATAGTCTTTAGTATACAACAAATTATGTTGCATTTTCAGTGCGCATTGTATATGAACAAAATTTATAAACCCAACCATCGCGCCGGTCGCAATGCTCCCTCTGCTTAGGGTGGGCTGAGTTAGCTCCCTTTCAGGGATATGGCTTTCAGCCAACGAATAACGCTTTCAGCAGATTTCTTCAATGCACTTATTAATTACTTAAAAACACCTCTGACAAAATAAACTTTATGTGCCAAAACACCTGAGTCCCATTATACAAAGTTTTCATCCTTAACAAACTATCCTTTTAACATTATTGTTATCTTTGCAATTCAAAAACTTAATTAAAAAAAGATGAAGACGAACCTTAGTTCTCAAATTACTTTGACGCGAATACCGACCCGGTATTATCGTCCGGAGAATGCTTTTGAGCATTCCGTTTTAACTCGTCTGGAGAAGATTCCGACCGACATTTATGAATCGATGGAAATTGGTTCAAAAGCGATTGCTCTAACATTGGCTACAGAGATCAGAAGAAGACAGGAAATGGGCGAAATGCTTGTTTTGGCTCTACCTGGTGGACGCTCACCGTTGAATGTCTATAAGGAATTGATTCGCATGCACAAAGAAGAACAACTGAGCTTCAGTAACGTTATTGTCTTTGTAGAATATGAATTCTTTCCATTGACATCTTCTTCGTATGGCAATGTGAATCGTTTAAAAGTAGAATTACTTGACCAGATTGATATTCAGCCTGATAATATTTATGCTCCTGATGGTTGTATGCCAAAAGATTCCATAATTGACTTCTGCAAACAATATGAAGAGAAAATCAATGAAGTAGGCGGCATCGATTACATGTTAATGGGAGTGGGGCATACCAGCAATATCATGTTTAATGCCGCCGGCACCCCTATCAGCACACGTACTCGCCTTGTATTTTTAGAAGGTGCAGCACGTAAAGAAGCATCACGCACCTTTCCATCAGTAGAGAGTGTTCCCGCAGGTGTAATTACAATGGGTATCTCCACCATGATGAATGCTAAACATGTTATTCTGATGGCTTGGGGTGAAGATAAGGCAGAAATCGTTAGAAAAACAGTGGAAAACACGATTTCTGATGCAGTACCTTCTTCTTATTTACAAAACCATCCGAATGCTAAGGTAGTATTAGATCTTGGTGCAGCTTATGAACTGACTCGTATTTGTCATCCGTGGCTTGTAACCAATTGCGAATGGGATAATAAATTAATTCGCCGAGCCATTGTTTGGTTATGTCAATTGACAGAAAAACCTATTTTAAAGCTGACCAATAAAGATTATAGTGAACATGGATTAGGTGAACTATTAGCACTCTATGGTTCAGCATATAATGTGAATATCAAAATATTTAATGATATCCAACATACAATTACCGGATGGCCGGGAGGCAAACCAAATGCAGATGATAGTAATCGCCCTGAACGTGCTAAACCATTCCCTAAAAAGGTTATAATCTTTAGCCCGCATCCGGACGATGATGTAATCTCTATGGGAGGAACATTCCGTCGTTTATGCGATCAGAAACATGATGTATATGTAGCCTATCAGACCTCCGGGAACATTGCTGTCGGAGATGAAGAAGTTATTCGTTATTGTGAATACCTGCGTGATGTATCTGACAAATATTCTCCCAATGATACTACTGTAAAAAACAAGGCAGAAGAGCTTATTCAATACCTGCGTTTTGATAAAGTAGATAATGGTGAGCCCGAACGTAAAGATGTACTCTTTATGAAAGGAACTATTCGCCGTGAAGAAGCACGTCATGGAGCCCGTTATTCAGGTATTAAAAATGATGATCACATTAAATTCCTTGATCTTCCTTTCTACGAAACAGGATTGGTAAAGAAAAAGCCATTATCCGAAGCTGATATCAAAATTATTCTTGATTTGCTGGAAGAAATTAAACCTGATCAGATGTTTGTAGCAGGTGACCTTGCTGATCCACATGGTACACATAAGGTATGTTTGGATGCTATCCTTGCAGCAGTTGATATGATCAAAGACGAAGAATGGTTGAAAAATTGTCGGATCTGGATGTATCGTGGAGCTTGGGCAGAATGGGAAATGGATCATATAGAAATGGCTGTACCAATCAGTCCTGAAGAATTACGCCTGAAACGTAATGCTATTCTGAAGCATCAATCCCAAATGGAAAGCGCTCCTTTCCTTGGTGACGACGAGCGTCTGTTCTGGCAACGTGCTGAAGACCGCAACCGTGCTTCTGCCGAATTGTATAAAAATCTTGGATTAGCTTCCTATGAAGCAATTGAAGCATTTGTACAATATATTCCTATCAGGTAAGTAATACAAATTTCCAAATAGGGCACAGATAAATTTTATCTGTGCTTTTTTTATTAAGAAAGAAATAACGACAGTGGTACCGTCGCAAAAGGATGTTAACGAAACCAAATGCATGAATAGCTTGTTATATCAATATTAATACAAATCATTAAATATATACTTATGAAAAAGTATTTATATATATGGCTATTGGCCATTCCTTTTTTGTTCAGCGCATGCGATAAAGACAATGAAGATCTGAGAAGAATTGAAGGAAGTATATTCGCTGCATACACGGGATATGACAGTACAAATAATGCAGATCAATATACTGTATACAGATTCTATTCGAATACGGAGGTCGAAAGAACAGAACGCCAACAGGGTCCAAAAGGTTTAATATTATCTACTTCAAACGGTACTTATACTACCACAGAAGATAATATCACGATCAATATTAATGGTACAGTCACCGGGGATTTCATTGATGATAATAGTTTCCGTATAGGAGATTTGGAATTTAACCGACAATAATTGTTTGAAAGTTGTTACTCTCGCAAATATCCTGTTCCTTTGCAGTGTATTAAGAGGTAACTGACGTGCTAAAATTCATAAAAGATTGGACGCTCCCGTTAGCTATGCTGATGGGAGTTATTGCATACCCTTGGGTAAGTCGTCTTATATTCCTGACGCCTTATCTTATATTTACTATGTTATTGCTTACATTTTGTAAGCTTTCCCCACGTGATATTCATATCCGGACACAACATCTTTGGTTGTTGCTTATTCAACTAGCCGGATGTTTGGTTGTATACGGGCTTGTATGGTTGTATGACCCGATCGTGGCTCAAGGTGCCTTAATATGTGTGTTGGTTCCAACAGCTACTTCTGCAGCAGTTATTACAGGTATGCTGGGAGGGAATGTCGCTTTTCTCACAAGTTATCTGTTAGTCTGTAATATTGGAGTAGCGATAGTAGCCCCTGCCCTATTCCCCTTGATCGGTCCACATACGGAAATGTCATTTATTACCGCTTTCATATATATATGTAAACAGGTAGGGCCTGTTTTACTTTTACCTCTTTTATTTGCATGGTTTATTCGATACTTCATTCCTAAATTACATAAAGGATTACTTAGCCTGCATGGACTGTCTTTTTATTTATGGGCATTTGCACTCATTGTCGTAACAGGAAGTACTGTTAAATTTCTGATAGAACAGGAAAATCCCGATTACAGAATTGAGATAAGCTTGGCTGTAGTTTCTCTTATTATTTGTTGTTCTCAGTTCCTCTTAGGCCGGAGAATAGGCAAACATTATGGAGATCCTATCTCTTCCGGTCAAGGCCTAGGACAAAAGAATACCATTCTGGCTATCTGGATGGCACAAGCCTATTTGAACCCAATATCATCGGTGGCTCCGGCAGCTTATGTTTTGTGGCAAAATATTATAAACTCTTATCAGTTATGGCTGAAAGGAAGAAGAATAAAAGAAGAACTTAAAAATAAATAAAGAAAAATACAATGAAACTAAGTAACGAATGGTTTACCGCACTATCCTCTGATGATAATAACAATATGATTACCGTCTGTGGACGGGAAGAATTAATGGAATTTGTTAAGTCGGGAAAGTTCAAGGAACGTGTAGAAATAACCTGGAAGTATGAAGCTGATAGCAAAGGTATGCCTTCCGATGAACTCGCGGAACAAATGGAAACTGTACAAGAAACTCTTCGTAAAGCAATGGAAAAAGATAAACTATCCATTCTAACCAGCATTTATACTGGAGGCGGAGAAAAAATATGGGTATTCTATACACGTACGGTTCGTGTATTTGGAGAAAGATTAAACGAGGCGCTTACTACCTTCGATCTTTTACCAATATCTATATATACAGAGGTAGATCCCGATTGGGAAGAATATCTTGATATGTATGAAATGAAAGAATGGTCGGTGGATTGAGATCAATTACGAATTAAAGAAATTATCATAAAAAGAAAGAGCATCCTTTCTGATAGAATGGATACTCTTTCGTGTAAATTTATATTGGGTAATCAGCAATTGCCTATCTCCAATTCGTAATTTTTAATTCTTAATCCGTAATTGATTAAGATAGTCTTGTCAATCTATAAAGCAATTGTTGAACTGCTTCCTGATAGTCATCCAATAATGAATCTGTAAAGCTTTCAGTAAACAGGCTACGGCTATCTTCTACATGATCATAGAAACCTTGTGCGTGCTTTACAATGTTATTAGGAATTTTCACTTCCGGAACAACAACATTTATGTCTCCCATCATTGCGTATGTTGTTTCTGCAATACTATCTAATGTTTCTGATAATGAATCAATAGCCTGGTCTAATGCCATGTGTTGTGCATAACTACCCGGGCCACTTACATGCCAGTGAAATAATTTCAAACTTACATTAAATGAATATAACTCACCAATAAATGTTGCAACTTGGTTGCTCTTAGAGTTGGTTTTCTTTTGCGTTTGTGTCTTAGTTTTTGTTGCCATAATTCTTTAATTATTTAATTAATTATCACTTTCTACATACTAAACATGAACGCATACCTTAATGTTCAATGGTGTTATAAATAATATAATAGATGGAATCTATTAATACCTATAGCAACGTTGGTAGAGACAAGGCTTGCCTTGTCTCAATACCTGTAACAATGCACAATATCAGTGTTTGGAGACAAGGCAAGCCTTGTCTCTACCAATGCACAAAACACACAATCTAATAGTGTTTATTTATTTAACAGATAAGCTTTGAACGTATTAAAGTCTGTAGATAATTCCTCACTTTGTTTTTCCCCTTTCATAAAGGTTTGCAATTTTGTAGGAATCTCAATATCCGCATTCAGTATATCATCTACTGTTCCTTTAAACTTTGCGGGGTGAGCTGTTTCAAGAAATACTCCTGTCTCTCCTTCTTTCAATCCTTGTGCAAGAGCCTCATACCCACAAGCTCCATGTGGATCTAAAAGATAGCCATCTTCTTTATATACACGTTTCATTGTTTCGGCTATCTCCGAATCTGTAAATCTGTATCCTGAAATCAGACTGGTTATCTTTTCATGTGTTTTACTGTTATTTCCATAGAGATCTAGTATACGTGCAAAGTTACTTGGATCACCCACATCCATAGCATTTGCTATTGTTGTGACAGAAGGGCGGGGATTATATTTCCCTGTTTGGAGATATTCAAGAAAAACATCATTCCGATTATTAGCAGCAATAAATCGTTTGATAGGCAAACCCATTAAATGAGCAAACAACCCGGCAGTGATATTACCAAAGTTTCCACTCGGCACACTTATTACCAGATTATCTGCCTTTCCAATACGATCCATCTGCGCATACGCATTGAAGTAATAAAATGATTGTGGAAGGAACCGGGCAACATTAATAGAATTTGCAGAAGTTAATTGCATGTGAGCATTCAATTCAGTATCCATAAACGCAGCTTTAACCAATGCCTGACAATCATCAAAAGTACCGTCTATCTCTAAAGCTGTTATATTCCGGCCTAAAGTAGTGAATTGACACTCCTGAATAGGGCTAACTTTCCCTTTAGGATAAAGAACATACACATGAATTCCTTCTACTCCCAGAAAACCATTGGCTACGGCACTCCCTGTATCTCCTGAGGTGGCAACTAATACATTTACTTGTTTTAAGCCTTTTTTATTAATAAAGTATCCCAACAAACGTGCCATAAAACGGCCTCCCACATCTTTAAAGGCTAATGTCGGGCCATGAAATAGTTCCAGGCTATATACATTTTCATTGACAGGAACAACCGGAGTGTCAAAAGAAAGAGTATCATTTACTATCTCCTCTAATATTTCCGGTTCAATATCTTCTCCAAAGAAAGTACGTGCTACTATACAGGCTATCTCATGAAAAGACATATTCTTCATATTATCAATAAGACCTTTATCTATAGGATAAACATGTTCGGGCATAAACAAACCCTTATCACTTGCCAAACCTTTGACCACTGCATCCTCAAGAGTTGCCAATGGAGCTTTCTTATTTGTACTATAATATTTCATGTTGCCTATCAATTATTTTAGTAGTTCTTTTATAAATTGATCTCTTTCCAATACTCCGAATTTACCATCCTTTACTGATTCTTCATCGAAAGAGGTAACACCATCAGGCTCATTTCCCGGCCTATATATAAGAAAAGGTACAGGAATATTGGTATGCGTACGAATAGCACAGGGTGTCGGATGATCAGGTAAAATAGCAATTGCTACGGGTTCATCCCATTGTTCAAGCTCTTCATATATGATTTTAACAGCACGCTTGTCGAGATATTCTATTGTCTTAACTTTAAGCTTTACATCTCCCTCGTGTCCTGCTTCGTCACTTGCTTCAATATGAAGATATACAAAATCATTCGTTTTTAAGGCTTCTATAGCCGCAAACGCTTTCCCTTCATAATTAGTATCATATAATCCTGTTGCGCCTTCCACTGGGATATTCTTTAATCCGGCATAAACGCCAATCCCTCTTATCAGATCCACAGCAGAGATAACACTTCCTCTTTCAAAACCATACATTTCTGACATGGTTTGCATATCCGGACGATAACCAGGCGACCAGGGCCAAATACTATTGGCCGGATCTTTCCCTTCAGCAATCCGTTTTTGATTGATAGGATGGCTATCCAATAATTGCTGAGAACGCAGAATAAGATCATTCAGTAAATCGGCCGTTTCCTGTGCTTCAGGTGTTGTTGCCTTTATAAGCAAAGGCCTAAACGGGTGGAGAGGTACATCGTGTGGAGGCGTGCAATCCAGATTTTTATTTCCATTTTTGAGAACCAATAAGTGGCGGTATGAGACACCTGTGTGGAATTTCACTTGCTCTGAACCCAGTTTTTCATTCAAATACTGTATTAATTCATCAGCTTCTTCCGTGGATATATGTCCTGCTGAATGGTTTTTCAGGATATTTCCTTTCACACAGATCAGATTACAGCGCATCGCCATCTCATCAGCTGCTAATTCAACTCCTATACTAGCTGCTTCAAGAACACCACGTCCTTCATACACTTTGGATAAATCGTAACCTAATACGGCAAGGTTAGCGACTTCACTTCCCGGATGAAATCCATCCGGTACTGTTTTCATTTGCCCTGTAACACCCATAGACGCTAATTTGTCCATATAAGGTGTTTGGGCAAATTGCAGAGGAGTCTTATAGCCTAAAGCCTCGATAGGCTCGTCAGCAGCTCCGTCTGCAAGAATTATAATTGTTTTCATATTGTATATTCATTGGCAATTCCGGATTTATACAAACAAATCTTTCCTTGCCAATTTATTGGTAATATCGTTTCTCTAACAGGAGATTCTTAACGAATATTCGCTATGGATATGATATCAGCAAATACTCCGGCTGCCGTGACATCGGCCCCGGCTCCGTAACCTTTAATAACCATGGGGTATTCGTTATACCTTTCAGTTGAAATCATGATTATATTGTTACTTCCCTCTAGCTCATAGAAAGGATGATGATGGTCAACTTCCTGCAAACCCAGGGTGCATTCACCTCTATCCATCGTTGCTACAAAGCGTAGCTTCTTATTTTCCAATTCCAGTTTTTGCCGGCGGGTTTCGAAAAGACTATCCATCTCATTAATATTCGCCCAAAAATCTTCTAATGAACCATCAAAATACTTTTTGGGAATAAGGGATTCTATCTTCACATCCTTTTGTTCTACTTTATATCCGGCTTCACGTGCCAGGATAACCAGCTTCCTTGTAACATCTTTTCCACTCAGGTCAATACGTGGATCAGGTTCTGCATATCCGGCTTCCTTTGCCATCAGTATTGCTTTACTAAAAGGAATATCGGCACTAATAGTATTGAAAATATAATTAAGAGTACCCGACAGTACGGCTTCCAATTTTAGAATATGATCCCCACTATTGCGCAAATCATTCATTGTATTGATAATAGGTAGACCTGCACCTACATTCGTTTCAAACAAGAACTTAATGTCTCTTTGACGTGCTGTTTCTTTTAGATTCTGATAACTGTCATAAGAAGAAGATGCAGCTTCTTTATTTGCGGCAACCACTGAAACATTATTATTCATCAACTTCTCATATTGCTCTGCTATTGCTCTGCTTGCAGTACAATCCACAAATACAGAATTAAAAATATTCATCTGAAGTATCTCTTCACATAGATGATCCGGGTCACTGTCCTGTCCTGTTTCCTTTAATTCTTTAACACAAGTCTCCATATTCAAACCTTCCCGGCAAAGAAGAGCTTTCTTTGAGTTGGAAACACCCACGACTTTTAGTTTAAGACCGTTCTGCTCCATCAACTTTGGCTGTTGAATACGTATCTGTTCCAGTAAGTTTGCACCCACCGTCCCTACTCCTGCTATAAAAAGGTTTAACACTTTATATTCGGACAGAAAGAAAGAATCATGAATAGAGTTCAATGCTTTCCGCAGATATTTATGCTTGATAACGAAAGATATGTTAGTTTCAGAAGCTCCTTGCGCACAAGCAATCACACTAATACCAGCACGGCCCAATGTGCCAAAAAGCTTACCGGCAATACCGGGTGTACGCTTCATGTTTTCACCGACAATAGCAACGGTAGCAAGATCCCTTTCTACTACCATATCACTGATTTCACCTACAGAACGTTCCAATGCAAATTCTTCATTAAGAACCTGTGCAGCAAGATCAGCATCTGCATTCTTTACAGCAAAAGTAGTATTGTTCTCTGAACTTGCCTGAGATACCATAAAGACACTAATTCCGTTCTTTGCAAGGGTCTTAAATATACGGTAATTTACACCAATAACACCTACCATACCCAATCCTTGAACAGTAATCAGACTGGTGTCATTAATTGAAGAGATACCTTTGATTATAGCTTTCCCTTCATCCTTTATCTTTTCTTTAGAAATGTAAGTTCCGGGAGCTTCCGGATTAAATGTATTCAGGATGCGGATAGGAATGTTCTTATGATAAACCGGATAGATCGTCGGTGGATAAATTACTTTTGCTCCAAAGTTACAAAGCTCCATTGCTTCTGTAAAACTTAAATGATTAATTACATAAGCAGAACTAATTACTTTAGGATCAGCAGTCATAAAACCATCTACATCTGTCCATATTTCCAGCACTGAAGCATCCAAAGCTGTTGCCAGAATAGAAGCAGTATAATCCGAACCTCCACGTCCTAAGTTTGTAACTTCTCCTGTCTCACTACTTGTAGATATAAAACCAGGAACTAAAGACACTTTGGGTAGTGGTGTAAAAGTTTCTTTGATCAACTTATTTGTCAAATCAAAATCGACAATATGTTTGTTGAATTGATGGATCGTTTTAATAAACTTACGGGAATCAAAAAGCTTTGCATCTCTGATTACACGTGATACTATGACAGAAGAGAGTCTTTCCCCATAGCTCACAATGGTATCTGAAGTCTTTTCTGAAAGATCATTTATCAGAAAAACACCTCGGAAAATATTACCGAGCTCATCTAATAGATCCATTACTTTCTGTTGAACTTCTTTACGTATATTATTATCAGGAATAACGCCTTCTATTACATCTAAATGACGAGTGATGATTTCAGAAAGTTCTTTTTCATAAGTTACATCGCCTTTGGCTGCCATTTTAGAAGTAGCGATGAGTTTATCGGTTATACCACCTAATGCAGAGACCACTACAACGACTGGCTCTTCAATGGCTTCTACAATCTTTTTTACATTCAAAATACTATTTACGGAACCTACGGACGTTCCGCCAAATTTTAATACTTTCATCGTATTCAAAATTTATGTTATGATATGGTTGAATAAAGAACCGGGAACCCGGTATAATAAAAAAGATGCAATACTAAGATTGCTACAATGCAGGGCCTGGCCTCTGCAATTGTTTATTTGTAGATGCTTACCCCCCAGGGGGTCATTAATGCCCATGTATAATATGCAAAATTTGCAGTCATTGTATGTTTTCTCTTGTTCATATTATATTGCGAGGGCAAATTTACTAATATTTTCTCATATATCAATGTCTTTGGGATAAATATATGACAATTGTTCAGCAATAAGCAAAAATCAACGGATAAATGACAATAAAATGATATACTAAACAATCTTTTCTTTCTCCATATCTGCACGACTCTTACTTTGTGTTACAAGGTAAACTCCAACAAATACCAAAACGGCCGAGATTAGCTTTTGAAGATTAAATGTGTCTTGCCCAACTAATATCGCTAGAAAAGAAGCCACTATTGGCTGTACATAATTATACATACTCACTGTCGTAGGGCGAATACGTTTTAGGGACATCGGAATAAGAAGGTAAGGAAGAAAAGTTGCACCAAACAATACATATACAATAGCGCTTATCTCCTTATAATCAGTTCCGGTATGATGAAATGCCGGTGATTCAGCTACATATTTAAGAGTGAAAGGCAATAACATTAAAGTAGAGAATAAAAACATCCACTTCATTATAGTTACAGCAGAATAACGCTCAGTCAAAGGTTTTGAAATAACCAGATAAACAGAGTAAGCCAATCCGGCTGTTATTATCATCAGATTTCCGTCCAAGCTGCTTGCACGGCTTCCTGTATCTGCAGACTGAAGAATTAACATTACCGCTCCCGTCACTCCCATTAAAACCCCTAAAGTCTTTTGACGTGTAATCGGCTCTTTCAATATAAATGCAGCCAGAATCATTACAAAAATAGGAACCCCGGTAGCAATGATTGAGGCATCCACAGGAGAAGTCATATTTAATCCTTGAATAAACAATCCCTGATTAAGAGCAATACCACAAAAAGCACAAACAAAAAGTAATCCAATGTCTTTCACGGGAACTCTCTCTTGCTTAACAAACAAAGAGGTTATCCAAAACATCACACAGGCAAATGCCATACGCATAATTGTCAATGCCTCAGGTGTTAAATGCATTGGAAGTAAATACTTGGAGATGGGCATATTCACAGCAAACAGGATGTTTGCAAACAATATAAGGAGGTGTCCTTTCAGCTTTTCGCTCATTATGTAAACCTTTATAGCTTTTTACACGGCAAAGGTAATCCTTTTATCTGCATCCCTTCTTTCTTTACATAAATATTGATGTATTTTCCTCAAAATACTGTCTTTGTTATAATGTTCTTTATAAGTCCTTATCTGCTTACTCTCCTCTAAATTACTTTAAATACCTTATCTTTGTAAAATGAAAAGAATCATTGAAATATGTGCTAATTCTGCCCAAAGTTGTGTAGAAGCCGAAGCCGGAGGAGCTTCCCGTGTTGAATTATGCGCTGCAATCCCTGAAGGCGGTACCACTCCCAGTTATGGAGAAATAAAAACAGCTCAGTCTTTAACGAAAGCAATTGAAATTAATGTTATTATACGCCCTCGTGGAGGTGATTTTCTTTATACCGAAGCAGAAATACAATCCATGTTACATGATATTGAACTTTGCAAACAATTGAAAGTTAATGGAGTTGTATTCGGATGTCTTACCAAAGAAGGAGATATCGACGTAGAATTATTGAAAAGATTAGTTCAAGCCGCCAGGCCTCTTTCTATTACTTTTCATAGAGCTTTTGATGTATGCCGGGAACCGTTTGTTGCACTAGAACAAATAATTGAAGCCGGATGTGACCGAATCCTCACATCAGGACAGCAACCAACCGCCGACAAAGGAATACCCTTAATAGCTGAATTAATCAAAAAAGCAGCAGGACGAATTATAATCATGCCTGGAAGTGGTGTGAGAGAAAATAACATTGAAATGATTCAGAGAGAAACAGGTGCCACCGAATTCCATACTTCAGCAAGAAGTGTTGTATATAGCAAAATGGAATATAGGAATGAAAATGTACCTATGGGAAGCTGTATTGTATCTTCCGAATTTGAAACAGTTGAAACAGATCGGAACAAGGTTGCCGCTTATCTACAGTAAATCAAATAAAAAAGAAGCTATCTAAAAAGTCAGGAATTAATATGAAACACAGAGATAGAGAGGCACAGAGTTTTTTATTTGTCTGAAAAACAATACTCCGTGTCTCTGTGTTAATTCTTTTTTCGGTGACTTTTGGGACAGCTTCTTTTCGTTTTTATTATTCCCGTATCAATCAAACTTTTCCTGAATACGATGTTTTGCTTCCTGCATTTTTTCTTCTGCAGTATTTTTTGCCTTCAGGCTTTCTTCTTTGATTGTGTTTGAAGCTTGTGTCATTTTTTCTTTTGCCACATTACCTAAATTGCGAGAATCATTCTTAACATTAGCTTCAAACTCATGCGTTTTGTCTCTGAGTTTATCTCCTGCTAACTGTGCTTCACTCTTTGCAACGCGAGCTTTATCATCCAGGCGTTGTTTCATTTCGTCCATTTTTCTTTCTGAATTGTTGTTCATAATTCAATAGTTAATTAAGGGGTTATTACTAATTCATTTTATATGATAGTATAAAGACAATTAAGCGGTACGAAGGGTTGTATAATTAAGATTATTTATGTTGAATACCAATATTTTTCTCATCACAGTGAGAAATTATTCTCACCGACATGAGAATAAATTCTCACGCCTATGAGAAAGTTGAGAAAAAAGACAAATATTAGAAAGCTTTAACAACCTTGTCAGTCATTTTGTCTGACGTATTGGTCGACTACTATTAATTAAACTGACAACCTCCCGAAAAAAATAGTTTTGTATAGAAAATCAATTTCTTTATTGTACGTTTGTTTTGAAATAGTCTGCCTTCAATAATTAGATAGAATATGCTACGAAGAGATTTTATAATGGTACAGATTGAAGAATTAGGCAAAGTAATTGCTCAGATAATCAGTCAACGAAATACGGATGCTGCGAGAAACATACCGCAACAAATTCAGGTTGTATACGATTCGCTTGGCCTGGATCATGACTTCTTAATGAGTGCATCCCCTGAAGAAATTCGTAACTCTCTTGATAAGCAAGACAGCGGAGGTATACTTAGAATGGAAATAGCGATAAAAGCACTTATTGAAGAAAGTTACCTTTTACCGGATAAACAACGAGATATGCTGCTGCGGGCAAAAACACTATTAGAATATTTGCAACAGACGGATGCAACATTTTCATTAGAACGGATCAATCAGTTGGCAAGTATTCAGACATTGCTTCAATCATTAGATGCTTAAACCGCTTCATAACAAAACCTTTATACTTTAGCGCTTGTTCTATTTTACCTGTCTGTTTCTTGTATTTAGAGAAATTACCTTTACATTTGTACAGCAGCTGATGACTATATTGATTATAATATATGAAAAGAATAATTATTTATATTCTTCTTATCGGGGTTTCTACAGCCCCTCTTTTCGCCCAGAAAGTGGGATTGGTGATGAGTGGTGGTGGTGCAAAAGGAGCAGCTCATATTGGGGTCATTAAGGCGCTTGAAGAAAATGATATACCGATTGATTATGTTACCGGAACATCCATTGGGGCCATTATAGGTAGTCTCTATGCAATGGGTTATTCACCGGATGAGATGTTGGAGTTATTGATGTCAAAAGAGTTTGGTTATTGGCAAACCGGTACAGTCGAAGAAGAATACAGTTATTACTTTCGTGATCCTTACCCCACTCCTGAATTCGGCCATTTCTCTATAGATTTCTCTGATTCATTACAGGTCAAAGCTAGTTTTTCTGCACAGAGCCTGATAAATCCTATTCAGATGAATCAAGCATTCATGGGACTATTTTCTCAGGCTACAGCTAAAGCCGGATGGAACTTTGATAATTTGTTCGTTCCGTTCCGGTGTGTGGCATCAGATATATACGGAAAGAAAGCGGTAATTTTTAAAAATGGAGACCTGGGAGATGCAGTACGTGCCTCTATGAGTTTTCCTTTTGTTTTCCAGCCTATTTGGAAAGATAGTATTCCTCTTTACGATGGAGGAATCTATGATAATTATCCGGTAAACCCTATGAAAGAAGCTTTCCATCCTGATTTTATTTTTGGTTCGGCAGTTGCCGGTAGCCGACAAGGTGAAGTATCAGAAAGCTTGTATAATCAGTTAGAAAATATGGTTATGCAAAAGACAGATTATGATATACCGGAAGAGGAAGGAATGATGATTCAATTCAGTTTTACGGATGTGAACTTATTGGATTTTCCTCGTGCGAAAGAGTTAATGGATATCGGTTATAAAAAAACTATAGAATTAATCGATTCGATTAAGGGACGTGTACCACGTGAAGTTCCTTTGGAAGAGGTATCTGCCCGGCGAAAAGCGTATAAAGAAAGTTTACCTCCCTTAATTTTCAAAAACATCTATATTACGGGTGTTACAGACGCACAACGATTGTATATTGAAGCACAACTACACAGAGATATCAATCAGGAATTCTCTATGGATGAATTCAAACGTGCTTATTTCAAAATGCTTACCTATTCGAAGATCCGGGAAATCATGCCTCATGCTATATATAATCGTAAAGAGAATAAATTTGATCTTTACCTGGATGTTAAGATGAAAGAGGAACTATCGATCGGTTTTGGAGGTAATGTTTCTTCTCATCAGGCAAATCAACTTTTCCTCGGTTTAGGTTATCAGTTCCTGGGACAAGTAGCCTCTGAAATACGAGCTAACTTTCAGGTAGGCAACTCATTTAACGGTATTATGTTGGATGGACGAATGTATTTACAAACACGGGTTCCCTCCTATTTAAACCTACGAGGCGTCTATTCTCATAAAAGCTTCTCTGAGAGTCAATCCCTCTTCTATGAAGATATGGTTCCTGCTATCATGAAGCAAAAGGAACTTTATGCAAAACTTATTCTCGGACTTCCTTTTCTAAATAGTGCTAAGGCTGAAATTGGTGCCGGATACGGACGGTTAAACGATCATTACCTGCAAAGTTCAAATATACCTTTCCCAAATGCCAGATTTGACCATAGCATATATAACATGTTCAGCTTATCGTTAAGTATAGCACAAAACACATTGAATGCAAAGCAATATCCGACAGGTGGTTCTAACCGTTTTCTTACAGCATATTATGTCAGGTCTTCCGAACAGTACAGGCCATCCCGAAAATCTGAGACCGATCTTGTTGGAAAAGAAAAACAAAGTTGGTTGCAAATGCGGGGAAGGCTTGAGAAATATAAAGTGCTAAATTCACGGTTTAATCTGGGATTCAGTGGTGAATTTATGGTGTCAAGTAAAAACTTAATGAATAATTATACAGCATCCGTACTACAGGCACCGGCATTCACGCCTACTCCTCATAGTAAAATCGTTTTCAATGAGGCTTTTCGTGCCAATCAATATATAGCAGGAGGTGTTTCTCCTATTTTAAAACTAAGCAGGATGATGCATTTACGTATGGATCTATATGCATTTGCTCCTCTATATGAGATAAAAAAGGATGCTAATCAAGTGCCTTATTATGGTAAATTCCTGGATTCATTTGAATATATGGGAGAAACAGCTCTTGTATTACAATTGCCTTTTATCACAATGAGTTTGTACGCCAACGGATATAGTTACCCCAGGAAGAACTTCAATTTCGGACTGAATATCGGTTATCTCATTTTTAATCCGAAGATGTTAGATTAAATCAACAGAAAGATATACCTTTGCAGCGAAATAAAACAAGAAGTTCCTTCAAACGATGATTAACAGAATTTTAATCCGCATTAAAGTTTTACAGATAGTATATTCTTTCTATCAAAACGAAAACGGAGATATCAAAGTGGCTGAAAAAGAATTATTATTCAGCCTTCAAAAGTCCTACGACCTATATCATTATTTCTTACTCCTCATTCTTGAAATCACTTATTTACACGAACGTGTTCTGGATAACCGGAAGCACAAATTTATTCCTTCAGATGGTGATCTGAACCCAAATACGCGTTTGATTAATAACAGATTCACTCATCAATTGGCAGAGAATACTTCCTTAAAAGAATATCTGGCAGAACATAAACTATCATGGAGCAATGATCAGGATTTTGTAAAAACTCTTATGGATATATTGATTGCTTCAGATCTTTATAGAGAATATATTGAGAATCCGAATGATTCTTATGAAACAGATAAAGAATTCTGGCGTGCTTTCTTTAAGAAGCATATTTGCGGCAACGAAATGGTAGAAGAGTATCTGGAAGAAAAGAGTATTTACTGGAATGATGATATTGATATTGTGGAAACATTCACTTTAAAAACTATCAAACGTTTTGAAGAAGAAAATGGTGCTTCGCAGCCTTTACTCCCTATGTTCAAGGATATGGAAGACCGTGAATTTGCCATCAAATTATTCCGTCAGACACTCCTAAATGGTAAAGCTTACAAAGAACGCATTGATAAACACATGAAGAATTGGGAAACAGAGCGCATTGCTAATATGGACCTGATCATTATGCAGGTAGCGCTGGCGGAAATCATGCACTTCCCTACTATTCCAATAAATGTAACTTTAAATGAATATATTGATGCTGCTAAATATTATAGCACACCCAAAAGCGGTACTTTCATTAATGGCATTCTGGATTCTATTGTAGGTGAGTTAAAAAAAGAAAAGGTATTGTTCAAAGATTAATTATTATACCTACATTTGTCGAAATCAGTTAAATATTAACTTAACTAAAAAGATATAGTATGAATTTACTTAGCATTTTACTTCAAGCTCCTGCAGGTGCCGGAGGTAGCCAATGGTCAGGATTATTAATGATGGTAGTTATTATTGCTATCTTTTACTTTTTGATGATCCGCCCACAACAAAAAAGACAAAAAGCTGTACAAAAAGCTCGTGAAGCATTAAGTGTTGGAGATAAAGTTGTTACTGCAGGTGGTATCTACGGTAAAATCAAAGAAATAGGTGATGTTTATATGTTGATTGAAATTTCAGATGGCGTACGTATCCGAATTGATAAAGCTTCTGTTTTTGCTTCAACCGAAGACGCTCAACAAAAATAAATTATCCGGTGTTATACACCTAAAGTAGGAGTTAAAGAAGTCAAAGAAGTTAAGAAACTCCTTTGACTTCTTTGATTTCTTTAACTCCTTTGACTACTTAAAAGACTATGACACAATCACTCAAGTCTTTGCAAAGAAAGATTAAAGTCTTTTTACATCGTCAAAAATGGAAAGAGACATTAATCTTTCTCGCATTTGCCCTCCTTTCCTTCGGATTTTGGTATCTGCAAAGTCTGCAGGAAGATTACGAGATAGAGATTTCTATTCCCGTTAAATATAAAAATGTCCCTCCGGAAGTAGCTTTTACTGATTCTGTACCAACAAAAATCACTGCCCGTATCCGCGATAAAGGTAGTATTCTTCTTAATTATACTTTCGGCCGTTCTTTTGCTCCGATTGAAACCAATATGAAGGATATGCCTGTTAATAAAGGTTCCATATCCATTGAAAGAAAAGATATTGAAGCTGATATCTATAAACAATTGATGGCTACAACAATGTTGGTTAGTTTTGATCCCTCACATATAGATATAACATACAGTAAACGAATGGAAAAGGAACTGCCGGTATCCTTCAATGGAAATATACAAATAGCACCTGGTTTCCATCGCTCAGGAGAGACCCTGATATCCCCTCAAACCGTACAGGTTTATGCGGCTCAACCTATTTTGGATACTTTGAGTGTAGTAAAAACTGTTTATACAGAAATAAAGAAAGCCGACAAAACTCTTACACGAAGTGTGCATCTGCAACCGATAAATGGTGTCGCCTATGCTCCGGAGACAGTAACCATTACAATACCTATTGAAGAATACACGGAAAAAACATTAGAAGTGCCGGTGAATGTAACCAATATTCCTTCTGATTATATCGTTCGCCTCTTCCCTCCCACTGTCAAAGTTATTACAAGCGTTCCTATGAGCCGCTTCAAAGACCTCACTGAAGATCTGTTTACTATAAATATTCCTTTTACGGAATTAGAGCAGAATCTTACAGGTACTACTACCATTCAGTTATCAAAACAACCGGATTGGATCCGTTCAGCAACCCTTTCGCCGAATAAAATTGAATTCATTCTGGAGCAAAACCTCATGAATGATTAAAATAGGACTTACAGGAGGTATAGGAAGCGGAAAGACAGTTGTTGCTTCTCTTCTTGAAATAATGGGTATACCTGTGTATATTGCAGATATAGAAAGTAAAAAACTAACAGATATCTCACCTGTTATTCAGGAAAAGCTTACCGCCCTTTTTGGAAAAGAGATATATACACCCAAAGGATTAAATCGTCCTTTATTAGCTTCTTATATATTTGAACATCCTGAAAACCTAAAAGCTGTAAATGCTATAATACACCCTGAAGTAAATCTACATTTCCTAAATTGGGTTGCACATCAAAAAGGAGATATTTGTGCTATTGAATCGGCTATTCTTTTTGAATCCGGTTTCGACCGCATTGTAGATGCGAGTATAATGGTATATGCACCTATTGAAATTCGTATTGAAAGAACCTGCAAACGAAGTAATCTTACACGTGAAAAAGTGGAACATCGTATTAATAACCAATTATCTGACGAAATCAAAAAACAACAATCAAATTATGTAATCTATAATGACGGTTCCCGTGCGATAATTCCACAATTAGAAGAAATAATTCAAGTACTAAGAAATAAGTAGTTAAGAGCAAGTAATTCCTCTAAGAGTAAGTATTTCCCACCCGGCTTAAGCTAGGTATCAATTGCCGTCTGCTTTAGCTGACGGTACAAAAAGAATAAACAGAAAGGCTTTAGCCAAAAGATTGAGGCTAAAGCCCCTTTTTTTTCAATACTATAAACCGTCAGCTAAAGCAGAAGGCAATTGATAATATCCAAAAATTATCCCCTGTTTATTCTCTTAATTCCTCCAGTTATATTACATTTGCACCTGCAAAAAGTTAAACACAAAAAGAAGACTCATTATGTTGAAAACTATTTTATCTATTTCAGGAAAACCAGGATTATTCAAAACGGTTTCTCAGGGAAAGAATATGTTGATTGTTGAATCATTAGTCGATAAAAAAAGAATTCCCGCTTATGCAAAAGATAAAGTA
The DNA here is from genome assembly GCA_032073245.1 of Tannerellaceae bacterium. Taxonomy (GTDB): domain Bacteria; phylum Bacteroidota; class Bacteroidia; order Bacteroidales; family Tannerellaceae; genus QVMG01. Next base: position 229,589 of record DAMANX010000002.1, read on the forward strand.
ATCTCATTGGGAGACATTGCTATATATACTGATGAAGAAGAAGTGCCTTTACATGAAGTACTTACTGCTGTTGGCAAAAAAGAAAACAATGCAAAATCATCTTTAGTTCCATCAACAGCTAAACCGGATGAGTTACGTGCTTATATGAAGGAGATTCTTCCAAACTATGATCGTGAACGTGTTTATCCAAGTGATATTAAGAAACTGTTGAATTGGTATAATATTCTAATCGATAATAATATCACAGACTTCACTCCGGAAGCAAAAGAAGAGATAGAGAAAGAAAAAGAAGCTGAAGCTTAATTGGGTACAATGTGTAGAGACAAGGCTTGCCTTGCCTCCAGAACACAAATATGTTGCTTCATCAGAGATATTGAGACGAGGCAAACCTTGCCTCAACAATAATAATAATCCTACAACTTATTACCCCTGACGCGACTAAGCGTCTCGGGGGTCATTAATAGAAAAGACGCGATCTGCGAAAGTGGAGCGCGTTTTATTATTTCAGGGTCTTCCTTCATAAGACGGGTATAACGTTCTTTGGCTGTCTCATAACGGAAAGAGTCCGTCTTGCGTTGGGAAATGATCAGAGAAGTTTCTAACAGAGATCGATACATAGCCGCTATTTCCCTGTCCTCTTCTGTTAACTTAATAAGCGAATCATAAGGGATACCATATATAATGGTATTTTCCAGTGCTTCAATAATCAAATGAGATGGTGATTGTTTAAAATAACTTTCCAGGCTTACAAAAAGCTTATTTTCATAAGCAAAGAACTCCGTCAGCTCTTTATTATTCTTATAATAGAACTGACGGATTATTCCTTTATGTACATAGCCGATCTGTGTACAAACTTCTCCTTCTTTCAGAAATTGTTCGCCCTTCTTTAACGCCGTATAGGTTAAAATAGAAGCCAATTTACTTAGCGCCTTATCCCCTAATGGTATTGTTAATTCACTAATTTGCCGGGCAATTAGTTTTTTATTGTCCATTGAAGGTTATATTTATTTAGGCGCAATATAACGATTTATTTATACTCTTGCCAACTTTTAATCTGAATATCATTTATATCCAAAGTACAGAAAGCTTCAATAAATGCACTTGCAAGCCGTGCATTAGTAATCAGTGGAATATTAAAATCAATGGCTGCCCGTCGTATCTTATACCCATTACTTAACTCCCGGGCTGAAAGGTCACGTGGGATATTTACTACCATATCTATTTTCTTATCATGCAGAAGCTCCAATGCCTGAGGCTGGCCTTCTTCGCTTGGCCAGTAAACCTTGGTATTGGTGATCCCATTCTCTTCAAGGAAGCGATGTGTTCCACCAGTTGCATATATATTGTAGCCTTTTGCTTCCAACATCCTGGCTGCATCCAACATAGCTACTTTTTGTTTGGCAGTACCTGTTGAAAGGAGGATATTCTTTGCAGGTATACGTTGTCCTACAGAAAGCATACTGGTAAGAACAGCTTCTGAGACATCGTCTCCCAGACATCCGACTTCTCCCGTCGAAGCCATATCTACTCCCAGAACCGGGTCTGCATTCTGAAGACGATTGAAGGAGAATTGGGAGGCCTTAATACCTACATAATCCAGATCGAACTCATTCTTAGCAGGTTTCTCTACTGAAAGTCCTAACATAATACGGGTTGCCAGTTCGATAAAGTTTATCTTGAGAACCTTACTTACGAATGGGAAACTTCGCGAAGCCCGAAGATTACACTCAATCACTTTGATTTCATTTCCTTTAGCAAGATATTGGATATTAAAAGGCCCTGATATATTCAATTCCTTCGCAATCTGTTTACTGATACGTTTAATACGGCGAACCGTTTCAACATAGAGTTTTTGTGCCGGGAATTGAATCGTTGCATCTCCTGAATGGACTCCGGCAAACTCGATATGTTCGCTAATAGCATACATAACAATCTCTCCTTTATCAGCAACAGCATCCACCTCTACTTCTTTTGCATATTCGATAAACTGGCTTACAACCACCGGATGTTTCTTACTAACATTTGCTGCCAGCTTAAGGAAACGTTCCAGCTCTTCCTGATTAGAGCACACATTCATTGCTGCACCACTCAGAACATAACTAGGCCTTACCAATACCGGAAAACCTACTTCATCCACAAAACTATTGATATCTTCCAGAGATGAAAGTTCTTTCCAGCGTGGTTGATCGACTCCTATGCGGTCAAGCATTGCGGAGAACTTTTCACGATCTTCTGCATTATCAATACTTTTGGCTGAAGTTCCTAATAGATTAACCTTTTGTTCATCTAAACGCATGGCCAGGTTATTAGGTATCTGTCCTCCGGTAGAAACGATCACACCATGAGGATTTTCCAGTTCCAGGATATCCATTACTCTTTCGAATGTGAGCTCATCAAAATAAAGACGGTCACACATATCGTAGTCCGTCGATACAGTCTCCGGATTATAGTTGATCATCACCGAACGCCAACCCTCTTTTCGAATTGTATTCAAAGCCTGTACACCGCACCAGTCGAATTCAACCGAGCTACCGATACGATAAGCTCCTGAACCAAGTACGACAATCGAACGTTGATCGCCCAGATAATGAACATCATTTTCTGTTCCACCATAGGTTAGATACAGATAATTGGTTTGCGCCGGATACTCTGCAGCCAGTGTATCTATTTGTTTTACAACAGGCAAGATACCGCGTGATTTCCTTTCCTGACGTACAAGAAGTGTCGCTTTTTCTGCATCCATTCCATCTTTATAGATGGCACGTGCCATTTGAAAATCGGAGAAACCCTGAATCTTTGCATAACGGAAGAGAGTATCTGATACCTCCGATGGATTTGTATGTTTTCCCAATTCTTTGGCTGTCTGTATAATCACATACAACTTCTGCAAGAACCATTTATCGATCTTAGTCAGTTCATGAATCTGATCAATCGTATATCCTGCACGGAAAGCTTTACTAATCACAAACACACGGCGGTCAGTCGGCTCATGCAATGCCTTATCAATATTTTCAATTACTAACTCTTTGTTCTCTACAAAGCCATGCATTCCCTGCCCGATCATTCGTAACCCTTTCTGAATGGATTCTTCAAAGGTACGGCCAATTGCCATCACCTCTCCTACCGATTTCATACTGGAACCTAACTCACGGTCTACACCATGGAACTTACCCAGATCCCAACGAGGTATTTTACATACCACATAGTCGAGTGCCGGTTCAAAGAATGCTGTGGTTGTCTTAGTAACCGAATTCTTCAGATCAAATAGCCCATATCCTAATCCCAGTTTTGCTGCAACAAACGCTAATGGATAACCCGTTGCTTTCGAAGCCAGGGCAGAAGAACGGCTCAACCGTGCATTAACTTCAATCACCCGGTAATCTTCACTTTCCGGATCATAAGCATACTGAACATTACACTCTCCTACTATACCGATATGTCGAATAATTTTAATTGCTAATTCCCGTAATTTATGATAATCCGTATTGGATAAAGTTTGTGATGGAGCGATTACTATACTTTCCCCGGTGTGTATTCCCAATGGGTCGAAATTCTCCATATTACACACTGTAATACAGTTATCAAACCGGTCACGTACTACTTCATACTCAACCTCTTTCCATCCTTTCAAACTCTTCTCTACTAATACTTGCGGAGAGAATGAAAAAGCTTTCTCTGCCAATACGTTCAATTCTTCTTCATTATCACAGAAACCGGAACCTAAACCTCCTAAAGCGTAAGCAGCACGTATAATAACCGGGTATCCAAGTTCTTTTGCTGCTCGTCGGGCGGCTTCAAGCGTTTCTACCGCTTCGCTTTTAATAGTCTTTACATCTATCTCATCTAGTTTGCGGATGAACAGTTCACGGTCTTCCGTATCCATAATTGCCTGCACCTGTGTTCCCAACACTTGTACATTATGTTTCTTCAGTATTCCGCTTTTATAAAGAGCCACCCCGCAATTCAACGCTGTTTGTCCTCCAAATGCTAATAAGATGCCATCCGGACGTTCTTTCTCTATCACTTTTTCCACAAAGAAAGGAGTTACAGGCAGGAAATAAACCCTATCAGCAACACCTTCCGATGTTTGAACCGTTGCAATATTCGGATTGATAAGTATTGTTTCGATACCTTCTTCTTTTATAGCTTTCAAAGCCTGGCTACCTGAATAATCAAACTCACCTGCTTCACCGATCTTAAGTGCCCCAGAACCTAATACCAATATTTTATTGATTTTACCGGCATGAGCCGTTTCTTTCGGTTGTATGGAAGGATTTGCCTCTAAAGACAATTTACCCGTATTTAATGTCTCTACAAACAAATCGAACATAAACTCCGTATCTGTTGGCCCACTACATGCCTCTGGGTGGAACTGCGAAGAAAAGAAAGGTTTTGTTTTATGTCGTATACCTTCATTTGTTCCATCATTCATATTAATAAACAACGGTTCCCAATCACTTCCAAGGGTATCATTATCGACTGCATAGCCATGGTTTTGCGAAGTAATGAAACAACGGTTTGTACCAACCATTCTTACAGGTTGATTATGGCTACGATGTCCATATTTCAATTTAAAGATAGAAGCACCACCTGCTTTTGCAAGCAATTGATTACCCATACAAATACCACAGATGGGCTTGTTTCCATCTAAAGCCTCTCGTATATTCTCAACTGCTTCTACACATGTATCCGGGTCACCCGGTCCATTACTTATAAAAAGGCCATCATATTCTAATTGGTTAAAATCATAGTTCCAGGGTACACGGATCACTGTTACATTCCGATTCAATAAGCTCCTTATAATATTATGCTTTACACCACAGTCAACAAGAACAACACGCTTTTTACCTTCACCCTCCCCGTAAGTAATTACTTCTTTGGTTGAAACAACATCTACATAATTTATATCCCCATAGTTCTTCTCATTATCAATTGTCAATTGTCCATTGTCAATTTGATGGGTAAAATCATCGATAATGATTTTACCCATCATTACTCCATGTTCACGAAGTTTTTTGGTTAGCGCACGTGTGTCAATTCCATATATACCAGGCACCTTTTCATCCTTCAACCAATCACCCAGGCTTTCCACAGCATTCCAGTGACTGTAATCATGACTATAATCGCTTATGATAATAGCTTCCGCATGGATCTTTTCACTTTCCATCCTTGTCGCGATGCCATTATCACTAAATGTACGGGCAGGTACACCATAATTCCCTACTAAAGGAAAAGTTAAGACAATCATCTGTCCGGCATACGAAGGGTCTGTCAAACTTTCCGGATAACCGGTCATTGCTGTATTGAAAACTACTTCACCTGTTACCGGCCCTTCATACCCAAATGAATAACCTTGATAGACACTGCCGTCGTCTAAAATAAGGGTTGCGATTTTGTCTTTTTGCATCTTTTCTATATTTATTTGTTCTATATTCATCAATCTAGATCTTTCCAAACCTCTATTCATAAAAAAGACAAGGCCAAACCTTGTCTTCATAAATTAAATATTTAAAGGAACATTCTTATGTAAATATTCATCTTCCATAAAGTTAATAAAAGCATTGTTGACCCTTCGGGTGCCACCAGGTGTCGGGTAATCGCCTGAAAAGTACCAGTCACCCGGATGATTCGGACAGGAAGCATGTAAGCCCTCCAATGTCTGGTAAACAATCTCTACCTTTGCCTTTATATCCGGAGGAGTTAATAGTTCAACCATTTTTGCAGATATCTCTTCATCCGTAAAAGGAGCATAAATATCTTTTACGTAGTTGACTATTTCATTATCCTTTAAAAATTCCTGATTCTTAGCCTTATCGTATACTTCCTTTATCAGGTTTGTTTGTCCTCGCTCTTCTAATAATGCGATTGCCGCCTTAAATGCAATAAACTCATTCATACGTGACATGTCAATACCATAATAGTCCGGATACCTAACCTGAGGTGAAGAAGATACAATAACAATCTTCTTAGGATGTAACCTGTCAAGAATACTGATAATACTTTGACGAAGAGTAGTCCCCCTCACAATACTATCATCAATAACAACCAGATTGTCTTCATAGGCATGTATACTTCCATAAGTGATATCATAAACGTGAGCAGCCAAGTCATTACGGCTATTACCTTCAGCAATAAAAGTACGTAGTTTAATATCCTTAATAGCCACCTTTTCTGTTCGGATACGCATAGAAAGTATCTGTTCCAATTCTTCTTCCTGCAACAAATGACTACGGTCTGCTATCCAATCTTTCTTTAATTTATTGAGATATTCATTTAATCCTTCTTGCATACCGAAGTAAGCTACTTCCGCCGTATTCGGGATAAAAGAAAAAACAGTATTATTCAGATCATAATCAACAGACTTCAATATCGGATCGACAAGATTCTCTCCTAGTTTTTTTCTTTCCTTATATATATCGATATCACTACCTCGTGAAAAATAAATACGTTCAAACGAGCAGGCTTTATTCTCTAACGGTTCTACGATTTGAGATGTGCGTACTTTTCCTTCCTTATTTATTATAAGTGCTTCTCCCCTGTTAAGTTCAGTTACTTCATACGAGTGAACATTCATCACGGTTTGAATGACCGGACGTTCAGAGGCTAGTACCATAATTTCATCATCTGCATAATAAAAAGCGGGGCGTATCCCCCAAGGATCACGCACACTGAAAGACTCACCACTTCCGGTCAATCCACAGATCACAAAACCTCCATCCCAGGAAGGTACACAACGTTTTAATACATTTGCCATATCCACCTGCGCTTCTATTGCATGTGTGATATCCATTCCTTTCAAACCTTCACCTTCGCTTTGAACAAAGAGTCTTTCCACCTCCCGATCCAAACGATGCCCCATCTGCTCAAGCATAATGTAAGTATCAGCAAATTTTCGCGGATGTTGTCCGATAGCTGTAATTTCCTGAAATACTTTATCTACATTCGTCAGATTGAAATTACCACAAAGAGCCAGATTCTTAGCCCGCCAATTGTTACGTCTCAAAAAAGGATGTATATATGAAATACCTGATTTACCTGTTGTGCTATAGCGGAGATGCCCCATATAAAGTTCTCCGGCAAAAGGAAGATGGGTTTTGGCAAAGAAAGGATTATTTAATTGTTCTTCAGAAAGGTCTTTGTAATGGTTGTGAACTGCGGCAAATATTTCTGGAATAGCTCCGGTACCAATCGCACGCTCACGAAACATATATTCTTCGCCCGGATTGGCCTCTAACTTCACACAGGCTAAACCGGCACCTTCTTGTCCGCGGTTATGCTGTTTTTCCATTAGAAGATAAAGCTTGTTGAGGCCGTACATCCAACTCCCGTACTTTTGGTGATAATATTCTAAAGGTTTTAGTAATCGGACCATGGCCACACCACACTCGTGCTTCAATACTTCCATATTAACAGTCTTGTATAATTTCCGGTTGCAAAGGTACGGAATAATTGTAAATTATCAATTATAAATTATCAATGCAGGTGTTAATTGTATACAAAAAGAAAGGAAGTACATTTAATTACTTCCTTTGGTTTACATTTTATGACTAATAATTTACACTTCGCTTTTTATCAAAGGTTCTAACCAATCAGGAACCTCTACCTTTATACAATCTATGGAATCGAAACATTTTTTCCCTGTATCTGTCAGAGAAAAAAACATTTGCCGTCTATCTGTTTCACCTAAACCTCTTTCTATTAATCCTTTCTTCTCCAATATACGGATTATTTTTGAAGTATTTGATGGTAACAATCCCAGCTGTCCTGAAATCTCACCAGATGTTAACTGTTCTACTTTTGAAAGACAACATAAAACCATTCCTTCATTTAAACAAAGGCCATATTCTTTTTCAAACCTGTTCTCGAATTCAATAAGTGAACGGTATATATCCCTTATCTTGCATAACTTATCCATAAATGTATATTACTTTATTTATTCAGCAATACTTTATCAATTGCCTCCTTGAATGTAGACTTGGGTAAAGCCCCTTGAGCCATTTGAGGTGCTCCATTTAATGGTACAAAAAGCAAAGTCGGAATACTTCGTATACCAAATGCTGCAGCAAGCTCTTCCTCCTGTTCAGTATTTATTTTGTAAATATTGATCTTACCATCATATTCTTCTGCTAACTCCTCTAATATAGGTGCTATCGTCTTACATGGTCCACACCAGGAAGCATAAAAATCAATTATTGCAGGCTTATCTCCAAGATATTTCCACTCCGTCGGATTCTTTTCGTAATCAGCTACTTTTGTTAGGAATTCTGCTTTTGTTAATTCAGTTGTTTTCATTTTATCTTTATTATTGTTATTACTCAGATTACTCTTCTTCATTTTTTAATAAAACAAGATAAAGATCCAAATTGTTTTCCACTGGAAAATAGATTGACATGCACCCAAGGTTAAGATTGGATTGAAGGATTTAAAGCTTTTAGAGTTGATGATTAGAAAACAAAGAACTAAGGATTAAACAAAAAGTCAATATCTTTCCATAATTATAGAAAATACGATAGGTTAAAAAGTGTTTCTATGTATAGTATGTTCTCATTCTATATGCATAATGGCTCCATACTATGTATAGTGGTGACAATATGATAATTGAACTAATCAGATAAAAAAGAGTCTTTGGGTTTTGTAATATGTGAAGATTTGGGAAACGTCGTAGACGTTTGATTATTGCATAAATTATAGTATCAAATTTCTCCTCCTTAGCAAAGGAGGAGTACCCGAACAAAGAGAGG
>DAMANX010000003.1:0-222483 GCA_032073245.1 Tannerellaceae bacterium
AAAATTTTACAGCGGATATTCTCCTGTTTGTGAATAATACAGGTTAGATGTTTTTGAAAAAGCAATTAGATATCTTTGGAAAAAGTATTAGACGTTTTTTTCTCATATCTAATAATGTTTTATGTAGTGGCATTTATGTTTTTATTGATGGGTAGTTACAGTTAGAAAGGAAGGAATGGGTATAAAAAATTAAAGGCTGTCTCACGACAACCCCTAATCAAACTTTGTTAACCTTAAATCTAATACTATTATGAAAAAACCACGATACAAAGATAAAGGGTTTGCAAGCTTTTGTCAATACTTTTTCGTCCAATATATGTTAAGCGTGTACGCACATATAGCTAAAAAGTGTTAGGCAAGACAAAAATTCATAGAATACTGCCAATTTCTAATAAAATTAACAGTTATATACCCTCTAAATCTTATAAAGATAGTCTTTCTTTAAGCAATTTGTAACCTGCATTGCTTGCACGCAAACTGGTTCCGTCTTTGAGTTTCACCATATAATTTTCTTTTCCGAACAATTCTACCCGTACAATAAATTCGGTATTGACAATTGAAGAACGATGAATACGCACAAAGGTCTGAGGAAGATTATATTCAAAATATTTCATTGTTTGTTCTTTAATATATTGTCCAGAGGGTGTAAAAAGAGTTACATAGTCGCCACTAGCCTGTAAACAATACAATTCTTCAATATGAACAATATGTATACGGCTTCCATCTTTTACAGATATCCGGTCGATAGTTTCATGAGGGACAGATGTTTCAGAAGATGGAGAAGTTGTAGATATTTTTACTTCCGGCTGTGTTTGTTCTTCTTTGCTATCCTCTTTTTGTTGCATATTACTGTACCATTGAAGTAGAATAATCCAACAAAGTAATCCAAGGACAAAACGTAGAGGTAATGTATAAAGAAAGTTTTCCGGATCACCTATCCCAACGATAACCAACAGTGCAAAACTAACTCCCAGACAAACAAATTGCACAATAAAAGCTATAAGTATCTGTACTTGCCATACGCGAATAAAACTGATTGCATACCACCCTGCAAACCCTGCTGTAGTCAATAATGTTACGGAAAAGAAACTGTCGACTAGTGCCGGAACGGGCTGAGCATTTCCATAGAAGGTAAGTATTCCCCATTGAACGGCAATCGCTATCCCGATAAGGGATACACCTATAGATTTATTGATCGTTGATTCAGTAAAAGGGTGTGGCAACATATCAGTTCTTTATTTCTAGTCCACTAAAATGCATATTGCCCTGGAGGATTAACTTATGTGTATAATTTATCTCCTGTGACAGCAATCGTTTATCATCAATACCTCCAAATGCACATTTAACTTCAATAATCACATTCCAGTCAGTTGGAACATAAATGCCCACTCCTCCGAAATTACAATCAATATTAATATAGGTTGATTCATTTTCCAACGTGGTACGCCTTAAGTCTAAAACAATAGATCCGAAATTACAATCTAGATCAGCACCACGAAATACAGGATCGAGCACAATATGTTTAGAACCTGAAAAATTTACATCCGAATTAATAAACCCGTTATCTGTCAACGTGTTTTCTTTGAGATTACTGGAAGTCCGTTTTTCCCAGGGCCAGCTTCCAGTAGGTTTCAAAAGCTTAAATAATATTCCTATACCAATAGCAATCAGCAAAAGTGGCCAGAATTCTCTAAAACCAAGCATAGTGGGAAATAAGAAATAGGATCCTACGCCAATTAATACCAACCCTCCGATTATATTTCTTTTAATCAGTTGAGCTGCTCCAATAACAACCAACAACATTTGCCAGGAAACCAATGTATGAAACAGAGAATAATCTATTGCTCCCATATTGCGTGCAATAAATAGCACGCCTACTGCGATAAAAACTAAAGCGGTCGTCACAATATTTACTTTGCGATTCCAATCATGATTTGAATAATGATGTGCATTCATATTTTTACGTTTTAAATTCTGATTACAAAAGTAAGCAGCACCTACCCTCTCAGCAAGCTAAAACCGCTCATCATGACTCAATTCCCGACGAACGACGGATAATTAACGACAAAATCCGACATCTTTTTATTACTTGCAGAACAAAGAAAGGCAAAAAAGATGAAACCTCCATTCATATTCTAATTAACCCTAAAGGATTTGGCAGTATAGCAGATTATTACGAAGTTTGCCGTTAGATTTTGAAAGAAACTCAACAGATAAACAACTAAAAGGGATAAAACTATGCGTAGAATTACATTGACTTTGTTAGCCTTTTGCCTTATCGGGCATATATTTGCAGTTCAACCACCCTTAAGTGGATTTAATTATGCTTCCACTAAAGCGCCAGTAGGAAATGAATGGGAATCTCCCGAAAATCTTGCATTAAATAAAGAACAGCCACGGGCTTATTTCTTTCCTTTTCAGGATATGGAAAGTGCTCGTAAAGTATTGCCTGAAAATAGTAAGTTTTGGCAAACACTAAATGGCGATTGGAAGTTTAACTGGGTTCCCAACCCAGATGTACGTCCTGTTAATTTCTTTGAGCCAGGATTCGATGTATCTTCCTGGGATGATATACCTGTCCCTTCGAGTTGGAATGTATATGGTATACAAAAGAATGGTGATTTAAAATATGGAGTGCCCATTTATGTTAATCAGCCTGTAATCTTCCAACATACAGTGAAACCTGATGATTGGCGTGGAGGAGTTATGCGCACACCTCCAACCAATTGGACTACTTATGAACATCGGAATGAAGTAGGATCTTATCGCCGTGACTTTGACATTCCTCAGGATTGGGATGGACGCGAAGTATTCATAAACTTTGATGGAGTAGATTCATTCTTTTATCTTTGGATCAATGGTGAATATGTTGGGTTCTCAAAGAACTCACGGAATGCAGCATGTTTCAATATTACCAAATATCTGCGTAAAGGCAAAAACATGGTAGCAGCCGAGGTCTATCGTAATTCGGATGGCTCTTTCCTGGAAGCACAGGATATGTTCCGACTTCCCGGTATTTTCCGTACAGTAGCACTGTATTCTACACCAAAGGTTCATATTGGAGATTTAAAGGTCATTCCTGATCTGGATAAAACCTACACAAATGGTTCCCTTATTATAGATGCAGATATTCGTAACTTAAGCAATAAAGCAGCTAAAGGATATAAAATGGTATATACCCTTTTTGAAAATGAGCTATACTCGGACAATAATACTCCTGTTACTAATGCAACAGTTTCTGCGGCTGTAAGTACAGTAAATCCCAACCAGACGATTGAGGCTGAGAAAGTGGTATTAAACATGCAATCACCCAATAAATGGTCAGCAGAATTCCCCTATCTCTACACATTAGTTGCTGAGCTTAAAGATGCTAAGAACAAAGTAGTAGAAACAACATCGACAATTGTTGGCTTCCGTAAAGTAGAGATCAGGGATACCCCGGCTTCTGAAGACGAGTTTGGACTTGCAGGAAGGTATTATTATATCAATGGTAAAACGGTAAAACTAAAAGGGGTTAACCGTCATGAAACAAATCCGAACGTAGGCCATGCGATTACCCGTCAGATGATGGAAAAAGAAGTAAGGCTTATTAAGAAAGCGAATATCAACCATGTACGTAATTCTCACTATACGCCTGATCCTTATTGGTATTATCTTTCCAATAAATATGGTTTATACCTCGAAGATGAAGCAAACATTGAATCACACCAATATTATTATGGCGAAGCATCCCTTTCACACCCTACAGAATGGAGAGATGCTCATGTTGCCCGTGTAATGGAAATGGTTCATAGTAATATTAATAACCCATCCATTGTTATCTGGTCATTAGGCAATGAAGCAGGGCCAGGTAAAAACTTTGTATCGGCGTATGACGCTCTGAAGGCAGTAGACGATTCCCGTCCGGTGCAATATGAGCGTAATAACAGTATTGTGGATATGGGTTCCAATCAATATCCATCTATCGGCTGGATGCGTGAAGCTGTCAAAGGAACAATGGATATCAAATATCCTTTCCATGTCTCCGAATATGCCCATTCAATGGGTAATGCCTGCGGTAACCTGGTTGATTATTGGGAAGCTATGGAATCTACAAACTTCTTCTGTGGAGGTGCTATCTGGGATTGGGTAGACCAGGCGATATACAATTATGACAAAGCAACAGGCAAACGTTATCTGGCTTATGGAGGCGATTTTGGAGATACTCCCAATAACGGACAATTTGTAATGAATGGTATTGTGTTTGCCGATCTGGAACCAAAGCCTCAGTACTACGAAGTAAAGAAAGTATATCAGGAAATAGGAGTAAAAGCTCTTGATCTACAAAATGGAGCTTTCGAAGTATTTAATAAATACTACTTTAAAGACTTATCAGCCTATAATGTCAGATGGTCACTCTATGAAAATGGTAAAGAGGTACAATCAGGCCAGGTATCACTTCCTGCTACTGCTCCCCGTGCTAAAAGCCGTATCACTATTCCTTATACATATAATACGTTAAAAGCCGATTCAGAGTATTTTGTGAAAATTCAATTCCTTTTAAAGGAGGATATGCCATGGGCAGATAAAGGTTTTGTTACAGCAGAAGAACAGGTGCTACTTAAAGAAGCGACCAATCGCCCTACTCTTAATGATTCATCGAAAGCCGGTAAGTTACAATTTGCCGACACTTCCTCTCTTATTAAAACTATAAAAGGTGAAAATTTCGAGGTACGCTTTGACACCAATACAGGTACGATCTTTAGTTTGGTATATGGCAACGAAACAATTATAGCTGAAGGAAACGGGCCAAAGCTTGATGCACTTCGTGCATTTGTGAATAATGATAACTGGTTCTATTCCCGTTGGTTTGAAACAGGTTTACATAACCTTATACATAAAGCAACGAGCAGTAGTATCCTTCAAAAGGAAAACGGTACAGTGGTACTGGCTTTCACTGTAGAGTCACAAGCCCCCAACGGAGCACGTATACATGGTGGAACCAGTTCAGGCCGCAATACAATTGAAGAAGTGACAGATACTCCTTTTGATAAGAGTGACTTCAAGTTCACAACAAATCAAATATGGACAGTATATCCGGATGGTTCTATAGAACTACAGGCAAGCATCACTTCCAATCAGACAAGTCTTGTGTTGCCTCGTTTAGGATATGTAATGAAAGTGCCTCAGAAATATAGCAACTTCAGTTATTATGGCCGTGGCCCGATTGATAACTATGCCGATCGTAAAAGCGGACAATTTATAGAATTACATAAAAACACAGTGGAAGGTGAATTTGTAAACTTCCCGAAACCGCAGGATATGGGTAATCACGAAGATGTTCGTTGGTGTGCTTTGACTAATAACGCAGGTAACGGAGCAGTCTTTGTGGCTACCGATCGCTTATCGGCTTCAGCACTTCCTTATTCATCGATGGATATGACATTAGCTCCTCATCCTTATGAATTACCTCCGGTAGGCGATACTTATCTTCATCTGGATATCGCTGTTACAGGGCTTGGTGGTAATAGTTGCGGACAAGGAGCTCCTTTGATGCCTGACCGTGTTTTTGCTGAACACAATAATATGGGCTTTATTATTCGCCCTGCAGGAAAGGATCTATCGGTTACTGCAAATGTTGCACCTTCAGGAGAGCTTCCTCTATCAATTACCCGTACCCGTACGGGAGCTGTGGAAATATCCTCAACTAAAAAAGATGCGATCATTTATTATACCTTGGGCAAAGCAAAAGCGAAAGAATACACTGAACCTATTCCATTACGCGATGGCGGCATTATTACTGCATGGTTCAAAGACACACCGGCTATCAAAGCAACAATGTCCTTCGATAAAATTGAAAGCATACAAACAGAAGTAGTCTATACCAGTAGTCAGGAAGTAGGTTATGGAGATGCAACAAATCTGACGGATGGTGATCCCAATACAATCTGGCATACAATGTATTCCGTAACAGTAGCCCAGTATCCGCATTGGATAGATCTGGATGCAGGAGAAGTAAAAACAATCAAGGGCTTTACATATCTGCCCCGCCAGGATAGTAGTAATGGAAATATAAAAGATTATACGATCCATATTAGTAATGATGGCAAAGAATGGGGTGAACCAATCCACAAAGGAACATTTGAAAATAACTTAAGAGAAAAGAAAGTTACCTTTGCGCAACCAGTCAAAGCTCGTTACATCCGCTTCACCGGTTTAAGCGAACAAAGAGGAAGAGACTATGCTTCAGGTGCGGAGATCGTTATTTTTGCTGAATAAGCGAGTTATATAAAGAGTAAATCCCCAAAGGTCTATATTGATCTTTGGGGATTTGTTGTTTTTATATTATCTATGTAGAATCTCTATAATATCTCCATAGTATCTCCATAGTGCCTCCATAGTGCCTCCATAGTAATAATATAAAAATAATGTTGTATATTAGTAGCCAGAATATAAGTATATCAGTGGATCTTATGAGGTATATCATAAGATTCTCATATAAAACACAGTTCAATAACCTAAAAAACACAGACTATGGCTATTATTACAACAACCAACAATCAAATTGTGAGAAAATCTATCGGGAATGTTACTTATCGTAAAGTAGGGGATAAAATAATTGCATCCCGTCGTATTACAAAGAACAATAGTTCGACATCTCCTCAACAAAAATGTCGTAATAGTTTCGGGTTATTAACAAAAATAGCGAGGGATTTAAAGGATATAATCGATATTGGGTTTGATATAGGTAAATATGGATGTCGGAAAAACGGTTTTGTTAAAGAGAATCATGATTTGTTGAACTACCTACGTACGGCAGAACTTCTGGGAGAATATATGCCTTCTCTTTATTCTCTACTTAATGCTTTAGAATCGGATCGTTTTCTTGGACAAGTTTGTTCCTCAAAAGGTTCAATGAATTCTAATTCTCAATTCTGGTGGAACCAAAAGATGGAACTCGAAGGATTTGTTGAAATACCTACATCTTACCGATTAAATGATAAGGTTACTTTGGCGGTATGCTTTTTATTGACAATGGATAATATATCTAATTCATTTGTGCATTTAGTATCTGTTTTATTGACATCTGAAAATTTACCTAACCTTAACAATGAGAATAGACTACTTATTAATAGGGAACTTATGCCTGAAATAGATAATCTATTGGGATTGTATTCTGAATTTGAACAAGATGGGATTATTGTAACTGCTATTGTTGAACGTAGAAATGAAAGAAGCACCTCTTATTTTAAACTGGTTAAAAGCAAATAGTTACCATAAAATGATATTGAATACTTGATATAATATCAGAACATCTCTCAAGAATAATATGGGAGATATTCTGATATTTCTTTATTCACAGATATTCTTATATATCGAACTGATAGCAATCAGTAATTAATATCTGCGATATATTCTGCCCGGTAAGATTGATGATGGCCGGTGATTGTTCGTAAGATATTCCCCTGGAAGTCGGTATAGACTACTGTACAGGCAACAGTGGATCCAAACATCAACAGGTTGTCATCAATAATTATCACGCTCCCCATATAAGGCGTACTTAATTCTGCAGACAGTCCTACATTCATTGTTACATTGGCCTTTTTGTTTCCTTTGTCTACTTCATAGATAAGGGCTCGTGTGGATTTTTTCATCATACCATTATCTAATACTAATATTTTGTCGGGGTTTAAAGGCATGGCAGTATGAATACCACCGGTAAATCCTTCTTCCGGCAGTTCAACATTACCATCTATGCCAACCCGATAATCAACTTGTCCTGTCTGATGATTGATCTTCCACATCTGGTTAAGCCAGTTGAATGTCATATAGAAATTACCGTCGGCATCAAAATTACAGGAGTTGGCATGTAGCCAGTCTTCCCGATAATACAATGGATTTTCGAGTACACTGGTGATAGCTACCATATCCATGATCTTCGGGTCTTCTCTCGGATCCATCTCAACGAAGCAATCCCATTGCGTTTTTATCTTTCCATTGGTATCCATAATAGTATAGCCATCACCCCATACCATTTCATTTTCACTTCCTCCCCATTTCGTCAGATCAAAAGGTTTTGGAACATAGTTGACTACTATCAGGTCACCATTTGGTAAGCGGCGTATGTCATGATGTGGGTATAATTCTCCGGATTCGCGGTCAAGCTGTGTATTTCCATAAAGATCCATTATCACTATCCAGTCTCCTGTATATTCTTTGAGCGGGTGATCGCCTAGAATAGCAGCAAATGTATTTGTTTTAGGATCGAAATTGGCTACTTTAACTGCTTTGTTCATATTCTGATACCATACGACTGTGCCCTCGCTGTTTGTCAGGGTAATATAACCTGGCTTATCCATTCGGATTTGCATAATATACCCGGGTATTTCTTTATTCGTTGTATTAGTTTGCATGGAATAAACCGGAACACCGGACGGCAGTGCTTGTGTGGTAAAGGTATATGTATCCGATACAGTACGAACTGATTCGTTTGAAGCCACTACCTTAAAGGTGTACTCCGTATTGGGTTCTAGCATAACCAGAGTTGATGTAACTGTATTAACTCCTTCTGCAGGAAGTGTTGTTTTACGGTTATCTTCGGCTCCACTTTTCCAGTATTCAATCTGGTATTCTACCCGTTGGCGAAAATCGATTTCTACATCTACACGTAAAGCATTGTCGGAGCGTACTCCTGCCTGTATAGACTTTATAACTTCAGCTGGTTTTACATCTCCATTACTATCACTCTCACAAGCGGATAATACGATCAGTAATATCAACGCTAAATATTTGATTGTCTTCATAATTTATTCTATTTATAAGTTAACGTATTGCTACTTCATCAAACATAGTCCAGATATCATTTCCGGCATCACGATGCCACAGCGGACATACGGAAATAACATCTACTTTTAGTTTCACATAACGTGCGTTGCGGGGATTAAATTTCGCTTCATAAACCTTTGTCATGTAATTCTTTTCCCGATTCATATTGTGATTCACTGACGATACGCATGTAAATTGGTTACCGTCTAAAGATGTCTCTATGGAAATTCTTTTAGGCAGGATTAGCCTGTCAAGGATAGATTGGATAAACCGGATATCGACTTCTTTAATCTCTTGTTGTTCTTCCAGATCTATTATGATGTCGAAGTTATCATGTTTAAACCCTATCCAGTTTTCATCATAATTTCGTGCTCCCAGGATTCCATCGGTTATCGATGTCAGGCCTTCAGCTTTGTAATCGGTCAGAGGAA
Organism: Tannerellaceae bacterium; assembly: GCA_032073245.1. Lineage (GTDB taxonomy): Bacteria > Bacteroidota > Bacteroidia > Bacteroidales > Tannerellaceae > QVMG01. Next base: position 9,237 of record DAMANX010000003.1, read on the forward strand.
GGCTGATGCGTGCCGATTTGTGGAGCGCTTTGTTTCCATTAGAAAGAAATTTCTGGTATTGCTGAGGGGTTACCGTCATTTCTTCCTGATATTCATCTACCGTTGTCATCCACTCACATAGGCGGCGTGTATCGTTTTTACGGCATCCTTCGATGAAACGATCCAGTTTGTTAGTATATTTCTTGCTCACATTTAGCTCACCATTGGCATCCGATTCAAAGAATCCCCTTTCACCTATCGGCATCAGGTTAGCCTGTTCCAATTCGGTAAACAAAAGAGGCAGACGGGCTTCTTGAACTCTTTCCAATAACTCGGGTTGTCCGGCAACTGCTGCTTCGGCACGGTCGAAACAAGACTGGTAACTATCCAGATTAGCGGGAGAGAGATAACCATTGACGGGCGTGAGAGCATTCCCGAAAATACTTAGTCCCTCTCCGCTTCTTTCTAAATTATCATGTAGGAGATTGATATACTCTTTGATGTATTTGCCTGCATTCCCATAATAACCTGTCAGGAAATCATCCATAACGGCTTCGACATCACAATAGGGATTCCAAAGAAGCTTTGCGGCGATGTATGCCCGTAGATGGCACATTTCCCCGGCAGGTTCAGGATTGCCTTGCGAGAAAACGGATGTTACATTATTTCTGACAAAGTATTGCATATTGGGCTGTAAAGTCCGAAGGTTTGGGAAAGGCGTATACAGGTTGCTGAATTGTATCATATAATCCCATAAAAGGATATTATCGGATATCTTTGCCCAGTCGTCCATGTCTTTCATGAAGTCTGCACTTGTCTCATCCAGCGGGATCGGTTTACTCCGGTTGCACTCGATATTGCAAAACATAATGTTTACATTCTTCACCGGTTTCACATGCAAAGGAGCCTTTCTTGTGTACTGATAGGCAAGTGTTGAGATTACTTTGTCGGGATACCGTTCAGCCACTTTATTAATGAAGCGGATCATTAATCCGGCTGGGCTTCCCTCCTCTTCGCATATTTTAAGGCATTCTTCACATTTACAGTAGTTGTAATTATCATTCTGGCTTACCGACCAATAAATTGCCTCCGGCTTCTTCGCCATCCATCCGTCTAATTCCTTCCATAGTACTTCCAGTACTTCCGGATTAGTGAGGCAAAGTTGTGATGGAACTCGTTCCCCCCTATCAGTCAACGTATAATATTCCGGATGGCTATCGAAATATGTATGTTCCGGCACAAGTGTTCCGAATGTATGTACCCAAAAGCCCCATTTCCCATGATCTACACCGCTTCTGGGAGTCTGTGTCAGGCGTAGCCATTCAAAGAATGAGTCATCATTGGCACAGACATATAACATATTACGTGAAGTAATGGAGGGTACTTGCCAGTCATCAATGTTCGATGGAAGAGTAACTTTGGTTTTACGAGGTACGAACTCCACATTTTTTGTATACTTCCGGCATCCCAGATAATTCTCCAGTAACTCATTCACTCCATAAAGAATACCATAATTATTTCCTCCGATAACACATACTCTCTTATTATCTGTCCGGATATAGAATCCGTCTTCACCTAATTCATCTGATGAGACTGCCAAAGGAATGATACGGTTTGTATTCCCTATTGAAATTTCTTTATCGGTAGGGGGCTCCGTATCTTCAACGATTGGCATCCATACGTCTGATATTTTGTGAAGATAGTTTTGAAGCTCTTTTGCAGCTTTAAGCTCCATCATTGTCGGCATCTTTGATGTTACAATTACATAGTTGTTCTTACCGGAATCGATAAGTTCCAGTTCCTGGGAACAAGAGCTAAATCCTAGTATGCTTAAAGCAAGAGCTAATAATATAGAGTAATGTTTCATGAATTTTGAATGAGCTTAATTGTCTTATTCGTGATAACGATAAGCTACATAATCGAAGATTCCGTAATTCTCCTGTTTAGGTTGATGATCACCGATAAACTTCAGATTCTCTACACTACAGAAGATATGGAAAGCGTAGTCTTTACCGAATGTCTGCTGTACACTGCTTACAACTTTGTTATCAATCAACCATTCGACTTTATAATTACCGTCTACCAGTGTAAGGTCTATTTCGAAGATATGCCAACCAGTTTTGATTGCTACCGGTGTCGATTGAGTAGGATGATCCTGCGTAGTCATATAAGCAATCATCTCATCATCTGCTGCTCCTAATTCTTCCCGGACTTCTTTTTTACCATAGCCTACTTCAAAGTCAATTTCATGATGGTCGTCACAATATATCCAGGAACCTACACTGGCCTGGTCGCCAACACCCATAGCCGGGATATAGGTTCTCCAGGTATTCCGTCCTGTGGTGTACTTTTCGGGAGTACGTACTTTTTTCCTATCCCACGAATTTGCACGGGTAAAGATGCGGAGTTTGCCATCTTCAATCACACATTGATTGTCCGGATTATCATCCTGATGGCCATATACCCAGCCTTCCAGATCATTGAAATCCCATCTCTTTTCTTCAACTGCCGATTCTTTGCATCCTGTGAGCAGCAAGGAAATGATCCCTACTGCTAATATCCATTTATATATTGTCATTTTCATTCTTATTTATTTTACAAAACTTCTACAATTATCTAATTCCGGATTAAGGTCAGATTCTCGTTTAGGGGCTGGATAGTAACGACGAATATCGTTCTCTGTCAAGTCGCTGGGATATACTTTCCATTCTGAGCTATAATCCGCATTTGTGTCTTTCGAGTTCTTTTCACGCCATTCTGATTTCAGTTTGATAGCTGCAATATACTTATCCAGCCGGTCTTTCCATAAACCCATACGGATCAGGTCAGGACGGCGTACACCCTCATTATTCAATTCCAACAAACGTTCATCACATATTGCACTTCGTAGTGCTTCTTTGGATGAATAATCAGACAATTGAATATTATGTGTATCATTTTGGAAGGCACGGCTTACTATTTGATTGATGAGTTCGATTGATTCCTGATTCGGTCCATTCAGTTCATTCAATATTTCAGCTTTACAAAGAATGATATCTGCCAAACGAAGCATTACCATATTGTTCTTGGTATTGTAATTGTATGTTCCAGGACGGAGATATTTATATTTCTTTGTATAAGAAGCACCTAACTCATTAATAGTCTTTGTTTCGGAATCAAAATAAATAGTACCTACCTTTTCTATTGATTCGGGAATCTCATAATAACGAGGCTTAGGAGTGTTGTCATTATCATACACATTACGGAAAGAGGTAACCATAAGTTCGGTATATCTTTCATCTTCTTTGTCGTAAGTCCATGTCAATTCCAAAGGAATACTGAAAAGATTCCATCCCATATCATAATCCCAGGGAGTGAAGTTCATACCGATATCAGAGCTACCGGAAGGTATGTCCTGGCTAGAACGAATGGCAAATATAATCTCGTTATTATAGAGTGTTTCATCTGTTTCCGGATCAAACACATCCCATATCTTGGATTGAAGAGAATATACACTACCGTTGAGTGCAAGTACCTCATTAGCGTAACCTAATGCTTTCTGCCATAAACCGGCTGCATCACCTCCGCTTAGACGCGCCCGTCCTGCTTCACGCATATATAGGCGACAAAGAAAACCTGCAGCCGCACCTGAAGTTCCTCTTCCTGCATCCAGCTTACTGGCATAACTTTGCGGTAAACTTGCTTTTGCGTTTATAAGATCGCTTTCTATCTGTTTCTCTATTTCATCCAAGGAAGAAGGAGGCAATAAAGAGTTTACAGGAATATCGCTATCGGTTACCAAAGGAACGGTATAGAACAGGTCGGTAAGCATATAGTAGGCAAATCCCCGCATGAAATAGGCTTCTGCAATAAGTGCATCTTTTGCTGATTTAGCCAAAGCAGCATCTTCATCGAACTCTGTATCCGGAATTTCCGGTATTTTATCGATTGCTATATTTGCACGACTTACCATTTTATAATAGGCATCCCATGAATTGGCAACGTCCGTATTAATACTCATCTTTCCTTCATTCAATACCTCATTATCCATCTCCCTCATGAAACAAGCATCTGTGGGCATGTCATTGAGGTAGAATATAGCACGATTGGAAACACGGTGTAATGGCTCATACATAGAGTTTACAGCGGCTATTGCATCATTTTTTGTCTTAAAAGCATTCTCGGATGTAAGTTCTGAATACACAACTTCCTTCAAGGTGTCTTCACAAGAGGAAAACATACCGGCAGAAAGTAACAGAGCAGAACCAATCAATCCTATTTTAAATATATCTTTCATAATCATTCAACGTTAAAAAGTTATTTTAGCACCAAAGTTCACCATTCTATAAGCCGGATAGGAACTAAAGTCAAGTCCTTGTGAAACAGCTTTACCTCCGTTTGTGCTTACCTCAGGGTCAAATCCTGAATAATTGGTAATTGTTATCAGATTCTGTGCCCCTACATACAGGCGTAGTCCTTTTACATATTTATATGCTTCTCCCATTTTTCTTAGTGGCAAATTATATCCTACTTCTATATTCTGAAGCCTTACATAGCTGGCATCTTCTACAAAGCGTGAATTGATATAAGAGCCATATTTAATACCTGAATTCTTCTTGTATCCGTTACGTGATATTTCGTTCGACGGATTCTGTTGAGTCCATTTGTTCATTGATTCTTTGAGGCGGCCATCATCTTCCAACACTACTCTGGATAAATTTAATAACTCAGCACCCAGCGAAGCATCAATAAAGAAAGAAAAGTCGAAGTCTTTAATTCTAAAGTTATTTCCTAATCCAATAATTACATCCGGATTGCCATCACCTATTACTTTACGGTCTTTAATTGTAATTGCTCCATCGCCATCGAGATCTTTGAACTTAGGATCACCGGGTACCGAAGTAGGTTGTGCAGCATGAGTTTCACCTGTTTGTATAATGCCATCAAATACATAACCATAAATTGAACTCATTGGATAGCCCTCCTTCAGCATAGCATACTCTTCCCAATTATACCAGCCTTGTGGCCGTACTGTCTCAAAGCGTGCTTCTCCTTGATTGAGTTCAAGCACCATATTTTTGTTACGGGAAAGGTTCAATGTTGTACTCCAGCTAAAATCGGGCTTTGTGATATTATTTGATTTAATAAACAGTTCAAATCCACGATTACGGATCTTTCCGTTATTTCCCATCATAGTTGTGAAACCACCTGTAGATGTGGATACAGAAATAGGATTTAAAAGATCGGTAGTGATTTTGTTATAATAATCAAAGTTTACTTCAATACGTTTTTCAAATAGTGAGAAATCAAGACCCAAATTGGTTTGAGCTGTGGACTCCCATTTCAAATCTTTATTTTCGGGATTGGAAGGATACATCCCTTTTACAATTGAACCTCCTCCAAGGTAAACATCGGTCATTCCAAATTTGCGTTGAGATAGGTAGTTTCCAATACCGTCATTACCTGTGATACCATAACTGGCACGAAGCTTAATATCATAGAACAGAGGTTTTGTAAATTCCATAAAAGATTCATCTCCTAATTGCCATGCGATTGAACCGGAAGGGAAATATCCCCATTTATTACCGGGGCCGAAGTTGGATGCACCATCAGCACGTATGGAAGCATTCAAAATATACTTTTGATTCAATACATACTCAGCACGGCCAAAGAAAGATAACTTTGTATTATCTTCCCTCCATGAGTTTATCCATTGTATAGTTTGAGCTCCAGCCATATTATTGTAAGAGAATTCATCGGTAGAGAATCCGAATCCTTGCATTCCATTACTTTCCGATACCAATTTAGAATAGGTCATACCACCAAGAATCTTTACATCATGTTTGTCTGTGAAATTCTCATGCCATGTTAGAAGAGCGTCTAATTGTTGCTGATCATTTTTGTAGTTATTAATAGTAGCCAAACCATCATTTGCTTTACCGACATTTGTAGACTTAGGGTAATATTTTTGCTTTTTTGTATTATCATTGCTATATGTATATTGTACCCTACCAGTTAATGATTTTAAGATGTCTACTTCTCCATGCAAGGTTGCATACATGTTATTTGTCACCTCTTCAAAGTCTACATCATTCAACTCACTAAATATACCGGGTTTTCTCCCTCTCTCTCCAAATACGTCATCTCCACTGGGTGTTGTTAAGGGAGACATCATGAATATGCTATAGATAACATTATCGGTAGTTGTATTTGTACCCATATTCAGGTAATTCTTGTTGGATCTTGCCATGTAAACATTTGATCCAAAACGTATGCGGTCATTTAGTTTATAGTCAAGATTCATACGGGCACTGAAGCGATCAAATTCAGTGTTTTGCAAAATTCCTTTATCATTCAGATAATTACCTGAAATTGCCATTGCCAGTTTTTCTGTTCCACCTGCAATCATAAATTGATGCGTTTGGGTCATAGCTGTTCTTGTTGTGGCATCAATCCAATCCGTTCCGGATCCTGTGTATTTTAATTGCTCAGCAGTATAAGGTGCATTTCCGGAACTACCATTTTCTTCCCATACTTTCATATTATAATGAATTATGTCCTGAGCATCCATCAGATCCCAGGGATTGCGAAGCTTCTTTACAGATGAATTATAAGAATAGCTTACATTGAACTGATCTTTTGTTCCTTTCTTTGTTGTTATTAATACAACACCATTTGCCCCCCTTGACCCATAAATAGCTGTTGCGGCAGCATCTTTAAGAATCTCAATGGATTGGATATCTTCCGGATTGATTTGATTTCCTATCTCTGTCTGGAATCCATCAATCACATACAATGGTTCATTATTGGAGCTGATTGAAGATGCTCCACGTACACGAATGGAGATACCACCTCCGGGTTCTCCTGAATTTTGACGGACATGTACACCGGCTGCTCTACCTTTTAATAACTGGGCAGTACTGGTAACAACCCCGGCTTTGATATCGTCGGTTTTCAGGGAAGTGATAGCACCCGCTATATCGCGTTTCCGTGTTACCCCATATCCTACAACTACAACTTCATCAAGAAGTAAATTATCTTTATCCAGTTTAATTGTAAGATTGTTCATGCCACTGGTTATAACGACTTCCTTACCAATCATTCCAATATAAGAGACTAATAGAGTTTGTCCCGGTGAAACGTCAATAGTGAATTGCCCGTCAATATCCGTTGTTTGCCCGGTAGTTGTTCCCTTTATCATTACCGCTGCTCCAATCAACGGTTCCAGGGTCTGTTCATCTAAAACAACGCCGCTTACTCTCTGCTGTGCAAAGCCGAGAATGTAAACGAAACATAGGAGAGAAAGAAGAATGAATTTCCTCATAATACAGAATAATATAGGTTTAACAATAGTGAATTACTTGTGCATAATAATTATGGTGGCAAATGTATAGATGACACATACAAAAGATGTTCACTCCTGTCTAAAATAGTTCCTCTAATGTCTATTTTGGGAATAACAGATGAGATAGTGTATAAAAAGTCACTATATTTATAGCGGGACAAAGTCTGATACTCACTTATGAGATTTAGAATAAATAAACCAGTATTAATTATCCTTATTAGTTGTTGTTTACTTTGGAAAGGGTGGGGCAATAACAATAGCTACTACTTTAAACAGATTGCTATTGAACATGGCCTTTCTCAATCAAGTATAACTTCTATTGTATTTGATCAGAAAGGAATGCTATGGATTGGTACACGATCCGGGTTGAATTGTTATGATCAACATGAATTGACATCCTTTTTTTATGAAAAAGATAAAGAGGGTTCATTACCGGGTAATTATATTTTGTTTGTAGCCGAAGATTCCTCCAATACAATATGGGTCTCAACAAATAAAGGGATAGTAAAGTATGATCCCGGAACTAACACCTTTATTTCTGTGATTCCTGAGAAAGCATATTCATATATTAATATCCCGGGAGGAATCCTCTTTTCAGGAGATAATGTGCTTTATAAATATAATTACCGAGAAAGTACTTTTTATAAAATAAATCTGGATCCTACCATTCAGCAATTAAGCCATGACACTTATAAATTATTCAAACTATTGGCTTTTGACGATGAAAAGGTTCTTATTGCCACAAAGAATGAAGGTTTTTTTACATATAACTTTAATAATGACGAGATAAAACAATTACCTTTTGGAAATACACCCACCTTATTATCTGTTTGTACAAGTTCATCCGGAGATATCTATTGCTCTTATTTTAAAAAAGGTTTATTCTGTTTTAATAATGCAGGAGAATTAACTGCCCATTATACTACAGAAAACTCAAATTTAAGTAATGATATCATTCTTGATATTGTCGAAAAGGATGGAATGATTTGGGTAGGAACAGATGGTGGCGGTATTGGTATACTCAATCCGGCTACACACGAAATAACAACTCTTCAACATATTCCGGGAGATGCAAGTTCTCTACCTGTTAATTCCATAACGATTCTTTATAATGATAAAGAAAATAACCTATGGGCTGGGACGGTGCGTGGAGGTATTTTTGGAATTAAGGAAACATATATCCGTTCCTACATTGATGTAGCCTTAAATAATACGAATGGTTTGAGCGAGAAAGCTGTTATTAGTATGTATGAAGACGATAGCAGTATGTTGTGGATTGGAACGGATGGAGGAGGAATAAATAAATATAATCCTTTTACAAATGAATTTACCCATTATCCGGCAACTTATGGAGATAAAGTAGCTTCAATCACCGGCTTCTCTTCAACGGAACTATTGATTTCGCTTTACAGTAAAGGTGTTTTTATTGTTGATAAAGTTACAGGCCGGTACAGGCCTTTTACGATTGTAAACGAAGAAGTACATCTGGAAGAATGTTTTGGAGGATATATGCTTTTAGCACATAAAATGCCGGATAACAGAATACTTATTTTGTCACAACACGGATATCTCTATAATCCGCTAAATAAACAATTTACTCCAATCACGACTAAAGAAGGTGATTCTTTTCCGGGAGCATTAAATCTTCAATATGCAGAAGATTCTGTTATTTTATTAACCAAAGACAATCATATTTTTACGCTATCTCTTGAAACAAATGAGTTGGAAACTTTATTCGCTATTGAACCTCATGAAACTATCCGTTCCCTTTGTTATGATAATGAGGGAACACTTTGGATTGGAAGCGATGAGGGATTGAGTTACTATAAACTGGATGAAAAGATATTACATCGTATTGAAACAAAGATGTTCAATGATGTATCTTATCTTTTCCTGGATAATACGGATCGATTATGGATCAGCGCACAGAATATGTTGTTCTCCTACATTATTAAAGAAAACCGTTTTGTGATTTGGGATGAATCCGATGGGTTCTCACCAAATGAAATTCTTTTTATGTACCAAAAACCATCAATTACCAATAATATTTATCTGGCCGGAATTAATGGTTTAGTTAAGATAGATAAGAATATTTCATACAACGCTAAAACACAACCGAAAGTAGGGCTGGTAGATATTATTTATAATGGAAGTTCATCATTGAATCTGCTTAGACAGTCCGATAAAACAATAGAAATACCATGGAATTATACATCCCTGTCAATTGTAATGGGACTGAGTGAAAAGGATCTCTTCCGGCAAACATTATATCGTTACAGTATAGCAGGATTAAATAATCAATATATTGAATCCTATAATCACAAACTGGATATACCTCAACTGTTACCGGGCCGGTATTCGGTAATGGCATCCTGTAATACAAAAAGCGGAAACTGGAGCCAGCCGGTAAGAATCCTAACGATTAACGTGCTTTCACCTTGGTATCAACGAAGTTGGTTTATTCTTCTTTGCGTGGTCACAACTCTTTATGTTATATCCGGAATTGTGTATACTATTCTTCGCCGTAATAAAAACCGGTTAAAGTGGGAAAAGAAAGAACATGAACAAACAGTGAATGAAGAAAAGATCCGTTTTCTGGTAAATATTAGTCATGAGTTACGAACCCCTCTTACATTAATTTATGCACCATTGAAAAGATTGATTCAGAAAGATATTAATAAATTGGATCAGGAAGTTGTGATGGAGCAACTCAAAGCAGTATACAAGCAATCCCGGCAAATGAAGAATATTATTAATATGGTACTTGATTTGAACCGGCTTAATTCGGAATATGAAACTCTTCAGATGCGACCTCACATTTTAAATCAATGGATACAAACTATATCGGAGGATTTCAGAAACGAATTTAAGGAAAGAAATATACAGCTTGTTTTTCAATTGGACGATTCGATTCAGATGGTTTGGTTTGACGAATGGAAATGCCAGATTGTTTTATCCAATTTACTGATGAATGCCCTAAAGTTCAGTGAACCGAATACACAAATTATTTTATCTACACAAATGAATCATGGATCTGTGAGAATTTCTGTTTGCGATGAAGGAATAGGACTGGATAATGTAGATATTAATAAATTATTCACCCGTTTTTATCAGGGAAAACATCCGGAGAATGGAAGCGGGATAGGACTCTCCTACTCTAAAGTATTAATTGAGAAACATGGAGGAACAATTGGAGCCCAAAGCAATAAAGGGAAAGGTGCCACTTTCTATTTTGAATTACCTCTTCAGACGGCAATTAATCAGTCTATTTATGAGAAGAATGAGTTAGTAAATGAAAAAAACATGCCAACGATCAATATTAACGAATCTTTTTTTTCCTGTGCTTCTCTTTCAATCCTAATTGTTGAAGATAAAGAAGAACTACGCTTATTTCTCAGGGATACATTCAAAGATATATTTGGCTCTGTTTATACGGCCGAAGATGGACTAGATGCTTTAGAACAAATAAAATCAAAGCAACCGGACATTATCGTCAGTGATGTAATGATGCCCCGAATGGATGGTTATGAATTATGTAAACATATTAAAAATACGATTGAGATTAGCCATATACCTATTATTCTCCTAACGGCCAAATGCGACCCAGACAGTACTTCCTTCGGTTATAAACTAGGTGCAGATTTTTATATGCCTAAGCCTTTTGACGTTGATTTCCTTCAGAATATTATAGTAAATCTTTTAAAAACGCGTGAAGCTATCCGAGATAAATTTAAAAATACCTCTTCTCTTATATCACCACAGGAAACAACAATCAGTAGCGCCGATGAAAGGTTTATGATTAAACTAAACGAGTTGATTATTAAAAACCTCAATAGCCAGGAGTTGGATGTAAAATTCTTAATGGCTGAAATGGCAATGAGCCGGGCATCCCTGTATAATAAAATGAAAACCTTAACCGGCTTAGGAGTGAATGATTACATAAATAAAATTCGTATAGAAAAGGCAGGAGAACTACTTATTCATACAGATATGAGCATTGCAGAAGTAGCTTTTGAAACCGGCTTTACCTATCAACGCTATTTTAGTACTATTTTCAAAGAGATAAAAGGCGTAACCCCCAGTCAATTCAAAAAAGAAAATAATTCCACTTAGGGTCTTTAATGCCTTTAAAGGCATTAAAGGCATTAAAGGCTTGTAAAAACAAAATAAAAAAGCCATTCCAATAACGGAATGGCCTTATTATCATGAAATATTTATTTAGTCCTTCAATTTTGCTGTAATAAACTCACGGTTTAGACGAGCGATATTACTAATTGAGATTGACTTAGGACACTCAGCTTCACAAGCTCGAGTGTTAGTACAGTTACCAAAACCTAATTCGTCCATCTTCGATACCATTGCTTTTGCACGACGGCTAGCTTCAATCTTACCTTGTGGTAACAAAGCCAACTGGCTTACTTTGGCCGAAACAAATAACATAGCCGAACCATTCTTACAAGCAGCAACACAAGCACCACATCCGATACATGCAGCAGCATCCATTGCCAGGTCAGCATCCTTCTTAGGAATAGGTATAGCATTTGCATCCGGAATACCTCCTGTATTAACCGATACAAACCCTCCCGATTGAATGATCTTATCAAATGCATAACGATCTACCATCAAGTCACGAATAACCGGGAAACCGGCAGAACGCCAAGGTTCGATTGTGATTGTAGCCCCATCATTAAATTTACGCATGTGTAACTGACAAGTAGTGATTTCTGTGTCTGGTCCATGAGGGTGTCCATCAATGTATAAGGAACACATCCCGCAAATACCTTCACGACAATCATGATCAAATACAACAGGCTCTTTTCCTTCATTCACTAATTGCTCATTCAGGATATCAAGCATTTCAAGGAAAGAACTTCCCTGAGAGATCCCTTTCAACTGATACGTCTCAAAAGCACCTTTTGCTTTCGGACCTCTTTGACGCCATACTTTCAGTGTGATATCTATATTTTTGTCCATTGCAGTTTCTTTTTTAGTTCTTATAATTCCTTTGTTGACGTACCACGAATTCGTAATCAAGAGGCTCTTTTAGCATAACCGGATCCTTGTCTTCACCTTGATATTCCCAGCAGGATACATACGAGAATTCATCATCACGGCGAAGAGCTTCCCCTTCCGGTGTCTGATATTCTTCGCGGAAGTGGCCTCCGCAAGACTCGGCACGGTCATAAGCATCATGAGCCATCAATTCACCGATTTCCAGGAAGTCCGCTAAACGAAGGGCTTTTTCCAATTCAACATTCAAGTCATCTCCCTTACCCGGGATACGCACATTGCTCCAGAATTCCTTTTTAAGGTTCTTCATCATCTGAATAGCCTCTTTCAATCCCTCAGCATTACGAGCCATACCAACATGATCCCACATGATATGTCCCAATTCTTTATGAATACTGTCAACAGAACGTTTCCCTTGTATGTTCATCAAGCGAGTAATACGATTTTGGATTTCTTCCTCTGCTTTGTCAAATTCTGGTAGTGTTGTGCTGAAACGTGGAACCTGAATCTGATCTGCCAAATAGTTTTGGATAGTATATGGCAATACGAAATAACCATCAGCCAATCCCTGCATCAAAGCAGATGCCCCTAGACGGTTTGCACCATGATCAGAGAAGTTTGCTTCTCCGATAGCAAATAGTCCCGGAATAGAAGTCTGCAATTCATAATCTACCCAAAGTCCACCCATAGAATAGTGTAATGCAGGGAAGATCATCATTGGAGTTTCATAAGGATTGTCATCAACAATCTTTTCATACATCTGGAAAAGATTTCCGTAACGAGCTTCTACTACATTCTTTCCTAAGCGGTTGATAGCTTCAGAGAAATCAAGGTAAACTGCCTGGCCAGATCCTACACCATATCCTGCATCGCAACGTTCTTTGGCTGCACGGGATGCTACGTCACGTGGAACCAGGTTACCGAATGCCGGATACCGGCGTTCCAGATAATAATCACGGTCTTCTTCTGCAATCTGTGTCGGTTTCATTTTACCGGCACGAATAGCTTCGGAATCTTTAATATTTTTAGGTACCCAGATCCGTCCGTCATTACGTAACGATTCAGACATCAGGGTTAGTTTAGACTGGAATTCTCCATGTACAGGGATACAAGTCGGGTGAATCTGTACCATACAAGGATTTGCAAAGTAAGCCCCTTTCTTATAACATTGCCATACAGCAGAGCCATTAGACGCCATTGCATTAGTAGAAAGGAAGAATGTATTTACATAACCACCAGTAGCAACTACTACAGCGTGAGCAGCAAAACGTTCTACTTTACCAGTTACAAGGTTACGTGCCAGAATACCACGTGCACGGCCATCTACTTTTACCACATCCAACATTTCATGGCGGGTATACATCTTCACTTTATTCAAACCTATCTGACGGCTCAATGCAGAATAAGCGCCTAACAACAATTGTTGTCCCGTTTGGCCACGGGCATAGAATGTACGTGATACCTGAGCCCCACCGAAAGAACGGTTATCTAACAAACCACCGTATTCACGTGCAAAAGGAACGCCTTGTGCAACACATTGGTCGATAATTGCATTGGAAACTTCAGCCAAACGATACACATTTGCTTCACGGGCACGATAGTCACCCCCTTTAATTGTATCGTAGAACAAACGATAAACCGAGTCGCCATCGTTCTGATAATTCTTAGCAGCATTGATACCTCCCTGTGCAGCAATTGAGTGAGCGCGACGAGGAGAATCCTGAATACAGAAGTTTAATACATTGAATCCCATTTCTGCTAATGAAGCAGCTGCAGAAGCACCAGCCAAACCGGTTCCTACTACGATAATATCGAGACGACGCTTATTAGCCGGGTTCACCAGTTTTTGGTGAGCTTTATAATCATTCCATTTGTCAGCCAACTGGCCTTGAGGAATTTTAGAATCTATCTTAGTCATACTATTTATTTCTATAATTGATTACACTTTAATAAAGAGTAAGAACCGCTTAGAGCAAGCTCTTCACATAGAAGAAAATGGTTACAAATGCAAAAGCCAGGCAAAGAAGAGTAGCATAGATATTACCTATCCATCTCCAACGGTTAATCCAGATGTTATTGTTCCAACCGATTGTCTGGATAGCACTCCAGAAACCGTGTGTAAGGTGGAACCACAAAGCTACATACCAAACCAGGTAACAAATAACCACCCAAAGCTGGCTGAAATAGTAATTAATGAAAGCAGCCCCATCCTGTGGAGATACCATCGCCGCTCCCAGTTCTACAGAATGATGCCCGATCAACTCGGCAAACATCATTTTATACCAGAACTGTGCAAAGTGTAATAACATGAAACCAACAATGATCAAACCAAGAACAAACATATTCTTAGATGCCCATTCTACTTTGTCCTGACGTACATTTACAGCATAGCGGTCATTACCACGAGCTTTCAGATTCTGAAACGTAAGGAGCAGTGCATACAAAAAGTGGATTCCGACACCAGCTGCCAATACTAGCGTAGCAGCTACTGCATACCAATTAGCCCCCAAAAGTGAACAGATCATGTTGTAAGCCTCTTCAGAAAAAACTGCTGTTACGTTCATGGCCGCATGAAACGTAAGGAACAGAAGAAGAAAGATACCCGATATACTCATTATCAGCTTCTTTCCAATAGAAGAATTAAGTAACCACATAAGATAATAATTTAAGTTATTTAGTTGTTTATAAGTTTCCCTTTAGTAGCATTTCAATTAAACCGCAAAGGTATGTCAAATAGATATAGTAAGCAATAAATTAAAGAAATATTTCATCAATCAGAGAAGTAATAAAAACAAAGGAATATCCGCAGATAGAAAGCACTGCTTAATATTAATCTTTCCTTAAATATCCCTTACAATTGGGAAAATATAAGGCATTAAAACTAACGTCGATAGCTGTCGTTTATAACGTTGATAGTTATCGACGATACATTTGATAACTATCAACTATATAAACGATAGCTATCAACGCAAGAATTCCTTGTAGTTTCAACCATTAATATACATTTTCTATAAAACAAATTCAGCTCGATTTAAGATCTCATTAAAAAGAACTATGATGATTCGTTTTTCGAATGCTTGGTTTTAATTAGTAATTGTTTACATTTGTAGTATCTAATTAAGATTCTGTATGATGAAGAAAGCACTTTGCGCGCTTTTCTGCCTTTTATATTGTCAGGCCGTTTATCCAATCTATTTCAAACATATTGGAATGAATGATGGGTTGGCCCAAACTTCTGTTATGTCTATCTATCAGGATCAATTGGGGCGAATGTGGTTTGGCACTCGCGAGGGGATCACAGTCTATGATGGCGTCAATACAACTATTTATAAACCTTGGTCAAACGAGAATAACAAAAGCAGCACAGAGGTGCTTTATGGTAATGAATGTGACTTTATTCGCGGTAATAAAAAAGGGGATATTTTCTTTCGGAATAGCGGTGCTCTAATGCGTTATGATATTCGAAAACAGACATTTCATATTGTTCGCTCCAACAATATACGTACTGTTACCTCATATAAAAATGAGATCTGGTGTGCTTCGAGAGACTCATTATATTCTTATGATGTTTCCAGCGATAGCCTGAAGTTCCAACTCAAAACCAATATACCTACAATCTTTTGTCTATTAATAACAAAAGATAAAATATGGATAGGAGATACGAAAGGGCTTTATGTCATTGAAGAAGGAAAAGAAGCCCGGTTAGTTATCCCCAATATAGACATTTATAGCATTTTTGAAAGTTCAAATAAAGAAATATGGGTAGGAAGCCGTATGGAGGGTTTATACAGGATTGCAACTGATGGAACAATAACATCCTATAAAGAAACGGATCCCTTACCTAGACGCATAGCCAGCAATCAAATTCGTGAGTTTATAGAAGATACTTATGGGAATATATGGTTTGGAACCTTTGGGGGATTACAAAAGTATAATCCCTATACAAATGAGTTTTCCATTTATTCACGCGATCGATTGCCTGGTAGCCTAAGCCATTCTTCCGTCTTTTCCCTCTGCCTCGACCGGCAAGGAACTATTTGGGCAGGAACTTATTATGGAGGGGTTAATTATTTTAATCCGGAAAGTGATATTTTCTCACATTATGTGGATGATCCTACCCGGGAAGATTGCCTGAATTATCCATTTGTCGGACACATGATAGAAGACAAAGAAGGAAATATCTGGATTTGTACGGAAGGAGGAGGATTAAACCGCCTGGATCGTAAAAAACGTACTTTTCGTTATTTCTCCACACGGAACCGGCAGAATGCGCCGGGGCACAACAACCTCAAAAGTATTTGTTATGATGAAGAAAACGATATGCTCTACCTGGGTACACACACAGGGGGCCTCTCGCGCTTCCACATCCCAACGGAAAAATTCCATAACTACCTATATGAACCAGGCGATCCTACTACACGCCCCAATAATATCATACTGAATACGGAGATATATGACGGATATCTCTATGTTACTGCACGTAACGGAACATTCCGCATGAATGTTAAAACTGGAGAATTTACTCCATTCATCCGTGATTGCAGTACTTTTAAGATCGACTCCAGAGGTAATTTATGGTATGCTTTATCTGGGCAACTTGCCCGAATAAATCTGCAGGATACATCGGATATTGAAACTTTTTACCTCCGGGATCATGGCATCCGCTTTAGTGCCACCTGTATTGTTGAATATCGAGGTTCAATTTATTTTGGCACACAAGGATCAGGCCTTTATCGTTACAATGAAACAGATAAAACCTTTACATCCTATACTGTAGACAATGGATTCCTTTTGAGTAATTATTGTTACGACATGGCAGTTACCAACAGAGGTGAACTGGTAATTACCAGCGATAAAGGAATTACCTTTTTACATCCTATAACTGAGACAGCACGGTTTATCAAATTAGGAGTAACCCTCCCGTTGGCATCCATCTCGGAAGGGTGTGGAGTGTTGGTATGCCGTAACAACGAATTGTTTGTCGGTGGAACCAATGGCCTCATATCATTCATAGAAGACGGTCTTATTCACAAAGAAAAAGATTATACTCTTTTCTTTTCCGATTTATATATAGATAACGAGAAAGTATATCCAGGTGACGACACACATGTTTTGAAAGATGCATTATCCTACTCTAAAAACATAAAGCTAAGTTATGATCAAAACAACATAATCATACAGTTTGCATCCAACAACTATGTAGACACTCAGCGAAGCAACGAATATGAATATATGCTAACCGGTTTCGATAGTGAATGGATACCAACAAACATGACTAATATCTATTATACCAACCTTAACCCCGGATCTTATGAACTGCTAGTTCGTGAAAGGGAACTCCCACTCCATTCCCCTCAACGTCAAGGAATATCACTCGCAATTCATATCGCTCAGCCTTGGTACAATACCACATGGGCATGGTTACTTTATATTCTGACAACTTTGGGTATAATTACTATGACTATCAGAACCCGCAATGCGAGACGTCAATTGGCCATGTCGTTGGAAATGGAACGTAAAGATAAAGAGAGAAACGAAGAACTTAATCAGGCAAAGCTCCGTTTTTTCACTAATATCAGTCATGAGTTCCGCACCCCGCTTACATTGATTATCAGTCAGATCGATCTTCTGTTCCAGAGTACATCACTTTCACCTTCAGTCTACAATAAAATCATCAAGATCAGTAAGAATGCCAATCAGATGCGTAATCTGATCAGTGAGTTACTTGAATTCAGAAAATTTGAACAAAACTTTGTCGCACTACGTGTATCCCAACAGAATTTAGTTCCTTTTCTCAAAGATATTTTCCTTTCTTTTCATGAAATGGCTACTCAACAGCAAATCACCTTTCATTTCGATTATGCCAAAGAGGAACTACCCTTATGGTTTGATGGCAATCAACTACAAAAAGTTTTCTACAATCTGATATCTAATGCTTTTAAGTATACGAAAGAGAATGGAACTATCGAATTGGTCATTGAGGAAGAAGGAGAGATCGTTACAATAAAAGTAATCGATAACGGAATAGGGCTTTCTTCCAGTGATGCCAAACGTATTTTCGATCGTTTCTACCAAGCCGAGAATGGAATGCAGTCATCCGCTTCCAATCCCGGAACAGGTATAGGCCTTGCCCTTAGTCAAAATATCGTAGAGTTGCATCATGGGGAGATCTCCGTACAAAGCGAATTAGGCTATGGCACTATTTTTATGGTACGTTTACTCAAAGGGAAAGAACATTTCGAGAACGACGAAAAGGCCACTCTACTTGATCAACCTGATGAACCGATGATCACTACCGGTTCTCTACCGGAACCTCTTACCGATAAAGATTATAAGGATATGAGCAAAGCTTTGCCTATATCTTCGGAAGGTGACCGTTATACTGTATTGATTGTAGAAGATAACGAGGAACTACTTCAAATTCTGCATACATTGTTTGCCCCTATTTATAAAGTACTACTAGCCCGTGATGGCGAAGAAGGCCTGAAGGCCGCCATGACAGAGAAACCCGATTTGATCGTAAGCGATGTTATGATGCCCAATATGACCGGAACAGAAATGTGTATTCGTATCAAAAACAATATCGATCTCTGCCATATACCGGTGGTGTTACTCACAGCTTTAAATTCAGTAGAACAAAGCATTGAAGGCCTCCAACAAGGAGCAGACGACTATATAGGAAAACCTTTCCATTCAAAAGTTCTACTTATTCGCTGCAACAACCTGATTCGTAACAGGCTCCTACTTCAAAGCAAACTCAACAAACAACCTGATTTCGATATCAGTCTATTAGCCGCCAATGTACTCGACCAGGAACTGCTAGAACGTGTCACCCAAATCATCGATCAACATATAGGCGATACCAAATTCGACGTCAATACTTTAGCACGAGAACTGGCTATGAGCCGCAGCTCACTCTTCTCTAAATTCAAAGCCCTTACAGGCATGACCCCTAACGATTTCATCCAAAGCCACCGCCTCAAACGCGCCGCTTTCTTACTGCGTGAACACTCCGACAGCCAAATTGTCGAAATAGCCGAACAACTAGGCTTCAGCTCTTCCGTCTATTTCAGCCGCTGCTTCAAAGCCCAATTTGGGATATCTCCGGCTCAATTCCGGAAAGAGAAATAAATATTATTTTGTCACTACCTATGCGCTCTATTATTTTCAGTTCGCTTAATTCTTTTATTCTTCGTTTTGCAGTGCTTAAACTTATATTCAACTTTGTGATAAATCTTCGTAATTGGCTCTGGCCAGCGCATTATGGAAACTGTTATATTCCTTATCGAATTTTCATCGTTTCCAATTAAACATTCCATTAAATATTTGCTTCCTCTGCAAACTCAACATACTCTTCCAATACGGAATCTGTCATATATTCAAGTCGCCTTTCTCGCGACAATTCAATAACTGAATCATACGAAATAAAGCTACATGATTCAGCGAGAGGACCCTTATCTAAGAATGCAAAAACCGGCCGGGAGATTTCCTGCAAAACTTTGTCTTTTCTTTCAATAGGAGCAACTATATGAGCATGAATATTAAGATTAGGCTGTAATGCCATTAAATCTGCCATTCGCAAAATACCTGAGTAGATGGAAGTCGTATGTTCCACTTCAAAAGCTCTTATTATGGAACGCCCTTTAATCCATAAAACATCAATGTTTTCTATTGTTTTTAATGTCGCAGTATCGTAGTTTAATGGCAACTGTTCGAGCAAGTTGTTGTTAGTATTCTTCCATAAATCCAACACCCTTTGTCTGTCGCTGCGGGGGATCCATATTTTCATATTCATGCGATCACCGATTTCGGCAAGTAAAGATTGTATTTGAATAGATTCTCTTTGTGTTGATGTCGGCTGTTTATTTGTGGATATCATTTCTTCATCTTCCGGTACGGAGACGGGAACTAATTTACTATCTTGCGTTTTTACAGTAATAGCTTTAAGCTTCTTTTGAAGATTATCAGGAATAGCATAGTTTTTTAATTTGGCCGATTGTTCTGTTAATATCTTTTCTAAATACTTTCCGTCTTCATCATCAAGCCTGCGTAAACTTCCCCTCACCATAGATGTCCAGCCCAGGCTTTTCTTTGGTAAATCTTTAGTAAACGAAAGAAAATTCCAGCTTATTTTATCGTTTACGGGAATGCCGTGAACGAGATCCAACCAGACTAATGGTTCAACTTTATGCCTGACGATATAAGGATCATTATTTTCAATAAAGATAGGTTTATCGTCTATAAAATAATCACTGGTAACTTCGAACACTCCTACCCAACGGGATAATTTGGTAACATAGCATATTAATTTATCTCCGACTTTAATATTAGCAATACTGTTTTTTTGCCGTTCTCTGAATCCTGATATTGTTCTGTCGGAATCTGTAAACTTCTTGTGTGTATCCGGTGAGAATAAATTGATGTAATATGCCATAGGGAAGATATTTTAAAAATCAGCTATATAATTTATTATTCAATAGTTGGTAAGCCCAACTCTTTCAGAAATTCATTGTGTTTATCCGTATTTGCTTTTATGCTTTTGTTGATCGTTTCCAGTTTTTCATGTACCTCTTTCAAATCAATCTGCACTTCGTCTTTTGAAGTGCTGACATATCTCGAAATATTCAGATTATAACCATTCTTTTCTATTTCATCCATGGAAACCCTGCGGGCATACCTTTCGATATATTCAGGTCTGAATTGGTAAGTTTCAACGATTTTATTAATATGTTCATCTTCTAAAGAATTTTGTCTTTTTCCTTGTTTATATTGTTCCGATGCATTTATAAACAATATATCATCTTGTTTTTTGCATTTTTTTAAAACCAAAATACAAACGGGAATACCTGTTGAATAGAATAGATTGGAAGGCAAACCGATAACCGTATCTATCTGGTGGTCTTTTAATAGTTTGGTTCGTATTCGTTCTTCTGCTCCGCCACGGAATAAAACTCCATGGGGCAATATGATTGCCATAGTACCTTCATCCCTCAGAAAGTGAAGCCCGTGTAATAGAAAGGCAAAATCGGCAGCCGATTTGGGGGCTAAACCATGGCTTTTGAAACGAAAATCTTCAGCCAACGTATCGTTGGGTTCCCAACGCAAACTAAAAGGTGGATTAGCAACTATGGCATCAAATTTAATCTTTTTTGAAGGATTCATTTCATTTAATATATCCCATTGGTTGAGCAAAGTATCTCCGTGAAATATTTCAAACTCAGTGTCTTTCATGCCGTGCAGAAGCATATTCATCCGTGCAAGGTTATACGTAGTGATGTTTTTTTCCTGTCCGTATAATTTCCCGATAGTACCACCATTGTCTTTTATTCGCTTTCTCACATTCAATAACAGCGACCCTGACCCGCAAGCAAAGTCGAGCACTTTATCTAATTTCGGTTTGGTTCCGGTTGTAGGGTCTTGAGAATCTAAAATCACGATCCGGGAAAGAATGGTTGAAATTTGCTGGGGCGTATAAAACTCTCCCGCCTTTTTCCCCGAACCGGCTGCAAATTGTCCGATCAAATATTCATAAGCATCTCCCAGTGTATCCGTATCTGTAGAAAAGTCTGCAATTCCTTCGGCTATTTTAGTGATGATCTTACAAAGCTTTTCATTCCTTTCTTCAGATGTTTTTCCAAGCTTTTCAGAGTTCAGATTGATTTCTGAAAATAATCCTTTAAATGAACTTTCGAACGATTCATTTTCTATGTATCTGAAGCCCTTTTGAAGTGTTTGTAATAAATCACCATTTTGGGTTCGTGCCAGTTCTGTTATATTGCTCCACAGATATTTGGGTTTGATAACATAATGCACTTTCCTACGCATCTGTTTTTCAAACTCTTCTGTATCTTCTTCGTTTTTATTGTACCAGATTTCTAAAGGTGGCGTTACAATAGAATCTTTATTTTGACTTGCAGGTGTTTGAGGATAATCCTTACCTAACTCCTTTTTGGCCGCCTCTTCGTAATTGAAAGATAAATACCTGAGAAAGAGAAATGAAAGCATATAATCTCTGAAATCATCTGCATTCATTGCTCCCCGTAGTTGGTCTGCTATATCCCAAAGAGTTTTTCCTAATTTATTTTGATCTTGTAGTGTCATACTTGTACTGCTTCTGTTTGAATTTCTTCATTAAATATTTGTGGAAAATAAAAATCATATTTTTCGGTGAATCCTTTAAAAATTCTCTTGAATAGTTCTTTATTGTCATCGCCCATTTCTACGGGGTCGAATATGGAGTATTTACCATGACTGAATAATTGTATGGCCCGTTCAAACAGCACTTCGTCATCTAATCCTTCGATACATTTATCAATTCTCTCATAACCAAAAAAAGTGGCAGTCTTTTCCAGAATACTTCTTAAAGAATTAAAATGATAGGTGTAGATTTTATTTGATTCTACCACTTTCTTCAGCTCGCTTAATACGGCTATATGATGGAAAAAAGGGGTGTCATTTGTGTCTTGCAACGCATAGCCATTTACTCCTTTATAGTGTAAAAAGTAGCGTTTGCTCTTTAGTTGTCTGCCAAACTCATTGAAGAGTACATTGAAGAATAAACTATGATGGGTTGAAATTTCCAGCTTAGATCCAATGGCTCTAACAAGTCGGTAAGTTTTTCGCCGTCAAAAATCATCCGGCTCATTATATTTTCCACAAAGCTTTTTATATCTGCCATTTGCAATCCATGTTTATGAGCAATGGCAGCCAGCTCTTTGTTATATTTGTCCTCTTTAAAATTATCGAATGCTTTTTTTAATTCGTCCACACCGTATCCTTTCGACCAATCCAGGGCATTGATAAATTCCGTCAGATCCTCCTCTTCTTCCATTAAATTGGAATTGGATTTCAACAGGTTAATCACCTGAGATTTGGACATTTTCTGCCTGGCCGGTTTATTTTGCGTATTGTCGGCAATCAGATTCATAATATAGTCATAGTCAATCACAGCAGAGGCAAACAATACAAATTCGAAATCCAGTTGTTGAATTTCGGACGGTGCATCATCACCTTCTTTCTGTTGCACTTCCCTTAACTGTTTAGCTGTTTCTATATACGAACTTCTGAACTCCTGCAACGTTTCAATCGGTAAAATCTCTTCAATGATAGTTTTTTGCTCATCGTTCAAGTCTGTATATTGGTCGAGTTGTGTTTTAAGCCGTTGCACTTCCTTGAAGTTTTTCACAAAGGTAATCCTTGCTGCATCCCCACGTAAGCCATATACCTCTTGCGGTTCGCAAAGAAGGTTTTGCTGTTGCATGAAATCTCCCAGTTTTTCTACGGCATCTTTGTACTTTTCAATCATAACAGGAGCAGGATCAACTAACCAAATCTCTCTGGATCGTCCCTTATCCTCTTCTCCCGAGAAGAGCGCAATAGCTTCGTTCACGGCATCCTGCTGTGAGCGGAAATCCAGGATATTGCCGTAAGGCTTGGAAGCATTCAGGACCCGATTGGTTCGCGATAATGCCTGAATTAATTGATGGTATTGCAGCTTTTTGTCCACATACAAGGTGTTCAGGTATTTACTGTCGAAACCAGTGAGCAACATATCTACTACGATAGTAATGTCTATTTTCTTTTTATGCGGATAATCTTTATTGCTGTATTTTTGATCCTTGATGCGTGTTTGCACATCCTGATAGTACAAATCAAATTCGTTGATGTGGTGATTCGTACCGTATTGCTTATTGTAATTGGCAATAATTTCTGTTAATGCTTTTTTCTTTTCTTCGGGATTTTGTTTGTTATCTTCTTTCTCATCCGTTAAATCTTCCTGAAGCTGTATCACATCTGCTGCATTTTTTTGACTTTGCGGATCTCCCTCCTTGGCAATTAACTGAGCAGGTGGTGAAAACACACAAGCAACGTTTAAAGGAACATAATCCGGATTCTCATCTTGTTCCTTTTTCTGTATCTCTTTAAATAGCTTATAGTATTCAATGGCATTGTTAATAGAAGCTGTAGCCAAAAGGGCATTAAATTTCCGATTGTTGGTTGCTCCGTCATGCTTTTTTAAAATAGACTCTACAACCGCTTGCCGGGCCATACCATCCTCCGGTATCACATTTTGAGAATCATTACCTTTGAAAAAATCTATATGAAAACGCAATACGTTTCTGTCATCAATGGCATGCGTAATGGTATATTTATGCAATTCGTGTTGAAATACATCTTTTGTCTCTTTATATTTTGCCTGATCACCTTCCCGGGTAATATAAGTAGCATTTTTTTCGAAGATCGGAGTACCCGTGAAACCAAACAACTGTGCATTCGGGAAAAACTCTTTTATTGCTTTATGATTGTCACCAAACTGCGAACGATGGCATTCATCGAAAATAAAAACGATTCGTTTATTTTTTAATGGCTCCAATCGCTCTTTATAGGTTTCCTGCCCGTTTTTTTCTTTCGTTTTGTTTCGCTTACTGTTTTCATCCAAAGCCAATCCCAGTTTTTGAATGGTAGTAACAATTACTTTGTCGGCATAATCGGTAGAAAGCAAGCGCCTTACCAATGTTTCGGTATTAGTGTTTTCTTCCACACTTCCTTCCTGAAATTTATTGAATTCCTCACGGGTCTGTCGGTCGAGGTCTTTCCGGTCAACCACGAACAAGCATTTTTCAATATCCGGATTGTTTTTCAACAGTGTAGAAGCCTTGAAAGAAGTTAAGGTTTTACCGCTACCTGTGGTATGCCATATATAGCCATTTCCTCTGTTCTGCTCAATGCAATCCACAATGGCTTTCACTGCATATATCTGGTATGGGCGCATCACGAGCAGTTTTTGTTCGCTTTCAACCAGTACCATATATTTACTGATCATTTCTCCAAGTGTACACTTCTTCAGAAATTCTTCGGTAAAGTCATGCAGGTCATTGATCTTCTTATTGTTTATATCGGCTAACTCATACACTGGAAGGAATTGTTCGTCAGCATTAAATGCAAAGTGCTGATTTCTGTTGTTCGCAAAATACAACGTTCTGTTTCCATTACTTACGATAAATAATTGCATGAAGCAAAGCAAAGAATTTCCATAACCATTACCCGGCTCGTTTTTATAATCCACAATTTGCTGCATAGCTTTTCGTGGCGAAATATCCAGTTTTTTTAATTCAATCTGCACAACAGGCAAGCCATTGATCAGAAGAATGACGTCATAACGCTGATGACTGTTTTCGGTATTGATGCGCAACTGATGCACAACCTCATAATCGTTCTTACACCAATCTTTAATGTTTACCAACGTGTAGTATAAAGGCGTCCCATCTTCGCGTTGAAAGTATAGCCTTTCCCGCAATAGTTTCGATACCGCAAACACATCAGGATTGATTATTTCTTCCCGAAGCCGTAAAAATTCGCTTTCGGAAAGACGAACCCGGTTGAGTGTTTCAAATTTTACTTTGAAGTTTTGCTCAAGCGTTTTTCGGTCTACAATATCAGGACGGTAGATATATTTTAGTCCTTCGAGTTGTTCTATCAGACTTTTTTCTATTTGATGTTCTTTGTTCATTAATCTACTTTTACTAAATCTTCAGAATTAGTTATTTATTTTAAAATCACCTATGTTCCCGTATCCTTTAATCCTCTCCATAATATCACGTGGTAACTAGGATAATCGTTTCAATACCTCATTAATCATGAAATGAAGGCCTTCCTGATTGTCTTTGGGCAGGTATGCAATAGCATTTTTCATTGTCTTGATAAATAGAATCTTAAAAACACAAAACTACTAAAAAAACAACGATAAGCATTAACATTTCTACATGAAGTTGTGTCTTTGTGCTACGTTCCTGTTTTTATTCGTTTTGAGCCTGTTTGAACAGGCCTTTATGCATGGCCTCTGTTTAACATTCCAATATCATTTGTTAATAGCTACTTTTGTTAATGTTTATATTTTCAACGAAAACATTAAACAGAAATTTATAGCTGTTAAACAAACATATTCCAATACCGGACTTTTGAAAATAAAAAAACACGAACAGAAAACTCTGTCCGTGTCAATCTAGAATCGAGGATTATGTAATCCTTCTCTTATACTCTCTTAAAAAGTTCCTTCCTCCGGTTCTGTTCCCTTTGTATAATCTGTATCCGGAGTGGTGAAACGTAAAATAGAAGCGTTATTCATAACTCCTTTCAGGGCTTCGCCCGGTGTGAAATGTATGCGACGACGGTAGATACTGTCGACATTTGCATCCTTTTTATCTTCCGCAGCCTTTGCACGGATAGCGGGACGGAAAATGCCGAATTCCCCAAGTTGCACGCTCTTACCATCATCCAGGTTATTTACCAACACATCTACCAGTCCGGCAATTACCAATTGAACCGTGCCCCGGTGTGCCCCGCAGATCTGGCTGATTTGTGAACACAACTTTTTGAAAGTAACCTGTCCGGTAGTCACCTGACGGGCTACATACTTCTCCTTCTTCTCTTTGTCAAAACCAAAAACCTGTTTTGTTACTACATACTTTAACGCCATACGATTTAACTTTTAATCATTATTTAATAAATTAATTGCAAGGCTAATATAGAAGACAGAACAAGGCTCCACAAATTATATTTCTAACATTCGCAGGAATGTTTTAAGGCTAGTAATTATATAGTAAATAAAAGGTTCATACGTTTCGAAAACAGTGCACCAAATAGTTTTCATCCATAACAATAATTTCAGAAAATCCGAGGGAAGTCAAAAACCCACAGATGGAAATATATTGCACTTTCGCTTTTAAATTTCAAACATATTCCATATCTTTGTATAATAAAGGAAATATATTGCACCTATGGATATAAAAGATATAATAAAAAGAAGAAGAGCTGTTTTAAGAATTACTCAGTTGGATTTAGCAGAGCTTTCGGGAGTCAGTCTAAGGACAATCAAGGATATTGAATCCGGTAAAGCAAACCCTTCTCTTAATATGCTTTCAAAGGTAGCCGATATCCTCGGAATGCAGGTTGGATTAACTGTAAAAGATATGATTAATGAGACAGGCAGAAGTATATATAAATAAAATTTTGGCAGGTACATTAACTGAAAGTGATAACGGTCAGTTTACATTCAGATATGACGATAAGTATTTCAATTCAAAAGATAGTAAAGCCATATCAATTACGCTACCACTTATAGAACAGGAATATCATTCGGATTATTTGTTTCCATTCTTTTATAATATGTTATCGGAAGGCTCCAATAAACAGCGATATTGCCGTCTTTATAAAATAGATGAAAATGATGATTTCGGATTACTTCTTGCCACAGCTAATGAAGATACGATAGGGAATGTAAACATCAAAAGAATAAAATAATGAAAGAAACAAATGTTTGTCCTTCCACATTGCAGAATGGTTTTAAAACATACTGTCCTTTAGCTACAAAAAATCTATTTGATGGAAAAAAGGTTTCTCATAACTTAGCTTTCAGCCTTGATGAAGAAGATGACGATGATGATAGTGACTTTGTTGAAGTAAATATATCGGTATCAGGCGTACAGGAAAAACTTTCGGCAGTGGAGGATAATGGGTCTATCCGGCTTACAAAGAAGGGAGAACAAGGAAGATATATCATAAAACCGGCACCCGCTTATCGTCTGCGGTTTCGTCAACATATGCCTGCTAATGAACATCTAACGATGCAAATAGCTCGGCAGGTTTATGATATAACCACCGCTGAAAACGGGATTGCATTTTTCTCTGACGAACGTCCGACGTATATTACAAAACGGTTTGATGTTTTGCCGGATGGTTCAAAGATTGCCCAGGAGGATTTCGCGTCATTAACACGAAAAACGAAAGATACTGACGGTGAAAATTTTAGATATTCAGGTTCTTACGAAGATATTGCTATTAAGATTAAAGAGGTTGTGTCTGCCTGGAAGATTGAAATGGAACGGTTTTTCAAATTGGTTTTATTTAACTACCTGTTTTCTAACGGTGATGCCCATCTGAAAAATTTCTCCTTACAACAAACGGAAGATGGAGACTATATTCTCACACCTGCTTATGATTTGATGGACACATCCATTCATACCAATGACACTGATTTCGCCCTGGAAAAAGGTCTCTCTGAAAATTTAGTAAAAACAGATATTTACGAAAATACAGGGCACCCGTGCAAGGATGATTTTATAAATTTTGGAAAGATGATCGGATTGTCCGATATGAGGGTAGCCAAAATAATTGAACCGTTTGAAAACGAACAACCTTTGGTTGAGGAACTGATTAAATCTTCTTTTCTAGGTGACAAACAAAAAAGAATGTATTTACAGAATTATAAAACAAGATTAAATAGATTTCGCAGGAAAGACGGCAATTAAAACTACTTTCAGGTGGTCAGCGGCATTGGTACGGCAAAAGTTAAACATGTTAATTGATTGCCAATCAACATAAAGCAAAAATCCCCCTGAACTTAATCAGAAGGATTTCTCAAATTGTGCGGCTGAAGGCAGTAGAACCTACTACTTAACCGTCTGTATATCTTTATTTTGCAAATTTAAAAAATCGTTAGGGTTACGAATAAGTCACGATTTTAACACTTCGTTTTGCATCGCTTTGCGTAGTGATGTTTATACAAAGATATAATTTTTAATTTTCAGATTAATATTGTAGAGGATAATTTTCCTTTTCAATTTGATCGTTATCGGAAATATATCTTTCAATACAAACAAAAGAAGTCTTTCAGTATAGTGAAAGATATTTTTGTCATATCATGCAAACTATTTTATTTATCGTTTATTTTCCAATAGCCTGTTTTGTCACTACCTATACGTTCAATTATTTTCTGTTCTCTTAATTCTTTTATTCTTCGTTTTGCAGTGCTTAAACTTATATTCAAACTTTCGCTTATTTGTGTTGCCGTTATTTTATTATTTTGCTTTATTAAACTAAATACAGTGTCATTTACAGTGTCATTTTCTAGTTTTACAGTGTCATTTGGAGTGTCAGTGAACTGAACATGCATTTCCCTATTTTTTAATACATGATTTTCTCTAAGCAACAAATTTGATAGAAAACGAACAAGATATTTATTCGTTTTGTGAATACCTTTAGACAAATCTTCGTAATTGGCTCTTACAAGAGCATTGCGGAAATACCAAGAATGTTCTGCGAATAACTCATTGTTTACTTCTTTGAAACCTAATTTACGAAGATATTTTATTAAGAATATGGCTGTTGTTCTTGTATTGCCTTCTCCAAAAATATGTATTTGCCATAAGTAAGAAATAAAATCAGCTATATGTTCTATAATCTCTTCCTGGCTTAACCCACTATAACTGAATTTTTTTTCTTGTTCAAAATCATATTCTAATGTTGCTTTCAAGCTTTCAGCACTGGCGTAAAGAACGGTATCACTATTTAAAACCCATTCTTTCTTAGTGATATTGTAATTACGGATTTTTCCTGCATGACTGTAAATGCCCTGAAACAATCTGCGGTGAATAGTTAAGTATTCGGCTGGGGAAAACGTAAACGTCTGTTCACTTAATATTTCGGCAATACGTGCCGAAACTTTATCTGCTTCTTCGGTACGATTTTCGGTGTCTTTTATTGGATTTTGTTGGTAATAACTATCAATGCGCTGTTTTACCTCGTCGATAGTAATGTCACCTTCTATATTTTGTCTGGCTGCTGAGATAAGGTAGTCAGAGGGTTTTAAACCGTCAACTTCTTGTAGCCCGATGGCTGTTTTCCAAACTTTAGCTTTTTCGGCTTTGTTTGGTTCACCTTGTCTTAAGTATTCTTCGAAATTATCCATTTTTATTTCTTCTCTTGTAATTAAATGAATGAAATTCAGTTATATTATGCCCTTTGAGATGAATTTATCAATTTTATTTATCTATAACTTGTTTTCCATTATAAATAGCTAAATACAAACTTCCTAAACCTTGAATTAGTAAAATCAAAAAATCTTCATTAATTTTATTGTCTTTATATTGTTGTTTTATCATTTTAATATCAACAAAGGATGGGGAGGGGTGAAGTTCTGGGTGTGTATGCCATTCTCCTAAATAAATAACCTTTCCATCTGATTTGTAAAATTCAGAATTGACAATTTTTTGAGCAAACTTTTTATTTCTTTCAAAGCTATACCGAGTTGCCTTATCAAATGCATTTGGCTGCGATATTTTTGATATATATATATTGTAATTTTCACATACATAGCCTAAAATGATTCCTCCCGACTCATTCTGATTTTTATTTTGCTTGTATTTATCTAGTATAGACAATACTTCTTCATAAACATGAATGGTATATTTATCTCTTTTGACAATCATTTAAATAAAATAAATTACTATTGTAAGATTCATTTTCGCAACATGATTTGTTTATGGTTAATCCTAATTCTTTCGCATACTCAACATTACCCGTCCATTGAATTACAATACTACGCTTTGATTTATTTTTTATAATATCATTTATCCACTTATATATAGACGATAGAAACAAAATTATATCATTTCCCGAATATGGAATATAAGAAGTTTGACAACCAGCTTCTTGTCTTGATAGAATAGGATTGCTGTTTATATATTCTGTTGAATCAATAATATTAAATCGATATAAATGTTTATCGTATAAATCATTTAATTCGATTATATCATCAGGATGCACAAATAAACAATGGCCTCCAATAGCATATGGTTCTACCCACAAAAAAAACATAGGAACGGTTATTGCCCTATCTTTTTGCTTTCTTAATAGATAATTCTCTATGTTTTGGTTACCAATTGATATGAAGGCATAAGAACAATCATTGAAATAGTCAATATTATCTGTTGCAATTTTTTCTATTTTAGATGTTTTTATAGAAACATCTTGATCTGGGCGTATGTTTTTAATATATGATTTCAATTCATTCGTTTTGAATGAATTAATGTTATTTATCCCCAGAAGATGTCGTCCAATATTTTCTAATTTTAATACATCATCATCTATTAGTCTAAAATTAGGATAATTCAATCCATTTAAGAAGTATATTAGGTTCGAACCAATACTACCTAATCCTGCAACTAAAAACGTGTATTTGTTATGAATTATCCCACTGGTTCTATTTTCTATACGACTATTGCTATATTCATTAACATACAGACGTTCAATTATATCACTCTTCTGATACTTTAAAAATACATTATAGGGAGTTAGTGCACCTTGACGAAATCCATTTCTTTTTGTTATCAGTGTTTTATGTTTCCAACCTAATAATATTGGTTTATTAGATGTTTTTGCAGTAAAAAAAATATGTTTTTCCGAAGTTTTTGAATTTATATATTGTTTAAACAGCTCAAGTGAAGACGGATGTATAGAATTTAAAATCTCTTCATTATTTTTAGGGAAAGGTGGTTTATCATCAATTATATAGTCCCCTAAGAATAGAGCTTCACTTTCTATACCTTTAGAGCATTTATTCAAAATAAAATCTAAGGTTTTTTTTGTTTCTAAATCCTTGCTATTTTTATATATAACGTATTTAATGAAATTATATGGAGGTATAAGCTTGCAGATTTTTAAAAATGTTGTTTCCTTTGGGAAATCTGGTAACAGAGAGAGATAATGTATCATGTCTGAATCCTCCCCATCTGTCCAATATGCTTTTAACTCATCTCTAAAATCATCGTGATTGTTCCCTTCTAATCCTTCTTTTATGATTTTTTTGGCTCTTTGCAAACAGATACGAACAATTTCAACGGGCTTATCTAAATCTAAAATCAAAGAATCTGTATGAAATGTACAAACAAAACGATTCTTATCAATATGTGGAATAGGATAAATATTTCCAAAACATTCTTTTGATAAATAAATGTAAGGAAGGGTTAATGGGAAAAAATCTTCAAATGCAATAAGCATTGCTATCTCTTGTTGAAAACTACCAACTTCAACTTCTGTTTTGATTTCCCATATTTCGGAAAATTCCCTTTTGGGAAGTTCTGTCTTTATAGGATTTCTGTTGATAGTTTCCGAAAGAGATAGCTTATCATAAACATTATCCAATATTTCAGTTAATGTTTGCATTATGCACTTTTAGCATTTGTTGCAATAACAGCAGGAGATGAATAACTTTTAGCACTGGATTGTTCATCTTCATCTTTTGCAGTTGAACAAGAAAAGCGGTCACCAAAATGTTTTTGCCATTTAAGACAAGATTCTTTAGGATTTGTTGTGTTTATAGCCTGTTTTGCAGATGTAATAATACTATCTAAATAAGTAAGGAAATTATTTTTTCTTGTATCGCTATAGTTAGCAAAAAGATCTTCGTCAGAGGGAGTTGTAGGTCTGTAACATTCAAATGTTCCTCCTTTCGAATCATCTATTTCGTTTTGTATATTTTCTAAAGTTTCTTTAAGTGCTACATCGTCTCTATCGTTATAAGATATATTATTTGTAACAAGGATTGTCAATATAAACCCAGGAGGCATTTTAGTTGCGCAAGTAGTATTCCTATAATCTGCCCATGCCTTTAAATATCGTACGATGCGTCTTAATTGTTGATTTGATTTAGCCTTACCATTGAACCAGTCATAAAATTCTTCAGGATCACTATCAATCCAATTTTTTCCTTTATGTGCCAATTCAGGAGTGCTATTATTGATATCTTTTCTCTTATAATAAATTGGTAAGTCAATATGATGGCCATCTGAGTATAGAACTCTTACGCAGGTATTCCTTTTTTCAGCACCTTTGTTTGTATGATCCTTAACAGCATTGTATACCCATTCGTGATAAGTATTTATAGAATAACGATCATCAACATCCTCATCTCCTATAAAATAGATTCCATCATCAATGTCATATTTATACAGATTCTTTTTATCAGACTCAGACCAACGAGCAATAGGATTTATGGTGGTATTCATCATAAAAGAACCTTGGCTATTAAATTTCGGCTGTATTTCATCTTCTTTATTTTCTTTGAAATACTTACGAATAACCTTTCGAAGTGCTTTCCTGTTTTCCTTTAATTCATTTTCTTTTGTTTGAGTAAGACTGATAGTTTCATTGAATGCAACGAATTGGTCATGATTATTTGCCATATTTTTTAGTTTTATAAGTTTTACTTGTTTCAAAAAATTTCTTTATATCGTTGTCTCGAAAACAATTATCAGCTTTGCTTTTTCCTTGACCTCTAATGAATTCAATACATTTTGGACTAACTTTATCCATTCCTACTTGTTTTTCTTGTGGTTTAGATATTATTGCACTTTCTATTCTTTTATATTCAATATTTAAGTCACTATATCTCGATAGTAAATTTAAAGAATTATGAGGAAAATGAATTTGTCCTTTCATAAAGGGATTTAATGTATGGAGCCCCCATCTTATAGCACTTCTATTCTTATTTTTGTGTAACGGTTTTCCCGATGATGTTTCCAGACTACTTATGGATAATAATTGAATCGAATCATATTGTTTTCCTTTTCCCACAAAATAACATAAAGCTTCTATTACTCCAATAAGTGAAGGGTTGTTCGCCCAAACTCCACCATCAATATATTGTTTCTTTTCACTTCCTATTTCACACAATGGGAAATAGGTGGGAGCAGCTGAAGTGGCTAAAGCAACTTCTACATATTTTTTTGAACAATCACGTGCTAAGCCTCCTTCTGGATGATCATGTTTAAAAACGCACGGAGTTGAGTCTGTATAATTAAAAGAAGGGATACATAATAAATTTTCACTGTCATCTAATGTCAAATCCCCAAAAAAACTTTGCAAATGATTCCTTAAAAATTTGTTAGTATATTTTCCTCCATAAAATGCTTGTTTCAAAACGTTATACCATTTTTGAGGAAATATTGCTTCTCCATGATTTACATACATAGCAGAAATATCTTTTGCACTTTTCCCTGCTGATAGAGCTAATGCAATTAATCCACCAGTTGAAGTTCCACATAACATATCAAAGCATTCATATGCCTTACAATTGTATCTTTCTTCAAGGATTTCCAAAATAGTAGAAGAATATAATCCTTTTATACCTCCTCCATCTATTGACAAAATTTTAAATGGTTTTTTTTCGTTTTGTTCCATTATTTAATTTACAATTTATTAGGACAAGTAAGTCTTTTGAAAAAGCATTCAAATTTCCTTTAGCCTTAACTTTTTAATTTCCCATATCCCTCAATTCGTTCCTTACAAATCCTCACCGTAATATCGCGTAATAATTCCACTTTCGGAATTAATGCATCAATATCCTCTTTCGTAACCACAAAATGCGGATTATACCGTGCATCCACATATGCAGCTTTCAGTAGTGTAAAAAGTCGTTTCTCTTCCGGTGTATCCTGTGGAAAAACCATTTTCAAATCATCTGAATACTTTTTTACCGACCCAGATAATTTAGATAGATTATGCTGTTTATTATTTCGTAGAGTAAAGCTCAAGCGGATAGCATAGTAATAATTTTCACAGGCTTGATGTAGGTTAAAAGCTGCTTTCTTATAAATATTTTGGCTGTAATAAAATTCAGCACCTAAAAGAAACTCATTTGCACTCTGAAACTTCTCATCAAAATACTCCTGTGCCTGTTCTTTAATTTCATCAAAATTAAGTTTTCTTCTTCTTGCAAGTTTGTACTTACCGCTATTATAGAGTATGATTCCCTCTTCTTTAATCTGCGTATAAAAATACCTGCCCTCCTCTATAAACTTATTGAAGTTTTTTATATCGTCGTTGATAAACTGAACAGGTGTATCTCGATCAAAGTCTTTTCCGGCAAAAAAGATATCTTCAACATTATCTAAAACGGTTTCGGCTTTTTTGCTGTTGATACTGCTGGTGAGTACCAGTATATCATAATCAGATATTTTCACCGTTGGTATACCATCCGGTTCTACCCTTATTCCTCTGCGCACATAATTATCTCTTGCATAGCTACCATATAAAATGATATACTCCGTTTGAGGTAAACGTTTCAATACCTCATTAACAAGAAAATTAAGTTCTTGCTGTTTGTCTTTGGGCAGATATGCAATAGAATTTTTCATTGATTTGATCCATAGAATCTTGAAATACAAAACTACGAAAAATTCTTCGATTAGTTTTAACATTTTTACAGAAGTTATATCTTTGCTCCACGTTCCTGTTTTTATTTATTCTGTGCCATACATACGGAATGAATAAGCTTATATAATTGCAGGTAATCAATGAGTTATTTTTTAGTATTTATCTGACCTGATTTTAAATTCGGGTTAACATGGAACGTATCTTATGGACAACTATAAAAAGAATTCCCGAAAACCCCACAAAGCGAAACTGGTAAAAAGCAGAACCGGTAAATCGGTCGTTCATTTACGCCGTTTGAAAGTATCCTCACAGTCGGTTACCTGTAAAAACAGTGGAAACGGATTAAAAGACATTCCTTTTCTTCGCTTAACAGGTATTTGGCTCGACGAAGTCGGATTCGGGATTGACACTAAAGTGGATATAATTGTGGATAACAATCTTTTGATTATAAAACCTGTGGCAATAAAATAAACTCGTGGTAGCCGCTATAAACTGAGAAGACAGGTGTGAAAATAATTGTTATATCGGAGCCATTCAATCTGTATGGCTCCGATGTAATATTGATCACTCCAATTATTATTAACTTGATTATATTCACCCAACACCAATAATCCCCGATGGTTATATACTTAAGAGGCTGTACTATTTCTTCTTTGTCTTTGTGGCAGGTTTAACTATATTTCTTAAACTATCTGTTTCTGCTTTCAGCTCCCTTATGACGATACTTTTCCTATAATACTCACTGTTTAATACCGCATAATCATTCTGCTGTTTCATGCTAAATAGAGTTAGAATAAAAACCAGTAAACCAAGTATAGAAATGTAGATAGTTGTTTTTCTAATCTTGAAAAACTTGAAATTCAGAAAAGACTTATCCGGTTCTGGTTTTGATTCTACTTTATTTTCGGATTGCTTTTCTGCGTTTTTCAGTATTCTGCATATATGGACAAGTACTTTATATACACCTTGATTGTCTTTTTCCAACTGCTCAATATTGCCATACATTACTTTGAAATGAGAATCACAATGCGATCCCAACCCTTGCAGACCTTTCTTAAATAGTTCGGCAATTTGGTCTTTATTAGCCATGAGTTGAGCCATTATTTCAGCTTGTTCCTGTTTGGGAACAGTATCCTTCTGTTCCGTTAAATACCGGTTAATTCTTTTTTCAATCTCCGATAACTTTTCCCATAGGGCATCGTTTGATACAGATTTATTCATATTCTCAGTTTTAATTGTTATAAAATCGTTTTACCTGGTGATTCCCCTGCGTCTCTTGGGCTTCTTTTTCTTTTTTAAAGCCTGTTGGCGCAGTTGTTCCGCTTCATTTGCATCATTGTTCGATGGCTGAATATCGAACACACCACCAACAGCTGATGCGATATCGGCAGCTCCCGATAGAACGCTATCCACAAGACTGCTGCCTGTATTTTTCGCTTCTGTTGAAACATCTATTCGTTGCTGTTCCTGAACATGATTATTCTCGTTTAGGATGGCATCCAGTTTTGAATAACTGAATTTCCTGTCCACGTCTGAACCCTTGAAAGAATACTCACCTTTCCTGAATGAGATACCCTGTATTTCATCTTTTTGTACTTTATACTTGTATTCTATGAATATTCCTTTTTGTTTCAAGGTATCTTCAAAGTGGTGCCAATTCTTGGTTTTAAGCAAGGCACCTTTAATTGCATGATAGATTTCATATTTAGTCTGTTCGGCTCCCTTTAACTTCTGAACATTGACGTTCTCTTTACCTGTGCCATAGGTCAGGTTGTATTTATCTTTAAGCTGTTTGCACACTTTCTCGTTCCGGTAACGATCATTCTTATCGGATATAGTTTTGCCGTTATAATCCACCCGGTTAAACACAATATGACAGTGTGGATGGCTTGTGTTGCTGTGGCGTACAATAAGGTACTGGGTGTTCTTGATTCCCATTGCTTGCATATACTCTTTGGCTAATTGCTCCATAAAGTGATCAGTCATTCGCTCTTTATCATCAGGAGAAAATGAAAGCGGGATATGCCCGACGCATTTCGAGAGTTTCGGGTTAAGTAAACTTTGCATATAAAAGCTATTAATAATGGATTTTGTGTCGGTTTCCAATACCCCTTCACTTGCCAAAATCTTTGCTTCTTTGCCGTCTAAAACGTACGAAATGCACCCTTTAAAGCTTCTTCCTTTTACTATTTTTCCAATCATCCGACAGTTTATTAATGACGTTTTTGATAGTTTGAAGGAGAGGTAAAGCCTCGTTTTCCAGCCTATTTGCGCTTAAAAACTTAGCTGTTTTCGTGAGTTGGTTAAGGTTGTTTCCCATATTCGATAGGCTCCGAAGCAAATCTAATTCTTCTTTTTTCAATGGTTCTTTAATTTCACCACTGAGAACCGCATCATGACAATACACACTAACAGGAAGCCCGGCTTTAGCTGCCCGATGCCGGATGGCATATAGCTCCGGCTCGGAGAAGCAAACACCTATGGTCTTGCTCTTCCGACTGACGGAACTCTTTTTCGGTCGTCCGCCTTTCTTCCTGTTAGTATTTGGATTGTCTGCTTTCAAATCTCTATCTGCTTTTATCTATGGATTAATAGCTATTAATAATGGTCAGCGACCAAAACTGCGACCAACGGGAGCGGTTTTTCCTTTGGCGATCAGCCAAAGCGAGGGTTTTGATGCAATCAAAACATAACCTCGCTCCGCTAAATCGGGCATGCAATGCTCTTTTTAGAAAAGTAAGCCGTAAATTATATACAGGCTTACCGTTCCCAGAATAGATCTTCGGATAAACAGACCTATTCTTCTTCATCGTAATAATCCTGCGCTTCATTATCATTCTCAATTTTGTTCAATCTTCTTTCTTTCATTGATTCAGAAAACTTGCGTTCTTCTTCCTCATGGAAATTATTCAGCAGTTCCCTGTACGTTTCAATGTGACGGGTAATGATGGAATCTGCCAGAGAAGAGGTTGTTAAATAATGCGTGGTTTTAAATAGCAGAGTGATTCTTTTTAAACGTCGGTGTGTTTCCGGACTCACATACACCGCATACCGCCCCCTGATCCGTTTCTCCTGACAATAGGTTTCAATATATTCCTCTATTGAAATCTTTTTTTGTTTCTTTTTTGAACTCATTTTTCAAACATTTAAAGTGTTAGACATTTAAACCTGTACCGGATTAAATACAGAGTCCGGTATTGGCTTTATTAATTATTTCTGAATTTATTCCAATACAGGTTATGATATTATCGTCAGTAGTTATGCCTTTTACTATTTCATAACTGAACAGATTATTTCATCCTGTTTTGAAGTCAGTTTCGGAACAAATAAAGAACTAATAATTGATTGATAAGCATTTACGGATTTTGTTGCTATAACTTGCAACAACTTTCTACTTTAACTGTGTGGTTAACGGTTCAAATTTCAATGATTTGCAATAAGACGAAGAGAACTATGTAAATGATGATTTCCTAACTATTTTCTCGTTGGAACTTTTAGGCTAAAGTAGACTTATTATACCTAAATGATGACTTATATCGTCACGCGGTTTCCAATCCATTGAAGTATCATTTTTTCTGTTTTACTTCGTAGAGAAAGGCAAAAAAATGGCATGACTTTGAAGCCACTTGCTTCCAATTCAGTGCCACATGCTGCCACCTCATATAAAATTTGAATTTTATAATTATTCATATTATATATTTGAGGCAAAACTGAAATTATAAACTTAAAATATATAGTTATGAAAATTATTAATATCGATGCTCAAACATTTGAGGAGATGATAGAAAAATTTAATGCATTCACCCGAAAGGTGGATAGCATCTGTGATAGACATAGAGATAAGGGATTGCAAGATTGGATAGATAATCAGGATGTATGCACAATTTTGAATATATCCAAACGATCTCTACAAACTTATCGGGATAATGGAACACTGCCTTACACACAAATTGGACACAAAATGTATTATAAACCCGAAGATATTGAAAAGATAATGCCTCTCATTGCCCAAAGGGAAAAAGATAAACGAATTAAAAGAAAGGAGAGAAACATATGAATGAAAATGATTTAATCACAAAAGACCATCAATGGGTCGCTTCGTTTTTTTGCTCATTGGAGCGAATGTTGGACGGTATTGAGAATGTGACAAATAATTATCGACCAACATTGGGAGGGGAGCGCTTCCTGACGGATAAAGAGGTATCGGAAAGGCTCAAACTTAGCCGTCGTGTCTTACAGGATTACCGGAATGAAGGGAGAATACCTTATTGTAAGCTGGGAGGGAAAATCCTTTACCGAGAGTCGGATATACAAAAGCTTCTGGATGAAGGTTATCGGAATGCCTGGAAATGAATATTCACAAATTAAATATTTTTTCCCTTTTTCTCTGATAAACCATTCTTCGGTAGGTGATAAGAAATAAGGCAAGCCTTTCTCAAAATTTACTCTTTTCTGCAAGAAAAGGAAGAAATTTTGAAGAAACCCATCAGGGCTTGGGCTTGAAGTTTTCTTATCTCCTATCATTTTTGTGTTCAGATAAAAAGGAAGTCTATAAAAAATGGCGAGTGAATAATACCCGCCATTTTATTTTGTGGTCGAAATTTTCGACCGCTATATTAAGACATAATCAACTTAGTTATTCCTGTTTATCAAATTCACAACCACTTTAACCATCACATCTTTCTCCTCTGTACGGCTTTCGGCAATCATTAGAGTTAATGCCACAAGAGTGTTGTTTTCTATCAGTCTCGAACCATCAGCTTTGTAGAGAATGCCATTATTTTCCAGAAACCATAGAAAAAGGAAAGCAGCAATCCGCTTATTCCCATCACTGAATGAGTGGTTTTTAACTACCAGATACAACAACATGGCTGCTTTCTCTTCTACACTCGGATAGAGGTCTTTCTCGTCGAAGGTTTGGTAGATGGTGTTGATAGAGCTTTGGAAAGATTCATCTTTTTCATTACCGAATAGCTTTCCACTGCCAAACTTTTTACGTAGGACATCTATGGCTTCCATTGCATTCTCATAAGTAGCCCGGAAAGGCTCTTTTATTGTTGTATTATCAATTTCAAGTGACTGGTAATCGTACTTATCCAGCGTATCAAGGGCGTAGGTGTAATCTGTAATTACTTGTAGTAATCCTGTTGCTTCATCAGCAGAGAGTTCTGTCTGGTGAATAACATTCGATAACAACTTGACTGTCTGTTTCAAATCATCGTACTGCTGCAATTTGATTTTTTCATTAACGGCATAGCCTTTTACAAGGTATTCTTTTAGCACTTTGTTTGCCCAGATACGGAATTGTGTACCTCGTTTGGAATTTACCCTATAACCCACAGAAATAATCATATCCAAGTTGTAGTATAAAATATTACGAGATACTTTTCTTTCCCCTTCCATTTGAACTTGTGCAATTTTTGCACAAGTTTCTTTTTCGTCTAATTCTTCTGATTTATAAATATTCCGAATGTGCCTCAATACGGATGTTCTGTCAGTTTTAAAAAGTTTCGACATTTGGTATTGGTCTAACCAAACAGTTTCTCCCTCTAACTTTACTTCTAATTGGGTGTTCCCGTCTGGGCTTTGATATATTATAATTTCTCCTTTATTCATATTTATTGTTTTTTGAACTGCCGCAAGTTTTACGACAGTTCGAATTTTTATCCTCAAATATAATGATTGTCAATTGATTCAATCCTATTTCAAGTTTTTTTATTCACTCCTAATTTTGACAAGATAGCATCTACATTGTCCATATCCTCCGCAATGCTCTGATCCAGTATGCGTGCATAGTGTTGAGTCATTCGGGTGGAAGAATGACCAAGCATTTTTGCTACGTTCTCCATAGATACTTTATTGGCTAAAAAGACAGAAGTCGCCGCCGTATGCCGGGCAACATGGCTTGAGATTCGCTTGTTAATTCCGCACAAATCAGCCACTTCCTTCAGATAAGCATTCATCTTCTGATTAGTTGGAACAGGTAAAAGTTGGCCGCGTAGCTGGCACTCTTTATCATCTTTGTATTTTTCCAAAAGGATTTGGGGAACCTGAAGCAAAGGAATATTACACATATTGTTTGTCTTTTCACGGGGCTTACGTATCCACATACGCCCACTGGTATCTTTTACAATGTGTTCCTCTCTTAAACCTTTTACATCAACAAATGCCAACCCACTAAATGCACAAAACACAAATACATCCCTGACCTGTGAAAGACGTTTATTAGGCAGTTCTTTGTTGATGATGGTGTTTAATTCATCCATCGTAAGAAAATCCACATGCACCTCATCCAAATGAAACTTAATACTTGCAAATGGGTCTTTCTGTATCCAGTCATTAGCCAAAGCAATACGGATTACCTTTTTGAATATCTTCAAATGTTTGATAGTAGAATTATTGTTACAGCCCCTTTCCGTCTTTAAGTAGGTTTCATATTGACGGATAAAATTCTCATTGAGTTTATTCAACGGAATATCTTCTCTATCTAATTCTTTTTTCATAAACTCTTGTAGAAACTTTAAAGAAGCATCAAATTTGTAGATAGTAGACGGAGAGTATTCCGTATTAACTAGCTTTCGACAACGCTCATTGTGTTCGGTGTGTATTTCAACTAATGTTTTACCTTCATCCTCTTTATTATTTCCCAAGAAAATGTCTTTAATAATTTGTGCAGAAATGGGTTTTCCGTCAATTTCTAATTCCCGATAGATTTGAAAGACTTTTGATTTAACGGCATCAATATACCGATTCAACTCTTGAGCCTTTTTGTCCTTGCCCTTACTTTTTTCTTTTGCCTGACTCCAAAGTGATGGCAACACACTTCCTTGCATAGTTAGGAGTACAGATTGCTTATTTGCTGTAATCCTCATGTAAACAGGCACTTCCCCGCTTTTTAATACATTTGATTTTCTCAAATAACACACTAAGCTAAAAGTAGCTCTGCTTTTACTTGTTTTTGTTTCCATAAACATGAATTTTTTGGTTGTAAAACTAAAAATTTAACTCTAAAATCCACTTATGCAAAACACTGCATATCAGAACATTAAAACCCTTTCAGTGACTTATTCGTGTACCTGTTTTAAAAAAGAGGAATAGGTACACTGATAAGTCACGATTTTATTGCGGAAAACCGCATTTTTTTGCTTTTTCGTATGTTTCAGGAAATAAAAAAATCCCTGAAAACCTATTGATTTTCAAGGATTTGCAAGATTTTTCTTTTTCAAGTAGTGCGGCTGAAGGGACTCGAACCCCCACGCCTCTCGGCACCAGATCCTAAGTCTGGCGTGGCTACCAATTACACCACAGCCGCTTGGGGTTTGCGGGGACAAAGGTAAAGCTTTTTCAGGAATTAGCAAGTAATATGACACTTTTTATTTCTAAGAATAAAAAGAGAGATGAATTTGGGATGAAAAAGCTGATGGATACCAGGATTTAATCATCAAAAAGCTTCATCTGCCCAGTAATTTCGTCAATTATATCCGTATTACT
Source organism: Tannerellaceae bacterium (assembly GCA_032073245.1). Lineage (GTDB taxonomy): Bacteria > Bacteroidota > Bacteroidia > Bacteroidales > Tannerellaceae > QVMG01. The sequence goes on from DAMANX010000003.1 coordinate 52,033, forward strand.
TTTCTGATCTTCTTCATCTAAATCTTCTTCATCCTCATCTTCAGCAACTGTTGGCTGTTCGGATTGTTGATTGTTTTCCGGGAAACGGGTGGGCTCCAATTCATTTATCGTTTCCACTTCAAAAGTAGTTATGCGTTTTCCTTTTGCTTTAAAGCCTTTTACTCCGATAAACTCTTCTGCATCTATAATCAATGACTCACGGAAACTATCTGCTCCACCAAAGACAACTTCAATACGCGGATATACCTCATCTGTTAATAAGAAGAGGCGGCTCTTTGGGTTCTCACCGATAAAGTTCTGCTTACGCGGAGTTGCTTCCAGTTGGAAACGTTTCAAATAGCGATAACCCTGATCGGCATCCAAAAGGGCACATGTCCAGACTTTATGCTGATCGTATTTCTCAATTGTCAGCATGTTGTCTTCGTAATGGTTACTCAAATCGAAATTACTAATATAGAAATCCCCATTCCGCAGGATCACCAATATTCTGTCTTCGCTTTGGAATTCTCCCAGCTCTTCACCACGTCCATCGTAGTTGAGACGTAAAACATCCCAATCAAACCAAACACGACGGCCTCCCAGTGTAGATCCACCTTTCTGCTTCAAACTGATCTTATGGATCTCAAACTTTGTAAGGATATTCCCCATAGACGCCCGCCCTTTGATAGCGATGTCGCTAAAGTCTTTTTCAAACACCAAGGTCTTTAAACGCGGCTTGGGTTTGAGGATGTATTTGATTGTTTCAGCTTCTCCGTTTGGATTGGCGCTAAAGTAAAGCACACGTGACCCGGGTTCTCCCTGAGTCAGGTCATATTCTTTATCGCGTGTTACCCCTGTTACTGAGAAACGTTTGATGTAATTAAAGCCGGCTTTACCATCGCGGTAAACTGCATTGTATACCGTACGTTTATCATTCTTTTTAAATACATTTACATATAATATATCCTTGCCGACAAACATCTTATCGGCCACTTTCACCACTTTGTAGGTTCCATTCCGGTAGAAAAGGATAATATCGTCAATGGTAGAACAATTACAGATGAACTCATCTTTCTTTAATGCCATTCCGATAAAGCCTTCATTCCGGTTGATGTAGAGTTTCTCTGTTGCTTCTACAACTTTGGTTGCTTCAATAGTATCGAAATTACGTATTTCAGTCATACGGGAATAATTCTTGCCGTATTTCTCCTTTAACATCGTATACCAATCGATTGTATAGGCAATAATATTTGCCAGATGATGATTTATCGTTTCAATCTCTTTATTAATCTGTGCGATCAATGCTTCATTTTTTTCTGCATTGAACTTGAGGATGCGCCCCATCTTAATTTCCATTAACCGCAGGATATCATCCCGTGTTACTTCCCGGATAAACTGTGGTTTAAACGGGGTGAGCCGTTCGTCTATATGCGCTACAGCTGCATCCATGTTCTCTGCATTCTCAAATGCTTTATCCTTATAGATTCTTTGTTCGATAAATATCTGCTCCAGCGATGCAAAGAAAAGTGCTTCTTCCTGCTCGCTCTTTTGGATTTCTAATTCCGTGCGGAGCAGATTCAACGTAAGGTCAGCCGAATTACGCAATACATCGCTTACAGTCAGGAAGTGCGGTTTATTATCTCTAATTACACAACAGTTGGGTGAAATGCTGATCTCACAATCTGTAAATGCGTAAAGTGCATCAATTGTCTTATCTGAAGAAACGCCCGGAGCTAAGTGTACCAGGATCTCTACGTTCTGAGCTGTATTATCATCGATCTTCTTGATCTTGATCTTATTCTTTTCGTTTGCCTTGATGATGGAATCGATAACAGAAGAGGTTGTCCTACCAAAAGGTATTTCCGAAATGACCAATGTTTTGTTATCCAGTTTGCTGATCTTCGCCCTTACCTTTACAGAGCCACCGCGTTCGCCATCATTATATTTGGAAACGTCGACATATCCTCCTGTCTGAAAATCGGGATAAAGTGTAAACTCTTCTTCATTCAGGTAAGCGATACAGGCATCGAGCAATTCATTGAAGTTATGAGGTAAAATCTTGGAAGAAAGCCCTACTGCAATCCCTTCCACTCCTTGTGCCAGCAGAAGAGGGAATTTAACAGGCAATGTTATCGGCTCTTTATTACGTCCGTCATAGGAACTTTGCCATTCGGTTGTCTTGGGATTAAATACTGTTTCTAAAGCAAATTTGGAAAGACGTGCTTCAATGTAACGAGGTGCGGCTGCTCCGTCACCGGTTAGGATATTCCCCCAGTTACCCTGACAGTCAACCAACAGATCTTTTTGCCCTAGTTGTACCAGCGCATCTCCGATGGAAGCATCCCCGTGTGGGTGGAATTGCATGGTCTGCCCGACGATATTGGCCACTTTATTGTAGCGCCCGTCGTCCAACCGTTTCATGGAATGAAGGATACGGCGTTGTACCGGTTTCAATCCATCATTTATATGGGGTACAGCACGTTCCAGGATTACATAGGAAGCGTAATCCAGGAACCAATTCTGATACATTCCTGAGAGATGATGCGTGGCGCGTCCACCAGTTTTCTCTGTTTTCTTGTGTTCTTCATTTGCCTGCTCGTCAAGTTGTTCTTCTTCCTGCGAGCCGGCTTCCGCATCGCCTACTTCTTCGTTTTCGTTCAGATCTTCAATGTCTTCTATATCCTCTGGTCTCATACAATCGTTCTTTCTTCGCGCTTCTTAAATGGTAATTCCAAATTGGGTGTAAATATAGAAAAAAATGCTGAAAGAAGAAAGACGAAAGGGGCTTATTCCGCCAGCATAAAATCTAACTGCTTCCTTTCCAGGTTAGCTTGTACCACCTTGATAGTGATAGAATCCCCTAATCTGTATGTGCGTTTTTTACGACGTCCGATAAGGCAATAATTCTTATCATCAAATTCGTAGAAATCGTCATCCAGGTCGCGGATAGGAACCAGACCTTCACACTTGTTTTCATTGAGTTCAACATACAATCCCCATTCTGTGACACCGGAGATCACTCCATCAAAGATCATTCCCAGTTTGTCAGCCATAAACTCTACTTGTTTATATTTGACAGATGCACGCTCTGCATTAGCAGCTACCTGTTCCATACTGGAGCTATGATCGCATAGTTCTTCGATTTTATCTTTCGGTGCGCTACGCCCGCCATCCAGATAGCGTTCGAGTAAACGATGTACCATAATATCGGGATAACGACGGATCGGAGATGTGAAATGCGAATAATAAGGGAAAGCTAAACCATAATGCCCTACATTCTCTGTGGAATAGCGTGCTTTTTGCATGGAGCGAATCGCAAGCGTTTCTACCAGATTCTCTTCCGGGCGTCCCTGAGCGCTATCGAGCAGGCGGTTTATACTTTTTGAAATGTCTCCCTGGCTTCCTTCTGTCTTTAATTTATAGCCAAACCGACGAATAAAACTAGCAAAGTTTTCTAATTTCTCCGGGTTGGGGGCTTCATGAATACGATAAACAAACGTTTTCTTTGGTTTTCCTTTCGGAGGCATACCTACGTATTCAGCTACGGTACGGTTTGCCAGAAGCATAAATTCTTCAATCAGCTTGTTTGCATCCTTTGCTTCTTTGAAATATACACTTAATGGCTTGCCATTTTCATCAATTTCAAACTTGACTTCATAACGATCAAAGTTGATAGCGCCTTTATCAAAGCGTTTCTCACGGAGTTTTTTGGCCAGTTCGTTCAATGCCAGCAACTCTTCTTTGTGATCTCCTTCACCTGTCTCAATCACATTCTGCGCTTCTTCATACGTAAAACGACGATCGCTATTGATTACTGTACGCACAATACGTGATTTCAGTACGTTTGCTTCTGCATCCATCTCAAAGATGGCGGCAAAACATAGTTTCTCTTCATTGGGTCGAAGTGAACAAATACCATTACTCAACCTTTCGGGCAGCATTGGAATAGTACGGTCCACCAGATAAACTGATGTTGCACGGCTCTGCGCCTCGCGCTCGATGATGCTATCCGGCTTAACGTAATAAGTCACATCTGCAATGTGAACTCCTACTTCCCAATTGCCATCGGATAATCGACGAGCGGATAAAGCATCATCAAAGTCCTTGGCATCGCGGGGATCAATCGTAAATGTTAATACATTGCGGAAGTCCTCACGTTTAGCTATTTCTTCTGCTGTAATTTCATCCGTTATACGTTCTGCTGCTTTTTCTACAGCTACCGGGTATTTGTAGGGTAAACCGAATTCTGCAAGGATCGCATGCATCTCAGTTGTATTTTGCCCTGCTACTCCCAGGATATCGATTACTTGTCCTAACGGATTCTTTTGTCCTTCCGGCCATTCTATAATCTTAACAATGGCTTTATCTCCATTTTTACCACCTTTCAGTTTATCTTTCGGGATAAAAATATCATTGGCTAAAGTTTTATCTTCAGTTACCAGGAAAGCAAAACCCTTTGTAACCTGTAGTTTGCCTACATAGGTGCGTTCTTTACGTTCCAGTATTTCTACAACTTCCCCTTCGGGTTCGGCACCTTTACGTTTCGCAAAAAGTTGTACCATTACCTTATCACCATCCATAGCATGGCCTGAATTGCGTTCGGCAATAAATACAGGGGTTCCGCCATCTTCAGGTGTAAAGGAATTTTTACCATTACTACGGCGTCCGAATATACCTACTGCCTGGGTTCCCAGATTGTGCAGGCGATATCGTCCACGGTCTATTTCTGTTATAAAATTGTCTTCTGCTAAGGCATAAAGGATATCTACTACCTGTAACTTTTGCGTTTGATTTTCTACTCCGATCAATTTACTGATCTGTTTATAGTTAAAGGCTTCTTTGGGTGAAGATTGGAAAGCAGAAATAATCGATTGTATCATCACATCTTTTTTAATCCTTTTTCCGCCTTTTTTCTTTTCTTTCTTTACGGTATTATCTTTACCTGATTTGTTTCTTTTCATATTCTTTCTTTAAATTAATTGACCTAATTACAATTTATTATTGCAAGGCCAGTCTCGACTGTTATTGCTTGCGCCGATAGGGAGGGTAAGCACGAAGGAGTAACATCCTAGTGGTCATAAAATAGCAGGTCATCATCCATAAAACAGGCTTTTACCTGAATATGTTGTCTATTTACGATGCAAATGTACAAAGAATTCTTATACCCTACTCCTTTTTACCAGGAATGCTTAACTATTTCTTCCAGACTATTTAGCTCTAACTACGGTAACATTTAATGCTTTTTCCTAATATTTTTAATCGTCTCACAGCCGTGGTATATATATTGCACGGCCGTGGCATATTAGTTGCCCAATTGGGCAATATATATACCACGGCCGTGAGACGATTAATATCATAGCACAAATGAATTAGAAGTTCCTGTAGAAAACACTAATGATTGCTGAAGAAGGAGATAGAATCTTTAAGAACAATCTTCCGATTAACGAATTAATTATGTAAATTTGCCGTTCAAACAAATGACTAATGAGCATAGAAATAAGAGAAGTAACTACAAAGAAGGAACTGAGAGACTTTGTCAAGTTTAATATAGAGCTGTATAAAGATAATCCATATAATGTGCCCGAAATAATTTCGGATGAGATGGAAACTTTAGATAAAGACAAGAATCCGGCTTTTGAAGTTTGTGACTCGGTTAATTACCTGGCTTACAGGGACGGTAAGATTGTTGGACGAATTACCGGTATGATTAATCATCCGAGTAATGAAGTCTGGAATCAAAAGCATGCACGTTTTGGCTTTGTCGACTTTATTGATGATGAGGAAGTGGTCGATGCTCTGTTTGATGCCGTTGAAAAATGGGCTAAGGAAAAGGGAATGACTGCGCTGCATGGCCCTATGGGCTTTACGGATATGGATAATGAAGGTATGCTTATTAAGGGTTTCGACCAGCTGAGTACAATGGCTACCATTTATAATTATCCGTATTATCCGGTACACATGGAGCGTTTAGGCTTCGTAAAGGATCAGGATTGGCACGAATTTAAAATATATATACCGGATGCTATACCTGAAAAGCATCAGCGGATTGGGGAGATAGTGAAGAAGAAATACGGTCTCAGAGTTGCAAAGTTCAAGAATGCAAAAGAAATAATGCCGTATGCGCAAAAGATATTTGAAACGTTGAATCAGGCTTTTGGGCCTCTGTATGGCTTTGCACCGCTCACGCAGAAGCAGATAGACTATTATGTAAAGAAATATATTCCTATGCTTCGCTTTGAGATGGTGACAGTTATCATCCGGGAGGAAGATGATGCTGTAGTTGGATTCGGAATAACACTTCCTAATCTATCGCATGCTCTGCAGAAAGCCAAAGGCAAAATGTTTCCGTTTGGCTGGTATCATTTGTTGAAAGGTTTGAAGATGAAGCCAAAGATTGTAGATCTTTACCTGATGGGGGTATTGCCTGAATATAAAGGAAAAGGGGTGAATGCTTTACTTTTCAATGACCTGATACCTGTCTATCAGAAGCTGGGTGTACCTTATGCAGAAACAAACCCGGAACTGGAAACCAACAATGCCGTTCAGGCACAATGGGATTACTTTGAGAGTGAACATCATAAAACACGGAGAGCGTTTATTAAACATTTTGAAGCATAAGAAACGCTGAGAGAAACAAGTAGAACAAATAAAGAAAGAAGTTAGTTATTATAATATCATGAATGAATTAAATTCAACAATACAGCAGGAAACGGCGTATAATGATGAAGATATAAAAACCCTCGATTGGATGGAGCATATCCGTCGCAGGCCGGGTATGTATATCGGTAAACTAGGTGACGGAAGTTATGCGGATGATGGGATATATGTATTGCTGAAAGAGGTCCTGGATAACTCCATCGACGAATACATGATGGGTTATGGAAAGACAATTGAAGTAACCGTTGAGGAAGGCACTGTAGCCGTTCGTGACTATGGACGTGGTATACCTCTGACTAAAGTTGTCGATGTATCGAGTAAGATGAATACCGGCGCCAAATACGACAGTAAAGCCTTTAAGAAATCGGTAGGATTGAATGGTGTAGGTATTAAGGCCGTAAATGCATTGAGTAGTTATTTCGAAATCACAAGTTTCCGGGATGGAGAATGCAAGAAAGTAGAATATAGCCGTGCGTTTATTACCGAAGAATCGGATATCGTTCCTTCTGAAGAAGCTAACGGCACAATGATGTACTTCATTCCTGACAAAGAAATATTTAAAGAATATATTTATAAAGATGAGTTCATTGAGAACTTGTTAAAGAACTATGTGTTCCTCAATTCCGGGCTCACTATCCTCTATAACGGAAAGAAATTCTACTCCCGTAATGGTTTGGTCGATCTTCTGAATGAGAATATGACTACAGAACCTCTTTATCCGATCATTCATTTGAAAGGGGATGATATAGAGGTTGTTATTACTCATAGTAATCAATATGGTGAAGAGTATTATTCATTCGTTAACGGACAACATACGACACAAGGGGGAACTCACCTTTCTGCTTTTAAAGAAACTATAGGACGTGTTATCAAAGAGTATTATACCAAGAACTTTGAATACTCTGATATCCGGGCCGGTATTGTTGCTGCAATCAGTATCAAAGTAGAAGAGCCTGTATTTGAGAGCCAGACAAAAACAAAATTGGGGTCTAAAGATATAGGCCCTGAAGGTCCGACAGTAGCTAAATTCATAGGTGATTTCATTAAAAAGGAACTGGACAACTATCTGCATAAAAATACGGAGACTTCTGAAGCGATGCTTCGTAAGATCACTGAATCGGAGAAGGAACGGAAAGCAATTGCAGGTGTAACCAAGCTGGCACGTGAACGGGCTAAGAAAGCAAATCTGCATAACCGAAAACTACGCGATTGCCGTATTCACCTGAATGACGTTAAAGGAGATACACAAGAAAACTCCTGCATTTTCATTACTGAGGGAGACTCGGCAAGTGGTTCTATCACCAAAAGCCGTAATCCGAATTATCAGGCAGTATTCAGCCTCAGAGGTAAACCTCTCAACAGTTACGGCCTGACAAAGAAGATTGTTTATGAAAATGAAGAATTCAACTTATTACAAGCCGCCCTCAACATTGAGGATGGATTGGAAGGATTACGCTATAATAAAGTGATTATTGCAACAGATGCCGATGTCGACGGTATGCACATACGTCTGCTGCTTATGACTTTCTTTTTACAGTTTTTCCCTGATCTTATAAAACGCAACCATGTCTATATTCTCCAAACTCCTCTATTCCGTGTGCGGAATAAACAAAAGACCTGGTATTGCTACACGGATGAAGAACGTCAGCAAGCAATAAAAGCAGCCGGCAAGAATCCGGAAATTACCCGATTTAAAGGATTGGGAGAAATATCTCCTGATGAGTTCAAGAACTTTATCGGTGATGATATGCGTTTGGATCCTGTGACAATGAAAAAAGAAGATCTTGTAAAAGACATGCTGGAATTCTATATGGGTAAGAACACTATGGATCGGCAGGTATTTATTATCGATAATCTTGTAATAGAAGAAGATATTGCATGAAACGCATCGCTCTTTTCCCCGGAACGTTTGATCCTTTTACCATAGGGCATCAGTCACTGGTCACCCGCGGACTCGATTTAGTGGACGAGATTATTATTGCTATCGGGATCAACGAAAGTAAGCTCGCTTACTTCTCTCTGGAGAAAAGAATGGAGGCTATTCGAAAGCTCTATAAAGATGAACCGCGGGTAAGTGTAGAAGCTTATGATTCTTTAACTGTTGACTTTGCTATTGAGCAAGGAGCACAGTTCATACTGCGAGGTATCCGAACAGTAAACGATTTTGAATATGAGAAAAGCATTGCTGATGTAAATCGTATACTGGCAGGTATTGAGACTTTTATTCTTTTCACACAACCAGAACATACTCATATTAGTTCTAGTATAGTGCGTGAACTTTTACGTTACGGAAAAGATATATCCATGTTCGTTCCTAAAGAGACCGAACTATATTGACAATTGTAAATAATATAAGATGAAGAAAATGGTATTCACCCTGCTTATTGCGGTGGTGGCCTTTGCCTCAGCCGGGGCTCAGAATAGGAGCAACAATGATGCGCGAAAATTGCAGATGGCTCTTTACGCGATAACTAATTTATATGTAGATCCTACTGATGAGGGTAAACTGGTTGAAGATGCAATCACCGGTATGCTGGAAAAGCTCGATCCTCACTCCAATTATATGGATCCGGAAGAAACAAAGGAGATGACCGAGCCATTACAGGGTAACTTTGATGGGATCGGTATCCAGTTCAATATGTTGACGGACACTTTATATGTGATTCAGGTAATCCCCGGAGGTCCTTCCGAAAAGGTTGGTATGATCGCGGGTGACCGTATCATTCAGGTAAATGATTCTGTTATAGCTGGAGTAAAGATGAAGACAACGGATATAATGAAACGTTTACGTGGACCTAAAGGAACAGAAGTAAGTGTGAAAGTGAAACGTGGACGTAGCCCTGAATTACTTGAATTTAAAATTACACGAGGTAAAATTCCTGTATATAGCCTTGATGCTGCTTATATAATAGACAAGACGACCGGTTATATCAAACTGAACCGTTTTGCGGCTTCTACAGCAGAAGAGTTTCGCGAAGCATTCTCTAAGTTACAGAAAAAGGGAATGAAAAACCTGGTACTAGATTTGCAAGGAAACGGTGGAGGTTATCTTAATATTGCTATTGACCTGGCAGATGAGTTTCTGGATAAAGGAAAACTGATTGTTTACACAGAAGGCAGCAAGCAACCACGTGAAGAAGCTGTTGCTACTGCAAAAGGAGGATTTGAACAAGGCCGATTGGTTGTTCTTGTAGATGAAGCATCTGCTTCTGCCAGTGAGATTGTTGCAGGAGCAATTCAAGACTGGGATCGGGGTGTTATTGTCGGCCGCCGTACGTTTGGTAAAGGATTGGTACAAAAACCTATTCCACTGCCTGATGGTTCGATGATCCGCCTTACCGTATCACGTTATTATACCCCGAATGGACGCTCTATACAGAAACCTTATGAGAGTGGGAATATGGAAAGTTATCAACATGAATTGATCGATCGTTATAACCGGGGTGAGTTAATCAGCGCCGACAGTATCCATTTCCCCGATTCAATGAAATATAATACATTGACTACAAACCGGATTGTATATGGTGGAGGTGGCATCATGCCAGACGTATTTATTCCTATAGATACAACCCGCTATACGGATTACCACCGCAAATTAGCGTCTAACGGTATAATCAACCGCGCGACCATGAACTATGTGGATCAGCATCGTTCAGAGATTACATCGAATTACAATACATTCGAGAAATATAAACAGGGCTTTCAGGTTTCTGATGCTTTCTTACAAGAACTGATTGATTTGGGAACAGCAGAAGATATTACCTTTAATGAAGAGCAATACCTGACTTCAAAACCATTGATTACTCTTCAATTAAAAGCACTTGTTGCCCGTGATGTCTACGATATGAACGAATATTTCCAGATTATCAATGACGAGAATGACAGCTTAAAAGAAGCACTACGAATTATAAACAATGCTCAGGCATACAATAAAGAGCTGGGAATAACTACGAATTAAAAATTATGAATCGGAGATCGGCCTTAGCCAATTACGAATTCAGCTATTTCATCCATAATTCGTAATTCGCATGGGCTTTCATTCGTAATTTTAATTCGCAATTCGTAATTGAAATATGTTTTGGACACTTTTCTTTACCTTCGTTAAGATCGGTACTTTCACTATTGGGGGTGGTTATGCTATGCTCCCATTGATTGAGAGAGAAGTTGTGGATAAAGGATGGTTATCACAAAAAGACTTTATCGATCTTTTCTCTGTTGCTCAATCTCTGCCTGGAATATTTGCGGTGAATATCTCCATCTTTGTGGGATATAAACTTAAGAAATTGCCTGGGAGTATTGTATGTGCTTTAGGTACTATTCTTCCTTCCTTTTTTATCATTCTTATTATTGCTCTGTTCTTCACTCAGATCTCAGATAATATTTGGGTGGAAAAGATATTTAAAGGAATACGCCCGGCAGTAGTGGCATTGATCGCCGTTCCGGTTATTACAACAGCCCGTACTCTCAAATTAAGTTATAAAGTAATCATCATTCCAATAATTGCAGCCTTATTGATTTGGTTGGGAGGTATTTCTCCCATCTGGATTGTTGTGGGTGCTATATTAGGGGGATTAGGTTATACATTTATATTAAAGAAGCGCTGATATGATCTGGTTGGAACTCTTTTATGTCTATATAAAAATCGGGATCTTCGGGTTTGGAGGCGGGTATGCCATGCTTTCACTTATTCAGGCAGAAGTAGTTGATAAATACAATTGGATATCCCTTCAGGAATTTACAGATATTGTCGCCATCTCTCAAATGACACCCGGGCCAATTGGTATCAATAGTGCTACTTATATTGGTTTTACGGCCATTCATAATGCGGGTTACTCCACCGGTATGAGTATTCTGGGTGCCGGCTTGGCCACCTTTGCTGTCTGCCTGCCTTCTTTTATTCTGGTATTAATTATTTCTTATTACTTTACACGTGTAAAAAACAATAAATATGTTGAGGCTGCCTTTTCCGGCCTTCGTCCAGTGACTGTAGGTTTGATAGCTGCCGCTGCATTGATGTTGATGAATACCGAAAACTTCATCGACTATAAAAGTTATTTTATTTTCGGCGCTGCTTTTCTACTTACATGGAAACTGAAAGTCCATCCTATTTTAATGATTGTATTAGCCGGGGCTGCGGGATTAGTTCTTTATTGGTAAGAGCAAACTTAGATTATAACATTACTATTGATTTATGATCATATTTGGTTAAATATGATCAATATAGACTAAGGAAAGAACAATATTTATCCCTAAAAATGAAAAAAAAGCAGTATGTTTGCGCAAACACATTTTAATACCAATTTATGAGAACGTATTTATACACGATTGTATTTGTTACAAGTATTTTATTAGCCTCATGTCAGGCCGACAAACAAGAATCTTTATCTGATGTAATCGATCGGGGATTGAAAGCTTCTACCGAACAAGCGCTCCTAATGGCGAAAGTATTGGAAGGACAAGAAGGGCGTCTCCCTAAAACTATAAAACCTGACGGAACTTTGTCAACCAGTGACTACGGTTGGTGGTGTAGTGGTTTCTTCCCGGGAGAACTTTGGTATTTGTATGAGAACAATCCTACTCCGGAGTTAAAAAAATACGCAGAGATGTATACCGATAGAGTCGAACCGGCAAAAAATATGACTAACACTCATGACCTCGGATTTATGCTTAATTGTAGTTTTGGTAATGGGTACCGGATCACTGGAAACCCAGCTTATAAAGAAGTCTTGATCACCGGAGCTCATTCTTTAGCTACACGATATAATCCGACTGTATGCGCTATCCGCTCCTGGGATTTCAATAAAGATAAATGGCAATATCCGGTTATTATTGATAATATGATGAACCTGGAATTTTTTACCTGGGTAGCACGTGAGACCGGAGACAAACAATTTGAGGAAATGGCGAATTCACACGCTAAAACTACTATGGAACATCATTTCCGTCCTGATTACAGTAGCTGGCATGTTATATCCTATGATACAATTACAGGACAACCTCATGCAAAACATACGCATCAGGGATATTCTGATGAATCGGCATGGGCACGCGGCCAGGCATGGGCTTTATATGGCTATACTATGATGGCACGTGAAACAGGGGATAATGCTTACCTCGATCAGGCTAAGAATATAGCTTCTTTTATCATGCACCATCCGAATTTACCGGAAGATAAAGTTCCTTATTGGGACTTCGATGCTCCGGGTATACCAAATATACCACGCGATGCTTCATCGGCTGCAATTATGGCTTCAGCACTGATCGAACTCAGCCAGATGGATACATCGGATTTCGGAAAACAATGTCTGGAATTGGCAGAACAAATGGTTCGTTCGCTCACCTCTCCAGCTTATTTGGCAGAAGTGGGAACTAATCAAAACTTTGCATTAATGCACAGTACTGGTAGTTTTCCAAGCAATAGTGAAGTAGATGTTCCTCTTTCTTATGCCGATTATTACTACGTAGAAGCATTGTTACGCCTTAAGAAACTGATAAAATAAGCACCAGAAAATGAATAAAGTATTTATCTACAGTCTAATTGTATTTGCAGGATGCTTCTCTATTAATCTTATTTCAGCACAGGAAGCAAAACCTACAGGTGAGCAGGATCGTCAATTTTGGGTAGAAACAATTACAAAGATTGCTGATCCGGTTTTAACAAACCTCAGCAATAACACTCTCAGACAAAATATGCCTTTTGAATCTCTTTCAAAGGAACAAATACGTCATGAAGTTTCATATCTGGAAGCAGTAGGACGGTTGATCTGTGGAATCTCACCGTGGCTTGAGTTAGGGCCTGATCAAACATCGGAAGGACAATTACGTGATAAATATATAAAACTGGCTGTCAAAGGACTCAAAAATGCAGTCAATCCTAATGCTCCCGATTATCTGGAGTTTGGTAAACCGTATCAACCTCTTGTAGATGCTGCTTTTCTTGCACAAGGCTTATTGCGTGCTCCAAAGCAACTTTGGGGCAATCTGGATGAGCAAGCTAAGGCATGGATGATTACAGAGTTAAAAAGAACCCGAGGAATAAAGCCATGGGAAAACAACTGGTTGCTTTTTGCTTCAACAGTTGAAGCTGCTCTGCTTGAATTTACAGGAGAATGTGACATGGAACGCTTAACTACCGGAGTAAATCGTTTCCGCGATGAGTGGTATAAGGGAGATGCATGGTATGGCGACGGCCCTAATTTTCACATGGATTATTATAACAGTTTCGTTATACATCCTATGTTGACTGATGTTCTGATCATTATGGATAAACACGGTATTAATAATGAGAATTTCCTTCCCACACAACTAAAGCGATTAGAGCGTTTTGCGGTACAACAAGAACGTTTTATCTCTCCGGAGGGGACTTTCCCTGTTGTTGGAAGGTCAATTGTATATCGTTTTGGTGTTTTTCATGGTTTGGCACAAGCTTGTCTAATGGAGATATTACCTGAAAAGGTAAAACCGGCACAAGTTCGTTGTGCAATGACTGCTGTTATCCGAAACCAACTCAAGTCTCCAAAGAATTTTGATAATAACGGATGGCTGAAGGTTGGCTTCACAGGTGAACAAATTAACATGTCAGAGTCTTATATAAATACAGGAAGCGTTTATTTATGCAGTATGGGTATGCTTGCTTTAGGGCTTCCTGCTAATAATGCTTTCTGGGCAGACCCTTATACGGAATGGACAAATCTGAAGGCATGGAATGGAATTGATGTGGGAGCGGATAGTGCACTAAAGAAATGACAGGAAATAAAATAATATAGAAATAAGAGTATGAAAACAAATTATGAATTACGTTATGCAGCGCATCCAGCAGATGCAAAAGCATACGACACAACTCGTTTACGTAAAGATTTTCTTATTGAGAAAGTTTTTTCACCGGATGAAGTAAACATGGTCTATTCCATGTATGACCGTATGATTGTTGGAGGTGCTATGCCTCAAAAAGAAAAATTACACCTGGAAGCTATTGACCCTTTGAAACAAGCCTATTTCCTACATAGCCGTGAAATGGGTATCTACAATGTTGGTGGCCCTGGTGTGGTTTATGCGGGTGATAAGGTTTATGAATTAGATTATAAAGAATCTCTTTATCTAGGTAGTGGTGAACGCGAAGTTTATTTTGAAAGTAAAGATGCAAATAAACCTGCTCTTTTCTATTTCAATTCGCTAACTGCTCACCGCAATTATCCTGATAAGAAGATAACAAAAGCTGATGCTGTTGTTGCTGAAATGGGAGCTTTGGAAACATCTAATCATCGTAATATTAATAAGATGATCGTAAACCAGGTTCTTCCAACCTGTCAAATACAAATGGGTATGACCGAATTGGCTCCGGGTAGTGTATGGAACACTATGCCCCCGCATGTGCATTCCCGCCGTATGGAAGCTTACTTCTATTTTGAAGTTCCGGAAGATCAGGCAGTATGCCATTTTATGGGTGAAATAGACGAAACCCGTCACATCTGGATGAAAAATAATCAGGCTGTATTATCACCTGAGTGGTCAATTCACTCAGCAGCTGCAACCTCTAACTATACCTTTATCTGGGGTATGGGAGGAGAGAATCTGGACTATGGCGATCAGGATTTCTCTAAAATAACAGACATTAAATAAACTAAGAATAAAAGATATGACAAAGTTCTCATTACAAGGAAAGATAGCTCTTGTTACCGGTGCTACTTATGGCATTGGATTTGCTATGGCTTCAGCTTTAGCTGATGCCGGAGCAACAATCGTATTTAACGATATCAACTCAGATTTAATTGAAAAAGGATTAGCTGCTTATAAAGAAAAAGGGATCAATGCACACGGTTATGTATGTGACGTAACCAACGAAGATCAGGTGAACGCTATGGTTGCCCAGATTGAAAAAGAAGTAGGTGTAATTGACATTCTTATCAATAATGCAGGTATTATCAAGCGTATTCCTATGATTGAAATGTCAGCTGCTGAGTTCCGTCAGGTGATTGATATCGACTTGAATGGCCCATTTATTGTAGCAAAAGCGGTTATCCCATCAATGATCAAAAAAGGACACGGAAAGATTATCAATATTTGCTCTATGATGAGCGAATTAGGACGTGAAACAGTATCAGCCTATGCTGCTGCAAAGGGAGGTTTAAAAATGCTTACCCGTAATATTGCTTCAGAATATGGTGAATACAATATTCAATGTAATGGTATAGGCCCGGGTTATATCGCGACTCCTCAAACTGCTCCACTTCGTGAGAAACAAGCAGATGGCTCAAGACATCCATTCGACTCATTCATTATCGCTAAAACACCAGCTGCCCGTTGGGGTACAGCTGAGGATTTAGCTGGTCCTGCAGTATTCCTTGCTTCCGAAGCTTCTGATTTTGTTAATGGACATATCTTGTATGTAGATGGTGGTATTCTTGCTTATATAGGAAAACAACCCTAATAATATATACTATCAATTCAAAGTATATGAAAAGCGTTTCCATTCGAAACGCTTTTCTTTTTTATAAGTAATAGTATCTAATTTCTCCTCCTTAGCAAAGGAGGAGGGGACCGCCGCTTGCGGTGGTGAGGTGGTTTGGTGTAACCTAAAAGTGTTATTTTAATGTGTATATAAATATGAGTTATACCAAACCACCTCCCCCTCTCTTCGTTCGGGTACTCCTCCTTTGTTAAGGAGGAGAAATTTGATACTACTTTTTAGTTAGCCCCAAATTGAATACTCTTATATTTATCGCATTATATAAAAAGATGTGCCATCTAACATAGTACATATAATTACAAACTTATTTGTAAATCTATACATTTGTCTCAATGTATAATTAAATGTAATCACTAATGAAACGAGTAATCTATTTAAGCTTTTGTTTGTTTCTGTGTATAAGTATGAGTAAAGCCCAACAAAGTAAAGTTTCAAGCATACTTGAAATAGTAGATATAAATAGCAGAGAACGTACAACGATCAAAGAATTTCCTTTTCTTATAGAAGCTCCAAACTGGACACCCGACGGACAATGGCTCGTCTATAACAGTGGGGGTAGACTATATAAAATATCTCCTGAAAAGCCAGGCGAACCACAATTAATTGAAATCGGCTTTGCCATTCGCTGTAACAATGATCATGTACTCTCTGCTGATGGTAAACAAATTGCTATAAGCCATGGTACAAAAGAAGACGGTCAATCTCGTATTTATACACTACCTTTTGAAGGTGGTGCTCCAACACTTATTACACCCATAGCTCCCAGTTATCTACATGGTTGGAGCCCTGATAAAAAATTTCTCGCATATTGTGCTGATAGGAAAGGGAATTATGATGTCTATATTATCCCGGCAGAGGGAGGGGAAGAAATTCGTCTGACTACTGCTGAAGGACTTGATGATGGCCCGGAATACTCCCCATGTGGCGAATATATCTGGTTCAACTCCGTTCGTACCGGACTTATGCAGGTATGGAGAATGAAAGCGGACGGTTCCGAGCAGACACAAATGACTTTCGATGAAACACGTAATTCCTGGTTTCCGCATATTTCCCCTGATGGAAAATCAATTGTATATATTGCCTATAAGAAAGGAGATGTAAAGCCAGGAGATCATCCCGCAAATAAAAACGTAGAACTTCTTTTAATGCCGTCCTCTGGCGGTGAAGCTAAAACTATAGTAAAACTCTTTGGCGGACAAGGAACCATTAATGTGAATTCGTGGTCACCGGATAGTAAAAAGATTGCTTTTGTCAGTTATAAGCAAAGGTAATTACATATATGAGATTGAATGTTTACAAAAAAGTTCATATACTTGTCACAACTATATGCGCTATTCCGTCTTCAGTATGTAAGCCTCCTCAAAGCGCGCAAATAAGAAGAGGAGAAAGAAAAAAATAAAATTATAAAGTATATGAAAACGAAACAGTACGCAGCCATATTGGCACTTATATTTATTTGCCAGGCAAGTTTCGCCCAACGCAACGTAGACAATTTATTCAAAGAATTCTCTCAGACAAGAGAGGTGGAGGGAGTTAAGTTGGGGAAATTCACCATGACCCTCGCAGGCCTTTTTACCGAAACAATGGGAGTCGATACTATTGAAGCTTATGCTTTTGATAATTGTCCGGAAGGTGTCAAAACGAAATTGACAAATGCCATTCGAGATTTGAAAGATTCAAAGTTCGAAACAATGGTAACTGCTAATGAAAATGGAAACCGTACAAGGGTTCTGGTTAAAATTGAAGAAGACATGATCCGCGAAATGGTAGTTGTATCTACTGGCCAATCCAACGCTTTGGTACGAATCAAAGGAAAAATTAAACCTTCGGATATCGAGCGGGTCGTAAATAAACATGGAAAAGGTGGATGCTGAAAACTTTAAAAAGCAATTTTTATCTTTTCATCCTAAACTCTATCGAATAGCATTTGCATTGGTAAACAACAAAAACGATGCAGAGGATCTGTTACAAGAGGCTTATTGTAAACTTTGGAATATGCGAACGGAGTTGACATCAATTAATAATCCCGAAGCATTCTCGGTTACATTAGTTAAGAACCTCTGCCTGGATTACCTCCGCTCTGCACGTGCCAACCGCTATGAGGAACAAATAAAGGAGGTGAACATAGCATTTGACTCTAACCCGGAAAAAGAGCTTGAAGGAGAAGATGAGATAGCACAGATAAAAGAGCTGATCGAAAGGTTACCCGAGAATCAGAAACAAGTATTAAAACTACGGGGACTAAGCGATTGCTCGATGGAAGAGATAGAAGAAATAACCGGATTTACAGCGGCCAATATCCGCACCTTACTCTCACGGGCAAGAAAAGTAATACGGGAACAATACATTAAATTAAAATTAGACGTGATATGAACGATAAAGAAATAGATGAATTGATCGATAAAGTTCTCCATGAAGAACAGGAGTTACCAGAAGGCCTGTCCGAAAGATTGGAACAGTATATCGAGCAGTTGGAAGCCGATGAAAAGGAACAAAAGAGTTCCTTGTTCAGAAAACGTTTTCTGATTACAATAAGTAGCGTTGCTGCAGCACTTTTGCTTGGTGTAGCCATCTTCTTCCAGACAGAACGAACAAATCTACAGCCTACAGTGGCTGATACTTTTAGTGATCCATACGAAGCTGCTGAAGCAGCCGAGAAAGCATTAGCTTTTCTTTCCACTCAATTTAATAAAGGAGTGGATCAGGTAAGCGACGCTCAACTGGAGATAGAAAAAGTAAATGAAATAGTAAACAAACAATTGAAAGATATCAACATACAATGAAAACTAAATATATATTAATAACCATCCTGTGCCTGGCATTTGCACAGTTCAGCTTTGCTCAAAACAATAGCACTAAGTTGTTCGATAAATATGCCGATATGGATAATGTGACTTCTGTATATATCTCTAAAGCAATGTTCAAAATGATGCCGACAATTGAGACAGGCGGACTCAATCTGATGAATATGATGGGGAAAATAGAGTCTCTGCAAATCCTCACTACCGAACGGCAAGATATTACTTCCAATATGCAAAAAGAATTCAGTCAATTAGTAGGCAAAGGACATGAGGAGCTAATGCGCGTTCGCGACGGAAAAACAAGAGCTACTTTCTATGCCGATATGAAAGGAGATAATGTGAAAGACCTGTTAATGCTGGCAAAAACAGATAGTTCTTTTATTGTCATTCAGCTACTTGGAAGCTTTAGTTTGAAAGATATTCAGGATATTGCCAATAATATGGAGATAGAAAAGTAATTGGACTCTTACAGTAATTTACAAAATAAAACGCCCTTAATGCCTTTAGAGGCATTAAGGGCGTTAAAGGCTTATTTACCCGTAATGATTTTCTTTATTTCACTTAACTTGTTCAGTGCTTCCAGAGGAGTTAGATTATTTACATCCATATTCTTAATCTCATCCCTTACCTGGCTAAGTACAGGATCATCCAGCTGAAAAAAGTTTAACTGGAAACCTTCGGCTGCTGCCGCGATATCTTTCATTGGTTTTGCTATTCCATCCTGTCGGTTTTCCGACTCAAGCTGTTTCAGTATTTCATTGGATCTTTTTACGATGCTTTTAGGCATACCGGCCATACGTGCTACATGGATACCGAAACTATGCTCGCTCCCTCCCTTAACCAATTTACGAAGGAATATCACTTTATTGCCAACCTCTTTGACTGAAACATTAAAGTTCTTAATACGTTTGAAAGAGCGTTCCATCTCATTCAATTCATGATAATGGGTAGCAAAAAGAGTTTTTGCTCTTGCGTTCGGGTGTTCGTGTATATATTCTACAATAGCCCAGGCGATAGAAATACCATCATACGTACTTGTTCCACGGCCTAGCTCATCAAACAATACAAGACTGCGGGGAGAAAGGTTATTTAGGATATCAGACGCTTCATTCATCTCCACCATAAAGGTTGATTCCCCAAGAGATATATTATCAGAAGCCCCCACACGCGTAAATATCTTATCCACAATCCCAATACGTGCACTATCCGCAGGAACAAAACAGCCGATTTGTGCCATTAATGTAATCAATGCTGTCTGGCGTAGCAAAGCAGATTTACCCGCCATGTTGGGGCCGGTAATGACAATGATTTGCTGCTTTTCACTATCCATATACACATCATTTGCAATATAGGGTTCATCCAAGGGTAGCTGCTTTTCAATTACCGGGTGGCGACCTGCCTTTATATCAAGAACCTCAGATTCATTGATTTCAGGGCGGATATATTTATTTTGCTGAGCAGCTTTCGCAAATGAAAGCAGGCAATCCAGCCGTCCTATAAGATTTGCATTCAATTGAATTGGAGGTATATATTCCATCAGACATATTACCAGATCATTGAATAATCGGCTTTCAAGCGCCAGAATTTTTTCTTCTGCTCCAAGAATCTTTTCTTCATATTCCTTTAACTCTTCGGTAATGTAGCGTTCGGCATTGACTAACGTTTGCTTACGGATCCATTCCGGTGGAACCTTATCTTTGTGCGTATTACGGACTTCAATATAATATCCGAAAACATTATTAAAGGCAATTTTGAGGCTTGGGATTCCTGTTCGTTCGCTTTCGCGTTGTTGTACCTGCAAGAGATAATCTTTTCCACTGTATGCTATGGCACGTAATTCATCCAGTTCAGGATTGACACCACGGGCTATTACACCTCCTTTATTCAATAAGGCAGGAGGATCGTTATTGACTTCATGTTCTATACGTTCACGGATAGTCAGACAAGGATTTAATTGTTCTCCAATTCGGCACAAACTAGGTTCATCACTTTCTTCACATGCCTGTTTGATTGGTTCCAATGCACGTAAAGCCACTTTTAGTTGCACAACTTCTCTGGGCGAGACACGCCCAACAGCAACTTTTGATATAATACGTTCCAGGTCACCAATTAGTTCCAACTGACTCTCGAGCATTTCTTTCATTTCAGGACGGCGGAAGAAATGATCTACTACATCCTGACGCTCCCGGATAGGTTTGACATCTTTCAAAGGAAATAAAACCCATCGCCGCAATAAACGGGAACCCATCGGAGAAACAGTCTTGTCGATAACATCTAAAAGGCTTTTCCCCTCATCGTTCATCGTTCCTACTAATTCAAGACTTCGAACGGTGAACTTATCCAGACGCACATAACGATCTTCCTCAATACGGGAAAGCGAAGTGATATGCCCGATTTGATTATGTTGGGTAATATCCAGATAATGCAGGATAGCACCCGAGGCTATAATTCCCTGTTTCAAATGATGAACACCGAACCCTTTCAGACTCTTGGTTTCAAAGTGTTTCAACAAACGGTCGTTTGCTGCATCCGAAGTGAAAACCCAATCATCCAGTTCAAAAACAAAGAAACGAGGGCCAAAAGCTTCTTCAAATTTCTTCCGGCTATTCCGTTCGATTAAGACTTCTTTCGGGAAAAAGTTATTCAATAGTTTATCAATGTAGTCTATTGTTCCTTCTGCTGTAAGAAATTCGCCTGTAGATATATCTAGAAAAGCAATACCACAACCACTCTTTCCAAAATGAAGAGCTGCCAGGAAATTATTCTCTTTATGGTTAAGTATATTATCATTAATAGAAACACCCGGCGTTACCAATTCTGTAATACCACGTTTAACCAATTTCTTGGTCATTTTAGGATCTTCTAACTGGTCACAGATTGCTACACGCTTACCGGCACGTACTAATTTGGGAAGATATGTATCTAATGCATGATGGGGAAATCCGGCCATTTCAACAAATTGTCCCGGCCCATTAGCTTTCTTGGTTTGTACTATCCCAACTATCTCTGCACCTATCACGGCATCTTCCCCATACATCTCATAAAAGTCTCCTACCCGAAAGAGAAGAATTGCATCGGGATGCTTCGCTTTAATATCGAAGTATTGCCGCATTAATGGTGTTTCAACTATTTGTTTTGTCACTGTATTTGTTTTTCATAATGGATTGACAAAGATATAAAATTTAGACCTGCCTCGTGGCAGAATTCAAAGAGAAAAGAAAAAGAAGTCTCAAAAAAGAATTATCTTAGCCATCTTAAATATTCTATCAGCAGACAATTTTATTACTCACTAAAATAGGTCTTGTATGAAAAAGCTCGTCTCTCTATTTATTGCATTATTATGCTGCACTTCGGCATATTGTCAATCGGATTTTAAAATCATTTATGGCCCTTACTTACAGGGAATGACAGAACATGAAGTTACTGTTGTGTGGGTCACCAACAAAGAAGCGGTTTCATGGGTCGAACTGGCACCGGATGATGGTTCGCATTTCTATGCGGAAGAACGTCCGCAATTCTTTCATACCGACTTTGGTAAAAAAGAAATCGGAACTCTTCACAAAGTGAAGATCACCGGGTTAGAAAAAGCCACGTCTTATCGCTACCGTATCTATTCCAAAGAGGTAACTGCTAAAGAAAATTACTTTATAGGTTATGGAAAAGTAGTAGCAAGCGATGTTTATCGTGGTAAACCGTATGTTTTTAAAACACTGGATCGTGCAAAGCCGTCTATGTCGTTTACTATGGTAAATGATATTCATGAAAGTAGTGAGTTACTTGATAAGCTGATTAAACAGGAAAACCTGAAAGAATTGGATTTTGTATTATTCAATGGGGATATGGTTAGCAATATGTTCTCACAAGAACAAGTGTTTGATGGATTCATCACCCAGTCGGTTAAATCTTTCGCATCTGAACTTCCTTTCTTTATGGCACGTGGTAATCACGAAACTCGCGGTTTGTTTTCTAATCAATATATAAACTATTTTCCTACTTCAACAGGCCAACCTTATTACTCATTCCGTCAGGGCCCGGTTTTCTTTGTCGTGCTTGATGCTGGAGAAGACAAACCTGATAGTGATATTGAATATCATGGATTGGCTGCTTTCGATCAATACAGGGAAGATCAGATAAACTGGTTGAAAGAAACATTGGAAAGTGACGAGTTTAAACAGGCACCTGTAAAGATTGCCATCATGCATGTTCCTCCTATCCGCTCTACCTGGCATGGGCCAATTCAGGTTAAGAAGCATTTTATTCCTTTACTGAATGCAGCCGGTATCGATCTTATGTTAAGCGGACATCTCCACCGTCATTTCTACATTCCTGCAGGTGAAGAAGACTGTAATTTCCCAATCCTTATCAATGCTAATAAACATGTCGTGCATTTTGACGTAACAGGAAAGCAAATACGTATGCAGATAAAGGATGAAGAAGGAAAACTATTTAAAGAGATCAAGGTGAATTAGCTTTAATCAATAGCCCGCTGCTTTAGCTGCGGGTAAATGAAGTAAATGAGAATGGCTTTAGCCGAACTCTTGTTTTGGCTAAAGCCATTCTTTTTTATCTGATCTAACCCGCAGCTAAAGCAGCGGGCTATTCATAATCCCATAAAATGGGGACCTAAAGGTTAAGTTAATTATAATTAACGGCTTACACAATAAGCAGCTAAACACTGTATATCATTTAAAAGGGTGGTTTATGGGCCTTAGTAAACCATATTCTTTTTGTTAACCTCTAAAATTTATAAATATGAAAATGCAACGACGGAATTTTTTAAAAGCCTCGATGGTCGGGGCAGGAGCTCTTCTTACAGGTATAACCGGTTACGCATCTGTTGAAGAAGCAAATGAACGAATGAAAGCAGCCCAAAAGATTGGGAATAATCGTAAACAACTCTTTAATATGTGTGGATTTGCGGCACCGCCTCTGCCTACTGTACGTGTAGGATATGTAGGTATTGGTAGCCGTGGAACCGGTGCTGTAAACCGTATGATGTATATAAAACAAGCAGAAGTTACTGCTTTATGTGATATAAGCGAAGCACGGGTAAAATTAAATCAGGAAACCCTAGCTAAAAATAACCGTCGTCCCGCCAAAGAATATTTTGGCAATGAAAACGCATGGAAGAAAATGTGTGAGCAGGAAGATATCGACCTTATTTATATTGCTACATCCTGGGATTGGCATACTCCTATTGCTGTATATGCCATGGAATGTGGTAAACATGTAGTGATTGAAGTGCCTGCAGCCCGTAATATGGAAGAATGTTGGCAACTTGTAGAAGCTTCGGAACGAACTAAAAGACATTGCATGCAATTAGAGAATTGCTGTTATGACTTCTTTGAGATTATGACAATCAACATGGTTCAAAAGGGTGTATTCGGTGAAATAGTTCATGGCGAAGGAGCTTATATACATGACCTGTTGAAAGGTATGTTCGGGCGGCCTCCGGTAGACGGCGGCCGTGTAGCATGGCGCTGGACCGAGAACCATCAAAGTGGAAATCCTTATCCAACCCACGGATTAGGGCCAATCTGCTGGGCTATGGATATTAACCGCGGTGATCAGATGGATTATCTTACTTCCCTATCATCTGATGATTTCCAGATGGAAGCATTAGCGAAAGAGTTAGCCGGAGAAAATGATTATTATAAACCGATGGCAGCTAAGACGTATCGGGGTAATATGAATACTTCTCTTGTAAAGACTCATAAAGGAAAATCAATAATGATCCAACATGATGTCACCTCTCCCCGCCCATATAGCCGTATTCATATCCTGAGTGGTACGAAAGGATACGCACAGAAATACCCGCTTCCCGGTAAGATAGCTTTCGGGCATGCTTTTGAAGATGAAGCTGCCATGAAAAAGCTGGAAGATGAGTATACTCCCGAATTAGTAAAACATATTGCCGATGCTGCCCGATTGGTAGGAGGACACGGAGGTATGGACTTTATAATGGATTGGCGCTTAATTGATTGTCTACGCAATGGCCTCCCTCTGGATATGGATGTATACGATGCAGCAGCCTGGAGTTGCATAACGCCTCTAAGTATATGGTCTGTTGCCAATCGTTCCAACTCGATAGAGGTACCTGATTTCACAGGAGGCTCCTGGAAATCAAATAAGCCTGTTGATTTGACGCTACGAGGCGGAGGTAATACAGATGTTATAGAAAGTGTTAAATAGGCAAATCTTAGTAAAGCCTTTAATGCCCTTAAAGGCTTTAAAGGCATTAAGGGCTGGATTGAGGGCTTAAGGAATTAAAACCTTAAGCCCTTTCTATTTATAGAGATTTGCGTATTTTTCCCTACTTTTGTCTTCAAATTTATGAAGATGAATTATCCCTGGAACAGCCGGACAGAATTATTGATGGGTGCAGAGCGTCTAGCACACTTTGCCAAGAGCCATGTATTGGTTGTAGGATTAGGAGGTGTCGGAGCTTACGCAGCAGAGCTGATCTGTCGTGCAGGTATTGGGCAAATGACAATAGTGGATGCAGATGTAGTGCAGGAAAGCAATATCAACCGCCAACTTCCCGCAACACATTCTACTTTAGGAAAATCAAAGGCAGAAATAATGGGCGCCCGATTACTGGATATCAATCCTCAATTGAAGCTAACAGTCATTCAGGAGTTCCTTCGCGACGAAAAGACAGAAGAGCTTCTAAACGCTGCACATTATGATTTTATTGTTGATGCTATCGACTCTCTGAGCCCTAAAGTGTATTTGATTCAAAATGCCCTGCAAAAAGGAATACCAATTGTTTCTTCTATGGGTGCCGGGGCGAAGGTCGACCCCTCACAAGTGAGAATAGCTGACATCTCTAAGTCTTTTAATTGCACGTTGGCAAAGATGGTGCGCAAGCGTTTGCATAAAATGAACATCTATAAAGGCATTCCGGTTGTATTCTCTACGGAGAAAGTCAATCCGGATGCAGTAATCGAAGTCGATAACGAAGAATGCAAAAAGACAACGACAGGCACAGTATCTTACATGCCTGCGATCTTTGGTTGTAATCTGGCTTCGTATGTGATACAAAATATATAATCTGACAAGTGATACAAACAAAAGGCATAACCAAGAGTTTCGGCTCTCTTCAGGTATTGAAGGGAATCGACCTTTCAATCGGAAAAAGTGAAATAGTAGCCATCGTCGGCCCGAGCGGAGCCGGTAAAACAACATTGCTACAAATCATTGGAACACTTGATTCTCCTGATGATGGCCAGTTAATTATCAACAATACCCTGATCCAGGGAATGAGTGATAAAGAATTATCTGCCTTCCGTAACCGGAATCTTGGCTTTGTCTTCCAGTTTCATCAATTACTTCCTGAATTTACCTCCCTGGAAAATGTTATGATACCGGCCTTGATTGCCCGAGAAAAACCTCAGGCTGCCGAGAAGAGGGCCAAGGAATTGCTGGATTTCATGGGTCTTACCGACCGCATGACACATAAACCGGCTGAGCTATCGGGAGGCGAAAAGCAACGTGTAGCCGTAGCCCGTGCCCTTGTGAATAATCCTTCGGTAATCCTTGCCGATGAACCATCAGGAAGTCTGGATACAAAAAACAAAGAGGAACTTCATAAACTCTTCTTTGATCTTCGTGACCAGATGAAACAAACATTTGTTATTGTCACGCATGATGAACAATTAGCTACAGCAACAGATAGGGTAATTCATATCCGTGACGGCCTTATCGTAACCAAAGAATAAACGAAATATAACACTATGATAAATAATAGCAGAGTAACATTTGGGAGCAAAATTGGTGTAATACTGGCTACTGTAGGGAGTGCCGTTGGGTTAGGTAATATCTGGCGCTTTCCTTATATGTTGGGTGAAAACGGGGGCGCTGCCTTTCTGCTTATTTATATTATATGCATTATTATACTTGGCCTCCCGGTAATGATCACTGAATTCTTTATCGGGCGTCATACACACCGCAATGCAGCCGGAGCTTTTAAAGCGTTAGCACCCGGAACCAAATGGTCTTTAGCCGGATATAACGGCGTACTTGCGGCATTTCTTATACTTGGTTTTTACAGCGTTATAGCCGGATGGACTCTAGAATACATCTTTCAATCTGTGGCAGGTTCAGGTGTAGAAGAATTTGAAACAAGCTTTGCTGCCTTCTCTTCAGGAATCTATCGCCCTATTGGATGGGCAATAGCCTTTATCTTTCTCACTCATATCATCATCATCTCGGGTGTTAAAAAAGGAATCGAACGTGCTTCTAAAGTAATGATGCCACTCTTATTCCTTATGCTTGTAATTTTATGTATACGCTCTGTCACCTTACCAGGGTCAGAAAAGGGCCTGGCTTTCCTTTTCAATCCCGATTTTAGTAAAATTACTTCATCCGTTACACTCAGTGCAATGGGCCAGGCATTCTTTTCTCTTAGCATTGGTATGGGCATCTTGATCACCTACTCCTCCTATTTCGGTAAAAATACAAATATCCAGACAACAGCTTTGCAGGTAATTATACTAGATACACTTGTGGCTGTATTGGCCGGAATAATGATATTTCCTGCCGTATTTAGCTTTGGAATAGCCCCGACCGCAGGCCCTGAGCTTGTTTTCATCACTCTTCCCAATGTATTCCAACACATGGCATTAGGTGGGCTTTGGTCGTTTATCTTTTTTGTTTTATTGGCTGTTGCCGCTATTACCTCAACAATATCTCTTCACGAAGTTGTTACAGCCTATATCCTTGAGGAACATAAAATGTCCCGTTCAAAAGCTGCTTTACTGGTTTCTGCAGGAGTCGTTGTGTTAGCTATAATCAGTTCTCTCTCTTTTGGGGTATTAAAGGATTTCACCATCTTCGGATTAACCTTCTTCAACTTTATAGACTATATAACTGCTAAGATCATGTTGCCATTGGGCGGAATGTTGATTTGCATTTTCGTTGGTTTAAGGATTGATAAAAAGGTATTAAAGGCAGAACTGACGAATGAGGGCACTATTACTTTCTATTTCTTTAAAACGTATGCATTTTTTACTAAGTTCATTGCTCCTATTCTCATAGGTTTAGTTTTTCTGAATGAATTAGGGCTTATTAAATTATTGATAAGTATCTTTTAATCCAAAGTGCTTGTTCGAGATGTGTCCGACAGCTGTCGGACAGGTGACTGACAGTTGTCAAACAGCTGTCTGACAATCGTCGAACAGCTGACCGACAGTTGTCGGACACTAAAAAAGTGATGAGGAGGTTGAAGCCTGAAGTATAAGAAGTGATTCAGGACCCATATTGAAAAGCAGATCTACTATGCTTAAGTTAGGCAAAAAACCATTTTTTTCTTTAAACACCTGATAATAGGGAACGACCCGAAAACACGAATCTTCTCCCGGATGCTTCGGACGTATCACTTCCCGGAAGTCATTTAATACATCAGGTTCATACTGCTCTGTGTAAATGACTTTAGGATCTATATCGATAAGTTTACATATCATACGGCGCAGTTCCTCATTAAAGTCAAAAAGAAAATCATAACGCTTCTCATAAAATGGTGCGAAGTCCTCTTCATAATATTCAAAGAAAGGGCTCATACGATAGGCAGAGGTCAGGGCATTCCAGTGAAGATGGCGCCAATTGCCATGATCGGAGATACGAATATCCTTTGTCAGGCACTTTTCAGTTTCAGGTTTAACAATAGGAATAGAAAGGGAAAGGGGGCCATTAGCTGCAGCGATAGTACATCGGTTGCGATATGTTTGTTTCAGATAGTTTTCAGCAGTCTCAATACATACTTCCGGATAAGCATATAATTTACTGTATTGTTGTATAGGGGCCAAATAGGCAGTAGAAATATGTACTATCGTATCCATCCTTAAAATATCCTTTGAAACATACATTCCCGATTGGAACCATACCAACATAGCCAGGCATTTCCCACAATATGATCTGCCGGAATGAAACCTAAATGGCGCGAGTCAATGCCTTCCTGAACGTTATCCGAGAACATCCAATAATAATCCTGATCAAAGAAAAAGAAAGATGTTTCCTTCCCGTCCAGATATAATTTACCATCCCGGAATTTAGCTTCTCCATTCGTTTGTTGCCTGATTGCTTCCCTGCAAAGAGGAAGAGAAGTTTCATCCAATCGATAGGCAAACCCTTTTTGCGGCACGATAAATGTATAAGGTATCATCTTTTCATAGCGTTGGAAAGCTTCTTCTTTAATCTGGGTTTCTTCTTTTACCTGCCATGCTTCAAAAGAAGTGAGTTTTAAAGTATACCCTATTTCCTGGCGTGTCCAATCACGTAAAGGAATATGCAGTGTTTGAAGCGCCTCCAGGCAATCATCTTTATAACGCTCATCCACCCACCATATATGAAGAGAAAGGGGAGAATAAGGAAGCGGTTTCCCATTGATAGTAAAACCATCGTTATCTATCCGGATCGTATCTCCCGGCATCCCAAGACAACGGCTGATAAGAAGAGGTATTCCCAGGCTATCAATACTCGTAGGGCTTTCGAAAAGAACAACACGATTACGGCCGGGATTATCTTTTAAAGGAAGTTTGTTCACCAGTATATAATCGCCTTCATACAATGTCTCCACCATAGCATCTGTAGAAATACGATAAGAAGCCACTACCCAATGCCGTATGGCAAGGATAACAACTGCTGCCAATAGAAAAGCAACAAGCCATTTGAGTAGAGAAAGCGATTTCATTATAAGTGATGAGTGATGAGAGATGAGAGATGAGTGTTTGACTATTCATCACTCATCTCTCATCGCTCACCACTATTATTAATGTACTTTGCGGAAGAGGCGTTCCCAACGGATACCACCATCAAAGAAACTTCTGTCTTTGTCGAGGGATAACCAGATCAGGATAGGTTTACCTACAACATGGTCTTCCGGAACAAATCCCCATGAACGGCTATCGGCACTCTTATGGCGATTATCTCCCATCATCCAGTAATAGTCGTATTTGAATGTGTATGTTGTAGCAGGTTGACTATTGATATATACGGTTCCGCCATTTATTTCCAATGAATTATTTTCGTAGTTTTTTATGCAACGTGAATAAAGAACCAGATTCATTTCCGTTAATTCTATTGTAGCTCCTTTTTGCGGAATCCATACAGGGCCATAGTTATCACGTGTCCATCCGGTCTGATAGTTTACCGGGTAGTTATAACCCGGAGAAATAGCATCAGGTGAATCTACTATTTCCACGACATTAGGAAATTTCTCTGCCAAAGCAACCGCCTTTTGTGTCAAAGGCAGATGGTACAAAGGATTATATTGTCCGGTAGCATTCTTTTTAAGACCCAGATAAACATGGTAATCGGATTGAGGGCCACCAGCAAAGATAAGTTCACGGTCTTCTTTGCTCACGCTCAACATTCGGAACTGTTCTTCCGTAAGAGGTGCAGTAGTTTCAACAAAATAAAGCAACTGCATTTTGGGAGGATTCTCTCCGGCAACTCCGTTAATATAAACCTGATTATCGCGTATTTCCAAACTATCACCCGGCATTCCGATACAACGTTTCACATAATTCTCACGTTTATCTACCGGACGATATATTACGTCTCCGAACTGTGCTTTATTAAGGTTGATAGCATCTCTTCCATACATCTGAAGCAATGTATAATAATCGGGATTTTGCACTTTGAGAGCCACGGTATCACCGGCAGGGAAATTAAACACTACAATATCATTACGTTTTATTTCACCTAAACCTTTTACCCGTTTATAGTCCCAATGTGGCCAATCGAAATAAGACTTTGTATTCAATATAGGGAGAGTGTTTTGTACCAAAGGAAAAGAAAGAGGAGTATTAGGAACCCGGGGGCCGTAACTCAACTTACTGACAAACAAATAATCGCCTACCAATAAAGACTTTTCCAGGGAAGAGCTTGGTATCTGATAGTTCTGGAATATAAACAAGTTTATCAGGTATACTGCGATCAAAGCAAATATAATATCGTCTACCCATTCCAGAACATTACGTACCTTCGGATTCTTCGTTTTCTTCCATGCACCCCAGGGAATAAACTTTGTCAGGAAAATATCAATTATAAGGATCAGCCCCAATAACAACCAGAGATTTTGCATCCAGATAGCAAACAGGATATACAATACCGCAGCTATAGTGAACTTAATCCATTGTTTTTTAGAAAACTTCTTCATGTGTTCTTGTTCTTAACGAGATTAAAAAGAGAAAATATCATTCATTGTCAGAAAACCCTTCTTTCCGAAAGTAAACTCTGCAGCTATTACAGCGCCCAGGGCTAAACCTTCACGACTTTTCGCATCATGCTCAATACGGATAGTATCTACCTCGGATTCATAAACAATTTCATGACGTCCGGGTACTTCGCCTTCACGAATAACATGGATAGGTAAATCTGTCGGCTTTTCTGCAGTTTCCAATACCCAACGATCTTTACGATCAACCTCTCCGATAATATCTTCTGCAAGACTGATAGCTGTACCACTTGGGGCATCGAGCTTATGAATATGATGCGCTTCCGTCATACGAACATCGTAAGAAGGATAGTTGTTCATGATCTTTGCCAGATAACGGTTCATTGCAAAAAAGATATTTACCCCAATACTAAAATTGGAGGCATAGAAGAAAGTTTGTCCTTCGTTGGCACATTTATCTTTGATATCATCCAGACGATCCAACCAACCTGTAGTACCGGAAACCACCGGAACACCAGCAGCGAAAGATTTCATATAATTGTCGTAAGCAGTAGCCGGAACAGTAAATTCGATGGCTACATCAGCACTCTTAAATGCCTCGGATTCGAAATCTTCAGGGTTGTTGATGTCAATAATGGAAACAATCTCATGTCCTCTCTCACGCGCAATCCTTTCAATGGTCTTACCCATTTTACCATAACCTATTAATGCTATCTTCATTTTCTTCTGCTAAAAGTATCATTTGACTAGCCAAATATCTGGCAATAAAGACGCAAATATACAGAAAATGAATTATATTTGTGGTAAACAAACCTAACTATGCACGATTATGGAACGTTTATTACATTATGTTTGGAAATACAAACTTTATAATGCCTCCGAATTGGTAACTACTGACGGCGTTCCCATCCAAGTACTTGATCCGGGTGTACTCAATACCGATGCCGGGCCTGACTTTTTTAATGCAAAAATCAAAGTTGATAATACCGTATGGGCAGGAAGTGTGGAGATACATGATAAAGCATCCGACTGGTTCAGGCATCATCATGACAAAGACAAAGGGTATGACTCCGTTATACTCCATGTGACACGCAATAATGACGCAACTGTTTTTCGGACAAACGGAGAGCCTCTACCTCAACTCATATTAACAGTACCCGAAGCTGTGGAGAAAAATATCAATTGGCTGTTGCAACGGGAAGCTGATTTACCCTGCCTATCTTATATCAGCGAAATGGAATCGATCCACATCTGTGCATGGTTGAATGCATTAACAGAAGAACGGCTGCAACGCAAAACCAATGACATTATCACACTCCTGGAACAATACAATAATGATTGGAATGAAGTGTTTTATATAACACTTACCCGCAATTTCGGATTCGGAGTGAACAGTGATGCATTTGAATGGCTTGCTAAAAGTCTCCCTTTCCATTGTATCCAAAAGCAAAGAAATAGCCAATCGCAGGTAGAAGCAATGTTATTCGGACAGGCAGGAATGCTGGAATATCCCGGTAGTTGTGCCTATTACCGGTTATTACAAAGGGAATATCGTTTCCTACGCCACAAATTCGGCCTTAAACCACTTAATGGTTCTTTATTTAAAAACCTGCGTGTACGCCCGGGAAACTTTCCTTACGAACGATTAGCCCAACTATCTGCTATCTGGACCTCCTATGATACAATTTTCTCGGCTGTACTTGAAGCCGGAACGATCAGAGAGATCAAAAACCTTTTGCATTTAGCACCTTCCGAATATTGGAAAACACATTGCCATTTCCGCCATATCTCTCCTCCCAAAGAGAAAAAGTTGGGTGAGGATTCCCTGAATATTATTCTTATTAATACCGTCATTCCAATGATGTTTGCATTTGGCCTACGAAACAAAAAAGAAGAATATTGTGAACGGGCCGTGAAACTATTGGAGATGCTTTCTCCAGAAAAGAATAGTATTGTCCATACCTTCAGCAAGGCAGGAGTACAGGTTCGCCATGCGGGAGATTCCCAAGCACTTATTCAATTGAAACGCGCCTATTGCGAACAGAAGAAGTGTTTGTATTGTCGTATCGGATTTAAATTTCTAAAAAGAGGGATAGCTTCTTATTAATTATCTCCCAGCCCGTTTGCGCTCTGTCTCATCCAGAATGATTTTCCGCATACGCATGTGATTGGGAGTAATCTCTACATATTCATCTATTTTGATATATTCCAAAGCATCTTCCAGACTGAAAACTACCGGAGGAGCCAAAGCAACCTTATCATCCGAACCAGAGGCACGCATATTGGTTAATTTCTTTGACTTGGTAACATTTACCACCAGATCGCCTTCCTTAGTATGTTCACCCACCACTTCACCGGCATATACATCTTCGCCAGGCGGAATAAAGAAACGTCCACGTGATTGCAGGTTATTCAATGCATAGGCAAAAGCATTTCCACTTTCCATAGCAATAATAGAGCCATTCAAACGACGTTCTATTTCCCCTTTCCAGGGTTGATATTCAAGAAAGCGGTGAGCAATGATTGCTTCTCCTGCTGAAGCTGTCAATAGAGCGTTGTTCATACCGATGATACCACGGGAAGGAATGGTGAATTCCAAATGCATACGGTCGTTCTTGCTTTCCATCATAGTCATTTCCCCTTTTCTCTTGGTTACAATGTCGATGATACGGCTTGAAGATTCTTCAGGTAGATTGATTGTCAGTTGTTCAACCGGTTCGCATTTGACTCCGTCTATTTCTTTTATAATTACTTGAGGCTGCCCTACCTGTAATTCATAACCTTCACGACGCATGGTTTCAATCAATACGGATAAGTGGAGAACTCCACGTCCGTAAACCAACCATGAATCGGCAGAATCAGTAGGTTCTACTCTCAATGCAAGATTCCTGTCAAGCTCTTTCTGGAGACGTTCGTAGATATGGCGTGAAGTAACGTATTTACCATCCTTACCAAAGAAAGGTGAATTATTGATTGTAAAGAGCATCGACATGGTCGGCTCATCAATATCAATGGTAGGTAACGGATCAGGATGGTTCACATCACAGACAGTTTCCCCAATCTCAAAACCTTCAATACCAATCAGTGCACAGATATCACCCGATTGTACCGAAGAAACTTTTGTTCGTCCAAGCCCTTCAAAGACATTTAATTCTTTGATCTTAGATTTCACCATTGCACCGTCACGCTTACAAAGCATAATTTCCTGCCCCTCCCTTAGTTCACCGCGATGTACACGTCCGACAGCAATACGTCCGACATATTTGGAGAAATCAAGAGAAGTGATCAGTAATTGAGAGGGCCCTTCCAGAACTTCCGGTTCCGGAATGTATTTTATAATAGCGTCTAACAAAGGAAGAATATCTTCACCCGGCTTTTGCCAGTCTTCCGACATCCAGCCTTGCTTTGCCGATCCGTATATGGTAGGGAAATCCAACTGTTCTTCTGTAGCATCGAGGCTGAACATCAGGTCGAATACCATCTCCTGTACTTCTGATGGGCGACAGTTAGGTTTATCAACTTTGTTAATTACAACAATAGGTTTCAATCCTAACTGAACAGCCTTTTGGAGCACAAAACGAGTCTGTGGCATTGGCCCTTCGAACGCATCAACCAACAATAGGCAACCGTCGGCCATATTGAGTACACGCTCCACTTCACCACCAAAGTCGGCGTGTCCCGGAGTGTCTATAATATTTATCTTATAATCTTTGTAATTAATGGATACGTTCTTTGAAAGAATTGTAATACCCCGTTCCCGTTCTAAATCATTACTGTCAAGGAATTGGTCTGGTTCAGCCTGTCCCTCACGGAAAAGCTTACCTGCTAATAACATTTTATCCACAAGCGTCGTTTTGCCGTGGTCTACGTGTGCGATTATCGCAATGTTTCTGATCTTTTGCATTGAAGACTAATTTTTTGTGGGCGCAAAGGTACGATTAATTTATGAAAACTTCGCCTTACAGCTATGCAAAAGAAAAAAGAAAACATCACAAACCTCGCTCTCATTGAGAGGTTGGGAGCTTTTACTTATTAAATTCTGTATCTAAATAAGCAATACGTTTCTTTATCCAAAGTTTCATTTTTTCAATTTCGGGAAGGTAATCACGATAATGCGGCCATTCCTCTTTATTTTCATGTGCGGAAAGAGCTAACCGGGTTCCATAATCATCAATAAAAACATCTATATCCAATAAACTTCCTTTAATTTCATTCCATCGCTCTTTATACGCTTGCCTGAAAGCAGGGTCTTCAAAAAACCGTGAAAAAAGTTGAACACCAGGTGCATTGGATTGTTTAGCTATTTCTTCCGAGAAAATGATATCTTCCGCATCCTCAAAGTATGTTTGACCTCTTCCGGTAAAACCAAAACCCCAATCAAAATCCCATAATGGCCCCATTTTGATCTTACCATCTGCTTTTTTATAGAGGTATGTACTTTTGGGGTGGTAAACTTCGCGATTACGCACAATCTCATTTGCCAAAAGGTAATTAATCAGTGTGGGCACATCTATTAACTCGGCATAATTACTGTTTGGAAAGTTCTTTGCCGGATCAAATAAGGCATCTTCGAGGTCGATGATAGCTTTTTTTACAAACTCCATACCTGCCTCATTATCCAGTTCAGGGGATTTTATATTGGCAGGTAATTGCAAACGAGGTGTCTTAAATTTATAATCCTCATCGAAATAAGCATCCAGTTCAACAAGAAAGTCTTTCTCTTCATCTATGTTTATCCGGTGTTCGTTCACCTGTACCTGTTCAGTCAGCACATAACTTCCTTTGTATTTTCCGTTCAAAAACAATTCTACATGATTAGCATGATTTGTAAATTCAAGGCCAAGACGATGCCCAATTTCGAAGGCAACTGTATTCATAATAAAAGTAGGGTCTTCATGATTAGCAAGTAGTACCCAGCTTTTTGCCGCTCCATACCCAAACATAGAGGTTTTCTTATCAAATTTAATACGATACGGTTTCTTATTCAGTTGCCAGGAAGTATTACCCCTTCCACGAATACCTGTACTCTTTTCCAATTCAAATTCAGGATTCTCTGTGTCGAATACCTGCAGATTAGCCGGCACATAATTTTCTTTATCTAAAATAGGTGCCCCTCCTTCCGTATCAACCTTAATCACAGGAATACCGGAAGTCTGGGGAGAGACCAAACGGACAGTATAAGCCTTGGTGGTTCCATCATCAGCCTTAACCGTATATACTTTTTCTTTCCTGAAGTCCGAGGTACTTTCTCCACTTATCAGTTCTTTTTCATCTACAAAAAGATATCCGTCTACTTCAAAATGAACTGTCATCTCTTCAATATTCTCAATCCATTCGTTAGATGCCGGTTGAAGTATAATTGTTTCTCTATTATCCGAGAATTGGCCCAATAGATCAACAGATTTGTTCTCTTGCATCATTGTTACTGAAAACTCTTTCAAATTGGCATGCGGCATAGGGGTAGAAGAGGTATTATAAACAACACTGGAACCATCCTCTGCTACAATCGTATACTCAAGAGGTTTATCATAACGGTTAGGAGTAACCCCGCTTATTTGCTGTACGTCTCCAATAAAAACGTTCCCTAATCCTTCAAAGGTTGCTATCAGATCTTTTGTAACCGGAACCTCCTGATCGAAAGTAATCGTGAAATCCGCATTGATTATACCTATAATATCTTTCTTCAGTCCATTTTTTGCAGCTTCTATCTTATAAGAAAGAATTGATTTTTCCGTACTCAATTTATCCGACGAAGTACAGGAAGCGATGAGAAGACTCAAGAGCATTAACAGAAGTATCTTTTTCATGGGAATTAGGTTTAATTTATTCTTAAGTGCCTGATATACGACACCAAACTTACACAAAAACAAGGATATAATCAAAAAATAAATCAAAAGACATTGTGTATCATAAATTATTCTCTATATTTGCAGCCGCTTAAATAACATAGTATTAATTTATTAAAGTAACAAAGAATCATGTATTTAGATTCAGCAAAGAAAACAGAATTATTTGAAAAACATGGGATTGCAAAGTCTGCAAAAGACACAGGCTCTCCTGAAAGCCAGATTGCATTGTTTACATTCCGTATCTCGCATCTGACAGAACACCTGAAAAAGAATCACAAGGACTACAGCACTGAAAGAGCGCTGAAAATGTTGGTAGGTAAACGTCGTCGTTTATTGGATTATCTTATCAAAAAAGATATCACACGTTATCGTGCTATCATCAAAGAACTTGGTATCAGAAAGTAATAATCTACTTTATAGAGGTAAAAAGGATGATCCCGAAAGGGGTTGTCCTTTTTTTATGTTGTTTTCTCATCCACTCCTTTCGTAGATTAGTGGATCACCTACGGAAAGTTGCGGATAAATCTTTTCCCATCTTTTGATCCAATCGGTCATTTTTACCAATCTTTAGAACATTTACATATTCGTTGTTCATAGCATCTT
Organism: Tannerellaceae bacterium; assembly: GCA_032073245.1. Lineage (GTDB taxonomy): Bacteria > Bacteroidota > Bacteroidia > Bacteroidales > Tannerellaceae > QVMG01. The sequence continues at coordinate 89,566 of DAMANX010000003.1, forward strand.
TGTATATTCAATCAAGTTAGACAAAGATGAGAGCAGCATTATTTTTGGAGAATGACCAGCTTTGCGATTTGGATAAAAATATTGGGGATAAGAAGCTTAAGGTTATTATTTTCAGTATTGACGAAACTCGGCATGTTTATACACAGTGCGATTATCTATTTCACCAGAGTATCGGATACCTATCACTATGGATATTAAATAAACAGATTAAAAAAGTATTTGTGCTGCGTGTCGACCCGGATATCAGGCTCTTACTCTCAAAAATAGGTGCCACCGTGAAGGAAAAGGATGAGTTGCAAAACGAATTCTTCCTAAAAGACTATATTTTTTGATATCCTTGAAGTGTATTTTAAAGCTCCTAGCCTGGTCCGGAACCACCTCCCCCCTAGGGTACTCCTCCTTGCAAAGGATGAGAGTAAGAGGCCATTGTTTATAGTGATGGAATGGTTATCTTTTCAGTGGTGGAGTGGTTATCTTTTAATTGTATAGTATTTCAGACGATTAACTCTCCCTATACTGCATCGGCGTCATTCCTGTATGTTCCTTAAAATAACGTCCGAAAAACGACGGATTAGGGAAGTTCATATCTTCTGAAATTTGCAGTATCGTGTGATTTGACGATTTCAACATGGCTTTTATTGAGAGTATGGTCATATTATTAATCCATTCCAAAGCCGGTTTTCCGCTGACTTCTTTTATTATCTGGGCCATATATTTAGGTGTGAGGCAAAGCTGGTCGGCATAGAAAGTAACAGAACGTTCTTTTGTATTATACTTTACAAGCAGTTGCATAAAGTCGTTGAACAACTTTTCTTTCCTGTTTAATTTTTTTATTTCATGTTCACGTGATATATTGTAAATGGATGCTACCTCAAGAAGTATAGCTACCAATAATGTTTTAGATAGTTCTTCCCTGAAAATATGGTCAATGCGATTATATTGTTTAACTGCACCGGCATGTAATTCCAATAATGTCAGTGCTTCTTCTTCACTCACATGCAGACATGGTTCCGCCTCTATTTTTTCATATAAACCCGTTGATGCGACTATTCCTATATCTCCCAGAAAATCAACCGAAAAAAGAAGGTACTCCATTAAGAAATCTTCACTTCGTTCCAACAGTACTACAACGGTGTTAGGTACAATAGTGATAATAGTATTTTTCTCAACTACATATTCTTTCAGATTGATTTTCATACGTCCATATCCTTGTATACAAATACTGAACGCAATACCGTCCAACATATACGGATGATTATAACCGGCATTTGCAGGGCCATCGGAAGACTCATCTGAAATAAAGAAATTCCGCAAACGGGGTTTTGATGCAGATATATCTATATTATCTATTGAAAAGGTTGAATATGCTTTTTTCTCCTCTTTCATATACACAAGTTAATGAGATTTGGTAAAAATACAGATTATTGCAATCCCATCGTCATTTTGTATCATATTTTGACTTATGAAAAAGATATGCTCTCCCGGTGTTTACCTATTGAACATTTCTACAGAAATATCGGACATCCCAAAATATAGAAACTTAAAGTTTTCGACCTTTAGGACATCTTGCGCGAAAATAAGGCAATAATCCATACCTCAAAGACCAACATCTTTGCAACAATAAAAAATAATGGCAAAAAAGAAAATAGGTATGAAAACAAATCTTCAACAGTCTTTAATAGTAGGTGTGTGTAGTGTGTTATGTGTGGGGTTTATATCGTGCAACCGCCTTTCTGGTAGCGAAGCAACGGCTGTGAAGCCCGTTACAGTAAAAACGATGAAAGTAGACACTAGCAACGATGTTCATCAACGGGAATATGTCGGAACTATTGAGAGTGAAAACTCAGTAGACCTCAGTTTTCAGGTGAACGGTAATATCGACCGCATTTTAGTACAGGAAGGTCAGAGTGTACAAAAAGGACAGTTGCTGGCAACACTCAATACGGCCACTTTATCTAATAATTATAACATTGCAAAAGTTTCGTTGACGCAAGCACAGGATGCTTTTGACAGGTATTCGAAACTGTATACCAATAAGAGTCTTCCCGAGATTAAATACATCGAAGTTAAATCGGCATTGGAACAGGCTCAGGCCAATGAGCGAATCGCCCATAAGAATCTGCAAGACTGCAATCTTTATGCTCCTTTTTCCGGGGTTATCGGACAAAAGGTGCAGGAAGCGGGAGCTAATGTGATGCCGGGTACCCCTGTGGCAACACTGATGAGTATAGGAAGTGTGAAAGTAAAAATAGCTATCCCCGAAAATGAAATATCATCCATAAAAGTAGGCGACACCAGTCAGGTAAAAATTACAGCGCTCAGAAATAATACTTTTACAGGTAAAGTTATAGAAAAAGGGGTCATAGCAAACGCTATATCACACACTTATGATATAAAAGTTGAACTGGACAACCCCGAAAAAAAAATCATGCCCGGGATGGTTTGTAAAGCATACCTGACCAACAACAATAACCAGGGCAGCATCATTGTTCCACTCAAAAGTGTACAGGTCGATGCTTCAGGTAAAAATTTCGTGTGGGTAACAGATGAAAATAAAGCTGTATATAAAGAAGTGCAAACAGGAGAACTGATAGGAAATGGAATCGCAATTAAAAATGGTTTGACGGGTGGAGAAAATCTTATAGTAGAAGGCTATCAGAAGCTTAGTCCGGGACTGTCGGTGAAAGCCATCAACTAAAAACTCATTCTATTACAAAAGTAAAAAGAAATAACATGGAAAAGAAAACCGGTATTATAGAATGGGCCATGAAGTATAAACAAATAGTTATACTTATTGTAGTTGTGATGATGCTGTTCGGAATATATGCACTCGTTGTGATGCCGAAACAAGAGTTTCCCACATTTACTATCCGCCAGGGAGTTATTGTCGGTGTTTATCCCGGAGCCACCCCGATTGAGGTTGAAGAGCAACTGGCTAAGCCTCTCGAAGAATTTATCTTCACTTACAAAGAAGTAAAAAAATCAAAAACATATTCGCAATCTCGCGATGGCCTCTTGTTTCTGTATGTGGAACTGAACGATGATGTAAACAACAAAGACGAAGTATGGTCGAAGATAAAACATGGTATCAATGGCTTTAAATCAAGCCTTCCTTCGGGAGTTTTGGCACTCATTGTTAACGATGACTTTGGCGACACCTCGACTTTACTGGTGACACTGGAGTCGGAAACCAAAACCCACCGCCAGTTGCAGGCCTATCTCGAAATATTGGAATCCAGACTGAGAAGAATTGAATCCGTATCAAACATCCGTCACTACGGACTGCAAAAAGAGCAGATAAGTATCTACGTTGAGAAAGAAAAACTGGCTGCGTACAGCCTCAACCTCGTAAGCCTTTATCAAACATTGTCATCAAAAGGGATGATTGTTCCTTCGGGAAATATTGATAACAAAGATATGGTCATTCCTATCCATATTTCACGTCCTTACAAATCGGAAATAGATATCGAAGAACAAATTATATACTCGGATGCCGGAGGCAATCATATCCGCCTGAAAGATGTAGCCAAAGTAGTACGTGAGTACCCCAAAGCCGATAGCTACATTACAAACAACGGCAAAAATTGTCTGGTCATGTCGTCTGAGATGCGCACCGGGTTTAATGTGGTACAGTACGGAAAAGATGTGGATGAGGTGTTGCAGGAGTTTCAGGAAACCTTACCCGATGATGTAAGCATGTACCGTATCGCCGACCAACCCAAAGTAGTAGATAAATCGGTAAATACATTCCTGGAAGAACTATTGATTGCTATTATCGCTGTGATATTAGTCACAATGATTCTGCTTCCGTTCCGCGTAGCCGGTGTAGCCGCCTCATCCATCCCGATTACCATTTTTATATCCCTGGCATTGATGTTTGCTTTCGGTATCGAACTGAATACGGTAACACTTGCAGCCTTGATTGTAGTACTTGGAATGATTGTAGACAACTCCATCGTAATAGTGGACGCTTATATAGAAAAGCTCGACCACGGTGTACCACGCTGGGAAGCCTCCATATCCAGCGCAAAGGAATACTTCAAAGCTATTTTCTCGGCAACACTGGCTATCAGCCTTACATTCTTTCCGTTCCTGATAACGCTGACGGGACAAACAGGAGATTTCGTAAAACTGTTTCCGTGGACCATATTGATTACACTGAGTGTTTCGTTGGCTGTTGCTGTGTTATTAGTGCCTTTCATGCAATACTTCTTTATACGCAAAGGGCTGCGTCAGCCAAACAGCAATAAACCTCAGAAAAAAACAATTCTGGACAGGCTGCAAACCGTATACGACCGTGTGTTGGAGAAAGTATTTCAATATCCCAAAAAAGCCCTGGCAATCACGGCATTATCTCTTGTGGGCGGAGTTCTTATGCTCGGTAATGCGCCTCAACGCCTGATGCCGATAGCCGAACGCGACCAGTTTGCGGTAGAAATCTATCTTCCCAATGGCAGTTCTTTAGAAGAAACAGAAGTTGTGGCCAACGATATGGAAGCAATCCTGCGCCGGGACGAACGGGTAATATCGGTAACATCATTTATGGGAACAGGGTCACCCCGCTTTCAAACTACTTATGCCCCCAAAATGGGTGGTAAAAACTTTGCTCAGTTTATAGTGAATACCACTTCAAGCAAAGACACCGAAGCTATTCTTGACCAATACACAAATGAATATGCACACCATTATGCCAATGCGTATGTGAAATTTAAACAGCTCGACTATCAGTCGGTAGACGCCGAAATAGAAGTTCGTTTTTCCGGCGACGATATGGGCAGGATAAAAGAGAGAGCCAATGCGTTAGTAACTGAGTTACGGACTCTCGACGAACCCATCAGAGTGTGGACCAACTACGAAGAACCGCTTCCGGGTGTTAAGATAACCATAGACCCGGTAGAAGCTAACCGTTTAGGCGTAAACGAAGCACTCATTGGTCTGGGAATGGCAACACGCTACGGTGGCATGAATGTGTCTACTATCTGGGAAGGTGATTATCAGGTGCCGCTGGTTTTGAAATCTCAATGGGAAAATAAAGACCCCGACGTAAGCGAAGTAGCCGACGAATATGTTACGGGACTGATGTCACCCTCCGTACCTCTCCGTCAGATAGCCGATGTGACTGCCGACTGGAATGAAGGCCAGATTGTACGCCGCAACGGAGTGAAAACAATCACCGTGATGATGGACCTCAAACGTGGTGAGAGCTCCAGCCGTACACAGACTAAGGTTGAAGCGATAGTAGACAAATTTACCGCAGATAATGACATGGAAGGTGTTACTGTATCCTACGGCGGAGTGAAAGAAAGTGATGAAGAGATAATGCCCAAGATAATGTCAGGTCTGATGATAGCCATCGTTATTATATTCTTTATCCTCCTGTTCCACTTCAAAAACATCAAATTAGCAACCATAGTGTTGAGTTCCACCGCACTCAGTCTGTTTGGAGCTGCAGTAGGGATTTATATAATGGGAATCGACCTCAGTGTAACCTGTGTGCTAGGTCTGGTCAGCCTTATCGGAATCATTGTCCGCAATGGCATCATCATGTATGATTACACAGTAGAATTGCGCACCCTGCATGGAAAATCGGCACATGATGCAGCCCTAGAAGCAGGAAAACGCCGTATGCGTCCGATATTCCTAACCTCTGCCGCTGCATCCATGGGTGTTATCCCGATGATTATCAGCAAAAGCCCGTTATGGTGCCCTATGGGAACAGTTATTTGCTTCGGAACACTAATCTCTATGGTGTTTATACTGACTGTTTTGCCTTTGGTTTACTGGCAGGTATATAAAAATGAAGATAAAAAGACAATCACTATCGTATAAAATTCAAATATGAAAACAAAATATATATTCACACTGCTGTTGTCATCACTCATCGGGCTTCCAGTGTCAGCACAGATAAAGTACACACTCGACAACTGTAAAGCAATGGCTGTAGAAAATAACAGAACACTGAAAAACAGTCACCTTGAAGTATCATCATCCAAAGAGAGTAAAAAAGAAGCATTTACGAACTATTTTCCTTCGGTAAGCGCATCCGGATTTGGTTTTGCCGCCAACGACCCGATGGTATCTATGAATATGGGTGAAGTACCTATTGGCTTTCTGAAAGATGGTGTGGCAGGGGCTGTTGTGCTGACTCAACCGGTATTTACAGGTGGTAAAATCCTTTATGGAAATAAATTAGCAAAGCTGGGAGTCGAAGTAAGTGAACAACAACTCCGGCTGTCGGAAAATGAAGTATTACTACGCACTGAAAACTCTTACTGGGAACTGGTTTCACTCTATGAAAAAATGAATACCATAGATATTCTCGACAAACAAGTTGCAGCCTTACTCAAAGATGTGGAAGTTTCATACGAAGCCGGTTTAATAACAAACAATGATGTACTACAGGTAAAGCTGAGACAAAACGAGTTGAAAAGCAATAAACTCAATCTTGAAAATGGCATTTCACTCTCCAAAATGGGTCTCTGCCAACTCATTGGAATAGACATCGAAACGGCAGACAATTTCGATATTGAACGCCCTGCTATCGATGACCCTAATCCACCTATGGTTTACTATGTAAATCACAGGGAAGCATTGTCCGACCGCGCCGAAAGCCGCTTACTGGAACAGAATGTAAATGCAACCAAACTACAAACCAAAATGAAACGTGCTGATTATATGCCGACAGTGGCTGTAGGAGCAGCATATCTACAGGAAAATCTGATGAATGACTGGAATGGGAACGGTGCTGTATTTGTATCCGTTAGTGTGCCTATCTCAGGCTGGTGGGGTGGTTCACATGCTGTCAAAAAGCAAAAGGTACAGGAAAAAATTGCCTATAACACCCAAATGGATGGACAGGATCAATTGCTTCTACAGATGCAAAGCGTTAGAAACGAACTTGACAATTCATACAAACAGATATTAGTGGCTCAGGAATCCATCGAACAATCCACCGAAAATCTTCGTCTCAACAACGACTACTACCAGGCCGGTATTGTGAACCTGACCGATGTACTCGACGCCCAGAGTTTATTACAGCAAAGCCGTGACAAATACATAGATGCACACTCAGCTTACCAGAAGAAACGGTTCGAATATCTTCAGGTGACAGGACGATAATTTCGCCAAACTAAAGCCAACGTAGCTCAACCGGATCAGAGCGGCTCTTTTGAGACATATGAATCAAAAGGATAAAGCAGGTTGCAGGTTCAAATCCTGTCGTTGGCACATATTATACCCATAAATAACAAGAATATGAGAAACTTATCAATCACACAGCCAACAGTTCAAACAGTGAATTTAATGAGTTATAACAAGCATAATACGGGTAATTTCAATATGAGCAGTACAGACTTTTCTGTATTCTGCCGTTATCTGTACTCATACATGCAAAAAGGCCCGTACCAGATTGAAATAGCAGAACTTTTCAAACAAGCGGCTACCTATATGGATATTTCCATACTGTTAAAACATGATCAATCTTCAGAAACCCGGAAAAGCAGGAATGAAGAGCTTTTCGATAAGTTTATGACTTACATCAAGCAATATGGTTCTACGGAGCACACTGTCATGTTTTATGCCGATAAGTTATGTATCACCCCTCAATATTTATCCAAAATATCAAAAGACGTCACCGGCCGCCCCGCTTGCGAATGGATCAATGAATACCTCACTATGGAAGCCAAAACCCTGCTGGGCAAAACTAATCTCACTATCCAGGATGTCAGTTTCCGGATGAATTTCAGCGACCAGTCCAGTTTCGGTAAATTCTTCAAAAAGCATACCGGGGTATCACCCAAAGAATATGTAAAGAAAACGATGAAAGAGAAGACATTTAAAGCTGATTCAAAAATAAGCATGGACAAGTTAAATCCTAATTATCAATAAGTGTTAAACAGTGTCATTTTTCTCAACTTTTTCATAGGCTTGAGAATTTATTCTCATGCCGGTGAGAATAAATTCTCACCAGTACGAAACTTTTTTCTCACCGACATGGGAATGAATTCTCAATGCGGTGAGAAAAAATTAGCGTTAAATCCTTTACAATATCGTTTTTCGTACACATTACAGTAGGAATAATTAAAATATTCATGTAAATTTGCGCTGTTTTATTACAAATCATAATCAAAAAGATATAAATCAGTTACAATTCACAACAGCATGGGAAACAATAAGATCATAGGAGAAAAAATAAAAAGTCTTCGTGAAACTAAACAACTTTCAATAACTGAGGTGGCTGAACGTTCGGGCTTACGGGTTGAACAAATTGAACGTATAGAAGGAAATGTGGATTTTCCGTCACTGGCCCCTCTTATCAAAATAGCACGGGTACTAGGTGTCCGCCTAGGTACTTTCCTGGATGACCAAACTGAATTGGGCCCTGTAATATGCCGAAAAAAGGATAGTACGGAAGCAAATAGCATTGGATTTACCAATAATGAATCACATGGACGTAAACACATGGAATATCATTCCTTGTCACAGGATAAGTCGGGACGTCACATGGAACCGTTTTTGATTGATGTCGCTCCATCAGAGGAAGGTGCGGATTTTGTTCTTTCCACACATGAAGGAGAAGAATTCATTTATGTATTGGAAGGTGTTATTGAAATCAATTATGGAAAGAATACCTATATATTAGAAGCCGGAGATAGTATTTATTATGATTCTATCATCGCACATCACGTACATGCTGCCCCTGAAAATACAGCTCGTATTTTAGGTGTGGTTTATACTCCTTATTAATCGTGTACCATGGAATATCAATTACAAGAAAAAACACTGGGGCAATGGCTGGAACATTGGGCTACTGTTTCACCGGATAAAGAATACCTGGTATATTCAGATCGTAATTTACGATTTACCTGGAGTCAATTCAATAAACGAGTAGACGATATGGCAAAAGGCCTAATGTCTATCGGTGTAAAACATGGAACCCATGTTGGAATTTGGGCTACAAATGTCCCTGACTGGCTTACATTTGTTTATGCCGGAGCCAAGATCGGCGCTGTTTTGGTTACCGTTAATACCAATTATAAGCAGAATGAAGTCGAATATCTGGTTGATAATGCAGATCTGCATACCTTATGTATTACTGAAGGGGTTTTCGATGGTAGCTACATCGATATGACTTATGAAATGCTCCCCGAATTACGTGAATCACAACGTGGCTTTCTCAAAAGTAAACGTTTTCCTCACATGAAAAACGTGGTTTATATCGGACAGGAAAAATACCGGGGAATGTATAATACGCCTGAATTACTTCTTCAGGGACAAAATATTGATGACAAGGCATTAGAAGAAGCAAAGGCTAAAGTTTCTTGTTGGGATGTTGTAAATATGCAATATACTTCCGGAACCACTGGCTTCCCTAAAGGGGTTATGCTTACACATCATAATATTGCCAATAATGGATTTTTCACAGGTGAAGGAATGTCTTTTACTGCAGACGATAAACTTTGCTGTTGCGTTCCTTTATTCCATTGTTTTGGTATTACCCTGGCTTCTATGAATGTACTTACACATGGGTGTACCCAGGTGATGGTAGAAAAATTCGATCCCCTGACTGTTCTTGCCTCTGTTCATAAAGAGAGATGTACGGCATTGTATGGGGTTCCGACCATGTTTATTGCCGAGCTTAATCATCCTATGTTTGATATGTTTGATTTATCCTCTCTTCGTACAGGGATCATGGCAGGATCGCTTTGTCCCATCGAACTTATGCGGGCGGTAACAGAGAAAATGCATATTACTCATATAACAAGTGTATATGGCCTGACCGAGAGTTCTCCCGGAATGACACATACGGTATTGGAAGACTCTTTTGAAGCGCGTTGTACAACTGTGGGTAAAGAATATCCGTTTACGGAAGTAAAGATCATGGATCCAGAAACAGGTGAAGAATGCCCGGTAGGTGTACAGGGCGAGGTCTGTTGCCGTGGCTATCTGGTAATGAAAGGATATTACAACAACCCTGAAGCAACCGCTGAAGCGATCGACAAGGACAACTGGCTACATTCGGGTGACCTGGGAGTAAAAGATGAAGAAGGCTATTACCGTATAACCGGCCGTATTAAAGATATGATAATTCGTGGCGGAGAAAATGTATATCCAAGAGAAATTGAAGAATATTTATATCACCTGGAAGGAGTACAGGATATACAGGTTGCCGGTATTCCTTCGGAAAAATATGGAGAAGAGGTAGGCGCATTTATTATTCTGAAAGAAGGAGCAAGTCTTTCTGAAGAAGAAGTAAAAGATTTCTGCCGTGGTAAGATCGCCCGTCATAAGATACCTAAATATATATTTTTTATTGATTCCTATCCACTTACCGGAAGTGGTAAAATCCAAAAATTCAAATTAAAGGATGTTGGAATGGAGATTTTAAAAGAAAGAGGAGTTATTCCGGTATAAAGAATTATGACTCAAACCTTTTTCTTTAATAATCTTAACGCTTATTGAAGATAATCGTTCGCAAAGTGAGTTGTAGATTTACATATCTTTCTTTATTTTTGTAACATGGAATCAAAGGAAATCGGCAGAAGGGACTTTATTAAGAATATGGGGGCATTGAGCGCCGGGGGATTATTACTCAGCTCTCTTCCATGGTTACAAGCTTGCACAGCCAAGCAAGAAGCAGAAATATCCGGGGAAAAAGCAAAAATTGCTATCATTGGAACCGGTTCAAGGGGTCTATACCATATAAATAATTTGTTAAGAGTACCTCAGTGTGAAATTGTAGCACTTTGTGACATATATACACCTCATCTTGAAGAGGCTGCTGCACTTTGCCCCAAAGCAAAGAAATACACAGACTATAGAGATGTACTTCAATCTCCCGAAGTGCAAGGTATTATAATTGCTTGTCCTTTGCACCAACATGCACCTATAACCATTGACGGTTTGAATGCAGGAAAACATGTTTTCTGTGAGAAATCAATGGCCCGCACATTGGATGAATGTAAGGCGATGTATGACACCTACAAAAAAACAGGAAAAGTTCTTTATATCGGACAGCAACGGCTATTTGATAAGAAATATATCAAAGCCATAGAAATGGTTCATAACGGAACTATTGGTGATGTTGTCGGTATCCGTAATTTCTGGTATCGGAATAATGACTGGCGTAGGCCCGTACCCGATCCTTCCCTTGAAAAACAAATTAACTGGAGACTCTACAAAGAATCTTCCGGTGGCCTGATGACAGAACTGGCAACCCATCAATTACAAATCGGATCTTGGGCTATGAAGTCCATTCCCGATTATGTGCTTGGAACGGGCGATATCATGTTCTGGAAAGACGGACGCGAAGTATATGATAGTATACATGTAATCTATCATTATCCGAATGGAGTTACTATGACATTTGATTCTATTATCTCGAATAAAAAATACGGGATGGATGAACAGATTTTAGGGCATAAAGGAACTCTAGAGTTAGCACAAGGTAAATACTATTTTGAAGAAGTAAAACCGGCACCGGGTATCCAGCAACTTATCAACCAGATTGAACATAAAGTATTCGATAATATATCTTTTGCCGGTCCAAGCTGGGTGCCAGAGACAGCATCTGAAGATAAAGGAGAATATATAGTCGATAAGGTAAAGACACATGACGGTGGTAGCACCGTAGGAGCTGCAGGAGACGGATCAGAAGAATTGGTTGCTGCATTTTGTAACTCGGTTATTACCGGTGAACCTATTCCTGTATTGGTTGAAGAAGCTTATTATTCTTCCGTTTTAGCTCTATTGGGTCTTCAAGCTATTGAAGAAAAAAGGACACTTGCTTTTCCTGAAGAATACAAAATTCCCTACTTAAATCACGCATAACCATGAGAGACTTCCTACTTACAGCTAAGAGACAAAGAAAAGAAGGGCTAATATGGTTAATCTGCCTTCTGATCGCTTTTGTATTGAATATCGCATCCATTATCTTTTATGGTACTGAATGGAAAGAATTATACACTCAACTCTTATGGGTACTGGTCATCAGTATTGGACTTTATGCCCTTTCACTTTTGATCCGCCTTCCATTCTATCTACTAAGAAAACGCAAATAATGACTTTGTAAGAAAACCACAATTAATCACAGAATTGTATGTTGAAAATTCTTGTGTTAACAGATTTCTCCAGCGGATATAGCCGTCGCTTATTAAAAGGTATTATTCGCTATTCCAGAGAAGTCGGTCCATGGTCTTTTCAGCGAATGCCTCTCTATTTCCGAATGATGTACGGCGAAAACGGAGTCGTAGAATATGCGCAAAAATGGAAAGCAGATGCAATTGTTGCCCAGTTGCGTAACATTAATATTGAACTTCTTAATTCTCTACAAATCCCTATTATTGTTCAAAATTACCGGGAACGCAATAAAGCTGTCTCTAACTTAACTGGTGATTATTACAACACCGGAGTAATGGCCGCCAAATTCTTCCTATCAAAAGGATTCCACAATTTTGCATTTTACGGATATAAGAACGCAATCTGGTCACGCGAAAGAGGAACAGGATTTAAAGAGGAAGTCGAAAAAAGAGGACATAAGTGTTATTTCATGGAAAATAAAAATCCGGATAACCGTGAATGGGTATACAATCACGAGTATTTAGGAAAATGGCTTTTATCATTACCAAAACCTATTGCCCTGTTTGCCTGCGACGACTATTATGCACTCCAAATATCAGAGACCTGTAATGTCTACAACATCTCTATTCCCGATGATATATCACTTTTGGGAGTAGATAATGATGAGCTTTTATGCAATATATCAAATCCTCCTTTATCCTCTATTGTATTAGATGTAGAAAATGGTGGATATCAGGCAGGGAAATTACTTCACAAACTGATCAACAAAGAAATAGACGAAGCATTTAATATAATTGTTGAACCACTTTATATCGAACATCGTATCTCCACTGAAAAATATGCTGTTTCCGACAAACATATTCAACAAGTTCTGAATTATATAGACAAAAACTATATGAATCAGATATCCGTTACCGATCTGTTAAAGGAAGTACCACTTTCACGAAGAGTATTGGAGAAGAAATTCAGAAAAGCCACAGGAACATCTTTGTATCAATGTATACAGGATCACAAAATAGATCATTTTGTTCGAACGCTCCTCACTACAGACTGTACACTTTACGACGCAGCATTACAAGCAGGTTTCGATAGCTACAAGAATGTCTCCCGCATTTTCCGAAAATACTATTCCATATCCCCTGCAGAATACCGCAAACGCTACATGATTGACTCAAATACTGAAGAATCGGACATTTGACGTTTTTTGAGGATACTGATACGTATTGTGAGTCTCGCTTTATAAGAGATAAGTATAATTTTGCTATTGAGAAATAAGGAATCATTATAACCATTATTTGAATACAATCTAATATATAATACCATGACAACACGACGAGATTTTATAAAGAAAGCAGCTATGAGTACGGCAGCTTTAACATTCGGGGGTGCTCTTCCCGGATTCAGTGCTAAAAGTTATGCTAATATTGTAGGAGCAAATGAAAAGATCCGCGTAGGGGCAATCGGAGTAAATTCCAGGGGATTGGCCCTGGCAACCAATTTTTCTAAACAGCAACAATGCGAGGTTACTCATATTTGTGATGTCGATTCACGGACTATCACCAAATGTATTGCCGCTGTGGATAAGGCAATGGGATATAAACCTAAAGGCGTAAAAGATTTCCGGAATGTGATTGAAACAAAAGATCTGGATGCTGTAGTGATAGCTACTCCCGATCACTGGCATGCACCTGCTGCTCTTTTAGCCATGAAAGCAGGAAAAGATGTTTATCTGGAAAAACCTTGTAGTTATTGTCCGGAAGAAGGAGAGATACTCGTTCAGGCTGCTGATAAATATAGACGTACCATTCAGATGGGAAATCAACGCCGTTCCTGGCCCAACGTTCGCGAAGCGATATTGGCAGTAAGAGAGGGAATTATCGGAAATGTACATTATGGTAAATCATGGTATACCAATAACCGAAGGCCTATTGGTATTGGAAAACCTGTAGCTATACCGGAATGGCTGGATTGGGATTTGTGGCAAGGGCCCGCTCCACGAATGGCCTTTAAAGATAATTATGTACATTATAATTGGCATTGGTTCTGGCATTGGGGCACAGGTGAGGCATTAAATAACGGTACTCACATGGTCGACCTTATGCGATGGGGTATGAATCTTGATTTCCCTACAAAAGTAGATTCATCGGGTGGAAGATATTACGCTAAGGACGACTGGGAAGCTCCTGATACACAAAATATAAACATTGAGTTTGGAAATAATAAATACATTAGCTGGGAAGGAAGAAGCTGTAACGGAAGACATGTACAAGGCCAAAGCACAGGTTGTGAATTCTACGGAGATGAAGGAACCCTTTTAATCACAGGTGGAGACGGTTATATCCTTTACGGTAAAGATAATAAAGTTATCAAGGAAGCAAAGAGTAAAATTGAAATAGATCCACGGAACCTGATGAATCCGGCAGAACAATTGGATGCCTTCCATATCAATAACTTTTTTGATAGTATCCGCACAGGCATTGCTCTTTATTCTGATATCGATTCCGGCCATAAGAGTACTTTATTGGTACAATTAGGAAATATTGCTCAACGAGTTGGCCGCACACTGGATATTAATCCGACAAATGGCCATATATTAAAAGATGCTGAAGCAGAACGATTGTGGAGCCGCCAATATGAACCTGGCTGGGAAATGATCTTGTAAAAAAATTCACACAAATACTACATAAAATGTCCGTTGAAGCTGTTAGTACCCAATCACTCGACAAGCGCACAACTTATAAAGCTGTGGCTATAGTCGGCATGATGTTTTTTATTTTTGGTTTCGTATCCTGGGTAAATGCCATACTTATTCCCTATTTCAAGATTGCTTGTGAATTGACACATTTCGAATCTTATTTTGTGGCATTTGCATTCTATATTGCTTATTTTATTCTCTCTATACCTTCTGCTTATGTTCTTAAAAAAGTAGGATATAAACGTGGGATTATGTATGGTTTCTTTGCGATGGCTCTAGGTGCATTACTTTTTGTTCCTGCTGCCCTGACACGCACGTACGGTATTTTCCTTTCTGGCCTTTTTATGATGGGTGCAGGGTTAACAATACTTCAATCCGCAGCCAATCCATATATAACAATCATAGGGCCGATTGAAAGTGCTGCCAAACGCATTAGCATGATGGGGATTTGCAATAAATTTGCAGGTATCGTATCTCCTCTTATCTTTGCCGCAGTTGTTCTGAAGGTAACTGATAGTGATCTTTTTGCTCTGCTTGATTCCGGATTGCTGGATGAAATAACCAAGAATGAAATGCTGGACGGCCTGATACGAAGAGTAATCGTTCCTTATAGCGTATTAGCCGGGCTATTATTCCTTTTTGGATTATATATCCGCTTCTCCGTACTACCCGAAATTAATCCGGAGGAAGAAAATAAAGAAGAGGTAAGCGAAGAAGGAGGCCAGGCAAAAACTTCTGTTTTTCAATATGCATATTTAGTATTGGGAGCAATCGCTCTTTTCCTCCATGTAGGAACACAAGTGGTAGCGATAGACACTATTATCAATTACGCCGGCAGTATGGGGATAGATCTTCTGGAAGCAAAAGTGTTCCCCTCCTATACACTTACGGCGACTATAATCGGTTATATGTTAGGAATACTATTGATCCCTAAGTATGTATCTCAAACAAATGCTTTACGATTCTGTACTATACTGGGGTTAATCCTTTCACTCGGAATTATTTTTGTAGATCATGATGTTACAATTTTGGGACATCAGGCAAATCTATCCATCTGGTTTCTTTGCGCCTTAGGGTTACCCAACTCTCTGGTGTATGCTGGTATATGGCCACTGTCCATTCATGGGCTGGGCAAATTTACCAAGATAGGAAGTTCCCTACTGATCATGGGATTATGCGGAAATGCTATTATGCCGGTTCTTTATGGCTATTTTGCAGATATTTACAATGTAAGGTTGGCTTATTGGGTATTGGTACCTTGTTATATGTATCTGATTTTCTTTGCTGTATATGGACATAAAATAACATCCTGGTCACGTAATAAAAAACAGGCATGAAAAATAGATTAATCATCCAAAATGCAACTTTAATCCTCCCCGAAAAGTTGCTTGAAAATGGATTTATTGTATGCAGGAATGGCTACATTTCTGAAATTGGAAAAGGTTCTTTTCCAGTAGAGGAATCTGATCAGGTAATTGATGCTCAAGGCAATTATGTGTCTCCTGGCTTTATCGATATGCACACGCATGGAGCAGGCGGTCATGACTTTATGGATAATACCGTAGAAGCATACTTAGGTGTAGCCGAGACACATGCAAAATATGGAACAACAGCATTGGTTCCTACTACATTGACCAGTACATGGGAAGAACTTTTTCACACTTTTACAATCTATAAAGATGCAAAAGAAAAAAATCTAAAAGGCGCTACTTTTCTGGGATTACATTTGGAAGGGCCCTACTTCTCCTTTAATCAGAAAGGCGCTCAAGATCCTAAATATCTGCGTAATCCGATACCCGAAGAATATAATGCCGTACTCGACGCTACAGAGGATATCATTCGCTGGAGTATGGCTCCTGAATTGCCGGGAGCACTTGAGTTCGGTCGTCTGTTACAATCAAAAGGTATTCTCCCGTCTCTTGGACATACAGATGCTCTTTATGAGGAAACCGTAGAAGCCTATAAAGCAGGTTTCACCCATGTGACCCATCTCTATTCCTGCATGTCAAGTATTACCAGGAGAAATGCCTATCGGTACGCCGGTGCTTTGGAAGCTGCTTTTATGATAGATGATATGTCAGTTGAGATTATTGCAGATGGCATTCATATTCCTAAGCCATTACTACAGTATGTCTGTAAATTCAAAAAGAATAATAAAATTGCTCTTTGCACCGATTCAATGCGTGCTGCCGGAATGCCGGACGGAGAATATATCTTAGGAAGTAAAGACAAAGGACAACTGGTAGTTGTAGAAGATGGTGTCGCTAAACTCCCCGACCGTTCCGCATTTGCCGGAAGTGTTGCAACCGCCGATCGTCTTCTTCGCACCATGATCCAGATAGCTGAGGTTCCCTTGTTAGATGCCGTAAGAATGATTACACTTAATCCGGCACAGATACTACATGTTGATAAGAATAAAGGTTCGATAGAAACCGGTAAAGATGCAGATCTGGTTATTTTCGATAAACAGATCAGAGTAAAAACAACAGTAGTGAAAGGGAACGTCGTTTATTCACAATACTAAATTACACAAACATGGAATTAAAAAAAGAGGAACTTACTGTAAAGATATATCCTACCAGTAAGGAGATGGCTTATGAAGCAGCCATAGATGTCTCTACTAAAATAAGAGAACTGTTAGCTACAAAAGAATATATCAATATGATTTTTGCCGCTGCTCCTTCCCAATCCGAATTTATGTCCTACCTAATTGCTATGGATGATATAGAATGGGGCCGAATCCATGCTTTCCACATGGATGAATATATCGGACTGGATGAAGATGCGCCACAAGGCTTTGGTAATTTCTTACGGCGGAACCTTTTTGATCGGGTTCCTTTCCGACAGGTTTTCTATATGAATGGACTAGCACCTGCTGAACGCGAATGCGAACGTTATGCAAATTTATTGCATGAGTATCCGGCAGATATTGTCTGTTTGGGAATTGGAGAAAACGGTCACATCGCATTTAATGATCCGCATGTGGCAGATTTTAAAGATCCTTTCTATGTGAAAGTGGTAAATCTGGATGAAGTATGTCGTCAACAACAGGTAAATGATAAGTGTTTTGATGAGATCGAACAAGTACCTACCCATGCACTGACGCTAACAATTCCGGCTTTGATACTTGCACCCTATATGTATTGTATAGTACCTTTCAAGACAAAAGCCCAGGCGATCTACAATACATTAATGACTGAAATATCAGAAGATTGTCCGGCCTCTATCCTTCGCACAAAAGAAGGTGCAATCCTTTATTTAGATCCCGACAGCTCTTCTTTACTTGATAAATAACTATATTTGTTTTTTATGAAATACATTCTATTATTTGGTTTGATCTTACTTATGAGTTGTCATTCCACACAACAAAAAACAAATACCTTCACTGGTGCTAATAAAGAAATCAAATTGATTACACTGGCACCGGGGCATTTTCATGCAGCATTGATTCAAAAGAGATCATTAAATCAGATTGATGATAAAGTATATGTTTATGCTCCTGAAGGAAAGGAATTGGAAGCACACCTGGCTTATATTGAATCTTATAATTCGCAACAAACAAATCCGACTCATTGGGAAGAGATCATATATACCGGAGATGATTTTCTTGAAAAAATGATCTCTAATAAAAAGGGAAATGTTGTAGTTCTTGCAGGGAATAATAAACTAAAAACGGATTATATTTATCAGTCAATAGATGCCGGATTAAATGTTTTGGCAGATAAACCGATGGCTATCGATTATCCTTCTTTTCAAAAATTAGAGAAAGCATATCGGATTGCAGAAGAAAAAGACGTGCTACTCTATGATCTGATGACCGAACGTTATGTGGATTATAATATAGTAAACCGATTGTTGATGCAAGATCAATCTCTTTTTGGAGAACTCCAATCCGGTACTATTGATAATCCGGCTATTGAATTGAAAAGTGTACATCATTTCTATAAAGAAGTTTCAGGTAAACCTCTTATCCGCCCTGTATGGTACTATGATGTTAATCAACAGGGAGAGGGATTAGTAGACGTAACTACTCACTTGATAGATCTTGTTTTATGGAAAAGTTTTCCGGATCAGGCTATTGATCATACTAAAGATGTGGAGGTGATAAATGCCAAACATTGGCCTACATTTATCTCAAAAGAGGAGTTTGAAAAATCTACTCGGTGGTCTTATTTTCCGGACTATTTACCCGTGGAAAACGATACACTTATTGCAGTATATGCAAACGGAGATATAAACTACACGGTAAATGATAAACATGTTAGCCTGTCGGTTGCATGGAATTTTCAGGCTCCAGCAAATACGGGAGATATTCATACCTCCATTTTCAAAGGCACAAAATCTACCCTTTCTATTTTGCAGGGAGAAGAACAAAATTATATTCCTAAATTATATATTGAAAAAGGTGACCCATTCACAGAAGAGGAGTTTATGTCTCATCTAACAAAAGCAATCGAGAACTTAAAACCGGAATATAATATTGAAATAAAACCAACTGCGGAGGGAAGAAAGGAACTTGTTATACACTCCAAAGAAAAAACAAGCCATGAAGATCATTTCTCTCTTGTGGCTGATAAGTTTTTTGGTTATCTTGTGAACCGTGATATACCTGAATGGGAGACAAAAAATACACTAACAAAATATTATATAACAACAAAAGCGCTTGAAATAGCCCGAAGTAAGGACTGATATGCAAGGAATCTATTCCAATTATTACGAATCATCCAACTTGTTCCATGGATCGCTCACTCAGGTGATGGGAACACAGTTGGATATTCTGTTTTTAACGAATGACGTATCAAATGCCCACAATATATGGAATAAAGTCACCTCGGAAGTTCTCAGTCTTCATCAAATGCTAAACCGGTTTAATCCTGAAAGTGAGATATCTGTTGTAAATAGGGGAGCTTTGCAACATCCGATAGAAGTCAGTCCCTTACTTTTTAGCCTTCTAAACGATTGTCTCAGATATTCTGCAATAACACTTGGTTATTTCGATATCACTCTGGTAGATTATTCTTCCGTAAACCTTGATATCTCTACATCAAGTATACATTTTATAAATCCGAAAACTCAATTAGATCTTGGTGGGTATGCTAAAGGATACGTTTTAGAAGTAATCCGAAATATCCTCATCAGTAGTAATATTGAAAACGCTTTTATCAATTTCGGTAATAGTTCTGTATTAGCATTGGGTACACATCCTCATGGAGACCATTGGCCGGTAGGAGTACTTAATCCATACAAACCCGAACATGTTCTTCGAACTTTCCAATTAAAAAACGAATCCTTATCAAGTTCCGGGAATTCTCTCCAAAAGGAGAAGCATATAATTAATCCGTTCAATCAGAAATACAATACAGAGAAAAAGCTTGTTTCAGTTGTTGCCCCCAACGCTGTGGATGCTGAAGTACTCACAACAGCGTTATATGTATGCCCTCAAGAAAAGATTCAATCTATTATTTCTAATTTTAATATTAAGGAGTATATGTTTGAGACGTTTTAATTGTTTCTTCTTTCTTGCATATCGGCTATTTTACAAATAAAACCCTTCGCTTTCGATTTGTCTCTTACAGGATTTTTATTTTCTTACATTCAGCATTCAGCCGGCTCTAACAGCCTAAATTTCAGATCATATAGCTGAATGTAAGTGCCTTCAGGTTACCTTCAGGAAAATTTGACCTGACCTTTTCTGAAAAGACTGGGGCCGTTTTTCAAAAAGCCGGTAGGAAATTTCAAAAAGCCGTTAGCTCTCTACCGAAAGGAGGTAACTTATATATAAAAACCTTCAGAAAAATTATTTTTTCTGAAGGTAACCTGAAGGCACTTACATTCAGCCATACATACTGTCTTTTAAGCCGTTAGAGCCGGCTGAATGCTGAATGTAAGAAAATAAAACTCTGTATAGAGGGATATCAACCAAATAAAATTCACCAGATATGTCTTCCTGTAAAAAAGGATTAGATGACTTTTGG
Organism: Tannerellaceae bacterium; assembly: GCA_032073245.1. GTDB lineage: Bacteria > Bacteroidota > Bacteroidia > Bacteroidales > Tannerellaceae > QVMG01. The sequence continues at coordinate 110,314 of DAMANX010000003.1, forward strand.
AAAGCATCATTATGTTTTTATTGACAGATGGTTATGTTCTTGAGGATATATCTTCAGCAGGATGAGCATATATGTTCATTTATCTGTCTAGCCGTACTCACTGAAGCGAGTACGGCTAGACAGTTTGGTGTCAAGCTGTATCCAAGTTGACGATTTAAGGATTTGGATATTTCAATCGAAAAGTATTTGAAGGTGATAGCGGTAGAGACAGGGCTTGCCCTGTCTCCGTGTAAATTCTATTTAATCAATATGTTGTTTCATTCAGAGACAGGGCAAGCCCTGTCTCTACCGCTGTCGCTATCACCTTCAAATATACAGCGATAATCCTCCCATTATATAGCTGATGTTTTTTCAGCAATAGAAATTCTTTTTAACCTATCGTATTCAACTGATCAAAAGGATGTAATGACTTTTTGTTTAATACCTATTGTAAGATAGACGCATTTTGAGGAGCTTGTTTCGCAAATTATCTACAAAAGATTTTGATGTTGTTTTTACTTTGCAATGTGGAGATAAAGGGCTTATAGATAGGAGTCTGCGGATGCTCTGTCTTATTTCCCTCGGGGATGGATCAGACACGAAATCATCTTGATTTCAAAACTCTATTATGTATAACATGGCTACAGAAAAAACCAGTAACACATTAAAGCACATAAAGAATATGAAAGGGCAAACAAAAAACAAACTCTAATAATTAGAATCCAGGAGAGCCATCAGCCTCTCCTCTCCATTTCAAAGTAAATAAGAAGCTGTTTCCATTTATCCTGAGATAATCAATCTTTTAACCTGGCTATATCTATGCTTTATAAGCATAGCAGGGAGGGCTATGTCATAAAACAAAGATTACGGAAGAGAGAAGAACATTGATTCATACAGGAAAGTAAGACGTAAATAGCTTTAAGTAGATAAAAAATATTAAGTATTAATCCAAATGAAAAAATCCAATCACAAAGGCCTTAAAGTTAATTCATTGGTCTTAACAATCTTAATGGCTGTTGTTCCTTTCTTCGCATTTTCTGTTAATACAGGAGGGAATAAAGAGAAAACAAGTTTTATGAAAAAAGGGGAAACTTCCCCTATGAACCCGGTTAATCAACAACAAACGATAACCGTAACAGGTACTATAATAGATGCATACGGGGAAACTATTCCTGGTGCAAACATTATAGAAAAGGGAACCACAAACGGAGTTATAAGCGACATGAATGGCCACTACTCGATTACCGTTAGTAGTGCCAGTGCTGTATTAAGCTTTTCTTTTATTGGATACACCACTCAGGATGTTCCGGTTGGGAACCAGAGAAGTATTAATGTTACTTTAAAAGATGAGGCCCTTGACCTGGAAGAAGTTGTGGTTGTCGGTTATGGCACACAAAAGAAAAGAGATTTAACAGGAGCCGTTGCACAAGTTAAAGCATCTGCACTTGAAAAAGAAAGCCCTTCAACTATACAAGACCTTTTACGCGCAAATGTACCGGGTTTGAATATTGGCCTTGATAATACCGCCCAGGGAGGAGGAAGTATGGAAATACGTGGAAAACGTTCCATTAAAGCCAGTAATGAACCACTTTTGGTTGTTGACGGTATCATATATTATGGAGGTTTAAATGAAATCAGCCCCAATGATATCGAACAAATTGACGTTTTGAAGGATGCAAGTTCGGCTGCCGTTTATGGTGCCAAATCGGCAGCCGGCGTTATATTGATTACGACGAAAAAGGGGACTGAAGGCAAACCGAGAATTCGTTTTAATGCAAGTATAGGAGCAGCAACATTGAGTAAGAAAGAAAAAGTATATAGTCCTGAAGAGTACTTAAGATGGAGAGAAGATGTACAGGAAAGTATATTTCTTGAACATAAACCGGGAGAATTTTCTAATCCGAATAACCTACCGCCAGGAGTTTCTCTGGAAGAATGGGCATCATATCGTCCTTCTACAGGAGACCATACGTATGACTGGCTGGTACGTTTAGGTTTGTTCGAACCTGAAATTAATAACTATTTTGCAGGTAGAACTTATGATTGGTACGATGCCACTTATCAAACAGGACTCCGCCAGGACTATAATATCAATATTTCAGGTAGAAGTGATCGGGTAAATTATTTTTGGTCACTAGGCTATATGAACAACGAAGGCATACGAATTGGGGATTCCTATGCTACTTTCCGGAGTCGATTAAAGTTGGATATGGAAGTGACCAAATGGTTAACTGCCGGGATTAATGTTCAATTTTCTAACAGGGATCATAGTTCAATTCCAAGAAGCGTTAATCAGGTTTGGGCAAACACTCCTTATTCTACCCCAACAGACCTAGAAGGAAATCCAATGTTGTATCCAACAGGAATAGATAATGCCAGCTCCATAAACTCCCAATATGAGAACTCATTTATTGACCGTTCATCAATATGGAATTCTTTTACAGGTACTATGTACGCTAGAATCAGTTTACCTTATGGAATCTCTTACCAGGTAAACTTCTCGCCTCGGTTACAACTTAATAATTATAAAAATCATCGTTCATCACAACATCCGGTTTGGAAATCTTTTGGTGGAGATGCAGAAAGAAGAAGTGATATGTCATATAGTTGGCAGGTTGATAACCTAATAAAATGGGATCACGTCTTCAACAAAGTACATCAGGTAGAAGTAACCTTACTTCAAAATGCAGAAGAAAACCAGGCCTGGTCGGAGAGAATGCTCAATCAGCAATTTGCACCAAGTGATGTATTAGGTTATCATCGTATGCAATCAGGAACTGCCCCTAATACAATAACCAATGATACAAGAAATACAGGTGATGCTTTAATGGCACGTTTATTCTACTCATATAATAAAAGGTACATGGTAACAGGATCTGTCAGAAGAGATGGCTATTCGGCTTTTGGTATGTCTAATCCACGTGCGACTTTCCCATCCGTTGCTCTGGGTTGGGTATTCACTGAAGAGTCTTTCTTTAAATTCCCCGCTATGGATTTCGGAAAATTACGTGTATCCTGGGGTAAAAACGGAAACAGAGACGTAGGTATGTATGCCGCTCTCTCTGAGATGGGAACCGGAATGTATATCTATCAGGATCTTACAGGAAAAATATACTATGCGAATCAAATCTATGTGAGTACCATGGAAAACAAAGATTTAAAATGGGAAAGTACAGCATCATATAATCTGGGAGTAGATTTCTCCTTTTTGCATAACCGTATTTCGGGGAATATAGATGTATATAAGATGGTAACTTCAGATCTTCTTATCGACCGTAGCCTTACGCAAGCTATTGGTTTCGATAAAGTATCGGCCAATTTAGGTGAAGTACAAAATACAGGTTTTGAACTCTCCTTAAATACAGTAAATATTAAAAATGAAGGCTTCCAATGGAATTCCTCTTTGAGTTTTTCATTAAATAGAAATAAGATCAATCATCTCTATGGCGACTATGAAGATGTATTGGATGCAAACGGAAACGTAATTGGCCGTAAAGAGATGGATGATATCAAGAACGAATGGTTTATTGGCAGAGATATCAGCTCTATATGGACATATAAGGTAATTGGCGTATGGCAAGAGAATGAAGCAGCACAAGCAGCAGAATACGGTTTGCGTCCGGGAGATATGAAAATTAAAGATGCAGACGGAAATAAATATTACGATAATGAAGACAAAGAATTTATCGGATATAAGACACCTCGTTTCCGCTGGACTTTCAGAAATGAATTTACTTTCCTTAAAAACTGGACAGCCTCATTTATGCTCTATTCTTATTGGGGGCACAAAGCTCCTTATCAAAGAGCGAAACACTTTGAAGCAGGTACATTAACGAAAACAAATTACTTTAAAATACCGTATTGGACACCTGAAAATCCAACAAATGACTATGCTCGCCTCTATTCCGATGATAAGAATATCGGAGCAAATTTTTATCGTGATCTTTCTTTTATTCGCCTGGATAACATCTCACTCAATTATACTGTACCTAAAGACTTCCTGAAAAAATTCAACATTGAGAATATGAGCGTGTACGGTACGGTTAAAAATGTAGCTCTTTGGGCTCCGGATTGGGAATTTAATGATCCTGAATCTTATAACCCCAATAGTCCGAATGACTTTGGCAATACAAGCAGAACGTATACACTCGGTGTTAATCTCACATTTTAATGTTTTATAAAATATACTCAGTCATGAAAAAGAATAAAATATATATTATCCTGATGTCGGTCATTCTAATGACAAGTTGTAGTGAATCATGGTTAGAACCGGACCCTTTATCATTCTATGCCCCCGGGAATACACTGATCGACAAAGAAGGTATGCTCAGTGCTCTTACTTCCTGTGATCGTTTATTGAGAGAAGAGTTTGTAAACCAAAGTAGCCCGATATTGACTGCAATGATATTTTCTGAGCAATGCGTTCTCGGGACGACAGATATATCCGGGCCGGCACAGAATCTGGATGAAAAGATTTTGCCGAATGCTAATAACGATTGGGATCAAACCAACCGGATGTATTGGTACTGGAAAAATGATTTATTAGGTATTCGCTATGCAAATACGATTATTACCCGAATAGATGATGCCACGTATACTTCTGAAGCTGAAAAAAACAACATTCTGGGAATGGCGCTGTGGCACAGAGCGTTCCGCTATTATCGCTTATGCATGTTGTTTAATGATATCCCTGCCGTATTTACGGAAGTATATTCACCTGTAACCAACTTATGCTCTGTAGAAAGAGATGGTATTTTGAAGTATATTAAAGCTGATATGGAAAATGCTGTGAATTGGGTAAGTGATGATAATGATAGAGGTAGAGTGTCCAAAGGTGCATGTTATCATCTCCTTTCTAAAATATGTCTCACATTGGGAGATTTTGACGGCGCTATAAAGGCAGCAGATGCCGTGATCAATTCCGGGCGATATCAATTAATGAAAAGTCGCTTTGGAGTAGATGCAGGTGATGAAACTAAAAATGTGTTATGGGATTTACATCGTCCTTTGAATAAAAATGCTCCTGCTAATACAGAAGTGCTACTTGCAACATTGGATAGATATGAATATCAAACGGCTAAATCATCCCAACGTACTCTTATGATGCGTAATTTTGTTCCATTCTGGGCAAATACGACTAACCGTATTCAAACTCCCGATGGTAAGCCTGGAATGTCTGATAAACGTTTAGAAGAACCTGATCTGGATTACAATGGTATTTATGGAAGAGGCATCGGCCGTTGCCGTTTAACCTGGTATAGTTCCAATGCAGTTTGGGATGATAAAAATGACCTGAGACATGCTCCCGGTAACTGGATGCGAATGGAAGACCTGGTTTACAATAATCCCGACCTGAAAGGTACTACTTATTACCATCAACCGGTAAGAATGTTCAGCGATAACGGACAACTTCTATGTATCGACACACTGCGTAACTGGGGAGAATGGGCACATTATAAACTATACATTGAAGACCCCGAAGCAGCTACGGCAGCCCAATATAATGGCGGTTATGGAGATATGTATATAATGCGGCTGGCGGAGACCTATCTTTTAAGAGCAGAAGCTTATTTATGGAAAGATGATGCAGCTTCAGCAGCCCGTGATATAAATGAAGTACGTACCCGTGCCGGTGCTGCTCCTCTGGATCCGGGACAAGTGAATATGGAAACGTTATTGGATGAAAGAACCCGTGAATTACTTTATGAAGAGAATCGGAAAATAGAATTAACAAGAGTTGCTCTTCTATATGCGCGAACAGGAAAATCTGATTACAAAGGAAGATCATATAATATGGCCAGTCTATCCAAAAATAATTACTTTTATGATCGGATAATGGATCGCGGAAACTTCTATAATAAAGGGGTTAAGATACTAAATGGAGCAGAATATAAAATGAGTCCATTCCATATTTGGTGGCCCATCCCACAAAATGATATTGATGGTAATTCTTCCGGTAGAATCAATCAGAATGAAGGGTATACAGGTTTCGAACTGAATATTCAACCATTACCGGAAGTACCTGCATCAGGATTATCGACCATGTTATAATATATAAAGCAGAAAAGTATGATTAATCGTCGCAATTTTATCAAAACAGGAGCTTTTGCCGGGATCAGTATGCTGGCCTCCAAACACATGTATGCATTTAATCCCCAGGAAAATGTAAAAAAGGGGTTAAGAGTTGGAATTATTGGGTTGGATACCTCGCATAGCACTGCTTTTACAAAACTGCTTAATACAGACGAGGCCATGGAATATGGCGGCTACAAAGTTGTAGCTGCCTACCCACATGGGAGTCGGGATATTGAGTCCAGTGTGAAACGTATTCCGGGCTACATTGAAGATGTTAAAAAGCAGGGAGTACAAATCACCGGATCTATTAAAGAATTGCTGGATCAGACAGATGTAATTTTACTCGAGACCAATGACGGTCGTTTACACCTTGAACAGGCATTGGAGGTTTTTAAAGCCGGTAAAACAGTATTTATCGATAAACCAGTTGCCGCTTCACTTTCTGATGCAATTGCCATCTATCAGGCAGCAGAGAAATATAAAGTGCCTGTATTTTCAGCTTCTTCTCTCCGATATATGTCAAATATGGATGATATACTAATAAACCAGAGTATCGGAAAAGTACTGGGGGCTGATACCTTTAGCCCATGCGTACTAGAACAAACTCATCCCGATTTTTTCTGGTATGGCATACATGGCATTGAAGCTCTTTATACTGTAATGGGTATAGGTTGCAAAACCGTTTCCCGTGTACATACTCCGGATACCGATGTGGTAACAGGTTTGTGGGAAGATAACCGTATCGGCACTTTCCGGGGATTACGTGCAGGAAAGACAGGATATGGAGGATATGCATTTGGGGAAAAGGGAATCAAGATAATGGGGGATTATAACGGATATGCTCCTTTGTTGAAAGATATCATTAAATTTTTCCAAACAGGTGTATCACCCGTATCGCCTAAAGAAACACTGGAAATTTTCACCTTCATGGAAGCAGCTCATGAAAGTACACGGCGAATGGGAGCCAGTGTTGAATTGAAAGAAGTATGGGAAAAAGCTTTAGCAAAAGTAAGTTTAGGTTGATTTAAAAAGAGGCTGTCCATAAGAATGAATTAAACACAGAGACACAGAGAACACGGAGTTTTTATTTTATTGAGGAAAAGAGGAATTTAAATCTCTGTGTTCTCTGTGTCTCTGTGTTTAATTCATTCTTATCAGACAGCCTCCTCGTTGTGAGACTCAATTTCCTAATATATTTTGTACCTTTGTTGTTCAATTATAGAACAATATCGTATGTCACAACTATTTCCTACAACTCTGCCGTATAAGGTAGCTGATATGAGTCTTGCGGAGTTTGGCCGCAAAGAGATCGAAATTGCTGAACATGAAATGCCCGGCTTGATGGCACTCCGCCAAAAATATGCCGACCAGAAACCTTTTGCCGGTGCACGTATCATGGGCTCGTTACACATGACTATTCAAACCGCGGTACTGATTGAAACATTGGTAGCGCTGGGTGCAGATGTACGTTGGTGTAGTTGTAATATCTTCTCCACACAGGATCATGCGGCTGCGGCAATTGCTGCAACTGGCGTGCCTGTATTTGCGTGGAAAGGAGAAACTCTGGAAGAATATTGGTGGTGTACGGATATGGCACTCCGTTTTCCTGAAGGAAAAGGGCCACAAATGATCGTTGATGATGGTGGAGATGCTTCTTTGCTGGTTCACATGGGATATCAGGCAGAAAATAATGCTGAAGTGATCAACCGTAAAGGGAATAATCACGAAGAACAGGTTATACTGGATACACTCAATCGCATACTGGAAGAAGATAATGGCCGTTGGCATCGTGCGATTGCCGAGATGAAAGGGGTATCAGAAGAAACAACCACGGGTGTTCATCGCCTCTATCAAATGATGGAACGAGGCGAATTATTAGTTCCGGCTATCAATGTGAACGACTCAGTGACGAAATCCAAATTTGATAATTTATATGGTTGCCGTGAATCGTTGGCTGATGGAATAAAACGTGCTACAGATGTAATGATTGCAGGTAAAGTTGTGGTTGTTGCAGGTTACGGTGATGTTGGCAAAGGATGTGCGCATTCTATGCGTTCTTATGGGGCTCGGGTACTTGTTACTGAAATTGATCCTATATGCGCCTTACAAGCAGCTATGGAAGGGTTTGAAGTCACAACCATGGAGGAAGCCGTAAAAGAAGGAAATATCTTTGTTACAACCACCGGAAATAAGGATATTATTACAATCGGGCACATGGCACAGATGAAAGATCAGGCCATCGTTTGCAACATTGGACATTTCGATAACGAAATACAGGTGGATAAACTGGTAAATTACCCAAACATTATACATACAAATATTAAACCTCAGGTAGACAAATATACTTTTCCTACGGGAAATTCTATTTTCTTGTTAGCCGAAGGACGTTTGGTTAATCTGGGATGTGCAACAGGTCACCCATCGTTTGTGATGAGTAATTCATTTACCAATCAGGTTCTGGCTCAATTGGATCTATGGACTATGCCTTACGAAATAGGAGTTTACCGTCTACCTAAACGCTTAGATGAAGAGGTTGCCCGTCTTCACCTGGAACGTATCGGAGTTAAACTTACACAACTAACACAAGATCAGGCTGATTATATTGGAGTTTCTGTTGAAGGCCCATATAAGGCTGATCATTATAGATACTAAAAATCAGTGGTGAATGCTTAGTGGTGAGTGATGAGTATATACTCGTCACTCACCATTTTATTTTGAATTCCTAAGAGTCCTAAGAAATCCTAGGAGATTCTAGGAATCTTATGATAAAACCTAATCTTCTATTTTCCTCTTCTTCCATTCATTCCACACGGAATACCCGATTGCGCCAATCAAAAGAAGTAGAATAAAGAAAGAACTAAATACACCGACATTTGCTGCGACAATATAAGCCTGAGGACGGAATTCAAATTCAATGGTATGCTCTCCGGCTGGAACGCGCATTGCACGCAACGTCCAGTCTGCACGAAAATGTGAAGCAGGTTGCCCATCAATTCTTACAATCCAACCCGGATCATAATAGATTTCAGAGAAAACAGCTAATTGTTCTGTGGATGCCTTAGAACTATAGACCAAATGATTGGGGCGATAACTATCCAGTGTGATGGTAGCTAAAGAATCCGGTTGAGGAGTAAAACCATTTACTTCACTTGCAAATCGCTTATCGACTATGGCTGTTTTTAGCGGATTTATATTATTAAGAGCCTCAATCTCTGCATCGGCATTGTCTACCATCATCAGTTCCTGAACAAACCACGCATTCCCAAAAGCAAATGGATTCCGGATAGGAGCTTGATCGGGACTATAGATAATATAACGGGTATTAAGCATATTCAAGGAAGGAGTGTTAAGCATAACCTTCTGAATATCTTCCATATATTGTGCCTCATTAAAAGAGCGGATAATCATATTCAATTCCTCGCTTAAACGATGATCGATCAATTCCTGATAACGTCTCAGTTTGGCTGCGTAGTACCCGCCTATGGAATGGTGAAAATAAGATACGGTTGTTTCCTGGAATGTTTCGCGCAAACCTGCTACCCGGAAAGAAGGGTCGGTATCTTTAAATATTTCTTCATCAGCCGCAGAAGGTTTGAAGACATCTGTTAGCGTTCCGGGGTGAAACTTGCCATCGTTGACATAACGTTTATCAACCTGCCATAGATCAACCAATGTCAATACAGCAATACCTGCACAGACAATCATTGTTACTTTCTTCTTATTTTTAGCTTTAATGAATAGGAAAACTAACCCAGCGCTTAAGATTATGAAGATCATAGAACGGAAAGCGTCAGATGAAGCGATTGAGGCTCTATACTCTATTAATGTACTGTACCATTGAGTGGATGCATATCTCGTATCATAGGCAGACTGGAAACTTAAAAAAGCTGTTGGGAACAACCAAACAATCAAACAAATTCCTCCTGTTAACGCTAATGACCAGATCATTGCTTTTTTCAGGCGGGCTATCTCTATCTTCTCTTCCAGGATCACCTTTAACCCCCATATTCCTATAATAGGAAAAATCAAACCCGGAATTACTAAAGCAGTCTCTGGTGTCCGGAATTTATTATACATTGGAAGATAGTGAAAAAGTAAATCGTTTAGAAAATCCATATTCCTACCTAATGCCATAAACGTAAGGAAAAGTGCACCGGCAAACAGCCACCATTTCATCTTGTTTGGTATTACAAACATTCCCAAAACAAACAAGAAACATATCACAGCACCGAAATAAACAGGGCCAGAGGTAAATGGCTTATCTCCCCAATAAGTAGGGCCAACCACATCATTTCCGATCTGCAGTCCCTGAGCCTTTGCTACTTTATACATCTCAGACGATTTATCCAATACGCCATAAGACGGACCTCCATAAGCATTCGGTATAAGAACAGTCAATAACTCCCTTACTCCATAACTCCATTGAAAAGCATACTCTTTATCCAAGCCGGAAGAAATCTTCTCTCCCTCTCCTGTAGTAGTTGTTAATTCCGTTGGGCCGCGTGTAGATGATTTACTTAGATCCCATTGAACATACATATTACGGGCATTTGGGAGAATAGAGACAATAACACAGACAGCCATAATAGCTGTCACTATTCCTAATTCTTTAAACGCTTTTTGTTTTATTTTCCAGATTAAGTATCCTATATAAATAAAGAGGCAAAGAATCACTAAATAGTAGGTAATCTGAATATGGGAATTACCGATAGATAACGCAACCCCCAATAGGAATAATACGGTTCCCCATATATAGTTTTGTTTGAAAAGAAGTGCCATACCCGCCAGTACAATCGGCATATATCCAATAACATACGCCTTGGTTACATGGCCGGCATCAATAAGTATAATATTATAGGAAGCAAAGGCAAAAGCAATGGAACCGGCAAGTGCCAGCCACCAATTAACACCCAATATACACATTAATAAATAGAAACAGACTAAGCCAACAAATACCATTCCGGCATCCCAATATCCTATCGCCTTCAGAGGTTTCTCGATCACCTCATATCCTGGAAGATTGGGCGCAGCACTTCCATAATGAGTAACATACGGCATCCCACTGAACATCGCATCCGACCATTCACTGAATTCTCCGGGTTTAGCAGTCTTCTCAAATTCTTTCAATTGGCTCTCCCCCATCCCCATGGCATTTGTTGTATCCACAGTTCGAAGAACCTTCCCTTCAAAAACAGAAGGGGCGAAGTAGATCATAGTCAATACTAAAAAGACAACTATGGCTGCTATATGCTTACCCCATTTCTTTACTAAATCTTGCATAATATATTTTCTTTTATTTATTCTTTCTTAAGAGTCTTAGGTATCTTAGGAGTTTTAGGAGCCTTAGGAGTCCAAAGGTTTCCTAAGATCTCCTAGGCTTTCCTAGGCCTTCCTAAATAACTTCGCCCAATAAAACCTCAAAGCAAACCACCCATGCAATACAAATGTCGAAAACCCTCCATAGTATTTACACATTATATTATACCTCTCTTTCAATGATGCTTTTCGTTGCTTGCTACTCAGTCCGTCTTCCAGAAAATCTGATAATATCCTATGGGTATTATATATTGCTTTAGCCCGTTTCAAACATTGGATACACCAGTCAAAATCGGCAGACAGTTTATAAGTGACATCATATAATGGAGCGATCTCCCGTTTTGCAATAAAAGATTGATGATTTACTAACATTCCCATTCGGAAGCTCTTCCAGGTTAGTTTTTGAGGCGGCCTTAAACGGCGTAAACCTAAAGAACTCCCTTGAGCATCAACAATCAACGTATCTCCATAGAGAACATCGGGCAAAGATACTTTCTTTTTTAAAGAAGTCATTATCTCCTGCAAAGTATCTGCCGTATGAATGATATCTCCTGCATTTATGAACCAAACATAATCGCCTGTAGACTGTTTTAAGCCTTTATTCATAGCATCATAGAGACCATTATCAGGCTCACTTATCCAATAAGAGATTCCTGCTTCATATTGTTTGATTATATCAACCGTACCATCCGTAGACCCACCATCAATAATCAGATATTCAATATGAGGATAGGATTGGCTTAATATGCTCAATATCGTTCTCTCCAACCATTGAGATGCATTATAAGTGACAGTTATGATGGAAAAGACCGGTTGCATAGGATGTTACTTTAATAATTTGGTATATAATTCGAAGTAAGCTGCAGCCACTTTGGATTCATTGTAATGAGTCTTCACCTTTTCTAAACAAGAAATGGAAAGTTCATTTGTTTCACTATTGGATAAAACCCATTGAAGACCTCTAGACAAGTCTTTCGCATCCTTATAGTTAGCAACGTATCCATTCTTTTTATGATCAATCATTTCCGGAATCCCTCCTGTTTCAAATCCAACACAGGGAGTTCCACAGGCCATTGCTTCCATAATTGTATTAGGAAGATTATCTTCCAAAGAAGGTATAACAAAGATATCTGCTGATGCATATACATCTCTCATCTTTGTCTGATCCGATATATAGCCCAGTTTGTTTACCGGGAAAGGGAGTGCTCGCAAAAACTCTTCCGAACCATTACCCATCAATAAAATTTCAATCTGTCCTGCATATTCCTCGCCCAGAAGCCTACATGCTTTAATAAAATAGGTAGCTCCTTTCCTATTATCCGAAAGTTTGGCAGCAGCAAATAAAAGCAAATATTTATCGACCGGCAAACCCAATGCTAGGCGTGCTTCTACCTTACTTACAGGAGAAAATATATCCGTATCGATTGGATTAGGGATTGATAGAAATTCAGACTTCTGAAGTAACCTGCTCAATTGAGCTCTACGGGTAATCCATTCGCTACATCCAACAAATGTTATAGCAGAAAGCCCTATTTCTTTCTTCTTATTAAAGACCTTTCCAGCTAGATTCCAAAGAGGTTTATTTACCAGTTTAGGACAAGCATTACATTCAATCTGATATCGTTCACATTTTCCCGGATAATGACAAATTCCCGTTGCAGGCCATAAGTCATGCATAGTCCAAACAATAGGCTTCCCTGTATTTATTAATGCTTTTAGATCTGATAAGGAAAGTAAACCCTGATTAATCCAGTGAAGATGGATAATATCCGCTTTCTTTACTAAAGGATGTTTACTAATATCTGTTCCCGTATTAGCAATAGATACCTGAAAAAGATTTTTGCTGCTAAGTTTATTACATAGGAATATAATCAATCGTTCCCAAAGAAAACCGAACCCATTAATCCACTTCTTCCATACGGAGCCATTCACTGTAACCACATCCGGGTTATCAGTTTGTTTATCGCGAACCAACATATTAACAGTATGCCCTGCTTTTTGTAGTGCAATCATTAACCTGTTAGCAGCGACTGCTGCTCCACCGGAACGCTCAGAGGTGTTTATTAGTAGGATCTTCATTTTTTATTTTTCTCCGTATCATTATCCATATATATGAAATAATCACTACACGAGATAGGGAAATAGAGTGCTCTCAATACAGATAAGGCCGGATTCTTTTCCGGGGTATGAAATATCTTATCGCGTAATTTAACACACAGAAAAGATAACCATATAAAATCCAATACAGAATCAGAAGAATGGTACTTTGATAACAGTATCGCATTCTTTCTGGAAACAGTATTTGTCTCTATAGAATTCAACAATGTATTTATATTATCAAACCATGCTCTCATCTTAAACCGTAAACGTCTATGTAGTTTAAACGTACGGGATACCGACTGTAGTATATTTGATACAGTTTTTGAATAATTCTTAGGCTCTGAATAAGTCGCAGAATCTATGTGTTTCCTCTGATTTACTAAAATATAAGGACAAAAGGAAATGCTTTCATAAGCACTTGCTACCAATTGTAACAAATGGTCGTATAATAAATGTTTTGACCAAAAAGAGATATCATGAATATGTTCAATCAATTCTTTACGGAACATCATTGTATGTCCGGCTACCATTGAAGTATATATAATTCGTTCTAAATGTATATTTGGAGGGCGGTTATCAAAATGAGCTTTAGCCTCCGTTCCACTTTCCGAAAAAGGGCGTGTAATACCTGCTGATAAAAGAGAATTTCCTATCGTCTGGATTTGTCTTTCAACCTTATCCGGCTCCCATATATCATCCTGATCAGAGAGTGCGATATAGTCTCCTGTAGCTCTCTCTATTGCAGAGAAGAAATTATGATTTATCCCTTTTTGTACTTCATTCTGATAAACATATATGAAAGGGTATTTGGCTTCATATTCCCTGAGTAAAGCTAAAGATCCATCAGTAGATCGATCATCCTGCACAATAAGCTCATAAATAGGATAAGTCTGCCCGACAATTGTATCCAATTGTTCTCGCAGAAACCTCTCTCCATTATAAGTACACATTATGACAGAAACTTTCTTCACTCAATCTGTTCGTTTATATATTATTTAATTTCTTCATTTGCTTTATTCACTAGTTCAGAGATGCGATCAGCATCTTTACTATACATTTCATACAGCTTTGCTCTATTATTACGTTCCTGAAAGCCTGTAAATTCATTATTCCAGATGCGCATTCCTCCCGCCATTAACGACTTAAACCCGGCATTATACCATCCTACCTTTAGCCCTTTCAACCAGGCACGGAAACATAATTCACTGTCATCACATTGGAAAGGAGCAAATGAAAACTCAAGACACTTGAGATGCTGTGAATAGAGAGCTTTATTAATCAACATAGGTGCACGATTCACCGAATGAACAAACCGAAACTCATTCTCATAGATATTCCTATCTGTATATTCAGTGACATAACCCCATTTCTTTTCTTCATCAATAATAAATTCCTGACCATTGAAACCGCCTAATATAGCCATATCAGGATATTGTTTGAAATAGCTTAATCCCTTGGTTAACCAGTCCATATTTGTAACCTCATCGTCATCCTGCATCAAAACAATATACTTCCCGTTAGAAAAACGAATTGTCTTATCATACATCACATTTTCATAGAGATCATTTGCCCGCACAAGAAATTCATTTCCTTTATCGAGAAAGCGGCTCAATCGTTCCGTATGTTCCAAACCTGAACCATCATCTATTACAATAATCTCTCCATTTGGATATTTTCTTAATTGCTCAACAATATGTATAACACTATTACTCTTATTATGCGATTGAATAATAAAACTAACTTCGGGTGAATTATTATAACCCTTAGCAGCCCAATCTTCATAAGACTTTTGTTTCTTCTTGGCTTTTCTTTTAAAGAAAGCCCAATAGATTCTGTCAAAAAACAAACGTATGTTCATCTCTATCTTGCTATATTATTTACCTGATCAATAAACCGGTTGAAATATTCCCGGTAACTTTGTATCATGCGGTTTGGTTTTACTTCTATATCTCCTAACGGAGCACATCGCAACAATGCTGATTCTATTTTAGTAGTCAACCCAGTCACAGA
The DNA here is from genome assembly GCA_032073245.1 of Tannerellaceae bacterium. Taxonomy (GTDB): domain Bacteria; phylum Bacteroidota; class Bacteroidia; order Bacteroidales; family Tannerellaceae; genus QVMG01. Next base: position 125,794 of record DAMANX010000003.1, read on the forward strand.
TTTAGGATCGAAAATGTCTCCATTATCTCCTTTCCTGATTAATCCCGCTGAGCCAGCTACAGCAGAACAAAGAGTATAGCATCCGGATAATAATGCCTCATTCACAACAGCGCCAAAAGGCTCATAAGAACTAGGCAAAACAAAGAGCTGCCCTAAATTATAATAGGCACACAATTCACTTCCTTGTTTTTTGCCTGCAAATAAGATATTCTTTTCAAGGCCCAACTTCTTTATTTCTTGTTGCAAAGAAATTAACTCATCGCCCTCTCCCACCATTATTAAAACAACTTGTGGAAACTTATGAACAACTGCATGAAAAGAATGGATTAATATTTTCAAATTCTTAACCGCAGCAAGCCTTCCAACATAAAGAACAATTTGTTTATTGGAAAGATTATATTCTTCAGCTAATTGCTTCGTTAAAGGTAAAGTTTCCTCTAACCTTCTACGAAACTCATAATCTTCCTGTATGATCGGGAAGTATATAAACTTTTGTTTTGTATTATAGGTTTCGCGATACCATTTCGTTACTTCTTCATTGGCAAGAATAACACCATCAAAGCGCTTTACCAACTTATCCCGTACACATTTTTGTTTTGCTCCGGCCGTTAATGCCATCTCTTTGCTATCATCGCAAATTGTAAAGACTTTTAACTTTGGGTTATACAGTTTCTTATAAAGCAAAACTAACACTCCAAGAATATTATATTCACTACAAAAAACAATATCAGGCTTTTGATTATGAAGTATTGAGAATACATCCAATCTAAGGTTTTTAATGCCTAACGCTGCGCCCGAAAGATAATGAGGTTTAAAATACAGCCTTTTTATCAACTCTTCCTGATTGAACGATTGCTCAAGGGCATCTACATACAGAAAGTAGAAAGAAGCATCAAATGACTCATGTAACGAATTGAAAAAGTCAATCCGATAAGGAGCTAAAGCCGGATGAAATACCAGCAAACGCTTTTTCTCCGAGGTATTATTTTGCTTTATCAATCCCATTTTTTAGTGCCTCTAAATATCCTTTTCCGTAACGCAAATCGGGTTCCATATAATTCCCTTCGGCCCATTCATTCCAGGACTTAAGGAAAATAAGCTGGTGCTCTTCCTCTTTTTCTGATATTACTTTTACAGCTTCCGTAACATGCTTTTCAAACAAACGAGGTTCAGCATCTACTAAAATATGCCCTTCCCTTCCCGAACGAGGTGAATGATCCCAGTTAGGAATAATCGTCGGATAACAATCATTTAATGCCTCTTCTTTACCAATAAAGAAGCGAGAAGCTCTTTTGTACGAAACAATCTGTCCTTTTCCAAATACATACCGCATGATTTTCATATAACTCTTTTCCAGAAATGAAAAGTCACGACGGAAGAATTGAAACAAGCGAACAATATTCACTCCATCAAAGCCTTTATCTTTCAAAGATAGAATATCCCGCTCATCATAAGTATGTGCCACGAAATGAATTCCTTTCAATCCATTTTCTCTTGCCAGTTTTTGCCATAAAGCGATAAAAGCCGAAACATCAGGAACTTCGAAAGGAGAATAAACCATAAACAAAGGTTTGCCATCCACCTGAATATATCGTTTATCCTGAAAAGCGGGTAATATGTAATTAAAATGTTGTATGTAATCTTCTTCACCCGGATAAACCTGTTCTATTAATATTTTCTTTTTCCCTTCTTTATTGAAGAGCTTATCTTCCCAGGAATGATTCGCCCAGGCAAGACAAAAAGGAAAATCCGGTTTTCCCGAGGATAAAACCTCTTTGAAGGGGCGATCCAGTAACTTTTTTCCATTTCCAAACCAATAATGCCAATAGCAAAACCCTTCAATACCATATTTGCGGGCCATATCTGCCTGTTCTCCTCTTGTTTCCGGAACACGCAGGTCATAATATCCTAAATCGGCTGGAACTTTGGGTTGGTAATGCCCCCTAAATAAAGGTTTGGCCTTTCCAACATTGGTCCATTCCGTAAATCCTTTCCCCCACCACAGATCGTTTTCAGGGGTTGGATGGTATTGAGGAAGATAAAAAGCTATTACTCTTGGCTTTATCATTTTCTTTTCTTTTTTAATAGAAAGTCCATACTTTCTCTGAATATAACTGAATTAGTAAGTTTCATAATAACTATATACAGAATAACGGCTATACCAATCCGTCCTATTAATAAGAGATAAATATTCTGTAAAGGCAATGTTATTATATAAGTTGCAAAAAGAACCAATAAAGTAATGCCTAAATAGGGCATTACATCTTTAAGCAACTGCCACACACTGATTCCAATCAATCGATGTGCATAGTAATGCCAATAGAGAAAGCTTATAAAATATGTACCTACATAAGCCACCACCATCCAATAGATACCCCAGCGGGCAGTGATCAGTAGTGCTGCAATCAGCAATAAACCATGTATAACATTTCCTATCAGGAAAAGATTAGACTTACCGTGTGTAATTAACACGTAAGTATACAAATGCCAAATAGGATAAAGTGTTCCTAAAATACATAATGTCTGGAGAATAGGTACACTCGGCAACCATTTTTCTCCGATAGTAATCAAAATAAATTCATTCGCTACAAAAGCAAGGCCGAACATTGCAGGGAAAGAAACAAAGGCTGCAAAACGCAACATTTTCCGGAATACATTTAATAACCGCTCTTTTTCATCCCTTACCTGAACCAGTACCGGATGTGCAACAGCATTAATCATTCCTGTCAGTGTATTTGTCGCCATATCCATCCACTTCTGTCCTTGCGCATATAATCCTGATTGGTACTCTCCAAACATCTTACCCAGAATAACCGAGAACACATGTCTGTTGATTTGTATAAAAGCATTTGTAAGAAAAAGCTTAATGCTAAAAGAAAACATATTACGCAACGGAGACAGATTAATCTGTAATGTCGGATGCCAGGGTGCAATAATTAGCTTAATTATTGAGTTTACAGCAACATAAAGTACTGTTTGTATTACCAGCGCCCAATAACCCATCCCAAAGTAAGCCATTAAAACTCCAACTATACCCGAAATAAGAACTGATATAATATCTATACGGGCCTGTATTTTTACCAGCAATTGTTTAAATAACACTGTATGGGAAACACTCGCAACCCCTCCAAACACAAAACTTAGAAAAAGGACGCGTCCAATAGGAATCAATTCAGGATGCCCAAAAAAGCGGGCTATAAGCGGAGCGGAAAAGAAAAGGATAACGTATACAATCAGGCTAACAAATGTTGTGAACCAGAAAACAGCATTAAAATCTTCATGAGTAGCTTCCCTTTTATTGGTGAGAGCAACTGTAAATCCGCTTGTAATAACCGTATTTGCAATAGCCGTAAATATAGCCAGCATGGCAACTAAACCATAATCCTCTACTGCCAATGTACGGGACAGATAAAGGCCGAACAGCATACTCATTACCTGTACTGTTCCACTACTCACGCCTCCCCATAGGATGCCTTTTGCTGTTTTTTCTTTTAATGTCGGCTGATTTGCCACTTATCTTCTTTCGTATCTATAATTATACTAAAAATGTGTCATTCCTGCTTCCAGGGAATGACAAAGTGTTCACAAAGATAATGATTTACTTCTAACTCATATCATTACACATACAGTTTGCTTAACCTTGCTCTCACCTTTCAACTTATTATTAGAATGCTGTATTGATCTGCTTTTAGGTGAAGGAATGCTCAGCGAGAATCCCGGTTATTTCAATTACCTCATAGTAGTGCCATAGGCTTGGCATTGTTGTGCCAACAGGTAGGCACAGTTGTGCCACGAGCATGGCACTGTTGTGCCTTCCCGTTGACACAATTATGTTAAAATATTGATTATGCTTTCAGAGCGTAAATGCGCTGGATGATATCTACCACCTTCATTCCTTCAAGAACGTTAGTGGTGATAGTTTCGGTAACGGAGCCGGAAAGGACATTCACGACATTACGGATGACATAATTATGATTTTGAGCGGATCCTTTATACGAACCGTAATCATTTCCCGGGTTTGTAGGAGCTAAAGTAGGCAATTCATAGTCTTTGATATGGCAATATTCTACTTCATTCATATACTGCCCGCCGATCTTAATACTCCCATTTTCTGCCACAATCAAGAGGCTGCTTTCAAGATTTTTATTCCATACTGAGGTTGAATAACTAAGATTGCCCATTCCTCCGTTAACGAATTCGAAGTTAACAAACCCGGAATCCTCAAAGTCAGTTAACCCGGCATGATTAAAGTCGGCAAAGCGTGCCTGGATATTCGAAATATCTCCAAACAGCCAATACATAATATCGATAAAATGAGAGAATTGTGTAAAGAGTGTTCCTCCGTCTAATCGTGCATCACCATGCCAACCACCTGGCTTATAATAACGGCTATCCCGGTTCCAATAGCAATTAAGTTGCACCATATATAGCTCTCCCAACCGGCCTGATTCTACCATTTCTTTGATCCAAACTGAAGGCGGTGAATAACGGTTCTGCATTACACAAAATACCTGTTTGCTATATTTCAGGGAAGTGAATACCACTTTTTCAGCATCTGCCAGCGTTAATGCCATCGGTTTTTCAATAACCACATGATGCCCATGTTCAATACATTGGATAGCCATCGTTGCATGTAACCCATTTGGAGTACAGATATTAACTACGTCTATTGATATAATTGCCTGTAGCATTTCATCCAAAGATGAAAAGAAGGAAGCATTATAATCATCGATTCCCAACTCTTCACGTGGGCGAATATCACATAAAGCAACCAGTTCGGCACCTTCTTCACGGGTGATCATTTCAGCATGGCGCTTTCCTATATGCCCACAACCAACAACAGCAAAACGTATTTTATTTCCTTGCATACTCAATTATTGTTTGAATGATATAATCTTGCTCTCCTTCGGTCATTTCTGTATGGATTGGAAGCGAAAGAACCCTTTCACACAAATAATTGGATGTAAGGACAGCGTGCGGTATTTTGATTTTCTTTTCGAAAGCTTCCTGATGATGTACAGGCAGAGGGTAGTATACCATAGAAGGAATTCCTTTTTCCTGCAGATAGGCCTTCAGTTCATCCCGCTTACCTTCCTTTACCTGAATAGTATATTGATGGTATACATGCGTAGAATATGTTGCCTTTACCGGAGCTTTTATAAGTGATATACCCTTTAAACCCTTATTATAACGGGCTGCCACTTTTTTCCGTGCTTTCGTAAACTCATCAATATGTTTTAATTTCACCAGAAGTATGGCTGCCTGCAAGGTGTCCAATCTGGAATTACAGCCAACTACCGTATGGTAATACTTTTTGCTTTGTCCATGATTAGCAATCATACGTATTAAATCTGCATCCCAGGTATAGTTAGTAATAAGAGCACCCCCATCACCATAACAAGCCAATGGTTTTGAAGGGAAGAAAGAAGTCGTACCTATACGGCCTATCGTACCGGCTTTTTTAACGGTTCCATCGGCAAAAGTATAGGTTGCCCCTATGGATTGGGCATTATCTTCGATAACAAAAATATGATGGCGGGCTGCTAAATTTAAAAGAGGTTCCATGTCGCAGCACTGCCCGAATAGATGGACTGCAATTATTGCCTTTGTACGTGGACATATAGCTCTTTCTACCGAATCAACATCAATATTAAATGTATCCTCGTTTACATCCACAAGAACGGGACGTAATCCCAATAAAAGTATGACTTCTGCAGCGGCAATATAAGTAAAAGCAGGAACAATCACTTCATCCCCCGGTTTCAGGTGGAGAGACATAAGAGCAATCTGCAAAGCATCCGTACCATTTCCACAAGGAATTACATAAGGGGCATCCAAATAATTCGCTAATTGTCCGGCAAATTCTTTTACCTGAGGCCCATTGATAAAGGAAGTATTGTCGATTACCGATTGCATAGCCTCATCTATCTCGTCTTTTAAACGAAGGTATTGTCCATGCAGGTCGACCATTTGTATCTTCTTTTCTATACTCATACTTATAGCAGATATATCAAAATAGCGGTACAATAATATCAGAATAGCGACAAATTTCTCCTCCTTAGCAAAGGAGGAGAAATTTGTCGCTACGTTTTAAACATTAATCGTTAATCATTAATCATTAATCATTAAACGTTAATCGTTATTATTTATTTCACCTCACTACCAGGCTTAACTTCTTTTTGAGGCATTATAACAGCCAATGAGCCATTGTTATTCTCTGCAGAAAGGATCATGCCTTGCGATTCTATTCCTTTGATTTTGCGGGGGGCAAGATTTGCAATAAAACAAACTTGTTTTCCTACAAGTTCTTCCGGTTTATAATATTGAGCAATACCCGAAACGATTGTACGTCTCTCCAATCCATCATCAATGCGGAATTGCAACAGCTTGTCGGCTTTAGGAACTTTAGTACATTCCAATATAGTACCTACACGGATATCCAGTTTCTGGAAATCATCAAAGGCAATGTTCTCCTGAATGGGTTTAGCCGCATAATTTGCTTCGTCATTTGCTTTCTTTGTATCCAGTAATTTCTGAACTTGTGCTTCAATAACCTCATCTTCGATCTTCTCAAAAAGAAGCTCGGCTTTACCCAGTTGATGTCCTGCCACCAAAAGATCAGTCGCACCTAAACGGTTCCAGCCTAATGGTTCTACATTTAACATCTGATTCAATTTCTTCATACTGAAAGGAAGGAAAGGTTCAAATGCAATAGCCAGGTTTGCTGTGATCTGCAAAGAGATATTAAGAATAGTAGCCACACGTCCCATATCTGTTTTTGCAAGTTTCCATGGTTCTGTATCCGCCAGATATTTATTTCCTATACGAGCCAGATTCATAGCTTCTTTCTGTGCATCACGGAAATGATAGGTATCTAAAAAGCGTTCTACTTCTGTTTTCACATTAGCAAATTCCTCAAATGTCGCCTTGTCGTAATCTGTTAACTCTCCGGCAGGCGGAACTTTTCCGTCAAAATATTTATCAGTTAAGACAAGTGCACGATTGACGAAGTTTCCAAAAATGGCTACCAGTTCATTATTATTACGTGCCTGGAAGTCTTTCCATGTAAAGTCATTATCTTTTGTTTCCGGAGCATTTGCAGTCAGAACATAACGCAATACATCCTGTTTACCCGGGAAATCTTCCAGATATTCATGCAACCATACAGCCCAGTTACGCGAAGTAGAAATCTTATCTCCTTCCAGATTAAGGAATTCATTGGCAGGTACATTTTCCGGTAGATTGTATGTTCCTTCTGCCTTCAACATGGTCGGGAATACAATACAATGGAAAACAATATTATCTTTTCCAATAAAATGGAGTATTTTAGTTTCAGGATCTTTCCACCAGGTTTCCCAACTATCGGGAAGTAATTCTTTCGTATTGGAAATATATCCAATGGGTGCATCAAACCAAACATATAATACTTTACCTTCAGCCCCTTCTACAGGAACAGGAATACCCCAATCCAAATCACGGCTTACCGCACGTGGTTGGAGTCCCATATCCAGCCAACTCTTGCACTGTCCATACACATTGGGTTTCCATTCTTTATGGTCTTCCAATATCCATTGGCGAAGGAAAGGTTCATATTTATCAAGCGGAAGATACCAGTGCTTTGTTTCTTTCATTACAGGAACACTTCCACTGACTGCCGATTTAGGATTAATCAGGTCGGTTGCATTGAGAGATGTTCCACAAGCTTCACACTGGTCACCATAGGCATTTTCACTGCCGCAGTGAGGGCAAGTACCGGTAATGTAACGATCAGCAAGGAATTGCTTAGCCTCTTCGTCATAATACTGTTCACTGGTTTTTTCAATAAACTCTCCTTTATCATAAAGCTTACGAAAGAAATCAGAAGCGACCTCACGATGGGTTTGTGATGTTGTACGGGAATAGACATCGAAAGTAATACCGAATTCCTCAAAAGACTTTTTGATTATATAATGGAAACGGTCTACTACGTCCTGCGGAGTAACGCCTTCTTTCTTTGCCCGTAGAGTAATAGGTACACCGTGCTCATCGGAACCTCCGATCATCAACACTTCTTCTCCTTTAAGGCGCAGATAGCGCGCGTATATATCGGCCGGCACATAAACTCCTGCCATATGGCCGATATGTACCGGGCCATTGGCATACGGTAATGCCGTAGTAATGAGCGTTCTCTTAAATTGCTTTTCCATACCTTTTTGCGTTTTTTCTTGAGGCACAAAGGTATGGAAAATATTAGGATTATTTAATCAAACCCGAGTTCAAATTCATCTACATGTAGCACACTGCCTTCATGTCCTACAAAATCGTCTCCATAAAGACTGGAGGTGGACACAAGTACAATATGAGTGGGTTTGGTTGTTTCATTCAGGTACTTAAGTTCTAAGTCGAACTTTGTATACTCGGAAACTGTTGCCGAACCACGTAAATCAGCCGAAGCTATAATCCGTGGCTCCCCGCTACCACTCCTGTCTTCCAGGCGGATATAGATATTAAATTGGTCAGGTTTGCCCAATTGGTCTTGATTTTCACTCGTTTTAGCCACCAAATCTATAATTCCTCCCTGATATTTATAATATCCCGTCAGGCGTGTAGGACGTCCTGTGTAAGGTTGGCCAAATACGGCGCTATTTCTGGGGTTTTGTAAGTCCGTCTTATAAGTTCCCGTAAATAAATTACCCGCTGCAGTGGTTACAATCGGAACTTTTATGGTTGTCAAACGTGCTGCTTTTCCCTTTACTGCATCATCGGTTGGAGCAGAATTACTCTCCTTATTAACTAAAGACATAGTAACCCCTTCATTTCCGGTAGCCCACATTGTATACTCGGCAGTCTCATTGGCAAACCATGTTTTACCTTTCGAGTCGAGTGTCCATGTGTCATAATTCAAATTAGGAATGATTGGCGCATCTTCGGTAGTGAATTCCTGCTCCGTTCCGGTTTGCGTTCCAATAACAGCTCTGTATACATAAGTCGTTCTGGGATCTAAATTCTTAATCCATGCGGAGAACTTCGTTCCCTCCACAACTATATCAGAAGAAGAAACATTCTGCCAGTTTGAATCGCTTTTCTTGCGATACTGAAAACCCGGAGTTTCTGTTGACCCGGCTTCCCGGCCAGCAGTTACATGCACTTTCTTTGCCCAGACAGAAATATCTCCAGGCGTAATCGTTTCTGTTGTATACAATACATTTACGACCCATTCTTCGGTGCGGCCAAAAGCAGTCACGTTAAAAGTAACCGGACGTGAAAAGTCTTTTACGGAAGTAGGTTTCGGTAGAGTTGTTGCAATTGAACTACCCAATTGCATTGTTGATACCGTAATATTCTTTAATGATTGTCCTTCTTTCACGTAAACTATCACCTGTTTGTTGGCTTCATCAAAAATGGCATCCCCAACCTGACCCGACATTATAATCTGACGATTAAAGATTTGTTTAACACTAACCGTCCAATTATAATCCTGATAAGTTTGCAACAGGAAAGCAACCGGAGTTGAGAAATTAACACGGGTGTTTGAGCCCAAAGCTACACTATCCAATGAGGCAAATCCCTTTTCAGGAAATGCCGATGCATCCTGGCATTTCTCGCTATCAGGATAAATACGGGCATCATAATTGACTTTGAGTTTAGTTATCTGTAAATTTTCAATATCAACTTTATCATCGACTTGTAAAGCTACAGTACGTTCCGTATTACGGATTTCAACATTACCAATAAGTCCCTCGACTTCCATTTCCGTAATCCTGCCTTCCTGATAAGGATAAGGAATGTCATTCTCAATACATCCAGGTAAGAAACCCAAAATCAGACTATAAACAATAGTATATTTTATTATTCCTTTTTTCATATTGTTCATCTTGACAATTAAAAATAATAAGTCATTCCCAGATTGATTGAGAAAAGGTCTATTTTAAACTTTGCAGAGGTATTACGATAGGATGCATCAGATATCTGATTATGTTCCTGATCAACCCATTTAGAATCGAATCCCATTATTCCGACAGAGACTTCTACTGCTGCATTATTAGTAACAAAGGCAGTTAGTCCGGGAGCAAACCCAACCTGTAGATGAGTAATTTTCTCATACACACCATATCGTGTTTCCTGCTTTCCCGAGGAGGTCTTCCCTTGTCCGAATCCAAGTGTTACACGTGCCTCATTGAACAAACCGAAACGACGGCTTTCTCCTAAATTTATATACGTGCGAATAAAACCGGTCCCATAGAACATGTGTTCCAGCAAAGAGGCTTCTGTAATAGTAAAAGAAAGATCATCGGATATATCAATATCTATATTTCCTAAATCAATATAATCGCGTTTGTAGGAAAACCGTGCTCCAACAGCTACATTGTCCCGGAAAAAATAACAGAAACTGGGGCTAACAGTAAAAGTATATGCTTTACCTTCAATATTTTTCAATATCAGAAACTTGTAATCGTCGGCATTTGTCTCTGAATAAGAAAAAGTACCGCCTACCATCCACTGTCCTTTTGGAATAAAAGTGCGGGATTCAATTCCACGATCGAAGGCTTCTCTTCCTTTGGCTTCTACCTGCAGGACACACACAACCAAAGCTAATAGTAATATTATGTTTTTCTTCATATAATCAACTTGTTATTCACCTTCGATTTCATCATGGTACTCAAATGATAATTCGAAATCATCAATGCATAATTCACTGCCTAAACCTCCGGTGAAAAAAGCACCATACTTACTGGAAGTGGCGACAATAGCTATTTTATCTGGTGTGGTCTCTAAATCACTATATACGATTGGTATATCAAAGGAAGTCCAGTCAGAAACAGTTTCATCAGTTGAGAAGGTACCGTATGCTATTTCACCCGGAATAGGTAGTTGATCGGCAGTGTACATATCACCCGTAAATAATCTAATATAGATTTCACACATATCCGTGCTGCCTTGCAAATAAGCATAATCTCCTTTTGTTTTATCTATAGTTTTAGGTGTATATTTAAACTTCCCTTTCAATTTGGTAGGCCTACCCCAATAAGCTTTACCAAAATTCGCACTTTTAATTTGATTGCCCATATCTAAATTAAATTCTCCTGTAAAAATATTACCAGCAGCAAAAACACCTATAGCTGTAGTTGAAGTTAGTTGTGCATATTTTCCATTTCCTCCTTCTAAATCTACTCCTATAGTATTACAGGCACCTCCTAAAATCACCCCCTTATTCCCTGTTGACCAATATATATTATTCTCGTTATCGGCCGGATAAATAATTTTTTTCTTACCAAAAAAAGATACTGATTCTTCAACCACAATCCAATCTTCAAATCCCATATTCGGGATTACAGGAATATCCTGCGTTCTAAATTCAACAATATTTCCACCTGCAATCTGATATTCATATTCTGTATCCGGTTCTAAATCTTTAATCACCGCCTGATAAATACCATTTTTATCTATAACATCTGGTTCCTTTATCCATTCTTCAGCTCCTTTCTGCCTCCAATTGAAATAAAGGCTGGAACCATCTCCCAACGATTCAATCTCACCTTTTAAATAGGCAAACTCCGCCCAGGCATTGGCTTTTAAAGTAGTACGAGGTAACTTTATATCAATATTAGCATCTCTATCATTGGTCGCCTCGATCTCTAATTGTACACTACCAGCTCCTATATTCCCTTCAATACCGCTTTCGTTGAGTGAGAATTTCAATATATAATGACGATTAGCGCTTGTGGTTAGAATATCCGGCATAGGAAATTTAACCCATTCGCCACCTGTGCTATACTGGAAGCATATAGACAAGTTCCCGGGTACAAAATATCCGCTACTAGTTTCCGATTTGTCAAAAGTAAGCGTACCCGATTCCCCCGTTACTACTGCCTCATAGTCATAACCGGCAAAAAGTTCTTTTACATCCTCGCCAAAGCTGACCGATACTTTTGCAGTAGTCAGAGTACAGTTGATTGTTCTCGTCAAATCTTTTCCAGCTGTTATTGTTAAACTTGCTATTCCCCTATAATAAGGTATATCAAATCCCGCTTTCCCGTTATTGTCTGTACCAGAAGTAGCTACCACGTCATAAGAACCTGCTGTTAATTCTATTGCCGTATTTGCTACATAATCATAATTTCTAGACCACCCTTCTTTTCTACTCTTGATTTCTAATTGTATCTTAGGGGTGTCAGCTTTAGTGATCACCGGAGTATCAGTTACAACTCCTAAGCGAAGGATCCCGGTACCTGCAGCTTCTATTTTTTCATACTCATCCGTACAGCCCGAAAATACAAGCAGAATGAATGATATTATTATATAAAATATATTTATTTGTTTCATTTTCAAAATCTTTTTTATTCCGTAATAATGATAGTAAGTGTACTTTCTGCTTTTTCGCCTTCAGCATCAGTAACAGATATATGGAATTTATGTGTATTTACATCCAGAAGGCCTACAAATGGTCCAATATCAAAAGATGTAGACTTAGCTCCTTTTATCTGGCCACTTCCTATTAGCCCTATCATTTTAAATGTTTTAAACAAATCATTAGACAAATTAGCCAGGTCGAATGTTGTTGGAATTCCAAGTTGACCGAGTTCGCCTGCAGTGAGGAATGGAGAATCGATTGTGACATAAAGGTTTTGAATTCCACTACCAGTGCTTATGCTAACCCTTACTGCCCCAGGGGTCGAACCAGCAGAAAATGTTTTCGTACCTGTACCACTGATAACGGGTTTTTCTCCCGGTGAAGGTATAACCTCTCCCGGATCGGGTTCGTTGGGGTACGTGATTATGATATCTTCATCACGGCCATTCAAAGTGACATTGATTGTTATTTTTATAGATCCGTATCCTTCTCCTGATTCCGGATTTGGATTTGGATCGGGTCCCGGATCAGGGTTAGGATCGGGATCGGGATTTGGGTCAGGATCTGGTCCCGGATCAGGATTTGGGTTTGGATTCTCAGGAGGTGTTGCTTCTTCTGCCCCTAAGGTTATTTTAAGCTCATCAGAAGGCTTTAACATTCCCTCCTCATTCGTTATATTGAATGATTTATAAACATCTTTTCCCTCTTTTGTTGTTGCTCTGATAACCACATTAAAAACGGAGGAAGGCTTCAGGTAAATCACTCCATAATGGTCTTTATTCAAGGTCAATATACCCATATTATTAGTAAGAGTGATCGCGTAATTCGGCATCACTGCATCCAGAAAGTCATCGCTCAGGTCAAGCTCAATTTTTGCGCTGAGTCTTTCACATATACTTTCCACTACCGTTTGCTGGTTGGCCTTTACAGAAAAAGGCACTTGCCCCATATAAAAAGGTTTATCTAAAGAGATCTCTTTCATGCCACCGGAATAGGATGCAGACTGAACGATATAATCACCGACCGGCAATTCAATATAACCATCTGCCGAGATTAAACCGTATGAAGTTATTTCCTTTATCAAATTTCCACTCATATCCAGAATCCGGATATAAAAATCACTCACATCCTGCGATGTTGCGGCACGAGAAACAGCAGTCTCTTCTTGCAGGAGTAAATGAAGAGAAACTTTACCAGTCGGCACATTTCCTGATGATCCTGTGAGCTCATCCCTCATCTCGCAGGAAAACAAGCCAAACGCAATTATCAGCGTAAGTATATATATGGATTTTATTTTCATTGTATAGTTGTTATAAGAGTTATATCAAACTCGTTGTCAGTATTGAGGCCCCTTGTAGATTTTGATTTCAGACCTATATAGATCGTTAGAAAATCATTTGCATTTACACCGCCATCCACAGACTCTTGAACCTCAAATCTGTCTCCGGTAATTGTTGTTCCTTCCATAGACAATAAGACTGTTTCCGAGGGGGAAAAATACAAGTCTTCACTTATTCCGTCAATATCAAAAAAACTACTGTCATAATTTTTATCCCCATTAACTACAGACAAGGTAATCTTATAATCCGGCATTATATTAGAAACTAACTCTTCCGATAATACAAGCCGTATCTTTGCATTTTGCATACTGCATACTACTTTTGCTTCAGTAAACAAATTAGGTTGTATTTGGAAGGTTTCTATGCCAGAATAATAAGGGGAATCAGATATGTCGTCCATTTCTTCGGCAGGATATACATTTACAGTATACTCTCCCTCAGACAACCTTAAAGTTCCGCTTTCCTTCAACTCCATATAAGAGTTGAATTTTTTGACTTCCTGACCTTCACTATTTGTTATTTCAACAATCAGGAGATCTACTACAGATCCAGTAGATCTGGTTGTTATTTCATCTTGTTTGTCTATTGAAAGATCAATATTTAGAAACCCTTCTCCATCCGATAGTGCGTTTTCATTGTCAGAACATGACATTAGCCCCGAAAATAAACCAGACAACAAGATCAGTGTATAGTATTTTATTCTCATAATCAATTTGTTATTTTAAGCGTTAATGAAACAGAGGCTGTTTTTCCCAATTTGTCAACTACCTCTATCCTGAAACTATGAGAGCCGACAGACAGATTATTGATAAACTTATCCAGATAAATGGTACTTAATGTTTGCTCTTTCATATCTCCATCCCATAAAAGCCCGGCATTACTCAGCTCCGACGATGTATTATCGCTTTCGGTCAGATCAATTGCACTTGGATTATAGAAGTTACACTCTGCAATTTTACCCAATGCCTGAATATTAACACGAATATTAGCCGGAGCTTGACCAGCTTTTATATTCAAGACTTTTTTATCCTCAAAACCAATAGCTTTTATAGACGGAATAGGCGTAGCTTCAACCATACATGGTATTTCGGTTGTGGCAGAAACGTCCTTAATATTGACTGTTAATATCAGCTTACTTTCCTCCGTTCCTGAGGAAGCTAACGCTTCCTGGAATACAAAGACAGTAGCCGTAGCTGTTTTTCCGTCCTTCTGAGTTTTTACTGTTACAACGCCGCTACGTAATGCTTTGGTATTATTTGCCGTCACATCCAGAATCAATTTATCATCCTGTTTTTTTGCCGTTAGCCATGATTGAGGATAATCTTCAATGGTCCAGTCTTTATTATCTGTAGTTACCAATACTTCTGTTCCCTGTTCTCCCTCAGGAAGAGCCTGGATATAGGGAGGAGTAACCGAAATCATCGTATTCGAAGCCTTGACCGGTTCCTGCACGACGATAATATTGGCAACCGCAGTTTTATCTTTATATATGGCCTCGAAACTAATTGTTTCTCTCCGTAATTCTTCTGTATCGTTGGGATATACATTGATGGTAACATACGAATCCCATTCAATAACTTCAATCCAGTCCGCATCGTACGATACCATCCATTCTTCCTGGTTTGTATAAACAATAAAATCACGCCCTCCACCATTGGCATCCGTATAATAATATCCGGGTGAAACCCTCATGGTAGGAACTATACCGTTAGGATCCATCTTCACATGAAAACGAACAAAATCCTTTGGATATATTTCAGTTGAATGATTAAATGTATACTTTTCACTTCCAACAAAGAAAGACATATCCAATTTCAGCTCATCACCTCCTTCATCCGCTTGAAAATAACCGGCACGTGTTTCTGATTTGCTAAAAAATAATGGGCTGGTTGTATGAATGGTAGACATCGCTACAGAATAATTACTATAGGCTGTAGTAACTTCCGAAGAATAATCTACTGTTACTTTTGCATTCGCCGGTTCGCAAAGCAAAGAAACCTGGGTGGTTTTGTTTTTACTAATAGCGAAATCCGCCTGCCCTTCCATATACATTGACTCAAATGCAGCTCCAGTCAATTTACCCCAATATGCTTTAGCGGTATAATTGCCGGGCTCCAACTCGACTTTATCCGGTAAGCTGTTATAATTATAAGACTTTATTACCTTATTGGATTTAAGAATTTGAATTTTATATTCTTCAATATTCTCAGGATCAGCTTTTGTCAATACAAATGCCGTATCTGTTTTCAAAGAAAAAGAGACAGCGCCATATCCTTCCTGAATTTTTTCGATTTCTTCGGAGTCACAAGAAGTCCATACCCCAAGAAAAAGAAATGCGAGAAAGAAAATTGTGGATACTTTTACCTTATTCATACTTTGTTATTTACTTGTAAAAAAGCCGGAATACCAGATCAACAGAATCGCAAAATCATTCCTTTCCCCTTTAAAAAGGAATATCATTCACATAAGAATTTGTTTGTTATCAAATAGTAATACTAATGACCTATTTCCATTAATTGTGCAAAATTAAATATATGTTTTGAATCTAAAGTGATAAAAAGGAACTTCTATTGTGCCTAATTAGGGTAATTTGGGTTAATTTCGTGTATTATATTAATAAACTGAGCTTATTCCTAAAACTTTCTACTACATCCCCCACCCTTCCCTATCTAAATTCCGGTAATTAATTGCCTCTGCCAGGTGGGGTGTCTCGATATGTTCCGATCCTGCCAGATCCGCAATAGTACGGGATACTTTGAGAATACGGTAATAAGCGCGTGCTGAAAGATTCAAACGCTCCATAGCCTCTTTCAGCTTAGTAAGGCCTTTGCCATCTGGAACTGCATACTTATGAAGCAATTTGGAATTCATTTGGGCATTACAGTATATACCGGGATGTTTTTTATATCGCTTTTCCTGAATAGACCTGGCTTCAATTACCCGTTGTCTAACATTCTCACTGGGTTCAGAAGAACGCTGTTCCGAAATTTTCTCAAAAGGAACTGGAACAATCTCTATTTGTATATCAATCCGGTCTAATAACGGACCGGAGATTTTATTCATATATTTTTGTACGGATCCCGGAGAACAAAGACAGGGCCGATCAGGATGATTATAATATCCGCAAGGACACGGATTCATAGAAGCAACCAACATAAAGCCTGCCGGATAATCTACTGTAAAACGAGCACGGGAAACATTGATCATACGATCTTCTAGAGGTTGCCGCATTACTTCCAATACTGACCGGTTGAACTCAGGTAATTCATCAAGGAATAAAACACCATTATGTGCTAAACTTATTTCTCCGGGTTGTGGGAAAGCTCCTCCTCCGACCATTGCCACATCAGATATAGTATGGTGGGGTGAACGAAAAGGACGTTGGGCCATAAGAGAAGTATTTCCGTTTATCTTACCTGCAACGGAATGGATTTTTGTTGTTTCCAATGATTCCTCCAGAGTAAAAGGAGGAAGAATAGTAGGTAACCGTTTCGCAAGCATCGATTTTCCACTCCCCGGAGGTCCTACCATTATTAAATTATGGCCGCCAGCAGCAGCAACCTCCAAAGCTCGTTTTACATTCTCTTGTCCGCGTACCTCTGAAAAGTCAAAATCAAAAGATTGCTGCTTATCATAAAATTCTTTACGCGTATCGACCATTGTTCGTTCCAGTTCCCGTTTCCCATCTATAAACTCAATAACTTCTTTGAGGTTTTCTACTCCGTATACTTCAAGGTTATTCACTACAGCGGCTTCCCGTGCATTTTGCTTTGGGAGGATAAAACCTTTAAAACCTTCTGCTCGTGCTTGTATAGCAATTGGCAATACTCCTTTTACAGGCTTTAAACTTCCATCTAATGAAAGTTCCCCCATCATCATATACTGTTCCAACCGGGAACTGTCAACTTGTTCAGTAGCAGCTAATATTCCCATGGACAAAGGCAGATCATAAGAAGAACCTTCCTTTCGGATATCTGCAGGTGCCATATTGATGACAATGCGATTTCTGGGGATTTTATATCCACTTACCTGAAGAGCCGAAATAATACGTTCATGACTTTCTTTTACGGCTGCATCAGCCAACCCAACGAGAAGGAATTGTATTCCTCTAGAACAATTCACTTCAATAGTAACCCTTGTGGCAGATATACCTTGTACGGTAGCAGCATAGACTTTGACTAACATAGTTAAGAATGATTAATTATAAATCTATATGGCCTAAGCCAATAGTAAAGAATAATCAGTAAAAGAATAGTAGCAAGTCTCTTTAATTAATCGTTAACAATTAATCATTCTTCCTCCTCTTCTTCTTCCAGTAGTTTTTCCAGTGTTTGTCTAATTTCCATCCCTGTTTCTGTTTTCAGAAGAATTCTACCTTCTTCATCTATCAAAAAACAACGAGGGAGTACACTTACATTATAGAGGTCAAGCATCATAGTTGCCTGTCCTGCAGAATCCGTAACCAGATTCCATTGAATAGTATCTTTAGCTAATACTTCTCTTACTTCTTTCTGATTTGAATCCAGACTTATTAATAAGACATCTACCTGATCTTTGGAGTATTTAGTAACTACTTGATCCAGATAAAGATCTTCTGTCTGGCACATATCACACCAGGGTGCAGTAAAAGCAAGCAATAGATATTTATTAGGAAATGATTCCAGATTTATTGACTCCCCATAAATATTCTCAACTGTAAAGCCGGGTGCTTCAGCACCAAGGGCAGTACGTTTTGCACGAACACTAAACTGCTCCAGGTCACGCACCATATAAAAATTCTTTAGCTGAGGATCAAGTAAAGCCAGAAGTTCATCCATCTTACGTGTATCATCCGGATCTGCAAAAAACATCTCTATAAGAACAACAGATGCTTCTTCATCCGGATTCTCTTTGATATAAGCTATCACCTGTTCGTTCAGTTGAATATTTATATTAGAAATACGGGAAGTAATATCTGTCTCTTCTAAAGAATTATTCTCCTTATTATTGAGTTGATTAACCAGATCTGTATATTCTTTAAGCAAAGGGGATAGTTGTTTGCGAACTGCTGTGAGCTTATCATTGATACGCCCTCCTTTTACCTGTAGCAACATAGGGTAATCCGCATCGCCTGTTATAGTTATTTTATCTCCTGATTTAAGATAGGCTGTCACCCAACTGGTTCGGTTCTCCAGATAAATAGTGACGGTATTGAATCCATCTCTTTGCTGTTTTATAACAAATTGTCCAGGTTTGGTACACTCTACAGTATCTACGAGTTTATAGTCTTCTCTTTCAAACACAGCATATACAACAGGATTTTCCAGATTAGAAAGTTTCCCTTCAATCCGGTAAGCATAATCCTTACCACACGAAGATAAGCACAGTAGGATTGTGATCAGTACTGCGAACATATATCTCATTTTATTCTCAAACTTTTCCCACGATAACTGTAGACGGGGGTAAAGATAATAACATATTTTAAAATACCTTTATTTTTATGATGAAATTAACATGCGTAAAAACAAAAAAAAGCGTAGAACTCAAGATTCTACGCTTTCTAAAAACTTTATTGTTTTTGCAGACAAAAAGAATTAACTGCAAATTTTAACTAATTATAACTTCGGTCCGGCATTAACCAATGACTTTCCTAAATCGTTTCCAGTGAACTTAGTGAAGTTCTTAATGAAACGTCCTGCCAAGTCTTCAGCTTTTGTTGTCCATTGAGAAGCATCAGTATAAGTATCACGTGGATCAAGGATCTTTGGATCTACACCTGGAAGTTCTGTTGGAATAACGAAATCAAAGTAAGGAAGAGTTTTTGTAGGAGCCTTGTCGATAGAACCGTCAAGGATAGCATCGATGATACCGCGAGTATCTTTGATAGAGATACGTTTGCCTGAACCATTCCAACCAGTGTTTACTAAGTAAGCCTTAGCACCTGATTTTTTCATTTTCTTCACCAATTCTTCTCCGTATTTTGTTGGGTGCAATGACAAGAAAGCAGCACCGAAACAAGCTGAGAAAGTAGGAGTTGGTTCAGTAATACCACGTTCTGTACCTGCTAATTTTGCAGTAAATCCAGATAGGAAGTAATATTGAGTTTGCTCAGGGCTCAGGATAGAAACCGGAGGCAACACTCCAAATGCGTCAGCTGACAAGAAGATAACTTTCTCAGCAGGACCTGCTTTAGATACCGGTTTAACGATATTTACAATGTGATCGATAGGATAAGATACACGAGTGTTTTCAGTAACAGATTTGTCATTGAAATCGATCTTACCGTTAGCATCAACTGTTACGTTTTCCAATAAAGCATCACGTTTGATAGCATTGTAGATATCTGGTTCTGCTTCTTTGCTTAAGTTGATAACTTTAGCATAGCAACCACCTTCGAAGTTGAATACACCTTCGTCATCCCATCCGTGTTCGTCATCACCGATCAACAGACGTTTTGGGTCAGTTGACAATGTTGTTTTACCTGTTCCTGACAAACCGAAGAAAATAGCAGTGTTCTTACCTTCCATATCTGTGTTAGCAGAACAGTGCATAGAAGCCATACCTTGAAGTGGCAACAGATAGTTCATATAAGAGAACATACCTTTTTTCATTTCACCACCATACCATGTATTCAGAATAACCTGGATTTTTTCTGTCAAGTTGAATACAACTGCAGTTTCAGAGTTCAATCCTAATTCTTTGTAGTTATCAACCTTTGCTTTAGAAGCATTCATGATGATGAAATCAGGTTCACCGAAATTCGCCAACTCCGCATCAGTAGGACGGATAAACATATTCTTAACGAAATGTGCCTGCCATGCAACTTCCATAATGAAACGTAGTTTCAAACGAGAATTTTCGTTAGCACCGCAAAATGCGTCAACTACGAATAATCTTTTACCTGAAAGTTGTTTTGTTGCTAAGTCTTTTACTGTTGCCCAGCATTTAGCATCAACAGGTTTATTATCGTTTTTATATTCGTCAGAAGTCCACCATACTGTATCCTTGCTGGTTTCATCCATCACAAAGAATTTATCTTTAGGAGAACGTCCGGTGTAAACACCAGTCATTACGTTCACAGCACCCAGTTCAGTTACTTGTCCTTTTTCAAAACCTTCCAAACTTGGTTTTGTTTCTTCATTGAACAACTGATCATAAGACGGATTGTGTACTATCTCAGTTACACCGGTAATCCCGTACTTGCTTAAATCTAAATTAGCCATTTTGTTAATAATTTAATTGCTTGGTTTATATTACTTTTATCTCACTTCTTCACAAAAAATAACAGGGACAGACCCTGTCTCGCTTGTTTTGCTAATTTGCCTTGTAAACCGGATACAAAAGTAATATAAATTTTAATAGAAAAAACCGCATTAAGGAAATTTTTCAGTATTCGTAACCCTTTTCTAGCCTATTAACATTATTGGTATACAAATTGCTTAGTGGACATTACAATTAGAGTCATTTTATCTTTGCATACATGATATAATTGTTGTCATTCTCATCGATACTTTCTAATAGGGACTCAAATTCCTGACGTCTTTTATCATCGATATTTCCTGACTCCAGTATTTTCACTATTTCTTCGCTCAATTCACCCGGATCATAGTTCTTCGAATAATAACCATTGTCGAAAATACCTGCAGGGTTTCTGAACTTCTCGCCACCCGTAAAATCATTCACAATATTGATATAAGCGCCTTTCAGAGTTTTCTTGTCTATTATATAATAGAGTGCCGGGGCACCAAAAGTTTTTCTTTCAACATTCTTCTCATCACCATAAAACGTGACGATCAATTCTTCACTGGTAGTGCCTAAAAAATAATCGGGCCATTCATTATATTTATGCGCCTGCAATTCTCTATTACTATAATCTATAGAGAACCGGGGAAGAAGAGTCATATTTACCGGATCGAAATGATAAAGCGAATCAATCCGTCCTGGGAAAGTCATAAAACAGAGCGATATTGCATCTGTATTTGTACTCGCACGTACCATGGGAGGCATATATAATTCTTCGAAACCTGATAACCACGCTGAAGGAATTGAATCAATTATTTCTCCCTGAAAAGTTTGCTTCCATATCAATGTTTTCGCTTCCTTGGCAGGAGGTGCAACCACAGTTACTTCGTCGCCTTCTATATTGAAGTAAGGGTAGCTTACGCTTCGATGTAAATTAATAGGGTTCAATTGTTTCCCGGTAAGATCATATACCCAAATAGTTTCGGAATTATCAGATAAAATATAAATACGCTCATTTTTCTCATCTATCTTAAAAGAAGAGAAACGAGTATATTCTCCGGGGCCACCTCCTATGGCTCCAATATCCGTAAGAAAAGTTCCATCTTTACGAAATAACTTACATGGATTATTTTGCCTACTTAATACAAAAATGTAATTATCCGTGATAAAAAGTGATTGTTGAGAAGATAATAATGCCTCATCCCTATTATCTAATTTTACAAAAACCGGATCTTCTACAAAATAACTTAAAGGAAAAGTAATAGTATCTTTTAATAATTCAGGATTAAAATTGACAAATTCGCCTGTTCCCAACATTTCACGTGTTGCTACAACAGGTGCATTTTCCCATAAAACATCCTTATCACTTTTCTCACAAGATATTACCAAAATAAAAAGCAGAATAGGAAAAAAGAGAACCTTAAATTTTTTCATAATATTTAAACATGAGTTTTTACTTATAGAATAACAAATATACAATTGAAAATGAATATTTTCCATTCATAAATAACAAAATAAGAGTTTTTAAGCTAACTTATGATTTACGACGATAAAACAGATATACAGAACAGTAAGGCGAAGAATGTATAAAAATACTGTTAGAATTCTTACGGTGATAGCTATCGCCGATATAAATGATAGCTATGAACGATACAGTTGATAGCTATGAAACTTATAAACGATAGCTATCAACGTAAGAATTTCTCAAGAAGACCATGTCATAAACCAATGAGTTGCTTTTTCGCTATAGGTTTTAGAAATGGGAATATCAGGTACTTTCTCTATTCCAAGTTCCAGATATATTCCATCTTTTTCACGACGAAGCACTTTTACCTGATCAAAATTTACCATGTAAGAACGATGACAACGGAAAACATTTGTATCTCCAAGATGTTCTTCCATTGCTTTTAAAGAATTACGTAACATAAATTTGGCTAAATGCCCTTTATTCATATACCATATACAAACATAATTATCGGCTGATTCCAAATAGAGCAGATGATCCCGTTTGACTGAAAGACGCAATTCATTTTTCTCATCATAAAACGAAATTACATCCTGCTTTTTGGTTACATCCGTCTTAGCCTGTTCCATAAGCAATAACTGTCTTTCTTTATCCTGATAGGAGAATATAAGATGAAGCACCGCATAGGGAAGGAGTAAAACAAGGCTGGTATTGATAGAAGATTCTTTAAATGCAGACAGATATTCCCGCTCAGGATTAAGATGTAATGTATATATAGTATAGAAAAGAGACATAAAAAATATCTCCAAAAGGATCCAGAGTGCATAAGATCCAACTGTAATAGTATGCTTTTTCCCCCAGTGGTACATTATAATACGGCTGATCACAACGACTAGTACTCCTGTAAGGATTATCAAACTCGAAAATACAAAAAACTTAAACTCGGAAACTACATACCAATTAGGGGAATTAAAAGGCTTATAGATATTTATAAACACCAATGCAAACAGAGCAGTGAAAAGTATCAATTTCACACTATTCCGTCTTTCATAAATATATGTAGGTATCTTTTGTTTTAGGAAATCCATGGCTTGTTGGATTTGTTGGACAAACGTACGGAAAATAGTTGAAAGTGGAAAATAGAGAGCTCAAAGTTCGCCCCATATATCGACATTTCATCCCCAAATAGCCATTTCTGCCCCCTACCAAGATGCCCAAAAACCATTCTTTTGGATAAATTGTTTTTATAGTGTTTGTTTGCGTTATAAATTTTTGAAATCTTATGGACATTTCTTACCGTACACAATTTCTAAGTAAACTTTTCTCTTATGAAAAGAAAATAACAGTCGATGACAGTAAACAGGAAATTATTCCTTTTCATTTCACACAAACTGTCGGTTGTGATGAGATTTGTGCATTTCAAAAAGAACTGGCAACAACTGGATTTTGCCCAATAACTGATGATCATATAGTAGAAAATAAATCGTTTTCATATACTATATTCACCCCTGCAGGAAAGAATAAATATAAAGATGTAATCATTCTTTTACATGGA
This sequence comes from Tannerellaceae bacterium, assembly GCA_032073245.1. Lineage (GTDB taxonomy): Bacteria > Bacteroidota > Bacteroidia > Bacteroidales > Tannerellaceae > QVMG01. The sequence continues at coordinate 149,706 of DAMANX010000003.1, forward strand.
TTAAACGAACGTAGTTGGGATAAATACCTGACTTGGGCGGAGTATCTCGTTAAAGAAACCGGAAAACCGGTAATTCTTTTTCCAATAGCTTTTCACATGAATCGTTCTCCTAGTCTTTGGTGCAATCCACGACAAATATTACCATGGGTCAGTAAACGCAAAGATGAATCTTCAGATAATGCAAATATCACCTTTGCCAATGTGGCTTTAAGTAGCAGGTTATCCCGCCATCCACTCCGCTTCTATTCATCAGGCAGAGAATCCATATTCAATTTATGCCAGTTAGTGACCGAAATAAAGAATGGTAATCACGCTCTATTCAGTGAGGGAACCTCAGTCAATCTATTTGCATATTCAATCGGAGCATTATTATCACAAGTAGTACTGCTCGCCAATCCAATGGGGCTTTTCACCGATACACGTTTGTTTATGTTTTGCGGGGGGGCTATTTTTTCAGAAATGAATGGGAATGCACGTGATATTATGGACAAGAAGGCATTTGAAGAGCTTATGTCATACTATAAAAATGATTTTATCTTCCACCGTAATCTACCCGCAAGTTTTGAAGAAGATTTCTTTGAGAAAGCCTTTAAAGCTATGATACGCCCGGATTATATGGAGAAAGAAAGAGAGTCTTTTTTTATTCAGGCATGTAATCGTATCCGTGCTATATCGTTAAAAAAAGATATTGTAATGCCTACAAGCGGTATTATAAAAGCATTAGGGAAAAGTTCCGCAAAAATATTAGAGGAACTGGATTTTCCTTTTGAATATTCCCATCAGATCCCTTTTCCGACAAATAAGCACATTCAACCGGAAACAACAAATGAAGCATTTTATTCTGTATTCAGTAAAGCGGCAGCCTTTCTATAATCCCGCTTCTATACTATTAATCTCCAATAATTCTTCGATCATTTCCCGTGTATTGCTAAGACGTGGTATCTTATGTTGTCCGCCTAATTTACCTTTTTTACTCAACCATTTATAAAAGATACCTTCCCGGGAAACAATGATTTCAAGAGGTTGTAATGAGATGTCTTTATATCGTTTTGCTTCGTAATCAGAGTTAAGTTTCTTAAGGTTTTCATCTAATAAACGAGCATATTCTTTTACCGAATCAGGCATTTTAACAAATTCAATAAACCATTGATGAAGGCCTTTCGCTTTATCAAGCATAAAGAGAGGTGCAGCAGTATATTCTTTTACTTTTGCACCAGTTTGTTGATTGGTGAGAGATATGGCTTTATCGGCATTGTCAACCATCAATTCTTCTCCGAAAGCGTTGATGTAATGTTTTGTTCTACCGGAAATAATAAATTTATGCGGAGAAAGAGAAGTGAAACGTACAGTATCACCGATCTGATAACGCCAAAGGCCTCCCAATGTGCTAATTATCATTGCATAATTAATATCTTTCTTTACATCAGAAAGAGGTAAAACAGTAGGATTTTCATTTCCTACTTCCTCCAGAGGAATAAATTCATAGAAAACACCGTAATCCTGCATTAATAAAAGGCTGGGATCATTCAAATCGCTTTGAATACCAAAAAATCCTTCAGAAGCATTATAGGTTTCCATATAATGCATATCATCTGATGGGATAAGGGCTTTATATAAGTCCCGATAGGGTTCAAAACTGATACCTCCATGAAAAAAGACCTCCATATTGGGCCATACTTCGGTCAGGTAAGTCTTTCCTGTTTTTTCCAATATAGCACGTAACAAAACGAGCATCCAGGAAGGAACACCCGAAAGACTGTTTACATCCTTATTCCAGGTACTCTCAACAATTGCTTTAATCTTGCTTTCCCATTCATCCATTAAAATGATTCGTTTGGGAGGAACACGAACCAGGTTTACCAATGGATTTAGGTTTTGAAGTAATACGGCAGAAAGATCGCCTTGATGAGCCTGGGCATTTAATGGAGAAGGACTGTGGCTTCCCCCCAATATCAAGCCTTTTCGTGAAAAGAAACGGCTCTTTGGATTATTTTCCAAATAAAGAGCAACGCAGTCTACTCCACCTTTGTAGTGACAGCGCCATAAAATCTCATCTGTAACCGGAATAAATTTACTTTTATCATTAGTCGTACCACTACTCCGTGCATACCAACGTACCACCGACGGCCAGAGAACATTCTTTTCTCCATTCACCATACGGGTAATAAAAGGTTTCAGATCATCATAAGATTGTATAGGAACTCTCTCACGATAATCTTCGTAATTACGTATATTTTTATATCCATACTTACGCCCCCACTCAGTATCACGCGCTTTAGTCAAGAGCTTATTCAATTGAAAAGCCTGGATACGGTCACTTTCACGGTCGTATTTCCGGATGTTATCCTGACGGTGCCGAAAGAAAGGAGAGGCAAGGCTGGTAATGAGATCCATAAGCTTCTTTTTTCTAATGAACTGCAAATGTAGCCATATTGTTTATTATTTATATCTTTGCTGCATACAAATTAACATTCTAATGAAAATAGGGATTCTTTCTTCAGGGGGTGATTGTCCCGGAATAAACGCAACAATTCGTGGTGTTGGTAAAACTGCTTTAATGCATTATGGTATGGAAGTCATAGGTATTCACAGCGGGTTTGCCGGATTACTGACCATGGATGTCGAGACATTTAGTGAACGTACTCTTTCGGGAATTCTGAATTTAGGAGGTACCATTCTCGGAACTTCCCGTGAAAAAGGATTACGTAAAAAACTAAAATCCACGGAAAGCGAAATGCCTCATATTGTTAAGAGCCATTATGAAGAATTAGGACTTGACGCGGTTGTTTGTATAGGGGGAAACGGAACCCAGAAAACGGCAAATGTACTATCTCAACTAGGCTTAAATATAATAGGAGTTCCTAAAACGATTGATAACGATGTATGGGGAACAGATATTTCTTTTGGTTTTGATACTGCAGTTAATATTGCCACTGAGGCGATAGACCGTCTTCATTCTACCGCCAGTTCTCATAAACGAGTAATGGTAGTAGAAGTCATGGGACACCATGCAGGATGGATTGCCTTGTATGCAGGCATGGCAGGTGGAGCAGATGTTATTTTGCTACCGGAATTAGGATATAATATGGAAAAAATAAACAGTGTGATATTAGATAGAGCACAACGTGGAAAACCTTATTCAATCGTGGTTGTTGCTGAAGGCGTAAGTACACCTGAAGAAAAACGGCCATCCTATTATATTACCAAGGCTATTGAGGAGGGAACCGGTATTGAATCACGTGATACTGTTCTTGGATATATCCAACGGGGAGGAAACCCTTCTCCTTTCGACCGTAATCTGGCAACACGCCTGGGAGGACATGCAACCGAACTGGTAGCAAACAAATTATTCGGCCGTATGGTGTGTATGAAAGGGGATAAAGTAGATTCTATTCCTCTGGAAGAAGTAGCAGGAAAATTAAAAATAGTAACTCCGGATCATGATCTTATTATTCAGGGGAAAAGAATGGGGATATCTTTTGGGAAATAAATTTAAGTGAAAAATGAAGAGTGAAAAATGATTTTTAAATTACACTTTTCACTCTTCACTATTTATATTTGTTTCATCCGGAAGCTCTTCAAATTCGTCTTCAACTGTTTGTTCCCCTGTGTTCCTTTTCTTCAATTCGGAAACGTATTGCTGGAACTCCTTATCATTTCGTAATTTCTTCACAGCCATCTTGGCTGCATTTTGCTGGGATTCTTTTTTAGTATAGCCTATTCCTATACCTATTTGCCGATCGGCTAAACATACTGCAGTTTGAAAAACGGGATTTCCTTCATTGTCATTGAAAGATTCAATCAAGTCAAAACTAATTTCCAGTTTATTTTTTTGACTCCATTCGATAAGGCTTGATTTAAAGTTTACTTCTTTACGGACAACCACATCAAGATCAATATGCCGTTGTATAAGATTTTCATTTACAAAACGGAAACAACGGCGATAGCCTTGATCCAGATAAATAGCACCTATTAATGCCTCAAGAGCATTTCCATACATGTGGTTATTATGTGAGCTCAGGCGGGAAGAAAAACGAACCATCTTATCGATACCCAGTTCTATAGCTACACGGTTAAGTGTCTCGCGTTGAACTATTTTAGACCGGGTATTTGTCAGGAAACCTTCTCGTTTATGGGGAAATCGTTTATAAAGAATATCGGCTACGATACTATCCAATATAGCATCTCCCAAAAACTCCAATCGTTCATTATTCATCCATTTACCATTATCAAGTTCTACCGAAGACGATTTATGGCGAAAGGCTTGTTCGTACAATTGAACGTCGTTGGGATAGAAGCCTACTATTTTGTAAATAGACAAATAAGGCTCCTTACCTTTATTTTTAAGGAGCCTTATCTTTTTATTTAACGACTTAAACACTTATTTCACAAACTTTTTTACAATCATGCTGGCATTATGTCCACCAAATCCAAAGGAATTGGAAAGTGCCGCATTCACTTCTCGTTTTTGTGCTTTATTGAACGTTAAGTTCAAGTTATAGTCAATTTCCGGATCATCATCCCCTTCTTCATGGTTGATAGTAGGAGGAACAATATTTTCTTTAACGGACATAATACAGGCAATAGCTTCAACAGCACCTGCAGCACCCAACATGTGTCCGGTCATAGATTTTGTCGAGCTGATATTCATCTTGTAAGCACTCTCTCCAAAGACATCTTTAATTGCCTTTATTTCAGAGATATCACCTACAGGAGTAGAAGTACCATGTACATTAATATAATCAATATCTTCCGGCTGCATTCCTGCGTCTTCCAACGCATTTTTCATCACCAGTATAGCACCCAAGCCTTCCGGATGGGTGGCAGTCAAGTGATAAGCATCTGCAGACATTCCTGTTCCTACAACTTCGCAATAGATATCTGCACCACGTGCCAACGCATGTTCCAATTCTTCAAGCACCAGACAACCTGCACCTTCACCCATTACAAATCCATCACGGCTCGCACTAAACGGACGAGAAGCGGTTTCAGGTGAATCATTTCGGGTTGAAAGAGCATTCATTGCATTAAAACCTCCGATACTTGCAATAGATACAGCTGCTTCGGCTCCACCAGTAATAATAGCATTTGCTTTTCCTAAACGGATATAGTTAAATGCATCACTAATGGCATTTGTTGATGAAGCACAGGCTGAGACTGTAGCAAAGTTCGGTCCACGAAAACCATATTTCATGGAAATTTGACCGGCAGCTATGTCGGCTATCATTTTAGGGATAAAAAAAGGATTGAAGCGTGGACCACGCTCCGCATCATATCCCATTACTTCTTCTTCGAAAGTTTTAATACCTCCGATACCCGCTGAAAAAATGACACCAACCCGATCCATATTTTCCTTTTCCAGATCAAGGCCTGAATCAACTATCGCATCATCGGCGGCTTTTAATGCCAGCAAGGTGTAACGATCGCATTTCCGTACTTCTTTTCTATCCATCATTTGTAACGGATCAAAATCTTTTACCTCACAAGCGAATTGTGTCTTAAATTTGGATGCGTCAAACTGAGTAATAGGTCCTGCGCCACTTCTCCCATTAATAAGACCCTCCCAAGTTTCCGAGAGGGTATTACCAAGAGGAGTAATAGCCCCAAGACCTGTTACTACAACTCTTTTTAATTCCATACCTTAAATTAAAGGGGATGATTACTTCGCGTTTGCTTCTATATAAGCGACAGCATCGCCTACTGTTGTAATCTTTTCTGCTTGATCGTCTGGAATAGAGATACCGAATTCTTTTTCGAATTCCATGATCAGTTCCACTGTGTCAAGAGAGTCTGCTCCTAAATCGTTAGTAAAACTAGCTTCGTTAGTCACTTCTGTTTCTTCAACACTTAATTTGTCAACGATGATAGCCTTTACTCTTGATGCAACTTCAGACATAACTTTTTCAATTTAAATTAATAATTACGAATATACTTCTTAAATTTGCAGTGCAAAGGAAAGAATTTTTTTGCTTACAAAGCAAATATAATAGACTAAAAATGCGAAAAACTGCACATATTTCTAAAAGGTGTGCATATTTAGTAGGAAAAAACATGAAAAACATAGCCATTTTTGCTTCAGGGTCAGGAACAAACGCCGAAAACATTATTAAATATTTTGCTAACAGTAACTCTATTAATGTAGCTGTAGTACTTTCTAATAATCGAAAAGTAGGTGTACATGATCGGGTTAATAAATTGGGAGTTCCTTCTTTTGTATTTACCCGTGAGGAGTTTCAGGAAGGTATTCCGATAATAAATAAACTAGCTGAATATGATGTTGATTTCATCGTTCTTGCAGGATTCATGAATAAAATATCCGATACCTTACTTAATTCCTATCCTAATAAAATCATTAATATCCATCCGGCATTGTTGCCAAAATATGGTGGAAAAGGGATGTATGGCATGCATGTACATGAAGCTGTGGTTGCAAACAATGAAAAAGAATCGGGCATCACTATACATTATATTAATGAGAATTACGATGAAGGGGATATCATTTTTCAGTCAGCCTGCCCTGTTCTCCTTTCCGATACACCGGAAGATGTAGCTACAAAAGTTCATGCTTTGGAATATACTCACTATCCGCATGTGATTGAAGAAATACTTTCTAAAGAATCCTAAATTGAAAGAATTATTTCATCGTTGATTGTTATAAAGAGAACAAAATAGAAATAATGAAAACATTAGTACACACTGATAAGGAATTTATAGAAACAACTATCCGCTCTTGTGATATTTGCTTTCTTGGTATGGCTGATACGGATGGAACTCCTTATGTATTACCTATGAATTTTGGCTATCAGGATGGTATAGTCTATTTGCATTCTGCTCAGGAAGGTAGCAGTATTTCTATCCTGGAACGAAATCCAAAAGTTTGTATCACATTCTGCACGGATACCGATCTTGTCTTCCAACATCCTAAAGTTGCTTGTAGCTACAGGATGCACTCAAAGAGTGTGATCGCTTGGGGTGAAGTCACTTACGAAGAGGACCTCGACCTTAAAGTCGAAGCCCTCAACATTATAATGAAACAGTATTCTGATAAAACATTCGAATACAGCAATCCGGCTGTGGTGAATGTTAAGATCTGGAAAGTAAAACTGGATAAAGTGACTTGTAAGGAGTTTGGAGCTCCTCATAAGTTCAAGCCATAATTAAGGGCTGTCATTTATCTCAGAATCACAGCCCTTTTATTTGACTAACGACCTATATATAGTTTATAAATATTATTATTTACTCTTATAATATATATTCCCGACGTAAGAGATACGATTGTTTGTCCAGATTCAATTTGTTGTGAAATAATAACTTTACCTTCACTTGTAAAGATTAATAGGTGTGCTGCGTTTTGAGTTTCAACAAATAGCTTATTCTCCTGACTATATACCTGATAATAGTTATTTATATCACTATTGCCCGTAGGATCACCTTCATCTTTTCGAACACCTTCGATTGAAACTTTTACGTCAGATTCTATATTGGAAATAATATATTTCCCATCGCTTTCCCGTGGAGTAAGTGTTTCTGCTCTATCTGTTTTTACTAAAAGTTCCGAAGCTATATATCCTTCTTCTAATGTTAGTTCAAACTGGAATTCATTACCTTCAGTAACAATATGTCCACCCGGCTTCGGTGTTATTATAAGCCCTTCTATATCCGGCAATTCTACTAAATAGGTAGAAGCTGACGGATCATAATTTCTAACAACGCCTCGTATTTCTACTGTCCTGTGTTGATCTATATCTTCTATAATATGCTGAAATTTAGAGTCTGAGGGTTGACAACCACAATCTTCCCCATCAACAAAGATTTTCACATTCTTAAGACAGTTACTATATCCCGGTTGAAGTGTGAACTCCACTGTATGGTCATCTCCATGAGATACTGAATGAGTTCCCGGACCTATACAACTAAAAGATACACCGGCAACATCTTTCACATCTATCTGATATTTATTCTTTGTCCATTCTTCCAATTCATTTTCATCTTCATCAATAGGAGAAAAATATACTGTGATATCCGAGGTTATGCTTTCGATTGAATAAACTCCTTCTGAATCGCTAATAGATATTTCCGATCCACTTTCATCATTGGCAAATACCTTAAATAATGTTTGCGAATATTCTTTATTCAAGGTAGCTGTAAATTTGAATTCTTTATCATATCCCACCTCATTCCGGTTATAATCTTTTTCATCGATAATGGTCAGATATGTTTCAATTGGGTTTTTATCCTCTTTAATTCCATTCACAAAGGATATAGCATACGTTTTGTCTGTTGATGAGAGATTTATTGTTATATCAGAAGTTATAGGTTCTGTTCTGTATATTCCATCTTGCGGTAATAATTCCTTTTCTCCTACTTTTACAGATGGCAAATAGCCATCATCTGTTTCTACCTCAAAAGAGAAAGTTTCACCATGATTTACTTTTAATTCTCCTTCTGAGACTTTAGCTTGTACATGTTCAGCATCATTAATTGTAATAGTATACTCATTTACCGTAAGATTACTGCAATCTACAATTATTTCAATATCATCTTCGACTGATGAAAGTATGCCAATATTATCAATATATTCAAATTCAACGCTTTCAGGATATGTAAAGTCTTCTCCCTTTAATTGGAACCGACTATATTTTACAGGGAATGCTATTTCAAATTCCAATTCCGCTTCATCTTTCTTTAATTTAAAAAGATTTGAAACATATTCTCCTTCCACTTGTATTTGTGGTTTTTCATCTTCGTCGTCAGGGAAACCCTCAAATACAAATGTGATATTACGATCATCTATAGAGTGTACTTCGCATGTAATGGAGACTATTATATCTCCTTTAATATTCGGTATTGTAATGATATTGTCATTTATATCTACTGTTCCACAATTACCCTTTGGGGCAATTTTAGCTCCGTATTTATAAGTGATTTTCTCATTTACAGAGGTCATTGATAACACCAGATTACTACCTTCTGTTACAGAAATAGTATTTCCTTCACCTTGATGTTCAGAAGTTACTTGCACTTCCACCTCTTCATCATCATATTTAAGCGTTACGCAAGGTCTGTTCTGATATTCATAGACTCCTATATCTATTTGACCTTGGTTTATCCGATTATTTCCATTCAAATCTGTTAATACTGGGTTTATACTGTTGCTTCCGGCATTGATAAGCGGACTGTCTTCCTCAGGATTAAAGTTTACATCCCATTCCGGATTTGTGTCTTTTTTCAGGTTATTATTTCCTTCAAGTTCTATACCTTCTATAAGACAATAGCCATAAGTACCTTGGCCAGCATTACGAATATTATCATTGTTGCCATCATCCCTATTACCATATACTATGGTATTATATAACTTTGGTTTAGCTCCTTTCTCCCACAAAAAAGAACTCTGATTATAAATTCCTCCACCATCATCTGCATAATTATTTGCAATTGTGGCATTTATAAGTTCCGGATTCGATTCTCTGGAATTATATATACCACCTCCTTCATCTTTTGATGTATTTCCATATATTAATACATTAATAAATTGAGGGGAAGAGGTATCATTATAGACACCAGCTCCATTTCCATCCGCTTTATTTCCGGTAATAATTACATTTTTAATAATCGGAGTTGCATTTACATTATATAAACCTCCTCCATGATATTTAGTTACATTTACAACATTCCTTATTCCTCTATCCTGATATACATTTACTGCAGAGTCGAAAACACCATCATCCGTTGCATACCCTCCTGTAATTGTCAAGCCGTCTAAAGTAGGGGAGATTCTATCAGACTTTTCGGGACCTGCTATAATTACAACATTAAAAGAATTATCTTTATCTCTACCATCTAAAATGGTTGGATAAAGAGCTATATTACGAATTTCCTGAGAAGGAGTACTTTTATCCGAATATCCACCTTCTATAGTAATATTCTCACGTATAAGAAAGGCTTTTGTTCGGGGTCCATGCAAATTGTTTTCACCACCTGATTTTCTGGTGGGATAATAATTACCCTGGGCTACTTTTATTATATCCCCGCCTTTAGCTTTATCTAAAGCCGATTGTAAACTGGTTGGAGATTCCCATGAGCTTCCGTCTCCTGTGTTCCCACTCGCTTTCACATGATAAGTTTCTGCCTGCACCTGCACTATAAACAAGCTAGTTAAGGCTGTTAATAAGCATAAGTAAAGATGTTTCATTTTAATTGTTTTTGGGGTTGTAATTATTTTTCATTACTACCGTATGCAGAATAGGATCTTGGTTATCTTTAAAGTTAAGATGTGGTTAGTCTATATCAGCATAATCAGGTAATGATTAGCAAACATAAAGTGAATTCATGAAAATCATATAATAAAAAAGGAGGTTTTACAAATGGATAAACTTTATTTTAAGAGAAGAAATTAGTAAGGCTGTTACGTTTTTTGAAAAAAAATCAAATTCTCCAGCCAAAACTAATTTATTTCGGCTGGAGAAAGCATTTCAATGCTTTATTCGTATTTGATCCAATATAAATGGATCCTTTATCTTCTGATCCTCTGCGAACAGGATAATCTTGGAAAGAATCTCTGCCGTCTTTGGGTCTTCATCGACAAAGGGCAGGAAGAGGCGTCCGCGATGTTGTGAATGTACAGGAAGTACATTGATTGCCGCTCCGGCTTCCTGATGAATTATGCCGCTTCCCAAATGGATGTTAAAGTTGCCCATTGTTCCGGTGATAAAGGCAAAGTTCTTTTCGATACGGACGTTATCCAGTTTGAACAGAGGCAGGGTAAAGGTGACGATCGCGGCACGCATCTCGATGGTAGAATGGCTTGTTTCAGGATCGACTCCACCGACATGGGCTACGCTGACGGCCAGGTCGACATCTCGCATTACTTCGGAGAAGATTACGTCGGGGATTTGGCCAACAGGGATCGGTTTGTTGCTTTTCCGGTCGTGGAAGGCTACCCATTCCAGGGTGGGTGCTTCAGCGTCTGCGGGACTGAACCAATCAGCCAGGGCGTAGATCGTGGCGACGATGTTTTCTTTGTAATAGATCTTTTGTAATCCGTCTTCGTAGTTGGCTACCCAGCGGCGGCTTTTTAGTACAGCGACTGTTTTTTGCGGTTGGATCTGATTGCCTGCATAACGCAGGGAGTCCATCATGGGGCGTTCTTCGTTGGTCTTCACATATAGTTCGCGGAACATTTGTTTGAAAGGCTGGCGTATCTTGTTATCGAAAAGGTAACGTTGGTATGCGGCCCAGCTTTCTTGCTTATATAGGTCGACCGGGTGGGCGATGCGCACTTCCGTTGCCGGTTTTTGCTGTTGTATCTCTCCATCTGGTGTAACGAGTGCTTTCTCGCGGTAAAAGCCTGTTTCTCCTTTTGTGGTGACAAATACGAGGTTACGCAACAGGGGCCATACGACAGGGTTCTGTGTCAGCTCTTCCAGGTCTTTGATCAGGAATGGGGTTTCATCTTCCATTGCTTGTTCGAGCATCAGGCGGGAACGGGAATGCTGGTCTTTCAGTTTTTTGTGGACTTCTTTGAGTTCCTCGATATAGGGGTCTTTTTTTAATTTTGCGGGTGCGCTATTGAGTGCTTTTCCGGCTTTGAGGTAGTTGACCGATGATTTTCCTTCTTCGTCAATGCTGATGTATACTTCTATTCCTTCTATTTCTTTCGGGGTAAAATAGGGCTGCATGTCTTTGATCAGGGCAGTTTCCATACTCCACGTAAGACGGGTCACGTCGGTATATCCGGCGTTGCGTGCCAGATTTTGCATTCCAATGGCCACAGCTTTCTTTTCGCTTTCCTGGCGTTGGGCGCCGAAGGTTTTGCTTTCTTTCAGGAATTTCTGCAGATACTGGTAGCGTTCCAACAAGTCGGAATTTGTTTTCTTATTCAAAGGGATAAGGCAATAGGCCATCAACAGGTCTTTGTTGCGTTTATCGGCAATCTGCCGGCGTGTTTCTTTCGGATCGAGTTTGCCATTCACCGCATCGGCATATTTGCGGGCACGGGTATGTCCCGTTCCGGAGGAAATGTATTTTGCAGCATCGTAGACGACAGCAAAACGTTTCTCGCCGATCTCGTTATAGGCTTCGCGGAACCAGTCGATATCAAAAGCGCCGCCTTTCAGGTCTTCCACATCGATCGGTGTGAAACGGGCTATAATGGCTTTTTTACGATCGTCGCACCATTCGTTCAGGTGGGCATGGAAGTAATATCCGGCGCTATAGAGGCCTTTCCAACCGATACATTCTTCTATGATTTCAAGCCATTGAGGGGCATACATTCCGGCTTCGACCAATCTTTCGTCGGTTATACCCGTTCCTTCCAGCTGCGCCCGGAGCGTTTTCGATGTATCGTCTGCTGCCGGAAATGAGCAGCGCATCAGTTTGCTGAGTACTTCTTTTTTAGTGAAGTTCGAGTTATAATAGTAGTCCGACCGTCCGAAGGTGTCTTTTTCTAAGGCTTTCAATATGTTTATGAGGGTGGCTGCTCCTTCTACCCGTTCGAGTTTCATGGCCAGGGGCGATACTTCGGTTGCCGAGTCGCCTCGTTTCAGTTCGATGTCCAGGATACGGGATGTGACTTTCTGCAATATTTTTTTGATACCCGACAAATCGGCGCCTTCTCTGATCCTCAGCCGTCGAAGCCGCCACGGACTAAGTTTGCCGGTGAAATAGACGGATACTTCGTTCAGATGGTCGAGGGCATTGATGCGTACCATTAACTCACGGATAACTTCCGTTTCGGGGATAATTCCTTTTGTGTAGGCTTCGCCGAATTCAAAAATGGAGAGATGAGGTTCTGGGAACGAAGCGATCGGGTCGGTATGGAGAAAATCTGCTTTCTGGTAATAAAGGTAGCGCAGGATAAAATAAGCATCGAAGCCTTCATCGGAATCGCTTCTTCCAAACTTTTCACTAAACCAGAAGGATATTGCCGGATGTTGATGGATAAAGGTGGTACGTTTGTGTACCGTTTTCTGCCAGTCGGTATAGGAAAAGATCATCCGGCTACTTTCTTTTTCCATATAGGGATAGAAGCTAAGAAGGATATTGCGGGATAGGTTCTGTGCGTATATTTCGTCCCAATATTCGCGGGTAAGTACAGGGATGATACGTTTGATTATATCAGCATAGCGTAACTGTCCGATCTTCTTTTTCAATCCTGTGAGGTCGAAACCATAGAAGTTGCGGATATCGGGCAGAAATTCCTCATCCATCCGTTCGTATACGCTGCCGGGGGCACTGTCTTCGCCCCAGTTGGTGCCACAGGCAAACGCGAGTTGCAACAGTTGGCTGAAGTTTCCGATCTCTTCTTTATAAAATGCCCGCCATACATCGGCCAGCGGATAACGGTCGAGCTCGTTAGGTTCTTCTTCTTCTTTTTTGATCTCGAGGTAGTTGTTTTGAAGCATGAACTGATAGCCATAGATTCCCGTAAATTGCTCTTCTCTGTGTGTGTTTCGACGAGGCTGTTGAGTTTTTCAAACAGACCGAGGGCATCTGCTTTGGGTTTGTTGCCCAATAGTTTTTTAAAGAACGATCCTTCCTGAAAGAGTGAAAACGCTTGTTTGAGGTCGAAATCGGCATCCGGTTGCAATGCAGGGAGTGTGATTTCTTCCTTCGGATCAAAAAGTCCGTAGCCATTGGCTTTATTAAAGGTGGCCACATCCTGCTGCGCTCCGGTCAGCTGGTCGATCAGTACCTGTTCCTTCATCGAGGGTTTGGCAATGGCTTCTACGAGTGGCAGCGAGCTTTCGACTACCTTTCCGTATTCTTTGTTGGCCCTTACGGTCAGGAGCATATCCAACGCCGCTATCCGTTTATCGGTTATCGTATCGGCAAGGAGCCGTTCGATAGTTTGTGCGAGTTGGCAAGGCTTTTGTTTCAGGAGCAATTTGATGGCATTCTGCCGCAAGTCGCCAGCTTTGAAGCGTAACAGGTCTTCAATCAGCATATATTGTGCTTCGTCCAGTGCGATTGAGTCTAACACTTCGAAAGCTTCTGCACGGGGGTATTCGGCACGGTCGCCCAATGCCCGTGTGACGGTTTCTTTCTGGATAGGGGTCGACGGTTTCTTCAATAGGCTGCGTATAAAGTTGCGCCGCGTATAGCTCGACATTTGTGAAAAATAGAGACAGGCGTCGTCAATCAGTTTCTTGTTTTTGGAAATATACACAAGTGCCGCCATCTTATCGACTACTTCCTGTCGGGTCAGTTCCTTATCATACCAGGGGAAGATAAAAGGGGAGAATGTTTGTTTTTCTTTCACTTTTCCCTGTAGTTCCTTCAGTAGTTCATATTGTTTTTCGGCTTCTTCCTGTGAAGTGAAATATTCGTCGAAATTGCTCTTCTCCGTATAGTAACTATGGAAATTCACGCCTTGCAGGTAGCTATCCAGATAAGCCGCCACAAGGGAAAAGTCATCGCGGTAGAGTTCGAGCGCCTTCTTTGCCATCGTGCGTTGCAGCCGGTTCGACTGCGTGGCGTTGAGGTAATAAAACAATACCTGTATCTTGTGTTTAACTCCTTCCTGCAAAAGGAAACCGGCTATAGGCTCAATATCTTCCATCCGGTGGAATCCTGTGATCCACAGGCCCAGGTAGGCTTCTATTGCATCGATGTTCTCGAGACATTCGGCTGCATACTGAGGGTCTGCCAATACGCGGTCGATCAGTTCGATCTGTTTCTGGCTGATGCGGTCAGCATCCGTTTCGTTCACCAGTCCCGTCCAGGTTCCCACAGCGCGTTTGACGGCCGAGAAGCGTTGCAGATTATTGTCTTTGATCAACCGGAAAAGGTAGGTAAATCCTTCTATGGTTCCGCTGTCCATTGTTTCGGCAATCGACTGGCGAAGGCCTTCCTGTAGCTTTGCAGCCAATAGGAGTTTTCCTTCCATTTCATACAGTTCCCGGCTTTGGCTCATCACGATGCCTTGCAGCAGATTGTAGGTCACAATGCCGGAATGGTTGTTGTCGCTGCAAAGGATATCTTTGACCTGTTCGATTACGGCACGGTTATCGTTGTCGATCTCCACAGCGAGCAATCCTGCATAATCGATATCCCCGATAAAGGTTCTTTCTTCCTCTGTACGGCCTCCTTTCAATATCGTTTCAATGGAAAGTCCGGAGGCTGCGATCGAAAAGAAGTCTTTCAGCCGGTCGAGTGCTTTCTGATAGTGATAAAGAGGATCCTCAGTGCGGACCGGGCGCCGGTAGTAACCCCGGGTATAGGGATAGAGGGGCATCTTTCCGAGCCATTTCACATATTTTTCGGCGTAGTCGTCGCCCAGCATATAGTTCAACACTTCACGCCGTCCGTTGTCGAACAATTCTTCTGTACGGGTTACTTTTTTCTTGCGGATCAGCTCGTGAAAATAATTGTCGGCATCCGAATCGTTAGTTTCCATCCGTGCGATAAGTTTGTCAAACAACAGGATTTCGCCTATACTGAGTTTACCTTTTCTTTGTTTCTTCTGCTCCAGATAGCCTTCGACCATCTCATTGGATTCTTTCCTCCAGAAAATGCCCATAATAGTAAAGTTTGTTTTTTATCGACTACCACATTCTGCCTGCCAACAGGGTGAGGCGGATAAAGGTTAGTTCGTTGTTTTCCGATAATTCAATTTGTTCTTGTAGTGATTTGAGTTCTTTGTCGTCCACAAATACCCGAAAGATACCGTCTTCGAACGACAGGAGTGCATTTTCCACAGCCTTCGGGGTTTCGGCCGGAAGCCCATTATAGTTCACTCCGAATGCTATCTTCCCGGATGCCGATTTTTCCTCTATTTCTTCGGCAGTCAGGTACTTCAGGAGTTCGCTTTCTGCTAAACGGTTGTTGTATTTTTTTACCTGCTCAATGACTACTGTGGTTATCAATTCGGCAGTGGTTGCAGGTTTTGTTTCAATCAGGATAGGCTGTTTCTCAATACTTTGTTTCCGCTTACCTAATTGCTTTACATTGACATATAACTGCATGGTATCGCTATTTACTTGTTGGCAAATTAACGAATTATTCCTGATAAACACCAGAAATAGTTTAATTAATCAGAATACTTTATATTACTCTTATTAAAAATTTCCCGCAATACCATTTTGTCAAATTATACATATAATTTCTCCAAACTATACATAGTACTTAGCTAAACTATGTATAGAAACACTTTTTAATCTATCATTTATCTGGGAAATAAATAAAAAAGGTTCCTTTATGTAATTATGAAAAGTATTAAGGTTATGATTAAAATCCAAATGTGTATCCCACACTATAAAATAATCGATTACCGTAAGGTGAATCATCATTCTGAGCTACGTCATATTGGATCATTGCAGTAACTGGACCCAATCGAACACCGGCACCCACAAGACATACCGGAATAAACTTCTCATCTTTTATTTTCTCATTTGTTACTCTGTATTCAACGCTTCTCCACATTCTATTAATTTCGGGCTGCACTTGAAGAACAATGTAAGGTATCGGATAAAATCTGCCATAAAGGTTAAAGCCCAGATAATTATTGGTTTGCTTAAATTGATCATTATCGTATTTCTGGCTATAATGTGAATATGTAAAGCCTGCACCTGCATTTAGATATTGGGAAAAGTTATATCCCACTTGCGGAGCAATATTCACCAACGTATAATCACCGAATTGAAGTCCAAGCCCACCACCAAAGGTCAATCGGCTCGGTTGAAATTGTGCCTGAGCTGTGAAACACATACCGCCAATAAATATACACAATAGTAAGATTATCTTTTTCATATCAGATTATTTAATAATTACAATATTACTGATTTTCAATTACCCTTACAAATAGAAACGTTTTAGATAAAGAATTGTTCTAAAAATAATATATTTGTAGATTCATAAACCTTAAATAATCTTACTATGGAAATCCAGATTATACAAAACAAAATTTATGAGATAAGAGGGCAACGGGTCATGTTGGATTCTGATTTGGCGGAATTATATGGTGTTGAAACCAGAATTCTAAATCAAGCAGTAAAACGAAATTCACAACGATTTCCTTCTGATTTCATGTTTCAACTCACTCAATATGAAGAAGATAGTTTGAGATCACAAATTGTGATCTCAAACCAAAGTGAAAATAATGAAATTTTAAAGTCACAAATTGTGACTTCAAACAAAGGAGGAAGAAGATACTCCTCACAAGTATTTACCGAACACGGCGTTACTATGCTCTCAAGCGTCCTACGCAGTCATACAGCCATCGAAATCAACATTCAGATTGTCCGGGCATTTATTGCCTTACGCCAATTGGTATTAGATAACAGACAAGTAATTGAACAATTAAGCGACGTTCAAAAACAAATAAAAATCCTTCAGGAAGATATAGAAAGCCTATCCAAAGACCATGAAAACTATGAGCAACATTTTGATGATATATACATTGCCTTAGCAGAACTTGCCAAACAGGATAAAACCAAGCAAAAAACTCCATTACCCAAAGTTGGATATGTAAAGTAGTTCGCATTGAATAAATAACTAACTTTGTGGCTTGTAAAATGATGAGGGTAAAAAATAAATACCCGGATTGTATTATTAGAAGAAAATAGTAAAATGGAGTACAATTTCAGAGAAATTGAGAAAAAATGGCACCAATATTGGGAAGCCAATCAGGTTTACAAAGTAACGGAAGATAAAAGTAAACCTAAATACTACGTGTTGGATATGTTTCCTTACCCATCAGGGGCAGGCCTACATGTAGGTCATCCTCTCGGTTACATAGCCTCTGATATTTTTACCCGATATAAAAGACTACAAGGATTCAATGTATTGCATCCGATGGGTTATGACGCCTACGGATTGCCCGCCGAACAATATGCCATACAAACCGGACAACACCCGGCAATTACTACCGAAAAGAATATCCAACGTTACCGCGTACAAATGGATAAGATCGGATTCAGCTTTGACTGGAGCCGTGAAATACGTACATCCGAACCGGAATATTATCATTGGACACAATGGGCATTTATCAAAATGTTCAAAAGCTACTACTGTTACGACGAACAACAGGCACGTCCGATTGAAGAATTGATCCAGGCCTTCGAACAAGTAGGAACCGGAGGCGGACTGAATGTAGCCAACGGAGGCAAATACTCATTCACTGCCGAAGAATGGGAAGCAATGAGTGAAAAGGAAAAACAGGAAGTATTGCTGGATTTCCGGATTGCCTACCTGGGTGATACGATGGTAAACTGGTGTGCCGACCTAGGTACCGTATTGGCAAATGACGAGGTAATCAACGGTGTATCAGAACGAGGCGGTTATCCGGTGGAACAAAAGATGATGCGTCAATGGTGTCTGCGTGTATCTGCTTATTCACAACGCTTATTGGACGGATTAGATACCATCGACTGGACAGAATCACTGAAAGAAACCCAACGCTACTGGATAGGCCGGAGCGAAGGCGCGGAAATGCAGTTCAAAGTAAAAGATTCGGATGTTGAATTTACTATATTTACCACTCGTGCCGATACTATTTTTGGTGTCACTTTTATGGTATTAGCTCCCGAAAGCGAGTTAGTAGATATACTGACCACTGCAGATCAGAAAGCAGCAGTAGAAGCCTACAAAGCCGCAACCAAAAAGAAAACTGAACGGGAAAGAATGGCTGAAAAGAAAGTAACTGGTGTTTTCTCCGGTTCGTATGCCATCAATCCGTTGACCGGAGAAGCGATCCCCGTATGGATCAGCGATTATGTACTGGCAGGATACGGAACAGGAGCAATTATGGCTGTACCGGGTCATGACAGCCGTGATTATGCTTTTGCTAAACATTTCAATCTGCCAATCATTCCGTTGATAGAAGGATGTGATATATCGGAAGAAAGCTTTGATGCCAAAGAAGGTATCATGACGAACTCACCCCAGCCCGGAAAAGGAATGGAAGGAGGTTTGGTATTAAACGGATTGGAAGTAAAAGAAGCTATTGCTAAAACCAAACAATATGTAGAAGAAAAAGGATTGGGTAAAGTAAAAGTTAACTATCGTTTGCGCGATGCTATCTTCAGCCGTCAACGTTATTGGGGTGAACCATTCCCGGTATATTATGATGCGAATGGCCTGCCACAAATGCTGCCATTAGAGAAGTTACCTCTGAAGTTACCGGAAGTAGACCGATTCTTACCTACAGCTGCCGGTGATCCTCCTTTAGGTAATGCTACCGTTTGGGCTTGGGATATCGTCAACGAAGAAGTAGTTGAAACATCCCGGATCGACAATAAAACAATCTTCCCATTGGAGTTAAATACGATGCCCGGTTTTGCCGGATCTTCCGCCTATTACCTGCGTTATGAAGATCCGCATAACAATAAAGCATTAGTGGACAAAGATATCAACGCATACTGGCAAAACGTAGACCTCTATTTAGGAGGAACCGAACATGCTACCGGTCATTTGATCTATAGCCGTTTCTGGAATAAATTCCTGTATGACCTGGGAATATCTCATAACGAAGAACCGTTCCAGAAACTGATCAACCAGGGTATGATCCAGGGACGTTCTAATTTTGTTTATCGTATTAACGGAACAAACAAATTCGTGTCCCTGAACCTTAAAGACCAATACGAAACCACCCAGCTGCATGTCGATGTAAATATCGTCAGCAACGATATATTAGATATTGACGCTTTCCGCAACTGGAACCCGGAATACAAAACTGCTGAGTTTATTCTGGAAGATGATAAATACATATGCGGATGGGGTGTCGAAAAGATGTCTAAATCCTATCACAACGTAGTCAATCCGGACGTAATCGTCGATAAGTTCGGAGCAGACACACTGCGTTTATACGAAATGTTCTTAGGCCCATTAGAGCAATCCAAACCCTGGGATACAAACGGTATAGACGGCGTTCATCGTTTTCTGAAAAAGACATGGGGATTATTCTACAGCCGGGAAGGAAATTTCCAGGTAACAGAAGAAAAACCTACAGCAGACGAACTGAAAGCATTACATAAACTAATCAAAAAGGTAACCTGGGATATCGAACATTTCTCATTCAATACATCCGTAAGTGCCTTTATGATCTGTATCAATGAACTGACAAGTTTGAAATGTTATAAGGAAGCCATTCTGGAACCCTTACTGATAGTTCTCGCTCCTTTCGCACCCCACATTGCAGAAGAGTTGTGGCACGCATTAGGAAACAAAGACACTATTTGCCATACAGAATGGCCTCAACATAACGAAGAATATCTGAAGGAAAACAGCGTAACATACGCCATCTCATTCAACGGGAAAGCCCGTTTCAATCTGGAATTACCGGCTGATATGAATAAAGAAGATGTTGAAAAAGCAGCGCTTAGCCATGAGAATTCCGCTAAGTGGATGGACGGTAAAACACCTAAAAAGGTGATTGTCGTACCTGGGAAAATTGTTAACATCGTGGTTTAATGGGCAAAAAACGTTTTAAAAAAATTTACCATTCCTCGCAGGACTATATCATCATATTTCTTGGTACAGTCCTGTATGGATTTGGTTTTAATGGATTTATTCTTTCCAACGAAATCGTAACCGGAGGAGTAAGTGGTATAAGTGCCTTAATATACTTTGCCACTAATATTCCGGTTTCTGTTTCTTACTTTGTTATTAATGTTATCCTTTTAGCTTTTGCTTTTAAGATCCTTGGATTCAAATTTCTGATCAAGACTATCTTTGGTGTAATATCTTTATCCCTTTCTCTTTCGTTCTTTGAATGGTTATTAGGAGGTGTACCGATTATCAAGGATCAGGTATTTATGTCTATTATCTTGGGAGGTGCTATATGTGGTACCGGTTTAGGACTTATATTTTCTGCAAATGGTAGCACCGGAGGAACAGATATTCTGGCTGCTATTATTAACAAATATAAAAATGTATCTATTGGCACTGGCCTTTTGATATTTGACTTTATCATCATTAGTAGTTCTTTTCTGATATTCCATAATGTAGATAAAATTGTCTTTGGTTTTGTGGAAATGGTTATTAGTAATTACATGCTTGACAGGATCATTAATGGCAATCGTCAATCTGTTCAATTCCTTATATTTTCACAGAAATATGATGAAATTGTAGAACGTATCCTTCGTGATATGGATAGAGGATGTACTCTATTGAATGGTGAAGGAGGGTATTCAAAACGCCCAATTAAAGTGATTGTTTTAGTAGTCAAGAAATCAGAATCCTTAACTATCTTCCGTATTGTTAAGGAAATAGATCCACAAGCCTTTATATCACAAAGTGTCGTTCGTGGGGTCTTTGGAGAAGGTTTTGATCCGATTAAAACATAGTATCACTCTAAAATAGCATATTTTTTAATCTTCATTTTATGAAGAGCATATTGACATGCTACACCAAGAACTCCGAAACCATATACCATACTATTATATAGTTTAATAGAAGAAGCTTCCGGAAAATATTTGGTAGGACATGTTATTTCTGCTATATCATAGCCCCTATAACATATTTGAGCAATAATCTGATTGTCAAAAACAAAATTATCTGAACATAGATGGTAATTTATATTCTTTAATACTTCCCCTGAGAAAGCCCTATACCCGGTATGATATTCAGACAATTTATTTCTCATTAAGGTATTCTGTATAAAAGTAAGAATTCGATTAGCAATATATTTATAATATGGCATTCCTCCTTTTAGAGCTCCTTTACCCAAGATTCTGGATCCGAATACTACTTTGTAAACATCATCTGCTATCAGATAAGCCATAGAATGGATAAGTTTAGGAGTATATTGATAATCCGGATGAAGCATGATAATTATATCCGAATTAATATCTAATGCTTTATCATAACATGTTTTCTGATTTCCTCCATAGCCTTTATTTATTTCATGAGGAATAACATATTGAATACCTATTTGTTTTGCTTTGTCAATTGTATTATCCCTACTTCTATCATCTACTAAAATTACATGATCTACAATATCAAAAGGTATCTCATTATAAGTCTTTTCAACCGTTTTTTCTGCATTATATGCAGGCATTACTACTGTTACAATCTTACCGTCTATCATTTGTATAAGCTATTACTTTTAATAAGAAAGGAAAACAAAATATATAGTATGAAATATCAGCTCCAGCATTTAGATAACCATCTATACCATTTTCAGAAATTGCATATATAAAATGTCCAGTAATGGTAAGAAAAAGCAAAATTCCACCATAATATATCACATCAATAAATCTTTTACAGAAAAAGCCTAGTAGAACTGAGAATCCTATAAAACAAAGAACCAACCAAAAAGGCATTAATACAGAAGATTGGGTAATAAAAGGATTCATTTCCTTGAACGCTTCCGGATCCATCATTATAAAAGGAATAAAGGATAGAATAAAAGAAATTATAAAACATAATCCCCATTTCGTTAATTTCCAGAAATTCATCCTTTCATGAATTAAAACATAAATACCCCATAAAATAAGTACTATAGCAAATACTGTACGGGTAGAAGTAAGCAAACCTCCAATAATTGCCAATAAATAAAATTCTCCATTAGTCTTTTTATTCAAGTCTTTAAGACTAAATATAAAAAAGGCAAATAAGCAAGAATTTAAGAAAATAGTACTACGAGCAAATATTTCCCAATATATAGCTAATGAAGAAAATAAAAGCAAAACCATTAAAAAAAGAGCTTTTCTTTCTTTTTTATAAATATAATATAACCATAGTAGAACACCTGTAATAGCCATATATCCTATTTCTCCTATCAAATAAAAAGGATAA
Organism: Tannerellaceae bacterium; assembly: GCA_032073245.1. Taxonomy (GTDB): domain Bacteria; phylum Bacteroidota; class Bacteroidia; order Bacteroidales; family Tannerellaceae; genus QVMG01. The sequence goes on from DAMANX010000003.1 coordinate 172,443, forward strand.
GACAAAATGAAGTAAAAAGGCATAGGTCCAGGATAATTACCATTAATACCTTGTGCACTATAAGGATATATATTTTGAGATACCGCATCCCAAAATACCTGTATCATCTCCCATCTATCTACATTCAGGCTTTCTTTTGGAATAAAAGCAAGGACTATACCGCAACACACAGTATAACCAACTATTAATACAATCAGAAGCTTTCCCGAAATGGCTAATTTGTACTTATAGAATTTATCAAATACTATATATGAAAATATCAAATATACTGCCAGAGAAAGAAGAGAGGCAATTAACGAAATCCTATACAGGTACTTAAAATAAAACAATGCATTGATCGTTAAGTATAGTATAGAAGCAATATATTTTTGAGATTTAGAATAAAGAAACATATTCTATCTTATTTTTGTAAAGCACAAATGTATACATTTTATCTATCAATATAACGTGATGATTAAGAAACTAGTATTTGCAACCAATAATAAACATAAACTGGAAGAGGTATCATCCATACTTCCTGACTCAATTCATTTAATAAGTTTAGCTGATATAAACTGCGATGAAGATATTCCCGAAACAGCTGATACATTAGAAGGAAATGCTCTCTTAAAAGCCAGATATGTAAAAGTAAAGTATGGTTATGATTGTTTTGCTGACGATACCGGTTTGGAAGTAGAGGCATTGGATAATGCTCCCGGTGTATTTTCTGCCCGTTATGCAGGACCTGAACATGATGCAGAAGCTAATATGAACAAATTATTAAATGCGTTAAAAGGAAAAGAAAATAGAAAAGCCCGTTTTCGGACTTCAATCGCTTTAATCCTGGATAATAAAGAATACCTTTTTGATGGCATTATTAATGGATCTATTATAGATGAGAAAAAAGGGAATGCCGGTTTTGGTTATGATCCTATCTTTAAACCTGACAACTATGATCTTACTTTTGCCGAATTAGGTAATGATATAAAAAATAAAATAAGTCACAGGGCTCTAGCTGTAAAAGAGTTAGTTGCTTTTCTATCCACTTTATCCGAAAAATAAATGAAACGATATATATACATTCTGTTATTTCCTATTTTATTTGTTGCCCTGTGCTCTGCACAAGGAACGGGAACATGGAAATCATATATGGCTTATTATACTACGACAGCTGTAGCAGAAGCTCCAAACAATGTATTTGCTATAGCTAATGGTTCACTATACAGTTATGGTAAAGAAGATAAAAGTATTCATACCTATGTAAAAGAAGAATATGGATTAAGTGATACACAAATTACTCATATAGGTTATAATTCGAAAGTAAAGAAACTGTTAATTACCTATTCAAATGGAAATATAGACTTACTAGATGAAGATGGCGTTTATAATATATCTTATCTGATGAAGATTATTAATATTCAAAATAAGGATATTAATAGTATATATTTTAATGGGAAGAATGCTTATTTAGCAACAGAATTCGGCATTTTACTTATAGATATGGAAAAACAGGAAATCACAGATACTTATCGAATAAACCGTTCCATATATTCTACTTGTATTTATAACGATAATCTATATGCTGCCACCTCAGAAGGTATTATGTATGGTGCTTTAAGTAGTAACTTACTTGATATCCATAATTGGCATGATATGGAAAACATTACTCTTCCAGGCATAGATAACGATAAAATAGATATTCGTCAAATAGCAGTTTTTCAGGATGTTTTATGTGCTTTCCAAAAAGAAAAAGGAGTATATTATAAAAATTCTAATAACAACACTTTCGTTACTATAACTACCAATAATAACTTACAAAAGATGAAAGTGGAAAATGGTAAACTCTTAGCTTTCACAAATAATTCCGTCATCGTACATAATTCACTGACAGATAAATATACGATGAATACAGGAACAATTCATGATATATCTTCTTTACAAGATGAAAATACTTTTTGGATAGCAGCAGACCACGAAGGCCTAAAAGGAATAAGAAAAAAAGGTAATGAATTTGAATCGGTTCTTTCAGGCATCACAATTGAAAGCCCTAAACGAGATTTAGCCGCATTTATGACTTTTTATAATCAAAAGCTTTTTGTAGCCGGAGGAGGACGCTGGACAAATCGTTCAGATAATCCGGGAACCTTTATGATTTATGATACCCAAGAAAAAAAATGGACAAATTATGATGAAAATAAAATAGCACAGGAAAGTAAAATAAGATTTTCTGATGTAACCAGTATTGCTATAGATCCAAGTAATGAAAACCATTATTTTGCTTCAACCTGGGGTGAAGGAGTATTTGAGTTTAAAGATAATGAATTTGTTAAGTTATATAATTCAAACAACAGTTTACTTGAATCAGCGTCCAAAAGCAATCCCAATAATTATGTTCGGGTAGAGGGGCTTATATTTGATAAAAACAATAATCTTTGGATGACAAATAGTTCAGTTCAAAATGGTATTAAAGTATTGCTTGCTGACGGTACGTGGAAATCTTACTACTTTGGCGCTTTGGATACACAACATGTTGTTGATAAAATATTAATAAGAAACAATAATCATAAATGGGTTAATATTCTCCGGGGAGATAATACGGGTATATTAGTATTTGATGAAACATCAGATAAAACTGCACAATATTATGAAACATTTAAAACATCAAGTACAAGTGATGGTGTAATAAGTGCAAATACCTATTACTGTATGGTGGAAGATATGAATGGGCAAATATGGATAGGAACCAATTTAGGGCCGATTATCTGTTCTGCTCCGGATAGAGCATTAAATGATCCCGGTAATATGTCTGCAAATAGAATCATTCATGAACATGAGGATGGAACACGTACTATTTTTTTAGATGGAGAAAGTGTACGGGCTATTGCTGTAGATGGTGGAAATCGTAAATGGCTAGGTACTCAGAGTTCAGGTGTATTTATTGTATCTGAAGACGGTACTCAAATTATCGATCAGTTTACTGCAGAAACATCTCCTCTTCCATCAAATTATATTGAAAGTATAGCTATAGATCCTATTAGCGGAGAAGCATTTATTGGAACAGATAAAGGTATCGTTTCTTATATGGGTGGAGCTACAAAAGGTGAAGAAAGTTATTCGGATGTATATGCTTTTCCTAATCCTGTACGACCAGAATTTCAGGATATGGTAACTATTACCGGTTTAAAAAAGGATAGCAATATAAAAATTACAGACGTGAGTGGTAACCTTATTATACAAGGTAAATCTCTTGGAGGACAATTTACCTGGGATTGCCGAAAAAAGAATGGAGAACGGGTATCTACCGGTATCTATCTTGTATTAGCTCATGAACCCCATCAAAGTGAAAGTGTTGTTACAAAAATAATGGTTGTCAAATAAGCTCTGCAGGCTGATTCAAATACGAATTACGATTTGGATATAATATATTTCATTCGTAATTGAATCAACTTGGTCAAAGCCCAAGTTGTTCAGATATTTCCAACATTCGTTTTATAGGGAGAACCGCTTTCTTTTGTACCTCTTTATCAACATGTATTTCAGGCAATTCATATTTCAGGCAGTTATATAACTTTTCCATTGTATTTAAGCGCATATAAACACATTCGTTACAGGCACAAGTACTATCATTGGGAGGAGCCGGAATAAATTCTTTATTTGGGCTCTGTCTACACATCTCGTGAATAACACCACTTTCCGTCGCTACAATGAATTGTTTCTTATCAGACTGTGTTGTGTATCGAATAAGGGCTGCAGTTGAACCTACGAAGTCTGACACCTCAATAATAGGTTGTTTGCACTCAGGATGGGTTATAATTTCAGCCTCCGGATAAATAGCCTTTAATTCAAGTATTTTTTCAAGTGAAAATTTTTCATGTACATGACAGGCGCCATCCCAAAGAAGCATGTTACGTCCGGTTATACTATTTATATAATTACCTAAATTACGATCCGGACCAAATATAATTTTAGTATCTGTCGGAAAACTATCGACTATTTGTTTTGCGTTTGTAGATGTTACTACAACATCTGTTACTGCTTTTACAGCAGCTGTAGTGTTTACATAAGAAATAACAGTATGATCAGGATGTTCTTTTACAAAAGCTTCAAACTCTACAGCCGGACAACTATCAGCCAGAGAACAACCAGCATTCAGATCAGGTACTAAAACTTTTTTATCTGGACTTAATATTTTCGCTGTTTCACCCATAAAATGAACACCACAAAGAACAATTATGTCTGCATCCGTTTTTGATGCCCATTGTGCTAATGCTAAACTATCCCCAACAAAATCTGCTATATCCTGTATATCACTTGTCTGATAATAATGTGCCAGAATAATAGCATTCTTTTTTTTTCGTAAAGTATCAATTGCTTCTTTTAGATTAATATTTACAGGAACAGGAATGTTCACATATCCGATTGACTGACTATCCATATTATAAAAACTTTAAACTTCTATACTTCTATATTTGATACAAAGATAAGAACAAAATCTTTCTATAGATAGTTTCTCGGGCTTCATAGCCATAATAGTTCCCAACATAAAATTGATCTGATTAAAGTCTAAATGAGTTATCAACGATTCATATTAATATTATTATTTCTTTAAATTAAAAAATAAAAAATGTAGATAATAATAGACTGTTGAAATGGTTTATAGTTTCTTAGAAGAAAGGTTGCTGAAATAGTTATCAAAATCTTATATACTATTTCTTTACATAATATCAACACTTTCTCTGATTGTATCTATCTGTGTTTTATGACTATATAAATGTTATCAACATATAGTTAATATATATAAGTGTAAAAAACTATTTATCCTATTTACTCTCTAAAGCTGTGTATTTCTCTTGTTGATAGGTACGGATAAAAATACAATACTTTATAGTTGTTAATAGTAAATAAGATAGGTATAGTTAAAAATATCATATATACAAGAATAAGTTTTTATTTTCTGTTCACTAGTTATCCATATCTTTTCAACCATGTATTGACAATATTATTTACTTTTGTTTTCCTAAAAATAATATCCTATGCGTAAGTGGAAAATTACTGAATTGAACAGATTAACTCCCGAAGCTTTTAAAGAAAGTAAAAAAATACCTTTAATAGTAGTTTTAGATCATGTAAGAAGCTTACATAATGTTGGTTCGGTATTTCGCACATCAGATGCATTTCGAATAGAGGCAGTTTATTTATGTGGTATAACGGCTTGTCCTCCACATGCAGAAATTCATAAGACAGCTTTAGGTGCTGAGGATACTGTTGTGTGGGAGTATTTTAAAGATACATTGGAGGCTGTTGATAAGTTGAAAACAAAAGGTTACTGTGTATATGCTATTGAACAAGCAGAAGGTAGTACTATGTTAGATAAGCTATTGTTAGACAGTAATAAAAAATATGCTGTTATATTAGGAAACGAAGTAAAGGGAGTTCAGCAAATTGTTGTTGATAACTGTGATAAATGTATTGAAATACCTCAATATGGAACAAAACATTCTTTAAACGTTTCTGTAACTGCTGGGATTGTAATATGGGATTTTTTCAAGCAATTATCAGATTAAACCTCTTTCTACCAAAACAACTACTCGTTCAGTCATTTTATCTTTTCCGGCCGGATCATAATCCGATTTTAAACTAGCTCCGAACATACCTGCAAAAAAGTTCCAGAAACCAGCTCTAAAACTTCCTAGGTATGCTTTTAAAAGATTATAACTGGATTGATTACATTCTCTGTCAATTAGTTTAATAAGTAATTTACCTTGAGAGAAAGTTAGTTTTTTAAGTTCCGGTTTATATTGTTTAAAAATATCTTTTTCCATTAATTTCAAATGTTCTTGACGTGCTTTATCATCGGGAAGAGTTTCCATATACTCATAAGTTTCAATCAATACATCATAAACCATCTTTGCATAAGGCAGAGTACGTTTCACGTCTCTTACTAATTTAGTATAAGCAACCTTTTCTTTATTATTCTTAAATTTGATTTCAGGATATACTATTACCTCTTTGAGTGAAACCACAGCTATCGTATCATTTCCTTCAAGAGTAGCACGTTGATAACCCTCAGGTAATATATTCGTTATAATAGTTTGTGCCTTTGCAAACAGTGGGCTAATAACGAACAAAAAGATTATATATACTTTTAAGTATTTCATCAACTACAAAAATAATTCAATTCAAAGATAATTCCTATATTCTTTACACTCTTTGACTATTAAGATATGGAATTAAACAAATTATGTATCAAAGAGTTGCTTTATTAATAATCTTTTTATATGTTTGTCTGATTGATTAACCTAAAATATCTATACTATGAAACAGAGGAATTAAATATCTTTTCCATAGATCCAATTCAACATTAACTTAGTATTAACTATTCCTTTATATATGGAGTAGATTCAAATTAGTGTAAATAAGGTATACAATTATAAACCAGTACTTAACATGAAAAAAACCAAGATATTAATAACTACTTTTGTATTACTAATAAATAATTATGTATATAGCACTGATAATCTTCGTCTACCGGATATACGTAGCATAAGTACCGGAGGAAATGGAGTAACTCAAACATCTTTTTATAATCCTTCTCTAATAGCTTTAACAGAGTTAAATTCCATTCAGTTACATTATTATAATAAATATGGTTTAAAAGAATTGGGTACGGTAAACGGGTGTTTTATATATTCGAATGATTTTTTACCTGTTGCCTTACATATTTCTTCTTTTGGTTATGATTCTTATCGACAAAGCATGGTGCGTTTGTCATTTGCAAAACGATTGAATCAATACTGGACATTGGGATTAGCCGTCCATTATTCTATACTACAAACTGAATTGTATGAAGAAGAACCTGCACGTATATCTACTGATATTGGTATTACTTATTCTCCTATTGATAAGTTGTTGATAGGATTGTTAATTATAAATACACCATCTATTTCAATTAAGAAGGAAATAACTGATAAAGAATGTTTTGGAGGATATATTCTACAAACAGGTTTTCAATGGGAAATTATTAACAGTTTGTTAATAATAGGTACTATCGGTACTGAAAAAGAATATTCTGTAACGGGTAGTTTTGGAATAGAATATACAGTTTTTAATTCTTTCCATATACGGGGTGGAGCTCAGTTAAAACCTCTACTACCTTCTTTTGGTCTTGGATATGATTTTTCCAGCTTTTCATTAGATGTGGCTTCTGTATTTCATCCTGTATTAGGAGTAAGTACAGGAGTAGGTTTATGTTTTACCTTTTGATACTATATGACCTATGAAAAAATATATCATATTATTTACTTCTTTTTTATGGATAAGTACCTTTTATTCTTTTTCTCAAACTTCGGATAGATGGGTGGAATATATAGATGAATTGGCACAGGAAACTGAGAATACTGAAATGATTGAAGCTTTATATACTGAATTATCTTATTTTACAGAACACCCATTTGATATAAATAAGGTAGAAAGGGATGATTTAAGAAAATTACCATTCCTATCAGATAGACAAATAGAGAGTATAATAAAATACAGAGAACAATATGGGAATATGGTCTCATTGTATGAATTAAAGAATATTGAAGAACTCGATTTTCAAACGATATCATTATTATTACCATTTGTTGCAGTAAATGATGAAGTGGTTGATAACCTTCCTTTAAATGTTCATAATCTGTTGAAATATGGAAAGAATGAACTGGTTATCAGATATGATAAAGGTTTTCAACAAAAGGAAGGTTATCGTTCTCAGCCGGATAGTATATTGGAAGAATATCCTAATCGAAAATACCTGGGAGAGCCCTATTATAATTCCTTACGCTATTCTTATTCTTTTGATAATAGATTACAGGCGGGTTTGACGGCTGAAAAAGATGCAGGTGAACCTTTTTGGAATAAACATCATAAAGGCTATGATTATTATTCATTCTATTTTTTTCTGAAAGATTTAGGCAAGTTGAAAAGTATGGCTTTAGGAGATTATAAAGTTTCTTTTGGACAAGGATTAGTAATCAGTAATGATTTCACACCAAGTCGGAGTTCTATTGTTGCACAAGCAGAGAGAAGGACTTATGGTTTCCGCCGGCACTTTTCAACCAATGAGATAGATTATTTTCGGGGAGCTGCAGCAACTTTAGCTTTTGATAAAATAGAAGTCAGTCTTTTTTATTCTTATCGTAAAATGGATGCTAAAGTAGATAACAATTCATTTACGTCCATCCAGACAAGTGGACTTCACAGATTAGTTAGTGAAAGAGAAAGATTGCGAACAGTTCCTATGCAAACTATCGGTGGAAATGTACGATATGCTTCTCCTAACTTATGTATTGGTATAACAGCCCTCTCCCACTCTTTTGGTGATTATGAAATGCAACCTGACCCTAAACCCTATAACTTATATTATTTTCGTGGAACTCAGAATATGAATATAAGTGTTGATTATCTGGTTAAGAAGAGACAAATAAAAATATATGGCGAAACCGCTTTATCTAAAAACGGAGCTTTAGCCACTCTGAATGCAATGCAATTGACACCTGTTTCTTATATCTCTTTTTTATTGTTACATCGTTATTATAGTCGTCGTTATCAAGCCTATTTTGGAAATGCCTTCTCGCAAAGTAGTTCAGTACAAAATGAACAAGGTATGTATATGGGATTTCAATGTGTTCCTTTTCCTTATTGGAAATTCTCACTTTTTGCCGATTGGTTTCGTTTTCCCTGGTTAAAGTATGGTATTGATGCCCCTTCGTCAGGCAAAGAATATATGGCACAAGTAGATTATACTTATAGTTCTTCTTTTTCAGCTTATATTCGGTATAAGTATAAACAAAAAGAAAAAAATATAACAGGAGAAGATATTTCAAATGTAATATTACCTTATGATCAACAGCGGTTAAGATTACAATTTATATATAATTTATCATCTTCTTTTCTATGTAGAACATCTATAGATGGGGTTTTATATACAGAAGAAAATAAAGAAAATAGTAAAGGATATATGCTGGCACAAAGTATAGCCTGGAAACCAAAATCTTTACCTGTACAAGCAGATATTTATACTGCCTTTTTTCATACGGATGATTATAGTACACGGGTAAGTTCTTATGAAAAGAATTTATTGTATGCCTTTTATATGCCTTCTTTTTATGGAAAAGGAGTAAGACTTGCAGCAACTTTACGATGGGATATTCTGGAGCAGCTTACTTTATCTTCCAAAATAGGATATACGCATTATAGGGATAGAGATACTATAGGCACTGGCTTAGAAGAAATAGAAGGCTCTGATAAAACAGATTTATATGTTCAATTGAGATGGAAGTTTTGATCAATTACGAATTAAAAATTACGAATTACGAATTGAAGAATAAAATATAAGGGGGAAATTTTCCAAGATTATTCTTAACTTTGAATTGGCTAAGGCTGATCTCTCATTCGTAATTCGTAATTTTTAATTCGTAATTGATATTTATGTCAACAATCCTTTTCGATAAAATAATATTTGGTCCTATACATAGTCGCCGGTTAGGTGTTTCTTTAGGTGTAAATCTATTACCTGCAGATGGTAAACTCTGTTCTTTTAATTGTATTTATTGTGAATGTGGTTTAAATGAGGATCGACGTACTCGTAGTAAGATGCCAACCCGGGAAGAAGTCAAAAAGGCATTGGAAAGCAAATTACTGGAAATGCAATCAGAAAATATTTGTCCGGATGTGATTACGTTTGCCGGTAATGGAGAGCCTACTCTTAATCCTGACTTTGGGACAATTATAGATGATACAATAGAAGTAAGAGACCGGCTTTGCCCCCAATCAAAGATAGCTGTGCTTTCAAATGCAACCATGTTACATAAACAAGAAGTATTTGATGCACTTAACAAGATTGAAGATAATATACTTAAACTTGATTCAGTATTAGATAGTCGTATCAGGCAATTGGATGTTCCCAATTCTCCTTCTTTTAACTTTGTTGGCTTACTTGAGCAATTAAAGCGTTTCCATGGAAATGTTATCATACAAACAATGTTTCTTCGTGGTGAAAACAACGGTGAATCCGTCGATAACACCACTGAAGAAGAAATTGCTGGCTGGATTGAAGCTCTTAAACAAATACGTCCTAAGCAAGTAATGATTTATACCATAGATAGAGAAACGCCTATCCATTCCCTTCGGAAAGTATCCAAAGAAGATATGGAAATCATAGCAGATCGTGCGCGTGCAGAGGGTTTTGAAGTCAGCGTTTCTGCTTAATAAACTATTACAATTTGATGTAAATCTGCTTTTTATAAAGAAAATATCCAGGTATCCAATTTATAAAAACAAAGAATAATGCCCACGCAAGTGACCCTCCATAATCACCTAGTAATGGACTAAATACTTGTGTATACATATAGGATGAAAAACCAATTCTACTGAATAAAGTAGCTAATAGAGCTGCCTGTACATACAAATAAAGAGGGTTTATACCAAAAGATTCAAAGAATAAAGTCCAACTCTTTTTTCCATTGATATCAATAATCCAGATTAATAAAGCAAGAAATAAAGATCCCATCCCACAAGTAGTTAGGACAAAAGTACTACTCCATATTTTCTTATTAATCGGACATCCATAGTTAAATAATAGACCGGCAAAAAGTAGTATTGTTCCGAATATGAAAAGTTTACGTAAAATAAGATCATTATCTTTTTTACTATCCATTATCATTTTACCTGCAAAGAAACCAAGTAATACATGAGCTACACTTCCAATTGTACTTATTATACCTTCCGGTTCAAAAGCTATACGTGTTCCATCAGCCATCGTATCTCTATACATGTGAGATGCGCCTAATATTGCACGGTCAACAACAGCGATGATGTTATCTTCAGATAATACCGTACTACCGGTAAAACCTATTAAAGCCCAATAACCAGCTAAGATACCTCCGGCAACATATAACAAATATTTATGATTTACAGCTAATCCGATTAAAGAACCAATTCCATAAGCAAGTGCCAATCGTTGCATTACTCCCAGAATACGTAAGTTTTCAAAAGCCAATGGGTTTTTACTTAAAAGAAGGTTAAACAAGTTTAATCCTAATCCTACCAGGAAAATTAATATAGTTCTTTTTAAAACTTTCCATGCACTTTCTTTTGTGAGTTTTAAATTATATTTCCGGAGAGAAAAGAACATAGATACCCCCATGATAAACATAAAAAAAGGAAATACAAGGTCAGTAGGAGTTAATCCATCCCAGGTAGCATGACGTAAAGGTGCATATACATATTTCCATGAACCGGGATTATTTACCATAATCATACCGGCAATTGTTATTCCCCGCATTACATCGAGGGAAAGTAGTCTTCCTGTTGGTTTCATAAGTAGTAGGGTATTAATAGTTATAGTATTTTTATGTCATTCAACCAATTCAGTCGCTTTTTCAACCGCATCATTGATATTGCTACAAATATTGTCTGCCCCGATTTTATCCGCGAATCCGGATTTTATTAATAGGTTTCTAACAGAATCATTTACTCCTGACAAAATTAATTGAATATTCTCAGCTTTTGATAGGCGAAGCAAACTTTCTAAGTTATGTAATCCGGTTGAATCCATAAAGGGTACTTTCCGCATACGTATGATGCGTATTTGTGGTTTATCTCCCATGTTTTTCATCACACTATCAAACTTATTAGCTATACCAAAGAAAAATGGGCCGTCTATTTCGTAAACTTCAACACCGGAAGGAAGTACTAATTTTTCTTCATTTTTAGACACTTCATTCTCTTCAGATAGCTTGATTTCATTTTTTGTAACGGATACTTTTGTTGTTTCTGCTACCCGGCGCATGAAAAGTAACATAGCTATTAATAGACCTATCTCAATCGCAATAGTAAGGTCAAAAATAACAGTTAGAAAGAAGGTTACAAGAAGAACAGAAACATCTTCTTTCGGATTTTTCAATAAAGAATGAAAGGTTCTCCAATCGCTCATATTGTAAGATACTATAATTAGTACCCCAGCTAAACAAGCCATGGGTATATGTTTGGTTAACGGGCCTAAAAATAATAATATCAATAATAGAACTACTGCATGAATAATACCTGCAACAGGCGTACGTCCTCCATTATTAATATTTGTCATTGTGCGGGCAATAGCTCCTGTAACGGGTATACCTCCAAAGAGAGGAACAACAATATTAGCCGCTCCTTGTGCTATTAATTCGGTATTAGAATTGTGTTTGTCTCCGGTAACACCATCCGCTACGGTTGCAGATAATAAAGATTCAATAGCCCCAAGCATCGCTATGGTAAAAGCCGATGGAAGGAGGAGGTTTATTGTTGCCATATTGAATGATATACCTTCGGGCATAGGTAGAGATGCATCAATAGTAAATCTGTCTCCAATGGTTTCAATAGATGCTATACCTAAATAATTTCGCATGATAAAAACAATGATTGTCATAAGAATAATAGCAACTAAAGAACCGGGTATTTTTTTAGAAAAGCGTGGAGTAAATACAATAATAGCTATACTTATCAATCCAATCAGAAGTGACCACCAATTAATTGTATGAAAACTTTCAAAATAAGCTCCCCATTTGGATAAGAAATCAGCAGGTACCTTCTCCATGCTTAACCCAAACAGATCTTTCATTTGTGTAGTAAAGATGGTAAGTGCAATACCGCTGGTAAAACCTACAACAATAGGATAAGGTATGAATTTTATAACAGTTCCTAATTTTAATAATCCCATTAAAATCAGCATTATACCAGCAATAACAGTTGCAATGGCTAATCCTTCAATACCAAAATTTTGTATAATACCATACACAATTACAATAAAAGCACCGGTCGGTCCACCTATTTGTACTGAACTGCCTCCTAAAAAAGAAACAATAAATCCACCGATAATAGCTGTGATTAATCCTTTCTCCGGACTCACGCCTGAAGCTATACCGAAAGCTATGGCCAATGGAAGTGCCACAATTCCTACAATAATACCGGCCATCAGGTCGGCCATAAACTTTTCTTTTGAATAATTTTTCAGCGCAGAAAAGAGTTTAGGCTGGAAATCAAGTTTGTTCATTATAGTTTTACCAGTTATCTGTCTAATTGGGTGCAAAGGTATGAATAAAATATATATCAAATCCAAGTTATCAGGGTAAGTAATTAAAAATAATACAAGTAGCAATAATCCGAAAATCAGCGAACAATTTTTGGTATAGAATAGTTATATGAGTGAGGGATATAAATATTTTTTATAATCTGATAGATATATTCTTAACCTATTTCCCCCATTGTTTAAATTGAATTTTCTATCTTTGACAAGTAAAATTAGCGATTATACAAACTCAATATTAGTATCACATACATAAATTAGAACGTCATGGAAAAAAGTATTAAAGGAACTCGTACAGAGCAAAACCTATTGAAAGCTTTTGCTGGAGAATCACAAGCAAGAACACGTTACACATTCTTTGCCAGTGTAGCAAAAAAAGAGGGATATGAACAAATTGCCGCTGTATTTACGGAAACTGCCGAACAGGAAAAAGAACACGCAAAACGTTTCTTTAAATTTCTGGAAGGTGGAATGGTTGAGATCACTGCTTCTTATCCGGCAGGAAAAATAGGTACAACAATGGAAAACCTTGCTGAGGCTGCAGAAGGTGAATTAGAAGAGTGGGGAACTCTTTATCCGGATTATGCTGTTGTTGCAGAAGAAGAAGGTTTCAAACAAATAGCAACTGCATTCCGTATGATTGCTAAGGTAGAAGTTGAACATGAAAAACGTTATCGCCAACTTTTATCAAATATTGCAGAAGGTAAAGTTTTTGAAAAAGAAGAAGCTATCCTTTGGCAATGCCGTAACTGTGGATTTGTGTTCGAAGGAAAGAAAGCTCCATTAAAATGCCCTGCATGTGAGCATCCACAATCATTCTTTGAACCGATGAAGCAAAACTATGCTTAAATTTCAATTACGAGTGAAAAATTACGAATTACGAGTTGAATACATTTCATTCGTAATTCGTATTTTTTAATTTTTAATTGATTTTGGTGGATAATCCAGTGTATAATGTAATCCCCTACTTTCTTTCCTGTCAATGGCCTGACGCATAATAAGGTATCCCGTATTGACCATATTACGCAATTCACAGATTTCTTTAGAAGCTACTGAACGTTTGAAAAGACTTTCTGTTTCTTCGTAAATTATATCTAACCTATCCCATGCTCTTTTAAGGCGAAGATCCGAACGGACAATACCCACATAGGTACTCATGATCTGTCCTACTTCTTTAGCGCTTTGTGTGATCAAAACCATCTCTTCCGGTGATTGTACGCCTTCATCATTCCAGGCTGGAATATTTTCCTGATAAGTATATTTATCAATAAAGAAACGACTGTGTTTAGCAGCGGCATCTGCGTATACTACTGCTTCAATAAGTGAATTAGATGCCAATCTGTTTCCACCATGTAGTCCTGTACAGGCGCATTCTCCTACTGCATATAAGCGTTTAATGGATGAACATCCATCCAAATCCACTTTAATACCACCGCATAGATAATGTGCAGCCGGAGCAACCGGAATATAATCTTTAGTTATATCGATTCCATAACCGAGACATTTCTCATAGATTGTGGGGAAATGTTTTTTTGTTTCCTCAGGGTCTTTATGGGTTACATCCAGATAAACATAATCATCTCCACGGTTTTTCATCTCATTATCTATAGCCCGGGCAACGATATCACGAGGAGCTAAAGAAAGACGTTTGTCATATTTCTGCATGAATTCTTCCCCATCAAGAGTACGTAGAACCGCTCCGTATCCCCGCATGGCTTCTGTAATTAGAAATGAAGGACGATCGCCCGGATGATAAAAAGCAGTAGGATGGAATTGTACAAATTCCATATCTTTAACTGTTCCTTTTGCACGGTAGACCATAGCTATTCCGTCACCGGTAGCAACCAATGGATTAGTTGTAGTCTGATATACAGCTCCTATTCCTCCTGTTGCCATTAGAGTGAATTTGGAAAGAAAGGTATCAATATGTCCGGTTGCTAAATCCATGATATACGCTCCGTAGCATTCTATATCTGGAGTCTGGCGGGTAACATTTATTCCCAGATGATGTTGGGTTAATATCTCTATGGCAAAATAGTTTTCAAAAACTATTATATTGGGATGTTGCTGGATTGCTTTGATGAGGCTGTCCTGTATCTCTGCACCTGTGTTATCCTTATGATGCAATATACGGAATTCCGAATGTCCTCCTTCCCGGTGCAGGTCGAAATCTCCTTTTTCATTCTTATCAAAGTCAACTCCCCAACTGATCAGTTCTTCAATTTGGGCAGGAGCCTCACGTACAACTTTTTCTACCGCCTCCCGATCGCTCAACCAATCTCCTGCAATCATTGTATCTTCAATATGCTTTTCGAAATTGTCTGTAAGCAGGTTGGTCACAGAAGCAACTCCTCCTTGTGCAAAATAGGTATTGGCTTCTTCGAGTCCGGATTTACATATAAGTGCGACTTTCCCTTTATCAGCCACTTTCAGGGCAAAACTCATACCTGCTATACCAGAGCCAATCACCAGAAAATCAAATTTATGTACCATTATTGTTTTGATTTAGAATGGCAAAGGTAGGAATTAACTTAATGCGGTGATATTTTTTTGCCTATGATCTGGTTACAAAGATCAAAGTATTAACCTTCATTATTCATCCGGTAACTAAGAGCACCGGAAGGACAATTGTTAACTTGTTCAATAAGTTCCGGTGTAGTTGCGTTTTCAATTTTAATCCAGGGGCGCTCACTAGGACGATAAACATTTGGAAGTGTTTGTACACATACTCCTGAATGACAGCATAAATCCGGCTGCCATATAATTGTTAGCTTTTCATTTGTATATTCATGTTTCTTTTCCATGATGTGTCTTTTATTAAATTATTATGAGTTCAATATTATAAACATCCCTTTGTAGGTATTTTTCCATTATGATGGAATTTTTGTTTCTTCTGCATGAAACATTTTTCTCTTCTAAGTGAAATTTTTGTTTCATGCCGGTGAAACTTTTTTCTCATCATGATGAAACGCTATGAAACTTTTTTCTCATTGTAAAAGAATGCCGGTGAAACTTTTTCTTATTACTAAATGAGAATGTTTGTTGAGCGAATTCGTATTATATTATTTACTTGTTTTTACAATTCTCAACCATTCGGGATGTTTTTTTATGTATGAAACAACGAAAGGGCATAGTGGAACAACCCGCATATTACGTTTAGCTATGTATTCCAACGTTTTTTCAACAAGTGCTGATCCAACTCCTTTTCCTTCCAAAGGTGTAGGCACCTCAGTATGAGTAAGAAATACATCTTTTTCAGGATTCATGTAATATTCAATGAGTGGAGTATATTCCATTATCCTAAATTCAAATTGTTGATTTGCTTCATCGTTTATTAGCAGATAATCTTCTTTCATGATCATTTCTTTTGTCTATGATGTTTGTTTTTGTAAAACAGAAAAAAGAGCGACTTTGTTTGTTTTGATCAATAAAACAAGTGGTTAATGAAAGTAAAAATAAAAGGTTATAGCAGGATTTATATGATTCTCTCACAATTAATAACTGCATGATTCGTTAGGTTTTTAACGTAAATGTTTACCTTTGCGCCCATCTATCTGTGGAAGATAGCCTTTTATCGCAAAAAATTATCACACTTTATTCAAAAGTATGGGAAAATATAAACTAATCAACAATGTACTGGGCTGGGCAGCCTTTCTGATAGCAACTACAGTTTATTTAATGACTATGGAAAGTTCAGCCAGCTTCTGGGACTGTGGTGAATTCATCTCTTCAGCTTATAAATTAGAAGTAGGCCACCCGCCAGGTGCCCCTTTCTTTATGCTTACTGCTAATATCTTTACTCAATTTGCATCTGATGTATCGCAAGTGCCTGTAATGATTAATGCCATGTCTGCTATTTTTAGTGGGTTGACTATTTTATTCCTTTTTTGGAGTATTACCCATCTGGCACGTAGCATAGTGGTAACTGAGGGGAAAGAAATGACTACTGCTCAATTCATTACTATTATGGGTTGTGGACTTGTAGGTGCCTTGGTTTATACTTTTAGTGATACTTTTTGGTTTAGCGCTGTTGAAGGTGAGGTTTATGCCTATTCCTCTCTTTTCACTGCGGTTGTATTCTGGTTAATCCTAAAATGGGAAGCTGTGGCCGATCGCCCACATGCCGACCGGTGGATTGTGCTGATTGCTTTCCTTATGGGTCTCAGTATCGGTGTTCACTTATTGAACTTGCTTTGTATCCCGGCCATTGTATTGGTTTACTATTATAAAAGATATCCAAATCCGAGTTTGAAGGGTACTATCATCGCATTAGTTATATCTTTTGCAATTATTGCTTTGATGATGTACGGCGTTGTGCAAGGTTTGGTGGAAGTATGTAGTTGGTTTGAATTATTGTTTGTGAACACTTTAGGTATGCCTTATAATTCGGGTGTATTTGCTTATATTATTATACTTGGCGGAGTAATTGCATGGGCAATATGGGAAACTATGCGCGAAGAGGGAAATGTAACCCGTATGAAAATTGCCTTTATATTATCTATTGTTCTGTTAGGTATTCCTTTTATAGGGGAAGGATATATTCTGGGTATTGCTTTGATTGTTGCTCTTACAGCATATATGTTTATAAGCAAGAATATTGCTATTAAAGCAATGAATACTATATTGGTTTGCTTAATGGTAATTGTAGTTGGCTATTCTTCTTATGCACTTATTATGGTTCGTGCCACAGCTGATACACCGATGAACCAGAATAATCCGAGTGATATATTTACATTACGTATGTATCTGGCTCGTGAGCAATATGGAAGTACGCCGCTTATTTATGGGAATACATACGTAAGTGAAGTCAAACGTGAAGTGAAGGGACGTAGCCTGGCTGCTATAACAAAACAAGGTAGGCCAACCTGGAGTAAGGTGATCAAACAAAATGAAAATGAAAAGGACAAGTATTATATTTCCAAATATGATACAGAATACCAGTATGTAGATGAGCTTAAAATGCTTTTCCCACGTATGTATAGTCCGGATGGCAATCATATAAATGCATATAAAGAATGGGCCCAGATCAAGGGTACTCCGGTACGTATCAATACGGGAGGAGAAACAAAAACTATTATGAAACCTACTTTTGCTGAAAATGTTCGTTTCTTTTTCTCATACCAGCTGAACTTTATGTATTGGCGTTATTTTATGTGGAACTTCTCAGGACGTCAGAATGATATACAAGGGCAGGGAGAAATTTCGAATGGAAACTGGATTACAGGTATTAAGTTCGTTGATGAGATTTTAGTCGGCCCACAGGATGATATGCCGTTTGATATAATTAATAATAAGGGACATAATGTTTACTTTATGTTGCCCCTTTTACTTGGAATCCTTGGTTTGCTTTTCCAAGCATATTCAGGAAAGAAAGGTATACAAGGTTTTTGGATCACCTTCTTCCTTTTCTTTATGACCGGTATAGCTATTGTGCTTTATCTGAATCAAACTCCACTTCAGGTTCGTGAACGTGATTATGCTTATGCAGGATCTTTCTATGCCTTTTCTATCTGGATTGGATTTGGAGTAGCTGCATTAGCAAAGGCTTTACAACAATACGGAAAAGCTCCGGCAATTGTAGCTTCTTCTTTAGCAACCATTCTGGGACTATTTGTTCCTCTTCAGATGGCTTCACAAAACTGGGATGATCATGACCGCTCAGAACGTACGGTAGCTCGTGATTTCGGACATAACTATCTGGAATCCTGTGAACCGAATGCTATACTATTTACCAATGGTGATAATGATACTTTCCCATTGTGGTACGCACAGGAGGTGGAAGGTATTCGTACAGATGTCCGTGTTTGTAATACAAGTTACTTACAAACCGATTGGTATATAGATCAAATGAAAAAGGGAGCTTATGAATCTGATCCGTTACCTATATCCTGGACGCGTGCAGATTACATACAGGGAACCCGTGACTTTGCTCATCTTTTCCCAATGATGGAAGATCCGGTTGATTTGAAAACCGCATTAAACTTCGTGAGAAGTAATAACCCTGAAACAAAACGGGTACCGTCTCTTTCCGACCAGGATTTGACATATATACCGACTCAGAAACTGACTTATAAAGTTGATAAAGAAGCAGCTTTAAGAAATGGAGTAGTCTCAGCAGATGAGGAAGAATTTGTTCTTGATCAAATGATGATTGATCTTACTTCGAAGGATGCATTAGGAAAGCAGGAATTGATTATTCTTGACATGTTACAGACAAATAACTGGGAACGTCCAATGTATTATGCAATCACTGTTGGCCCTGACCAATGGGTAAAGCTGGATCCTTATTTCCGTCAGACAGGTATGGCTTATCAGATCGTACCTATGAATGTGCGTGGAACCGCACAAGGTATTGATGCAGAAAAGATGTATGATAACCTGATGACTAAATTCAAATGGGGAGGTGTTGACAAGCCAGATGTTTATTTGGACGAGACTGTAATGCGTATGTGTAAAACTTATCGTTCGGCTTTATTTGGACGTTTAGCAGCCACTCTTATGGCTGAAGATAAAAATGATCTGGCTCTGAATGTATTGGACAAGGCAATGAAAGTTTTACCTCCGGAAAATGTTCCTTTAGATGCTTTCGCTACGACAATTGGCGATCTTTATTACGAGTTGGGAGAAAATCAAAAAGCAGAAGAAATATATACTGCAATCTTGGATAATGCATTTCGGAATGTCAATTGGTATTTCCGTTTGAAACCCGGACAACTAGCTTCGGTAAAAGCAGAAATAGAAAGTAATTTGTATATAATTCAACAAATATTATACGTTAGCAAACAATTTAATCCCGAGTTTGCACAGAAATATCAGGAAGAATTCGATAATTATCGGATGGCTTACGGTTCCGTGCGAGGAGATCGGTAATAAAGAGATATGTTTATAGAACAACCACCCTGGCTTTACAGGGTACTGTTCCCAGGAGTAACCTGGAGAATACCGGCCAAGGAGAAATGTGTATATCTTACCTTCGATGATGGCCCTATTCCTGAGGTTACTCCATGGGTTTTAGATATTTTGGACAAGTATAATGTGAAAGCTACTTTCTTCTGTGTAGGAGAAAATGTATATAAGCACCCGGATATTTACCAAATGGTTCTAGACCGTGGACATAGAGTGGGTAATCATACTTATAATCATATACAAGGAATTCGTTTCTGGACGAAAAATTATCTGAAAAATGTCAAGAAAGCTGAAGAACTGATTGAAAGCCCTTTATTTCGTCCTCCACATGGACACATGCGTCGGCCGCAGGTAAAGGTTTTACGTAAACTTTATCGTATTATAATGTGGGACGTAGTAACCCGTGATTATAGTCCTCACATGACTCCTAATAGCGTATTAAATGTAGTAAAACAATATACTCGAAATGGTTCCATAATAGTTTTTCATGATTCTCTCAAAGCCGAACAGAATATGCGGGAAGCTATGCCAAAAGCAATAGAGTGGTTGTTAGAGGAAGGGTATACTTTTAAGTTATTTGACGATTAACGATTAATATAAATACCATGAAACGCCTGAAACACATTTTGTTATTATCATTTCTTTTTATATCTTTTTTAGCTTCTGCTCAAAGTGAACTAAAAGAAATGCTTTCTTCTTTGCCAAGTATAAATGATATAGAAGCTTTAGAATCCGAGCATTTTACAGAGAAATATCTTGTACGCATCACGCAGCAGCTGGATCCTCATAATCCCGAAGCTGGAACTTTCACCCAAAGAGTGGTCGTTTCCCATATAGGATTTGATAGGCCTACTATATTGATAACTGAAGGATATGGAGGAAGTTATGCACATAATCCCCGATATCAGGAAGAACTATCACGTATGTTGAATGCCAATATGGTGCATGTTGAACATCGTTACTTTCTTGAATCCACACCTTCACCTCTTAATTGGGAATATTTGACAACCGAAAACTCAGCTTATGACCTTCATAATGTAACGACTACATTCAAGCAGGTTTATCCGGAAAAGTGGATAAGTACGGGCATTAGTAAAGGAGGACAAACAACATTATTATATCGTGCGTGGTTTCCCGACGATGTTGATATATCTGTTCCGTATGTAGCCCCTTTGAACCGTTCTGTAGAAGATGGAAGGCATGAGCCTTTCTTGCGTAAAGTTGGTACAAAAAAGGAACGTCAAGCTATTTTAGATTTCCAGAAAGAAATATTGAAACGGCGTGCCGGCATGATTTCCCTGCTTAAAACATTTACTGAACAGAAGAATATGACATTCCGTATTCCGATGGATGAGGTACTTGATTATTGTGTATTGGAATATCCTTTTGCTCTTTGGCAATGGGGAACTTCTGTAGGAACGATTCCTTCTTTGAATAGCAATGATAAAGCTTTATTTGAGCATTTAATTCAAATCAGTGGCCCCGACTATTTTCAGGCAGAACAACCTCTGGGGTCTTTCTTTGTCCAGGCCGCACATGAAATGGGATATTATGGATACGATACCAAGCCGTTACGAAAACTTCTATCTATTAATAGTAGCAAAGGTTACCTGTCCCGTATCATGCTTCCTTTGAGCGCCGGAAAGGTTGAATTCACACCGGATATGTATCATAAAGTATATAATTATCTGAAAGAAAATGATCCTAAGATGATTTGTATTTATGGTGAAGTAGATCCGTGGAGTGCTACACGCGTACCCGATTTCAGAGGGAAGAAAAATCTGCAGATATATATTGAAAAACGTGGAAGCCATCGTGCCCGTATTGGAACAATGCCTGCTGAAATACAAGCGAAGATACAGGCACAATTAAATGCATGGCTTGAAGAGTAAGCTATTACGAATTAAAAATTACGAATTACGAATGGGCGCAAAGCGCTATTAATAAATTCGTAATTCGTAATTATTTTAGAAGTTTCTTCCCGTATCCCACCACAGGCGTGTACCACCATTATCTGCTCCATTAAGAGCCTTAACCAAAGCGTTAAATTGATTGGGATCTGTATCAGCCATATCGCCGGGGAAAGGTAACCGGCGTATCATTATTTCCGTATCGATGGAACCCGATTTACTGTTATTGATCCTTACCGGGAAGAGTCGTGGATAGCCGGTACGGCGTTGTTCAGCCCATGCTTCAGCTCCTTCAGGGAAAATAGCCAACCATTTCTGGGTGAGGATCTTTTCCAATTTTTCTTCCTGAGAAGCAGATTCAATCCATCGTGGGGACACCCGACAACGTGCTGTAATATTATTGATTGGTTCAAAAGGATCCTCATAGTCAGCACCAATATTATCTTTTTGAAGGTATTCTTCAACACTGGCAACGGCTCCCCATTGGCGAAAAGAAGTACTGATTCCTTGCGTATAGCAAAATTCCACACTCTCTGAAGTCCAGTTACGAAGAGCTGCTTCTGCCCGAAGAAACCAAACCTCAGCTGCTGTCATTAGTATAGGTTCTGTCGATTGATTGACATATATCTTAGAATAATTCGCAAAGAGTAGATGAGAATATCCGGTTCCCTGACGAATGCCTCTGTATTGTCCTTTTAAAGGAATTGTAATATCTTTTCCATTGCCATCTTTTATTACAACATCTTCCTGGCACGGTTCAAAAAATAGACTTTTTCGCGGATCATCATATCCATTCAGAATTGATTCTATAGAAGCATTCATTTGTACTTCTTTCCATACCCGATTGATCTCACCCAAAGGATTCAAATATCCTTTTTGTGTAGATACAATGGCTTTTTGCTGAACTTCACTAAAGAAACCATCCGGATGATTGAACGATTTAAGAAATTCTGTACGGGCCTTCACCGGGTCAGCCATGGCAATGCGTATAGCCAGACGCATGCGCAGTGAATTGGCAAATTTTATCCAGGCACCGTGGGTCCCATTCAGAATGATATCAAATTTGGGAATAATGGATATTTCCGTTTCATTTCCGGCATTTTCAGTCAAAAGCTGAACCGCAGTGTCCAGATCCTCAAAAAAGGCAGTATATGCTTCCTGTTGTGTATCAGGTGTATAATCTCCTCCTTCATTGCCAAAAGAACGATAGACTATAGGGCCATAGATATCTGAAACACGGTGCATTGCTTCTACTTTTAGTATTTTAGTAATAGCGTGTAGAATCGGATATTTATTTCTGGTGGAGTCTTCCGATTTCTTTAGTTGTGGAAGCGTGTAAGAATAAGAATACAGCCAGTCTGTTCCGTTCCAACCATCCTGCAGGTTATAATCTGTGTTATGTGAACCACCATTATGTGGTTTATAGTCATGCATATAACCACTAAACATATCTGCATTCAGATTTTGCATGATTTGGTAAGGCCAGTTTTTTCCTTTACCGAAATCATAATTGAAATAGATAGCTTGTTGAGCCACATCCAAGGGAATGCGTAAATGATTGAAGTCAATCTGCATTTGTTGTTCGGTTATTCCCGAACGATCCGTATTTATATCCCTGAATTCATGAGTACAGGAAATAGTCAATAGGCCTATAATGAAGGCAAAGAAAAAAGTATTGAATGACTTTTGCATATCTCCTGAAATTAAAATTCACATTTAATATTAAATCCTAAACTCCGTGTAGTAGGCATTCCATAAACTTCGATACCTTGATTGTCGTTACCGGTTGATAAAACCAATTCCGGATCAAAAGGCGCCTTTTTATAAAAAAAGAAAAGATTACGGCCCACAAAAGAGACTTCAACCGATTCAAATACACGGCTTGATGTCATCCATTTCTTAGGAAGATTACAACCTATTGAAAATTCCCGTAGGCGTATATTTGTTGCATCGTACATATAATATTCAGTTACTCCCGCACGTCCACCCACTATATTACGATAAAATCCTTCCACATTTTCAATCCGATGTCCTTCCAGTTCAATATAACCTTTATCACGTGCCTGTGCAGTAGCTTTAGTTACTCCATACATATCCATATCTGCAAATGTTTGAGAGAGAATATCGCCTCCTATCCGGCTGTCAATAAGGAAAGAGAAACGGAATTGCTTATAGTTAAAGAAATTGTTCCAACTCAAATTATATTTAGCATTGGCATTTCCTACTTTAATAAGGTTTCCATCACCTTCTACTTGCGGTAAACCGGCTTTATCCCCTTCTGTTTCATAAAGGATTTTTCCGTTGTCATCTCTCTTGAAGGCTTTTCCATAAATATCACCGAATGAACCACCTTCACGAAGTTTCATAGCATAACTGGATGAAAAACCTTGTGGGCCATAAACAAATACAGGAAGTTCTTCATGTAATTTAATGACTTTATTCCGATTTGCTGAGAAATTGATCTCAGAACGCCATGTTATCTCATTGTTTACAACAGGGAAAGTAGTAAGATTAATTTCCCATCCTTTATTCTGAATGTCACCCGCATTAACATACCGATAAGCATATTTATCTCCTGACCGGGCAGCAAGTTTGAAGAACTGATTACGTGTATTTGTTTTATACCAAGTAGCACTCACACTCACACGGTTATCTAAAAACTTCCATTCCGTTCCCAATTCCCGGGATGTGGTCATCTCCGGTTTCATATCTTCAAAAGGAGCAGCATCGATCGATTCAATTTCCCCACCTGCCGCAACATGGGCTACCGGATTAGTTATATATAGAGGGATATCATTACCTACTCTACTCCATACAGCCCGTATCTTTGAGAAGGTTATCCAGTGTGGCATTTTTATTGTTTTATTTATAACCCATGAACCTCCTATTGAAGGGTAAAAGAATCCTGATTTTTCATGAGGAGTAAAAGCAAGAGTCGAAGACCAATCATTACGTGCTGTAACATCCATGAAAAACGATTCCTGATAGCCTAATTGAGCAGTTCCAAAAACAGATTGCATCTGGCGACGCGCATCAATTTGCTGGCTGATATATGCTGAACCGTTCATATTTATATTGGCAATGTTAAAAACATTCGCATATTTAAGAGATGCTGTTTTGGAATCATAGCGAAGTGAGTTGACCGTTCTGTCATTAATGCTAGCCCCAACTGCTCCTGAAAGACTGAATTTATGGAATTTCTTATTGAATGTAGCCATCAAGTCTGCATAATACATGGTTTCGTTGTAATACATCTCCACATAACGCCCGTTCTCTCCTGATAAAGCAGGAGCCGTTGAAGCATAAAATTGTTGACGTATCTGGTCATCAGAATCATCAGCACTTCCCCGAGCTTTGATAGATAACCATTCTGTCACTTTTAATTCTGCTGAAACCGAAGCCATTACACGGCTACGGACATCTTTACTTTTTATGCGATTGAGTACCCAATAAGGATTTTGTTCAAAGTCTTGGGTATCAGAATGCCAATTTTGTAAAGGAAGATTACGCTCATCGTTCCATATTTCGTAATTGTCTTTATACTCTTCTATACTTTTACCTCTGGGGAACCGATAAAGTCCTACCAAAGGATTCATATAGAATCCTCCCACCGGATTACGGTTTTCCAGCTGTTGTTTGAAAAGATTAATATTACCATCAAGTTTGAGACGTCCTTCAAAAAGGTGAGCTGTTTCCCTGAAATTGAGATTGTGTTTATTTATACTGTTATGATCGGTAATACCCTTTCCGGTTGTATTGGCATAAGAGAAGTAAGTTTGAAATCTTTGATTACCGGCACTGACTGATAAGGAATTTATAGCTAATACACCTGTTTTGAAAAAGTCTCCCGCATTGTCATAAGCGGGCATATCTTGTTTTTCCCCCCAACTATATACATCATCACTTACACCGTATGAATTCTGGAATTCAGGTAAAGCAAATGCCTGATCGAAAGTAAGGTTAGTTGAGAAGACGATTTTACGTTGATCGGAACGGCCGGTTTTCGTGGTTATTAAAATAACTCCATTTGCCGCCTGGCTACCATATAATGCTGCTGCAGGAGCGCCTTTGAGTACACTTACACTGGCAATATCTTCCGGGTTTAGATTGGAGATACCATCTCCCCCATCACGATTACCTGCATCTGCCGTTCCTCCTACTGCTGAAAAAGCTTGTTCTGTGGATGAATTTAAGAGAGGAATGCCATCAATCACATATAGGGGCTGGTTATTACCAACTACCGAACGTATCCCACGTAAAATAACTTTTGAAGAAGCACCAAGTCCCGAAGATGTTTTGTTGACTTGCATACCAGCCACTTTTCCGGTAAGAGCATTCATTAGGTTAGCATCTTTTACACGTGTAAGTTCGTCGCCATTAACTTGTTTCATGGCATACGTCAATTCAGATTCATTCTTTTTAATACCTAATGCCGTTACAACAACATTATCAAGCATTAACTGATCCTCAATCATTTCTATTCGTATATAAAGTCGATTGTCCACAGAAATATCCTGTGAAACAAATCCCACATACGAAATAGTTAAAACACCATTGGAAGCGGCTAGGATCGAAAATGATCCGTCCGTATCTGTTGTAGTACCTAACGTGGTACCTTTTTCGATTACGTTTGCACCTGCGAGCGGCTCTCCTGTCTGGTCAACTACTTTCCCTGCAATCTTAATTTTTTCTTGAACTACTGTAAGGGGTTTTTTAAAACGGCTCGGATCATTTCCGGCAAAAATCTGTATTGGTATTAAGGTCAAGAACAAAATTAATATACATTTGTATACATACTTCATTTTGCTGTGCTTAATAAAACATTTCGTGCAAAGGTATTGAAATCTTTTGTTTCGAATACTTATATTAAGAAAAGAGCCCCGATAATTGCGAAATTTAACAAATAATAAGAAGTATGCCTGTTTTTCTTCACAAATTTTCTTCAGAATGCCTCTTTAAGTGTTAATATATTCTTTACTTTTGGCGTAGATCAATGTAATGAGTAAGAGAAACCACAATAGCTATCTATTCTCATTATCTAATATTTAATAGTATGACAAACAGAAGAGATTTCTTAAGGAATGCCACACTCCTTGCTGCCAGTGGATTATTGGCAGGAAAAGCAGGGCATGCTGTGGCTGCCACGCCAAGCGTAGCAAATGTCACAGCATCAAAAACTATTGGTTTGCAAATCTATTCATTAGGAAAAGAACTTCATGCTGATGTTCCGGGTGGACTAAAGAAGATTAAAGCAATGGGTTACTCCACTATCGAACTTGCAGGTTACAAGGAAGGCAAGATCGGGGAAGTTGATATGAAGGAATTTAAGAAGATGGCGGATGATGCTGGGTTACTGATTACCAGTACGCATGTAAATCCACCTGTACGTGAATATACTACGGCAAATAAACAGGAAATTGCTGATTTCTGGAAGATCGCTGCTGACGATCATGCAAAGATCGGTGTAAAATATCTTATTCAACCTGGACAACCAATAACTCGTAGTACGGAAGAGGTTGCTTATGTTGGCGAGATATTCAATGAAGCTGGAAAAATTGCAAAAGCCGCTGGGCTCCAGTTTGGTTATCACAATCATGATGGTGAATTTGCTCGCGTAAAACCAGGAGGTACAACGTCTGTATCCGGACGTCAAGGTTTTGGCCGTGGTGTTGAAGGAGTGGAAGTGATTTATGACAGTATGCTCAAGCATACCGATCCTTCTCTGGTCTTTTTCGAACTCGATGTGTATTGGGCAGTGATGGGACAAGCAGATCCGGTAGAATATATGAAAAAATATGCAGACCGTATCCGTGTGCTTCATATAAAAGATCGTGCAGTATTAGGCCAATCCGGTATGATGAACTTCGAAATGATCTTTAAAACAGCTTATGCTAACGGGCTAAAGGATTATTTTGTTGAATTAGAAGGTGTCAGAGGTATGACCCAATTTGAAGGAGTGAAGGGTTGTGCTGAGTATTTGAAGAAAGCTAAGTTTGTGAAATAAAGAGTGGATTTAAAAGTTTTATTTGAATAGGATAGTAGAATTTTGTATTCTATCTATCCTATTTGTATCTATTGTATTTAATATTTTAAATTACTCCATAGAACAAATTCTTCATTTTTTGAGGTAGTGCTACTAAAAGATGAAATGGTTCGTTTGGCAACTCTAAGTCCTTTTACCCAACTGAAAACAGTTGAAAATATAGTATCATTTATTTCAATTGGTTCATAAATAGTAGGTTTATGGTAGTGAACATGCATAATAAATGAACAATTATCTTTTGCAACACGACATAACTCTTTGGAGGCTGATTCTAGATTATCAACATGATCTATGGCATTTACAGATATTATCACATCAAAAAAATTATCTTCAATGGGAATATTCTCAACATAGGCATTAATAAAATTAACATTAGGATAAATATCGAAAGGATATCCGATGGAGGCATACTTATTCATTAATGGATCTAAAGAGTAAATATCACAATCTTTTAAACATATAGCACTGGGTATAGGACCCGAACCTACATCCAAAATACGTTTGTTAAAAAAGTGATTTGTGGTAATATTTAAGTCATTCAGATACTTGGGTTTTTGATGTAGTTCTGTCCAGGTTAAGATTGCAGAATAAAATATATTACCTGTTTCTTTCCGTTGTTTAGGTAATGGAGAAGATGTTTTGTACAAAACAGGAATTTCACCTATATACCAAAGAATATATTTAATCATCTCATGCTTCCAAAACTGTAATTCAGCTTTTTGTTTGTCAGTCAATAAAAAAGAGAAATTTTCCATATTGTCTATTATTTCCATTTATTTATAGCTATTACAGAATCATAGTATTTATATAAAAAATTATAAATAACCATTTCATGTAGCCTGTTTTGTGATCGAAAAAGTCTGTTCATTGTCATATGTATAATGCTATTAACTAAAGAATTTAGATGAGTTTTTAATTCCTTTTTCTTGTCTAAATTTATTATTTGTTTTGCATAAGGAGCCATTCGAAACATTCGCTCTTCTAATAAACTAAGATATTCTTTTAGGCTACTATTAATACGATCTTTTAGTATAATGGAAATAGTAGATTTGTTTTCTCTGTATTTTCTGTTAATTTGTTGAGTATATGTGGAGCTTGTGAAATGAAATTCCTGTTTGTATGATTCACTTAATGTTTGCATCATATCCTTTTTCTGTATAAGATTATAACCCATCATAGATAAGATGTCGTCAATTAGAAGCAAGGAAAGTTGCCAACGGTGCTGATCTTCTTCAGGTGATACTCGCAATTCAGTCATTAATTTTATAATAATATCGCTGTCAATACAGAATAATGATTCAAAAATATGTATTGTATTACTTCCATACCTCTCTATCTCCCTTTTATAGGTATCGATTTGTATATTCCATAATAAACCGTTTAAAGAGCATTCTTCAAAGGAACTATAGAACGATTTTAGAACTTCAGAAAAATTCTTTTCGTTAGATAAATGTAGTCGTAATCGTAGATGAAAATGCTCGTCTTTATAACGAATGAAAAAAAACTCAGTAATATAATGATGTTCTATTAATCTGTTGAGTATGGGGAAGAAATTATTTGTTAATAGATTATCCGCACTTCTTATTCCTGTATAAAGTTTAAAATAAAGCCATTCGCTTCCTGGTACTAATATACGTCTTTCCATATCAATCTTTTGATGTTGTATAAAAGGAGATTATAAATTCATTTGTGAAAACCCCCTCTTCACTTTTTACGACTGCATTTTTTTCATCAAATAAGAACTCTTCAATTTCTAAATATTCTTTTTTCTTTCCAATGGACAAAAATGTTTCAATACTTAGCTGATCAGTAAAATTTATAAAGAGTTCATTGTCAAATTCAGATATAATTATCTTATCTGGGATACCCTTTTCTTCTCTATAACAAGATATTGCACTTACAAGTTCTTTCTCTGACAATCGAACCCACTCCTGTATTTGTTTTTTTCTAATGATCCAACGAGCTCGTGAAAGGATACAATTTTTATATATAACCCGGGGTAAATAATCAAATAGTGGGGAAAGATTGCCCCATGAAAAAGAAAATCCTCCTTGTGTTTTCTGGTGTTGCATATCACATAAAAAATGGTATATAGGCATACTTTCATTTCTATAATTATGTGCAGAACTTAAGCAAGGGATAATCTCTTTGTTTAATTTTTCAGAAGTCAAAACCAACCTTCCTTTTTCAATACTTATCATTAAATCAGATATAGGAATCACATATTCATTATCTGTACCGGCTTTTGCTAAATATGTTATTTCGTATTTGCGTAGAATAGGTCTAAGTAGGATGTTTCCTATTCTTGGTTGAGGAAGGTGAACAACCTCAGCATACACCACATCAGAATTTAGCTGTTGTTCCATTTCAGTTATGGATTTTACATGAGATTCAATATTTTCATCTAAATGGCAAAATCGTGCTAATAATTTTGTTGCATGTTCTGATACTCCTTTCAGATATACATCATTCTCATTAATCATTTCGCATATACACGAAAATGTAGAAGAGAATTCAGCTTTATTTGTGGCTAAATTTAGAAAATCGTCATCAGATAAATTCAACCAGGATTCTTTATTTGTATAAATCTCTATATATTTTTTTAATAGTAATTGATTCCATTTGTTAAGTACGATGTCTCCTCCACTCACATTATTATTAGGTAGAATTATATCGCCAACCAATGGACTGATACTTTTTTCATTGAGACCTATAGGATATCCTAAGCCTAATTCTGTGTCCAAAGCTTCAGAAAGTGGCACTTTCCGATTTTCATACCTGTCATAAAAAGCAGTTTGAAATTTAGATAGATTATATTTCTTCAGCTTATTTGCAGACTTATTTAAAAGAAGGAGTACCTCTGTAATATTCTTTATGGTATTATTAGAAATATGGGCGTATTCAACAGGTTTATATAAATCTGTTTGGAATATATAACGTGGATTATACTCAATACCTATTTTTTTTATGTGCTCTATTACTTCGTTATATGATTCTATTCTTGTACCAATAAAGCTTGTGTTGATTTGTTTCAGAAGTTCTAAGATAGAGGATACTGCATTTTTTATATTTTCGGCACCTTCTAAATTTTGTAAATGATTTTGTAAATTTAATAGTGGATCCTGCCCTGTTACTCCTATTTGTAATTCGCTTCTTAACAGCTGATTGTCTATCAATTCTATAATGAATTCTGTAGCATCTTCTACTGTGATATCATCATCAATGATTGATTCTGCAATATCCTTAATTGTTGCCCCGGCTAAAGATTTGTGTAATATGTGTTCAACATATTCGTTTTTATCAATACTTGAAAGAGTATGAACTCGTTTGTTTGCTTTATATTTGAATTCGGTATAACGTAGCTTATCTCCTAATTTATATATACTTTCATTTGGATAGTAAATAAGTTGTTTTCTTATTAGTTCATTTTTTTCCAGGTAAAGTACTAAAGCGCATATATAATCCATATCTAAACGAGTATTGCTCCTATATTTTTCTTGTTTTGATAAGTAGATATTTGTAATATCTCCAATGGATGCTAATGAACATCCTGCAAATAGACCAAAAGGGGTTGGCCTTGTCATTGACCTTGATGCGTATTTATTTAAAGAGATTAATTTTTTTTTATTTTTAACCTCTTGGCTTATTTTCTCTTTTTCCTGATATAAGTCAGGAGAAGCAAAAAAGAGAGCTTCTGCAAATATTTTAGAACTAATAATATGTTTAACACTATTGTAATTAAAGGGGAAATAAGGTGTACGAAAAAGAATATTTGGGAAAGGTCTAATTTGCATATTAATGAAGATTGTTAACAGGCTAAAGTGCATGAGCTAAATTCTCATGCACTGAATAAGATAATTCTTTTCATACTTAATAACGACAAGAATTTACGCCGCAAATTCTAAATACGGATTAATCCCAACATAGTTCCCGACATGTAGGAAGTGTCGTAGGAGTTATTGTCGGATTTCCACCAGGATCACATCCGTAAGTACCACCGCCACAATCATAACAAGTATAAAAATCTAGACTTGGCATTGTTGTAGGTTTAGGTTCTGTATTTCCCCCACCCCTAATAACATTCTGTTCAGAAGCATTTAGTTCCATAATTACTTCTTTGTTTAATTTTAGTTTTTTAAAATTTCCCATAAGATTACATTTTATTAGTTCCTACTCTTAAGATTTTCAGATTCCTCTATATAAACAATTTTTTTAAGATAGCCCCATAAGAGTTTTATGATAAAAGAAATAACTCATCCCACTTTTGCTCATCTGAACTCAGATATGAGATCAGTACCATGCCAATTCCAGCAATTCCAGTTAATAATGAATAATCCGGATTAGTATCCATCTCTTTATTATATGTTTTATATCCGGCTAAACCATCCTTAAAGTGTGCTAAATCCAAAGTCCTTTTTATCCAGTGCTCCCCTGCTTCTTTATATATTTTATCTCCGGTCTCCAGATATATTCGATAAAAAAACATAGCAACTCCACTGCTGCCATGGCAAATACCGGCATCCATAACCATATTATCCTTTGGAGAAAGCCGTTTGGTAGAATAGGTAAAAACTTCCAGACCTTTTTTTATCCATGAGTTATTTTCCATTATTTTTCCAGCATACCATATTGCATAAGCTACACCCAGATCCCCATAACACCAAGCTAAACGACCTCTTATTATTTTTTCTTTTGATTGACTAGGGAAATAAGACCCATAAATCTCAATATCAATTTCCTGAGATAATAGATAATTTACTGCACCTGTAAGTAATTCAGATAGACTAGGATGAGAGAATCCATTCATACTAACACGGCATAAAAAAAGGACGATACTGGATATGCCATGTGATAAAGCAATATTATATCCTATCTCTCCTGATACACCTAGACTAGATTTCCAACAAAATGTTTCATGAATTTTATCCTTTTCGGCAGTCTCATATAAATAATCAATCAAATTACTTATTTCTTCCGGATGGGTTTTTCTTTTTAGAAAATAGAGGCCAGCACCTAGTGCACCATGCATAAAGTCAAAATATTGTTTTTGAATATCTAAATCTGTATTTTTAAGTATAAAATTATCAAAAACATCTCCTATATCTTCCATATATATATCTACGAAATCATTATTACGCAGAAATTCAAAGAGATACAAAATGCCGGATAAACCGCTACAAAAGGTATGTATTTCTTTTTTGCTTCCTAATTGATCCAACAATTGATCTGTATATTTATCAGTTATTTTTAGAAATTTGAGGTCTTGAGAATATTGTGAATAGTAATAGAGGAATAATAAAATACCAAATTCTCCATTATAAACACCATTGATATTAGAAATGGATTTGTTATTAATACCATTATATATACACTCAGCTATCTGTTTTAGTTTTAGATAGATCTTCCTATTCATGAATTACTTTAATTTTCACCAAATATATAAAAAACAATAAAATAAATATCATATATATATGTTAATAAACATAGATACAGACATCTTTTCATGAATTTATTTAATGATTATATTTTTTCTTAAACAAGTTAGAGAATTTATTAATATGTCACTGAGTGCCTATCTTGGTTTTATATGAAATGTTGTTCATTATTTCTATAAGGTACTCTTTGTTTTAATTTTTTTTTTGTGATACGATAGATGAGGAATTAGTCATTTTCAATTGTATCTTTGCTAAGTACTTTGTACATAAGATTTTTTTTATTTGCTATTTTACGATTACAAATCTTAATATTTCCTGATTTTCTACTTACTAAAAGTAAAGATAAAATAAACATGACACTAAGCTCAAATCTGGATGATAATATAAAACTAACAGTGATTATGCCTTTCCTCAATGAAGACAGAGAAGTTGAAAATACTATACAAAGTATTCGTAAAACAGCAGGTTTAAATGTGAATATTTTATTAATTAATGACAATTCCTCAGATGACTTTGATTATGAATGCATTGCTTTGAAATATGGAGCTCAATATATTAAAAATAATATTCGTCAAGGTGTAGCTAAGTCAAGGGATTTAGGTGTGAACTATATAAATACTCCTTACTTTATTTTGTTGGATTCTCACATGCGATTTTATCAAAATGATTGGTGGTCTATTGCTATAAAATGTCTAGAAGAAGATGACCGAGCTGTTTATTGTCTTAAGTGTTTAGCTTTAAATAAAGATGGAGAGATTTTGGATAAAAAGATCGGATTTGGAGCCTATTTTAAGTTTTTTGGAGATGATTTTTACTCTGTTTTGGAACCCGCTTGGGTAAATGCTGTTAATCAAAATGATAGTAATTTGGAAATCCCCTGTGTGCTAGGAGCTTCATATATAATGTCAAAACAATATTGGAAATATTTAAAAGGACTATCGATGTTAAGATTTTACGGTGGGGATGAAGCCTATTTGAGTTTGAAAGTATGGCTTGAAGGAGGAACTTGTCAACTGATACCCTATGTGAATGCTGGGCATATATTCAGAATGGAGCCTCCGTTTAAAATTGTAAATGTGGATTCTATTTATAATAAATTACTAATTTCAGAAACCCTTTTACCTGAGGATTATAGACAGTATGTACATTTGAGTATGAAGAATACTAATTATTCAGCATATTATCTCGCGCTATCTCTATTAAATAAGATGAAGGATGATATCCATGACCTTCGAAATTACTATCAATCCATATTTACGAAAGACTTTTCTTTTATAAAAACTTTTAATAAAAACTTTCATATGGACAATCTCCACATTGCAATTAGTAGTAAAGAAGGTTATAATCCAATTGATATAAAATTAAAAGAAATAGCACAATCTCTTATAAGCCAAATAACAGGAACATCTGGATTAATGGTGGGAGGAATTGGGGAGATCATATTTCTTTTTGAATATGCGAAAATTATAGATAATAATGAAATAGAAGAGCAAGCAAAGAAGCAATTATATGAAATTCTAAATAAAAATGAGGTTAATAATTGTAATCTTTTAAAAGGGGCAGCTGGATTGGGTATAGGATTAGCATATTTAGCTGAGAGAGGATTTATAGATATAGATGTTTCAGAATTATTTGAGGATATTGACTCTGATATTTATGATGATATGTTAGAGCAACTAGAAAATCGGAACTATGACTATTTAACAGGTGCTGTAGGAATAGGTTTTTATTTTTTGTATCGTAATAAATCTCAATTTTTACCTTATCTGGAATATTTAATAACAAAGATTGATCTATTTTTTTCAGATCTCGCTTTTGGCGCTGATTCTTCACCGAATCTATTCTGCGAAGTATTAAGTTCAATTCGTTTTTTGCTAAAAGTATATAGACAAAATATATTTGTAAAAAGAGTATATACAATCATTAAATCTCAATCTGAGTTTCTTCTAACTCAAATCCAGAATATTGATAAATATGGCTCTTCTTTTCCTGAGACTACTAATCAAAATAACAAAAGTGGATTGACATGGAAGTCAGGAGATCTTATCATAGGTTCTACATTATTAGACATTTCAAGAATATTGCAGGATAATGATTTATATGATAAGAGCTTAAATATACTTTACTCAACTATCCAAAGGAAAGATTCTGTACTGGAAAAAGTGTATGATGCAAGTCTATATCAAGGATCGGCAGGGACTGCTTATTTGTACCATAAATTATATCAGAAAACAAAAAACCACTTGTTTAAAGATGCAAGTAAGTATTGGATAGATGAAACTTTCTATAAAGCTGTTGCTAAATCAAGTTATGCAGGTTATTTTGCATACAATTTTAATACTAAACAAGAAAATACAAGTCTTTTATATGGAATAGCAGGAGTGGGTTTAAGTTTATTATCTATCTCAAAAGATTTGAACTTACTTGATAAATTAATGCTATCAGATTAGGAATTTATATAATCATAGTGAATATTGCCTAGTATATGAGTAAGACTTTCAAAGCTGATTATTTTTTTATTGGCAGCTTCAACCACTTGAGTTAATAATCCGCTATACTCTTTATTATTTTTAGATATTGATTCTATAATGTATTGAATATATTCAAATTTTATTTCTGATGTGTTTTTCATCATCTCATTATAGTTCTTCATCGTAATTTGATTTTCATGATGTCGGTATAGATGGATTATTTCAGGAATTCCCGCAAAAAGAAATCCATTTTGCATAAAATCTATCCATAATTTATAGTCTTCAGCATATAAATAATTTTGATATTTAATTTCAGGAGTAAAGCATTTTCTCCTGATCATTGTTGCTGGATGTATAAGAGAATTTTCATAAATTAACTTATTAGAGATCTCTTTATGAGTTTGGGGAACTTTAATTATATTATTGGTTGATCCGAAGCACTGCGCCCAACCTGAACAGATAGATATTTCTGGTCGTTTTTCCATAAATTCAACTTGAATTTGAAGCCTGTCGATGGTCATAATATCATCTGAATCCATTCGAGCAATATATTTGCCTTTGCATGCCTCAATTCCTGTATTAAGAGTATTTATGTAATTATGTTCACAGAAAATCAATCTAATACGGTCGTCTGCATAAGTTTTTATAATATCGACAGTACCATCTGTTGAATGATCATCAACTATTATAAATTCAAAATCTCTAAATATTTGACCTAAAACGCTTTCAATAGCTTCTTTAATATAATCTTGTGAATTATATACTGGCATAACAACACTTACAGTAATATCCTTCTTCATTAACTGAAAATTTTCCGTTTTTTACGAATGTAAGAAAATATAAATAATTTATTACTACTGATCTACATAAAATTTAACGAGTAAAAGAAAAAGAGCTATTTCCATTAGACGAGATCCCAAGGAAACGAAAATAAAAAGGTGGTTTAAAGGTACATATGTTAGTAGATGCTGTTTAAAATAAAGGGAAATTCCTCAAAGCGACGGAAACAAAAGTAAATAAATATAAGATTTTTTTGAATAAGATTTAAACAGGGTCTAAGTTTATGAAATAAAAGATATACTTATAAAGTAAAGAGGTTGTCCAGTTGGACAACCTCTTTTTTTGAGTTGAATTCCAAAGTATTTAAGAACTAATATTTTTTAATATCCTTCGTTTTGCTTTAGACTCGGATTATTATCAATCGCTCCTTGTGGTATTGGTAGGTAACGATTATGTGATCTGTATACCCGGTCTTCGATTTTCTTATCTGTAGCCGCAGCATTTGGATCGATCACTGCTCGTTTAGTTGGTTCTGTCTGACTGTAATTGATTGTACCAACAACACGCTCCAATACACCGTTGAGAACAGTTTCGGCAACTACCTTGCCACCCGCATCTTTCCAGCGCAAGATATCTGGACGACGGCTACCTTCACCTGCAAATTCTACACCCCGTTCGCGACGAATCAGTTCACGTAGTTTCTCTTGGGTAGCATATTTCGAACGATCTACTTTCGGCATGCCTGCACGTTCGCGTATCGCATCCAGTTTATCATACACATCAGCAGTAGGGCCGGTTAACTCATTGACTGTTTCTGCATAGGTAAGTAATACCTCAGCGTAACGAATCACGATTGGGCAAGCGTTTGTGCCCCATATACCATTCGCATACTGATCCATCGGATCAAGGTACTTCCGCCAGGTTAATCCCGTTTTAGAAGCATTGTCAGCTGAGGTTGGGAAGTTGGTATTTGTATTCCCATCGATTGTTTTATCCAATGTATTGATAACTCCGCCTTTCCAATCCATACCTGGATACATAACAGTCATTTCCATACGTGGATCCCGGTTGGTAAAAGGATACTTCGGATCGTATGAAGAAGACTCTTCTTTAGTCAACCCATCTGCCATTTCATACGTATCGATTAGGTTTTGAGTAGGAACGATAGATGACCAACCACCGTCGGCGTTGTTATACATTTGTCCGATTGTACCAAGTGCTTTAGTGGAATTGATATATTGAACTGCCAGTATAATCTCTTTCGAATTTTGTCCAGACACTTTAAACAGATTACTATAATCTTCTTCCAGTTCATATTGTCCGAGTTGCATGATTGCTTCCGCCATTTCTTTTGCTTTTGCATAATCATTATAGTAAAGGGCACTACGCATGCGGATAGCCATGGCGCCTCCCTTTGCAATACGTCCCCGTGCAGCAGGAACGGCATTCAGTTCACCGATAGCCTTATCCAGTTCCTCATTTACAAACTTCAATACTTCCTCTTCTGTATTACGAGGTACACGTGCCTCTTCGGCCGAGTTGTAATTGTCGATGATTGGTACTCCACCGTACATCCAGTTCATAACGAAATAACGGTATGCACGGATTGTACGTACTTGACCCATCAAGTCGCTTTTTACCTGTGCATTTGCGAACGGGATCTTATCTATATTCTCAAAGAACAGATTACAACGACGGATCATAGTGAAACTATAGAAGTTGGCTACATTACCTGAAGGAGTCATGGCGCCGTTTCCAATATTCTTATAGTTTTCCCATTCAAAGTTGTTGTAGCCAAAATCGGAACCACAGTCTAGATAGAGAATAGTTCCACCGGTTTCCCAGCCGTCGTAACAGCCAATGGCGAATTTTTGAGCATCATCTTCTGTTTTCCATGTAGTTGAGGGAGAGAGCGAATCTTTTGGGAAAGTTTCCAGAAAATCAGAGCAGGAGGCGGTCATAAATACTCCAACCAGTAGGCATATATATAATTTTATTCTTTTCATGATTTAATTGTTTTAGATATTAGAATGTAACATTAATACCGAACGCATGTGTCTTCAACAACGGATAAGAAGACAAACGGCCACTGGTGGCTTCAGGATCGACATTTATATCCATTTTGTCGAAGGTCAGAAGATTTTCTGCTGAGTAATAAATACGAACATTTTCTACTCCGAAAGTGGAGAGGAAGTTTTTCGGGATAGTATAACCCAGTTGCAGATTCTTCATACGTAGATAGCTCACATTGTGCATCCAGAAATCGGATTTTACAGAACGGTAAGAACTCGGAGAGTTGGTCGCATAGAAAACGCGTGGCATTTTTGCATTATGGTTGGTTTCTGTCCAGGCATCTCTCCATATTGTAGCTGGATGAGCAGCATCTCCGGAGAAGTTTCCTTCTACCTCATGCTGGTCAAACAAACGATTGACTCCGGTAGCACCATTGAATGTCATCAATAAATCGAAGTTTTTCCAACCACCACTCAGGTTAAATCCAAAAGTAAGTTTTGGATTCGTACTACCTGCATAGTAACGGTCGTCAGCGGTCAATTTGCCGTCTCCATCCGTGTCGACGTAGCGGATATCACCGGCCTTAAATTTCTTACCAAATGGATTACCATATTTTGCGGTGAAGTCATCAGCTTCCTGTTGTGAGTTGAAGAAACCGTCTGATTTATAGAGGTAGTATGAATTCATTGGTTCGCCTACCTTATTACGATATTCATCAGCATCATTGATTTTCAGGTATTTTTCCGGATCTCCTTCGCCCAGATCAAGAATTTCATTCTTATTGTATGCCAGGTTTCCGCCAAAGCCAAAGTCTACTTCGCCAAAGCGGGTACGATAGTCAACTGTTAATTCTATACCCGTGTTACGTACTGAACCGATATTGTCCTTATATGCATCCAGTGCAAATTCACGCGGAACGGTCACATCCTGGATGATACCCGTTGTCTTGCGATTATAGTAATCCACAGTAACATTCAGGTTATTGAATAAAGTAAAATCGAGTCCGACACCCCAAGTTGTTGCTTTTTCCCAGGTGATGGTTTCCAAACGATATTTCTTCTGATAGTATCCAGTATTTAAGGCACCGCCAAATGGGTAAGTAGCGCCCAGGTTATATACATTTAACGCCGGATAGTAGTCATTATCTGTACCTGTTAAAGCATCCTGATTACCTAACTGTCCCCATGATGCACGGATTTTCATATTTGAAAGCCAACTATCTCTGATACCATGCATAAATTCTTCTTCAGTCATACGCCATGCACCTGAGAATGAAGGGAAGTAACCCCAACGATGTCCATCAGCAAAGCGGGAAGAAGCATCTGAACGGATGTTTGCTTCAAATAGGTATTTACCAGCGTAATCATAGTTGATACGTCCGAACCAGGAGAGCATAGCCAGCTCTGCGGTATATCCTTCGTTCTTTTGTGTAGAAGCATCCCCTGCATTGATATCCGAAACTTCATTGTTAGGGAACTTGCTTCGTTCGGCTTTCTGGTATTTATAGTTATATTTTTCTGTATGCCAACCCGCTAATCCTTTCACATTGTGCAGGCCGAAAGATTTATCGTAGTTCAATAATACATCATAATTGGTACGATCCCATTTGTAGAAACGTTCATCTAATTTATTAGGTTCTGTCTCTTTGTTCTCGTTATATTTGATATATTTCTGGAAATATGTATAGTTCTGTAGATTGCTTACATAAGCGCCTTGAAGTGTCAGAACAAGTCCATCAAAGATTGTATAGTCAAGAGCAGCGATTCCCGAGAAGTTCTGATTGTCACGGTTTACCGTCATACCTGAATCCAGCCAGGCTATCGGGTTACCGTCACCGATTGTTCCATAAGTTCCGTCATCATGACGTGCTACGATCCAGGGAGCTATCAAATTCAACTGGCGGAGAATCTGATCCGAACTACCTCCTGCATAGGCCGAACTGGGATCAGCATAATCATTTTTGATGTAAGAAAGGTTTAGACGAACTTTCAGTTTTTCATGTAGTTTCATATCCAGGTTAGTACGTGCGTTGAACTGTTCACGTTTAGCATTCGGAAGAACACCTTTCTGATTCAGATAACCTAATGATGCCATATAGTTCACATTCTCTGTTCCGCCATTAATATTGACATTATGACGGTGCTGAATGCCTGTTTGGAAAGCTAGATCGTACCAGTCTGTATTTGGATAAAGAGGATCGTTTCCTGCTTTGAATTTTTGTAATTCATCGTCTGTAAAGCGTTTTGCCATTCCTTCGGCTTCCAATGCCTGATTCAACAATGTGCCGTATTCATACGAATCCATACGGTCAATCAGGTTTGTCATATTCTGGAAGCTGACATAACCACTATATGATACGCGTGTTTTACCCGTATTTCCCCGTTTAGTAGTGATCAAAATAACCCCGTTGGCAGCTTTCGATCCGTAAATAGCAGCAGAAGCCGCGTCTTTTAATACGGAGATACTTTCGATATCATTAGGGTCTACGGCACTCAACGTACCAGTTTCCACTCCATCTACAAGGATGTATGGGCCGGCAGAGTTCAGTGTTCCTACACCACGTACACGGATACTACCTGCATCCTGACCTGGGGCGCCATTCGTTCCTGTCACCGTCACCCCTGGCATTAATCCCTGTAAACCGCTGGAGATATTCTGGATCGGACGGTTCTGCAATACCTTGCTATCCACAGAAGCAACGGAACCGGTT
This sequence comes from Tannerellaceae bacterium, assembly GCA_032073245.1. Taxonomy (GTDB): domain Bacteria; phylum Bacteroidota; class Bacteroidia; order Bacteroidales; family Tannerellaceae; genus QVMG01. The sequence continues at coordinate 213,792 of DAMANX010000003.1, forward strand.
AGATTTGCTTTTTTCTGTATACCGAAACCTACAACAACCACCTGTTCAAGTCCAATTGAGCTTTCTTGCAGAACGATGTTAAAAGGTCCCGAACCGGATACAGAAACCTGGCGACTCGTATATCCTACATAGGATATTTCCAATTGAGTACCTATTGGTACGTTTGGTAGTTCAAAATTACCATCAAAATCAGTTACTGTTCCTATAGTAGTTCCTTTTATCACCACGGAAGCTCCTATAATGGTTTCTCCGGATGAATCTTTAACTACTCCTTTCACAGTCACATTCTCTTGCTGGATAATTTCTTTTGTCTGGCGTTTAACAGGGATAAGTATCACCTGTCCGTTTTCTACTTTAAAAGAGCAATTCTGGTCTTTTAATAATAATTCTAACGCTTCTTCTAAAGTAATGTTTTCACTGTTTACAGTAACACGGGCGTTATCGTTAACAACTTTGTTTGAGTAAACAATGCTTACACCTGCTTGGCTTTTTATTTCTTTAAAAGCTTGTTTTAGCGTAGTGTTGTTTAAGGATAAATTCACCTGCGACTCCAGTACGGTCGCATGTAGCATAAAGGAATAACAACAAAGGGTCAACATGATAAAGAGCCTTTGTTTACATTTTAAGCTATGCAATAGCTTACTCGTTTTTTCTTTCAAAACTTTTTTCCTCATAATTTACAGATTTAAAGATAGTTCTAAATAAAAAATTATAATAGTTGATATAGGTCGATATCTCTTTTAAAGTATTCTGGTATAATTAATTGCATAACCACATCTATGGTTTCCCGGGGAGAATCTTTTAGGTTAAGATCACCGGATATATGGTGAGATAAAAGTGATTTGTCATTCAAGACTATTTCTATGTTATATACTTTCTCCAGTTTGCGTATTACATTTGAAAGAGGTTCTTCTTCAAAATACATACGTCCTTCAATCCATGCCGTATATTTATAGGTATCAACTGTCTTAAGCTCTTCCTGGTGTAGATATGCTGAAAATTTGTATAGCTGGTTAGGCTCCATGTCAATCTTTTTCTTTTCACCATTTATAGAAACTTTACCAGATATTAGCACGGTTTCAAACAGCTGTAATTCTTTGTCTGCATTAACATTGAAACTAGTTCCCAGAACTTCCACGGACTTATAGGGAGTTTGAACAATAAATTTTTTATTACTCATTTTTTCCACTTCAAAAAAAGCCTCTCCATCCAGGAATACTTCTCTTTTATTTCCACTGAACGTAGAAGGGTATACAAAAGAACTACCAGAGTTGAGATGTACCTTTGTACCATCTGATAAGTATATTTTACTTAATTTACCATACGGTACGTGGATTGTATTTAAAATAGGTTCTTGTGGAATCGCTGTTTGAATAGTATCGTCATTGATAACAAGCTCCCCCTGGCTGCTGTAGCTGAGAACTACCGATGTATCCGACAAAGATATCGTCTCCCCATTATTTAGCGTAAGTTGTATATCTTCGGTTCTATGTGTAGAAGATAGGGCTGATTCATAATCAATTACAGGGGTAATGGGAGTCGAATCAGGATAAAAAAGAAGAAGGAATATAGCGGCCACAGCTCCGGCAAGGGACGTATAACCTACTATTCTTTTATATATTTGACGGCGTTTTTGTTTATGAATGGTTTTAAGCAGATCTGCAACAATCTTATCTTCTACTTTTTCATGAGACATGGCTGTTGTTATCTCAGTCGCAGCCCAGATAGTTTGAAGTCTTTGATAATATACTTTATTTTTGTGAGAGGCATTTATCCAATTTGATACTTGAATAAATTCTTCTCTAGTACATTTCTTTTCAATGAATTTTAGCAATAACTTTTCTTCCATGTGTGTTTTGACACCAATGTGTTCCTATAGGAGGAACGAGAAAGAAAAGAGTGACCCTAGCGAAAAAGTAATAAAAATTAAATAAAAATAAATAATTAACTGATCGAGCAGTAAATCAATAGCATTACGTAGAATTCTGATGGAATATCATCACGTAAAAGCTTTAAAGCTTTAGTTATGTGAAACTCTACAGTTTTGACGGATATATTTAATTCTTCAGCAATTTCTTTATTCATTTGTCCTTGTTGTCGGCTCTTTATAAAAATGGATCGTGTTTTATCCGGTAATTTATTGATTGCTTTCAGAATGGCTATTTCAAGCTCTTTGGCTATGAGTATATCCGATACATTACTTTGTAGTATCTCAGCGTGTTGTTGTGTGTAGAATAATTCTTCATTAACATCGTCAATTGATACTATTTCAAGCTGTTTCTGTCTTAAATAGTCAATACATTTATTTCGACATATTACCAGTAGATAGGTTATAATTGATGAGTCATCGCTTAGCTCTTGTCTTTTTTCCCAAAGCTTAAGGAAAGCATCCTGAGCAATCTCTTTGGCTACTTCTTTATCCATTGTATATATGGACGCAAATTTATATAAGCGTACCCAAAACGCTTCAACGATTTGTTGAAAGGTATTTTCATCACCCTCTTTCAAACGTTTTAGGTTAAAATTCATATCTACAGAGGATTTTTGTGTATAAGACAAAATCTATAATTATGCAAATATAATAAAAAAATCATATATTAACATTTCTTTGTGAAGATAGAAAAACCCGGCAGATTCTTAATTTGCCGGGTTTATATGCTTGCGTTCTAATAGCTTATTTTATTTCCCAAACCTCTCCCTTCATCAGAAGCTCTTTCAGAGTACGTGTCGGGTTCTTGGCTTGTACTTCTGCAATTTGTTGCTCTACAGCCTCATCATAAGCAGGTGCTGCTACATTCCGGATAACTCCCATTGCAACAGGCATGTCACCCCCCATCATTCCAAGCATAATATGGAGAGTATTGTCTTCTGTATGTGCATCATGTACCAAAACATCATCCAGAGTATAGCCATCTTGTCCGATTGTTACAGCTTTCAGTTTCAATCCGTCCAATACAATTCCTTTTTCATTTTCTTTTCCAAAGAGCATCTTTTCGCCGTGACGCAGGAAGATTGTGCGATCTGCACGATTTTCTTTGTCTGTTAATTGTTTATGGATACCATCGTTAAAGATGACACAGTTCACCAATACTTCTACCACAGAGGTTCCTTTATGACGGGCAGCTTCAGCTAATACGGCTGTGGTGTTTTTTAGATCCACGTCAATTAAGCGGGCAAAGAACGTTCCACGTGCTCCCATTGCTAATTCAGCGGGAATAAAAGGTTCTTCTACTGTTCCATAAGGCGAACTTTTAGAAACAAAACCTCTATCGGTAGTCGGTGAATATTGTCCTTTTGTTAATCCGTAGATCTTATTGTTGAAGAGAACGATATTAAGATCGACATTCCGGCGTACGGCATGAATAAAATGATTACCGCCAATGGCAAGACAATCACCATCACCTGTCATCACCCAAACACTCAAATCTGGTCGTGCTGTTTTAACACCGGTAGCGATAGCTGCTGCACGTCCATGAATGGTATGGAAACCATACGAGTTCATGTAATAGGGCAAACGTGAAGAACATCCGATACCGGAGATCACAGCAATGTCATTCGGGCATACACCCAATTCGGCCATTGCTTTATGCATACAATTCAGTACGGCATGATCGCCACAACCCGGACACCAGCGTACATACTGATCACTCTTATAATCTTTTGACTGATATTTTACTGCTTCTTCCATGTTATGCCTCCAGTATTTTAGTGAATTCTTCAACCAAACGTGCTACAACAAACGGCTGGCCTTTCACACGGTTAAACTTATAAGGATTGAATCCGGATACTTTACTACGCAGATAATTTGCGAATTGTCCTTTGTTTTGCTCCGCAACAACAACTTTTTTGTATTTCTTAAGAACTTCTTCGGAATTACGAGGTAACGGACTAATAAACTTGAAGTGTGCAAAAGCCACTTTCTTACCGTTTTCCTGTATGGCTTCCATTGCTTCATAAAGATGTCCGTAAGTTCCTCCCCACCCTACGATCAGTAAATCGGCATCTTTATCACCAATTACTTCCAGTTCGGGAATTACCTCGGCTATCTTATCAATCTTTGCCTGACGAGTTTCTACCATCTTTTGATGGTTTACAGGATCAGTAGAAATAGCACTGTTGTCATAGTCTTTTTCCAGTCCACCAATGCGATGGGCAAAACCTTCCATACCCGGAACAGCCCAATAACGTACTAATGTATCGTGATTACGACGATAAGGTTTCCAGGGCTGTTCGCCTTTATATTGATCTACATATTGTGGTTTGATATCCGGATATTTATCCATATCAGGTAATCTCCACGCGGAAGATCCATTTGCAATATAAGAATCAGTCAGCAGGATAACCGGAGTCATGTGTTCCACCGCCAGTTTTCCTGCCCAAAATGCAGCATCAAAACAATCGGTTGGAGTAGATGCAGCCACTACGACTAATGGACTCTCCCCGTTACGGCCGTATAATGCTTGCATTAAATCGGTTTGTTCACTTTTGGTTGGTAAACCCGTTGAAGGGCCACCCCGTTGAACATCTACAATAACCAGAGGAAGTTCAGCAATAACAGCTAAACCGATCGCTTCACTTTTCAGAGCCAGTCCCGGGCCTGATGTTGAAGTCGCTCCCAATGCTCCGGCAAAGCTTGCACCGATAGCTGTACAAATGCCCGCGATTTCATCTTCAAACTGAAGACCTTTTACTCCTAATTCTTTACGAGCTGATAATTCCTGAAGAATATCAGTTGCAGGAGTAATCGGATAGCTTCCCAGAAAGAGCTTTAATCCTGCTTTTTCAGCAGCAGCGATCAATCCGTAAGAAGTTGCTTTGTTTCCGTTTATATCCGTATAATACCCCGGTTCGCACTTTGTACTTTCGATACGATAAGTTGCTACACGGGCATGTATATTATTCCCGTAATTGTAACCGTCGGTAAGCGCTTTTATATTGGCTTGTGCGATTGTCGGTTTTTTAGAGAATTTATTTTCAAGCATGTACATGGCACCGTCCAATGGGCGTTCAAACAACCAGCAAACCAATCCTAGCGCAAACATATTTTTGCTGCGAAGAGCTGATTTATTGTCCATTCCGAATTCTGCCAATCCCTCTTTTACCATGGTAGAGATAGGAGCGGCTACTACCTGAACTGAAGATAGCCCTAATTCAGCAAAAGGGTCATTTGTAGTAAAGAGAGCTTTATCTAAATCACTTTTTTGGAAGGAATCCGTATCAATGATTACAATTGAATCTGGTTTTAAGAATTTTACATTTACCTTAAGTGCGGCGGGATTCATTGCAACTAATACGTCGGCCTTATCGCCGGGCGTGAATACTTTACGGGATCCTAGATGGACCTGATACCCTGAGACACCACTTAAAGATCCTTGAGGAGCGCGAATTTCTGCCGGAAAGTCGGGGAATGTTGAGATTTCATTCCCAAAGATAGCCGACAGATTTGAAAAGATTGTCCCGGTCAATTGCATACCGTCTCCGGAGTCCCCTGAGAAACGAACAACAACTTTATCCAAAGTCGTAACTTTTGTCTGTTCTGCCATAATTTAGTTTTTGCTTATCGCGTGATTGATACAAAATAGAATGCAAAGTTACTGAATAAACTTTGCAATATCCTAATAATAGAGGCTAAAACGCCGCCAAATAAATGTCGATATTGTTGGAACGCATGTTAAAATGGGACGATACATACTCGTTTACAGGCTTGCCGGAATACATGTAAACACCGTATTTAAAGCCCGGATTTGCTTTTATCATTGTCTGTATACTTCCCATATCACCTATCTCACGTAGCAGGGGAACAAAGATATTGCTGAGTGCCATAGATGTGGTTCGTGCCACATGATTGCTGATATTGGGTTTACAATAATGAAGTACGCCATATTGTTCAAATATCTGTGGGTCGTTAGGAGCCAGATTGCAGGTGGTTTCAAAACAACCTCCCTGATTAATTCGTAAATCAATAACCAAAGCTCCCCGCTTCATCGTCTGTATAAGCTCATCAGCTATAATATACCGGTGGGTTGAGTTGATATAACGCATAGAGCCAATTACAACATCAGCCGTATGAAATGCGTTTTGTAATACATTCGGATGGAATGTAGAGGTAAAGAGGCCTTGCCCTAATGTCTTTTGTATAGCCCTTAGTTTATTGATATCATCATCAAACACTTTTACGGATGCACCCAAAGCAAGAGCAGCACGTGCAGCTACAGTTCCGGCATTACCGGCTCCTACAATAACTATTTCAGTGGGAGAAACTCCCGGAATACCTCCTAGAAGAATCCCTTTTCCTCCCTGTGTATTACTTAATAGTTCCGCTGCAATCATGATGGAAGAAGTTCCTTCTATCTCAGAAATCATATTTAATACGGGGAAACGTTTCAATTCGTCACACATCAGCTCGTAAGCAATTGCTGTTATGCGTTTAGCAAGCATTTGTTCATAAGCTTCGGGAGCAAAAAGATTCAATTGAGCCATTGAAAAAAGAGTGGCCCGGGGTTTCATCAAAGCTACTTCGTCAGCAGTAGGCGGTACTAATTTTATGATCACATCTGCCTGGTATACTTCTGCAGCGGTAGCCATAATCTCTGCTCCTGCTTCTGAATAATGGTTGTCTCCATAATTAATTCCTAATCCCGCACCTGTTTCCATCCATACCTGATGGCCACAGTCAGTCAACATATCTACTGCTTCGGGAGTTAAAACTACACGGCGTTCTTCTTTATTCCGCTCACGTGGAATACCGATTATCAGACGATTCGTCAATTTACTTATTTCTTTCAACAGCTCCTGAGGACTATATGCTCCTTGTGTTTGTTTTTCACCTGTTGTTCCCATATTGTTTTATTTCAATAGTTCTTCTACTCTTTGAGAGATCGACAATACATCGGCGTCAGTCAGCATCACTTCTGCATTGAATATAAGTGAGGCCTGATTATAATAAGACTCTCTCTTTTGCAAACTTTCATCAATAAAATTTCTTAGTTCTTCACCCGAAAATCCTTTTAAAATGGGGCGCGTCTGTTTGCATACTTCAAGGCGTTTAGCCAATTCTTCCACTGAAACCTTCAAATAAACGGTAGTTCCAGTTTGGTTCATAAATAGCATATTCTCCGTAAAACAGGGGGCACCTCCCCCGGTTGATATCAATACGTCTTCAAACGTAGCTACTTCACGCAGCATGCGGCCTTCTATATTCCGAAAACCTTCTTCTCCTTTTTCCTGAAAAAGTTGGCCTACTGTCCGGTGATATCTGGCTTCGATATAATTATCAAGATCAATAAACGATAAACCAATACGTTTAGCCAGTTCTTTTCCCACAGTGGTTTTCCCAGCGCCCATATAGCCTATCAAATAAATGCGTTTCATCTTTATCCGTTCGGTTGTTTATGCAAATGTAGTTTTTTTTATCGTATTCTTTAAAGTTTGAAAAGTCATTATCTAAATACATCTAACCCACTATTATTTATGAATAAAAGAAATCCACCACAGAGAACACGGAAACACAGAGTTTTAAGTACACAGAGTGCACAGCTATCGCGCGTCTTCGTGTTCTCTAGTTCACTGTGTTCTCCGTGTCTCTGTGGTAAAATCTTTCTTTTTGAATTAATATAGGTTAACGATTTTTTATTTGCTTCTCTCTTAATAGCTTGGATGCATATCTTAGGATAACAGTAGATAGACTTTATGTGTTGATCCTCCGGAAGCGGCAATTATCCCTTTTTCGGTAAATACTTTCAGATCAGCTGAGGCACAATGGCGGGTACACCCGTTCAGCCGGGCATACTGGCTTTGGTTGATCGTACCATAGCTCTCCAGATAATTAACCATCCTTTTCTGCCGCTCTTCAATTTCAGGGAATGGCTTAACTCTCTTTTTTACTTTCTCCAGTCTTCCTTTTTTTATCTCTTTTTTTAATCGGGGAGAACAACGGAAATTTACACCGTCTACTTTGACAAGAGTAACCTCACGTCCGTTTTCTTTTTTCCCCTGGATGCTGCGCAAGCCTACAGAAAAATGTCCTAATCCTTCCAACTCAACGGAATATCCATAGCGAAGCTGAAAACTAACATACTTATAGAAGGCTTCCAGGGATCCTTTTACATCACTGGAGTTTAAGGAACAAGTTTGAGTGATGTGTTCACAGATATCATCCATTCTTTTAGTCCCATTTGGTTGCAAACGCGCGTGTTTCAAGGTTTTACCTTTCCTGTCGTTTGGCTTTGGTGTTTCGTAAATACTAAATTTAATACTCATGGTAAAGGTTCTTTAAATTTGAGATATAGGTTTTTCACAAATATAACGTATTTTTTGCTTACCAATAGTTAATGACTAAATAATCGATAATTATGGATAATTTTACTGATAATTATTGTCTATCCTGCCGATAACTATCAGCAAGCAATTTTAAGCCGTATATTTTTGAAAATCATGAAATAGAAAAAGAGAAATGTATTAGGCAAATGTAAATTGTACATTTGTAATGTCTGACGATTCCGCGACAGTAATGCAGAATTAGAGATGGCTGAAAGCCACTTTTGGAGAATAATTTCTACTTTTTGAAAGTCTTAGTTTTGACAGGCGGTGAGAGCTTTCTACTTAAAGGTGATTTAATAGAAATCATAAGATATGGCGCATCTAACCTGTATTATTCCTAAACTCAAAAAAGCGCTGTAAAAAGTACCTTCAT
>DAMANX010000004.1:0-219334 GCA_032073245.1 Tannerellaceae bacterium
TTAAATATCTGATATATAATCTAATCTGTTTGGATTCTTTTAATATTACGATTTTCCAATAAATCCAAAAGTTTGGATTTACTGGAACGCATTAAGGATGATCCTTCATTGGCTCATTTATTACAGCAACAAGAATAAATATACATATATATATAATGTAGGAGAGCCGGATTTCCGGCTCTTTGTTTTTCCTATAACGCCACTCACTGCCAAATCGAAGCCACAAGCGACCACCTGCCGAAAAATCAACAGCTAACCTCTTGATTACCGCTACTTTTATTCTGCATTAATAGTGATGCAGAACAAAAACAGTTTTTATTATGGATGAAAAATTAAATCCGAAAGACAAAGTTCTCCTGATGCGAGATGAAGGAGAAGGCAACAAACTCAAAGTCGTGAAAGGCATCGACAAAAAAGGTAAAATTGATGCCATTGATCCCATGAAGGCGAAGCAAACCGATTTTATCAAAATTGACAAACACGCCGATCCCCTTGAAAACTTTTTCAAAAACTTCTTTAATCAAGCTAAAAACCCGTCGCATACAGGATTCTATGCGGTTACCGTCGATATGCTTGATAAAGTATTAAAACTAAGTGATGAAGATTTGGAGAAGTATCGTATCAATCCGAAAGATTATATGAATCAGCAGGAACAATCCACCAAAGAGAGTGAAAAGCAAGTTCAAACCGAAAAAAAAGAAGAAAAAATGGAAGCAACACCAGCAACCGAACAGAAGACCGAATTTAAGCAATTCGACACAAGCCGTATCCCTGAAAGTGAATATCAGAAATACGGTATCAAGCCCGAAAATCTGGAGGGCGAACTCAAAGCCATGAGTTACGGGTATAAATCTCCGCACCTTGTAGATATCAACCCCAAAATAGAGGGAGTAGAATATCCCATGAAAGCCCGTCTTTCACTGGAGGAACAGCCGGATGGCAGCCTGAAATTTACCCCGCATCCATACCAACAGCAGGTTGATTTGGAAAAACCGTTTCAGGGCATTATGCTCCCCAATGACGTAAAAGAAAACCTGTTAGCAACGGGTAACAGTGGTAGGGTGGTAGAACTGGAGCCAAGACCGGGCGAAAAAGTACCGTCGCTTATTTCTATCGACAAGCAGACTAACCGTTTGGAAGCCGTACCCCTTGATAAGCTCACAGTATCTCAAAACCTGAAAGGTGTTGAGTTATCTCCTGAACAACAACAGGCATTAAAAGAAGGGAAAAAGGTACTCGTAGAGGGTATGACCTCCAAAAAGACAATAGGTACCGATAATCCTAAAAAATTCGATGCTTATGTTCAGTTTAATGCAGCCAAAGGCGGTTACGATTTCAATTATGACGGATTAGACCGCAATAAGTATCAGCAGAACAATAGACAGGAACAAAGCCAGAACGGAGAACAGCAGAACCAAGTCCGTATTCCTAAAAAACTTTTAGGCGTTGATTTGGACGATAAACAACAAAGTTCTCTCCGGGAAGGAAAAGCCGTCTATGTTCAGGGTATGATGAAAGACGGAAAGGGCGAGCCTTTCAATGCCTATGTAAAGGTCAATCAGGAAAAAGGCAAACTGGATTTCTTTAAGTGGAACCCGGACAGAGCCAAAAAGCAAGGTGCGGATGTGAAAGTTGCCGAAGGCAATAAGACACAGGTAGCAGTCAATTCACAGGGTAAAACCAATGAAGCAACCAAACATTCAAATGAACCCCTGAAACAAGGTCAGCAAAACCCGACCGAAAAGCAGCAAGAGCAGAAGCAGATTAGGAAACCTGTGAAAAAGTCCACAGGACATAAAATGTAATACCAACCACTAAAAAATCCAATAGTAAATGAAAGTAATAATTGCAGAAAAGCCAAGCGTAGCCCGTGATATAGCGGCTATCGTTGGTGCGGATAACCGCAAGGACGGTTATTTAGAAGGGAACGGATATTGTGTAACGTGGGCATTTGGCCACCTCATAGGACTGGCAATGCCGCAGGACTATGGTATTACAGGATTTCAGGCTGAAAACCTACCGATACTTCCTGCCGAATTTAAGTTATTGCCTCGTCAGGTAAAGGACGGTAAAGAATACAAACCTGATCCGGGCACAATGAAACAACTTAAAGTTATCAAAGAGTTATTTAATAAATGTGAGCGTATAGTGGTTGCGACCGATGCAGGACGTGAAGGGGAGTTAATTTTCAGATATATATATAATTATCTGGAGTGTTCCCGCCCTTTCGACCGTCTTTGGATAAGCTCTCTCACGGATCAGGCTATCCGCAAAGGATTGGAGAACCTACGTCCGGGAAAAGAGTACGACAACCTGTATCGTTCGGCAAAAGCCCGGAGCCAAGCCGATTGGGTTGTCGGGATAAACGCTTCACAAGCCCTGTCAATATCAGCCGGGCACGGCGTATGGTCATTGGGACGGGTGCAAACACCTACACTCGCCATGATATGCAGCCGTTATCTGGAAAACAAAGATTTCAAACCGCAAACCTATTTTCAGGTAAAATTGCATACGGCAAAAGATGCAACCCAGTTCGCCGCTATTTCCACAGAACGGTACAACACAAAGCAGGAGGCAGACGACATCTTAAACCGTGTCCGATCCGCCGAATCCGTAAACGTGATAAGCGTAGAAAAGAAAGAAGCCAATCAGGAACCGCCATTGCTCTACGATTTGACTACTTTGCAGAAAGAAGCGAACAGCCGCCATAGTTTTTCAGCAGATAAAACCCTGTCGGTAGCCCAGTCGCTTTACGAAGCGAAACTTATTTCCTATCCAAGAACGGGCAGCCGTTATATTTCCGATGATGTTTTTGCCGAGATACCCGCCCTTATAGGTCAGTTATCCGGTTACGCTCCATTCGGCAACTATGCAAAAATAATGTCAGGGGCAAGCCTGAACAGGCGTTCTGTAAATGATAAGAAAGTAACAGACCACCATGCTCTGATTATCACCGAAAATATGCCGAAAGATATTTCAGCCGACCAACGTATCATATACGATATGATTGCTGCCCGAATGTTGGAAGCCTTTTCCGGCAAATGCACCAAAGAAAACACAAGCGTTTCTTTGGATGCTTCGGGCATTGCTTTTTCAGTCAAAGGTAGCATTATCCTTATTCCCGGTTGGCGTGCCGTATTGAACGCACCTGATGAAGAAAAAGGCGAAGACGATGCTCCGGCACTTCCATCCCTGTCCGATGGGGATGTACTTCCCATTAACGGAACGGACTTACTGGAGAAACAAACCAAGCCCCGCCCATTACATACGGAAAGTAGTTTATTATCTTCTATGGAAACCTGTGGTAAAGACCTTACCGACGAAACGGAACGGGAAGCGCTCAAAGAATCGGGTATCGGAACACCTGCCACCCGTGCCGCTATTATCGAAACGCTTTTCTCCCGTGAATATATTCAGCGTGAAAAAAAATCCCTTGTTCCTACCAATAAAGGATTGGTAGTCTATCTGGCTATCCGTGATAAAAAAATAGCGGACGTAGCTATGACCGGAGCATGGGAAAGCGCATTGAATAAAATAGCAACGGGAGAAATGGATGCCGATACCTTTCATAGAAGTATCGAAGTATATGCCGCACAGATTACCACCGAATTACTGGAGAAGAAAATCGAAGGCGGCAATACAAGAGAGAGCTGTCCATGTCCGAAATGTAAAAACGGTCAGGTAGTAATATTCCAAAAGGTTGCAAAATGTAACAATGAGGCTTGCGGACTGACAGTATTCCGGAATAAATCAGGAAAAGACCTGACGGACGGACAACTGAAAGACCTGCTTACCAAAGGCAAGACAGGTACTATCAAAGGCTTTAAGAGTAAAGAAAATAAGCCTTTTGATGCTGCCGTAGCTTTTGATGCAGAGTATAAAACGATATTCCAATTTGATAATTCCAAAAAGAGGAAAAAGTAATGAAAATAAGTTTGTTATTAAATTTAGGACAGGCATTGACGAGAAATGCAAATCTGGATAAGCCGACTAAAATGCTATATTCTTTTATTGATTATTGTAAAAGTCATGATTTTCCATATCCTACTATTCCAAGAATCGGAGAATTTATTTCATTGGAAGAGTTCTTTATAGAATGGGCGAAATCGCTTGATGACTGCGAATTAAATATGCTTGATAATATTAATTCGCTAACTACGTGTATCGGTAAGGAAATTAAGGTCATCAATGTTATTCACAATGTAAATCGCTCAGTCCTGTACTGTTCTGACTTGTATAAATTGGAATAAAACAGCTATCTTTGCCACTAAGAAGTTCATATGGCACAGGTTTTAATGAGAAATTATTAAATCTATCCTATTGAATTTTTTAGTGGTGGCACTGGGGAGGGATACCCCGGTGCCTTTTGCTTATCCGTATCAATAGTTTTCCACTAAAAAATTCATAGTTATGAAATACAATTCAAATTTAGAGCCTGCGGAAATGTCATACTTCCGGCTCAATCTACTTTCTTATTTACGTGATTCCCACCCCGACAAAGCAAATGACCTTTCATTTATTGCCGGACGTGGGGATATGGCAGCCGAAGCGTACAGCGAAGCCGTAAAAAGCGGTTTAGACCATATTCAAGCTGCCGAAATTGCAAACGAAGCCTTATTCAAAGGCTTACACTTTTCACCTTATAATATAGTAGTTGAAATACTTTGGAACGAGTTTTTCGACGAAGTTTCTCCGGGTGGTGCCCAGGCAAAGGCAAAAGAACTAATGCCCGAATGTCAGGCGGTATTTGCTAAATACAACCTTAGTGATGATTATGCCGAAACGACAGAGTACCAGTCGCTTTATACAGAGCTTGTCGGCACGATCCTGATACTGCTCGAAAATGAGTTACAATAAGCGAACTCATTTGCGTCAGAATATTGACGCAATAAAGTTAGCGTTAAGGCTCGACAAGGAACAAAAAAAGGCAACACCCGAAGAACGGGAAATACTCGCAAAATATTCAGGCTTTGGAGGGATTAAGGCAATCCTTAACCCTGCCGACAAACCCGAAGATATTGAGCGGTGGTCTAAATCCGAAGTCGAGCTTTTCCCGTTGGTGCAAGAACTCCACGAGGTACTCCGTGAAAGTTCTCCCACACCGGAAGTTTACAAACGCTATGTCAGTTCCCTGAAAAGTTCTATCCTTACGGCATTTTATACGCCGAAGCCTGTTATTGATGTGTTAGCGGATGCACTAAAGGATAGCGGTATAACTCCGACACGCTTTTTAGAACCCAGTGCCGGAACAGGTGCGTTTATTTCTTCTTTCAAAGATATTGCACCTGAAGCTAACGTAACCAGTTTTGAAAAAGACCTGCTAACAGGTAAAATTCTATCGCACCTTTATCCTGATGATAAGGTACGGATTGAAGGTTACGAAAAAATGGAAGGACGCTATTCACAGCATTTTGATGTGATTGCATCTAATATCCCTTTTGGAGATGTTTCGGTATTCGATCCGCTACTGTCCAACCATGAAATACCCGCCGTCAAACAATCGACACAGGCGATACACAACTACTTTTTTGTAAAAAGTGTCATGTCGGCCAGAGAAGGCGGGTTAATCGCCTTTATTACCAGTCAGGGCGTACTCAATTCGGAACAAAACAAACCGATACGGGAATACCTGATGAACTCTTGCGATGTTGTTTCAGCTATCCGTTTGCCGAACAACCTCTTTTCCGACCATGCCGGAACTGATGTCGGCAGCGACCTGATTGTATTACAACGGAATAATAAAAATATAGTTCCAAGCCAACGACAGCAGGATTTTATCGAATCCCGCAAATTATCTAACGGCATATCTATTAATAACCTGTTCCGTGATTTCAACAGAGTAGTACAAACCCGTTCCAAAATCGACACCGATCCATACGGCAAACCTGCTATTGTTTTTACCCATGAAGGCGGTATTGAGGGAATAGCCACAGATTTGCGGCAAATGCTGAAAGATGATTTTTCAAAACATTTGGATTTGCAGCGTTACCAAAACTATGCACAGGAAAACCCGGCACAGTCGGTAACACAACAATCTCAATCTGCAAAATTGGATAACAGCAATCAGATAACCGAACAGGATATTCAGGAATTAAGTGATTACGCTTCTGAAATGGACAGAAAACTGTATGCCGAACGTCCGCCACAACCCGAAGATTTTGGAATTAAAGAAAAAAAGCAGAATGAAACAGAAGAAAGACAACCGGCTGCTCCAAATACTTTTAGAGGTACTCTTTTCGATATGGATGATCCTGCCATTAAAAAAGCGCCGACTACGGAGGCGAAACCCCAGTCCGTAACGCAGGAACCATTAATAACGCTCTATGACCTTTTCGGCTTTACCCAAGAGGAACGCAGTCAGGTAAACAAACCCAAAAAGAGAGGTAGAAAATTCAAATTACAGGCAAGCAAGTCAAAGGAACTGCCGTTTATGGACTGGCGGGAAGAAATGGCGCATAATGCAGCGCAGCAACGGGAAAAGCTACAACAGGAAAGCGCCGAGGCCTATCCCGTATTCGATGCCCGTCGGGAAGAACAGTTGGAACGGCTGAAAGAGGAAGCCGAACGGGAACAGCAGGAACGCATGAAACCTGTTCCTTTCCTATTGGAAGATATACCGTCCCATTACCGTGATGGCTCACTTGTTACCGACGAAAATAATCGTATCGGTTATTTGCGTGATTTGAATGGATTTCAGCCGATGTTCCATCCGCTTCAGCTCACCGGAACACAGCAGGCGAAAGCATCCCTTTATATTGAAATACGGGACACTTATCACCACCTGTACAGCAACGAAGCAACAAGGTTGGAAGCCAATCCTGCATTAAGGGAAATGCTTAACCGACTGTATGATGATTTTACCCGCCGTTTCGGAAATATAAACGATGCGAAAAATCTTAGTCTTATAAAAATGGATGCCGGAGGAACGGAAATTCTTTCTCTGGAACGGTATATCGACGGTAAAGCCGTCAAAGCAGATATATTTCAACAACCGGTTGCCTTTAATCCCAATGAGATTACCCATGCCGATAATGCACGGGAAGCCCTGACCGCTTCGCTCAATAAACATGCAACGGTAAACCTTGAATATATGGCAGGGCTTACAGGGGGGACTTCGGATGAAATACTGGAGGAACTCAAAGGGCAGGTATTTTTCAATCCAATGATAGGCTCTTATGAAATTAAAGACAAGTTCATAAGTGGTAATGTTATCTCCAAAGCGGAACACGTAGAGCGGTATATAGAAAACCACCCCGACAATGAAGCGGCAAAAGAATCATTAAAGGCTCTGAAAGAAGCAATACCCCGTCCGATAGCATTCGAAGATTTGGATTTTAATTTCGGAGAACGGTGGATACCGTCGGGCATTTACAGCAAATACGCTTCACATTTGTTTGATACGAATGTATCGGTGCATTATGCTCAAAGCCGTGATGAATACACGCTCAAAGCCGACAGCAAAAATATCAAGATATGGGATCAGTACGCTGTTAAGGCAACAAGCCGGACTTTCGACGGTATCGCCCTGATGAAACACGCCTTGCATAATACCTCTCCTGATATAACAAAGAAAGTCAATAAGTTGATTGACGGGGAAATAAAAGAGGTCAAGGTACGTGATTCCGAATCTATTCAACTCGCCAATTCCAAGATTGACGAGATACGGAACGGTTTCGTTGAATGGCTTAACGAACAATCACCGGAGTTCAAAGACCGACTGGCAGATAAATACAACCGTACATTTAATTGTTTCGTCCGTCCGGAGTATGACGGAAGCCACCAAGAGTTTCCGGGACTGGATCTGAAAGGCTTGGGTATTCCCGACCTATACAATAGCCAAAAGGATGCAATTTGGATGGATAAACTCAATGGCGGGGGTATTATCGACCACGAAGTCGGGGGCGGTAAAACCCTGATAATGTGTGTAAGCGCCTACGAGAAAAAACGTTTGGGATTGGTAAATAAACCGCTCATTATGGCGCTCAAAGCCAATGTTCATGAAATAGCCCAAACTTTCTGTACGGCTTACCCCAATGCAAAAGTGTTGTATCCGGGTAAAGAAGATTTCACCCCTGCTAAACGGGCGAAGATTTTCAACGAAATGAAGAATAACAACTGGGATGCAATCATTTTAACACACGAACAGTTTGGTATGATACCCCAGTCACCCGAAATTCAGCAACGGATATTACAGGCGGAACTCGATAGCGTAGAAGAAAATCTGGAAGTGTTACGGGCACAAGGAAAGGAGATTTCCCGTGCTATGGAAAAAGGTTTAGTTAAAAGACAATTAAACCTTGAAGCCAAATTGGAAAATATAACCTACCAGATTGAGAACCGCAAGGATGACACCGTAGATTTCCGTCTTATGGGTATCGACCACTTGTATGTTGATGAGAGCCACCGATTCAAGAACCTGACCTTTACAACCCGACACGACAGGGTTGCAGGTCTGGGTAATGCCGAAGGCTCACAACGTGCCTTGAATATGCTTTTTGCCCTGCGTACCATTCAGGACAGGACGGGAAAAGATTTGGGAGCCACTTTTCTTTCAGGCACAACCATTTCCAACAGTTTGACAGAGTTATACTTGCTTTTCAAGTATCTCCGGCCGAACGAACTGGAACGACAGGGTATTAATACATTCGATGCGTGGGCGGCAATCTTCGCCAAAAAGTCGATAGACTACGAATTTTCGGTAACGAATGAAATTGTGCAAAAAGAACGCTTTCGGTATTTTATCAAAGTACCCGAATTGGCAGCTTTTTATGCCGAAATAACAGACTATCGTTCTGCGGAGGATATTGGTATCGACCGCCCTGTAAAGAATGAAATTCTGCATAATATTCCACCAACACCCGACCAACAGGAGTTTATACAAAAGTTGGTAGAGTTCGCCAAAACAGGTAAAGGTGAAATATTAGGACGTGCGCCATTATCGGAAAGCGAAGAAAAAGCAAAAATGCTTATCGCTACCGATTACGCGCGAAAGATGTCCCTCGATATGCGACTGATTGATCCAGTTAAATATGGCGACCATGTGGACAACAAGGCTTCCCATGTGGCTAAAATGGTATCAGACTACTACACAAAATTCAAAGACCACAAAGCAACCCAGTTCGTTTTCTCCGATTTAGGCACTTACAAACCCGGAGAATGGAACCCATGCTCCGAGATAAAGCGTAAACTGGTGGATGACTATGGAATCCCGGCTCACGAAATACGCTTTATTCAGGAAGCCAAAACGGATAAGGCTCGTAAAACCATGATTAAGGATATGAACGAGGGTAAAATCCGTGTATTGTTCGGCTCTACCGAAATGTTGGGAACCGGAGTAAACGCCCAGAAACGATGCGTTGCAATCCACCATTTAGATGCGCCTTGGCGACCGTCAGACTTGGAACAGCGGGACGGTCGGGGCATTCGCAAGGGCAATGAAATTGCGAAGCTATATGCGGATAATAAAGTAGATGTACTTATCTATGCTGTGGAAAAATCGTTAGATGCGTACAAGTTCGGTTTACTTCACAACAAGCAGCTTTTCATTCGCCAGTTGAAAAATAATTCACTGGGTAGCCGTACTATCGACGAGGGAAGTATGGACGAAAAAGGCGGTATGAACTTCTCTGAATATGTGGCAATTCTTTCCGGCAATACCGAATTACTGGAGAAAGCACGATTGGAAAAGAAAATCGCTTCTTTGGAATCCGAACGACAGGCATTCATGCGTGGCAAGTCATCATCACGTTACAAATTGGAGGATATTATATCCAATGTAGAGCAAAACAACGGGTTTATTAGCCGTATATCCAAAGATATTGAAGCGTTTAACACCCGTGTTCAGCATCAGCCGGACGGTATTACCCGCCTGAATCCTGTTCAGTTAGACGGATTACAGGGCAGTAACCCAAAAGAAGTCGGGCTGAAGCTAAATGAAATAGCCGACAAAGCCCGCACACATGGAGCGCATGAGAAAATTGGTACACTTTACGGTTTTGATTTAATGGTAAAATCTGAAACCACTAATAAAGATGGCTTCGATGTTATACAAAATCGTTTCTTTATTAAGGGAGAGGGCAATATTCTCTACAATTATAATCACGGGGTAATGGCTACTGATCCGAAGACCGCAGCACAAAATTTCCTGAATGCACTCGATACCATGCCTAAACTTTTGGAGAAGTATCAAGCGGATAATGAGAAGTTGCAAAAGGATATACCTGTACTGAAAGAAGTAGTCGAAGGTACTTGGCGTAAGGAACCGGAACTGAAAACCCTGAAAGACGAGTTAATAAAGTTGGATAGGGAAATTCAGCTCTCACTTACTCCAATCAGTGAAACTGAAGGACAAGCGGAAACTGTACCTGATAAGACTGTTTCTACTACCAATCAGAACCAGTCGCAAGGCAAGACCGAAACATCGACTGTTCGGGATGCACCATTGCCAAATACTTTGCAGGGAGTTAAAGAAATAATGGGCGATAGGCTTGTTATTGCATCGGTGGGTGGTAGTCCGCCGAAAGTGGATAAAAAGGATTCTTCTTTATATTGATTTTCTCATAACTTATTGATAATGAATTGATTTTTATAATTACTTCTGCTGTTTTTTTATTGACCACCTGACATTTTACCTGTTATCGTCATCATCCATTTTTTTGTTAAGGCTATCTCGCAATGAATCAAGATATAAAGTCCGGCTTTCTTTCCGGTTTCTGATATTCAAATAGATGCGGTAAAACTCTCCGGCATCGGTATTGAAAACATTACAGAAATAATCTATCAACTCTTTAATATCAATGTTTCCATAATTTATGCTTCCTTTTGCATATATAGCATAAATCAGTTCGACAAGTTCTGTTTTAGTTCCTGTCCAAGTATGTTTTATACGGGGAAATTTAGAGTTATCCATTTCGTTTTCAGGATGTTTTTCCAGTTTATTTAATTCAGCATTGAGATAAATACGGAGCATCTCATTGGCTAATATTTTAGAAACTTTGTAATCAAAACTGGTAGAAAAATTATTATCCCTTTCAAAGTAGAAGCAATCTACATTAAGTTCAATATTCGGCTCTACCCGAAGAAAATAATAACGGTCAAGATGAGTCTTCTCTGTCCTGTAATACTGGTAGAAATCTAAGTTTTTATCAAAATAATCTTTTATCCTGTCTAATTCCCTTATTATATAATTTTTCTGTGCCGTATCACTTCCAGTCGGTCGATTAGTTTCTATCTTATAAATCTCCGAGTAATAGATTAATTTGCTGAAAAGTTGGGGTTTGTACTCTTTAAAAAAACATATTTCTTCATCATCACTTTTGAACTTATAATCGTTCAGTTTCATCTTTAGCTGTTGCATAATTCCTTTTAGCAACAAAACTGCTTTTTTAGCTTTTCTTAAAGAGGCTTCTTCTTCCAGTTCAATAGCTTCAAGCTGATCATTCACTTTTTCGATTATAGTATTGACGTGTTTATTCATAAGGCTATATTTTAGGTACAAACCCCAACAGGGCATAATTAAAATTTCATTTTCAAAATCCTAATAGCGTTCAATATCGCCAATAACGATACCCCAACATCAGCAAATACCGCTTCCCATAAGGTTGCAACACCTCCTGCACCCAAAATCAACACAATGAGCTTTACACCAAAAGCCAGACTTATATTCTGTATAACAATTCGGCGTGTAGCTTTGCCTATTGTTATAGCCGTTGCTATCCGGCTCGGTTGGTCTGTCTGAATAATAACGTCTGCCGTTTCTATGGCAACGTCGCTACCCAGTCCACCCATTGCAATGCCTACGTCGCTCATGGCAAGAACAGGCGCATCGTTTATCCCATCGCCTACAAAAGCAATGTTATTACCCGGATCGGACTTCAACTGCTCTACATACTCAACCTTTCCTTCGGGCAGCAGATCGCCATGCGCTTGCGTAACGTTCAACTCTGTGGCAAGCTGCGAAACGATGGCCTGTTTATCTCCTGACAGCATTACAATATTCTTAATTCCTAACTCACGCAAAGCGTTCACGGCTGTAGCTGCATCCTCTTTCGGAGCATCGGCTACCAGAATATATCCGGAATAGATGCCATTGATAGCGCAAACAACAATCGTTTCGGGTATAGTCGCTATTTCCGGCGGGAACTCTACATTGTTTTTTATCAATAATTTAGGATTACCCACAAGAACTATTTTACCATTGATAGAAGCCTGTAAGCCGTGCCCTGCGATTTCATTCACAATCTCCGGCTTAATTACTTCGATATTCTGCTCTTTTGCATATTCCACAATAGCTTTCGCTATGGGATGCGTACTTTGCGTTTCAACCGAAGCCACT
The DNA here is from genome assembly GCA_032073245.1 of Tannerellaceae bacterium. Taxonomy (GTDB): domain Bacteria; phylum Bacteroidota; class Bacteroidia; order Bacteroidales; family Tannerellaceae; genus QVMG01. Next base: position 12,335 of record DAMANX010000004.1, read on the forward strand.
AAATTCACAAGGTCTGTTTCGAGCAGAAAATCTGCCGGAACAATCTTTTGTACCTTGAAAACTCCCTGTGTCAGTGTTCCGGTTTTATCCATCACCACCGTATTTACTTTGGTAATGGCTTCCAAATAGTTGCTTCCTTTAAATAGTATTCCTTTACGGCTTGCCGCCCCGATACCACCAAAGTAGCCCAACGGTATGCTGATAACCAAAGCACACGGGCAGGAAATAACGAGGAATACCAATCCACGATAAACCCAGTCGTACAACACAAAATTGAATGCCGGATTAATAGCAGAGTATGCCAGTGGTAATAACACTATAAGCGCAGCCAGTGCCACCACTATCGGAGTATAGATGCGGGCAAATTTGCGTATGAACTGTTCTGCGGGTGCCTTTTTTTCTGTGGCGTTCTGAACAAGGTCAAGAATACGAGCCAAAGCACTCATACCAAATGGTTTCGTTACTTCAATTCTTGAAACATTGTCGGTAAGTATCATACCTGCAAATACGTCCTCATTTTTCCGTATCGTTCTGGGAACACTCTCTCCAGTTAATGCCGAAGTATTAAAAGATGCCGATTCATTCAGTAAAATTCCGTCAAGAGGCACTCTTTCGCCTACCTTGACTTCCACAATATCACCTACATTTACATTCTCCGGCGACATTATTTCAGTTTTATCCATCTTAATAACTGTCGCTGTTTCTGGTCGGACATCAAGTAATGCACTAATGCTCCTTTTTGCACGGTTTACCGCTGCATCCTGAAAGAGTTCGCCTACGGCATAGAACAGCATTACTGCAACGCCTTCGGGGTATTCTCCGATAAAGAACGCCCCGATGGTAGCTATACTCATCAATGTAAACTCGCTGAATACGTCTTTCTGGCGAATGGCTTCCCATGCTTCTTTTATCACCGGTAAGCCTACCGGAATATAAGCGATGATATACCATGCGAGTTGTACCCACTTATCGGCAAAGAACGAAAGCCCGACAGCGGAAAAGATGATGCCTGCAATCAGCATCACAAAGGAGATAGCCGCCCGGATGTAACCTCTTTTCTGTGAGGTATCCATTTCCTGTTTGGTCTTGTCTATAACACAAGCCCCATCATTGCAATTTCCCATAATTATTTTAATTTATCGTTTATACTTCTTTTTATACAATTCCTCATTCAAAAACACAAATGGTAATAGTGTAAACAAAGTCCCAAAGAATAAGACTTCCTTTAACGGCCATCTATGAAAGAAACAATGATGATGGGGACATCTGGTTACATAATACCATAACAAAAAACCTAATGTAATCCCAATGGTTATACTTAACGCTACAATCCATTTTTTTGCTCTTGAACTAATCATTTTTTTCTTTGCAATGACCTTACTCTTTTTTTTCTTTTGCTGTCTTTTCATGACATCATTTTTTAGAGTTCTACGGCTGCAAGTTCGGCAAATGCCAGTTGATAATCCCTTTCGGCTGCAAGCGTCTGGTTTACGTTGTCGTAGTACAATCCCATTTCAACCATGTAATCAAGCAAGGATATTTCACCCGCATCAAGTGCTTTTTTCAACAGGATGGTATTATTTACGTTTGCCAGCGATTTACGATATTTGTCGGCAGTAGTTTTCAGTCCCATTGCTTTGGAATACTGTATTTGCAGTTGGCTGAAAAACTGTTGCTTGGTATCGGCTTCGCGGCTTTGGGCAGCAGCAACAGATGCCTTTGCCTGTTTCACCTGATTTTTATTCGACCATAGCGGTATGGATATACCAAGCGACACACCCTGATACCGTTGTCCGACTACTTTTTCACTCATGTATCCGGCGGTAAACTTAGGCAGGTTCATCGCTTTGCTTAGTGATACCTGTTTCTGGCTTACTTCGATTTCGTTACGCACGTATGCCAACACCGGGTTTTTATCTTCGGCTTGTACATACCAGTCGTTAAAGTTCAACGGAAGCTCACGGCTGCCGTAGTCTGCATCATTAAAGACTACGTCGATACCGCCGTTCAGCCTTTTCAACTGGGCAAGGAGTGCATCACGTTCTACTTCCATGCGCGATATTTCTCCTTGTATGGTAGAAAGGTTCAGGTTTACTTTGTTGTACTCCAAGATACTTACGTCGCCCCTGTCCATACGGTCTTTATAACCTTTGGCAATGGTTTCTGCATGTTCCAGACGCAAATAAAGTTCTTTAAGCAGGGAATTGTAATATATCAGTTCAATGCAGTATTGTTTTGCTTCGAGCAATATATTCATACGGTCGGCTTTGTACTGCCATTCCACAAGGTTGTTTCTACCGTTTGCTAACCGACTTTTCATTCCCGTAATGGTGGGAATGTCGAATGTCTGCGATACGCTAAAATCGGTACGATTACCTATATTTGAAGGGTTACCCCAGAGATAATTGAAGCCCACTTCCGGATCATCAAGGAAGATGCCCGTTTTGTTTTGCAGCTTATCCGCTTCAACTTGTTCGCGGAGGGCTTTCAGGGTTGTATTGTTCTCTTCTATCGAAGACAATACAGGGTTGATATTATTCTGCGCATTGAGCGTTATGCCTGCGAAGAGTACCAACATGGTTATTATGATTGTTCTCATTCTAATTCTAATTTAGTGTTGTTTACTTCAGGTTCCTCGTTGTCCAGAATTTCGGTTTCAACTACTTTCCTGTTTGTAATTAAGTACATGATAGGAATAATAAAGCCGTTGAGCAAAGTCGATGTGAGCAATCCGCCCAGGATAACCTTTGCCATCGGACTTTGTATTTCGTTACCCGGCAAATCACCACCCAATGCAAGCGGTATCAGTGCAAGACCGGAGGTTAATGCGGTCATCAAGATGGGGTTTAGACGGTCTAACGAGCCGGTCATTACCGCATCAAGTTTGCTATACCCCTCTGCCACAAGGTCGTTGTATCGTGAGATAAGCAACATACCGTTACGTGTAGCGATACCGAACAGGGAGATAAACCCGATAATAGCCGGTATGCTCAGAACGCCGTTAGTAAAGAAAATGGCAAACACTCCGCCGATAAGGGCAAGCGGCAGGTTAAGCAGGATAACAACGGACTGGTTTATGCTCTTAAACTGCGCAAACAGAAGCATGAAAATAGCAAGAATGGAGAAGATTGAGGTAATAAGCAGGGTGCGTGATGCTGCCTGTTCGCTCTCAAACTGTCCGCCGTACTCAATATGATAACCTTCGGGCAGTTCTATCTTTTCGTTTACGATGTCCTGAATGTCATTTACTACTCCGCGCAGGTCACGTCCGGCAACGTTAGCCGATATTACAATCTTACGGGCAACGTTTTCCCTATTGATGGTGTTGGGGCCTGTGGACGATGTTATTTCGGCTATATTACTCAATGGAATTTTACGTCCGTTGGCATCAACAATAAGGTTCTTTATCCTTTCGGCTGTTTCACGGCTATCGTCGTTTACTTTTAGGGTAAGGTCGAACGAGCGGTTTTCTTCGTACACCTGTGAAACGACTTCACCTGCGAGCATGACGTTTACAATCTTCGCAAAGTCGGGTAAGGTTATGCCGTATTTCGCCATTACTTCCCTTTTGGGTTCTATCTTCAACTGCGGACGTTCCACTTGTTGTTCTACGTTCAGATCGGCAATACCTTCAATGTCCTGAATGTTTGCTTTTATTTGGTTACCGATGGAGAACATTTTATTGAGGTCTGTTCCGAACAACTTGATAGCGATGTTGGCACGTGTACCGGATAACATAGCGTCGATACGGTGCGAAATGGGTGCGCCTATTTCTATATTCACTCCCGGCAACACTTTTATCTTTTCGCGTATTTCGGCAAGCACTTCATCTTTGGAACGTTTATCGAGGATGAACGGTGCTTCGATTTCCGATACGTTTACACCGAGTGCGTGTTCATCGAGTTCGGCACGTCCTGTTTTCCGTCCTACGGTTTGAACTTCGGGTATGGAAAGCAAGATATCTTCTGCTATACGCCCCATCTTGTCGGATTCTTCAAGCGATATACCGGGCATACTACTGATGCTTACGGTAAATGAACCCTCATTGAATGGCGGCAGGAAGCTACGACCTAATGAGAAGAAAATGATAACGGCAATCACTAAAACAACACCTGTTCCGCCAAGTACCCATTTCTTGTATTTGAGTGTCCATTTAAGGGCTACCTCGTAAACGATTTTCAGTTTCCTTACTATATACGGTTCACGTTCCGGTTTATCATCTTTTCGTGGTTTACCCAACAGGTAGCTACACAATACTGGAGTAAGGGTTAAGGCTACTACGGTAGAAGCTATCAATGCCATAATAAAGGCTACTCCTAACGGTGCAAGCATACGACCTTCCATTCCAGAAAGGAAGAACAAGGGAACGAAGCTGGCGATGATGATAAATGTGGAGTATAGAATTGGCATACGCACTTCTTTGGAAGCATCGAACACGACGTTGAGTACGGTTTTTTGCAGTTCCTTTGGTTTCTGCCTGTTCTCCCGCAATCGCTTGAACACATTTTCTACATCGACAATGGCATCATCCACAAGCGAGCCAATAGCAATAGCCATACCTCCGAGGCTCATGGTATTAATAGTAAGCCCCATGAATTTTAAGGAGAGTATTGCAAAGACTAATGACAACGGTATCGTTACAAGTGATATAATGGTTGTACGTGCGTTCATCAGGAAGATAACGAAAACGATAACCACGAAGATACCCCCTTCGTACAATGATTTCTGTACGTTATTGATGGAGTTGTCTATAAAACGTGCCTGACGAAAGATGTCGGTTGTTATCTTCACATCTGCCGGAAGCTGTTTCTGTAAATCGGCAAGCGAAGCGTCAAGTTTGTCTGTCAATTCGAGCGTACTTGTAGCCGGTTGCTTGGTAACAGTTATCAATACGGCAGCTTTGCCGTCGTTGGATGCCATACCCAGTTTAGGTGCTTTATCTCCTATTTTTACTTCAGCAATGTTTTCTATCAGGATAGGAACATTGTTTACTGTTTTGATAACAGCTTTTCCCAATGATGGTATTTTATTTGTTGAAAGCACGCCACGGATGATAAATTCGTTTCCGTATTCATACAATACACCACCTGCGGCGTTCTGGTTCATTTCGGTAACGACGTCGATTACTTCATTGAGTCTGATGTTGTAATGTTTCATCTTTCCGGGATCGAGCAATATCTGGTATTCCTTGATTTCACCACCGAGAACGGTTACCTGTGCCACTCCACCTGTTGATAATAAACGGGGGCGGATAGTCCAGTCAGATAATGTCCGCAAATCCTGTAATGAGGTTGAATCGGCGGTTACTCCGATAATCATAAGCTCACCCAGTATGGACGATTGCGGCCCCAACGTCGGATTACCAACGTTAGACGGCAACTGGTCATTGACAACGGCTAACTTTTCGGATACAATCTGACGGGCACGGTAGATGTCCGTTCCCCAGTTAAATTCTACCCATACGATAGAAAAGCCTGTGGTAGAGGATGAACGCACACGGCGTACATCAGTAGCACCGTTCAGGGCGGTTTCGACAGGGAAAGTAACGAGCCGTTCGACTTCTTCGGGAGCCATACCTCGTGCCTCTGTCATCACCACAACGGTGGGTGCATTGAGGTCGGGAAATACATCGACTTCCATATTGACGGCTGTATAGGTTCCTGCCAGCATAAGCAGCAGGGATGCCACTAAAACAACGACACGGTTGTTCAGCGAGAATTTTATTATCTTGTTCAACATACTGATTCGTGTTTTAATGGTTAGTGACTATGTCCTTCGGGCATTACTGAAGAAGTTGCTGCCAGTTTCACCTGATATACTCCTTTGGTAACTACTTTGGCTCCGCGTTGAAGACCTGAAAGGATCTGCACTCTTTCGCCGTTATTCTGTCCGAGGGTTACTTCCTGTTTCTTATATTCTTCGTCGCCTATTTGCAGATACACGAAGTTAAGTCCCTGTTCTTCGGTAATAGCAGAAACGGGAACGGATATTACATTATCCTGTAAGGTCGAAAGCAGATATACTTCGGTATATGCTCCGGGAATAATATCGCCCACGTTATCAAACTCGAATGTAACAGGAATATAGAAAGATTGGTCAGTGGATGCTTTACCGAAAGATAAAAGCCGGCCGTTAAGTTCCGAAAGTTTATATACCTGATTGTCATAGGCAGGCTTAAAGTTAGCACTACTGATGCTTTTAAGTATCTTGAAATTGTTCTCTGATACTTCGGCTCGTAGCTGCAAACGCCTATTCTGCGATACAGTTGCAATGGGCTGACCTACTGAAACGTATTCCCCCTGTGCAACAAGCCTGTTCTTAATATATCCGGCAATGGGAGCTGTAACGCTTACCCCGGTGGCTGTCATATTGCCTGCCTGTGCCTGATATACTGTTTTCGCTGTTTCATAACGCAAACGAGCCTGTTCAAAGTCCTTAGCGGAAATAATCTGGTCTTTTACCAATGATTCGGCACGTTGGAACTCTTTCTGTGCAGTTTCGTATTCAATCCGCGCTTTTACGGACGGATCGCCTTCCAACAGTTTCTTTGCTGAAATAGTTACAATGGATTGTCCGGCTTGTACGGCTGTACCGTCTGTTATGGACGGATTGGTGAAAGATACAATACCGTTGGAAGTAGCTGCAATAACAGCTTCATCACCCTGCGAGGCTTGTATCTGTCCACTGGTTTTAATGGAATTGTAGAAACTACCAAGAGCAACGGTTTCTGTCTTCAATCCAACAAGTTGCGCTTGCTGTTTGGTGAAAAGTATTTCATCCGAATGGCTGTCTTCCATTGCTTCTGCTCCGTGGTCATGTCCGTCGCCCTCGGAGTGCTTATGATCTTTCTCGTTAGCGTGGTCATGCCCATCGCCGTCAGTATGTTTATGTTCTTTATCGTTTGAATGGTCATGTCCATCACCTTCGGAGTGTTCATGCTCTTTCTCATTAGAATGGTCATGTCCATCACCATCAACATGCTCATGTTTATCACTTGATTTTTGATTGTTTTTTCCCTGACCGGAATTGCATCCGGTTAATAATATTGCGATAACAACGAATAATCCTATTATGTACGTTTTCATTTTATTTTTTAATTATTGGGGGAAGTAAAGCATATCCTGATATTTGCTTTGCTTCTCGTGAGAAATATTGATTTTTATGGGTTGATATGTATATACCAATACCCTATGCCTTGAACATATCCAAATGCACAAAGCAGCATGACTTACAGCCTGTAAGTCAAAACATCAGGAAATTATGGAAGGAGGGGCGCGTAAACCGTGAAATTGGTTTGCTTCTGCGGATTTATAGAATGAAATAAATTCTCCGTACTCAAAGTCGGAGGTTGATTCTCCCGAATCGTAGATTAAGAAATCCGCAGCTAAAAAGAATATCGGGAATAAATGTGTAAGATCATGGTTTTGACAAGAAGAAACCTTGCACTTAGTTTCATTTGTCGTTTTGGGTGAAGTATATTTAGATTCAGCAATACAAGATTGTTCATGGTCACTGTCATTAGGTAACTCACGATGGTCTGTATGTTCATCGTTTACCTGATTATCCTGTTCGCATATCTCCATAACAATACACACCAATCCCTCATGATGATGATGTGGTACTATTGCAAGTATCAGTAATACTAAACTTGACAATGCAACAAACGATATGGAAATAATTCGTTTCACTAAATCTTTTTTTACCTGTGCAAAGATAAAATAAAAAGTCATGCAACTAAGTTGCAATCTTATCACATTTTCCGCAATAGCCTTTAATTACGAAATTAACGCTCTCCAATTCCATATTTCCCGGTAGTTCTATTTGAGGAACAGGCACGTTTTCCAAACAAAATGCCTTTTTACAGTAGTTACAGTAAAAGTGTAAATGATAATCACCTTCACTACAACCGCAATCCTCCTGACAAACCGAATATTTAACCGAACCTGATCCGTCGTCAAATTTATGAATCAGCCCATTATCATTAAAGAGGTGAATTATACGAGAAATAGTCGATTTATCAATGCTCAATAATTTTTTCTCTAAGTCCCCTAAACTGAATGCTTCGGTGAACTTTAGCATTGTATCCCATACTAAAATCCGTGTAGATGTGGGCTTTATGCCTTTTCCTTCTAATAATTTTATGATAAAATCGTCCACGTATTTCAAAGATTATTTATGTTATTTATTCTATAACAAAAAGGATGTGTCAAATGATGCTGATTTTAAAATCACTGCACATCCTTTTTGCATATAATATCTTAATTATGATGGTTGCCCTTATTATGAGAGCCATCGGCACTTCCATTGTGATTGTGGCTCTTATCAGTACAGGTATTCACATCATGATTTTGTTCCCCATTGTGATTATGACTTGCATCAGTGCAAGTGTTCACATCATGGTTTTGTTCTCCATTGTGATTATGGCTTGTATCTGTACAAGTATTCACATCATGGTTTTGTCCGTTATTGTGATTATGGTTTGCATCAGTACAAGTATTCACATCGTGGTTTTGTGTGTTGTTATGATTGTGGCTTACATCCATGCAGGTATTGGAATCATGGTTATTTCCTCCATGTCCTGTGCCTGTGCCATTGTGATGGGTACCGTCATGTTTAATTCCTGAATGTTGGGAATTTGTACAAACCTGATGTGTTCCGTCTGCAAGTATATCGCAGTTTTCGTGATTTCCGGCAGCACACTGATTCAGCACGCTGCTTTTGTAGATATCGCCATTTGAAAAACCGAGTGTAGATGCACGAAGCTCCAAACTTTGATCTATATCTCCAAAGTTGCTATCATCATCCTGGCTACAAGAAACGAATGTGATAACCGATGCGAGAACCGCTAATGAATAAAATACTCTTTTCATATTCCTTTATTGTTAAAATGTTATATGTTAATATACCGCATAAGAGTAATTATACCCTACCAAAAAATAAAATAATTTTTAACTTGAACGGAGAAAGACACTTCTCATAATTTTACCACAAGATTATCTCCTATTTTTGTAGAGGGCTTTTTCTCAATATACTCCCGTAATGAAAAATCTTTTCTCAATGCTCTATCAGAAATAAAAAGTATTGAACCGCCATAAATATCGGACATAATATCATCCTTTTCAGCTATGATAACACTCTCTCCTAAATATACTTTCATATTCTCTGGACGGCGGATTCCATAAACAATGTATTGTTTTGAATTTTCTGATAACTCAATCCCACTCTTACACATATTTTCATAACCGACATAGCTGTTCAGAAAAGGCATTTCAAAGGATACAATAAATATCACGGTTAAAATCCCTATTGATATGCTGTTAATCGAACGAATTATATTCTTTCGGAAAATCAGAAAATATAAAGAAAGGAATCCAAATAGAGCAAGTGAAATTAATCCCCATATTATGGAAGTGTGAATTTCATTCAACCAAGAAAATGTAATATCATTTTTACTCAATAAAAACAACGGCAAAGCCATTATTGCTATGAGAGATAACGCTATCATAAAATATACAATCCATTTCTTATTCTTTAATCTCATCAATATAATAACTGACAGATAAGCCACAAAAGGAAATACAGGCAACATATAAATTTCAATCTTTGCACTTACAATAGATAAGACAAGAAATGACGTTAAAACAACAGTCAAAAACAATTTATCTATATCTGTTTTTATCAGCTTATTTTTAATCCCTAACAGGATAAGGGCAAAGAATAAAATTGACCAAGGAGCGAAGGAATACCAAAATACCTGAAAATAATAATAGAACGGCTCCTTATGATGGAATGAGCTAACAGCACGGTTGAATGTCTGATTAAAGAGTAAATCGTTCAAATAACTATTTCCCGCTTCAACCCACACTAAGCTGAACCAAACAGAACAAAGCAATAAGAGTATTCCCCAAGTTCTAAACCCTAAATATTTTCCACTATCCTTAATTTTCCCTTTTATAGTTAGAAATGTCAGTATAGAGACTACCGGAATAATTATTCCGATTGGCCCTTTACTGAATATTGCGAGGAAAATACAAAGAGGAAGCAAATACTTATCATATTTTCTCTCTCTGCCTGAATACATTCTATAAAAAACATATAATGCCAATGTTATAAACATAGACATTAACATATCCATTCTTAGAATAATGGCTCCACCCATAAATAGAGCGCTTGTGAACAATAATAGTTTTGCACTGGATTGATATTCGTTTGGAAGTTCAGCTCGTGTCCACCTGTCCATCGTAAACTGAATGACAAAAGCGGGTAGTAATGAGAATAGCGACAAGAACCATATTTGATGACTTCCGAATATCTTTTTTCCGAGCATTATAATCCAGAAATATAAAGGCGGTTTATCGGCATATATTTCACCATGATTATAAAATGAGAAAAAATTCCCTGTTTTTAAGGCATCATCAACTATATTCAAATATCTAAGTTCGTTTGCAGGCGTATAATCCCGGAGTAGGATTAATGGGAACATTAATGCAAAAACAAGAATATAGTAGATGTGGTCAATCGTAAATAATCGTTTTAATGTCATAGTTAATAATTAAGGATTAACACCTATTGATTTTCCATTGAGTTAAACCACTCAATAAATGATTTTATTCCTTCCGGTAATACTGTTTTGGGCTTATAATGAATGTATCTGGTCAATTTGCTTATATCAGCATAGGTTTCCTTTACATCACCGGATTGAAAAGGGTACATTTCCAAATGAGCGTCTTTTTGCATTTCATATTCAATCGCTTCTATAAACTGGAGTAAATTAACTGGCTTTGAATTGCCGATATTAAAAATCTGATAGAAAGCGGAATCTGAATTTTTATCCGGAGTTTTATCCAAGAGTAAGACGATGCTTTTTATAACATCATCTATATAGGTGAAATCTCTAAGCATATCCCCATTATTAAAAACCTTGATTGTTCTGCCCTCCCGAATAGATCTTGCGAAAATCATCGGAGCCATATCAGGTCTTCCCCATGCTCCATATACAGTAAAAAGTCTTATTCCTGTGGAGGGCAAATTGAACAAATGACTATAAGAATGAGCCATCAGTTCATTACTTTTTTTTGTTGCAGCATAAAAACTGGCAGGATTATCAACTGTGGCAGATTCCTTAAAAGGAATTTTATTGTTCAATCCATAAACCGAAGAACTGGAAGCATATATAAGATGCTTGATATTATTATGCCTGCAACACTCTAAGATATTTACAAAGCCAAGAATGTTAGAGTTGATATAAGCATGGGGATTTTCTAAAGAATACCGAACCCCCGCTTGTGCTGCCAGATTGATAACATAATCAAATTGATACTTCTTAAAAAGAACACCTAATTGTATAAAGTCCGTAAGATCAATCTTTCCAAAATCATAATTGCAATAAAATGAACTATGGACTACTTCATTTTCTGTTATATCCTCTTTTCCTATTCCACATTCAGACAACCTGCCATATTTTAGGTTTACATCGTAATAGTCATTTATATTATCTATTCCCACAACGAAATTCTCTTTATTTTCAACCAATGCTTTTACCAAGTGAAATCCGATAAATCCTGCACTGCCTGTAACTAATATTTTCATTTAATCTCTTTTTTAGATTCATCCTCATTACAGTTTTTTATAATCAACCACACATTTCTGGAATATGTGATAAAACCAAAACTTTGACCAATAAGCAATACCGGATCTTCTCTGAATATTGCGTATGCAATAGTTATCAGAGAACCTATTATACTCAACAGCCAAAAGTTTAAGGGAAGGACAGATTCACCTCTCAATCTTGAATGCCACCATTGATAAACAAAGCGGAAAGTGAAAATTATCTGACCTGCGGAACCAAATAGAAGTAACCATAACGATATATTTGAAAATAACCTGTCAATGCTTACTTCATTGTTATATAGCACATAGCAAAGTGCGGCAGCAGGTATTAAGAGAATTACTGTTCTTATAGCTAAATGGATTTTTTTCCAGTTGTTTTTACTATTCAAATTCCATATATAGATATAATAGGAGAATAGTTGTCCGAGAATTATTACAAAATCTCCCCTTAGCCACCCATATATAGAAAATAATATAGAAGCTAATAAACTTAACTGCCAATAGATAGTCGGAGATACAACTTTTTTAGCCTTTTCCGATAAAATCCACTGAATAAGCATTCTGGCAGAAAATAACCCCTGTGCTAAAAAACCTAAAACAAAATACCAAATGTCGTTATTCACTTTTTGCTATGGCTTAATTAATACCTTCTTTTTCAATAGTATAGTTTATGTACCGTTTCTTCATCCATCGGAAAGCAAAGCAATCCATAAAAGGACTAACCAACCTGTTCCATAAATGAAATTTTGATTGACCTGCGGTACGTTCAAAATGCCTAACAGGAACCTGCTTTACCCTGCCATGTTGTAACTGAAGGAGAGCAGGTAGGAAACGGTGCATCCCCGTAAACATCGGAATGCGTTTAGCGTATTCGGTATGAATAATTTTTAGTGGACACCCCGTATCTTCTATGCCGTCATTAGTCATCATGCGGCGAAAACTATTGGCTATTTTCGACGATAGTTTTTTTCCTAAACTATCTTTGCGTCCTGTACGGATACCCATTACCATTTCATATTCATTTCTATATGGCAATAAAAGTTCAAAATCTTTAGGCGCTGTTTGTAAATCAGCATCTATATATCCGACAAATGACGACTGGGCTATATCTATCCCTGCTTTTATAGCTGCGCTTAATCCGCAATTTCGAGCAAAACTTATATAAAAAAGATGACGGTTTCGCTGACACACTTCCTGTATCAATGTTTTGCTTTGGTCTTTCGATCCATCATCAACGAATAGTATGCAGGTTTTTACTGATGAAGAACATACATATTCAGATAGTTCCTTTTCAAGTTTGTTTATATTTTCTTCTTCATTATAAACAGGAACTATTATGGTTAAATCATAATCTTTTGTAGAGTTCATATCATTTATATTTTAAAATTGCATTGAAAGCGATAAACCACCCTGCTGACCTGTGTAATAGGGGTAAAAAGCAAGATTTCGTTTGTTCTTTTTCTCCTGACCACCTTTAAATATTTTCTTTTCAACAGTAGGATAGAGCCAATAGGCAAGTTTTGTACTTAATATGCCAAGCCCGGCACCGAATGCGACGTCGCCTACCCAGTGCTTATTATTGTATATGCGGAATGCTCCGGTTCCCGCAGCGATAGTATATCCCGCTATTCCATACCAGATTGAAACATCTTTATATTCTTGCCAAAGAAATTCAGCACCCATAAAAGCGATTGCCGTATGCCCTGACGGAAAAGAATTTTTTGCGGATTTATCTGGTCTTTCAACTCGTGCCGTATATTTTAAACCATTCACTGAAGCCGCCGTGAACAGGCTTGCCATTCCTAAAATAATCGTCCTGTCTTTGAAATTGTGTTTGCCTTTTATCCCGACTAAGTTTAAAGCATATACACTCGCCGCAGGTACATATTGCGTTATATCATCAATCTGAAACTTTTCAGGTTTGTGTGTTATTACTTCATGCCCTATGGCATAGTTTAATAGGCGATTTTTGGGCGCTAATGTTGCTTCTATTGTTCCGTACAACATCAGGGATGCAGGTATTATTAATTGTTTATATGAGAATTTATAGTCATTTACCTGAATACTATCGCTTTCAGAAAGCGTGTTATTATTTGTTTGGGTATAAGCATTTGGGAGTGAAACCGAAAGTAATAACACAATGGTACACAATGCTTTTGTCAATTTTAAAAACATCTTATTTATATTATTTTTTTGGGATTGTTCGGAAAATTAGATATAGCGGTGGCTTAGTATCTACCGGAAGATAGATTACAAGCACAAAGGATAAAGACTATAATTTAGTCTTTCTGTTATGAAAAGGTGAAAGGAGGTGCCCGCAAACCATGAAATTGATTTGCTGCTGCGGATTTATAGCTTAGTATATACTCACCGTAATCAGATTCGATAAATGAACTATCTAAACTATAATTAAATAAATTTCCAACAAGGAAAAAGATAGGAAATAAAACAGTATCATTTTGATTATCTGATACTTTTAGTTTTGTTTCATCAACAGATGTAGGAATGATGAATTTTGATTTAGCAATACAGGTTTCATCGTGATTTTGCTCACTATCCGTATCGCTGTGATGTGTATGTTCATCGTTTATTGCATTATCCAACTCACACAACTCGATAACAATGCAGGCTTTCCCACCATGATGATGATGTGGAATAACTGCAAAAACCAAAAATAGTATGGTTGAGAGTACAATAGCGGATATGGAACATTTATTTTTCAAACTTAATATCTTAACTGTGGTTAGATAATTTTATTATAGGCAATGTGTTTTAAAAAAGGGATTCAATAAAGAAATTGTTTCCCCTTTATTGAATCCCATCGTACATAAAGGTTATTAATGGTGTTTACCATCATGCGAACCGTGTGAATGACCATCTTTGTCATGTGTTCCATGATCGGTTCCATTGTGATGGGTGCCGTCATGGTTTTTCCCTGAATGGTCGGAATATGCGCAGGCTTCGTGAGTGCCATCGTTATAAATATCACAATTTTCATGATTTCCCGCTGAACATTGCTCTGCTACACTTGCTTGGTAAGCTGCAACATCATCAAATCCTAAAGCCGCAGCTCTGGCTTCAATATCTTGTTTTGCTGATGTCCCAAAATCTTCATGGTCGTCATTACTGCAAGCAACGAATGTTACTGCAAATAAAACTACTGCCAACGAATAAAATAACTTTTTCATTTGATCTACTAATTTACGAATTTGTACTTTGTTTTTTTCTGAAGCGCTTTCGTAATAGTAACCGCATAAAGCAGGGTTTACCCTACCATAAATCAAAAAATAATTTCAAGAAATACCGTTGGAGTAAATGGAGTTGCTTTTGTGAAGATATTTGTTGCAGTATTTTGACCGGAAATCTGATAGTTGTATTTTATATTCTTAGTACCAAACACATTCAATAGCGATACGCCTGCTTGCAGCCTTACTTTCTTTATTTGTGCCCTGTATGTAGCACCTATATCAAAGCGGCTGTATGGCTCATCGGAATAATCCGTATGTTCGTGTTCGGAGCCATGCTGTCCTTCCTCATTGCCTTGTCCATGTCCGTGCCCTCCAGTGGAAATATAAGAAAAGCCTGTACCATAAACATAACTCAACGAAAAATAGAAAGGATCGAATGCCCCGATACCTCCGACTTTTATTTCATGCGAAAGTTCGTTTTGCGGTTTACTAAGGCGGTTGATGGAATACGAGCCATATAAAGTATGATTTCTGATTAGCTTTTTGGCAAACAAGTCTGCTCCTAAAATCGTATTATCTATTTTATAGACTGTATTATCCAAAAAATACTGACTGTTTTTTGTAGTCTTATAATATCCTTCCATACTGACCAAGAAGCCGTTTTTACTGTATGCAATACCTGCGGTAGTGTGCATTGCCTTTGTAAAGGTACTGTCTGCCATAGTCCATACGGTTTGAAATCCCGATTCATCATATTGGTATGCGGTACGGGTAAGAAACTGATTGTATAGTCCCCACGAAGCAGTTGCAGTTAGTTCTTCCGATATTTTATATGTGCCGGATAAACGGGGCTGTACATAGACTTTTTTATTCAATGGCATATCCACCCGTACACCTGCACTTAAAGTCAAATTATCCAATAATATATTATCTGTAATATAGACTGTCGGCTTATCCAGTTCTCCGCATAGCTCGTTCAGACTTACCCTGTATTGTTGCCACTCCCCGCCAACTTGTACTTTGTTACGGCTTCCGATATTAAAGTCATGGTTAAGTCTTACCGAAAACTCCTGTACCTCATTATCCAGATGACTAACATCGTCTGTTGTCGGCTTTTTATCTCCCAGTATTGTGAGATTATCCAACAAAGAGGTAAGCCGTGAGAATGTAGCCACAACTTTTGTAGTTGAGCCGTTTTCCCATACCCGTTTATAAGAAGCCGCCCCACCATATTGCCTGTTCTTTTCAGAAGCATTGACATCATACTCGTTTGGTTGATTTACCGAGTATTTAAAGCGGTCATTAGCTCCATACAGGCTGATGTAATAGGAATCATCCTTAAATGCTTTTCCTGATAGCTTTAAATTGGCATCATTGAAATGGTAATCAGGCTTTATATATATGCTTGAATAAATCGTTTGTGGATTATTTTCACTATTGGATAAATCCACATTCTCATTGTTATACAGGTTATAGAAAGTCTGCCTGTAAGCAGCAGAGATATTCAATTTCTTTGTCAAGGGTACCGAAGCAAAAAGGTTCATTGTATAATTGCTGACAGTTGCTTTTACAGACGGAGCATTAAAATTACCGTCTATACCTGTTATCTCCGTAATGGCACCGATACGTCCGCCCTGATTGGAGCCGTACCCGCCTTTCAAGATGCGTATGTCTTTTACCATATAGGGATTGACCGAACCTATATGGTCGTTATAGTTCTTTATACCGAATAGCGTATATCCGTCGTATGTTATCTTGCTTTCACCCATATTACTGCCCCACACAATCAGGTCTTCCGATGGCTCGCCCGATGCTCTTACTCCGGGCATCATCCGCATAAGGTTAAATACGGAATTATCATTGCTTCCGGGAATATATTTTGAAATTTGATGATTGATGCGGATTTCGCCGGGACTATTGCCGGATTGGATAAGCATTGTGGCGGGAGCAGGACTGACGATTACTTCATCCATAGTAAAAACAGCAGATTGTAGCCGGATTTCGTTTAGTCCGGGAGAAAGAATAGTATCTTGTGCCTGATAGCCCAAATACTGCACTTGTACACGCTGATTTCCTTTTTTCTCGGTTTTGAAAGAAAAATAACCTGCTTCATCAGTTGAAACGGTCTTTTCGGGAGTAGTGATATAAGCGTAAGGTAAACCTTCTTCGCTATCTGCATCCCTTATTGTCCCTGAAAACGTATAGTACCGCTTAACTTCAACAACAGGCGGTTGCTCTATCTTTTCAGTATAGGAAGCGATAACATAAACTCCGTTTATATTTTCGTGGCGAAACGGTTTATCTTTCAGCAAAAAATCAAGTGCGCTTTGAGGATTATTAAATTTTCGATTGACCGTTACCTTATATTGGGAAAGGGCATTATCATCAAAAGAAATTTCTACGGGTAATCCCCGCAGAACATCGTTAAGGGGCTTGTCATTAACGACCAAATGCAGCTCTTGTGAAAAAGCTGCAATTGTGCCTGTAAGGGTTATTATAAGTATAACTATAAATTTCTTCAATTACTTTATCTTAAATTCTATTCCGAACGGTTTACCTACTATTTTAAGCACATCATTCGGATCTTTAGCTTTCGTAAAATTACCTGAATATGAATAATTCAGATTTGAATTAGGCAATACTTCAATATCATACTGTCTTTCAATCTCCTGAATTACATCTTGCAAAGGTACGCTAACAAAAACAAATTTACCATGTTTCCAATTAATAGATTCTTTCGCATCTTCGACATCATTAGTGGTAAGTTTGCCATTACTTAATAATGCCTGCATATTCGGGGTAAGTATTACTGATTCCGATTTATCCGAAACATTCACCTTTCCGGTAAGACAGGTTACCTTAAAATTTTCGGCACGGGAAAACACATTAAAACTTGTTCCCAGTACACTTACAGTGTATTGCCCGGAACGTACATCAAATGTGCTTCCTTTTTCAACTTCAAAATATGCTTCGCCTTTCAGTTCTACATCACGGGAAATAAACCACCAGAGAGGTTTATAGCCGATTTTACTTTCGGCATTCAAATCTACTTTAGAGCCGTCGGGTAAAACCACCGCCAGATGTGTACCTCTTTCAGCAACTTCATTTTTTGTATAGAAAAATGCTATGGAGGGTAGAATTATAGCTATTGCAGCAATAGATGCAGCCGCATAAAACCACAATGATCTTTTTCGGGGAGCCATTTCAATAACTTTGGGAGTTTCTTCCAATCCTTCAAAGACACTATCCCAAATATCTTCTTTGCTTTTACTCCATTTAGGGGTTATTTTAATATCATCCGTTTTCATATCTTCTTTAATTATAATAGTTCTGTCCTAAGAAATTGCAAAGCAGCGCTCATCCGTTTTTCGACAGCTTTTACGCTTATATCCAAACATTGGGCTATTTCACTATACTTTAGTTCATCATTCCGGCTCATCAGGAAAACAACCCTTTGTAATTCCGGCATCTTTTCTAATGCTTTAGCATAAGTAGATGCCAATTCTTCAAAGTTTAATTCATCTTCGGGCGACAAGGGACTATCAATCTGAATACTCATACTCACCTCATAATCTAAACGGGTAGAACTTTTTCGATAATTGCTTATAACCATATCGTTTGCTATCTTATAAAGCAATGGTTTTAAATTAAGGTTATCCAGTTGTTCCCGTTTCTCCCAAATCTTCATAAAGACATCCTGTGCCATATCCGATGCTGCATCCCTATCGCCACAGCGATAGAAGATAAAACTTCGAATCGTATCAAAATACTTATCGAATAATTGTTTGAACTCTGCTTTGCTTATCATCCAGTTGGACATTTTACTATTATACCGCATGAAGATATAAATACCCTACATGAAATTATAAAGATTTTTGGTAATCAACTTTCAACACACCCGAATCATATACTTTTGTCTTTATTATTTCCCACTTAGATTCCTTGTTTTGTTCAGGAAATAAAGATATGCCTTTGCCCAAAATTATGGGGAAGTAGCAAATTTGCATTTCGTCAATCAAATCTGCGGCGAGCAACATTGAAATTAATTCTCCGCCTCCAACTAACCAAATATCTTTACCTTCCTGATTGCGAAGTTCAGAAATCGTTTCAATAATATTCTCCGTGATAAAACGTACATTCTCCTTTGTATCCCATTCATGGTGGGATACAACATAAGCCATCTGTTCCGAATATGGCCAAATTACATCCATGTTCATAATTTCACGGTAAGTACGACCGCCCATAATAACCGTATCAACCGAAGCTGATAGATTTTTGCAACCGTAATCTGTCTTTTCACGATTTGGGCATCCGGTAAGCCATTCCAATCCGCCGCCTGGCTCTGCAATCCGTTGGTCAAGTGATGCAGCGATGTAAAGGATAATTTTTTTCATGCTACTGAATTTAATTGTTTATACCATTGCTCGCTGTATCTCAAAAAAGAAGCGTGGAACTCACACTGCTCCGATACGAGGTACTGGTATACCTTTGAAAGAAACAGGCAAGCCCACGCCATACTCTCGTATAGCATGAACATTGCGCTATCTGTCCCTTTCAGTTGAAAATTACCAGTTTTCGTATCGAGACGTTCAGCGAACGTTATGTTATATATAAACGGAATTAATCCGCTAAAATTCTATTTATCTGGTGCAAAGATACCAAATTAGTTTAAGGTATTAAAGTCTTTCCAGTTGAGATTGTTGGTGCAAGGTGCAAGTATCTATATATAGATAAACTTGCACCTTGCACTACGTCTAAAAGATTATTTTTCAAAACCTTTGGTGATTTCAAAAATTGTAGTAACTTTGAACCCAAGTTTTATGCAGACAAATTGGCGTCAATAGCAGCCAGAACTGCCAAGAAAATAAGGCAGAAAAGGATATTGCTCCAATTCGTACCACATAAACAAAAAAAGATTTTTAATCACTGAATATATGCGTTTTGCGGTCGCGGGTTCGAGTCCCGTCCGTTCCGCTAATTTTTGGTGACAAAACAAAGGAAAGTCCTGATATCTTTTGATATCAGGACTTTTTTATTTCTAGCGGATAAAGAAATAAAAAGTCATATTATTACATATAAGTGGAATTATTGGTGGACTTACCATCGGATGATTATTTACATCTTACAAGGTAAACCAGTTCCCCAAAGTAACCTTTGAAACTTTTACAATTTGTCGGATAAGTAACTGCTTTACAGATTTAGTATATCACTAAAAAGACTTAAAAGCACTTCATTATTATAGTATATGTGATATATGCCCCGGGTTGAACCCGGGGCATGAGATTAAAGGTCTTGGGGGTATTGCTGAAATTGTTTTAATTAGTAATTGATTGATATTGCTTAGTAGCTGGCATTGCAGGTGAGGATGGTGCCTTCGCCGGAGCTTTCTTGGACGACTTTACCGCCTTCGATGAGGCGGATTTGGACGGTACCTGATTTGTCGTCGGTCGTGCTGGCACTTACGGCGACTGCGGCTATTCCTTTGTAGGTGATTTCTTTTGTCCATGTTTTAACCGATAGGCTGGAGAATGTTTCTGTTTTGCCTTCGGAATAGGCGATTGCGATGTGGTCAATCTGTACGTTGGGGGAGCCGCCTACCTCGATTTTTATTTTTTTTTGTTTTGTCGAGGTCGGGGGTGTCGTTGCTTATGTGTTGGATTTTGAAGGGGCAGACCATGAGGTCGAGGACGGGGGTGTCCAGTCTTTTTCGGGGATGGGTTGCATGTCGTCGATGGTGTAGGCGCGGACTTGTTTTCTACGGGCGACGGTGGGTATCCAGAAGGATGTGACGTAGGGTTGGGTGACGATGTAGCGTATGCCTTGTTTGCCTGTTACGGGGTGGGTTTCACCGGGGTTGTCTTTTACGGTGAATACTTTTTCTTTGATGTGGTAGATGAGTAGCATGGTGTTGTTTTTTAGTTGTTATTTTTATTTTGTTGTTGTCAATAGGGGTTGTAATAGGGGTTATAGTATGGTACGATGGGTGACCGTAGTGTTTCTTTGGGGACCTGCGGATAGTGGAATTGTCGGGGGATGAGGTATTCGAGGTCTTTGTATTTGTAACCTGTACTGCGGGGCAGGGTTATTTTGTTTTTTTCTTTTAGCTGGAGTTGGGTGGTGAATGTTCCGTAGACGTAGGTTGTGCTGTCGTTTTCCCATGTTACGGGGATGATTGTGTATAGTTCGCTGAGGTCGTCCTGGCGGATGAGGAAATAGGGGGATGTGACGTAGGTTTCTTCTCCGAGCAGTTGGTGCTGGATGTTGGTGTGCCATTCACGGGCTATTCCTCCGCCGAGGGCGAGGTTGGGCATTTCTTTTTCGTTTTCGGGACGTTGTTCGACTACGAGGTAGGTGCGTGTGATTTCATCCAGGGCGTCGTCCCATGCATGGGGGTCGCGCGGGGCGTCGTGGGCTGTGAAGCTGAGGCTGACTTCGTAGTTGGTTTTTCCGTAGACGGTCAGGGTTTGTTTTACAACGACCTCACGGCCGTATTGGGTGGTGTATTGACCTACTACGAGTTCTTGCTGCTCGGCTTGTACAATGTAGTGAATGTTGGGGTTGAAGCAGTCGAAGATGAAATATCCGTCTTTTTTCAGGTGTTTTTTGACGCTTAATAGGGTGTTGAAAAAGTCCTGGTTGTTGTATAGGTGATGGATGGAGTTGAATGGGATAAATATAATGTCGTACGTTTCGGGCAAATCGAACGTTCTCATGTCGGCTTTGATAAAGGTTATAGGGGTTTTCAGGTCCCGGGCTTTGGCCTTGGCTTGTTTCAGCATGGTTGTGCTGTTGTCGACGCCGGTAATACGGTATCCTTCCTGTGTAAGGGGGATGGTGAGCCGGCCTGTGCCGCAACAGAGTCAAGGATGTTGCCTTTTTTCTTTTTGCTGAGCCAACGGGAGTAGAAGGGTAAATCGGTCATTTCGGTGTTCATGCCGTCGTAAATGTCTCCATCGTAAATGAGTTTTCCTACTTGGTAGTCTTTTTCCATTGTTGAAGTTTTTTTAATGATTTGTCTTTCTTTTAAATAAGGCCGGATATTTCCGGATAGCAAATATAGGAAATCTATCAGGTTTTAAGTGTGATGGAGGAATATACTATGTCGGGGAAAATGCCGACGCCGACAAATTCGGTTCCGTCGGGGCCTATGTCTTTTTTGGTACATATTCCGGCACTGATGATTCCGTCAACGAGGGTTACATTGATGGGGTTACCTGTGCTTCCTCCGGTTGGCTGGCCTATGATTTTGCCACGGTTCATTCCATGGAATTTAATGGTGAAATCTTCTGCTGAGGAATAGGTTCCGGCATTGATAAGGAGGATAACGCGTTTTGTGTAGATGTATAAATAAAATGGGAAAGAAATATTATTCGTTAGTTTACGAATTATAAAAACTATTCGTATATTTGCGAACAATAAATACGGAGGATATGTCAAAGAAAGAATTAACAGCCGGACAGGAACAGCTTGCACGCTTTGCAAAGGCGTTGGGGCATCCGGTGCGTATCGCGATACTTGAGATGCTTGCTAACGAGTCGTGCTGTTACCACGGCGATATGTCGGAGGTATTGCCTATTGCCAAGAGTACCCTTTCGCAGCATCTGAACGAATTAAAGGATGCGGGGTTGATTCAGGGTACAATTACATTGCCGACTGTCAGATACTGTATACACGAAGAGAACTGGCAAAAAGCTAAAAGCCTGTTTTCTGCATTGTTCGTGCATATCAATAATGAAGAAAGCTGCAAAGGCTAATAAAAAATTTATCCCGTAAGTTCGTGTTTTTACGAACTGCAAAGTGTACGCATAGTTACGAATTACTATATCATATATGAAAATCAGGAACGTTACATTGGACGATGCAAAAGGCATCTGTGATATTTATAATTATTATGTGGAAAATACAGCTATTACCTTTGAAACGGCAGCCGTGAGCGAAAGCGAAATGCAGCAACGAATTAAAGGCTTTTTAGATGAAGGCTTTCCCTACTTTATCGGAGAGATAAACGGTAAAATTGCAGGTTACTGTTACCTTCATAACTGGAATAACCGTTGCGCCTATTCATCCACAAAAGAGGTAACCATATATTTAGATAAGGATTTACAGGGTAAAGGCATAGGCACAGTCTTGTATCAACATCTTTTTAAAGAAATATATAAAAACGATATACACGTCCTGATAGCAGGAATATGTATTCCTAATGAAAGCAGTGTACGCTTGCATGAGAAGTTTGGGTTCAAACAGGTATCACACATGAAAGAAATAGGCTGTAAGTTCGGTCAATGGCGTGACGTAGGACATTGGCAGCTTGTAATAAATCAAATACCGCAAGATGAAAGGTTATGAGTAAAAGAAAAATGAGTTTCTTAGATAAGAACCTGACGCTTTGGATATTCCTTGCAATGGCTATCGGTGTGGGATTAGGTTATTTCATTCCCTTATTCAGCGGTTATATAGATTCTATGTCGAGCGGAACAACAAATATACCGTTGGCAATGGGTCTTATACTGATGATGTATCCGCCATTGGCAAAAGTGGATTATAAACAACTGCCGAAAGTATTTTCCAACGTAAAGATATTATCTATTTCGTTAATCCTGAACTGGGTTATCGGACCTGTATTGATGTTTGTTCTTGCTATCCTTTTTTTACATGATTATCCCGAATATATGGTAGGCGTTATTCTGATAGGTCTTGCAAGATGTATCGCAATGGTGCTTGTATGGAACGACCTGGCAGAAGGTAATACCGAATACGGTGCAGGACTTGTCGCCCTGAACAGTATCTTTCAGGTGTTCTTTTACAGTTTCTATGCGTGGATATTCGTAACCAAACTACCCCCTTTATTTGGCTTTGAAGGTGCGATAGTGGATATATCCATAGGTACGATAGCTGAAACAGTAGCCATCTATTTGGGTATCCCGTTTCTCATGGGTATTCTCAGCCGTTTGATATTGGTTAAAGTCAAAGGGGAACAGTGGTATAAGGAGAAGTTTATCCCTGCCATTTCACCTATTACCCTGATAGCTTTATTATTTACCATTGTATTAATGTTCAGCCTGAAAGGTGAACTGATTGTACAAATACCATTAGACGTGGTGCGTATCGCCATACCGTTACTAATCTATTTCGTGGTAATGTTCTTCCTTAGCTTCTTTGCAGGGAAATTAATGGGCGCATCGTATGATAAAAATGCTTCGATAGCATTCACAGCCACAGGCAACAATTTTGAACTGGCAATTGCAGTCGCTATAGGTGTGTTCGGATTACATAGCGGACAAGCTTTTGCAGGCATAGTCGGGCCTCTTGTCGAAGTACCTGTACTTATTCTTTTGGTAAACATATCCTTTTGGCTGAAAAAGAAATATTACAAATAAATATCCATGTAAAAACTATTAAACATTAAGTTTATGAACAAGCGTATTTTAATCCTATTCTTAGCCGTTTTCCTTGCAGCTTGCGGAAACAAGACCACCAACCAACAGGCGGAGAACCAAATACAGGAAAAACAAACCCTTACAAAGGCAGATGCTTCGGTTGTGAATGTCTATTACTTCCACGGCAAACAACGCTGCAAAACCTGTATAGCCGTAGGAGATTTGGCAAAGAAAACTATTGAAGAAACTTATTCAGGCAATAAACAGGTAAAATTCATCGAAGTAAACACAAGTGACAAGAAGTTTGAAGACCTGGTCAATAAATATGAAGTATCCTGGAACGCTTTGATAATAGCCAAAGGCGACAACTCCGTCGATATTACGGAACAGGCTTTTGCCAATGCCTTAAACAACCCTGATGTATTAAGCGACCTGATAAAAAAAGAAGTAAATCTAAGAGCATCCTGAGCAGGCATGGACTTCCTTCAGCAGATAGTAGATAACTCGGACATTCCTGTACTTACGGCTTTTATACTGGGCTTAATGACAGCCATAAGCCCTTGCCCGTTAGCAACCAATATCACGGCAACAGCCTATTTGAGCAAAGATATAGCCGACAAAAAACGTGTGCTTTTCAATGGCATATTCTACACCCTTGGGCGTACTTTCAGCTATACAGCACTAGGATTGATATTCTACTTCGGTGCAAGTAAATTCCATGTAGCCAAAATGCTGCAAAACATTAGCGGCCTGTATCTGGGAATAGCCTTGATTGTTATCGGTATCCTGATGCTCGATATTATCAAATTCAATATACCTGCATTGAGCAAACTCACATCGAAAGTCAGCGAAAAGAAAATGAAAAAGAACTATCTCAACGCTTTTCTTCTGGGTGTATTGTTTGCACTGGCTTTCTGCCCTTATAGTGGGGTGCTTTATTTTGGTGTGCTTATACCTATGACAATAAGTAGTGCGTCCGGCTTGCTTCTACCTCCTGTATTTGCCATAGCAACCGGTCTGCCTGTTATCATTATCGCTTATCTGTTGGCTTACAGCATGTCGAATGTCGGCAAGTTCTACAACAGGATGAAAAGTATGGAAGTATGGTTCAGGCGTATTGTTTCGGCTGTATTCATCGTCGTAGGAATATATTATATAGTAATGAATATCTAAAAATAGAAAAAATGGAAATTATAGTGTTAGGTACAGGTTGTGCCAAATGTAAAGACGTTTACAATAGAGTGATAAAGGTTGTCAATGACTCCCATATTACTGCCAATGTAAAAAAAGAAGAAGATATAATGGAGATAATGAAATATGATGTACTTTCTACTCCAGCTGTTGTTGTGGACGGACTTGTCATGATTCAGGGAAAAGTACCAACTGAAAAAGAAATACACGAATTATTGACAATAAACAATAATCAGGCAAAGAAAGAACTTGTAAAACAACGTTACAGCGAACTGGCTCTCAACGCCGATGAGCTGAAAGGCAAATGTTGCTGCGGTTCAAACCCTGCTGCACCCTCAAAGAAAGTTTACACCATCATGAGCGAAGATTACAGTAAACTGAAGGGGTATGAAGCGGATGCCGACCTGGGTGTAGGTTGCGGATTGCCTACGGAATATGCCGGAATAAAAGCGGGCGATACGGTTTTAGACCTGGGTTCGGGGGCTGGTAACGATTGTTTTATTGCCAGAAGTGAAGTTGGAGAAACGGGTAAAGTTATCGGCATCGACTTTTCACCGCAAATGATTGAAAAGGCTCGCCGGAATGCTACGAAGCGGGGCTATACCAACGTTGAATTTATCGAGGGGGATATTGAGGATATGCCTTTACCGGATAAGGCTGTCGATATTGTGGTAAGTAACTGTGTTTTGAATTTGTTACCGCAAAAGGATAAGATTTTCAATGAGATTTACCGTGTTTTAAAGCCGGGAGGGCATTTCTGTATCTCGGATGTGGTATTGAACGGTGTGTTTCCAAAGGCGTTTACCGATAATGCTTCGATGTATGCCGGTTGTATTGCCAGTGCCATGCAAAAGGAGGATTATCTGGGCGAAATAGAGAAGGCGGACTTTACGGATATTAAAATTGAACGTACCAAGACGGTTCTTATTCCCGATGATGTTCTGGAAGAGCATTTGGATAGTGCCACTATTGAAGAGTATAAGGCCGGGAATGTGGGTATTTATTCTATTACGGTGACGGGAAAGAGGCTTTAATAGTTTTATATAACCTTCCGAAAAGCCTTTACCGGATTCTTTATATTATCGCTATATTTGTGAAAACACTAATTAAGACCACGTATGGGTATGCTGAAAAAGCTTTTTGGAAACAGGAATATCGATGAACTTACTTTCCCCGAGGAAAATAACCGGGGTAAGGTGGAAGTCACGGACGGCAGAATTCTATTTAAAGGTTCGGATTACTATAACCCCAACGGAGATATTGAAGTAGATAAAATTGATAGGATATATGCCGTTGTGGACCGCGACAGAATGAAATCTCTAACCTTGTGTTCCAGAGACAGCAACTGCAGTGTTCCCGTTTATTATAAAGGTTTTAGGTCGATGTACGAAATGCTTTCTTCCTGTTTTGGCCTGGACGATACACTTTTCCTGCAAACAATCCATGCGAAAGATTATAGCAAAAAACTACTTTGGAAGAGAGTTTTTGAACCTACTTACAGCATTACCGCCGACAGTAGCGATAACTATGGAAAAGGTTTCGAGATACAATCGCCTCTTAAGCAGTTTATCACATGGGATACACCCTTCAGTGAACTGCGTAAGAATGAAAATACGGATTATCTTTATGGTGAAAAAGTAAATGCCCTGCGTTTCAAATACCCTGTACGGGTAGGGCGCTTACTGTTCCATAATCTGACGGCACATAATAATAAACGTGATGATATTGCTGTTCGCTTCTTCTTTGCCGACAGTTACAGCCCAAATGCCGACGACATTAGTTACGGGGAAATCGCCGGCTGTCTCCTGAAAGACTTAGGCAGTGAGAGTATTGTCTATCAGCGGGAAGATGAAGACGCAAAAATAATTGACTTTAGCATCAATGATATATTGTTCTCCGTCGAATACAGGTATGATAACGAATATAATTTTGAAAATGGCTATACGCACCTTAAAATCTCGAACGAACGTGAATATCCGGCTTTACTGGTGAATGAAGCTTATGAAAGTGTGATAGAGGTAAGCGACTATTTATTGCTTAAAGACGATGTTTCGCTGTATGCCGATTATAAATATTACCATTATCCAAAAAGAAGACCGCCCCAGCTTGACAGCTTGTTCGGAAATAAAAATATTATCTGGCGTGATGATGCCAATGGTAAGATAGGTTTCGCCGATGCGCAGAGGTCCATTGTGTTGGATAACAGCCTGATTAAATCCTTCACGATGGAAAACCTTATACCTGCAAAAGGGGGTGGAGGCGCCGAACTTATTGTCGACCTAAACGACGAATCAATAACGGGGTATCGCTATATGTACACTTTCAAAGGCGAATACCGCTCTATGAATGAATATGCCGGAAAGCTGCAATCAGTTACCGGTAAAGAAATACTTTTTCCTCCCGAATATTCAGATTGCTGAAAGTGGATTAAGGAGTAATACCCTTGTCGACGTACTTTTCAAAGTTTTACTGTGCATTCGCCAGGAATCCGTTTTTGTAGAATGAATAACTTTCTTCGATTATTTCGGGTTCATCGGCATCGAGTGCATGTAGTATTTCGCGGCAAAATTCCAGGGGAGCAGTTCCGTTGGCGGTAACGATATTACCGTCGCGCACGGCCGATTGAAGTTACGGGTTTTTTGGTGAGAGAAAGGGTCTTTGAGATGTATTTAAGCGGTTGTCCGGGTTTCACTCCTGCATTCAGACAAACAGATATATAGGTGGCTTCCCAATCGGCAAAACCGTTTAACAAGACAAAAAGAATTTCTTTTCTCATATTTATTTCTTTCAATTATACTTGCAAAGATACCTTTGCTAAAGAAGATAACAAAAAAATGAAAAGCTAAGATATCCAAACCATACTACTTGTTTTTGTGTTACTATTCTGAAGAACTTCTGTTCTGATAATTATTTATCCGTAAAAATAAGAACTATGTATTGGTCTATCACCATAAAACTTATTATTGGTATGGTTGGGGTATTGCTATTCCTGCGGATGACGGGAAAAACGCAGATGGCTAACCTCACTCCACTGGACACGGTGAATACCATCGTGCTCGGTGCTTTGGTGGGTAGTATTATCTATATGCCCGATACACGGGTGTGGATACTCGGATTTGCAATGCTGGTGTGGTTTATACTTAACATACTTGTCAGGTTGTTGCTCCGGGTAAATTATTTCAGTAAACTTATCCACGGTGAGCCGGAAACGTTGATTAGTGACGGCAAAATCGACCTGGAAATGCTTAAAAGAAACAATCTCGGTATCGACCAGTTCCGCGCGAAACTCCGTGAAAGCGATATATTTTCCCTTCTTGATGTGGACGAAGTGGTATTTGAGACAGATGGCGAATTTACGATTATTAAAAAGAACAAAGGTTCGGAATCTTACCTGATGATTAGTAACGGCGACATTGTGAAAGAGGAGCTCGAAAAGTCGGGCCATAATGAAGGTTGGCTGAAAAAGAACCTGAACGATTTGGGGTATGAAAAGTATGATGAATTATTTGCAGCCGAATATACCCCGAAAAGAGGCTTTTATGTGATTGACAAAGAAGGGAATATTATGAATAAAAATAAAAAGGGGGAAGTAAACAAGATAGATGAAATAGATATGGATAGTTCATCAGGCTCATGAATAAAGGAAGATTAGAAGCGTTCAGCGATGGTGTTTTAGCGATAGTTATCACCATCATGGTGTTGGAAATGAAAGCGCCGGAAGACACTTCCATTAAATCACTTGTGCCCATCATTCCGGTCTTTCTCAGTTATGTGTTGAGTTTTATCTATGTCGCTATCTATTGGGTAAACCATCATCATCTGTTGCAAGCAACCAGCAAAATCAACGGAACGGTGTTGTGGGCCAATATAAACCTTTTGTTCTGGATTTCACTCATTCCTTTTACTACCAGCTGGATGGGCGAAAACCACCTGGATGCCATACCTATAGCTTTCTACGGGGGAGTTCTTCTGATGTGCGGCGCTTCTTTCCGCATACTGGAAAAATCACTTCTACGGTTGCATACCGGCGATAATGTGCTGGCAAAGACTGTAAGCGGCGGCAGGAAGGAAAAAATATCTATCATCGCTTATCTGTTGGGCATACCTTTGGCATTTGTTCATCCTTTTATCCCGGTCGCCTGCTATTTATTCGTAGCTATCCTGTGGATAATACCCCGCCGTAAGCTGGAAGAGGCTATTTCGGGAAAAGAATAATAAATAATGATTATCCGCATGAATCCTCTTTTTTATGAATTGGCTCAGGTTGATTTTCAATTATCGTCAGCTTTTCTTTATCATTTGCCGTTAGCTTTAGCTGACGGACAGAAGGATTGGCATATCTCATGGGGTATTTTTTGAGACAGGGCAAGCCCAGTCTCTATGCTTCACAATATTTGGGAAGAACCTGGTTAATATTGAAAACGATTTTCCATATTACTACAAACAAAAACAGGAGGCTTTTTGAGGGCCTCCTGTTTTCTATAATCAATCTTGTTGTTTAGTAACGTCTGGAGTTGTAACCATTGTCACGGTTACCGTATGACGGTCTTTCGGTGCGTGGACGAGCTACACTTACGGCAAGTGTTCTCTGGTCGTATTCTGCACCGTCCAGTTCTTCGATAGCCTTTTGGCCCTGAGCCTCATCTGCCATTTCAACAAAACCGAAACCTTTTGACCTTCCTGTTTCTCTGTCCATGATAACTTTAGCTGAAGAAATTTCTCCATACTCTGCGAATAATTCGTTTAAGTCAGCGTCATTTACGCCATAGCTTAAACCTGCAATGAAAATGTTCATTATAAATTTATTAAAGTAAGTAATATTGGATTGAGAATGACAATTAAAGGAGAGACTACTCTGAATAATATAAATAGTATAAAAAGAAACCTATACGATAAAAACTCGTAACTCAATTCGACACAAAGGTAAGCTTTAAAACGAGGAATCCTCAAATAAGTTCAATTTTTATGATTTAAGCGTATAAATTAAGGTTTGGGTGAGTGGAGGTTTATCTTCTTTCGGTACGCCCGAAATTGTTCCTTTAGCTGTTGCATATCAATCTTCCATCTGAATAACCTATATCAAAGATACTACTTTTAAATACAGATACAAAGGCTCACAGCGTACTGCTACAAATAAAATACGTATCTTTGTTATCTAACAAAAACCTCCCGACATGAACAAAGCAGAATTAGATGCCATCCGCCTGAAACTGATACGAAACATCAGTGAAATAGAAGACGAAGAAGTCCTCCGCAACATCGGCAATTACCTGGCAATGGTGAAATGCCCCTCAGCGGCTGATTATCCGTATGCCCCTACAAAAGAAGAACTTCACTCCATTATCGAAGAAGTACTGGAGGATGATAGGAATGGGAAGTTTATCACCATAGAAGAACTCACCGAAGAGATGAAAACATGGTAATAAAACTACGCTTATCTCCCCGGGCCAGAAAAGATATAAAGAAAATATATACCTGGTACAAACAAGAGGCCAATGAAAAGGTTGCCGCTAATATTACCGACGACATCAAGGCTGCCATAAAATCTTTGGCCACCCATCCCAACCTCGGCTACATCGAACCCGACCTTGAAAGCTTTCCCCAGTCTTTCCGCACCTATGTCCTGGTGCCCAATCATAAAATAATCTATTGGCTGGACGACGATTTCGTGAAAATAGCGACCGTTTTCGATTGCCGCCAGAAACCGAAAGAACTGGTCTACATCATCAATACCAAAACAGACTGGATATGTGACCCGCCGGCGGAATACAACGAAAAGCCTACCCTGTAAGCAGTATCTAGGCTCCTCGCCTGGTCAGGCGAGGAGCCTGAATACTCTAACCTTGTACTTTACCTTATACTCCACTTTATACTTTTAACACACACCCTCCAACTAAACGACCTCCCGGTACTCAATTTCCTCCAGCCTACTGACATACAGTTGTCAAAATGTAAAAGTATATTTGCAAAAAATCGTATTACAACAATGCCGTAATACTACCCCACAAAATAAAATTATACGAAAACAATAAAAGACAACACACCATGGAAAACCCGAAAATGTCCAAGTACCTCGTTATTTACCAGGACATAAACACCGAAGACACTTTCACTGAGGAAGAAGTAATAGACGCGACAAAAGCACATGTGGAACATTGCAGGGAACTGGACTCAAAAGGAATCCTTTTCCTGTGCGGCCCGCTGCTGGGCAAAGAAGAAAAAGGAATGTTCATCCTCAATGCTGCGTCCTACGAAGAAGCCGAAAGCCATGTGTTGCGTGACCCACTCATTGCCCGGAACGGCTATAAAACCTATCTTATCAACGAGATACAGGAAGCCAATGCCGCCAACAACTATCTGCTCGAATATTATACCAATATGTAAATAGAATAAATATTTTAAAAGTATGGAATTAAAAAATTGCACCCCTGTTCTGTTTGTAAAAGATGCCAAAGCATCACGTGACTTCTACGTAGATACACTCGGATTCAAAGTAGTTATGGACTTCGGAGGACTGAATTATTCATTCGAAAACGGATTTGCCGTGTGGCAGATAATGGATGACAACGTAATCCTACAAGCTTTAGGGAAAGAGAACGTTACGAACCCCAATCTGGCAAGTCGCTTCGAACTATGTTTTGAGACAAATGACATCGAAGCCGTACATAAGAAGCTGAAAGCAAACGGCACAAAATTCCTGCACGAGCTGAACACCGAAATATACGGCCAGCGCACCATTCGTTTCTACGACCCCGACGGACACTTATTGGAAGTAGGCGAAGCCATGCCTATTTTCCTGCAAAGAATCTATGAAGAAGAAAACCGCGACCTCGAAGCAACCGCCAAACGCACCTATACAACCGTGGAAATGCTGAAAGCTATATTAAAAACCGAATAAAAACAGCCAGGAAGTATGGGATAGCCCGGAAAATACTTACTTAGATACCGATATGCCGGATGATTGTAACAAATAACACGTTCAACATCCGGCATTCCATGAACTAGACGTTTCGCAATACGATAAATACCTGTTGGATAATATATTTTGCCGGATGGGCATAAAGGTAGCGAGCTATTCCACCCTGTCACCATTCAGGTCAATAAAGAACGTTTCGCCGTCAAGCTTCACTTTCGCTTTGCCCTCTTTCGTGAAATAGCGGGCATCATCGTACATAAGTGGGATAACTACTTCGCCCGTTTGGTCTATAAAGCCGCATTTACCCTCGATGCATACGGCAGCCAGTCCTGTTTTGGTGAACGAATAAGCCGGGTGGTATATACAAGGGATAAGCTCTTTCCCTGTCTTATCCACATAGCCCCACCAACCGTTTTGCCGCACTAATGCCAGTCCGACGGAAAACGGGTGGGCGTAGTCGTATTTTAACGGCACCACTTCCTCGCCGGTTTCGGCATCTACGAAGCCCCATTTACCGTTCGTTTCCGTTGCCGTCAACTTCCGCGTGTCGGATGCCTGGGCGGCAGGAGATTTTCCTGCAATATCCTTTTTGTTTTGTTCTTTAGCCATTCCCTATCTTTATTATTTCATTTCCAAATTGAATATCCTGCTCAATAAAACTTTTCCCCGTTCTTAACCATATCCATGGTCTTAGCAATACGTTCCGCCTGCGTATCTACATTCTTAGCCGCATTTATCCAGTCGACAAACGCTTTTTTCTGTCCCGGGGTGTATTTTTCAAACTTCTCTGTCAGCCCGTCTTCCAGCTTCATACACAAAAGAAGCTCC
Source organism: Tannerellaceae bacterium (assembly GCA_032073245.1). GTDB lineage: Bacteria > Bacteroidota > Bacteroidia > Bacteroidales > Tannerellaceae > QVMG01. The sequence goes on from DAMANX010000004.1 coordinate 45,445, forward strand.
TCCGGAACCACCAGCGGCGCTCTGTCTTCATACAGCGTTATATGCACCGTATCCCCCGCCTGCTTCTTTATTTTCTTCCGTATGGCAGCCCTTACAGCCAGCCCCACGTTCCCGTTGCCCATCGGCATCAGGTTGGTGTTCTCGAACTCATAATCATCAATCTTCCCTTTCACCTTCAGCATCCCGAAAGACTTCTTAGGCATAGGGATTTCAGGTATCTCGGCAAAAGTCCATGCATATTTATCGCCGCCGATTGTTATCAACAAATAATCTTTATCTACCAATGGCTTTTCCATTTCAATATCTGCTAAAGTGTATGAACATACACAAAGATAGCGCTTCTTTATGACAACTGTATGTCAGCAAGCCCGTTGAAAATTCACAGCCACATTTTTCATTAACTATTTTGTGTATTTGATTAAATGATTACATTTGCCCTTGATAATTGAGTATTCACCCTTAAACATTATAGAAAGGGTACAATCATGTTAGTCTGCAATTAAAACACATCGCGGGAACTAAGTTGATTCGTTGATACGGCGAGTCTTAACAATTTATTTTTTTTACCTGCTTCTTTCCGTCAAACTGATGGCAAGAATTGTAATTGATTAGTTCCATAATCTGAAATTTCATTTTATTAATCCGGATACATAGTTATCGGGGAAGCTTGATAATTTCCCTGTCCCTATTATCCTAAAAAAATGTTTATGGGTTATTTGACCGATAAGCAATGGCTTATCATACAAAACACTCAACAAGACAGGTGCCGGGTATATTTACTGAAGACACCTTATGTAATTAACTTTTAAAAAATAAATGTATGAATAAAATAAGATTAGATCATGAATCACCGGAATGCATCGCATCCTGGGGTTGGAAATTTCACCACATTGGTATTCCTACCAAAGAACGGAAAGAGAATGAAAGATCTCTACCTCTGTATAAAACCTATGTTTCAGGATTTGAAACCAGCCCCTTTGGCATTGAATGGATGAGGTTTGAAGAGGATAGCGAAGTGCAGGAGTTGATACAAAAGATCCCTCATATAGCATTCGAAGTGGAAGACATCGATTGGGAAATAAAGAACAGAGGTTTAAATGTAATCTCTCCTCCGGCTGCTTCCGCTGATGGTATCAGGGATGCAATGGTTGAATACAATGGCGCTCTTATTCAATTATTTGAATTTGACATGAATAAGTAAACTTATCCGGGGATTGTCTGAAAGAATTTCTATTCAGGCAATCCCTTTTTTACTAAATTTGACCGGAGATTTAAAAATCAACCTTATGCCCACTATCGAAACAAAGAGATTAATCATACGCCTTGCCCAACCGGAGGATGCGGAGGCTATCTATTCCTACCGTTCCGACGTAGTCGCAAACAGGTATCAGGGATGGTTCCCCGCTTCCGTAGAGGAAGTGCGCGACTATATCAGTAATATGCCGCAAACGCTCGATGTTGCCGATACCTGTTTTCAGTTTGCCATTATCGGTGTGGAGGAAAACCGGCTGATCGGTGATATGGGTATCATCTTCACGAACCATAGCAACACACAGGCTGAAGTCGGCTGCACATTGCATACGGATTACCAGGGCAAAGGATATGCAACAGAAGCCCTGAAGGCAATGGTCGATTACCTTTTCGTTAAGCTGGGTAAACACCGGATTATCGCCTCTGTCGACCCTCGAAACAAAGCATCCATTCAGTTGATCGAACGATTAGGATTCAGAAAGGAAGCCCATTTTAAGGAAAGCTACTACCTACGTGGTGAATGGGTGGATGATATCAGATATGCCATGCTCAGGAAAGAATGGGGTGGCGCAATAAAATAAAAATGGAAAAGATTCCAAAGAAGTAATAAAGATAAACAACATACCTATGGCAAACAGAATAGTATCCGAAGTACGTCAGGCACTGATCGACAACGCCGACGAAAAAACACGGGTCGGTTCCGACCGCTATCATAAACCCGGTCAGGCCCCGAAGGTACATGGAGTAAGAATGGGCATCGTGAGCCGGATAGCCCGGGAAAGCCAAAAAGAAATTAAATCACTTTCCAAACAGGAAATCTTTGCCTTATGCGAAGAACTCTGGCAATCGGCCTATGTGGAAGAAGCCGTTGTAGCCTGCGCATGGGCAGAATCATTGCACAAACAGTATGAACCAGCCGACTTCAAAGTGTTTGAACACTGGGTACAAAATTACCTGACCAATTGGGCAGACTGCGACACGTTGTGTAACCACCCCATAGGCAACTTTGTGATGATGTACCCCAATTACATCAGTGAATTAAAAAAATGGGCAAAGTCCGACAAGCACCTGGTAAGACGTGCCGCCGCCGTAACCCTTATCATCCCAGCCCGCAAAGGACTGTTTCTGAATGATATTTTCGAAATAGCCGATATTCTTCTCCTCGACAAGGAAGACCTGGTACAGAAAGGCTACGGCTGGATGCTCAAAGCAGCCAGCGAAGCCCATCTGCAGGAGGTGTTCAACTACGTCATCTCAAAGAAAACAGTTATGCCCCGCACCGCTTTTCGTTACGCTCTTGAAAAAATGCCTGCCGAAATGAGGGCGGAGGCCATGAGAAAGTAATCCGGAAGGTGGAGTTGAATATAATATTTAAAATGGTTAAAGAACGCTTTGAATCGTTCTTTATGCGTAACCGACGACTACACGATGTGGTCATTCACAGCCTCGATGAAGTAAATGCCGAAAATGAGAAAAGATAAACCGAACGGCCCGACAAAAACAATAAATACTTGACCTTTAACATCATACACTCAAACAACGTGCAGAATTGACCGTTTTGAGATGTAACATGCGTCGGGTGTTGTCAGGTGTTGTCGGGTGTTTACTATATAGATTTATTTTTCTTATAAGAGACGTCATTAATAGGAAAATCAATATAGTATAGGAAAACACCCGTCACACCCGACAACACCCGACATTTTAGTTTTCGGAGTAAAGAATATCCACCAAATCTCTCAAATATTTTCTGGCAGATTTACTATAAATGACTTTCATTTTTTACTGAATAATTCATGTATATGCTGACGCATATATTCCCGCAACTCCGATCAGGTTTCTATAGCTTATGATATCCTCCCGTGCTTTTGCCGTAAGCTCCCATGCTTTTCAAAAAAGCTGCCACCGTGTCGAAAAAAGCTACCGCCTTTTACCCTAAAAAGTCCCGCGAAAAACGTTATCTCCTCAACGGGCCTCATACGCACTGGCGCCCGTTGTATCTTTGTAACAACCAATCTACCGATTGATACTTAATCATTAAACATTATCATCATGAGAGGCCTCTTTGATTCCCCCGTTTCTCTTTGATTGCCTTTTCCCCTCTTGAGAGGGGTTAGGGGTGTGTAATGAATTGTTTTGGGAATGGTTATCGAAAATAAATCCGGATGCTCGCCCTGCTCGTTACACACCCCCGGCCCCTCTCAAAAGGGGAGGAAGAAGACAGGGCAAGCCCTGTCTCTACAATAAAATCAAACTCTTATTAAAAAATAAAACAATATTTTTTCCCAATTAGAATAGGGATTTTATATATTTCCCCTGTCTTTATAAATAGATAACGAGAAATAGATGACAAGAAGAATAATATGATGCGATGAAATATAAGGCTACAGCTTCAACAGCGTCATAGCTTCTGCGCATGCCGATGGAGAAAAAGATTACACTCAACCCATTGCTGAAAAGGTTGAAAGATTGTGGAGATGAGCGGGATTTCAAATTGTTGTATAATCTTTTATATGACAAGTTTTTCCGTATAGCTATCTATTTCTTAAAAAAGGAAGACCGGGCACAGGAAGTTGTATCCGATGTCTTCCTTTCTTTATGGAACAAACGTGAAGAATTGCCCCGGATTACAAACTTTGAAAGCTATTGCTTTATCCTATTGAAAAACGCTTCCCTGAATTACCTCGAAAAACATAACAGGGAAACCGAACCGCTGACCGAAGCAACCGATACACACCATTCCGGCGAAACCCCCGAAAGTATCCTGATGAGTGACGAGCTGCTACAGGTATATGTCAATGCCATAGAAGAACTCCCGCCCCGGTGCCGTGAAGTGTTTATACACGTAAAAGAACAGGGATACAGTTACAAAGAGACTGCAGAGCAACTCGGTATCAGTGTGAAAACCATTGATGCCCAGTTGCAAAAGGCACTTCAATCCATAAAAGAAAAAATAAGAGACTATTTTTCCTGATTCAGTATAGGGAACTTTCCTGTTTCTCCTGTCTTTATAGACAAAAGAGAGGAATATGAAACAAAAAAACTTATCCGAAGACGACCTGGACGAACTGCTCACCCATTTGTCCGAATCCATCAAAGGCCCTACGGGAAAATACACCGCCGGAGAAACCTACCCGGACCTAAGGAAAAAGATATTTCCAGAAACAACCCGGCGCTTCCCATTATTCAGATATGCAGCAGCAGCCTCCATCGTCCTGCTGGTTTCCCTGTCCGCCTATTTCTATATGGAAAGCCGGCCCGAGATGATACTGGCCACCACGACCGACCATTTGCAGGAAGTAACCCTGCCGGACGGAAGCCGCGTAACATTGAGCCATTACAGCCGTTTGGAATACCCGTCGAAGTTCGGCAAAGAAAAGCGCAACGTGACACTATCAGGCGAAGGCTATTTCGATGTCGCCCGAAACACTTCCCACCCCTTTATAGTGAATGCCGGTGAAGTGAATATAGAAGTACTCGGCACACAGTTCAATGTACAGTCCTATCCTGGCGATACGTATGTGAAGACTACCCTTCTGGAAGGCTCGGTAGCCGTAAGCAACATCCTGAACGACAACACCGCCATCCTGCAACCCAACGAATCCGCCATTTTCAGCAATGAAACCGGAAGTCTCGATAAAAGAACGGAGACGGCAGCGGTGGATGAAATATCCTGGCGAGAAGGCAAACTCATCTTCAACGATAAGACCTTACAGGAAATTACGGAAAACCTATCCAACTACTTCAACCGCAAGATAGAGATAAACAGCCAGCCCCTGAAAACATACAAGCTCACCGCCTGGTTTGAACACGGCGAAACCATAGAAGAAATATTAAACGTCCTCCAACCCGCAGCTGGTTTCAACTGGCACGACGAGAACGGCACAATAACAATAACCTCTCTACATTAACTACAAACACGTATGAAACGAATAACTACTCTGCTATTAGCCCTTATCATCACCCATTCACTATCCGCCCAGTCCCCGGACGACAAAATCACCCTGGAGATAAAAAACGGAAGCCTCAAAGATGTGATTTCCCGGATAGAGAAACTAACGGGCTACAGGGTGGTCTACGGACAGGACGTACAACTCCGCTCACCCGTTACCGTCCGCGTAAAAGACCGGCCCATAAGCGATGTACTGAAAGAAGTATTCAAAAATCAGGGAATAGATTACGAGATACAAACCTCACACATCATCCTGAAAAAACAGTCCGCGGCAGATAAACCAGTCGCCAGGCGGCGATACACCGTCAGCGGATATATCACCGACGAAGTAAGCGGCGAAACACTTATCGGCGCCAATATCTACACTTCACCCGGAGGAGAAGGCACTTTCGCCAATGAATACGGGTTTTACAGCCTTACCATTCCCGAAGGAAACACCGCCTTGCGTTACTCCTATGTCGGCTATGAACCGAAAGACATGGATATCAGCCTGGACGGAAACACAGAACAAAACATAAAACTCACCCCCAACAAACAGCTGCAGGAAGTAGTCGTCTACGGAAACAAGTCCGAAACAGGCATCTTTGCCACCCAGATGGGCGCGCTGGATGTGCCGCTGGACATTATGAAATCGACCCCTTCGCTATTGGGCGAGGCCGATGTGATGAAAATCGTACAGATGATGCCCGGGGTAAAAGCCGGAACGGAAGGAAGTGCCGGAGTGTACGTAAGAGGAGGCGGAGTGGATGAAAACCTGATTCTGCTAGATGGCGTGCCCCTCTACAATGTAGACCACCTGTTCGGATTCTTTTCCGTCTTCACCCCCGAAGCCATCAAGAAAGTAAGCCTCTTCAAAGGAAGTTTCCCGGCACGGTTCGGCGGACGGTTATCGTCGGTTATCGATGTGCGCACCAACGACGGTGACATGAAAAACTATCACGGCACCATAGGAATTGGGCTATTGTTCAGCAAACTCCAGTTTGAAGGACCTATCCTGAAAGACCGTACCTCATTCAATATCTCCGCCCGCCGTTCCTATCTCGATTTGTTTGTCAAACCCTTTATGGACGACGACCAGAAGTTCGGCTATTACTTCTACGACATCAACGCCAAGATAAACCACCGCTTCAACGACCGCAGCCGCCTGTTCATAAGCCTTTACAACGGAAAAGACAAAATGGACACCCGCTTTATGAACGGCGACAAAGACAGCTATTCATCGGAAGACGGAACCGACCTGAAATGGGGAAACCTCCTCACCGCCGCCCGCTGGAACTATCAGCTAAGCTCAAAGCTTTTCAGCAATACCACCGTGGCCTACACACACTATAAATTCAATGTCAAACAACAATTCTGGGAAAAATCCGTCGCCGGAAGATATGAAAACGATTACCACTCCGACTATTCATCAGGCATCAAAGATTTAGCCTTTAACATAGATTTCGATTATCACCCACTGCCCAACCACCATATCAAATTCGGAGGAGGATATCTCAACCATCACTTTAAACCCGAAGTGCAAAGCTCGCGCATGAAAACCGAGGAAAACGGCGCGAAGGTAGATTCCACCTACACCAGCATGGGAGATTCGCGCACCCGGGCCCATGAAGGAAACGTATACATAGAAGACAACCTCCACATCGGCAACCGTTTCAGCGCCAATGTGGGGTTTCATTTTTCACTGTTCAACGTGGAGAATACAACCTATACATCCTTCCAGCCGCGGTTATCGGCACGCTATCAGCTGACCAACAACGTAGCACTGAAAGCCTCCTACACGAAGATGAGCCAGTATATCCACCTTCTGTCCAGCTACACCATCACGATGCCTACCGACCTATGGGTTCCCGCCACCGACAAAGTCAAGCCGATGCAGGCACACCAGTACTCCGTCGGAGCCTATTACACCGGATTTAAAGACCTCGAATTCTCCGTCGAAGCCTATTATAAAGATATGCACAATGTGCTGGAATACGAAGACGGCGCCTCCTTTTTCGGTTCCTCCCACAACTGGGAGAGCAAAGTAGAAATGGGCAAAGGACGCGCGATGGGCATCGAGTTTATGGTGCAGAAGAAAGTGGGAAAAACCACCGGCTGGCTGGCCTACACCCTGGCAAAAAGCGACCGCAAATTTGCGGAAGACGGCATCAACAACGGCAAACGTTTTCCCTACCGCTACGACCGCCGTCACCATCTCAACCTCGTAGTCAACCATAAATTCTCCGAAAAAATAGACGTCGGAGCCTCCTGGGAGTTTTACACCGGAGGCACAACGACCCTGCCCGAAGAAAAGACCTACGCCATCATTCCCGGTGCGGAATACGGGTGGTTTCCCCGGGCTACGGTCAACTACATTGAAAACCGGAACAACTACCGTATGCCCTCCAGCCACCGCCTCAACCTCGGCATCAATTTCAACAAGAAAACCAAACACGGCATGCGCACATGGAACATCAGCGTCTACAACGTTTACAATGCCATGAACCCGTCTTTTATCTACCGGGCTACAAAACCAAACGAAAACGGATATGCCGGACAAGAAACAACCATTCTGAAGAAGGTAACCATCCTGCCGTTTATCCCTTCCGTATCCTACATTTATAAATTCTGATTAAAACAACATCCTATGTACAAATATATATTCATCCCGATAATCCTTTTGATAGCCGTTTCCTGCGAAAACGAAATCCCCTTCAACATCAAGGACAATCCCCCCAAACTGATTCTCAACTCAATCATCAGTGCCGACCGGGACAGCAGCGACATCATATTGGGCTACACCGGACGCGACTACGCCACCCTAGCCGACAAAGCATCCATAGACATCTACGTCAACGGCGAACTCAAAGACCATATATCCAAACCCTACCACATGCCCAACCCCTTTGGTGTAGAAGACATACGATATAAAACAGGCGTAAAACTAAACCCCGGCGACCTCCTGAAAGTGGAAGCCCGCACCGATGACGGCCAGCACCACGTATGGACGGAAACAACCGTCCCCCACCGGATCACAATAGAAAGAATAGACACCGCATCGTACCAGAAAGACTCATGGTGGAATGACGTAGACAAATTCATCCGCGTAAAAACCACCTTCACCGACAATGGCCCGCAAGTAAACTACTACCAACTATCCATCACCATCGATGCCACGATAGAAGCAAAAAGCAAAACCACCGGAGCAGACACCATCGTCTATTTCCCCACACGGTTACCCCTTTTCATCAATGAAGATATCGTACTCACCGACGGCCGCCCCTCCATGGAAAACGACGACAACGACATCCTCCCCCCCGTCGAAAACCTATGGGGAATATTCGACAACTCCCGCATCAACGGCACCTACACCATGACAACAGGCGTACAAATCCCCAACTACTTTTTCGAAAACGACTTCATCGTCAAACAATACCCCTACCTGGATTTTGAGCAAATCAAAAAAGCCGGCATCAAAGTCCGAATCCAACTCATGAGCATCAACACCCCCCTCTTCTTCTACCTCAAAGCCCTCAACATCTACGACTCCGTCAACTACGACAACTTCTTCAACCAACCTGTCAAGTTTCCATCGAATATAGAAGGGGGTACGGGGGTGTTTGGTGTCTGCATTGGAGATGAGGTGGTGATTGATGCGGGGGAATATGTGCCGGAGAATACAAGAATAGTTAATCTTTAGTTGTGCCATCAACATGGCACAATTGTGCCACAAGGGAGGCACAACAATGCCATGCCGTTGGCACAGCTGTGCCAAGCCGATGGCAAAAAGGTGGCACAAGCATGATAAGATTGTTAACTACTGATTATTGTATTGGGATATTTGTAGAGACAGGGCTTGCCCTGTCTCTCTTTTATTCACCACACTAGAGAAAACAGGGCAAACCATCAGAAGAAAGACAGGGCAAGCCCTGTCTCTACATGAGATTCGTAATTTAGTTATTAGGAATGAAGACAGTTATTCCTGTTCCAGCACGTAATTGATCATCCAGTGTATACCGAACTTATCTGTAAGCATAGCATACAATTCCGCCCAGAATGTTTTTTGGAGGGGCATGGTGACCGTTCCGTTTTCCGAAAGTTTTTCGAACAGGTGCCGGGCTTCGGCTTCACTTTCAACGTTCAGGGTAAGGGAAAGATTGTCTCCGAAGGTTGTTTGCCAGTTTTCAGGGGAATCTGATCCCATGATATAGACTTTTTCGCTTACCGGTAGAAGAGCATGAACGATCTGGTTCATGTCTGCTTCGGCCAAATCGTCTTTGTCGGTTTCAGGCAAGTCTTTGTATCTTGAGATAAATTTCATTTTCACACTGAATACAGACTCGTAAAAGGTAAATGCTTCTTCACAATTACCATTGAAAATCAAATAGGGTTCTACATTTTTCATTGTTGTTGTTTTTGGTCGTTACGTATATTAAGGCTGTATGGACTTCATATCCATATAGAATATTTCCCACAAATGGGCGTCGGGGTCTTCGAAACGTATGCCGTACATTTCTACCGGTTCGGTGAATCTGTCTACGATTTTCCCTCCAGCTTCTTCTACTTTGGCAGCCTGAGTGTCAACATCTTCTTTACTGTCGGCTGCTAAAGCAACGATAACTTCGGGTGATTTTTCAGCATGTCCAATAGGTTTCTTTGTAAATGACTGGAAAAATGTTTCGGTCAGCAACATTACTGATGTTTTATCGTTTACGATCATCATTGCAGCTTTATCGTTAGTGAACCCTCTATTAATGCCGAATCCGATCTTCGTATAGAACTCTATCGAATATTCGAGGTTCTTAACCGGGAGATTTATAAATACTTCTTTGTTCATAGTTGAATAGTTTTTGTTTATTTAGTTGGAACATATATTGCCTGCTGTTGGTTTTAGGGTTTGTATTAAATAGTATTTATCTGATACTTATCTGCATCGGGTTCAGCCGACATTAGCGTTCGCCAGAAACTTTTGACTCTGCTCCATCAGAATTGCCGCCTTTTTTTGTAACTTGCACTATGGTAATACTTATTGCAGGTGGGTCGCACACAGGAAAAACGCTTATGGCACAAAAAATATACAATTTGTCTGTCTAATATTTAGTATCCCCTATATCGAACATCATTACCAAAGCATAATAGACCAGGCGGATACAATTGAGAAGAGACTCGACAACTATATTTCGAAAGAGGTTCTGATTCATCACCTGACAATATCAGGAGACTGTCTTTAAGAAGCACATCACCTGAAGTTTACCAATTTTTCATATTACTACCGTTAAACAATTCGTTACTTTTTTCCGTTTTGGGTACATCCAGCCAAGGTGTAACAAGGTAGGTCATTCCGGCTGCTTTATGTGCTGCGATTGCCTGATCCCACCATTTCAATGATTCGGTGAAATCACCTGATGCCAGTTCATCATCTGTCAATGGTTTGGTACAATGCGATGACAGCACTTTCAATCCGGCAGCTTCCACGTCTTTTTTAAACTCCTCGGGTGCACGGTTGTAGAATTTACCTTCATTATAGCCAGCCGCTTCCACAGCAGTGTATCCCATCTGTGAAAGCTCTTTCAAGATAGCTGCATAATCATTTTCATAACCGCCAGTCTGCCCTACATAACTACCGATACGATCTCTTACCGAATATAACTGAATAGCTATATCCTTTTTTTGATTTGACTTTTTCTGTGCCGTTGCCATTTCGGGTACCAATAAGATACAAGCTGAAATAGCCATAATAGTTAATCTACTTTTCATGATACTAATTGTTATTTAAGTTTTACTTTTCCCATTGAAAATTGTGGGAGTTGAAATCAAGTGATATCCTTTCAGGACAAATCTAAAGTGAAATGATATACGTTTTGAAAACTAAAGGTTATTTTGTTGAGCATTAAAACATTATACAACTAACAATCAGTATTATACCATACTAATCCAATAAGAAAATGTAGATGAAATAACAAGAGTCCGAGATAAAGAATGTTTCAAAATGAAAACAATTTGAAGATTTTTTTCAACACAGAGACACAGAGCACACGGAGATTTATATATTAAAATCAAATAAAAAACTCTGTGTGCTCTGTGTCTCTGTGTTGAAAATTTATATTCAAATCTACCAATACATGAAATATATAGAAAAGAGTAAAGCACCTTAGTTTTTCTTCGCTTTGATGGTTCCGATTTTCATTACCAGCTGTTCGAAATCATCTCGGTTCCCCCCTGCCCTATTCCTCATTTTGGTGCGGTAATTATAGATGGTACTCATCGAGCATCGCAGGAAACCGGCTATTTTTACACTGTCTGTAATTCCAAGCCGCAATAAAGCATAAATACGGAGCTCCCTGTTTAATAGATCTTCTGATTTGAGGGTAATCTGTTCATCCTTTGCTAGCAAATCATTGAAATCACTAACAAAAGTAGGATACAAACTCAAAAAGACCATATCGAAATGTCTATATAAGTCTTCCAATTCGTTCTCTACTGCAGCCGTGGATTTCAACCGTTTTATCAAATCTTCAAATTGCCTGTTAATTCCAAGTTTATAAAGGGATTTCCTGTAATCTTCCATTTTGTCTATATAGGCAGAGCAGAGATTAAAAAACTGTGCAATATATTGCTCCTTAATATGGTTAGACTCCCATAATTCAATATTCCTTTCATTGAGCAAAGCATTGGTTCCATTTATCTTTTCATTGAGTACGACCAGCTTTTCATTTGTTCCGGATAATTGTTCTTTTATTCCGGATAACTTTTTCATTTGCTTATATATATAAACAACTAAAAGGATTAGGAATACGGAAAGTATGCTTATCAATATAAGATAAGTCTTTAACTGGCTGTTTGTTTTTGCTTCTTTTGCCTGATACGAAGAATTGATAATGGAATAAAATTCAGACATCTCAGCTGTTCTAAACTGTACACCCGAAAATACTGCGTCTTCAATTGCGGACTGGGTGTATTTGAAAGCTTTTGAAATATCGCCGTCTTCGTAGTAAATAAGCGCCAATCGCTGAAAAGAAGCATTTTCTTTGATGGAATTTTTAATATCCGCAATGGCAGACATTGTATAATATTTCTTTTCCAGCTCAGGATTACCTTTTATTCCGTTGATCACTCCAAGATAGTGAGTTATTAAAGCATATTCGGGGCTATCAATATCTTCCGTATCCAATAACTGGAACAATAATTCCGATGCTTTCTCCGTATTTCGTTCCATGATGTATTTATGGGCAGTATTGATTTTGTAAGGAAAAGAGGAAGGCTCTAATACACTTAACAACGAATCCCGGTACACCTCGACCTTACTATATGTACTCTGATTACTTACCGCTCCATAATGCTCATAAAAACGGAAATATGTTTCATAATAGTCGGGTAATAATTCCGGAGGGATAGTATGGGAATCAAGACTTTTAAGTATTTTTTCAGACTCAAGAAGCTTCCCGGAATAGGAATAGGCACTGGCAAGATTTATATTTGACTTATATGTAAGAATTTCATCATTTTGTATTTCAGCTATCTGTCTGTTCCTTTCCGCATAATGTATAGCGGAATCAAGCTTAAACTTCTTGTATTCATTATATAATTTCAAGTTTATCTCATACTCGTATTCCAAAGAGGAACCTTTCTTTCCCAATAGATTCTTCAAACTGGCGATTTCTTTTTCTTTCTGTTCTGTGAACTGCTCTTTATGGTCGATTATATGATTCAAATAAGCGGACATAGATTTTAAGTTATCTTTTCCATAAACTGATACGGAAAAAACAAGAAGAATAAGCGGAATAAGACAACGTACATGACGTTTGATTCTTTTATTTTTCATGGCCCAGTGAACAACCCTACTTTACATTCCTATTGATTGCGGAAATACAAATATATCTTATTATTTTTTGATGGGGAAATGATATTCGTCAATTTCAGGTATAAAATCATTATATTTGAATCAGATTACATAAAAGTTGTGATATGACGGGAATTGCAGAAATGCTCTCTAAGAATTACGAAGTACATTTATCGGACGAATCGACAGCTCGGTTGAACGATGTACTTGTACAAAAAGAATACCGTAAAGATGAGATTATTCTGCATCAGGGTGAGATATGCAGGGATGTATATATTATCGGACAGGGAATGGCAAGACAGTTTTATTACAAAGACGGCCGCGACATCACTGAACATTTTTCGTGTGAAAACGAAGTAGTATTCTGTATCGAGACATTATTTTTGAAAGAGCCGACCAAGCTAATAATGGAGACTGTCGAACCGTCTGTTATCTATCATTTGAATTACGAAAAATTTCAACACCTCTGCGACAGCTACACAGATATCAATCAATTATACCGCCGTATTTTTGAACTCGACCTAGTTGTTTCTCAACGCAAGGCCGATTCCTGGCGCTTCGAGAGCTCACGAGAGCGTTACGAACGTTTCTGCAAAGAATATCCTGAGGCTAACAAGCGAGCTTCAATTGCACATATTGCTACTTATTTATTGATGACTCCCGAGACTTTGAGCAGGGTACGTGCAGGAATAACGTCCAAAATTTAGACAATTTACCACTTATTATTTCAAAGGAAGATTATTTTGTTGGTAAGCAGAGAGAGACAGGTTAGATTTGAAAAAACAACAAAAGCATCATGAAGAATATATCCTTCAAACTCATCTTCCGGAGTTGGTGGCGTAATAAAACATTTGCTGTTATCTCCATAATCAGCCTTGCTGTAGGTATTGCCTGTACGAATCTACTTGTTGCATTTGTGATACATGAATATAATGTTGAAGCACATAATCCCAATAGAGACCGTATCTATAGTCTGGTTCAGGATTCTCCCTGGCAGTCGGGCGATCAGATATTCTGGGCTTCCGGTGATATTCTTTCCATTATTAAAGATCGTTATCCGGAAGTAGAAGATTATCTCTGCCTCACCTACATGCATATGACTAAAATCACAGTAGGCGAATCAATCTACGATCCTTTAACGTTTTTATATGCCGGAGCTTCTTTACCACGCTTCTTTCCTTACCGTACACTTTCCGGAAATCTGGAAGAGGCATTAACAGAACCAAACAAGATTGCACTGACAGAAGCTACTGCGCGCCGGTTCTTCGGCAAGGAAGACCCAATCGGTCAAAGTATTTATATAAATCACTCAGCCAAAGAAGGTACGATGTATCAGGTAGTGGCTGTTATAGCCGCCTATGATCAGTCTGCCCTCTCGTTTGACGGTATCACTGCCTGGGATCAGAAACCCAGTGGGCAATCTTTCCTTTTAATGAATGAATCCGTTGATCAGGAGGGATTTGCTCTCCGTTTGAAAGAAGATGGTATTCATCCCTTTATGGGAGATAAAGGGCGTTATTACCTGTATACTTTACAGGAAAATTTCTTCAGGGGACACGAATATAAGGGACTATATTATCCACACATTATGAAGCAAAACAAACTTACCCTGGATATCGGTTTGTTCTCCGCACTACTTATCTTGCTGATAGCTTGTTTCAATTATATCAATCTCAATTTCTCTCGTCTGCTGCACCAGGTAAAAATGGTACACGTTCAACGATTGATGGGCGCCTCTCGCATCGATATTGACAAACAGTTATTTTTTGACATTTTTTTCACCGTACTTGCTGGCTTTCTACTCTCATTGCTTATTATGTATGATCTCATTCCGGTATTCAATTCCATATTATCCGGGCAAATGAAAGCCTCTTTTATATTCAGTGGGCAGGTTATACCTGTATTGATCGTACTGATACTTATCCTTTCCATGCTGCCAGCCATTTATGTAAGCCGTAAGATTGGAGTGCTTTCCCGACAAAACCATCTTGAACTGGCGGGTGGAGAAAACAAACAAAGTATCATAGCTATATTATCTGTTGCACAATTCGCGATTTCCATTGCATTAATCATTGCAACCCAGACAGTCAACAGCCAGGTCGGACTGATCAGTCAGGGGGGAGAGGCGTATCAAGGGCTGATCGAGATACAAAGTGAAGGCCCTGCAAAAGCGTTGGTTGAAGAGCTACGTACCCATCCCGAATTAGGCGAGATAAGTACAGCCGGAATACCATTATTTAACTATGGTATACGGGAGATAACCATCATCAATCCTGATGAAAGCGAGACGAATTTGACGTTAGTGGAATTATATTGGGATAATGCTTTTCAATCCACTTTCCATATTGGGCTGCAGCAAGGTATGCAACCGGAAGAAGCCCTTGCAAATTTCTCCCGTCCTGTTTACATTAATCGACGTTTTGCAGATCTATTTGTTGGAAAAGAAGAAAACCCGATTGGAAAATCGGTAAAGAGCTATGCTAAAGAGTTTGATTTCGGGGATAAGGAAGATGATTCAAAAGAAAACCCAATCACAATCATTACAGGAGTTGTGGATAATTTCTTTCTTGGCTCACTGGAACAAGAGGTCTCTCCTGCTATTATTCATATTAACAATCAGGTAGACAATTATAATATTGTTTATTTTCGTTTAGACAAGAATCATCCGGAGCGATTGAGTAAGGTCAAACAACTATGGGAAAAGCATAACCCCGGTCAATTATTCACATACAAGCATGTATACGAGGAGTTCGTTACCAATAACCAAAAAGCGTTCGGACTCGCGGATCTGTTACTCATGTACTCGCTGATCAGCATCTTTCTCACCTGCTTCGGACTTTTCGGGATCGCATTGTATGCAGCCGAACAACGTACAAAAGAAATTGGTATCCGAAAAGTAAATGGAGCCACGATATGGCAAATGGTTAAATTACTCAATAAACAATTCATTATTTGGATAGGAATAGCTTTTCTTATAGCTGCACCTGTTTCCTGGATTCTTCTGAATCGTTGGCTTCAAAGCTTTGTTTACCGTACGGATATAACAGTTAGCGTGTTCTTAGTGGCATTATTAGTCGTAGCATCAATCGCAATGCTCACCGTAAGTTGGCATAGCTTCAGAGCTGCATCGAGAAATCCGGTAAAAGCCTTAAGAGATGAGTAAAGTATTCATAGAACAAAGAAAAACAAAGTATCATGCAGAATATATCATTCAAACTTATTTTCCGAAGCTGGTGGCGCAATAAAACATTTACTGTTATCTCTATCCTAAGCCTTGCGGTTGGCATGCACTAATCTGTTGGCTGCTTTTGTAATACATGAGTATAATATCGAAGGGAAAAATCCGAATATAGATCGGATTGTTGCGGTTAAACGAACTTTTACGGATAGCGGGACAGAGAACTTTACAATGCATCCTCCGGTTATCTCTCAGTTACTTAGTCATGTTCCCGAATTAGAGAGCGTGTGTACGGTTAAATATTGGTTCACAGTTTCTCATTGTAAAGTAGAAGAGAATTTCTTTACTGACTTTAACGTGCTTGACGTAGATAGCGCTTTCTATCGTTTCTTTCCTCAAAAAGTACTCAGTGGAAGCTTGGAAGATGCCATGGTTGGGCCAGACCGGATCGTATTGACCGAACATTTTGCCAAACGTCTGTTCGGTCGTAACGATCCGATCGGACAAACTCTTCAAATATACTTCAGGCCCTTTCCTCGTGAAAAGCGGGAAGGTCTCGTTACTTTTACCGTTTCGGCTGTTGTCAAAGAGGATAATCAGGCGGCAAACCGTTTTGATGCACTGTTTATAGCTCAACCAACAACAGCAACCACTTATTTTATGTTGAAGGATAACATTTCAATTGCTGATCTGCAAGCTAAAACTAAAGATTTAGTCCTTATATCTCCATCCGGACAAGGTGCACCGCTTAAATATACATTTCTAAGTATATCTGAGGCTTGTTTTGACCAGGCTACCGGCTTAAGCACACTTTTAAAGAATCCCAATCGCAATTTGTTGTGGATTGCTCTTTTTTCTGCAATCCTCATATTGATTATTGCCTGTTTTAACTACGTCAACCTTAGCTTTTCACGTGTATTCAAACAATTATATTCTCTGCACATACAGAAACTGATGGGTGCCAATCCCCTGCAACTGAGCGTGCAGCTTTTTGCCGATACCTTTATGACTGTCGGTATGGGTTTCCTGATTGCACAATTAATACAACTTGATTTACTAGGAATAATGAGTCGAATTATGTCCGTACAGGTTACTGCTTCTTTCCTGTACAGCAGCCAGGTGCTACCGATTACTTTCGGATTCATATTTCTGTTGGGCTGTATCCCGGCTTTATACATGAGCCGACGTCTGCCCGAGATGTCAATATCTTCCTACAACAATTTCTACCGAGGGAAGGCCAAGCATCGGATCATCACCACACTGGCAGTCCTCCAATTTACCATATCGTTTGTGCTGATCATTGGAAGTTTTACCCTACGGCAACAGCTCTCCCTTCTCTATAATAAAACAGAACGCTATCGGGATGTTTATACCTTTACAATTGGCGGACAGGGGCGCTTTACAACACTTATGGGTTCGCTGAAAGAACGTGCCATCCTTATTCCAGGCGTAAAAGCGGCTACAGTAACTATCGAAAGCCGTCCTTTCGAAGTTCAGATGGAAAATGGAAGTTTTATTGCGTATTGCACTATAGATAACGGAGATGAGGATATGATGGAAGTAATGAACCATACGTTATTACAAGGACTACCCTGGAAAGAAGCTTTAGCCCGATTCCCCAACCCGGCCTACCTGAATCGTACCTGGGCAGAAATTCTGTTCCCTGATGGAGAAATACCCATTGGCCATTCCATAAAAGAGTATGATCCAAAGTTTGGCGAACATCAGTATAGCAAAGAGGTGGATCATGTGATAGCCGGTGTGGTGGAAGACTATTATTGGACTCATGTTACAAATAGCCTCGAAACACCTATTGGAAAAGGCATTATTACTTATACAAAGGATAGTTACTATCTGAATGTACATATTGACCGTAAACATGCTTCTTCCGCTATTCGACAAATCTATGTCGAATGGGATAAGTTGCATCCTGGAGAGTACTTAGAACATGAGAATTTGTATGACAGAGTGTCGAACAATAATAAGAAACTCTTTGAGTTTTCAGAGTTGCTACTGATGTATTCCATTATCAGTCTTTTACTGACCTGTTTCGGACTATTCGGTATGGCTCTCTATGCGATAGAGCAACGTACAAAGGAGATTGGCATACGCAAAGTAAATGGTTCCACAACCTTACAGATCATGTTATTGCTTAATCGCCAATTTATCGGTTGGATCGGGATAGCTTATGTGATTGCAATTCCTATAGCCTGGTTACTGCTTAGCCATTGGATGCAAAACTTCGTTTATCGGGCTGATTTCAGTATCTGGATATATATCTTCTCATTACTGATTGTTTTAGCTATAACCTTACTCACTGTAAGCTGGCACAGCTATAAAGCAGCATCAGGGAATCCGGTAAAAGCACTGAGAGATGAGTAGTAGGACTGAAAGAGTGATAAAAAGAAATGAACACTGATAGTTAACTTTAAACTTTCGTGAACCTATTCTTGTTTCAAACAAAGAATAATAAATAAATAGGTCATGAATAAATTTAGTAAGAAATCCCTCTTTCTGTTAATGGCGGGAATGGTATTTGTAAGTTGTAACAATGATGACGACTGTAAAGAGTGTGAAACAGACGAAGCTAGAAGAATTGTATTGAGCAGCCAGGTCACTCTGGGAGCCGAACCACGTTTGCAGGAAGAGCAGATAGAACAAGGACAAGCGCTTAGCTTGTTTATTACACCCAATAATACGCCCAGCGAAGTATTGTATAATAATGTAAACATAATAGCCAACGGAGAAGGCGGATTTGCTGCACAGAACATGTATTTCCCTATCGACGGACGGAATATCGATTTGTTCGCTATTCATCCTTATTCTTCTACTGCTACGCTGACAGGCAATGTTGAATTTTCCATAGCAACAAACCAAGGTATTCAGAAAAATTACCTGGATTCAGATTTACTCTTTGCTACGCGTGCAAATCAGTCGCGCAACAATAATCCTATATCAATGATTTTCTCACATAAAATGGCAAAACTTGATATAACTATTGAGAATAATGATGGTCTGGATTTAAGCACAATTACTTCATTTGCAGTAACCAATATCCTTCCATCAACAACTATTAATGTGTTGAATGGTAATATAACTACAGCAACAGGTAGTCCTGTTTCAATAAATGCTTATGGTGTTGCATCCGTACCGGAATCGCGTGCATCGATAACAGGCATACATGCGATTATTGTTCCGCAAACGGTACCGACTAATACACAATTGTTCCGTTTTACACTGGGACAACAAGTTTATAGCTTTACAACAAGCGACGCATTTACTTTTATGGGTGGAAATCAACATGCAGTCAAACTAACAATATCAGCAGGCCAGATCACAATCGAATCAAGCATAACTCCATGGGAAACAGGAGGATCAATCGGCGGGGGTGTAACTCCGGAATAAGAGGTATATTAAAATTCCAATATATAAATACAAAGATACAGAGTAAGCAGAGATTAATTATTTAAAAATAAATTCTGTACTCTGCGTCTTTGTGTAAATCATTTTTTAAGATATCAAAAAGCATAATAACTCTATTTGTGATGTATAGAATACCTTTCCTATTCATAGGCATTTTTCTTTTTACTGCCTGTTCTCAGAAGTCTGAGAAATATGTGGTTGGATATACACGCATCACAGTCAACGACACTTTCACAACTTATGATTTTCAGCCATTAGATACAATTGGAGTATTTCCAATAGGTTATCGTGACGGTCAGCCCGGCCAACCTGGTGACATTGCTTATCCGATCAATGTACCGTTTGTTTTGCAAAACAATAGCTGGAAACCTGTTAATGATGATTATCTCTTTACAAAAGAGGAAAAGCTAGATATCTATGCCTATTTCCCTTATGATTTACGAATCGGACATGAAGAAGGGATGCTTAGGATTAATGAGTTTATATATGATCTATCCAACCAGCAGCAAAGGGAAAAAATAGATTTACTTTGGGCAAAAAGCACGATAGATACGGGAACGGAAAATATCGCTGCACTTTTTTTCCAACATCTTTTCTCTAAAATAACGATCCGGATCCAATTATTAAATATTCAAAATCAGGATATTGATATAAAAATATACAATATAAAATCGAGTGCAACCGTAAATCTCGCTGAGGGAACAGCTACTGCCACAGAGACAAGTGAAATTATAACACCTGTTCTTATCAATGAACAGGCCGGAGTGTACCTTGAATACGAAGCAATTGTGCCTCCTCAAGAGATAGCATCAAACACTTTATTGCTGTATTTTATTATCGATGGCGAACTTACACATTATGTAACGGATCAAACCATAGAATTAGAGTCTGGTAATAATTATACGTTCGACCTTACATTCACACCGGATCCTACAACTGAAATATAGGATAATGAAAAGCAGAATGAAATGAAAAAGATATATTATAATATTATTCCCGGTTTAATACTCACCCTGATATTTATCCTGTCGGGTTGTACAAAAGACGATGATAAAGATACATCAAGCGATTATATACATATCTTTTCATCTATTCAGCATCCTGATTTACGTGTTACAGGTAATGATTTTGACCAGGGTGACGAAATTGGAGTGTTTGTTGTTCCTTATTCTTCAGACAATTCCACTCCAGGTAACCTGGAAAGTGCCGATTATGCCAATAATATCCCACATATCTATCAAGGTCGTACCTGGCAAACCCAGCAAGGAGAATTAATACCCTGGCCCGGAGCCAGGAATATAGATGTATATGCCTATTATCCTTTTGATGAGAATGCATCGGTTACCCCCCGGAATTATGAGTTTTACGTTTCGGCCGACCAGTCTGCTTTAGATAGTTACATTTTCAGCGACTTTCTCTATGCTCGTACATCCGGGATATCGCCATCTCCCACGGTTCCACTCCAGTTTTCTCACAGTTTAAGTAAGGTTAATATCAATCTCAAATCAGAGATTACACTCATAAAAGAATCGTTTGACCTGACAGAGGTTCTTATACAAGATATAATTACCGGTTGTCATATAGACCTTTCCAACGGCGGTACATCATTAATATCTGCAACGCCACAGGGAATAAGCCCATTACAAATATCTAACCCTGTCTCAACGTTTGATTTGAGCCTTACAGCCATTGTACCTCCGCAAACAATAACAGATGGAACCCGTTTCTTAAGAATAAACAACCGGGGAATAAACTATATTTATACTACCGACGAAGATATAACTTTCCAACCGGGTTATACAACAACGTTTAATATCGAGATTACCCAACAAGGCATTATTGTTACGACAAGCACCATCAATGAATGGAACGACGGTGGAACCATTAACGGATATATCGGAGACAAACCTCCCCGTATCCTTGATTTAGACCGTATCGACTGGGAAGCATCCTACGTTCATTATATCTACGACGGAAACAGTCTAATTGCCCAGGTATGCCGCGAATATTTATCTAGAAACACAAATCCGAGAGTAGATGTACCTGCTATTGTCATCTATCCAATGGGCCTGGATGGAAGGATGGACCTAACCAAAGGATTCGTAGCACGCGTGTACAACCGTAACCGGAACAGTTCCTATGAGTATGTTTTCGACACTGGCGATATCCACGGAGGAAGAGCCGTATTTGGTAATAACAACACGTTGAGTTCTTATGACCGGGGTTCACTTCCGTTAGTCAATAAAGTATTGATAGAATCGGCCGACAACATAAGTGCAGCCAGTGATAATATGATCCCCCGCCTTAATACGCGTCCATATCTACTGACGGATATTGACAACAACACATATCCCATCACCAAAATAGGTACACAATACTGGATACAGGAAAATCTCAAAGTCGAACATTACACTGATGGAAGTCCGCTAGAATACTTCTATTATAACAATAATCCGGAAGCATACAAGAATCTTCTCGGAGCCTTATATACCTGGACCGCCGTAACCAACCCTGCCGGAATTGCCCCCGACGGATGGCGTGTTCCCGAAAAAAATGACTGGTATTCTCTATACGAATACGTAAACCCCGAAACCGGAAGAAAAATCAAAGTTCCAGGTATGTGGAATACCCCTGCTTATGCCGATAATGTCACCGGTTTTTTTGCTCTTCCTGCCGGAATACGTACTACAAGCGGCGCTTATAATGATTTAAATAGCTATGGCCACTGGTGGTCATATACCTCCAACAGTACAACTAATGGATGGATGATCTATGTCGGCGACGGAACAGCCATCACCGAGACCTCCGCAAATAAAGCGAATGGACAGTCGATTCGGTTGATGAGGGATAATTGATAATGGTTTAATCCTATTTCATTTTCTCCATTTCAACCATAACAAATCCGGCTTGTTTATCATCAGAGAATTCATTGCATACCCTGTATCCAATGGATTCATATAAGTGGATATTCCAAACACTGGATGCAGCAGTGAATAGTTGAAACTTCTGAGTCTCCGGATTTAATTTTTCAACTTCATATAACAAACGTTTTCCAAGTCCACATCCTCTGTATTCCTGGTCAACAATCAGTTTCCCTAACCAAATACCTTCTCCTGTCTTCCTGTATTTTATGGAACCTATAATCTTCTCCCCGTCCACTGCTTTTAAAAAGCAATACATATCGAAATCTGAAAGAATAGATTCATAGGTTTGTCTTAAAGGCTCAATATCATAATTGCCATGTGATTCAGCTTCCGTCTGAAATGCACGCTTCTGAAGTTGCAATATCTCGGCAAGGTCATCTTTTTGCGCCGGTACTATCTTTATATGCTGGGAGTTTGTCATACATATCTATAATTAAACTACTTTAATCCTTTAATTACAAAAATATATATTTATAGCGATTTCAAATATATTTAATCAGATAACTTCTCCATTACAATGCGATTAATTGCTCCATAGACCGGGTAAAATAGTCATTATATGTATTATCATAGGTATACTCACCCATCTTTATCAGAGGTTTTGTTTTACCGTGAAAATCACTTCCTACTGTCATTATCGCATTCTTCTGGATTACAATAGACGAAAAATAACTGATCTGTGCTGTATTGTGATAATTATTGAAAACTTCAAGTCCGGAAGCACCCTTTTGAATTAATTGCTCTACAATAGCCTCATTATCTTTGAAATTTAAACCTGGATGAGCCACTACAGGGGTGCCTCCATTATCCTTAATCATCTGGACAGATTCATTATACGACATATAACTGATCGGAACATAAGCAGGCTTTCCCTGTGCAAAATAGTCCAGGTAAAAATTAATATAAGGCATATCTCCCCTCTTTCCACCCGGCATATAAGGTTCCAATAATGCCGTCTTATATTTATCGTCCTATAGCATCACTTCGGCAATCAGTTCACCCGTCGGAAGTTTACCATTTGCTCTTTCTACAACCGTCTCTCCATCAATGCAGAAACCAAGCATATTCAGATTTTCAATCATTGAATCAAACGCTATCATTGTTTTAAGAAAGACATCTTCTTCCAGAAAATAAAAATCGGATGACCCGGCATTTATACCGTAACCAAGCAGATGCATATCCGTTCCATTGTAATTGCAATCAATCTCAATTCCGGAAATAAAGCCAAGCCCTTTCTCTTGGGCAAGAAGAGCTCCTCTCCTATTTCCTTTTGTAGAATTATGGTCTGTAATTGAGAAAAAACGAATATTGTTCTCCTGACAATATTCAACTATTTTATCTATATCAAATTCACCGTCACTACTATAGTGCGAATGTATATGTAAATCTATTGGCATCATAATAGCACCAAAAGTAAATAGTACCAAACAGGTACAAAATGACGCGCGTCAATTTCGTAAAAGACTAGCTATGGAGAGTAGTAATGTTAAAATTTATCTTATCTTCATATCATTCAGTAACTCTTTCACCTCCGGTGTAATCCGGAAACTTTCACGGGCTTTCTGAATTGCTTTATTGTGTACAAATTTTGAGAAGGCCTTTTGCTCCAGCATCGCTACTGTTTTATCATAATACTTTATAAGCCCGTAACTGAGCGCCCAAGCAATAGCCATATCTACATAATATTGTCCTTGCGCCACCTCTGACAGATGTTTCAAACTTATATCAATATGTGTATCGGTCATAAAATAATCCATCAGGATAATGACAAACACACGTTTTGTAAACTCTCCTTCATCAGTTTTAAGCGGCAGAAAATGGTTCAGTACTTCATCGGGATACTTACGGAACACTTTCAGGGATGAAATAATCGTATCTACGTGCGCCCAATTATCAAACATCAGGATCAGCGGATCAAGATAGTGGAATATCATTTCCAGGGACGGTTTTTTTATATGCCCTAATACCAGTCCGTTAAGTAGGATATGTTCATAAGTGGTATGCTCAGCATTTTTAAGATAGGATTCCACATCCGGATCAGCCGCAAGTTCTTTTGCCAGTATCTTCAATGCTGGCATACGGATTCCCAGTACTTCCAGATTGGTTGGAATAATCTTTTCATTAAATACTTTATAATCGCAGTCAGCCAGCGATTGGAATTTTTGGTTGATTTGTGCATTCATCATACCTACAAAAATAGTTTTTTGTTTAGAGATATTTTTACTGCAAATGAAAATAAATAATATTTATGCATATAACCTGGAAGTCCTATATTATTTTTGCATTTAATAGTAAAGAATAATACAGTAAAGAAATGCTTAAAGTCAATAAATTCAATCTGGTGATAGATTGTGATGATGCCGGGATACTGGCTGAATTCTATAGCAAATTGTTAGGTTGGGAATGGACACACCCTCAGGCAAATGGATGGGCAGCAATAACCTCGCCTGTAGGTTTTGTGATTGCTTTTCAGGAAGTTGAGAATTATCAATCACCTGTATGGCCATGGCAACCGGGAAAACAAGGACAGATGCAACATCTGGATTTCTATGTCGACAATCTGGAAGATGCCGTACAATATGCCATTGGATTAGGTGCAAAACTCGCAGATGAACAATATTTCAGAACTTCACGGACAATGATTGATCCGGCAGGGCATCCTTTTTGCCTGGATACAGATGAGGCCGAATGAAAACCTCATTGAGTGTCTTAGTCAAGGGAAGCCAAATATTCAGCCCTCTTTGTTTTTGACAGCTTTTTAATAACCTCATCAACAGAATGTTGTATAAGCTCAACAATCAATTTATCGGGTACATCGCTCTCTAGTGTTATCCGATGCCATAATAATGCAGAAGGAACATGTCCCGGGCCTATTCCCGAATATTTGTCACGTAGCTCAATTGTACGTTCCGGATCACATTTAAGATCAGCTTTGTACATCCCATCTTTTGGATGAAGTGATAGCATACAAAACATCTTATCCATCACTTTAAAAGCAACAACATTTCGATCGAGAAAAGGTGTACTCTCTGTAGTTCCTTTTATTGCGATGCAGTGTTCCCGAAATTCCTCTATATTCATTTGTTATTCTATAATACAATCATTTGAATACAAAAATATAAATTTAATCTCAGTAATATATATGTTATATTTGCAAAGAATTAAGAGAACTACAATAATGTAGTATATCTCCAAATTAAGCAAAGAATATGTACAAAAGAAAAATAATCACTCTCTTTGTATTGACAATTATATCCCTTTCAGCCTATAGTCAATTAATCGGAATTGGAGGACAATATGCCCAAAAGTCTGACGGACAATTCTTCATGAATGCGGCAATCCCTACTTTCACCAAAGATAATCCCTTACACCTTTTCAATCTTAGCGGTTTGGAGTATACAACATCGGGAGGCGCTTCACTCAGTGGTTTACAAATAAAGCCAATACAATTATCCACTTATTTGAGTGATCGTATATTCTATGAATCGCCTGTCACTATTTCCCTTGGTGTGGATGCAGGATATTTGTTTGATTTCAGACATGGTCATAAAAATACGATTGTTTTAACTCCCAATTTCTATATGGATTACAAGATCTTCTTTGTAAAGACAGGCTATGAGTTCGACACTCTCCATGGTAAGGATCAATTCTTTATTCGTGCAGGTATCGGATTTGCTCTAGGCACTATGAAGCATTTAAAGGCCCGATAATTCTTGAAAAAGCATAAATGCATGAATTAAATTCTATACTTTCCGCAATAATTGATAAGTTAGGCTCATGATACAACATTTATCTTTGCATTGAAGTTATAAACGAAAATATAATCATGATGGAACAACAATTTTGTCAAAGTTGCGGAATGCCGCTTACAGATGAGCATTACAGTAAAAATGCAGATGGTAGTGTAAATATCGAATATTGCACTTATTGCTATAAAGATGGTGCATTCACTGAAGATGTCACTATGGATGAAATGATCGATCATTGTCTTGAATTTATTGATGAATTCAATCAAGATTCCGGCACAAAAATGACTAAAGAAGAGGCACGCATACAAATGAAAGAATTCTTTCCAATGCTGAAACGTTGGAAAGCGTGATATGTAGTTTTGAATATTTTGAGATTCGAGGCTAACATCAACCTGTAGGGGCAGTCCTGTGTGGCTGCCCGATACCCACAAAATCAACAAATTCGGGCAGCCACATAGAGCTGCCCCTACAAGATGAATACCTTCCCATTTTCCTTCAATGTGTGCAAAACTCTCAATAATTTAAAGTCGAAATATCTATTTCATGAAAAATTGTATATGTCAGAGTTGCGGGATGCCAATCCGCGGAAAAGAATTATATGGAACCGGTAAGGATGGTATCCCCATTGAAGATTATTGTGTTTATTGCTACAAAGACGGAGAGTTTACTGAAGATGTAACGATGGATGAGATGATCAGCCTTTGTTCCCGTTATGTAAGTGGTAATTCGCGGGATGTGGCCATTGTTAACATGAAAATACAATATCCTCATTTAAAGCGATGGGCAAGGAAAGAACAAACACAACATGAATATCATAAATCGATTAACCGGGTATTAGATTATATACAAGGGCATCTGGGTAATAACACGGATTTAAAAACACTTTCCGGCATTGCGAATATTTCACCCTTTCATTTTCATCGAATTTTCAAGAAAACAATTGGAGAGTCACTGGCTGAATACGTTCAACGTTTACGACTGGAATATGTTGCCGAACAGTTGATGACATCTGATTTAAGCCTGAGCGAGTTGGCAGAAAAAACTGCATATAGTAGTGAGCAAGCTTTATCACGGGCTTTTAAAAAATACTTTAGTTTACCACCCAAAGTTTTTAAGGCCTCTTTTTATAAGGATAAATTCAGAGATGAACTTATTCCACGTATATGTAAGGTCATGGATAAGTTTGTGATTAAACTTAAAGAAGATAAACCCGACAATACCAATTGGCAGAAATTATATATGTATGCATTGGTAAATCGCTTGATTTCCGAAACAAGCGAATCTATTGAAATAATAAAAGAGAATGTTTATTATCCCTGTTTGACAATAAATGGGCAGCTCCTTTCCGATAACAGCATAGACACAATGGTATTACCAGAAGGATTATATGCAATCTTCACACATAAAGGAAGTTTGAATGGTATTTCCGAGCTCTTAAGTGCCATAATGAATTATTGGTTATCTACTAGTAAATACTGCTTGAATCTTACCGCCCTACCCTATGTAAAATATATTAGTAATGCCTCGCTAGCAAAAGAAGAGGATCTGATTACTGAAATATACATACCTGTAGTGAAAAAATAAAACACATACTCGGCCAACTACTCTTTCTGTTTATTTGTTTATCTAATGAATAAACAATTCTTTGTTTTTATCCGGAAAAGTTTATTGCTTTGTAGTATTCATAAATAAATAAAAAACTGATCATAATGAAAACAAAAGGAATCTCGATTGTGGCTTTATTTTTCACTATAATAACCATACTGATTATGCAAGGTTGCAGTGCAACTAAACCTGTTACTCAGAGTAATCTGACTGGAGAATGGGTTTTGAAAACGATAAATGGAAAAGAAGCAAAAAACCTTTTTGCCAGAGAATTACCAACCTTTCAATTTGACTTTAGCAGGAAAATCATTTCAGGGACAGGGGGATGCAACCGCTATACAGGACAATTTATATTGATTAATAATTTGCTAACCGCTCCAAACATAGCTTCGACAAAAATGTTTTGTATGGATCCCAATGCGGAAGATGAGTTCTTTAAAGCACTGCGAAAAGACAATACCCTGATTATTAAAGATGGTATATTAAAAATGAAAAATGGAAAGAATGTGGTTCTTGAGTTTGAAAGAAGAATACAAAACCAACAGACTTTAACAGCAGAACGGTAAAAATTTCAACTATAAACATCCTTCAGGTTACCTTCAGGAAAAATAAAAATATCTTCTTAGGTTTTCACTTAAAAGCTCCCATGTTTTGGTAGAGAGCTAACGACTTTTTGAAATAACCTAACGGCTTTTTGAAAAACGGTCGGAACTTTTTTAGGACGGGTCAGAAAAATTTTCCTGAAGGCAACCTGAAGGATGATGGCTTCAGCTATACGAACTGGCAATTAGGCTATTAAAGGGGGCTGAAGGCTGAAGTCAAGAAAATAAAAAACTGTATAGGGAAATACATTATACTACAGGATAAATAATTTCAATATTGTAGGATGTAAAGATTTGTGAACATCGCAGACGTTCTATTATTTAAGAAAAAATAGCATCTAATTTCTCCTCCTTAGCAAAGGAGGAGTACCCGAATAAAAAGAGGGGGAGGTGGTTTGGTGTAACTGTAATATCTTATATAATCCCTGCAAATAGTATTTTTTGAATAGACCAAACCACCTCCCACCTTGTACCTCGGCGTACTCTTCCTTTGCTAAGGAGGAGAAATTTGATACTATTTTAAGCACTGTGCGAATCTTCTAATTCACCTTAATAAAAAGAAGTCAATAGTAATCTATATAAGCTATTATCCAAGATTGCTACCTTATTAAACTATAATAATACATATCTATAATCTGGTCATTTTTTATAGCTGCTTGTTTGAGGATTGCTTCTTTCGTAAATCCTGCTTTCTCCAATACTTTTTGCGAAGCTTTATTAAATTCGAAAACAGGAGCATAAATCTTTCTGATAGGGAAATTATTAAATGCATATTCTACCATCTCCTTTACAGCTTCTGTCATAATTCCTTTTCCCCAATGTCTTTCTCCAAGCCAATATCCAATTTCAACAGTAATTCTTTCTACATCTGAATTCAGGACAATTCCAATTCCTCCTGCAGCTTTTCCTTCGATCTCAATTGTAAAATCGATAGCCGGCTGAGGCCTGTCCAAAACCATCCTGATAAATTCTTCACCGTCTTTCTTTGAATATGGATGCGGGAAATAATCACGAACATTATTCCATATATGAATGTTATTGGCGTTCTCTGCTAAATCAGAAGCATCTGAGAATTGCCATTCTCTAAGTTTAAATTTCTTTTCAATTTGCATTTCTACTTTACAATTAAAATAAAATATTATTTACCCAACCGGGGAGCAGCTAAAGGAGAGGAGACTGAAAAAATTCCTTTTTGCTTAGAGCGTATATCTTCAACAAGATAAAAAGCATTCGGATCAAATTCATCTATTATTGTAGTGACTTTTTTTTCCGATTTTCTGTTAATTACAGTTTCAATAATATCTACCTCAGATACGGCCCCTGCTCCACGAATAAAAGTCGATCCAAAACCATTTTGGTTAAGTAGCTGAGTTAATTCCGAACCACTTTTTTTAGTATAAATACGAAATAGCTGAAAGCCGAACGCTATCTTATTTTCTACCATAATACCTACATAGTTACCTGCGGCATAACCTGCAGCATAAGCTAAATAGGCAACTATGCTATTGGCATGAGAAAATATTTGGGAAATGATCACTACCCATATAAACACTTCGAAAAATCCAACAATAGGCGCTTTCTTCTTTTCTCCTTTCGACACAAAAATAATACGTAATGTACCGAGAGTAACATCACAAATACGACCAAAGAAAATCACGATAGGCAATAGCCATGGATAAACATAAAAAAAATCAAACATATTATTTCGTTTTTTAGTTGTACAACTAATGATAACTCTCAATTATGCCGTGGTATCTCATTATCGTGAGATTTGACAAAGCTACAATTAAATCTATAAAAGGAGTATTTAAAAAGGTTTTTAACAAAGAAGAGGCCTATTCAAAGCGTAAAATATCTACTTTTGCAACCGATTTGTTGAAAAACAGACATATTGATTATCTAAAGCAATTATCTCTCATGAATAAGGCATTCTCTCATGAATTTTACCGAATAAAAAGCGTAAAAGATAAATACTATTCTGCGTTTTATGATATATACTCTCAATCATTCCCTATTCATGAACAAAGAAACGTTGAACAACAAGTTATGGCCTTTGATAGCGAGGACTATCACTTGGTTTGCTTATTAGAACAAGATGAAATTCTGTCCTTTATCGCTTATTGGGATTTTAACTCGTATGTCTACATAGAACATCTTGCCGTCAACCATAAGATGAGAGGCAAAAATATCGGCAGCGAAACCCTTTCGCTCTTTGCCCATGTAATACAGAAGACAATTATTCTTGAAATTGACCCCTTGATAGATGAGATTGCTCTAAAAAGATATCGTTTTTACGAAAAACTGGGGTATATTTCAAATCCTTATTTGCATCATCATCCGGCTTACAATCGTGAATATACGCCGCATAAACTGGTTGTATTAAGCTATCCTAATAAACTGGATCAAACACAATACAATAAATTCAATAATGACCTCAGAGATATAGTGATGAACCTCGGTGATTAAATTTCAAATTCAAAAGAATCACTAATTACTTTAGCGCCATCCACTTCAACATTTTTATCATTTATCGAACCATCCGTTGCAAAAGATATTTCATAACGGATATGAATGGGATTACCACATTTGACACAGTTGTATTTCTTTTCCCATACATAAGTCTGTTCGTCAACCGGACCCTGGGGTAAGAATTGAACTTCTTCTGATGTAAAATCGTACGATTTGCCACAACGACTACAATTAATTGTAAAAATACCTTCAACTTTCATTCTACTGAATTTGTTTATGGATTATTATTGTGTAAACACTTTCAGCGTAATAATAGTTGACTAAGAATAATTAAGAAATGATTATATTCGCCATTTCAATCAAAGTTTAATATGGATACAATTCATTGGGGTATTATTGGTGTGGGAGATGTGACTGAGATAAAAAGCGGACCTGCTTTCTATAAAATTGATCATTCAAGTTTGGTTGCTGTCATGCGCAGAAACAAAGAAAAAGTAATGGATTATGCGCGACGTCATAATGTAAAAGCATGGTATACAGATGCAGATCAATTAATAAACGATCCTGAAGTGAATGCTATCTACGTAGCAACTCCTCCTGACAGTCATAAAGAATATGCAATAAAAGCCCTCCAGGCAGGTAAACCTGTATATGTAGAGAAACCGATGGCTATGCACTATAATGACTGTCTTGAAATGATTGAAGCAGCTCAAAATAGTGGACAAAAGTTATTTGTTGCTTATTATAGGAGAGCACTCCCCTACTTCCAAAAAGTAAAGGAATTACTTGATCAAAATTCTATCGGTAGAATACTAACAGTTGACGTGGAGTATGTATGTCCTCCTTTTGAAAGTGATTTAGATCCTGCAAGACATACGTGGCGTGTAAAAGCAGACATTGCCGGTGAAGGTTACTTCTATGATCTTGCGCCACATACATTAGATATTCTGGATTTTCTCCTGGGTGAAATAACTGATGCCAAAGGATTCAGTCAGAATTTAGGTCATTATTATGCAGTAAAAGATACTATTACGGCCAATTTTCAGTTTGCTTCGGGAATAGTGGGTACCGGTAAATGGTGTTTTGTTAGTTCCAAAAGTTCAATTCGTGATACTGTTACAATTGTGGGCACTAAAGGAGAGATTTCATTTAATACTTTTGCTTTTCAACCGATTGAATTAAAAAGAGAAAATGGAATAGATCTATTCCCGTTTGAAAAACCTTTACATATCCAACAACCCTTGATCCAAACCATAGTGGATGAACTACGAGGTGTGGGACAGTGCCCTTCAACCGGTATTTCAGGTGCACGCACCTCACGGATAATGGACATTATACTTAAAAACGGGAATTAATCAGTAAATTTAATATAATTCCATTATTACAGGTAAAATGATGTTTATACTTTTGTAGCCGCAATAAAAAACAAAAAATGAAAATAAAACTGCTAGCACTTTCCTTATTTACTTTCTTTATTATCTTTTGTGCACAAGCACAGGATTCGACATTTGTATACAATAGCCAGGCTTTATTAGAAAGAACAGAATCGCTTGAAAAAGAGATAGCTATATTAAAGAAATTAAGTATTTCGGGATATGTACAGGCACAATATGAATGGGGAGAAGGATTGGCATCACTAAGAGTTGGTAGCAAAAATGAGAATCCGGATAAATCCTTCAATCGTATCGGTATCCGACGGGGACGTATAAAATTTACTTATACGGAAAAGCTCATTTCGGGTGTTTTTCAATTGGATATTACTGAAAAAGGTGTCGGGCTCAAGGATGTCTATATTAACTTAAAAGATCCCTGGTTCAAAACAAACCAATTACGTGCCGGTGTATTTGATCGGCCATTTGGATACGAGATCAGTCATTCTTCCTCACGTCGTGAATCACCCGAACGGTCTGCAATGTTTAGAGCACTTTTCCCCGATGAACGCGATTTGGGAGCAATGCTTATACTACAACCGAATATAACATCTCCACTTTCTTTTTTAAAGCTGGAAGCTGGTCTTTTCGCGGGTAATGGCATTAACAAAGAGACTGATAACAGACGGGATTTCATCGGACATCTGTCTGCTCAAAAGGAGTTAAACAAAAATGCTTCTTTTGGTGCCGGTATTTCGTACTATAATGGTTCGGTATATCAAAGTACAACGACAGTATATAAAATGCAGGGTAAAGAATTTGTAGCTTTTTATGACCCATCCAATCATGGAGGATATGCTAAACGGGAATATTTAGGCGTAGATGCACGCTTTTCTATAAACACTCTTTTGGGAAAAACAGAATTGCGTAGCGAATATATTTTTGGACAACAACCGGGTACTGCTTACAGCAACGAAAGCCCCAATTCATCAAGTATAATAGTTACCTCTACATATATCCGCGATTTTAAAGGTATGTATGTCATGTTTATTCAGAAAATAGGAAACTATCCTTTTGCTGCCGTCCTAAAATATGATTGGTATGACCCGAATACAAAAGTAAAAAAAGACGATATCGGACAACATGAAACCACCTATGCAGATATTTCAAAACAAGCTTTGGGAATTGGAGGGATATGGGATATAAATACCCATTTATGCTTACAGGCCTATTATGAATTCAATTATAATGAAAAAACAAAATTTATAGAAGGCTGGGAAGAAGATAGAGCTGATGATTCTTTTACCCTCCGTTTACAGTATAAATTTTAGTAATTGGTTCAAAAAAAGCCCCCCCTATTCATCAAGGAGTTTCTGATTCTGCAATTTCAACAAAATCATCATCATCCTTTATTTCTTTCTTTGTTTCCGGGTAGCTGATACGCGTATGGTACATTGTTTTTAGTTTCTCAATAAATACCTGCTTCACTGTCTGAATATCCCGGAAAGTCATAGGTGTATTTTTCATTAAACCTTCTTCTAACTGACTGTCAATAATCTTATTAACCAATAGGCTAACTGACTCTTCAGTCACATCTTTCAGGCTTCGGGATGCAGCTTCAACAGCATCTGCCATCATCAACACGGCTGTTTCTTTAGAAAAAGGATTAGGCCCGGGATACGTAAATAATTCTTCGTCAATCTCTCTGTCCGGGTATTTATTTTTGAAAGAATTATAGAAATATTTTGCTTTACCACGTCCGTGGTGAGTACGAATAAACTGAATGATAGCTTTGGGTAATTTGCCTTTTTCTGCCATAGCAACCCCATCCATAACATGGCTGATTATAATCTGAGCGCTTTGTTCATACGTAAGCTGTTCATGCGGATTGATGTTCTTTTGGTTTTCTGTGAAGAAAGCCGGGTTCTTCATCTTTCCAATATCATGATACATAGCCCCTGTACGTACTAATGCTGCATTGGCTCCGATCTTTGTTGCCGCTTCGGAAGCTAAAATGGAAACTTGCAAAGAGTGCTGAAAAGTGCCGGGAGCAGTTTCCGAAAGTTTCTTCAGAATAGGAGTATTGATATTGGATAATTCGACCAATGTAATCGTAGACATATAGCCAAAAAGCTTTTCCAACATATACACCAATATATAAGTAAACATCAACAGAATGAAGTTTATACCAAAATAAAGAAACATCACCCAGTTAATACGGGTAAAATCTATCTCCTGATAAACCGACAGGGAAATATAACTTAATGAATAGGATAGGAAAATAAAGACGGCACAACGGATTAATTGCGAACGTTCAGAAAGATCCTTCAGGCTGAAAGTAACAACCATACCTGCAATCACTTGTAACAAGAAAAATTCCAACGGATAGGGAACCATTATAGCACATATCAGAATTAGTACCAAATGCGTAAAGAGGGCAGTACGAGAGTCAAAAAACACACGTACTATAATCGGAACCATCGCATAAGGAATAATATAGATATTGAACCAATTGAAAGAGACATTAATTTCCGTTAGCAAACTAAACATAACAATATTAAGCAGTAGAAATACTACATGTCGCCGTTTGTAGAATATTTTAGGACGGAACGACCAGAGATACAGCCAAAAACAGAAAAGAATACCTAAAACCAAAACAAAAATGGCACCTAATTGTATTCCCAGCCTCTGTGCTCCCCCCGAACGTGCCTCGTGCACAACTTTTAAAGAACGCAGTACATTATATGTTTGTGCATCTATAATCTCTCCCCGGTCTACAATTCGTTCACCCGCTTGTATCATACCATTTGAAATAGCAACGCTATTAAGCATTTCATCCAATACACGATCAGACGTAGGCTTATCATAAGTTACGTTTTCAGTCAGGTAATTATTTATATTACAGGATTGCAGGATTGACTTATCCAGATTATTAGGAATATTATTAATAATAAACTCATAAGCAGTCCTAACGGTAAAAAGGTCTGATACATACTGAGGTTGAGAAGTATTATTTTCCATTAGATTGATGCGCTCACGGTTATCTTTCTTTAAATCCTCCATACCTTGAGGAGAAATGATCCCGTTCTTATACAAACGATTCAACGAACTTTCAATATAATGTGGATAAGCAGGAGGAACCTTTTCCTGCAAATTAGTGGTATAGTCCTTTCTCAAACGTTCTATTTGAGAAGAAAGCATCTCGGGATCAATGCGATAATAGGGAGCAAAATTAGTTTGAACACTATCTTTTTCTGCTTTTACCTCTTCGTCAGATTTATAAATCGGGAAGTCACTTGGAGCCGTTAATAACTCATACCGCCATGGTTTTCCTTCAAAAAACTGATAACGGAACTTACCTTCCCGTGGAAAGAAATAGGCTATCAGGATAGCCGCCAGGAGGAAATTGATAGACGACTTTATATTTAATTTCTTAAGCTTCATAGAATATTTTTTTAAGAGTCCCCCTCATCTTCGAAGAATCGCATCTCTTTTATAAAGGCAAAACAGATAGCGTTGGTTACTCTGGCTACTTTACTAATAAACAAATGTAAGTAAAAAAGTTTACTATGAGAAAAAAAAGGCCTACTTTTGCGCACTATAAAAATAACGTTACCATACCATTATGACGGATAGAAAAGTAAGAGTCCGCTTTGCCCCTAGCCCAACAGGAGCACTACACATTGGAGGAGTCCGGACTGCATTATACAATTATTTATTTGCAAAACAAAATGGAGGTGATTTCCTCCTTCGTATAGAAGACACCGACTCTCAACGTTTCGTACCCGGAGCAGAAGACTATATAATTGAAGCACTTACATGGTTAGGTATTTGTTTTGATGAAGGAGTTAGTTTTGGAGGTGATAAAGGCCCCTACCGACAAAGCGAACGTAAGAATATTTATCGGAAATATGTGGATCAGCTTTTGGATAACGGATTAGCCTACATTGCATTTGATACTCCACAAGAACTGGATGCAAAACGTAATGAGATTGCCAACTTCCAATATGATGCTTCTACGCGTATGCAAATGCGTAATTCACTTACTCTTTCTAAAGAAGAAGTCGATAGACTCATTACTGACGGACAGCAATATGTGGTGCGTATTAAGATTGAACCCAATGAACAAATAACAGTGAATGATTTGATTCGTGGAGAAGTAGTTATTAATTCATCCGTTCTGGATGATAAAGTGCTATTTAAATCTGCCGATCAATTACCAACATATCATTTGGCCAATATTGTGGATGATCACTTAATGGAAATAACACATGTTATTCGTGGAGAAGAATGGTTGCCTAGTGCACCCCTTCATGTTCTGTTATACCGCTATTTTGGTTGGACAGATACAATGCCTCTATTTGCACATCTCTCTTTATTGCTCAAACCGGAAGGTAATGGTAAGCTGAGTAAGCGTGATGGCGACCGTTTAGGTTTTCCTGTTTTCCCATTGGAATGGAAAGATCCTCAAACAGGAGACATATCTTCAGGATATCGCGAAAGTGGATACTTACCTGAAGCAGTAGTAAATTTTCTTGCCTTATTGGGCTGGAATCCGGG
Organism: Tannerellaceae bacterium; assembly: GCA_032073245.1. Classification (GTDB taxonomy): domain Bacteria; phylum Bacteroidota; class Bacteroidia; order Bacteroidales; family Tannerellaceae; genus QVMG01. Next base: position 82,344 of record DAMANX010000004.1, read on the forward strand.
AAACGATCAGGAAATAATGTCTATGGAAGAAATGATCCATCTTTTTGACCTGACCCATTGCAGCAAAAGTGGAGCTAAATTTGATTATGAAAAAGGTAAATGGTTCAACCACCAATATCTTCAGAAAAAAGATAATAAAGAAATAACAGCTCTCTTTATTCCTGTTCTTGAGGAACATGGTATAAAAGACGCCAAGGCCGCATACGTAGAGAAAGTTGTCGGACTTATGAAAGAACGTGTCAATTTTGTAAAAGAATTATGGGAGGCATCTGCATTCTTTTTCAAAGCTCCTTCAGAATACGACGAAAAGACAGTAAAGAAACGTTGGAAACCTGAATCAGCAACGCAATTAGCAGAATTGGTTGAAGTTTTACGTTCACGCGAACCATTCGATAGTGTAGGAACAGAAGATGTGGTAAAAGCCTGGATAGAAAGTAAAGGCTATCACTTAGGAAATATTATGAATGCCACACGTCTTGCACTGGTCGGAGAAGGGAAAGGCCCACATATCTTTGATATAACCGAAGCAATAGGCAAAGAAGAAACAATACGACGTATTGAAAAAGCGATAAATCAACTTTCAACTAAATAACCCATGTTATATTCTTTCATTATTTATCTCTATTCTTTAGCAGCCAGACTTATATCACCTTTCCATAAAAAAGCCCGTAAAATGATATTGGGGCAAAGAGAAACCGATTCGATTCTCCTGGAAAAAATTGACCGGAACGCAAAATACATTTGGTTTCATGCATCTTCACTCGGGGAGTTTGAACAAGGAAGGCCACTGATTGAGAGAATCAAAGCTGATCACCCGGAATACAAAATATTAATCAGTTTCTTCTCTTCTTCCGGTTACGAAGTACGTAAAAACTATGATCAGGCAGATGTGGTTTGTTACCTTCCTTTTGACACTCCTCGTAAAGTAAGAAAGTTCATTAAGCTGGCTAATCCCTATATGGCCATTTTTATTAAGTATGAATTCTGGGGAAACTACCTAAAAGAACTAAAACGGCATAATATTCCCGTTTATATTACTTCTGCCATCTTTAGAAAAGATCAGCTCTTTTTCAAATGGTATGGGAAGACTTATCGCAATATGTTGACTTATTTCGACCATCTGTTTTTACAGGATAATAACTCGAAAGAACTTTTGCACTCCATAGGGATTACAAATGTAACAGTGGCTGGTGATACCCGTTTTGACAGTGTTTGGAAAGTGTATAATAACCGGAAAGACATTCCGAGTCTGGAGATATTCCTTCAAAATGCAAACGAGAATAAACAGCGTATGCTGATAGCCGGTAGCACGTGGCCCAAAGATGAAGACATATTGATCAACTATTTTAATGAAAAACCTGACCTCAAACTTATCATTGCCCCTCACGAGATTCATGAAGAGCATCTGATATATATTGAATCTTTACTGAAACGGCCTTCCGTACGGCTTTCTCAATTATCTGAAAAGGATTTAACTGATAAAGATTGTATTATTCTGGATTGTTTTGGCCTGCTTACTTCTATTTATCAATATGGCGAAATTGCTTTTATCGGAGGAGGCTTTACTTCATCGGGAATACACAACACACTGGAAGCTGCGGTTTATGATGTTCCGGTTATATTCGGCCCTATATATGAAAAATTCAAAGAAGCGGTAGATTTACTTAAAATAGGTGGTGGTTTTACTTTTAACAATGCAGCTGAATTCGAAGCATGTATAAACAACCTCTTAACCTATCCTGAATTACTAAGCAATGCAGGAAAAGTTGCCGGTAGTTTTGTTAAAGATAACATAGGAGCTACAGATAAGATCCTAAAGCAATTACCTCTGTAATTATTTTTTGTATCATCTCTTAGATTTCGTCACAGAGTTAAATATTTTTCATTTGAATATTTTAAAATAACGTGAGTTAGATATAAGAAAAACTTCAGCTAGTTTAAAATTTGAAGATTTTAAATTGGATTGTAAACTATAGTAACTCGGCTCCCCTTCTTAGAAAAGAAGGGGGTGGACCATCGCCACGGCGATGGTGGGGTAGTTTGAATATAATTAAAACAAAAATCTAACCGCCCCACCACTGCTAGCAGTGGTCTACCCCCTCCTTTTCAAAAGAGGGGAGCCAGGATACTCATATCGTATTTTCTTCAAATATTCCTCGATTTGAAGGTAAATCCTTATATCGAACCAACATTAAAATATATTCTTTTCCATAAAAAAGTTTGCATAAATCCACGCATCGAAAGATAAATCAGAAAAGCGAGCCATAATGCATGATTACCCATCGCTCCATAAAAACTATAATAAAGAAGGAAAAAACTGCCTGAAGCAACCAACATAGCATAGAGCATCCGCCGGGAAGCAGTAGCTCCAATAAAAACGCCATCCCATAAAAAAGCGGCAAAACCTGTTAATGGTATAGCCAATACCCAGTAGAAATACGTCATTGCAGTTTCTATTACGGTTGAGTCATTTGTTAGAATGCCAAGAAAGCCCTTCCCTCCTACTCCATATAGAAAAGTAAAAATCAAAGCTATGCCTATTCCCCAAACAAATAATCTTCGGATCATCTGATGTAAAGCCTTTTTATTACGACCTCCAACATAAAGCCCTGTCAAAGCTTCTCCGGCATAAGCAAAACCATCCATAAAGTAAGAGAAAAGGGTAAATAACTGCATCAGAAGAGTATTTACAGCTAATATAACATCTCCTTGCCGGGCTCCGGTTGATGTAAAGAAGGTGGTAACTGCTACAAGGCAAAGCGTTCGTAAAAAGATATCACTATTGAGTTGAAAGAAACGTTTCATATCTTCTCTTTTCCAAAGATCTTTCCAACTTACACGCAGTCTAAGACGGCCATAATAGAAATACCATAACAACAGAGCAAGGATAAGCCCACTATATTGTGCAATAAGCGTACCAAAAGCGACCCCTTCTACTTTCATTTCTAAAACAAAAACAAAAAAGAGACTAGCTACAATATTAACTACATTTTGTGTTATAGCAATTATCATTGGAAAACGGGCATTTTGCATACCAATAAACCAACCGGATAATCCATAAAATCCTAATACTGCAGGTGCACCCCAAATACAAATACGAAAATAAAGTGTAGCCATTTGTTCTACTTCCGGGCTGGTCTGCAAAAAAAGAAAGGCAATCTTCTGAATGGGATATTGAAGAAGTAATAATAATATAGCTATAATCCCTCCTACTGCTACGGCCCTAAACAATATGCGTGTGATTTCATCTAAATCACGTTTCCCAAGAGCTTGTGAAGTTAGTCCACTAGTCCCCATACGCAGGAAACCGAAGAGCCAATAAATGATATTAAAGAACATACCGCCAATAGCTATAGCCCCAATGTAGGAAGCTGATCCTAAGTGTCCCACAATAGCCACATCCACCAGGCCAAGTAAAGGCACAGTGATATTGGAAACTATGGCAGGAACAGCTAATTGAAGTATCTTTTTGTTCATAAAAATCTGCTTACAGTGACAAATTTATAATTATTTCCGGATTCCTATAATAAAAAACAAAGGTCGCGGAATTCACATCCAGCGACCTTTAACACTAACCCTTAACTTTAACCAATGAAAAACAATAATTTAACTTCTTGAAAGCAAAGAATGTCTAAAATAACAATCTTTGCTAATGCAAACATAGGTATTACTTCCTTAACGAACAATACAAGATTTGAGAAAATCATTTTGTTTAACAAATTTTAATCCGAGCTTACTCACTCAAAATTATATCTTTGTATTTAAATAAATGAAATATGGATTGGGCGTTAATAGGTGGTTTACTCTTAGTTATAATTCTTCAAATAATATTACTTTTTCGTTCATTTAAATCCAACTCTCAGGAGCTGGAGAAGGTGATAAAGGAGATGCAAACTTCTTTCGATCGTATAGAGAAAAACTTCAGGGAAGATTTTCGTTTAAACCGGGAAGAAAGTCGTATGTCTGGGAAAGAAAACCGTGAAGAGCTGGCCCGTTCTTTAAAAGAATTTCAGGAGACTTTTGAGCGTGGAATTGCCTCTTTCAATAATCTTCAGCGTGAAAAATTCGACTCGTTAGACGAACGACAACGTCAATTAGTAGAAAATACTGAGAAAAGATTGGAAGAAATACGTGTTACTGTCGATGAAAAGCTTCAAAAGACTTTAAATGAAAGAATAACTCAATCTTTCCGCCTGGTAACAGAACAATTGGAAAGTGTACAGAAAGGTTTAGGCGAGATGCAGACCTTGGCGCAAGATGTGGGCGGACTAAAACGAGTGCTTAGTAATGTGAAAACACGTGGTAATATAGGAGAGATACAACTTAGTATGTTACTGGAACAGATATTAGCTCCGGAGCAATACGAGGCCAATGTTCGCACCCGCAAAGGCTCCGAAGCTGTTGTCGAATTTGCCGTAAAACTACCCGGAAGAGACGATCTTCAGGAGTTTGTATTTCTACCTATTGATGCTAAGTTTCCTAAAGATATTTATGAGCAATTATTGAATGCGTACGATACGGCCGATACACAGGCTATTGAATCTGCCGGAAAACTATTGGAAACCACAGTAAGGAAAATGGCAAAAGATATCTGTGATAAGTACCTCGATCCTCCTTATACAACTGATTTTGGTATTATGTTTTTACCATTTGAAGGTATCTATGCTGAAGTTATCCGCCGTTCAGCTTTGATGGAAGAATTACAAAGAAAACATAGGGTTGTAGTAACAGGCCCGACTACATTAGCCGCCATTCTGAATAGCCTCCAAATGGGTTTCCGCACACTTGCTATTCAGAAACATTCAGGCGAAGTATGGCGCATTTTAGGTGCTGTTAAAAAGGAATTTGAAACTTTTGGCGGAATGCTACAAAGTGCCCAGAAAAAAATCAATTCTGCCAGTGGTGATCTGGAAAAAGTACTGGGAGTCCGTACTCGTGCTATTCAACGAAAACTGCGTGAGGTAGATACGCTTACTGCAGAAGAAGCCCGTCGTATTCTGCCGGAGATAGGAACAGTAAATGAAGAAGACGAGGAGGAGGAAGAAATTAGCTAAACATGAAAAAAAGACAGATACCACACACTTACGTAATTATATTCTATATCATCTTATTCTGTACTTTGCTTACCTGGATCATTCCCGGAGGACAGTATATAGAAACAACCGGGCTAAACGGCGAAAAAGGAGTTGTGTATGAACAGATCGACCGTGTTCCGCAAACCTGGCAAGTTTTTGCCGCATTTTATAAAGGGTTTGTAGAAAGGGCTGATATAATAGTTTTCATTCTTATTATTGGAGGTGCTTTCTGGATTGTAAATGACAGTAAAGCATTTGATATCGGCACTATCAGCTTTCTGCGTAAAGCAAAAAAGATGGAAAACAACCGCTTGATGCGTAAAATCGGGGTCGAGAATTTTCTTTTGACTGCCATTATGTTATTATTTAGCATCTTTGGGGCAGTCTTTGGGATGAGCGAAGAAACAATTGCTTTTTGCCTGGTATTGGTTCCTATGGCTATATCTATGGGATATGACTCTATCACCGGGGTCTGTATGGTGTTTGTTGCAGCTGGACTGGGATTTGCCGGTGCTATTCTGAATCCTTTTACCATTGGCATTGCACAAGGGTTAGCCGGGCTTCCTCTCTTTTCCGGAATTGAATACCGTCTGTTTTGCTGGGTAATAATAAATATAGTAGGATTTACCTGGATTTTGCGTTATGCCAATAAAGTAAAGAAGAACCCGAAAGCCTCTCCTGTTTATGAAGAAGATCAGTATTGGAGAGATTTACATGGAGAAACATCTACTGATATAACATTTTATACACCTCGTGCAGCCTGGATCAGTTTTATTATCCTGGCCGCAATTCTGATACTTTTTTCTGTATTTTATCCTTTATCAACTATTCAGATTGGTAATAGTATATTTGAAGGGCTTCCTTTGATACCTGCTTTAACCGTTTTATTTATTCTTACTTCCATTCCGGCACTTAAAAAGACTGTTCATATCTATATACTTAATCTCCTTTTTTTCACGATCTTCTTTCTTATTGTCGGAGTGATGGGTTATGGTTGGTATATAATGGAGATAGCTACTTTATTTTTTGGATTGGGACTCGCGGCAGGCATAGCAAACGGCCGGTCAGCCAATGAATTGGTGAAATTATTCATTGAAGGTTGTAAAGATATTCTCAGTGCTGCAATGGTGGTGGGTTTAGCCGGCGGTATTATTGTAATCCTTAAGGAAGGAATGATCATTGATACTATACTCTATAATCTGGCAAAAGGGATGGAAGGTTTGGGACAAGTTGCCACCGTAGGTATGATGTATGTCATTCAGACATTAATAAATCTGGTTATACCATCCGGTAGTGCAAAAGCAGCTCTCACAATGCCTATAATGGCTCCTTTTTCCGAATTGATCGGACTATCCAAACAAGCAACAGTTATGGCTTTTCAGTTTGGTGATGGATTTACGAATATGATTACTCCTACGTCAGGCGTGTTGATTGCTGTTTTAGGTGTAAGCCGTATTCCGTATGACAAATGGTTTCGTTGGATATGGAAGTTTATTCTCGTTTTGATTATTCTTGGCTTTCTACTTCTTATCCCCACCGTTTTAATTCCAATGAATGGATTCTGACAATACAAACATACAATATACAGAGGCTAAAAGTATCCTTTCCAAATTGAATGGTACCGATAATTGGTTCGGTATCACTTATAATATGAATTTATATCGCGGATGCCAGCATGGCTGTATTTATTGTGATACACGTAGCGAATGTTATGGAATAAATGATATCTCTGTTATTACTGTAAAGAAAAATGCCATTGAATTACTCGAACAAGAGTTATCTTCTAAGAGGAGACAAAAAGCAACTATTGGAACAGGTTCGATGAATGATCCCTATATGACTGTGGAAGCTGAAATGCATCTTACTCAAAATGCTCTGAAGGTAATAGCACGAAAAAAATATCCGGTTCACATAATTACTAAAAGCGACCTCGTTACACGGGATATAGATATACTACAAGACATATCGACAATATATGCCGCAGTAAGTTTTACTATTACCTCCTCAGCTGATGATCTTTCGGGTAAAATAGAACCTCATGCCCCTCCAACATCTGCTCGTTTTAAGGCTCTATCCCTTCTTGCTGATAAAGGAATCTATACCGGTATTACATTAATGCCACTGCTTCCTTTTATTAATGACACAATTCAGAATCTGGAAGAAATATTACAAAGAGCAAAAGACAATGGGGCTTCCTACATTTTACCATCATTTGGACTGACGCTCCGAAAAGGCTCCCGGGATTATTTTTATAAACAACTCGAACAAAATTATCCAGGATTACGTAACAAATATGAGCAGTTTTATCAGGAACAGTATATTTGTAATAGCCCAAAGTATCGGGAGTTAAATGATAAATTTATGGAACTTACTGAAAAGCTAAAGCTTGATAGAAAAATAAAATTCTTTACTCCTCCTCCTGAACAACAATTATCTCTTTTTTAGATCACTTATCTTTTCTGCAATATTTAATGCATCCTCAATAACCGATTCGGGAAAATCATATAACCCAAGAATTCGGATAGCATTCTTTTGAGGATTTTGCTTGTAATTTATTTTATAATTAAAAGACAACTCTCCTTCTTGTATATCTTCAGAAAAGTAAATAGGCGTATATTGCTCTTTTAGCAAGTCAATCAACTCAATATCATGAGTAGCAACCAATACAATATTCTTCAAATTCTGTACCAAATAATCTAACACTGCCTTTGCTCCGGCAACACGTTCTATCGTATTTGTACCCCTAAAAAGCTCATCTAAAAGAATCAGATTATAGCCTTGACGGGTACATTCAATAATATGTTTCATTTGCAATACTTCTCGCAAATAATAACTTTGTCCTTCCATCAGATCATCACTCATTGAAATAGAAGTATATATCTTTTGTCGTGGCAAGATCATTTCCTTTGCAAAACAGGTATTAGTCGTTTGCGCTAAAAGAGCATTTATTCCTATTGTCCGAATGAAGGATGTTTTACCCGACATATTTGAACCAATAACCAGAAAAGAATGATGATCTAAAGTAAAGGTATTCGATACACAATCCGGGATTAACGGATGATAAATGTCTGTTGCTTTAATTTCGGTGTTTTCTTCAAACTTTGGGTAGCAATAATAAGGAGCTAGTTGCCGCATAGTGGCAATGGATTGTAATGTATCTATTAATCCCACATAATCAAAAACATCTTTTAATTCTTCCTTATTGTGACGAATTTGTGTAAATGTTTTATTTAGATTTACAGGATCTGACAAAAAGAATATTTTCACAAACTCGCTGATTCCCCAGACAAAAATTGCCATATCGGATTCAAGTTTTACACCTACCCGAAAAACAGATAAATTCCGCTTTAGAGTAAATAGCTTTTTTAATAACTGATTCATATTGGGATGTATCACATCATTTATTGGCATACTCTGTAATTTCTCAACAATCACGAGAAGAGTATAAAGTTGAGGCATGGAACCTGAATAAAGAAATGCGATATTCTTCGAAAGATAGTGAAGAGCTAGATTTACAAAAAAAGCTATAATAGTGAGTATTATCAAAAAAGGCTGCTTTGTTATGATAAATAATCCGATCAGTAAAGTAGGTAAAAACTGCAATATTTTAAAAAGTCTTACTTTCCTTTTAGAATAAGGATGATAGTTTTGAACAAGTACAGGGTAAATATCATAAGCATCTGATTTATTCAGTTTTTTAAGTAATTCAATAATCTCATTATGAGTATCGGTATCAGCTGATATTTTTGACATCCAATCCTCAAACTGTTTTATCTTATCTCCTGAAGAAAGATTCCTCAATAAATGATAGTAATATTGCTCCCCTACTTTGGATTTTGTATGATTTGTAAAGGTATAAAGTTCCTCTATATTCAAATCTCCACAAACCCTTTCATCTAAACTATGAAAGTTTTCTTCTTTTTTTAAATCAAAGTATTTTCTTACACGATCCATAGTAGCAGAGATTTAAAGTATTGTACGTTAGATATTCTTTATATTTAGTTACTGCAAAAATCATTCCAAATTATTTGTATCTACTTTTCAGATAAAAACCTAGTTTTTAGCAAATAAGCTGATAAATTCTATCGGTGATAGCTATCGTCGATACAAATGATAGCTATCAACGATATAATTGATAACTATCGTCTTTACGTTTGATAGCTATCACCGATAGAATTTATTTATATACAAATACCTTTACCTTTTAGTCTGTGATATTTTCTCTAAATATAAAAGAATGCTAACTTTTTGCTTAGCCTGTATGTTTAATTCATTAATGGAGAAAATAACCTTATCAGGATTTTATTTTCAAAAAGTGAAATATTTAGTCTGTAAAAGAACATTTAATAGTGCAAAAAAGGTTAATAATAGCTATTAGACTAAATTAGAGTGAATATAAACCAAATGGGCACACCCTTTTTGCCTACATTTGACGCGTTTTAGTAATTAAAAAGGCATTGAGATGACTAGAGAAAAGAAAGACCAATACCGGAAAGGGTATATCACTCAGGTGATAGGGTCGGTTGTGGATGTCCGCTTTGAGGTGGAAGAAGGTAAACGGATTAAACTGCCTCATATCCATGATGCGCTGGAAGTATACCGTACAGAAACTGATATACTTACTCTCGAGGTACAACAGCATATTGGTGAACACACGGTGAGGACTATCGCGATGGATAGTACTGACGGATTAAGACGCGGGCTGGAAGCTTATGCCACAGGTTCGCCTATTGAGGTGCCGACAGGAAATCAATTGAAGGGACGGCTGCTGAATGTGGTTGGTCATTCGATTGATGGGATGCCTGATTTGAACAAGAAAGATGGGCATCCTATTCACCGGGAAGCACCAAAGTTCGATGAATTGAATACCAAACGAGAAGTTCTGTTTACAGGGATTAAAGTAATCGATTTGCTTACTCCATATTCCAAAGGAGGAAAGATTGGCCTGTTCGGTGGTGCAGGTGTTGGGAAAACAGTTCTTATTATGGAACTTATAAATAATATTGCCAAAAAGCATAATGGTTTTTCTGTCTTCGCAGGGGTTGGTGAACGTACCCGGGAAGGGAATGACCTATTACGGGAAATGATTGAAAGTGGAGTGATTCGTTATGGAGACGCTTTCAAAAAGAGTATGGAAGAAGGACATTGGGATCTGAGTAAGATAGATTATGATGAATTGGCACAATCACAGGCAACTCTCGTTTTCGGACAGATGAACGAACCTCCGGGTGCCCGGTCATCCGTCGCTTTATCGGGGTTAACCATTGCAGAATCATTCCGTGATAATGTTGGAGATGGGCCAAAGGATATATTGTTCTTTATTGACAATATTTTCCGTTTCACACAAGCCGGATCAGAAGTATCTGCGTTATTGGGACGCATGCCTTCAGCGGTTGGATATCAACCAACATTGGCTTCCGAAATGGGTGCCATGCAGGAACGTATCACATCGACCAAAGACGGCTCAATCACGTCTATTCAAGCTGTCTATGTTCCTGCGGACGACCTGACCGATCCGGCTCCGGCGACTACCTTTACTCACTTGGATGCCACTACAGTATTGAGCCGTAAGATCACGGAATTAGGAATATACCCTGCAGTAGATCCACTGGATTCAACCTCCCGTAACCTTGATCCATTAGTAATCGGTGAGGAACACTACCAAACCGCACAACAGGTGATACAGATATTACAGCGCAATCAGGAATTACAGGATATTATCTCTATTCTCGGAATGGAAGAACTTTCGGATGAAGACCGCTTGTCAGTAAGTCGTGCGCGTAGAATACAACGTTTCCTTTCCCAGCCATTTACTGTAGCCGAACAATTTACGGGAATACCGGGCGTTACTGTTGATATAGAAGAAACAGTAAGAGGATTCAAAATGATAATGAATGGCGAAGTAGATGATCTGCCCGAACAGGCTTTCCTCAATGTGGGAACGATAGATGATGCGATTGCCAAAGGAGAAAAAATCAAAGCAGAATCGGCAAATTAAAAAGAGAGATGAAATTCAAAGTGATAACTCCCAAAGGGGTCATATATAATAAGGAGGTTGACAGTGCTACATTTCCCGGAATGCTCGGAGAGTTTACTGTACTTCGCAATCATGCTCCTCTATTGACCACCTTAAAGAAAGGAACCATTCAAGTTGTGGCTGATGGACAAACGGAAACAATAGAAGTGGAAACAGGAATCGCTGAAGTAAAACAAAATAATATCCGGGTAATACTGGGATAATGATAGACAGAAGAGATAACATATAAAAAAATGAAATACAAACTAAATATCAGGTTATATATCCTTTTGTCAGCAGGCTATCTGGCTACTGGCATAATAGGAGCACTCGTTTTTATCTACCTGATACCTCTTGATTATTTCAAGTTGTATCCGGCCATTCCTATTTTTTACTGGGTGACAGGTATGATACTGAATTATGCCCTCGACCGTACCCGATCGTGGAATCCGGACCAACTGACAAATGTTTATATGATGTGCCGCATGATTAAATTCCTGTTCACAATCATATTCCTGTTAGTTTGTATACATTTTGTAGGAGATGACCGGAAAAGTTTTGCTATCTCAATAATATTCAACTATTTGCTTTACACTGGACTTGAGTTATACATTTTCTATCTGTATAATAAAAGAGAAAAGAAACATGGTATTGAAAAATAATATAGTACGCCTCGGGATACTACTGTTTGCTGTTGTATTGTTTATTCCGTCGGTCCGTGCGGCAGAAGAATTCAATGTAAAAGAGACTGTATTTGAACACATTAGCGATGCCTATAGCTGGCATATAGCAACGGTAGGCGAAACGGAAATAAGCATACACTTACCTGTTATTATCAAAGGCAAAGACAGCGGATGGCAAATCTTTTCTTCTTCCCGCCTGGAACATGGCGCCAAATATAAGGGATACCGTATTGCGCAGGAAGGAGATTATAAAGGAAAAGTAGTGCAACGTAACTCTACCGGGGAAGAAATCCGTCCTGCCATTGATATATCCATCACCAAGAACGTATTGGGATTATGGATCAATTGCATCGTATTGCTATTGATAATACTTCCCGTGGCACAATGGTATAAACGACAGTCATTTGACCCCCCAAAAGGATTTCGAGGAGCAGTGGAAATGTTGATGCTCGACGTACAGGAAGAACTGATAAAACCGAGTATTGGTGAAGACTATAAACGGTATACTCCCTACCTTCTGACAGCTTTCTTTTTCATCTTTGTTAGCAATGTAATGGGGCTTATACCCATCTTTCCGGGGGGATCCAATATAACTGGAAATATAACAATTACATTGTTTCTGGCTGTCTGTACCTTCCTGGTAGTGAACTTTAGCGGCACAAAAGAATATTGGAAAGAGATATTCTGGCCTGAAGTGCCTACGTGGCTGAAAGTACCTGTACCCTTCATGCCGATCATCGAACTCTTCGGTATATTCACCAAACCGTTTGCGTTGATGATACGTTTGTTTGCCAACATAATGGCAGGGCATTCAGTTATTATCAGCCTTGTTTGTGTCATCTTTATTACCGTCTCCTTGGGGGTAGGTATCAATATAGGAATGTCGGCCGTCTCAGTGGTGTTCACCATATTTATGAACTTTATAGAATTACTTGTCGCCTACATTCAGGCATATGTATTTACACTTCTGTCAGCAGTGTTTATCGGACTAGCCAAGGTGAAACATGCTTGAGAATAGAGAAAGGATAAAAAATGTTAAAGGCCTTAACGGCATTAAAGGCTAAAAAAATAATCATTGAATATTAAACATTAATCATTAAATATTTAAACGTATGTTACTAACAACATTATTAGCTGCAACAACTGCAGCAGGACTTGGTACTTTAGGAGCAGCAATTGGTGCAGGATTAGCAGCCATTGGTGCAGGACTCGGAATCGGAAAAATCGGAGCGTCAGCCATGGAAGCTATTGCCCGTCAGCCCGAAGCAACAAACAATATTCGTATGAATATGATTATCATTGCAGCACTTATTGAAGGGGTAGCACTCTTTGCTGTGGTAGTATGTTTCCTCGCAATCTAAGAGTATGTCGTTACTCACACCGGATATAGGGCTTTTATTCTGGATGACGCTCTCATTCGGAATAGTCTTCTTTATACTGGCTAAATACGGTTTTCCCGTTATTAACCGGGCTATCGAAAAGCGCAATCAATATATTAATGATTCGCTTGAGGCAGCCCGGGAAGCGGAAACCCGGCTCGCTGCACTTCATGTCGAAGGAGAAGCACTGCTTGAAGACGCACGTCGGGAACGTAACCTTCTCTTGCATGAAGCACAGGAGATGAAGAAAAAGATAATCAGTGAAGCCAGGGAAGAGGCAGAAGCGGAAGCACGCCTTCAGATGGAAAAGGCAACTATAGAAATAGAGGAAACAAAGAAAAGAGCGATTGGAGAAATCAGAGGACAGATTGCTGAAATCTCAGTTGCTATCGCAGCCAAAGTGCTAGGTAGTAAACTGGAAAGCAGTGAACAACAGGACCGTTTAATAGAACGCCTCCTGGATGATGAACTCACACTTAAAAACTGATTGCAATGGATAGAGGAATGATTTCCCAAAGATATGCAAAGACGCTACTGATGTACGCCCAAAAGCATGGGAAAGGCAAACAAGTCTTTAAGGAAGCCCGGATACTCAGCAACAGATACCAGGAATTCCCGGCATTGAGGCGCGTAATGAGTAACATGACTTTGCCCCCGGAAAAAAAAATAGAAACCGTCAATGCATGTATACTGGACGGACTTAGCAATGAGATGGTACATTTCATCCGTTTGCTGATTCTGGAAGGCCGGGAAGAATTTCTACAGGAAATTTGTTTGAGCTATCAAGGCCTATATCGGGAAGCGACTAATAGTTATGATGTCATAATCATAACGGCCACTCCCTTAAAAAAAGAAATAGAACAAAAAATTACAACCAAACTGGAAAGCTATATCCAGGGGTCCGTGACTCTTCATCTACTAGTAAAGCCCTCCCTAATCGGAGGTTATGTTATCCTGTGGGATACTTACCGGATAGATGCCAGTGTAGCAACCCGGCTCAAAAAGATTAAAAGGCGATTGACCGACACAACCAATAATTAAGTAAAGAAAAAAATGACACATAATATCAAAGTAAGCGAGATACCCGATATACTCCTCAAAATGCTTGAGGAGAACGATCCCGATAAATCCCTAGAAGAGGTAGGGACGGTTATCCAGATCAGTGACGGCGTGGCACGCATCTATGGTTTGCGGAATGCTGAAGCTAGCGAATTGCTTGAATTCGACAACGGGATAAAAGCCGTTGTAATGAATCTCGAAGAAGATAATGTTGGAGCCGTATTACTCGGTCCTTCTGAACTTATCAACGAAGGAGATATCGTAAAACGAACTGGACAAATAGCATCCCTCCCTGTAGGAGAAGGATTGATTGGGCGTGTCATAAACCCATTGGGAGAACCCATAGACGGTGCAGGCCCTATAGCCGGCGAACGCATTCAAATGCCACTCGAACGCAAAGCACCCGGAGTTATATACCGGCAACCTGTAAACCAACCTCTTCAAACAGGGATAAAAGCAATCGACGCCATGATACCCGTAGGGCGTGGACAACGCGAACTCATCATTGGCGACCGGCAGATCGGAAAAACGGCTATTGCCATCGACACCATACTCAATCAACGTAAAGGATATGAAGAAGGAAATCCTGTATATTGCATCTATGTAGCCATCGGGCAAAAAGCATCCAGCGTTGCTTCCCTAGTGGACGTACTACGCGAAAAAGGAGCGATGAAATATACAACTGTCATAGCTTCTCCATCATCTGATCCTGCTGCGATGCAATATTTCTCACCCTTCTCGGGAGCTGCTATAGGGGAATATTTCCGTGATACCGGACGGCACGCACTTGTTGTGTATGATGACTTGTCGAAACAAGCCGTGGCCTATCGCGAAATATCTCTAATCCTGCGCCGCCCATCCGGACGTGAAGCCTATCCGGGAGATATTTTTTACCTGCATTCACGCCTATTGGAGCGTGCAGCGAAAATCATCAACCAGGATGAAATTGCCCGAAACATGAACGACCTGCCGGAAACGCTGGTAGGAAAAGTAAAAGGCGGAGGCTCACTGACAGCGTTGCCGATCATTGAAACGCAGGCGGGAGACGTATCGGCCTATATACCGACCAATGTCATATCGATAACCGACGGACAGATATTCCTCGATACCGATTTGTTCAACCAGGGAAATCGCCCGGCTATCAATGTCGGAATCTCCGTATCCCGTGTAGGAGGAAACGCGCAAATCAAATCCATGAAAAAAGTGGCAGGCACACTGAAAACCGATCAGGCCCAGTACCGCGAGTTGGAATCATTCGCCCGATTCGGAGGAGATATGGATGCCGTTACAATGCAAGTTATAGAGAAAGGCCGCCGGAATACCGAACTCCTGATCCAGCCACAATACCAACCCTTGCGAACAGGTGAGCAGATTGCAATCCTCTATTGTGGAACGCATAATCTGTTGAGTAAAATTCCGCTGGAAAAGATACGCGACTTTGAGAGAAGTTTTCTGGAACAATTACATCTGTATCACGAAGAAACAATTATTGCCCCTTTGGAAAAAGGAGAAATAAACGATAAGATAGAAGCGTTCATCAAAGAAACAGCAGCTTCCGTTGCGGATCAATACATAGACAACGCTCCACAAGCATAAACCGACAAGAAGATGGCTTCATTGAAAGAAGTAAAAAGACGGATAACATCCGTAAGCAGCACCCGTAAGATTACGCAGGCGAGACAAATGGTCTCGTCTGCACAGCTGCATCGTTCACAAAATATTCTGGAAAAAGCGTTTGTATATAAACAAACGCTCGACTCCATGTTGTGCGGATTATCCTCCAAAGGCGATAACGACACATCGCCCTATCTTCAAAAACACGAACCGGACACTATTGCCATCATCATCATGGCATCCAACTCCGGAATGAGTGGTTCTTTCAACTCCAAAATGGAAAAAGAATTAATCCGCCTCAATACCCTATATCCTGGTAAAAAATCCCTCTTCTTCCCTATCGGAAAAAAAATACGCGAAGCAGTCATCCGTCACGGATTCGAAGTAGAAGAAAACCTGGACTATCTCGCTGGGAAAATCACCTACGATCAAACTCGTCCTTTCTCAAAACAATTAATGGAGATGTTCCTTACCCATAAAGTAAGCCAGGTAGAAATGGTCTATTATCATTTCAAAACAACTGCTTCTCAAGAAATAACACATAAGACTCTGTTACCTTATACTCCTTTGTGTAATGCTAACAGTACAACGAATTCAACGGATGAATCTAAAAATGATAATATCAATGATTATCAGGAAGACTATATCCTGGAACCATCTCCAGAAGAACTCACCGAGACACTGATAGAAATGAGTATCCATTCTGAATTCTACACTGCCCTGATGGACAATCAAACCTCTGAGCATGCAACCCGCACTATTGCCATGCAAATTGCCAGCGAAAACGCTGACGATATCCTTGACGAACTCCAAACTACTCTTAATAAGCTACGGCAAAATAACATTACGAATGATTTGCTGGATATTAATAGCAGTTCATTTGCATAATGAGATAAGCTAAGGAAGCAAATAATGTGGATAACTAAATTCTAATTGTTTTTACAGATTTTGTTTTAACAAACACCACTGCTACTGCTGCCAATAAAAGGAATAAGCCTCCTGTCAGCAAAGCATACATCGGATGCCCACCATAAACATTACGTACAATCCATCCATGAATAATTCCATTTGTAATCTGAGGCAAGGTGATAAAGAAATTAAATATACCCATATAAGTACCCATCTTAGCTGCAGGCAAACTATTAGATAAGATTGCATAAGGCATCGCTAATATGCTGGCCCATGCTATCCCCACTCCAATCATTGAAATAATCATTACATTCGTATTTGTTAGGAAATAGAGAGACATCAGCCCTACTCCACCTAAAGCCAGACATACCGAATGGGTAGATTTACGCCCTATTTTCTTTGCTATAGGAATAAGCAGTAATGCAAATACCATAGCTACAAAATTGTATACACTGAAAAGCTCTCCTACCTTATCTCCCGCTGCTGCATAACCGGCAGAAGTCGGATCAGGTGAATTATATACATGTTCGGCTAATGCCGGAGTTGAATAAACCCACATTGAATAAAGAGCAAACCAGGCAAAGAACTGACATATTCCTAATTGCCACATGATTTTTGGCATATTAGCAATATCATGCATGATTTCCATAAAACCATTTCGTTTCTTTTTCTCTGCTTCTTTTGGTTTCTCTTCATTAAATTCTGCCAATTCTGCCGGTGAATATTCCTTTGTAGTAACAATCGTCCACATAACACATACAAAGAGAATAGCTGCCCCCACATAAAAAGCATATTTAACGTTATCAGCAACCTCTCCTATTCCTGCCATATTGGAGAAGCCAAAAACTTTATTCATGATGCTGGGCATCAGTGAACCGACAACGGCACCAATACCTATTAGGAAAGTCTGGACTGAAAAACCGACTGTATGTTGTTCTGCCGGTAACATATCTCCTACCAAAGCACGAAATGGTTCCATTGTCACATTTATAGAAGCATCCATAATCATTAACATTCCTGCACCGATTAAAACGGGTGAAAGAATAGCATGGGTAGTTTCAGGAGAAAGGAAAAGTCCTGCATTAGGCATTAAAATCAATGCTATGGAAGTGAGAATAGCTCCTACAAGAAAAAAAGGACGACGTCGTCCAAGGCGTCCCCATGTTTTATCAGAATAATGTCCAACTATAGGTTGAATCATCATTCCCGTGAGTGGAGCTGCCAACCAAAATAAAGATAGATGCTCAACATCTGCCCCATATATCTGAAGTATACGGCTTGAATTTGCATTTTGAAGAGCAAATCCGAATTGGATACCCAGGAACCCAAAGGTCATATTCAGAATCTGCCAAAAACTTAAGAACGGTTTCGTTTTCATGTAATTGATTTTTAAGGCTATAAATACATTCGGGAAATAAGAAAACTCCCGGTGTGAAGACGCGGGACCGGATGCTTATCAAAAACAAACATACATAATTATTTTAGCACTGCTATTTCTTCCTGAAGAAAAATGATTCTTAATTACATCAAACGTTTGCGTACAAGTCAACGCGTTGTCTGGCGTTTGATTAATTTAGTTTTAATAATCTTACTTATTATCTTACGATCAGCTTGTTTACCTTCAAGACGATCCAGTAAAAGCCGCATTGCTGTTCTACCCACTTCATATCCGTGTTGATCTACAGATGTCAATTGAGGATCACTAAATTCACTGATAGAGTTATTTGTAAATCCACATACCGATATATCATTTGGAATATTATATCCCAGTTTCTTAACTTTCTTCAATATACCAATCGCTGTTTCGTCATTTACTGCGAAAAAAGAATCCGGGGGATTGGGAAGAGCTAACATCTTTTCCGTCATGTCCAATGCATCTTCATAATTATCACAAACTATTATCAAGTCAGGATCCACCTCCAAATGATTTTTTATGAGCGCATTCTCATACCCCATCCTACGATTGTTGGAAATTGCCAATTGTGAAGGAGACCCAAAAAAAGCAATTCTTTTACACCCGGTCTGAATAAGATATTCAACTGCAGAAGTCACACCATTATAATCATCTACTACTACCCGGTCAGTAAGAATACCTTTACATATCCTGTCGAAGAAAACCAGAGGGATATCATTATCTATCAATTCCTGAAAATGGTCATATTGATTAGTTGTCTTGGCTACTGATGACAGAACACCGCAGACACGAGCTTCCAACATGGCCTGTGCTGAATGGATTTCACGCTCATAGTTTTCACTTGTATGACTAATCAGTATACGATAGCCTTCTTTATCCGCTTCATCCTGAATACCAGACAATACAGAAGAAAAGAAATAATGTACAATTTGAGGTAAAATAACACCTATAATCTTATTATTATTAGTACGCAGGCTAGTTGCTAAAGGATTTGGTTTGTATTTATGCTCCTTTGCATAAGCTATTACCATTTCTTTCGTGTCTTTACTTATATCAGGATGATCTGCTAATGACCGCGATACAGTGGATGGCGATATTGATAATGCTTTTGCAATGTCTTTAATGGTTATCTGACGTTTCTTCATGCTTACAATTCTTCATTCCAAGGTTATTTTTTCTACTTCATTTTGGGCTTGGACTCAAAGATATACAATCGCTTGTGATTATGCAAACGTTTGCACGAACGTTTGCACAAGTTTATCAGAACCATTTGAAACCTTTTAACAGATAGCAATGTTTTATTAATATACATTTGCAAAAACTAAGTTTTTAATAGAGTATCAATCTTAAATTATCTAATGCATGAAACAAAAGATGATGTCTTGTTTTGCAAGAATCTTCCTATCTATGCTGATAGGAGTATGTCTCTCCTTCAATGCGTATGCACAAAACGTAACTATTCAGGGAAACGTGAAGGATGCAACTGGTGAGCCCGTAATAGGGGCAAGTGTACTTGAAAAAGGTACTACAAACGGAACCGTTACCGACTATGATGGTAATTTTAACCTTTCAATCGCTCCAACAGGTACGTTGAGCATAACTTACATTGGCTATAAAGGACAGGAAATCACATATCAGGGGCAAAGAACCTTATATGTTATAATGGAAGAAGATTCCGAGCTATTGGATGAAGTAGTTGTTATCGGATATGGTACCGTACGTAAGGATGATGCTACCGGATCGGTAACTGCTATAAAACCGGATAAAATGAATAAGGGGTTAACCACCACTGCCACAGACATGATAACTGGTAAGATTGCGGGGGTGAATGTGACTTCCGACGGTGGTGCTCCGGGTAGTGGTGCGATGATTCGTATTCGTGGCGGAGCTTCTCTTTCTGCAAGCAATAACCCGTTGATTGTAATTGATGGTCTTCCAATCGATAATGAAGGAATTAAAGGAGTTTCCAATCCTTTAAGTACGATCAACCCAAATGACATTGAGACATTTACAGTATTGAAAGATGCTTCGGCTACTGCAATTTTTGGATCACGTGCTTCAAATGGTGTAATTATTGTTACTACTAAAAGAGGGCAAAAAGGATCACGTCCACGAATTTCATACGATGGTAATGTGTCTGTCAGCGCCAAGGTGAATGAAATTGAGGTGATGAAGGCCAATGAATACCGCGACTTTGTTATCGGAACATTTGGTGCCGAATCGGGAGCTGCGCAGTTATTGGGCAAGTCTGAGACCGATTGGCAGGATGAGATTTTCAGGGTTGCGATGGGTACCGACCATAATATTTCTGTAACGGGCGGTCTGAGTAATATGCCTTACCGTGTTTCCGTCGGATATACTAATCAGAATGGTATCCTGGATACATCTAACTTTGAGAGATATACAGCATCTATCAATCTGAATCCCAGCCTATTTGACAACCATCTGACGATGAACCTGAATGCCAAAGGGATGATTGCCAACAGCCGTTTTGCCGATACGGGAGCAATTGGTGCTGCAATTAATTTCGACCCGACACAGCCTGTAATGGACGGCAATTCCAAATACGGAGGTTATTTTGCCTGGGAAAATCCAAGCAGCGGAGAGTTTATCTCTATTGCAACCAAGAATCCTGTGGCAATGTTGAAACAAAAGAAAGAAACTGCCAATTCAAAGAATCTCGTGGGAAATGCACAATTCGATTATAAGCTGCATTTCTTCCCCGATATCCGTGCTAACCTGAATCTGGGTATGGATTTGGCAACAGGAACACAGGATACTTACTACCCGAAAGAATCCCCCATCGGTTATATCGACAACGGTAGAACAGGCTGGGAAACGATTGATAAATATAACCTGTTGCTCGATTTCTATTTGCAGTACGCAAAAGATTTCACGCAGGACCACCACTTGGACATTATGGGTGGTTACTCCTGGCAGCATTTCCACAGGAAAACAGAAAATGAATACAACAACACATTAGGAAGCAACCCTACGTCCTATATTTTCAAAACAGAGAACTATCTCATCTCTTTCTTCGGACGTATGAACTACTCCTATCTGAACAAATACCTGTTGACAGCGACCCTGCGTTACGACGGAACTTCCCGTTTCTCCGACGACAACCGCTGGGGTTTGTTCCCATCCGTAGCTTTGGGATGGAAAATGAAAGAAGAAGGCTTCCTGAAAGATGTCGATGTCCTTTCCGACCTTAAATTACGTCTGGGTTATGGTATCACAGGACAACAGGATATTTTCCAGGGTGACTATCCGTATATGGCAACCTACTTTGCCGGACAGGACGGAGCTTATTACCAATTCGGAGACGACCGTCAGGTGCCGATCTCCCGTCCGAACGGTTTCAATCCCGACCTCAAATGGGAAGAAACAACCACCTACAACGCAGGTGTTGACTTCGGCTTCCTCAACCAACGCATCACCGGTTCTTTGGACTACTATTACCGTGACACCAAGGACTTAATCAACGTGATTGATGTACCTGCCGGAACTAATTTCAAAAACCGTATTGTGAGCAACATCGGAACAATGAAAAACCAGGGAGTTGAATTCTCAATCAATGGAAAAGCCATTGCCACCAACGACCTTGTGTGGGACCTCGGATTCAACATCGCATGGAGTGAAAGTGAAATCAAAAAACTGACCGCACAAGATGACGGCGCAACCATCGTGCCTGCAGGTTACATTTCGGGAGGTACCGGAACTACTATCCTCGCACAGGGCGTAGGCAATCCGATTAACTCATTCTATGTATATCAACAGGTTTACGACGACAACGGCAAACCGATTGAAGGCCTTTACGTAGACCGCAACGGTGACGGTCAGGTGAACGAAAGCGATAAATACTTCTACAAAAAAGCAGCACCCGATGTAACAATCGGCTTCACATCCAAGCTGATTTACAAAGACTGGGATTTCAGCTTCTCGCTCAGAGGAAGTTTCAACAACTATGCCTACAACAACATCGCCTCGTTCAATGCCCCATTGAGTGAAGGATGGGTAAACAACAAAGGCTACCTCTCAAACCGTCCCAAATCAGCTTTCGAAACGAACTTCCAGGACATGAATGTACTCTCAGACTATTACGTGCAGAACGCCTCATTCATCCGCTGTGACAATATCACACTGGGATATACCTTCAACCGCCTGTTCAACACACTGGACGGACGCATCTATGCAACGGTTCAAAACCCGTTTGTGATTACCAAGTACGACGGACTCGACCCTGAAATCGCAAATGTCGCCGATAAAACGCAAGGTATAGACAACAACGTCTATCCCCGTCCGCTGGTTACAGTCCTTGGTTTAAGTCTCACATTCTAAAAATACTCCTATGAACACGAAATTTATAAAATATATCTTACCGGCATTCCTGCTGGTTTTGACAATAAATATGACATCCTGCCTGGGAGACCTGGACGTTACTCCTATCGACCCCAACATCGATGTAGAATTTGACAAAGACGCTAACTTCGCAAAAATATATGCAGGACTGGCAATTACCGGTAATCAGGGACCTGCAGGGCAACCCGATATCGAAGACACCGACGAAGGAGCATCCGGACTGATGCGTATGATGTTCAATATCAATGAACTCACTTCAGATGAAGCCATTTGTGCATGGACAGGTGATGTCGACGTATTTCCATTAAATTACACAGGATTTTCACCAGCCAATGGAGTGGTACTCAATATGTTCAACCGCCTCTATATACAAATTGCCCAATGCAATAACTTCCTCATTCAGACAGATGGAATGGACGACGAAGCGACCGCCCTGCAAAGAGCAGAAGTACGCTTTATCCGCGCACTGGACTACTATTACTTGGTCGACCTCTATGGAAATGTACCATTCGTGGATGAACAAACAGGAATCGGGGCTTACGTTCCTGAACGAATCACCCGTTCAGACCTCTTCAATTACATCGAAAAAGAACTGAAAGAAATAGAACCGCAGATGAAAGCCCCACGAGCCAACCTCTATGGCCGTGCCGACCAGGGCGCAGTCTGGATGCTGCTTTCCCGTCTCTATCTCAATGCAGAAGTCTACACCGGAACAGCCCGTTGGCAAGATGCAGCAACCTATGCTAAAAAAGTTATGGACGGCGGTTATACGCTCGAACCCAGATACGAAGACATGTTCAAGGCCGACAACCACACCTCACCCGAAATGGTTATGCCTATCTGTTTCGACGGAGTCTACGCACGTTCATGGAGCGGAATGTTCTTTGTATGTAGCTTCCTTACAGGAGATATGAACGTAGAAGCCAATTTCGGAACAGTAGAAAGCTGGGGAGGAAACCGCGCACGTTCAGCATTGGTAAAGAAATTTGCCTATGACGGCGACCTAACCAACGTAAAAGACGACCGCGCCATGTTCTGGACGACCGACCGTACGCTGGAAATCGAAAAACCAAGCGAATTCCTCGAAGGCTATTCCGTTACCAAATTCAAAAACATAACGAAAGCCGGACAGATAGGAAGCGACCCTAACAAGCAATTCCCCGATATGGACTTCCCACTGTTCCGCCTGGCCGAAGCAAACCTCACATTTGCCGAAGCAACACTCAGAGGCGGAGGCAGTAAAGCCGAAGCCGTAGCAGCCATCAACGCACTACGCAACCGCGCAAATGCAAGCCGTATCGGCGAATCCGACCTGACACTCGATTACATCCTCGACGAAAAAGCACGCGAATTCTATTTCGAAGCCCAGAGACGCGTCGACCTCATCCGCTTCAACAAATACACCTCAGGATACACCTGGGATTGGAAAGGCGGAGTTGCACAGGGAACATCCGTAGGCAGCCATCTGAGCCTGCTACCCATTCCCTCCAGTCAGTTGTCAGCCAACTCTAACCTGACACAAAATCCCGGCTATTGATAAAGAGCAACATGTTTAAACCCATAAAACATTGTAAAATGAAGAAATTAAATATAACAATACTGATGGTACTCGGTGCTCTGCTGACGGTTTCCTGCGATTCCGACAGAGACAGTAACCCCGACCTGCAGATACCCACATCATTCGTACTGAATGAACCCGCCTATGCTTCAACAGGCGTTTACGACCTGAAAAACACAGAAACAATCGAATTGACAACCACCCAGCCCGACTACGGATTCACAACAGCAACCACCTATCAGGTGCAGATATCCACCTCGGGTCAGTTCAACGACGAATCCGGTGAAACACCGGCAACCTATACCACCCTGGCTACAGCATCCACAAGCGCAAAAATAGAAGCTGATGCAACCGAAATGGCCGTTGCCATCGTTGGATTACTCGGCGTCACCGAAGAAGCCGACTTCCCGAAAGACCCGTTTAAACTATATGTACGCCTCAAAGCCTCACTAACCGGAGGCAAGGCCCCAGTCTATTCAAACGTAATAGAATTACCGAAAGTACTTGGATATTTTGCCCTCGACGCAATGACAATGCCGAAAGACATCTACATCATCGGCTCCATCAACGAATGGGATTGGGCAAAGAGCTACTCCATGGTACCCGTACACTCAAACGACGGTAAATTCTGGAGAGTAATCTATTGCGAAGCAGGCGCAGAAATCAAATTCAACACCGCAAAATCCTGGGACGGAAACGAATTCGGCTACGAAGAAGACCGCTTCCCGACAGAAAGTGTGAACTACGCAGGCATTGAAGACGGCGGAGGAAACATCAAGATAAACAACGCAGGATGGTATATCGTAGTCGTAACCACCGGAATCCAAGGACGCAGCTACACCTACACCGTAGAATTCCTCCCACCCAACGTCTACCTCACAGGAGACGCTACCGGAGGATGGGAAGTATTCGACGAAACAACCATCTTCACAGTACCCGCCAACGGTAGCGGCGAATTCGTATCACCCGCAGCCAAAGCAGATGCCGAATTACGCATGTGTATCAAACTGCCGGACATCGACTGGTGGAAAACCGAATTTGTTATCCTCGACGGAATAATAGAATACCGCGGAGGAGGAGACGACCAGGAACGCACCAACATCAGCGCCGGACAAAAAGCATACCTGAAATTCCTCACCAATGAAGGGTCGGTAAAATAAACGAAACACCTATAAAATAAATGAAAATGAAAAAGACATTTATATATATGATAACACTCCTCACGTTCGGCCTTACAGCATGCGACGAGGACTTCAATAAAGACGTAGCACACCCTCAGGCCAACGACAAAGAAGAAGCCAGAGGAGTCGATTTCCAGGTAGCACTCGGTAGCGGCCTCGCCACACCAATCGAGCTCAACAACATGGAACCCGAAAGCACCATCCAGGCAATCACCGTTTCCACTACCCCAACCGACGTAGCCGAAGGAACCACCTTCACCTACCGGCTGGAAATAGCGAAAACAGAAGACTTCGCAGAACCCGTTGAAATAGCGGCAACCACTGCAGACAAAACAGTCATTGTAACAGTAGCCGACCTCGACGAAGCCGTCCGGACAATATTCGGAAAAGCACCCGAAGCACGGCAATTCTACATCAAAACATGGCCGTATGTAACCACCGGAACATCAAGCGTTCTGGGCACAGCCAACATAGTAGGACCAGCCACCGTAACCCCCATCTCCATACCAGCCGAACAAGCTTACCTCTACGTACCCGGAAACCACCAAAACTGGGACCCGGCTACCGCACCTAAGCTCTACACCGCAAACATGGACATGGTCTACACCGGATTCGTATACCTCGACGGAGAATACAAATTCACCTCAGCCCCCAACTGGGACAGTACCAACTACGGTAGCGGAGGAGAAGGCAAACTCTCCGACGACGGAGGAGCAGGAAACATTACTGCCGAAGCAGGCTTCTACTACCTCAGCGCCGACCTCAACCAATTAACTTACACACAAACAGCAACCGTGTGGGGATTAATCGGCGACGCAACACCCGGCGGCTGGGACGCAAGCACCCCGATGCAGTACGACCGCGCTTCAAACACATGGACCGTCACAACCGACATGACCACGGGCACATTCAAGTTCCGTGCCAATGACGGCTGGGACATCAACCTCGGTGGAGACGTAAAAAACCTAACCTTCGGAGGCGATAACATCAACATCGAAGCCGGCAATTACACCCTCACCCTCAAACTTACGAATGAGGCTGATGGATATAGCTGTACGATAAAGAAAAACTAAAAAGACCAATGTAAACATATAAGAGGGCTTTCCCTATTGCTTGGGTTAGCCCTCTTTTTTAACTCATAACAATATGAAAAGATTACTTTTTATCTTTCTTCTTATACCTATAATCCTATCAGGACAAGTTACAACCAATCCCGCAAACTTCTCAGATTCAGATGCTATTGAAGTTATTTTCAATGCAGCTGAAGGAACAAAAGGATTACAAGGATATACCGGAGATATTTATGCTCATACAGGTGTGATAACCAGCGAGAGCAAAAATAATCAAGATTGGAAATATGCTCCCACCTGGGGAGATAATGATGCAAAATATAAGTTGGTTTCACTAGGGAATGACTTATGGAAGCTAACGGCAACACCTGATATTCGCACATATTATAAAGTTCCGCAGGGAGAAGAAATACTTAAACTTGCATTTGTTTTCCGCAGTGCGGATAATACGAAAGAGGGAAAAGGCCCGGGTGGTACAGATATCTTTGTAAATTTAGATGAAGCCGTTTTTGTTCCAACTGAACCAATCGTTAAAGAGAGGCCAGAAGGTATTACAGACGGGATTAATTATATAAATGATCAAACTGTGACCCTCTTGCTTTATGCTCCCCGAAAATCACATGTCCATCTATTAGGTGATTTCAATGATTGGGAAAAGAATAACAAGTTCCAGTTATATAAAGACGGAGATTATTGGTGGTATACGCTTACTGATCTGGAAAAAGGAAAAGAATACGGCTTCCAGTACCTGATTGACAATTCCTTTAAGATTGGAGATGCTTACTGTGAAAAGATATTAGATCCACGTTTCGATAATGAAATATCTTCTGCCATATATCCAAACTTAAAGCCTTATCCAATCCAGACAGAAGAGATTGTGTCCGTCTTTCAAACAGGCAAAAAAGAATATAACTGGAAGATCAAAAACTTCACTGCTCCCGCCAAAGAGCAACTTGTAATTTATGAGCTCTTAATTCGTGACTTCACGAAAGAAGGAAGTATCAATGGAATCATGGAGAAGCTGGATTATTTACAGGATTTAGGTGTTAATGCCATCGAACTGATGCCAATACAAGAATTCGACGGAAATGATAGCTGGGGATATAACCCTTGTTTCTTCTTTGCCGCTGATAAGGCTTATGGAACACAGGATGCTTATAAAGCATTTGTGGATGAAGCGCATCGCCGGGGAATGGCTGTTATATTAGATGTAGTATTTAATCATGCCACTGCACAACACCCTTTCGCCCGTCTCTATTGGGAAGGAGATGCTCCGGCAACAGATAATCCGTGGTTCAATAGGAAAGCTCCCCATCCATATAGTGTATTCAATGATTTCAACCATGAATTTACAGGAACACGAGAGTATTTCAAACGGGTTCTTTCCTATTGGATAAATGAATATAAACCGGATGGTTTCCGATTTGATCTGACTAAAGGTTTCACACAGAAACAATCTACCGAAGCAACAGCCGGTAATTACGACGCTTCGCGTATCGCCATTTTAAAAGATTACAACAATCATATTCGAAGCATTAAACCCGAGACTTATGTCATACTTGAACATTTCTGTGAAAACAAAGAAGAAAAAGAACTGGCCGAAGCAGGCATGATGCTCTGGAATAATATGAATAACGCTTATGCTGAAAGTACAATGGGATGGAAAGGCGATAAAAGTAACCTGACGGGAGGTAGCTATACAAGCCGCGGTTGGGATACACCGGCATTGGTAACTTACAGCGAAAGTCATGATGAAGAACGGTTGATGTATAAAATGCAGGAATACGGTAACTGGACTATGAAGACGGATAAATCTTTACGCCTTCAACGGACAGCATTAGGAGCAGCCTTCCTTTTCTGTACACCAGGTCCTAAAATGATCTGGCAATTCGGTGAATTAGGCTATGATATTTCTATTGAAGAAAATGGAAGAACAGGCAAAAAACCTGTTTTATGGGAATACTATGAGGAACCCGAGCGAAAAGAACTTTATGATATATATTCAGAGTTGATTGGTTTACGCCAACAAAATCCGGGTTTATTCAGTTCTCCTGATAAAATCAATATGCAAACATCAGGTACGGATTGGGATAATGGACGAGCGATTCGCCTGGAAAGCCAGGATAAAGATATAGTACTACTCGGCAATTTCACACAATCACCCATTGAGATGTTTGCAGGCTTCACCACTTCCGGTACATGGGAAGAGTACTTTACCAAAGATAATATCAGTGTAACGGAAGAAAATAAAAATATGAAAGTCAACCTTCCGGCTCACTCTTATAAATTATTTGTTACCGATAAGAACTCCACAAACAATTTGACGGTTTCCAATGAACAGAAACCTTTTGACTGGTATTACGATGCAACATCAGGAGAAATATATGTAACCTCCCCTTACATGGTTGAAGAAATACAGATTTACAATATAACCGGAAGTAAAGCTGGTACGTGGGTTCAAACCAATAGCTGTAATCCCGGTAATTTGACAGCAGGCCTTTATATTCTACAAATAAAAATAGCCGGCCGAGTCTATAACGAAAAACTTATTAAACAATAAATAGTATTTATGATGATTTCAAGAAACAAACTTATTCTAGCTATTGGATTTTGTTTATGTTGTGTGATGGGATTCGCACAGCAATTGAGCTCGCCCAATGGCAATTTTAAAATGAATTTTTCCATCCAGGCGGAAGGTATCCCCACCTACTCCCTCATGTATAAGGGTAAAGAAGTAATTAAACCCAGTAAAATGGGATTGGAACTTATTCCCGAAGCTCCTTCACGAGAGTTCTGGGATTTTTCTATCGAAGGTAATGTGAATAAAACGGCCGATTTACGAACTTCTTTGTATGACGGATTTGAAGTAGTCAACACTCAAACAACTACTTTCGATGAAAGCTGGGAACCTGTATGGGGAGAAAATAAAACAATTCGTAATCATTACAATGAATTGGCTGTGCTACTTAATCAACCTTCCACTGACAGGCAAATATTGATACGTTTTCGCTTGTTTGATGATGGACTAGGATTTCGTTACGAATTCCCGCAACAACAAAATCTGATCTATTTCGTCATCAAAGAAGAACGTACCCAATTTGCTATGACCGGTGATCATAAAGCGATCTGGATTCCGGGAGATTATGATACACAGGAATATGATTATACAACATCGCGGTTATCGGAAATAAGAGGATTAATGCAACAAGCCATTACACCCAACTCATCACAGACACCTTTTTCACAGACAGGTGTACAAACTGCATTAATGATGAAATCGACAGATGGCCTTTATATCAACCTACATGAAGCAGCATTGATTAACTATTCCTGTATGCATCTGGACCTGGATGATAAAAGTTTCATCTTTGAATCCCATCTGACTCCTGATGCGCAAGGTAATAAAGGACATCTGCAAGCCCCTTGTGTATCTCCCTGGCGTACGGTGATTGTCAGTGATGATGCACGTGATATCCTTGCTTCCAATATGACTCTTAATCTGAATGAACCATGTAAAATTGAAGATACTTCATGGATAAAACCGGTTAAGTACGTAGGCGTATGGTGGGAAATGATTACAGGAAAAAGTACGTGGGCTTATACCGATGAACTGCCAAGTGTTCAACTAGGCATTACGGACTATACCAAAGTAAAACCAAACGGCAAACATGGAGCCACTACCCAGCATGTTAAGGAATATATCGACTTTGCAGCGCAACAAGGATTTGATGCTGTTTTAGTAGAAGGTTGGAATATTGGTTGGGAAGACTGGTTTGGAAACTCAAAAGATTATGTTTTTGACTTCGTCACCCCCTACCCTGATTTTAATGTTTCCGAAATCCACCAATATGCAAAAAATAAAGGTGTCAGAATGATGATGCATCATGAGACCTCTTCTTCTGTTCGCAATTATGAGCGCCATTTGGATAAAGCTTACCGGTTTATGGCCGATAATGGTTACAATTCGGTTAAAAGCGGGTATGTAGGTAATATAATACCTCGCGGAGAACATCATTACGGACAATGGATGGTAAACCATTATCAGTTTGCACTCGAAAAGGCTGCTCAATACCATATCATGGTGAATGCCCATGAAGCTGTACGTCCAACAGGCATCAGTCGTACATGGCCCAACCTGATTGGAAACGAATCTGCACGTGGCACGGAATATCAAGCTTTTGGCGGAAGCAATGCGAATCATGTGACAATCCTTCCTTTCACACGTTTGATGGGAGGCCCTATGGATTATACACCCGGTATATTTGAAATGGATATAGCGAAAATAAATCCCGGTAACCAATCACATGTAAATGCTACTATTGCTAACCAATTGGCTCTCTATGTAACTATGTACAGTCCGTTACAAATGGTGGCCGACCTGATTGAACATTACCGTCAGTTCCCCGATGCTTTTCAGTTTATCAAAGATGTGGCATTAGACTGGGATGAAAGCCGTTACCTGGAAGCAGAACCAGGCGAATATATCACTATTGCCCGTAAAGCAAAAGGCAGTAACAACTGGTTCATTGGAAATGTTGCCGGTTATAACGGATACTTATCTAAAATCTCATTCGATTTCCTCGAACCGGGTAAAACATATATTGCAACTATATATGCTGATAGTAAAGATGCCCATTACAAAACCAATCCTCAGGCATATACTATCCGCAAAGTAGTAGTCACCAATAAATCTAAATTAACGCAACAATCAGTTCCTGGTGGTGGATATGCTATTAGCATCATGGAAGCAGATAAGTCGCAAACGAAAGGATTGAAGAAATTGTAGTTTGTTGCTGTACAAGCAATTGAACCATCTTAGGCTCTCCTCCTTTGAAAAGGAGGAGAACCTAAGATGGTCACTTGTATAACACTATTAAATGATTACAACGCGCTTACAGCGCTTTTTGCCCCTTCAGGACTAATGCAAGATCGATTAAGATGTGTGTCTCTTTACTCTCTCCACAGAATAAGAGCTGAAGAAGCATTAATACGTGTATTTCCTCCTTTTACTTTACCTAATCCTTCCTGGTTTATATGCCCATTACGGCAGACTACATTCCAATCGCCTTCAGGAAGTTCGATGCGTACGGATTTACGATTTCCATTGAATACAACGAGTATTTCTCTCCATTCATCCCCGTTAGCATGTTCACCTAAAGTATAAGCGATAACACCTGGTTCATACGTTTCTATAAACTCCAAAGACTTATTTACCTCTTTTGTAGTCGGAATACGAAATGCAGGATGAGATTTACGAAGAGCTATCAGGTTTACGTAATAATCAAAAATATCCTTATACTCAGCTTTATGTCTCCAGTCAATCTGATTAATGGAGTCCGGTGATTCAAAACTATTATGTACACCTTTTTTTGTATGATAAAGTTCCTCACCGGCACGCATAAACGGTACACCCTGTGAGGTGAAAACAATTGTCTGTGCCAATTTATTAAACTTCTTCAAGTCAGCAGGTGTAGCATTTACCGGTGCAGAAAGTTTCAATTTATCAACCAGGCAAAGATCATCATGACAAGAAACATAATTCATAACCTGTGTCGGATTACTCGCATAAGGAGCATCACAGTAAAGCACATTGCTATAGTTAATTTGTGGATGTTGCGTAGCCCCCACAATACCAAACTTTATAGATTCTTCATTTCCTTCCACTACTCCGGAAACAAAACCTGCTTCACCTTCTTTGAAAACACTTCCTCTTAAACCATCACGAAGATCATCGCTAAAAACAGCAATATTATTTAATTGAGGAGCATTCACTTTTATAGCTCGCTTTTCAACAGGCAGTGGAGAATCTTTTGCAGTCCAGCCTTCCCCGTAAATAAAAATGGTTGGATCAATCTCTGTCAAAGCAGCTCTCACTTCATTCATGGTTTCAATATCATGAATCCCCATAAGGTCAAAACGGAAACCATCAATATGATATTCATTCACCCAATATTTTACAGATTCAATAATATAATGACGCATCATATCCCGTTCCGAAGCTGTCTCATTACCACATGCAGAAGCATCAGAATATGTTCCATCCGGATTATGGCGATAGAAATAACCGGGAGCCGTCAGACTAAAATTTGAACCATCGTTTGCATACGTATGATTATAAACCACATCCAGAACAACACGTAATCCATTCTGATGAAGACTTTGTACCATTTGTTTAAATTCTTTCACGCGAGTCACCGGATTATAAGGATCGGTAGAGTATCCTCCTTCCGGAGTATTATAATTCTTTGGGTCATAACCCCAGTTATATTTATTATCCTGTAAACGAGTTTCATCAATTGAAGCATAATCATACGAAGGAAGGATATGAATATGTGTTACTCCCAACTCTTTCAAATGATCTATTCCCGAAGAAAAGCCATCCGGTGTCTTTGTTCCTGTTTCCGTCAAAGCCAGGAACTTTCCTTTATTTTGAATACCTGAAGTTGGTGATACGGAAAAATCACGATGATGCATCTCATAGATAATAACATCTGTAAAATTCTTCAATGCCGGTGCTTTATCCTTTGCCCAGCCTTCAGGATTAGTCTCTTCCCAATCTATTATAGCTGCACGATTCCCATTTACTCCTACTGCTTTTGCCCAGATACCAGGAGTTTCGTCTAACCATTTCCCTTTTTCATCACGCACTTGAAAAGTATAAAACATTCCTTTTAAATCCCGATCGACATTGACACGCCAGGTACCTTTTTCGGAACTCTTCATTTGTAATTGTTCCACAGGCTCCCCTCCCTCTCCGGATTTATAAAGATTCAATTTTACCCCTTTAGCAGCTGGTGACCATAGTGTAAAAGCCGATTGCTGAGGTGAATATACTAGTTCCAAATCTGTTCCATAATAAGGTGGATAATCATCATAAGAATCATATTTCTGCTTTGAATTGCAGCCAATAAGTACTACTAATGATAACAAGAATAAAACGCATCTGGTTTTCATAGAATTACAAATTAATTTACTTACAAAAGTACTGATTCTTACAATTATAAAACTGAAAATAAAGTGATTCTTTACTAAAATGAAATCTATCTACTCATGATTAAGTATGATCTGCTTGATAACTAATGGTTTATATAGCTATATCTAATTCTTTTTTGCTATTATTTTAATCTGCTCACAGCTGTGAAATATATATTGCACAGTTGTGAGATTATTATTCCACAGTTGTGCAATATATATTCCACAGCTGTGAGCAGATTATTTATATTATATAAAAAGATTAAAACTATGGCATAAAGGGATTAAATATTCCCGGAGAAAAAACTAACTAATCAATCGGGAGTAGGCCAAACCTTTTGCCTTCACTTTAATTTATATTAAATCTAAAAAAAGCATCTTTTTATTTGCAGTTTGTTAGAGAATGTCTATATTTGCTGTCGAATTAACAACAAAGAGATGACAACAGTTTTAGTAAATACATTTTGGTGGTGGCGCTCCGTACAACTCAAAAAGTCGTAAGGAACGAAGACTCATGTGTATAAACTAAAATAGAAAATACAAAAATAGAAAGAGGTCTGTCGCACTTGCGGCAGGCCTCTTTTCTTTTTTAGTGTTAGTATCAATGCAATTTATAATTAACAAACATAATTCACGATTAATGAAAACGTATCAAGTAAACGAGAATGGGTATTACGGTGAGTTTGGAGGAGCTTATATCCCGGAGATTCTTCACCAGTGTGTGTTGAACTTACAGGAGAATTACCTGAAAATACTGGAAAGTGATGATTTCAAAGAAGAGTTTAATTCCTTATTAAGAGATTATGTGGGCCGCCCCTCTCCTCTCTACTTGGCCAAACGATTGAGCGAAAAGTATGGTGCAAAGATCTATCTGAAACGGGAAGACCTTAATCATACCGGAGCGCATAAGATCAATAATACTATCGGTCAGATCCTGTTAGCACGACGGATGGGTAAAACTCGCATTATTGCCGAAACAGGAGCCGGACAACACGGAGTAGCAACTGCCACTGTATGCGCATTAATGAACATGGAATGTATTGTATATATGGGCAAAACGGATGTAGAGCGTCAATATGTAAATGTACAGAAAATGGAAATGTTGGGTGCAACTATCGTTTCGGTAACTTCCGGTAATATGACGTTGAAAGATGCAACAAATGAAGCTATTCGTGACTGGTGTTGTCATCCGCAGGATACTTATTATATCATAGGTTCAACAGTTGGCCCTCACCCCTATCCGGATATGGTAGCCCGTCTGCAATCTGTGATCAGTGAAGAAATAAAGAAACAATTAATGGAAAAAGAAGGGCGTGATTATCCGGATTATTTAATCGCTTGTGTAGGCGGAGGTAGTAATGCAGCCGGAACTGTTTACCATTACATGGATGATGAACGGGTTCAAATTGTTCTATCTGAAGCCGGAGGAAAAGGTATTCATTCAGGTATGAGCGCTGCCACCATTCAATTGGGGAAGAAAGGAATTCTTCATGGAGCACGCACCCTCGTAATGCAAAGTGAAGATGGACAAATAGAAGAGCCTTATTCGGTTTCAGCCGGGCTTGACTATCCTGGTATCGGACCAATTCATGCAAATCTCTACACCACACGCCGTGCCAATATTCTCGCAGTAGATGATGATGAAGCATTGGAAGCTGCATTTGAGTTAACTCAATTGGAAGGTATAATACCGGCATTGGAAAGTGCACATGCTATCGGCGCTTTAAGTAAAGTAAACTTTAAACCCGATGATATTGTCGTTCTCACTCTCTCAGGCCGCGGAGACAAAGATATGGATACTTATATTGACTATAAAAACAATAAGTAAAATGCAATACCTATTTAAAACTACCAGCAAACAGATAATGGGTGATCTCCATACGCCCGTAAGCCTATATCTGAAACTAAGGGATATTTATCCTGAATCAGCTTTACTTGAGAGTTCCGATTTCCACGGAAATGAGAATAGCCATTCCTATATTGCACTTTGTCCGATAGGCAGTATTGGAATAAACAATGGAGAGAGTACAGCTTCTTTTCCAGATGGAACTAATGAAGTCACAACTCTTTCAGATAGTTACTCCGTTGCAGAAGCCATGAACGATTTTTTAAGCCGATTCAAAGTGGAAAGAGCCGAAAAAGATATTTGTGGTTTATTCGGGTATACTGCTTTTGATGCAGTACGCTATTTCGAGCCTGTTCCTGTTATGGAGAATCATCACGATGAGAATGACGCTCCTGATATGCTTTATATTTTATATAAATATATCATTGAATTCAATCATTTCAAAAACGAACTTACCCTGGTTGAACTTCTTAAAGACAACGAGAAGAGTGGCCTTCAGGAAATAGAAACTCTGATTGACAACCGCAATTTTGCTTCTTATAATTTTCAAACGGCAGGCCCTGAAACCTCTTCTATCACTGATGAAGAATATATGAGTATGGTTCGTCAGGGAATAAAACATTGTATGCGAGGCGATGTATTTCAGATCGTTTTAAGCCGCCGCTTCGAGCAACCATTCAAAGGGGATGATTTTAAAGTTTATCGTGCTTTGCGAAGCATTAATCCATCTCCATATCTTTTCTATTTTGATTTTGGTGGTTTCCGTATTTTTGGGTCTTCTCCTGAAACACATTGTAAAGTAACAGACGGCCATGCCAGTATTGATCCTATAGCGGGAACAGCTTTTCGCACAGGAAATACCATATTAGATAAACAACGTACAGATAGTTTACTGGCCGACCCTAAAGAAAATGCAGAACATGTGATGCTTGTCGATCTGGCAAGGAATGACCTGAGCCGGAATGCACATAATGTTCATGTAGACTTTTACAAAGAGGTACAATATTATAGTCATGTGATACATCTGGTATCACGTGTAAGTGGAGAAATCAATGCAGATAGTAACCCGGTAAAAACTTATATCGACACTTTCCCTGCCGGTACTCTTAGCGGAGCTCCTAAAGTTCGCGCAATGCAATTGATTAGTGACATTGAAAAACATAATCGTGGAGCTTATGGAGGATGTATCGGAGTAATCGGGCTAAATGGCGATTTAAACCAGGCTATTACTATTCGTTCATTTGTTAGCCGTGGAAACGTACTATACTATCAGGCAGGCGCCGGAATTGTTGCTCAAAGTAATGACGAACGTGAATTGCAGGAAGTAAACAGCAAATTAGGAGCATTGAAAAAGGCAATTGACCTTGCTGCCAAACTAAAAAATTAATTAAGAAATAAGAAGTATGAAAATATTACTATTTGATAATTACGATTCCTTCACCTACAATTTATTGCATATTCTGGAAGAGCTGGGTGCAGATGTAGAGGTATACCGCAACGATAAAATCACTTTAGAAGAAATTGATCGCTTTGATAAGATTCTTCTTTCCCCCGGACCGGGTATTCCGGAAGAAGCCGGTATATTGCTTCCATTGATCAAGCGTTATGCACCGACTAAAAGTATTTTAGGCGTATGCCTTGGGGAGCAAGCCATTGGTGAAGCCTTTGGAGCGAAACTGATTAACCTGACGAATGTGCATCATGGTGTTTGTTCCGATATACGGGTTAAAGAAAACGATGAACCTTTATTTAATGGTCTTACTCCCGGATTTCGTGCAGGAAGATACCACTCCTGGGCTGTCTCTAAGGAAGATTTTCCCGATTGCCTGGAAATAACAGCAGAAGATATGGAAGAAGGACAGATCATGGCTATTCGCCATCGCACCTATGATGTGCGTGGAATTCAGTTCCATCCGGAATCAGTTCTTACCCCCAAGGGAAAGGTCATTATAGAGAATTGGATAAGAAATTAATGGTGAATGATTAATAGTGAATGATTAATTGAAAGATTACAATAAGAATGAAACAGATATTATACCGATTATTTGAACATCAGTATCTGGGGCGGGATGAAGCCCGGGAGATACTGCAAAATATAGCGAATGGACACTATAATGATTCACAGATTGCCAGTTTGATAACTGTCTTTCTTATGCGGAGTATTTCCGTAGAGGAATTAACAGGTTTCAGAGAAGCGCTTCTTGAAATGCGTGTACCTGTTGATTTATCACCTTATCGCCCTATTGATATTGTAGGAACAGGAGGAGATGGAAAGAACACCTTCAATATCAGTACAGCATCTTGCTTCACGGTAGCAGGAGCAGGCTATCAGGTAGTCAAACATGGTAACTATGGAGCGACCTCAGTAAGTGGAGCCAGTAATGTAATGGAACAACATGGTGTTAAATTTACAAGTGATATTGATCTTTTGCATCGCTCAATGGAAAGCTGTAATATCGCTTATCTCCATGCTCCCCTTTTCAATCCGGCATTAAAGGCTGTTGCACCTGTCCGTAAAAGCCTGGCTGTGCGAAGTTTCTTTAATATGTTGGGCCCATTAGTTAATCCGGTGATTCCTGCCTATCAGTTATTAGGGGTGTACAACCTTCCTTTGTTACGTCTTTATAACTATACATATCAGGAAAGTGGTACCCGTTTTGCGGTAGTACATAGCCTTGACGGATATGATGAGATCTCATTAACTGCAGAATTCAAGGTAGCAATGCCCGAAAAGGAAAAGCTATATACTCCCGAGATGTTGGGCTTTAAACGTTGTTCCGAAGCCGAACTGGATGGTGGGTCTACCCCTGAAGAGGCTGCCCTTATTTTCGATAATGTATTGCAGAACAAAGCTACCGAACCACAAAAGAACTGCGTAGTAGTAAATTCAGCTTTTGCTATTCAGGTGATCTGTCCTGAGAAAAAAATTGAGGATTGTATTGCAGAAGCAAAAGAATCATTAGAGAGCGGAAAAGCGTTTGAAACGTTTAATAAGTTCTTAGCTTTGAACTCTAATTAATATGATCTACTAAAATGAAAGATATTTTACATGAAATCGTCGCTAATAAGCGCAAGGAAGTTGAACGGCAAAAAGAGGCTATCCCTCTACATACACTTCTGGCATTAGGGAGTGATAGGCTGGAACGAAATACGATCTCCATGCGAGCTTCGCTTGCAGCCTCTTCTTCGGGAATTATTGCTGAATTTAAACGCAAAAGCCCCTCTAAAGGATGGTTACATCCTCAGGCAAATATAGCTGATATTGTACCAAAATACGAACTTGGAGGTGCAGCAGCCTGTTCCATTCTGACAGATGGGGATTTCTTTGGGGGATCATTAGGGGATTTACAGAAAGCACGCAAACTGGTAAAGTTACCGCTTCTTAGAAAGGATTTTATTATTGATACTTACCAATTATTTCAGGCACGGGCAATGGGAGCTGATGCAGTTCTGCTGATTGCAGCCTGTCTGACAACCGAAGAGTGTCGGATATTAGCAGAAACAGCTCATAGCCTGCAATTGGAAGTATTATTAGAGATACATACGGAAGCTGAACTGGAGTATATTAATTCGGATATTGATATGTTAGGGGTTAATAATCGTAACCTGGGAACTTTCCATACGGATATAGACAACTCATTCCGATTAATTGAACAAATGAACCAATATGCCCCCTTGTGTGTAGCCGAAAGTGGTATTTCTTCTCCTGAAACAGTTAAAGAATTACGCGAAACGGGTTTTCGTGGTTTCCTTATTGGAGAAACATTTATGAAAACCGAACAACCGGGAGAAACATTATCAAACTTTATAAAAGAATTGATATGATTGTAAAAGTATGCGGGATGAAAGACCCTGAAAATATAAAGGAGGTGGCAGCATTGGAAGGTATTGATTGGCTGGGATTTATCTTTTATGAGAAATCACCCAGGTATATTGGTAATTGCAAAATTGATATCCTCGATATTAGTAGAGACAAGGCTTGCCTTGTCTCCAAAACTGATAAACATCGCACTTCTCTGATGCCGGAGACAAGACAAGCCTTGTCTCTACAAAAGATAGGGGTATTCGTAAATGCCACTGAAGAGCAGTTAATGGATGCTTATAATACTTATACACTCGATTATCTACAACTTCACGGTGATGAATCACCTGAATTATGCCATAGTTTACAAAAACGGGGGATACATCTTATAAAAGCCTTTTCAATAGCATCTGAAAATGATTTAGAGAAAACGATGGCTTATGAAGGGCGCGTTGACTACTTCCTGTTTGACACAAAATGTGATCAGTATGGAGGTTCCGGAAAACAATTTGATTGGTCTGTACTTACTGCTTATACGGGAAATACTCCTTTTCTGCTAAGTGGTGGAATTAATCCGGAAAGCGCTGAATCAATCAACAACTTTCATCACCCCCGCTTTGCCGGTATTGATTTGAATAGTGGATTCGAAATAGAGCCGGGCATTAAAGACGTAGCAAGCCTCTCTCACTTTCTCTCCCAATTAAACATTAATAATTAATCATTAAACATTAAAATAATGAATCATATTACACAATTATTCAATCATAAAAATAAAGATATCCTTTCCGTATATTTCACGGCAGGTTATCCTCAGTTGGAAGACACAATCCCTGTATTAAAAGTATTACAGGCAAAAGGTATTGATTCGGTAGAGATAGGTATACCATTTTCCGATCCTATGGCAGATGGCCCGGTAGTTCAGGATTCATCAACAAAAGCTCTCCGTAATGGAATGTCGCTCAAGAAACTTTTTGAACAACTTAAAGATGTAAGGAAAGAGATTAGTATGCCTCTGATCTTCATGGGTTACCTGAATCCCATTATGCAATATGGATTCGAAGCATTTTGTCAAAGTTGCAATAATGTTGGTGTGGATGGAGTAATTATTCCTGATCTACCCTATGCTGATTATATGACCGATTACAAAGATATTGCGGAGCGTTACGACGTGAAAGTAATTATGCTGATTACACCTGAAACATCTGAAGAACGTATCCGTCAGATTGATAATGACACAAGCGGTTTTATTTATATGGTCTCCAGTGCAGCTATTACTGGTGCACAAAAAAGTTTTGATGAACAGAAACAAGCCTATTTCCGTCGCATCAACGGAATGAATCTGAAAAACCCACGATTGATTGGCTTCGGTATTAGCAATAAAGAGACACTTGAGGCGGCACAAGCTAATTCATCAGGAGCAATCATTGGCAGTAAGTTCGTTCAATTACTAGGTAGTGAACCAACTATAGAATCGGCTGTCGACCAATTACTGGAAGCCCTGAAATAGCTTTATACACCCCATATCCTCTTTTGTAGACTATTCAGGTCTGTTTGTCTACTTTTTCTTTTTAGCCTTTGTTGTTTATATAGCTTTGCCGTATAAATAACAAGGGCTAAAAATATGATGAGACAAGGATTCTGGGGATTATTTATTGGTTGTCTGGTATTGGGGCAACAACTACAGGCACAAGCCTTTTTGAAAGCAGAATACATGGGTAGTTCGGGCTTTCGTGATGAGAACAATGAGAAGACAGGTGGAACAGGTTCTGCAAAAGTAATTCAGGGGGGAGTTAATATTCCTTTTGCTATTAGAATGAATGAATACAACCGTCCGAGAGCCTGGTCAATTGGAATTGGCGGCACCTATACTTCAATGGATAATAAAGGACTTTCAGAGTATATCAAATTAAAGGAAATAGTAAATCTTCAAATTGCCTTATCCCATATACGGCCACTGAATAAGAAAATATCATTAATGGCTTCACTGGGTGCCGGACTATACATGGATGATCGGAACCTATCAAAAGCATCCTTTAGTAATGTCCTTGGATCGGGTGGTGCTATTATTATCTGGCATTTGCGCCCTAATTTAGATTTAGGAGGAGGTTTAGCACTTAGTACAACCTTCGGTTATCCTATGGTTTTTCCTGCGATTTATCTAAACTGGAGACTGGAAGGGCGTTATGAAGTAAATGTTTCTATGATAAATGCACTTGAGTTATCAGCAGGCATGCAAATAAACAAGTATTTCACCCTAAAACTGGTAGCTGAAATGAACGGATCTCTAGCATTAACCGAACAGGAAGGAAAAAAGAAAATGTTTACACATCAATATATCATAACCGGATTACAGCCGGAATTTAAGATAAACAAATCTTTATCCATCCCTGTAACTATAGGCCTGACAGCAACCCGTTCAGCTTACTATCAGGACAGAAGTCTTAAAGCATTCTTCAAGGATATGGATAAAGATTATGATCCTTACTTTACTCCTTCATTTTATGCAAGCGGGGCTATAAAATATATATTCTAATTATCAGGACGCAATCTATCAAAATTTCTTAAGAAGAAAAGATGGATTCATACGAAAATAAACTCCCACAGAGAAACTAGTTGCGCTATTTAAAGAGCGCAGGCCTGTTTCCGGGTTATTAATTGTAGTGGAGAGCATGTGATAAACGTCCAGATCGACTCCTAATGCATATCCTTTTCCAAATGTCTTTGCATATTCCACTCCAAAATAGATCATTTGGGGTTTATCATATACTGCATTTTCTTCAAGAGTAGAAACTGCTCCGTAAAAAGGAATACCATTCATAGATATAAAATCATTATTCCACCAATAAGATGTTTTTACTCTGAAATCAGAAATGTCGGCAGATAAACGGGTATATGAACCAAGTCCGCTTTCCAAGGGCCAGTTTTCTCCAGATTGTTCAGTAGAACCGGCTATATGAGTTTCCAGATTAATTTGTTTAAGAGCACGTTGTTTAATATTCCATTGTGTTCCTATACCTACTGATCCGTTCATTACAGTACTGGTTGAATTAACTGTAATGGTATCGATCTCTCCTCCCCGATGTTGGATAAGTCCTTGCAAAGGCACGTAAAAATGAAATGGAGAATCGGTTGTATTGAGATTGAAACGGGTTGACAAACCGACTGTAAATGCTTCCTGGTGTGTATCTCCTTTGAATATAAAACTTTGCCAATTTAACCATGCATCAAAATGAATACGTTTGGAATCAAAAAGAACCTGAAGACCCGTTTCTGGATCAGCTGTTAGGTTGAGTTCCGGATTGTATAAAGGCTCTATCAATTGATGATTAGCTGCTCCATAAATATTTCCTACAACTAACGTCCATTTATCAGAAAGAGATAACTGCGCCCTAAAAAAAGGCCTCAAATGAATACCACGTTGATAATCATCAGCTACCCAATCGGGAATACCTTGATATACAGCATTAGGGTACCGGGTAGATCCATGATATATCAATCCATGTAAACCAGCTTCCAATCTAATATTTTGAAGAGGTTGATAAATCAACTTCGGTTGTATCCATAAACCCGGTAAAGAATACCCTTTTAAGACAGTACCTTCAAATTCATTATTGGTAAAAAAATTAAGGTTGTTTATTTCTAAGGATAATGCCCCTTGCTCTTCCGGATCCATATAATAAGAAGAAGCAAATACTTTTTCAGTTATCTGTGCAGATAATGAAGATATTGTAAAGAAGCTACAGAAAAGAGAGATAACAATAAGGTTCAAACGATAAATGCGATTAGTAGGATTCATATTTCATGTTATTTGGTTACAAACGTAAGCAAATCCTTCTATAAAAGAAAACGGGGAAACAGAATAAAATTCTATCTCCCCATTAATTCAGTATCTTTTAGCACGAGGGCTACAAAGATTAGCCTCTCGGTGTTGCTTCTTTAACAACCATTTGACGGCCTTCGTATTCAGCTCCGTCTAATTCTTTGATAAGGTTTCTGGCTTCGTTATCATCAGGCATTTCTGCAAAAGCAAAGCCTTTAGAACGACGTGTGTCACGGTCGATGATTAACTTAACTGAGTCAACTGTACCATACTCTTCAAGAATCTGTTGTAAATCTGATTCTCTAACCCGGTAATTCAGGTTACCAATGTAAATGTTCATACAAAAAATATAAATAAATAAATATTAAATAAACAAATGAAGGCTTTTAAGGAGTCTGTAATCTACAAGCGTAATATTGTCATTGCTGAGAATAGTAATCAGGAGAGAAGAGATATCAATAAAAAAACGATCGTTTGTTTTGTCGGCACAAAGTAAAAGATTAAAATTGAAATATCTACTATCTTTTTCGTTTTATTTCAAGAAATACACGGCAAATAATTAGAGAAACTGCAATACGACAACATTTATAATAATTTAAACCAATAATATTTGTGATTGGTATGTTACGAATCACTAATTTGATATAAATTTGCCTTCATTATTTAATGAACTTAAAAATATCAATGAAATGGAAGTAAAAGACGCCAAAGGAAAACTTGGCATTCTTGTGGTTGGTGTGGGAGGCGCCGTATCATCAACCTTTATTACAGGTACACTTGGTGTGCGCAAAGGATTAAGTATTCCTATCGGCTCACTTACCCAGTTGGCCACAATTCGATTAGGTAAACGTAATGAAAATCGTTTCCCAAAAATCAAAGATGTAGTGCCATTGGCTGATCTCAACGACCTGGTTTTTGGTGGTTGGGA
This sequence comes from Tannerellaceae bacterium, assembly GCA_032073245.1. Taxonomy (GTDB): domain Bacteria; phylum Bacteroidota; class Bacteroidia; order Bacteroidales; family Tannerellaceae; genus QVMG01. Next base: position 126,032 of record DAMANX010000004.1, read on the forward strand.
TATTTTTTCTGAAAATATATATGATGCATCTCTTCATGCAGAAGTACTAAAGAAAGAAGATATTGAAGGTGTAAAAGATGAATTACAAGCAATTCGTCCTATGACAGCGGTTTTCGATCAAGATTTCGTTAAACGTTTGCACGGTACTCATGTAAAAAAAGGTGCTACAAGATGGGATTTGACGGAACAAGTTCGTGAAGATATCAGAACTTTCAAGAAAGAAAACAACTGTGATCGCATAGTTGTTATGTGGGCTGCCAGTACCGAGGTTTACATTCCAATGAGTGATGAACACAAGAGTCTTGCTAGTTTAGAAAAAGCAATGAAAGAAAATAATACAGAGGTTATTTCACCAAGTATGTGTTATGCTTATGCTGCCATTGCTGAAGGTTGCCCTTATATTATGGGTGCTCCAAATCTTTGTGTGGATATACCTGCTATGTGGGAATTTGCAGACCAGAAACAAGTGCCTATCTGTGGTAAAGATTATAAAACAGGTCAAACCATGTTGAAAACTGTTTTAGCTCCAATGCTGAAAACACGCATGTTAGGATTAGAGGGTTGGTTCTCTACCAATATATTAGGTAACAGGGATGGTGAAGTACTTGATGATCCGGGTTCTTTCAAAACAAAAGAAGTAAGTAAGTTATCTGTAATCGATACTATTTTACAACCGGATGTATATCCTGAACTCTATGGAAACGTTTATCACAAAGTACGTATTAATTATTACCCTCCTCGTAAAGACAATAAAGAAGGATGGGATAATATTGATCTTATCGGATGGATGGGCTACCCAATGCAATTAAAAGTGGATTTCCTTTGCCGTGACTCTATTCTTGCGGCTCCATTATGTCTGGATTTGGTTCTATTTGCCGACTTGGCATTGCGTTGCGGTTTCTCGGGCATTCAGGACTGGTTATCTTTCTATTTCAAAAGTCCGATGCATGCTCCTGATCGTGTTCCTGAACATGATTTATTCATCCAGCATACAATTCTGAAGAATACACTTCGCAAGATCATTGGAGAACAGACAATAGACTATCTGGACTAACGAATTGACAATGGACAATTGACAATGGACAATAATGACGTTGTTTTCATTGTCAATTGTTAATTGTCAATTGTCAATTAAAGAAAATGGATTATGCAATTATTGCCGCAGGTGAGGGTTCACGCTTAGCTCAGGAAGGAGTCAAAGTTCCCAAGCCTTTGGTACGTTTACATGGGATTACTCTTATCGATCGTTTGATCGATATTTTTTTGCAAAATAGTGCAACTTCAATCAGTATTATCGTTAATGAAGAAATGATAGATGTGCAGGAACATCTGAAGAAAAAAAAACTTCCCGTTCCTTTTCATTTATTAATTAAGTCAACGCCCAGTTCGATGCATAGTTTCTATGAGATAAGCCGCCATTTAAATAGCGATCGTATATGTTTAACTACAGTTGACACCATTTTTATAGAAGAAGAATTTAGCGGTTATATACAATCTTTCCTTAGGGAAAAGGATTTGGATGGCTTGATGGCTGTAACAGATTATATTGATGATGAGAAGCCATTGTATGTACAAACAGACAATAATCTGAATATACAAAATTTTCTGGACAAGAATGAAGAATGCAAATACATTTCAGGAGGCATCTATTGTCTTAAACAAAATGCATTCCGCGTACTTGAAAAAGCATTAGAATCCGGCATATCCCGTATGCGGAACTATCAACGTCAATTAATTGTTGAAGGTTTGAAACTGAAAGCATATCCTTTTAGTAAAATTATAGATGTAGATCATGCTGAAGATATTCAAAAAGCAGAAGCATTTCTACAACAAATTGAAAAGGCAAAAAATGAGTAAACTTACTATTGCTGGTATACGAAGAGGGAATAAGTTTTCCCCAAATCATATAGGAAATGATGCTGCAATCTTTTCTTTGACGGTTAAACATTTACAAAATTATGGTTGTACAGTCAATGAATATATTGAATCCGATCTGCATGTAGCTACCCTTGAAGAAACTATAATATTCAATATGGTACGTGACTGGAGTTCAATCAAAATATTACAACAATTGGAAAACAAAGGACGAATAGTTGTAAACTCAGCTTTTGGTATAGAAAATTGTACCCGCGAACGAATGACAAGGCTACTGGTGGAAAATGGCATCCCTCATCCCAAAAGCATTATTGTTTCAACCATGGATGATCCAGATAATGAACTTGAGAAAGCCGGACTCTCAAATTGTTGGGTAAAACGGGGAGATTTCCATGCTGTTCACAGAGAAGACGTAACTTATGTAAGGAATAGAGAAGAAGCTCATTCCATTCTAAAAGAATTTTCTATTCGCGGTATTGAAAGCGCTGTTATCAATGAGCATTTAACAGGAGACCTTATTAAATTTTATGGTATAAAAGGAACTCCTTTCTTTTATTGGTTCTATCCATCCAGCGCACATCACAGCAAATTTGGATGGGAACAAATTAATGGGACTGCAAAAGGTATTTCTTTCGACGAATCTGTATTACATGGTTTATGCGATCAGGCCGCTGATATTTTAAATGTATCTATTTACGGTGGAGACTGCATTGTATCGGAAGAAGGACAAATGCAGATGATTGATTTTAATGATTGGCCCAGTTTTGCCCCCTGCCGTAATGAAGCCGCTCCTTTCATTGCAGAATGTATATGGAACAAAGCTACCCTGTAATTTTATGTTTATGATATTCTTATGACAAAAACAAATTCAAAACCTAGTTTAGAATCTACTCTGAAATCTTTAGATACAGAGGAACCTATCGATATATACTTTTATCGTCCGATAGGCTATCGCTGGGCATTGCTTTTTCAAAAACTGGGTGTATCACCCAATGCTGTTACCGTTGCTTCTATTTTTATAGGTATAGCAGCCGGTATATGCTATTACTTCAATGATCTTACCATAAATATCATAGGTATGCTACTGTTGATATGGGCCAATTCTTATGATAGTGCCGATGGACAATTAGCCCGAATGACAGGTCAGAAAAGCCAACTCGGAAGAATTTTAGATGGGGCATGTGGGGATGTTTGGTTCATTACAATCTATGCAGCAATCTGTTTACGTTTAACATCGGAATGGGCTATATGGATTTGGTTATTAGCCGCTACTACGGGGTATTTCCATAGTAAACAAGCATCTATGGCTGATTATTACAGAAATATTCATTTACTTTTTCTGAAAGGTAAATCAGGCAGTGAGTTGTCCTACTCCCCTACCCTAAAAGAAAATTTCAAGAATTTAAGCTGGAAAAAAGATTTCATTTATAAGCTCTTTGAATGGTTCTATCTCAACTACACGATTGGGCAAGAGGCATTATCTCCCAAGTTTCAAAAAATGATGGGTATTATCCGTGAAAAATACAATGGAGAGGCTCCGGAATGGTTTCGCACCGAATTCAGACAAAAAAGTCTGCCATTAATGAAGTATACTAATATGCTTTCATTTAATACAAGGATAATAGCATTGTTTATCAGCCTTATCATAAATGAGCCCTGGTTGTATTTTGCCTTTGAAATGACAGTATTAAATGTAATGCTTATTTATATGATACGTAAGCACGAGCGAATTTGTAAAGAATTTATACCTAAACTGGAAAATACAAAACAAGATGTTTGACTTGGAGAAAGTGAAAGGAATACTCTTCGATTATGGTGGCACGATCGACAGTAATGGAATGCACTGGGCTGAGGTTATCTGGAAAGCTTATGAAGCTCTAGAGGTTCCGGTTACAAAAGATGTTTTTCGGGATGCCTATGTATATGCAGAAAGAACTCTTGGAAAGAACCCTATAATAAAGCCGGAACATACATTCCGTGATATGCTACGTTTGAAATGTAAGATTCAAATAGAACAACTTATAGAATCCAGACAATTAGTCATGGAGAAAACCCCAGCTGAATTACCTATTGCTTTAGCTGATTGGTGTTATTCTTATGCCGAGAAAGCTATAGAACAGACACGCCCTATACTGGAAGAGCTAAAGAAACGCTATCCATTGATTCTTGTCTCAAATTTTTATGGAAATATAGAGTCCGTACTTAAAGATTTCAAACTCGACCATTTCTTCCCTGTCATTATTGAATCGGCAGTAGTTGGTATACGGAAGCCGAACCCCGAAATATTCCGATTAGGAGTAAAAGAGACGAATTTACCGTCTAATAATTGTGTGGTTATTGGAGATTCTTATGATAAAGATATTTTACCTGCTAAAGAAATCGGGTGTCAAACAATCTGGTTGAAGAGTATTGGTTGGGAGGCTTATAAAGGAAATGAAACAGCTGATGTCATTATAAACGATTTTTCAGAATTGAAAAATTGTTTTAATCTTTAAATCACTAAATAAAAAAAGCTATCAGATATCTGATAGCTTTTTTTATAATTATGTGTTGTTATTTCAAAGTCCCTGCGTGTGCTTCCTGTAACATCTTTTCATTCGCGACAATCAGGATTTCAACGCGGCGATTCAAAGCACGGCCTTCTGCGGTATTGTTAGTTGCAATAGGGTCATGCAAACCTTTACCTTCATAAGTCATACGATCGCTACTAACACCTTGCTGCATTAAGTAATCATCTACACTTTTAGCACGTTTTTCAGATAATGTCTGATTAAGATCCACGCCACCAGTATTATCAGTATGACCAACGATTCTGATATAAGTATCAGGATTCGCCTTCAATGTATTTGCAAAATTATGAAGAGCACTCTTTGATGCCTCGCTTACTGTACTTGAATTAGTTGCAAATAAAATACCGGAATCAAAAGTTATTTTAAGAGCTTCTCCGTCATTTACTTTTTCTACTGTTGCATCCGGAACAGTTTCTTCAATCTGTTTCTTCTGCTTATCCATATTTTTTCCAATTAAAGCACCTGCAGTTCCACCTACAGCAGCACCAATAATACTTCCTAATGCAGTATTGCCGGCAATAGCACCAACACCTGCGCCAACAGCAGCACCTCCACCAACACCGATAGCTGTACCCTTCGCTGTATTATTCCATGTTCCGCAACTTGTAAAAACAATAGCTGCACCAAGCAGCATAACCGATAATAATTTTACACTTTTCATACTTTTCATTTATAAATTACTGTTTATAAATATAACAGATTAACGGTCGAACATGTTTTAAAAAACAAATACCTAATCAAACATATTAATAGAATCGCAATACTCTAATTCGCCTTGTACAATAAAAGAGATTTCTTCCGGCTCAAATTTGCCTACTCCATCTTTTTGAGCATTCTTAACAACATAGCTTGTTAGTTCGTCTTCATCTATTTCAATATCACCTTCATCGTCACTTTCGTCACTCAGAAATCCTTTAGAATCATAGAAGTCGTAAACCAAGTCTACAATATAGTTAATATCGTCATCGCTGAACTTTCCTTTCAGCTCTTGAGGAAGGTAGTTCTGAATAAATTTCACAGAATCGTCTTCATCATACAGGAATTCGTCTTTCTCGCTCATAGCTGTTTTATTTTAGAAGTTATACCTAGACAAAGATACTATTTATAATGATTAATGGTCAATGATTAAGGATTAATTAAAGAGAAATACCAGCTAAAAAAAGAGAGACAAGTACACCTGCCTCTCTTATATATTAATTATTAATTATCAATCGTTAATAGTTAGTTTTTAAAAACTAAACCATCCCCATCCCGATCAATTATAATAGGACGGTTACGATCTATTTTCATACCCAGTATTTCCTTGGAAAGTTGATTCAGAACATATCTTTGTATGACACGTTTTACAGGGCGTGCACCGAATTGCGGATCAAAACCTTCGTCTGAAATAAAACGAATAGCAGCATCTGTAAATTGTAATGCGATACCATTCTGAGCCAGCATCTTCTGTACACTATTTAATTGTAATGATACAATCTGACGTATTTCTTCCTCATTCAACGGCGTAAACATGATGATATCATCAATACGATTTAGGAATTCAGGACGAATATTTTTCTTCAATAATTCCAATACCTGTATTTTCGTTTCATCAATAACCTGTTCACGATTATCAGATGTCATCTTTTCAAAGTTTTCACGAATCAAGGACGAACCCATATTACTTGTCATAATAATAATCGTATTCTTAAAGTTCACTACGCGACCTTTATTATCTGTCAACCGACCATCATCCAATACCTGGAGTAATATATTAAAGACATCAGGATGTGCCTTTTCTATTTCATCAAACAATACAACAGAATAAGGTTTACGGCGTATTGCTTCAGTCAATTGTCCTCCTTCATCATATCCTACATATCCGGGAGGTGCACCAATAAGACGTGTTGCACTGAACTTTTCCTGATATTCACTCATATCAATACGCGTCATCATATTCTCGTCATCAAAAAGATATTCAGCCAAAGCCTTTGCCAACTCTGTCTTACCAACTCCTGTCGTTCCCAGAAATATGAAAGAACCTATCGGTCTTTTCGGGTCTTGCAATCCTGCACGACTACGGCGAACAGCATCTGATATAGCAGTGATAGCTTCTTCCTGCCCAATGACGCGCGTATGTAATTCGGATTCCAAACTTAAAAGTTTATCCTTTTCACTCTGCATCATTTTATTGACGGGTATTCCTGTCCAACGGGATACAACATCTGCAATATCCTCACTGTCAACTTCTTCTTTTATCATTGCATCATTACCTTGCATTTCATGCAACTGGGATTGTACCTCCTGTATCTCTTCTTCCTTGGCTTTTATTTTTCCATATCGAAGCTCTGCCACTTTCCCATAATCGCCTTCACGTTCAGCTTTGTCTGCTTCGAACTTCATATTCTCAATGTCAATCTTATTTTGCTGTATCTTATTAATAAGATCCTTTTCTGTTTGCCACTGAGCTTTCTGCTTGTTTTCTTCCTCTTTAAGATTTGCTATTTCCTGATTGAGAGACTCCAACTTCTGTGTATCATTTTCCCGTTTGATTGCTTCACGTTCAATCTCTAATTGCTTGATGCGGCGGGAAACCTCATCTAATGATTCCGGAACAGAATCTACCTGTATACGCAAACGGGCTGCCGCCTCATCCATTAAGTCAATAGCTTTATCCGGTAAAAATCTATCCGTGATATAACGCGAAGAAAGTTGTACTGCAGCTATGATTGCATCATCTTTGATACGTACCTTATGATGATTCTCATACTTTTCCTTCAATCCACGAAGAATAGATATCGTATCCAATTCATCAGGTTCATCTACCATTACAGTTTGGAAACGACGTTCCAGAGCTTTATCTTTTTCAAAGTATTTTTGATACTCATCTAAAGTTGTAGCACCAATAGAACGTAATTCACCTCTTGCCAATGCCGGTTTCAGAATATTGGCGGCATCCATTGCTCCTTCACCTTTTCCAGCACCTACCAATGTATGAATTTCATCTATAAAAAGAATAATCTCTCCTTCAGACTTGATAACTTCATTCACTACTGACTTCAGACGTTCTTCAAATTCTCCTTTATATTTTGCACCAGCAATTAAGGCCCCCATATCCAAAGAGAAAATTTGTTTGGACTTAAGGTTCTCAGGTACATCTCCACGTATAATACGATGAGCCAATCCTTCTGCTATTGCAGTTTTACCTACCCCAGGTTCACCGATCAAAATCGGATTATTCTTGGTACGACGACTCAGAATCTGCAATACACGACGAATTTCATCGTCCCGTCCAATCACTGGATCGAGTTTTCCACTGCGTGCACGTTCATTCAGGTTAATTGAATATTTATTTAGAGCATCATAGGTATCTTCCGCTGATTGACTGGTCACATTATTTCCTTTACGTAGTTCTTCAATAGCTTGACGTAAATCTTTTTCAGTCACACCAGCATCTTTCAACATCTGGGATGCAGTACTCTTTTCCGTGAGTAAAGCCAGAATAATCGGTTCTAGTGATACATATTGGTCTCCCATCTTTCCCGAATAATCAATAGCTTTTTGTAATATTGCATTTGTCTCACGTGAAAGGTAAGGTTCACCACCTGATACTCGTGGACAAGATTGTATCTGACTATCCAGCGCCAGATTCAAATTCTGGATATTTACACCCAGTTTTTGGAATAAGAAGTTAGTCACACTTTCACCCGTCATTATGACAGCTTTCAGTAAGTGAACCGGTTCAATAGTTTGCTGATTATTGGAAGTTACCAATTGAATAGCTTGTTGAACAGCCTCCTGTGCTTTAATTGTAAAATTGTTTAAATTCATATATTTATCTCTTCTAATCTTTTACATTTAGTTAATTGTTCTTTATCTATAGTATACAAAAGAAATGCCACAGCTTTACTCCGCCACATTGACAGAGAGTTGCATTTTACTTCTTTCATACAATAACAATCTATATATGAGTATAGTTGTCTGACAATTGTTGTATCTTCGCATTCAACAAAAGAAAAGAAAAAAGAACATGAAACTGATTAATGAAGAACTGTTAAATGAAACTTCATCAAAGGCAAAACAATCATCCAGGCTTCGCATAAACTACAACTTTCATGAAAAATTGGATGATCCTGTAAACCGCCTTCTGAATGCTATGGAACCTGGAACATATATTCGTCCACATAGGCATCTAACTCCCCCCAAAGAAGAAATTTTCATGGTATTACGGGGAAAAGCCGTTCTTTTTATATTTGACGAAGAAGGAAATATTACAGACAAAATATACCTCGACCCATTGAATGGTTCTTATGGAGCAGAATTGCCAGCTGGTGTATGGCATAGTTTGCTTGTACTGGAAACAGATACGGTCATCTATGAAATAAAACAAGGGCCTTTCGCTCCACTCTCTGCCAAAGACTTAGCACCTTGGAGTCCGGATGCGGAAGATACAGTAAAAGTAAGTGAATATCTTGAATATCTTTTTGATAGTATTCATCATAAAAAAGAATGACTGCACACGGAATACATTAAATACACGGAGTTTCACAGAAATATATTTATCCATGCAAATCAGCGTTATAAGCGTATCAATCTGCAATCATACTTTTCGGATTAATATATAAAAAAACCTTCTAAAATTATAGAAGGCTTTTATATAATGTAAGATATTAGCATTTTATATTCAATTCACGCAACACATCCCGTATTTTTTCAAAAGTTCCAATACGAGTTGGAACTAAAGGCAAACGAAGTTTATTGTTAATGAATCCCATCATGTGAAGCATACACTTCACTCCGGCCGGATTACCATCCACAAAAAGCAGGTCGAATAATTCCGTAAAACTATGGTGAATTGTACGTGCACTATCATAATCACCAGCGAGGGCCAGGCGAACCATACGGCTAAATTCTCTGGGGAAAGCATTCCCAATAACTGAAATAACACCTATTGCACCCAATGTAGCCAATGGGAACGCAATACCATCATCACCTGATATTACGTTAAAATTTGCCGGCTTATTCTTGATAATGTCATCCATCTGTGTGAAGTTACCTGAAGCTTCCTTTACACCTATTACGTTCGGAAACTCACATGCAATACGTAAAGTAGTTGCTGCAGTCATATTTACACCTGTACGTCCGGGTACATTATATAGTACAATTGGGATTTTTGTAGCTTCAGCAATAGCTTTATAATGCTGGTAAATACCTTCCTGGGATGGCTTATTATAATAAGGTACAACGGAAAGGATAGCATCTATCCCATCGAAATTATCACTTTTCAGTTTTTCAACGATTGTACGAGTACAATTCCCCCCCAACCCTAATACAATTGGAATACGCCCCCGTACACGGGTAACTACAAGATTGACAATTTTCTTTTTTTCTTCTTCTGAAAGTGTAGGTGTTTCTGCTGTTGTTCCTAATACAACGAGATAATCAGTTCCATTCTGCAGCTGATAATCCACCAGCTTGCCCAATGCCTCATAATCTACGCTGTCATCTTCTTTGAAAGGAGTTATCAATGCAACTCCCATACCTCTTAAGTTTATGTCTGCCATGGGGAAAATATTCCTTTTGTAGTTTAGCTTTGCAAAAATAAGTAATAAATATCATTTAGAGCGGATGGTCTGCAAATAAAATATGATTTGTCCAAACAAATACATCATATCATCCCTGTCTGTCACCAAAATTGCTAAATCATATATATCCTGTTCATTCCCTCTTTTTAATCCTATCTTAAATATAGAAGGATGTTGTAGCATCAGATACTTCATAGGATAACAATTCTTCCTCGTCAGGTCAATGAGTATATCCGCTTTTACAGCATTAACTTTCTTGCTTATATTTGTTGTTGGATAACCCAATCGGTTTACATCTTTTCCATCTTCAATTATCAAATAAGAATCCTTTTCCTCCGGTAAAACTTTTCCGGAAGAAAATAAGCATACCTGTACATTCTTGCGTAACATCCTCAATGTTTCCAGGCAAGGCTCAATTTCATCCCGATCTTTGGTTTCATAAAAAATAAGGATATCATGTGCTTCCTTCAACGACAGGAAGCGGTGATTACGGTTAGCCGGACTATTAATTAACCGGTTAACTCCTTTCTTTATGAAAAAATCGGTTAATCTCTTCTTCATTCGCTCAACATGTTTAAGAAATCATCTTCATTCAGGATTTTAACGCCTAATTTCGCAGCTTTTTCAAGCTTGGCCGGCCCCATATTTTCACCAGCTAAAATATAATCCGTCTTTCCGGATACCGAACCGCTATTTTTACCACCATGCTGTTCAATCATCGCTTTATATTCATCACGGGAATGTTTAGAGAAAGTACCGCTAATGACAATGGTCAATCCTTGTAATTTGTCAGAACGTTCAGCCAGCATTTCTTCTGATATAGACATCTGTAATCCTTCCTCTTTCAGACGATTCACTATAACCTTGTTCTTCTCATCCGTAAAATAAGCTAATACACTTTGTGCTATGCGTCCTCCTATTTCATCCACATCCGTCAATGTTTCTAAGGAAGCTTGCTCCAGTTCATCCATAGAACGAAAAGCAAATGCCAGGCGTTTGGCCACAGTCTCACCAACGAAACGTATTCCCAACGCATATAATACACGTTCAAAAGGAACATTCTTTGACTCACGTAAACTCTCCATCAGGTTACGTGCACTTTTGTCTGCCCAACGTTCCAGTGTTAGCAAATCCTGAATACGAAGAGTATAGAGGTCAGCCGCATTACTTATCAATCCTGCATTATATAAGTCTTCAACCGTTTCAGGCCCTATATTTATATTCATCGCCCTTCGGGTAACAAAATGTTCAATTCGTCCTTTAATTTGCGGCGGACAACCCGTCTCATTCGGGCAATAATGAGCCGCTTCTCCTTCCGGACGTATTAACGGAGTGCCACATTCAGGACAAGTTTTAATAAAACGTACTTCATCTCCGATCAAGATAGAACGTGCTTCAATATTGACCCCAACTATCTTAGGAATAATTTCCCCTCCTTTTTCAACATACACATTATCACCGTAATGTAAATCAAGTCCTTTTATAATATCGGCATTATGTAAAGAGGCACGCTTTACTACCGTACCGGCCAATAATACAGGTTCCAGATTGGCAACAGGTGTAACCGCACCTGTACGTCCTACCTGAAAAGAAACTGTATTCAAACGTGTCTCTGCTCGTTCGGCCTGAAACTTATATGCAATTGCCCAACGAGGACTCTTAGAAGTAAAGCCAAGATTAAGTTGTTGACGCAAAGAATTTACTTTCAATACAATTCCATCAGTTGCAACAGGAAGATTTCTCCTTTCAACATTCCAATAGTTTATATAATCAAAGACTTCTTCCAAAGTGGTGCATTTACGGATAACATCAGGTATTTTAAATCCCCAACTACATGCAGCCATAAGATTCTCATAATGTCCTTCAGCCGGAAGGTTTTCACCCAGTAAATAATAAAAATACCCATCCAGTTTACGTGATGCTACGATGGCCGGATTCTGTTGCTTCAATGTACCCGATGCTGCATTACGAGGATTAGCAAATAAAGGTTCTTCCTCTTCTTCTCTTTCTTTATTTAATCTGTCGAATTCTTTCCAGGGCAATAATATCTCCCCACGAATCTCAAACATTTCAGGAAAATTATCACCTCTCAACTTTAAAGGAATCGACCTTATTGTTTTTATATTTGTTGTTACATCATCTCCACGGGTTCCATCACCACGTGTAACCGCGCGTGTCAGATGTCCTTGTTCATAAATAAGAGAAATTGATGTACCATCATATTTCAATTCGGCAACAATATCAAAAGGCTCATTTAATGCGCGCGACACCCGGTCATAGAAATCGCTTACTTCTTCTTCCGAATACGTATTACTAAGTGAAAGCATTGGGTAAATATGCGACACTTGTTTAAATTCTTTTGAGATATCACTCCCCACACGTTGTGTTGGAGAATAAGGGTCTGCATATTCGGGATATTGCTCTTCCAGAAGTTGAAGGGTTTTCAGTTTTTCATCAAACTCACGGTCGGAAATAGTGGGAGTAGACAGTACATAATAGTTATAATTATGTTGCTCCAGCTCGTCACAAAGCTGTTTGATTCGTATTTGTATCTCATTCATACCAGGGCGCAATTATGCATTTAGCGTACAAATATACACCAAATCCCGCTTAACTGCTAACACCCATTTTATAAATAAAGTGAAGGTTGGTATATTCTTTTTTAATCAGTTCCGCTGTAAATAAGCTTCACATTGTCGACCCACATTGTATTTCCGGGTGAGCCTATATAAGCCCCTCCATGGCTGGAAGTAAATTGGAGAATTAAATGTGTAGGAATTTCGTCCGGTGCTGCCCAATCGGTTTCAATTATAGGAACGCTTTCACCCCTGCTATTCAAGGTGTATCGTTCTTCAACCTGTATTTGCATATAATTTTTATAGTCAGGATGCGTGGTTATATCTCCATAATGAATGGGATAAATTGCATTATTTACCCAATCTAAAGTTGATTGCCAATAACGGGTAACCATAGTCCCCACTCTTTTGGCATAGACATTCCCATCCTTATCCTCCCAACGTTTTTGTAGGAAAAGAATCACAGCCAATGAATCTTTTCCGAGTACAGTACTTTTCCGGCTAAATCCGGTACTACGTGTCCGGTTTTCATCGGGTGATGCTTTTATTTTATAGTCAAAACATATTGCCTGAGGTTTTTGTGTGAATGGAATGCCGCATTGCAGTTTACTCTGAGGATTCCGCGTTCCGGTAATAGGCTCATGCATTGTTCCCAAATAGAGTGAGCCGGCAGCAATGACTTCAATATTTACCAAACCAAGAACCTTTACACTCTCAAACCGGGTTTCCAGACGGGCACACCAGCCATCCCCTCTTTGCTCGGGAAATACAGAAGTATTTGTTTTGACAACCCCTGCCACTTTTGCTAATACATTTGAATTAGCCCATGGAGAACCTCCCATATTTCTATAAGGATCATTCCCACGGATTGTATCATGAGGCGCCACTTCATACAATAGCTTCGTTTTACCTCCAATAACAGCTGACTCTTTTATTTCGCGCACAATCCACTCATCCATGTTTCCAAAAGGCAGATACACTGCTCTTTGTGAATGGATAATTGATAATTGACAGTTCGTAATCAAAAGGCATACACAGGCCAGACGATAAATATATTTTCTCATATTAATATTTCCTATTATCAATACCTAAAGTTTATATCCCCAATCTTTAAGTGCCATATCCCAGTTTTCTTCAACGATTTTAACTGTCCGGTCCTCATACTTATATTGATTCTTTTTATATCCTTTCTTTTTTCCAAGATATATCTCTATATTGTCTTTTGACTCGTCAAAACCTGGCAATCGTAATTTGCTATAAATATCACGAGTCATAGCAAAAGCATCGGCTTCAAAATCTTCGAATTTAAGTTCAATCAGATTTCCTTCAGGAATAAGATGTTTTTCATCCTCATATTTATAATAGAGACGACGATAGACTTCTATAATATTGGACTCTATTTGTTCATTAGCTATGTCCTGCAACCTCAGAGGCTGAATCGTATTGGTAAAAAAACTTCGGGTACTTTCAAACACCGTATATGGATTCCTCTTTAAATAAATAAACTTAGCATTAGGATATATTTCCAGCAAAGTACGGATACGTCCGGTATGGGGAGGGTTCTTGCTCAGGAATTGAGTTCCTTGCGTATTCCACAAACTTATTTTCACTAATTGTTGAAAAGTATCTTTAAAAATCTGCCGTTCTTCTTCCGGAATAGTATCAAATAAAAGATAACGATCGCAATAGTCCAGCATCCTTTTGGGATAAAACCAAAAATCATAATAAGAGTAAGGAATCATATTTGATAATGCAAATTCTTCCTCTTGTGGCAGATCAACCTTCAATTCCATATTATCCGTCGGTCGCTTGTCGGGCATTAACCATGATAAGGTTTTTTTGAAAAAAGGCTGGCCAAATAGCATCAGGTTAGGAAAAACAGTCTGATAAGTAGTATTGTATCCAAAATGCTTGTCACAGGCAAAAACATTATGTACAAAAGTAGTTCCGCTCCTCCAGTGTCCCAAAATAAAAAGAGGCTCGTCCGTTTGCCGGTCTTCCAGTTTTCGGTATTTCATATCTTCGATAGGTTGAAGCAGACTAAGTAAACGGCACACAGCTTTTGTCAGGTAATATTTCTGACGAAAACCTTTATCTATTTCATTTTCTTTTGCCAATGTGGTAAAAGTTTTCCACTTGGCACCTACCAATGTATTTACCGGTAACTTATCAAATTGTAATCCCATTTTTCTCTATTTATTCAACAATACATTTCACAGGCAAACCCTGCCTTTTCATTTCTTCACACACAATCCGGACCGCTTCATAATGCTCTTTTCCAATTCCCAATTCCGGAAGATTCAATATGACAAAAGCATCCTCAAATACCATGTCTTTGGCATCAACCTTATCGGTAATCATTCCTACCGCCGAAGTATTGTTTGTTATAGGGTCAATCAGGATGAAAGCGCCTGTTTGCTTATTCTTTGTATAGGGGTCGAAAAACAATTCTTTTCCGGTGGTAAATACAACTTTCCCTATCTCATTCAGTGACAGCACATCCGCTTCCGATTGTTCCATTGTATTTACATCAATACGGTAACGAATACCTTCAATACGGGCACGGGTGGTATTTGTGGTATGTTTAATATAGAACTGTTTGTGTTTATCCATCGGTTCTTCATCCATCCATACAAGCATTGCTTCGAAATTACGGTCACTCATGGGTAAGTTACCAGGGTGTACCAACATTTCCCCACGGGATATATCTATTTCGTCTTCCAGAGTTATAGTGATACATTGGGGAGGGAAAGCATAATCCAGTTCCCCGTCATAAGTCACAATGCTTTTCACTTTGGAAGTCTTTCCCGATGGCAATGCCATGACTGTATCACCCTTTCTTACAATACCACTTGCCATCTTCCCACTAAATCCTCGAAAATCCAGGTTAGGACGAAGCACATATTGAACCGGATAACGAAAGTCTTCGTAATTCCTGTCCTGGTCAATCGGTACTGTTTCCAGATATTGCAACAGTGATTGACCAGAGTACCATAGCATACGTTCGCTTTTTTCAACCACATTGTCTCCATCCAATGCTGATAGAGGAATATATGTGATATCCGGAATATTCAAAGGTTCTACAAAAGCGTTGTAGTCGGCAACAATTTTATCGAATACCTGCTGATTAAAATCAACAAGGTCCATCTTATTTACTGCCAGAGCTACGTGCTTTATACCTAAAAGGGAAACAAGAAAAGTATGACGGCGTGTTTGAGTAATCACTCCTGTTCTTGCATCCACCAATATAATAGCCAGGTTGGCTGTTGAGCCTCCCGTTATCATATTACGGGTATATTGTTCATGCCCCGGGGTATCAGCTATAATAAATTTACGGTTATTAGTACTGAAATAGCGATAGGCTACATCAATAGTAATACCTTGCTCTCTTTCCGCCTTTAATCCGTCCAGTAATAAAGCATAATCAATATGGTCACCCGCATTGCCCATACGTTTACTGTCACGTTCCAGGGCATCCAATTGGTCTTCGTATATCTTTTTACTATCAAAGAGCAGACGGCCAATAAGTGTTGATTTCCCATCATCGACAGAACCTGCCGTCAAGAAACGAAGCAAGTCTTTTTGCTCATCTTTATCCAGATATTCTTTTATATTTAGTGCACTCATTTCATTCTTCAGTTTTAAAAATACCCTTCCCGTTTCTTTTGTTCCATACTTCCTTCCTGATCAAAATCAATCACCCGGGTTGTGCGTTCACTCTTGGTCGTTGTCATCATTTCTTCTACAATCTCTTCGATTGTTTCAGCATCACTTTGAACTGCACCTGTTAACGGATAACAACCCAACGTACGGAAACGTACTTTCATCATTGTTGCTTTATCTGCCAGTTCCTTAGGCATACGGTCATCATCTACCATAATCAAGTTTCCATCCATATTGACTATCGGACGTTCTTTTGCATAATAAAGCGGAACAATAGGTATATTCTCTAAACGGATATATTGCCACACATCCAGTTCTGTCCAGTTTGATAAAGGAAACACACGGATGCTTTCTCCTTTATGAATACGGGCATTATAGATATCCCACAATTCGGGGCGTTGGTTTTTCGGATCCCATTGATGGAACTTATCCCTGAAAGAGAAAATACGTTCCTTTGCCCGGCTCTTTTCCTCATCCCGGCGAGCGCCTCCGAAGGCGGCATCAAATTTATGTTTATCGAGTGCCTGCAATAAGGCCTGTGTTTTCATCAAATCTGTATGTACCTTACTTCCATGAGTGAAAGGCCCTACTCCAGCGTTAAAGGCTTCCATATTGGATTCAACAATCAGATTCCACCCAAACTTCTTCGCATAGGCATCACGAAACTCAACCATTTCACGGAATTTCCATTTCGAATCTATATGCATCAGTGGGAATGGTACTTTTCCGGGAGCAAAAGCTTTTTCTGCAAGGCGCACCATCACGGAAGAATCTTTTCCGATAGAGTAAAGCATTACAGGATTTTCAAATTCCGCAGCTACCTCACGAATAATGTGAATAGACTCAGTTTCGAGCTCCTGTAAATGACTTAGTTTGTATTCTGACATATTAATCTATTATTTTATAATTGAAGATTTTGCAACAATGATAGTAGAGACAGGGCTTGCGCTGTCTCCTTGTTAACAATTCCATTAAATCAATGTATTGTTTCATAGAAAGACAGGGCAAGCCTTGTCTGTACCATCGTTGCAATCATATTCAAATACATTTCATTATAACTTTTATATTAAACTACTTGTCCTGCAACAATACTCTTGGCAGGATCATATCCAATAACATCTTTACCGACTCTTCAACACTTAACATAGACGTATCTAATGACAAGTCGGGGTTAGCTGGTTCCTCGAATGGAGCGGATATACCCGTGAATTCTTTTATCTCTCCCTTTCGTGCTTTGGCATAAAGCCCCTTTACATCCCGGCGTTCACATTCTTCTATCGGAGTGCTGATATATACTTCCAGAAAATCATCTTTCCCAATAATACAGGCTGCCATTTCCCGCATTTCATTATCCGGACTGATAAAAGCAGCAATCGTAATAATACCGGTATCAATAAACAGTTTCCCTACCTCAGCTATCCGACGGATATTCTCATTCCTGTCTTCTGTTGAAAACCCGAGATTATTATTTATACCCGTACGGATATTATCACCATCCAGTATGCGGCATAGTAATCCACGGTTATGAAGTTCACGTTCCAACGCAATAGCAATCGTACTCTTTCCCGAACCACTCAATCCCGTAAACCAAACCATCACACTCCTTTGTTTCAACAGACACTCTTTATCTTCACGTTTAAGCATCCTTTCAAAAATGGGAGTTATATTTAATTCTTCATTCTTCATTCTACATTTTTCATTTAAAAAGGCCATATCAAAGGAGCAAGAAATACTGCCATCAGAAATACTATTATAGTGAGAGGAGTTCCTATTTTCACAAAGTCCATAAAAGAATACCCTCCTATTCCCTGCACAATCATATTAGTCTGATAACATATCGGGGTACAAAAACTCGTAGAAGCCGCTACGCATATAACCATAAAGAAAGGCATCGGATTGACTCCTAATTGAGTTGCAACTGAAAGGGCTACAGGGAATCCCAATGCCGCCGCCGCATTATTAGTAATAAGCTGTGAGAATAAAGCGGTGATAAGGAAAGTCATTGCCAATAATATATAAGGGCCGAATGTTTCAGACAAACTTATGATATAACGGGCAGCCATAGCAGCCACTCCCGAATTTTCTATTGCTTTACTTATAGCAAAGGCGCATGCTATAGTAATCAAGATATCCCATGAAATATATTTGGTATATTTTCTGGCCGGAAATATCCTTGCCCATGCCATTATAATGGTAGTAATACACACAAAGAAGAACATATCCAGCTTTATATTAGGAAAAGCTTCTTTGGTTACAGGAAGTTCGCCAATGGTTGCACCTGCAATCATAAAAAGAAACAAACCAAGCGCAAACCACCTTTTTTTATTTGAAATGGGCTTTATGGCTTCCTTCCCATTCGATAAGATCAGGAACACACTTGATTCTCCCCAGGTAGGTATAAAAGAATCGTCTCCCCATAATATCAGGTTATCTCCTTCTTGTAATACTATATCATCCATATTGCCTGGAATCCGTTGTCCGGATCTTTTCACTTCTTTGACTATTGCACCATAATGACGGAAAAAGTTGAATTCTCCCAGTGCTTTATTGATACCGGGAAAACGAGGGCCTAGTACTGCCTCTATCTTATGCCATCCTTCCTTTTCACCCTCTTCAGTTATATCTTCCGAACTATTAGCAGGGGATTCAGGCAACAGTTTGTTAGAAAAGAATATCAGGAAAAGAATGCCTACGATAGCAATAGGCACACCAATTTTTCCGATTTCAAACATAGATAACCCATCATATCCTGCTTCCATAATCATACCGTTTACAACCAGGTTGGTAGATGTCCCTATCAATGTACAAATACCTCCAAGGCTCACGGCGTATGTTAGGGGAATAAGGAATTTGGTTGGCGGAAGTTTTATCTTTTCAGCCCATCTTTTAATGATAGGAGCAAAAATAACTACCATCGGGGTATTATTCAAAAAGGCTGACATTCCTGCAAGTATAGGCAGCAATCGGGCCTGCGACTTAATGACTGTAGTTTCTCCTTTGGGAAGGAATTTAGAAAATATCTGGCTTAGGGTTCCGCTTTGCCGGATGCCTTCACTTACAAGAAAAAGCAGGGCTACCGTAATCATTCCTTTATTGCTAAATCCTTCCAACATTTCTTTCGGAGTGAGTATTCCCGCACATAAGAATAATACAACAACCGAAAAGAGAGTCAGACCAGGACGCATAAGGTCTTTGATTAAAGCAAAAACCATTAGTGCCAACCCTAATAAAACAAAGATTATTTCAAAACTCATGCCTTAGACTATACTTCTATCAAGTTGAGACAGCAAAAGTAAAAAAGATATTTAACGAAACGTCATTTTTTCTCATACGTAATTCAACGAAAAGGGCTTTCAGACCATAAAATTCCAAAAATGGCACAATTTACTGCTTCACAATGAACCAGGGGTTTAACAGATCTTCTTTATTATAGGCTAAGGGCGTTTTTTCGTCAACTTGGTTTATAGTACAACCGGAAGCCAGCGCTATCGCATGTCCTGCCGCAGTGTCCCATTCCATAGTCGGAGCAAAACGTGGATAAATATCAGCCGTTCCTTCGGCTACTGAGCATATTTTCAAGCTGCTTCCACTGGAAATCAAGGTAACAGGTATTCCTTGTTTACGAAGATTTTCGATATAGGTACTCGTTTCTTTTGATTGGTGCGAACGAGATGCCACCACAACAATTCCCTGGTGTCCTTTAGATAAAGGTAACCGAACCGCCTGTTTTTTTATATCTGTATAAGATAATTGTTTATTCCAATCGGCATTCACCACCTTATAAGCCCCAGTCTGTTCAGATGCATAATACAATTCTTTTCGGCACGGTACATAGATAACCCCTAATACAGGTGTACCATTTTCAACCAAAGCAATATTCACCGTAAACTCACCATTTCGTTTTATAAATTCCTTTGTTCCATCTAGCGGGTCTACAATCCAAAGAATTTTCCATTTCATTCGTTCCTTATATGGAATATCCCTGCCTTCTTCACTTAAAATCGGAAATGGAGTAGCTGACAATGCATCAACAATTATATTATGAGATGCTTTATCGGCACGGGTTAAGGGTGAATTATCTTCTTTCATTTCCACATCGAAATCAGTTGTGGAATCATTATATACCTCCATAATCTCCTTACCTGCATCTATAGCTGCACGTATTGCTATATATAAATAATCGGAATCTTTCATAGCACACACTTTCTAAAAATTAACTTTACAAATATATGCTTTTTATTTAGGCTTTTTTAAGTAGAGTCTTATATATCCAGCCTTTTCATTTCCGGAGAAAAGATAAACTTATGGAAACGAACGAACTACTTATATCTATTAGTAAAAAAACAGATAAATATTCTATTTGCTCAAAGCAAAACTTGTTCTTGATAATTATCAAGAACAAATTTTATGCAAGTATAATCATATAAACTATCTCAACCGGAACTGGTATAAAAAGATTTTAAACACAAAGATACAGAGAGCCAAGATAGTATACTTATCAATATCAAAAAGAGATTACTTTCAAAGGTTTAAAGTTATTCCTTTCGGATACTTCACACTGTAACTAATCTGATAAATTTTGGTTTCACCCGCAGATATTTCCTCTTCCCAGGTGATCACACCAAGTTCTTCAACATTTGCTGTCCACGGGGTAGTATCTTTTTTCAATAGTTCCACTTCTATACTTTTCTGAGTAGAGATAGGATATTGATCTTTCAATACCATCTTAATCGGTTTGTTTTGATTGTTCCTTACTGTGATTTTATATGCAAATACCTGCTTGGTGTCACTACCCAGGAGACGCGTGCTGCTGAAGTCGTGTAATTTCTCACGTTTGACTGTTACTCTTTTATCCGTTCCCAGAGTGAGTGATAGTTTTTCATGTGTCGAGCGTGCATCTATGTAGGATTCTCCGACATACGTTCCATCATAGGTAATATTAGCCGGGCCACTCAATAAGTTCAATTCTTGCCAATTGGCTATTTCTGCCAACAAATAAGTTTCCGTATCGAGTTTTGGAGCGCAATAGTATTTATATTCAGCAATAGTTTCTTTTACCTGTAGGTCAATACTTTGCTCTTTTCCATTACCTGGAATAGTATAAGGTATATCGATGGTATAGATTGTATTCAATTCATTATCAGCCTGAGTAATATAGTTATCCATCGTGCTTCTTACGGGGGTTTGCTGTAAAGAAACTTCATCAAAGTCTTCTTCAATAGATTCCATTGGAGAAGCAGCCATTTCATAAGAATAAGAGTTTTGTATCATAGAACGCATAGCACGGGGTGCAGGTGGTGCAGGATGATAAGCCTCGAGAAACCATGCATTGAACAATGGAGCTATCTTTCCATTACTTGGAGTTGAAGTAGATAAGGTAAGTTTTACCTTTTCCCAATCCATTCCTGTAGTTTGACGAACACGTGCTTTAGATGCTATCTGAATAGGTTTGTCCGTTGAGACCACATTTATATCATAATAAGGCATCCAGGATGCATACGGAGTATAATACGAAACAAGGAATTGGCAATTAGCTTCTACAGGAGAAGAGAGATTCAATTTGAGTACTCCGGATGTTTTGTTATTCTTTACCGACTCTTGACTTAACTGTCCCTTAAGCTTCGCAATATTCTCTTCAAGTTCTGTTTTCTTCCGGTTATTCGTTGCCTGTATATCATGAAGTTCTTTCGATTTCGATTTATAGTAATCCATCGTTTTCATTAGTTCATCAATACCCAATCCTTTTTCAGAACCATCCACATTCTTTTCCGTTCCTTTCTGAAGGAGCGACAGAAGATTTCCTGTAATACTTATATCAGTCTTCACCTGCTCCAAAGTCTTTTCAGTGTCAGCAATAGACTCTTGTAATTTTTTTATTTGCGGATTTTCTTTTTTCCCAGAAGATAAATAGTCTACGGAAAATTCATAAGTGGAAACAACCACGCCATTGGTTGTTTTGATCTTCAGGCTATTTATATCAATGTTTGGACTTAGGCCTTCCAAATAGATTTCATTAACACCTTTAGCCAATGGATAACTAGCAGCATGAGTCAATTCCGATCCCTGAAAAAAGACAGTCGCTTCTTTA
Organism: Tannerellaceae bacterium; assembly: GCA_032073245.1. GTDB lineage: Bacteria > Bacteroidota > Bacteroidia > Bacteroidales > Tannerellaceae > QVMG01. Next base: position 148,368 of record DAMANX010000004.1, read on the forward strand.
AGAGTTGATAAAACGGTTTTCTTTTCCTGTGCCAATGCACCAGTCGCAATTGTTGTCATAAGAATAATTGTTAGATTTAATAATTTCATATCCTTTTCTTTTTTGGTTTCAAATATATAGATAAATAAATTAACGCTTTTCCACAAATGGGTGAAAGTATTTTATGAGTTGGTGAAGGAACAACATCTCTTGTTATATTCCATCGTACATGACAAAAAAATAGATCCTCTCGAATTTTCGTATGTGATAGATCTTATTGTGACAAAACGATACGTTAAAAAGTGTTTCTATACATAGTGTGAGTTCTTGCTATAGGTATTTTACTGTCATACTATATGTAAAACGCACAAATATTACCTTAGAACTGACATTTTGCTTTTTGCTCCCTATTATATTGTTTATGGCCATGCCTCGAGTATAATAAAGCAGCTATAACACAAATGAAGTCATTAATAGAACACAACATCAATAAGAAACTAAAATAATATTGTGACACCATACGGAAATTATCGTAAATTTGCCACCACTCTCCTTGTACGGAGAATAATCATTCCAAATAACCAAATTATTACAGGTAATGAAACGAGACACTGTTATTTTCGACATTATTGAGAAAGAAAAGCAACGCCAACTAAAAGGGATTGAGCTGATTGCTTCCGAGAATTTTGTTAGCGACCAAGTGATGGAAGCAATGGGTAGTGTTTTAACCAATAAATATGCAGAAGGGTATCCCGGGAAGCGCTATTATGGGGGTTGTGAAATCGTTGATCAAAGCGAGACACTAGCTATCGAACGTTTGAAGAAGCTCTTCAATGCTGAATGGGCCAATGTTCAGCCTCATTCGGGTGCACAGGCAAATGCGGCTGTATTTCTGGCTCTAATGAATCCTGGTGATACATTTCTTGGATTGAATCTGTCACATGGTGGACACCTTTCTCATGGTTCGCCTGTAAATAGTTCGGGTATTCTTTATCATGCAACCGAATATAATGTAAAAGAAGATACAGGCCGCGTTGATTACGATCAAATGGAGGAAGTAGCTTTACGTGAGAAACCCAAAGTAATTGTTGGTGGTGGTTCTGCTTATTCCCGTGAATGGGATTATAAACGTATGCGTGAGATTGCTGATAAAGTAGGTGCTTTGCTTATGATTGACATGGCCCATCCTGCCGGATTGATTGCAGCTGGTTTATTGAATAATCCATTGGAATATGCCCATGTAGTTACTTCTACAACCCATAAAACATTACGTGGACCACGTGGTGGTATTATACTTCTTGGAAAAGACTTTGAAAATCCATGGGGAAAGAAAACACCTAAAGGCGAGACTAAAATGATGTCTCAACTATTGGACTCAGCTGTATTCCCAGGTATTCAAGGCGGCCCATTAGAACATGTAATTGCCTCTAAAGCAGTCGCTTTTGGCGAAGCATTGGAGCCGGAATACAAAACTTATCAGGCTCAAGTAAAGGCTAACGCTGCCGCAATGGCAAAAGCATTTGTAACTGATGGCTTTAAGATTATTTCCGATGGTACAGACAATCATAGTATGTTGATTGATCTTCGTACTAAGTTCCCGGAATTAACAGGTAAAGTTGCAGAAAAAGCATTGGTTGCAGCAGATATTACTGTAAACAAAAATATGGTTCCATTTGATAGCCGTTCTGCATTCCAAACATCAGGTATCCGTATAGGTACCCCGGCTATAACAACCCGTGGAGCTAAGGAACCTTTAATGGAACAGATTGTCGAAATGATCGACACCGTTCTTTCTGCACCGGAAGACGAAAAAACAATAAAAGCTGTTCGTGAAAAAGTAAATAGTATAATGAAAGATTATCCGCTCTTTGCGTGGTAATTTCATAAAAAAGGAGTTAAAGGAGTCAAGGAGTCAAAGGAGTTAACGACTCTGACTACTTGACTCCTTTAACTCCTCTGACTCCCCAAAATAAAAACATATTACTCAATCTAAATATTCATATAAATTCATGAAGAAGCTTTTTGCAACAATGTGTGCCGGCGCGGCACTCTGTGTTTTGGTATCGTGTAATGATACCCCTACAAAAAAGATGTCATACAATGAGGGCATTAATATTATTCCGGCTCCTGTAAGCTTAGTACAAAATCAAGGAAGTTTTAAACTTGCTAAAGGAACTACAATTTATGCTTCCACACCAGAAGCCAAAACAGTAGCTGAATACTTCATTTCTAAACTGAATCGTGCTACCGGATATACCATATCAGTGAGCGATGCTGACGCAAATAAAGGTATTTCTTTATTGGTAGATAATAATCTGGACGTAAATGAAGAAGGATATACACTGGATGTTACCCCTCTAAAGGTAACTGTAAAAGCTAAAACTCCGCAAGGTTTATTCTATGGTATGCAATCTTTTATGCAATTACTTCCTGCTGAAATCGAAAGTCCTTCAGTAGTTAACGGCATAGCATGGGAAGCAGCAGCAGTAAACATCAAAGATGAACCTCGCTTCGGCTGGCGTGGTATGATGCTCGATCCTTGCCGTCACTTTATGACAGTAGATGAAGTAAAGAAACAATTGGATGTGTTAGCAATGTTCAAGATAAACACCATGCACTGGCACCTTACAGATGACCAGGGATGGCGTATTGAAATCAAACAATATCCAAAACTGACTGAGATAGGTTCGAAGCGTATTGAAGGAGAAGGTTTCGAGTATGGTGGTTTCTATACTCAGGAAGAGATCAAAGATGTTGTTAAATATGCATCTGACCGTTTCATCAAAGTTATTCCCGAAATTGAATTACCGGGTCACGGAATGGCTGCAATTTCAGCTTATCCTGAATTATCCTGCCGGAACGTTAAAGGTTCACCCCGTATTATCTGGGGTGTGGAAGATATTGTATTCTGTGCAGGTAAAGAAACAACATTTGAATTCCTTGAAAATGTATTCAAAGAAGTTATTGAACTTTTTCCAAGCGACATTATACATATTGGTGGTGATGAATGTCCAAAGATTGAATGGACTACGTGCCCTCATTGCCAAAAACGTATCCGTGATGAAAAGTTACAGGCTAAAGATGGTCATTCTGCAGAAGAACGATTGCAAAGTTATTTTGTTCAACGCATGGAAAAAGTGCTGGCTAAATATGATAAAAAGATTATTGGTTGGGATGAAATTCTTGAAGGAGGCTTAGCTCCAACAGCAAGTGTAATGTCATGGCGTGGTGAAGAAGGCGGCATTGCAGCTGCTAGTATGGATCATGATGTTATTATGACTCCTCAGAATGATGGTATGTATCTTGACCGTTATGAAGGTGATTATAAAATTAATCCTGTAACTATCGGAGGAAAAGCGACCATCGAAACTGTTTATAAATACAATCCTACTCCGGCAATATTGGTTGAACAAGGTAAAGACCATTTTGTAAAAGGTGTTCAATGTAATACATGGTCTGAATATATGTACGAAAATGATCTGAGAGAATATCGTATTTTCCCTCGTATTATCGCTCTTGCTGAAATCGGATGGACTCCATTGGATAGAAAAGATTATAAAGATTTCGAACGTAGAATTGAAAATGCGAATGTTCGTTTAGATGGACATGATATAAATTACTATATACCTGAGCCGGAACAACCGTATAGTTCATGTAATTTCGTAGCATTTACTGATAAAACTTCTTTGGAATTTACAACAAGCCGCCCGATCAAAGTAGTATATACATTGGATGGTAGTGATCCTACTCCATCTTCTGCTATATATGAATCACCAATTGAGTTTACCGAATCAGGAAATCTTAAGATTCGTTCGGTTTTACCTTCCGGCAAAATGAGCCCAGTTCGTAATATCACTGTAGAGAAACAGACATTGGCTCCGGCGAAAGATGTGGCAAATACTAAGCCTGGCTTGAAAATGGATGTCACCTATGGTTATTTCCTAGATGTTTCTCAAATGAGTGATGCTAAAGACTGGAAAACATCAACTATTACTACTCTGAGAAGTATCACACAAGTGGAGAAAACCAATGAAGCCATGCGCAATGTTAAACAATACGGAGCAATTGCAACCGGTTATGTAAACATACCCGAAGATGGCGTGTATTATATATCTTCCGATAATGAAGAGGTTTGGATTGATGGTAAACTATTGATCAATAACAAAGGAGAAGTGAAACGTTTCTCTCGCAACGATACTTCTGTTGCTTTAGCAAAGGGTTTGCATGAAATCAAGATTGTATTCTTAGGACACATTATCGGCGGTTGGCCTTCTAACTGGAATGATGGTCATGTTGCATTGCGAAAAGCCGATGCAGAAAAGTTCACGAGAGTTACTCCTGAAATGCTTGTTCATTAAAAAGGCACCTCTTTGATAGTGAAAAGGACAGATCTTCTTGAAAGGGTCTGTCCTTTTTTGCTTTTATACATTTAGTTTTATAAAAAGAACTATCGTTTTGTTTCTTCCAATTTTTTCCTACATTTGTCATTATTTTATTACAAGAGATATTAGTTCTAGAACGTGTCCATGAAAAAGTCCATTTTATTGATTGATGATAGGCCGGAAATAGCCAAGATTATCATCATCTATCTTTCAGCATTTGAAGTAAAATATGTAGAAAATGCTTTGTTAGCTATGGAATGGCTTTCCAATGGGAATATTCCTGATCTGATCATTTCAGATATTAATATGCCGGAAATGAGTGGCGAAGATTTCTTGATTTATGTAAAGGGGACTAAAGAGTTTTGTTCTATACCAGTATTCATACTTTCAAGTATTGATAAAGATGAAGATAGAATACGTTTATTGAAAGAGGGTGCCGACGATTTTATTCTCAAACCATTTAATCCTGAAGAATTGAAAGTTAGGGTAAAAGGGGTGTTAGGGTAAAACGGAATTTATAATAAACCTAAAAAAATCTAAGTAAAAAAGTTCCCCTTTATCAACAATATTAATACATTTGTATCTTAGAACAGAATTGCACATTTATTATATAGCCTGATGGACAAACTAGCCGCAGATTACAAAGTCTTAGTTGTAGATGATGTACCTACTAATGTCATGTTAGTACAAGCCATATTGAAGAAAGAAGGATATACTATCCTTACATGCGATAATGGACCTAAAGCTCTTACAATTGCACAAGAGCAACATCCTAATCTTATATTGCTGGATATTATGATGCCTGAGATGGATGGTTATGAGGTATTGCAACACTTAAAAAGTAATCCGGAAACAAACGATATTCCTGTTATTATTATGTCTGCCTTAAGCGATATGCAAAGTATCGTAAAAGGTTATCAATTGGGTGCTATTGAATATGTGACCAAACCCTTCCAAAGGGAAGAGCTGATGAAACGTGTAGCTCACCGTTATGAATTATTCAGTATCAAAAGAATTAAACAAGAGTTAGAAAATACAATTGAATCACGTGATACTCTTTATTCCGTGATTGCCCATGACCTACGTTCTCCTCTGGGTTCTCTTAAAATGATGATCAATGCTATCCTTTTGATGGTGGATAAAAATAGTGTGGGTGATGAAGTCTTCGAAATGCTTCAAATGATAAATAAAACATCTGAAGAAATATTTCTTCTTCTCGACAATCTATTGAAGTGGGCAAAAAACCGCTTACACCGTCAAAGTATATACAAACAAACAATTGATATAAACAGCATTATTGCCAGTACAACAGACATATATGTAGCTGTTGCCAAACAAAAAGGGATCAATTTAGTTGTTGAAGGATTGGACAAAAAGTTGGTAGGATCCGTAGATATAGATATGCTTAAAACGATTGTCCGCAATTTAATTTCTAATGCATTAAAATTCAGTTATCAGGGCGGAACAGTAACTATAAGCTCTACTACTGAAGAAGACTTTGTTATTGTGAGTGTTAAAGATACCGGAAAAGGGATTAAAAAAGAAGATCAGGATAAGTTACTTAAACAAAATACCCATTTCACTACATACGGAACAGACAACGAAAAAGGTTCCGGATTAGGCCTTATGTTGACTAAAGACTTTGTAGAGCTTCATGATGGTAAGATCTGGTTCGAATCGGAAGAAGGAAAAGGAACAACTTTCTTCTTCTCACTCAAAGCGCTTAATCAAGAAGATTAAAACTCTTATCATATATAATGATAGATATCCTTCAATTGTATTGAGGGATATTTTTTTTACTTGCAATTAATCGAAGAACCAAGAAGCAGCAATAATGGTAAATAGTCCTTCAGCTCAACCCGTAATATCTTTAAGGCTTGCTGAATGCGATAGTCTACAGTTTTAGAGGACACGTTCAATATTCCGGCTATTTCATTATATGTTTTACCATCAATTCTATTCAATACAAAAGCTTCACGATATTTCTCCGGCAAACGCGCAAGTGCTTCCTCTATTTTTTGGGAAAGCTCTTCTACGATATAAAAATCAGGATCATCGAATAATGCTTCCTGGTTGTTTGCTATAATGTTATGCACCTGTTCCCTGACCTTATTTTTATTGATAAAATTGATACACTTATTTCTTACTGCCCGAAAAAGATAATTGATTAAAGAAGACTCAACAACAATGTTTTCTCTATTTTCCCATAACCAAACCATAACATCTTGCACAATTTCTTCAGCATCACCAATTGCCACAAACTGGTTTGCATATCCACACAACATGGAATAATACTTCATAAAAAAAGTATCAAAAGCTGCTTTATTGCTTTGTTGTATCGATTCAAACAGATGCAAATCAGATGTCGTTTGACTCATTATAAATAGGTATTAAATCCCCAGTATTACAATATTACGTATCTAATATTAAAGCAAAATTAATAAAAATGAACAAATTTCCAATCTTATTTAGGAACATTCATTCTTGAACTGCCTTATTAGTAGAACAGGAATATATGTCAGCACAAGATAAAATAGAGGTAAATGAATTTTCACTAATTCAATACATAAGAAACGAATTAACAAATGAGGAAAGAATGGCAGTAGATGAATGGATTAATGAGTCTGATGACAACAAGAAAATAGCAGAAGACTGTTATTATTTGTCTTGGGCCATTTCAACCTTGAAAACGATCAAAAGCACAGACGCAGAAGATGCTTTAAAAAAAGTAAATAAACGCATCTTTAAGAACAAATCACGTGTTTTTATCCGGCGTATACCTATGATTGCCGCATTGTTAGCTATTTCTACATTCATTTTATCTGCATACCTTTTCTTACAATCTAAAGATAAAGAAAATATATTCTATTTGGAAGCTAAAATGACCCCGGGAATGATTGGTTCTATGGTTTTACCCGATGGAACTAAAGTTTGGTTAAACTCTTCCACTTACATTAAATATCCCAATTCATTTGAAGGAGATACACGGGAGATTGAATTGGATGGGGAAGCTTTTTTTAAAGTAAAAAGGGACGACCAAAAGAAGTTTATAGTGCATACACAGCAATCATCTATAACTGTTTTGGGTACATCTTTTAATGTGGATGCTTACAGCTATAATGATTTCATTACTACAACAGTTGTTGATGGTTCTGTCGAATTCAGTTATGAAACAGAATTTAATAAGACAAAAACAATTACCATGGCGCCCAAAGAGCAGGTATTCTATAATAAAGAAAACCATAAAGCAGAAAAAAAGGACACCTATATTGCTAAAGATATTGCTTGGATGAAGGGACAAATTGTTCTCCGAGATACTCCTTTATCTGAAGTTTTATGGATTTTAAATAAAAGATTCAATGTTGAATTTGTGATAAAAGACCCTTCGTTTTACAAACATTCATTCAGAGGAGTATTCACTAATCAACAGATTGAACGGGTACTTGAACACTTTCACAAATCATCTGCTATACGATATAAAATCAATCATCTTTATGACGATGATGGAGAAATCGTAAAAAGTCAGGTAGAACTATTTTAAATTTGAATTATTACCTTAAAAAAACTATTATGCGAACCAGAGATCCATGAACAGAAAAACACACGAATAAATATTGGCGTACTTATTCGTGTGAAAAAGATTTTCCGCTTGTTTGGCGACAAGCTTAAACTCATTTTTTATCATTAAAACACTACAAATCTATGCGAAAAAAGAATAGTATCAAAACAAAAATACTGTTACGTATGAAAATAACTGCATTATTGCTAACGTTCAGTCTTTCAATTATGAGCGCCGCAAATACGTATAGTCAGAATACGCTATTATCGGTTGAAGCAAAGAATCAAACAGTGCAGACGGTTTTAGATCAAATCGAGGCACAATCTGAATTCCATTTTTTCTATAACACAAAGCAAATTAACACGAATAAATTAGTATCGGTTAATGCTACAAAGAAGAGTGTATTTGACGTTCTGAATGAAATTTTCAAAAATACAGATGTTACTTACGAAGTATTAGACAAAAACATTATTCTTTCCACAACTAAAAAGAAAAGTGAGAAAGATGCAACTGTTTATACTTCTGTACAACAACAAACAGGAAAAAATGTAACCGGAACAGTAACCGATGAGTTCGGTGATCCTGTAATAGGCGCAAATGTCGTTGAGAAAGGTACTACTAATGGGGTAGTAACCGACTTGGACGGAGCTTTCAACTTAACTGTAGCAAATAATGCCACCCTGCAAATCTCCTATATTGGATATTCAACAAAAGAGATTAGCGTAGCTAGCGGCACAACTTTTAAAGTTACTCTGGAAGAAGATTCTAAAGTTATATCTGAAGTTGTTGTTACAGCTCTAGGTATCAAACGTGAAGAGAAAGCGTTGGGATATTCGGTACAAAAAATCAGTGGAGAAGAAGCTACCATAGCTAAAGGGGTTAATATTACAACTTCTTTAACCGGTAAAGTAGCAGGTTTGAATGTTAGAAACAGCTCAGACTTTAATGCAGATTTGGCAATTGAATTACGTGGAGCCACCCCAATGATTGTTATTGATGGGGTTCATTCTACGAATGTGACTTTACGTGAGATTGCTGCTGATGATGTGGAATCTATGGAGGTCTTAAAAGGAGGTACAGCTTCCGCATTATATGGTGAAGCCGGACGTAATGGTGCCATTATGATCACTACCAAACGTGCTGCGACAAAGGGTGTAAAAATATCTGTAAATAGTAATACTATGTTCCACTCAGGTTTTTTGCGCTTGCCGGAAGTACAAAGTTCATATAGTTCCGGTATGAAAGGGGAATATATGGCTTACGATGAATGTTGGGGAGATAAAATGGACATTGGAAGAACAGCACTTCAATATGATCCTCTTACCAGCGAATGGTCTGAACAACCACTTGTTTCTAAAGGAAAAGATAACCTGAAAAATTTCATGCAGGCATCTTTTGTAACCAATAATAATGTTAACATTGCATATAAAGGCGATAAAGGTTCTTTCAGAACTTCGTTAAATCATATTTACCATAAAGGTGTATGGCCTAACAACCAGGAAAATCGTTTTACATATACGATGTCCGGGGATATGAAATTGAATGACAAACTGACGATGGATGCATCTATGTCATATAGTAAACGTACTGCACCTCAAAGTATGGGTGCCGGTGCTTATGGCTGGCGGAGCTATATCTATCTGATGGGAGTATGGACCGGTGCTGATTATGACATTCGTGATTTCCGTAATTATTGGAAAGTTGGAAAAGAAAAAGAAGATCAGAATTGGCATTATGACATTTGGTATAATAACCCGTGGTTTATGGCTTATGAGACATTACAGCCTTACGAACAGGATCGTATGTTTGGTCAGGTAAATGCCAACTGGGAAGTGACTAGCTGGTTCAAAGTTCTTGCTCGTTTGGGTTATGACTCTTTAAGTGGCAGAAGTGAAGAAACTTATCCTATTAGCCACCGTTCTTACAAAACCGGTCAATACACCATGTCAAAAACACAAAACTATAGTGTTAAAGGTGATGTGATAGGTATGTTCGACTATAAATTAAACGATTTCAACTTTGATGCATTAGTTGGTACATCATTGAATTACAGAGATAATAATTATCAAACCTCCTCCACACGTGGTGGTTTGGCTATCCCTGGTTTTTATTCATTAAGTTCTGGTATAGAAGGGGTAACTTCTTCTGCTACGCATAGTGAAGTACAAACAAATAGTGTATATGGTAAAATTGGTGTAAGCTGGAAAAGTGCTGTCTTCGTAGAAGCAACAGGACGTAATGACTGGGCTTCCACTTTATCAAAAGAAGAACGTTCTTATTTTTATCCGTCGGTAGGTACCAGTGTTATTCTTTCAGAATTGATCAAATTGCCGGATTGGTTCTCTTTCTGGAAACTAAGAGGTTCATGGGCAAGCTCTAAAATTACACCTGCTTATAATGAAATCAACTCAACTTATTCTATTGAAACAAATATCTGGAATAGTTTAAATGGAGCCAAACCGCCTACGTCAATACGTCCAAGCACTTTGAAGCCCGAATCTCAGATTGACTGGGAAATCGGTACCGAATTGTATTTCCTTAAAAGACTTCGATTTGATGTCGCCTATTATCAGCGTTTAACTATGGATCGTTTGACAACAACAACGATTCCTGCTGCATCTGGTTACACTAGTGTATATATCAATATGGATGAAGTTCGTCAACGCAGAGGTGTTGAAATAACAGTTACAGGTGATGTCATTAAAAATAAAGATTTCCAATGGGTATCTTCTGTAAACTGGAGTAAGACTGGATATTATTATAAAGAAATCGATCCGGAGTATGCAGCAGACCGCCTATGGGTACATGATGGGGCATCTATCAATCATTATGTGTATAAAGATTGGGAAAGAGATCCTAACGGAAATATGATTTTAAATAATGGTTTCCCTGTATTGAGCAATTATGATACAACAAAAGGACTTTCTATCCCTAGTTGGATATGGGGATTTACCAATCATTTTACTTATAAAGATTTCCATTTATCTATTTCTTTTGACGGCCGTGTAGGTGGTTATGCATGGGATCAAACATCTCAAGCCATGTGGCACTCCGGAGCACATATCGACTCTGATACCCAATACCGTTATCAAGAGGTTGTAGAGGGAGTACAAAAACCGTATGTAGCAAAAGGTGTAAAAGTTGTGTCAGGAGAAGTAGAATATGATACGTATGGCCGGATTACAAAAGACACACGCGTATTTGAAGAAAATGATGTAGCAGTATCCTATAACGACTATATGAAACGTTATAATACAGCACCTTCCGGCTCAGGTAAAGATCAATGGGTAAACGATATGACTTTCTTTAAACTAAGAGAACTATCCATTGGCTATAATCTTCCTAAAAGCCTTACACAAAAATTAGGCATTTATGATGCAGAAATATCATTGACTGGTCAGAACTTGTTCCTCTGGTCGAAAAACTTTAAACAGTCCGATATTGATGGTACCGGTAGTACTACTTCAAATGCTATTACCGCAAATCTGATTACGCCTTCTGCTCGTCAAATAGGTTTCAATGTTAAGTTCTCATTCTAAAATAAAACAGTTATGAAATATAATAAGATAATTTTAGTATTACTGGCGTGTAGCCTGATGATAGGGTGCAGTGATTTCGATGAAATGAATAAAAATCCCTATCAACCGACTGACGTAACATCTCCTATGCTTGCTCGTTCTTTGATTCAAAGAACGGTAAGAAAATCATCTGGTGGAGATAAATACTTCACTTATGATCAAATGCTCTCAAAATATATAACATGGACAGAATTAGCAGAAGATAATGTATTCAATAAATTAACTACTGCTGATGCCGATTTCTGGACAATTCCTGCAGGGGAAGATATGGTAGGCTATGCTGGCGATGACTTTAAAGATGCTTATCAGGGAGTTGCTACTTTTGTGAATGCATGGGAAATCTATGATGCATCTATGAAACTGGGAGATGTCCCTTATTCAGAATCAGGACAAGCACGAGAGGGTATAATCCGTCCCAAGTATGATACTCAAAAAGAAGTAATGCTTGGCATTTTGAATGATCTGGATAAAGCGTATGATTCTTTTTCAAAAGCGACAAAGAACTTTGATGGTGACCCTGTATATGGTGGTGATCTTGAAAAATGGAAGAAAGTAGTGAATGCTTTCCAAATGAAAGTTCTGTTAAGTCTTTCAAAGAAAGAATCCGAAAGCGATTTAAATATCAAATCCAGATTTGCGACTGCAACTCAAAGAGCCTTGATGACTTCAAATGATGATAACTTCCAGGTTGTTTATCAAAATAAAGCCGGTATGTATTATCCATATTGTCGTATTAATTCTACACAATATAAAGGACCTGCTTTGACTACAGTGCTTCTGGATCCCTTAAAAGAGTTCAATGATTATCGTCTTTTTTATTACGCAGAACCCTCTCCGGCTAAACTGGAAGAAGGACTGCAAGAAAGCGATTATGATGCTTATGTAGGAATTGATCCTTCTATGGATTATGGCGAACAAGGTAAAATGATGGTATCAGGTAATATGTGTTACCTGAATAACCGTTATGTTGAAAACTTTGCAGGGGAACCGGTTCAACGTTTAGGATATGCAGAACAACAGTTTATTTTAGCTGAAGCAGCATTACGGGGTTGGATTTCAGGTGATGCTTCTTCCTATTATAAAAAAGGTATTGAAGGAGCAATGAAATTTGTTCTTGATAATACTCCGGCTGGAGAAGGTTTTGAACACGGTCGACCTATCACTCAATCCTATATTGATGAATATTTACAGCAATCTAAAATTCAATTAAATGGTAATCTTGAACATGATCTGGAACTAATTATTGTTCAGAAATATCTGGCTGGTTTCTTCCAGTATAGAAATGATCAATATTTTGAATACAGAAGAACAGGATACCCTAAATTCCCAATCAATCCGGCCACAAGCCAGAACGATGAAGGTTTCAAAGATCAGTTACCTACACGCTGGAGATATGCACAAGCACAATATAACAGTAATCGTGAAAATCTGCAAGTAGCTTTAGATCGCCAATTCAATGGACAAGATTCTAATAATGCTGATATGTGGATTATTAAATAAAATACTTAAAACCTTAGGAATAAATACTTGAATTAAACACTTTTCAGCCTGCTCTTTTGTTTGAATACTAAAGAGCAGGCTTTTTAATCGAACTATAACATTAGCCACTACCGCCATTTAGTATTTATTTTTCTCACCCTTTCTGAAACGCCATTAAACGAGATAAAATTTCCATTAAATGGAGTCTCCCACTCCGTTTAATGGAAATTAAACTCCATTTAATGGGAAAATGGTACTTTCATAATTCTTTTGATTGAAGGGAATTCGATGGTAAATTGCGAATGTAGAGACTGGGCTTGCCCTGTTTCCATATAAATAATTACAATTAACGTCTGTTATTTAAAAAGAGACAGAGCAAGCCCAGTCTCTACCACTGTCGCTGAATCTTCATATAAAGGGTTTTATTGTTCTGCTTTCGGCAATACCTTCTTCAGGATATAATAACCACAAATTCCCGATATAAACGAACCTGCAAAAACACCCAATTTAGCCTGATTCAGTAGATCTATACCTGATTCCGTAGAGAGGTCAAATGAAAGATTAGCAATAAAAAGAGCCACAGTAAAACCAATTCCACCTAACATTGAAACTCCGAACAAACTTTTCCTTGTCATACCTAATGGCATTGCCGCCAGTTTTAATTTAACAAACAGATATGAGAATGAATAAATTCCCAGAGATTTCCCAAGGAAAAGTCCTAGAAATACAGCAAGTGGCACATTTAATAACAACTGAGGATCAATATCCCCAAATGTTACCCCGGCATTAACAAAAGCAAAAAGAGGAAGTATCAAATAACTTACCAATGGATGCAATTTATCAGCTATACTTTGTAGTGGGCTAACAGTTTTATCAGCTAAAGAATGAATATTATTAAGCACATGGATTTGCGTAGGAGTAAGAACCTCTGCATTTCTCGAATGTCTCACTTCTGTAAAATCCAGCATACTCAAATAGCCTTTCATATCCACAGTAAATTTTTTTAAATTTACTTTTGGACGGGCAGGAACTGTAAAGGCTACAACAACCCCAGCGATAGTAGGGTGAATACCTGATTCAAGGAAAAACATCCAAACAAGAAATCCCACTACATAATAAAAGATATTCTTATTAATACGCATCCGTCCCCCTATATAAAGAATAGCCAATAACCCGGCTGACATCAATAATGCTTCGTAAGCAATATGTCCACTATAAAATATAGCAATAACAATTATACCTCCAATATCATCTACCACAGCCAATGCCGTAAGAAATATACGCATGCTCAAAGGGACTCTTTTTCCCAATGCTCCTAATACTGCAAGCGCAAATGCTATATCAGTAGCCATAGGAATTGCTGCTCCTCGTATCTCTGGAGCTGTATTACATACAAGCAAGTAAAATACTACGGGTACTATCATTCCTCCAAAAGCAGCAATAATAGGAAGTAAAGATTTCCGTATAGAACTTAATTCTCCAATAAGTATTTCTTGTTTAATTTCTAACCCTATCATAAAAAAGAAAACTGCCATCAAAGCATCATTTACAAAAGCAAGCATACTCATAGGCGCACCATGATGAGTAAATAATTGGAGTTTGCCGATATGTAAATTTATAGGGAATGACAATAATTCGTGATAGGCTGAAGCTAGAGGAGAGTTTGCCAGGATCATAGCAACTATAGTGGCAAAAAATAATAATAGGCTGGCATTAGGTTTCTGAACCGCAAAACGACGGAGGGGTTTAAGTATAACTCTAATTCTTCTCTCCATAAATAATCAGGGTGTTAGGTATTGTTTGGCAATTAAGTTTTTATTCTTCATTAAAGCAATGCTTTACGGATTTACAATTAGACAACAAATATATCAATTTTAATTAATATTCACATTACTCCAGGAGTGATTTCGATCAAAAAAACGATCAAAAAGGTCTACAAACTACTTCAAATATGCGGTTTCTACCTTTAATAAACGATTCTTTAAACGGTCGGCTTGTCCTTTTCGTATACGTAAAGTCATTTCACAATCCATTTCGAATCGTTGAGAGATTATTATCGGATTATCTTCTTTCACAATACGCATAATACCATTCAGATAAGGATATTCAAAAGCAACAATAATATCTTCATCTACTGTTCTCTCCTCTATTTCTGCAGCTGCTATTGCTTCTGCTGCAGCTGTCCGGTAAGCAACTATCAACCCACTCGTTCCCAATTCTATTCCTCCGAAATAGCGGATAACTACAATAAGAATATCTGTCAACTCATTGGAATTAATCTGCCCCAATATAGGTTTACCAGCCGTAGAAGAAGGCTCTCCGTCATCATTTGCCCGAAAATTATCTCGTTCTGCACCCAGCATATAAGCCCAGCAAACATGACGGGCATCATAATATTGTTTGCGGTATTTATCTACTTCAATCTTTACTTCTTCTACTGTTTTAACAGGAATAGCATAGGATATAAAACGACTTCTCTTCTCCGAATAATATCCTTCGGATAAAGCTTTAATCGTTTTGTAGCTATCGGTTGGCATATACAGTTAATCGGGTATTTTTGTTTTTTCAACCTCTTCACGATAGGCACGAAAATCTTTCATAATCTCTTCTATCTCTTCAATAAAATAAGGATCCTGTACTTTATCTTTAACTGCGTCATAATAGGCTTCTATAGCAGCAAGCGCACATCTATCCTGCCCTCGCAAAACAAAATAAGGCTCCTCTTTCTCGAAGCACTGTTTAATCATCTGGATTGGATTCTTCATCGTCAATTTCTTCTATTTCCACACAAAAATACGATTTTTTCATCATAAAAAAAGCTTTAGCTAAACACCTCACCGTATTTAGCTAAAGCCCAGTAATAATCAATCGAGACGTAAAGTTCATCTTCCCAGACAACTAATTTACAATCTCTCCTTAAACCTAAATTCAGTTATCAACTATTAAAAACTACGTCCGCTCCTTCACAGGAGTTTAATTAAATTCATATACACACCTATGACTGTTCAGGAAACAAATACCCTACAGAAAAAGCAAGAAAAAAGCAAAATTTATTCTGATAACTGTTTTATTACTTCTTGATTTGCCTTTCGAACAGCAGATTCATTAATTTTTATCAGCTTACGATCATAAGTCATTAAACCATTTACTTCACCTTCCACATCTGTGGTCTGCGTATATACAGCACCAGAAAAACCTCTGGAGACCATCCCTTTCAATTCATTAGCATATTCTACATATTGACGGGTTACATCATCGCTGTTCTTAAACTGCACATAGCCCCAATTACGATCTGTTTGCCAGAGATGGTTTTCCAATGGTAAGCCGATTCCTCCGTATTCACCCAGAACATTTACACGTAGCGGATCGAAAAGATACATGCTGGGGCCCGGGTAATTATGTAAGTCCAGCATATCGCCACAAGCACGATGATTACCTCCACTGGCTGGATTCACTAAGCGGGAAGAATCATACGCTGATGTCCATTCAGCTACTTTTTCCGTATCGAACTGCCCCCATGCTTCATTAAACGGAACCCAAACTACCACTGATGGGCTGGATATACATAAATCCATAATTTCTTGCCATTCCTGATAAAAATTGACTACAGATTCGGCCGAGCGAATTTTATCTGTTCCTCCGTTATATTCATGTGAAGCCCAACGATTACCCATATCGCCACTCGGCATATCCTGCCATACGAGTATACCTTCTTTATCACAATGGTAATACCAGCGGGCCGGTTCCACTTTTACATGCTTGCGGATCATATTGAATCCCCAATCTTTGGTCTTTACGATATCATATAGCAAAGCTTCATCAGTGGGGGCCGTATAAAGGCCATCAGGCCACCATCCTTGGTCTAAGGGGCCATAATGGAAAACGTTCTTATTATTCAATTGCATGCGCATAATTCCATTCCGGTCTTTCTTAACTGAGATCTTACGAAAAGCAGTATAGGAAGCAACTTCGTCTATGACTTTGCCATTCTTTGACAGTGACACAACCATATCATATAAGTAAGGATTATCTACATCCCATAATGTCGGATTCTGAACACTTAACCGCAATTCTTTTCCTGAAAGGCCTCTTGCTGATGCAACTATCTTTCCTTTATCTAATAATTTTACTTCAAGTATATGAGCTGGATTACAACTGGAAGCAACAACAGTTACATTCATTGTTCCATTGTCAATATCAGGAATAGATTTGATTGCTGTGATATGTTCCGCTGCAACAGGTTCTAACCATACAGTCTGCCAGATACCTGTTACCGGTGTATACCAAATACCTTCCGGATTGGAAGTTTGCTTACCCCGGGGTTGATACCCTTTATCACTCGGATCCCATACCCGTACGACCAATTTATGTGCATTTTTACCACTCAGATAAGGAGTTATATCAAAAGAGAAAGGAGTAAAACCGCCTTGATGGGAACCGATCATTATATCATTAATAAAGACATCTGCTCGCCAGTCGACTGCACCAAAGTTCAATTTAATATTTTTATTTTTCCAGGAAGAAGGAATTGTAAATTCCCTTCTATACCATAGTTCGTTCTTCTCCCCTACTTCTTTCATTACTCCAGATAATGAAGATTCAATAGCAAAGGGCACAAGTATCTTTCCATCATACGTAGCAGGCTCAGCCTGCCCTTTTGATTTAATAGCATAATCCCATTCCCCATTCAAGTTTATCCAGTCGGCCCGTTCAAGTTGTGGGCGGGGATATTCAGGTAATACATTTTGGGGATTGATTTCAGTCGCCCAGTTGGTTTTTAGTTTTTCACCAACCGGCTTCCACTGGGCCTGTATACTACTACATGCCAATAGGAATACTCCTAGTACAATCAGTTGTTTTCTCATAATAAATATATTTAGTTAAACTTTTAAATCGCTTATTTACTATGCATTCGGCCTACTGCGTATTTCTCATGCTTAGGAGTCAAAGGAGTCAAGTAGTTATCAGTTGCTTCGCCCCTTAGTAGTCAAGTAGATTATAGTGCATTGCAATTACTTAACTCCTTTGACTTCTTAACTTCTTTGACTACTGAATGGATCATACCATCTTAAGTTTTCCCTCTTGCATCTGCTCCCCACATCAACTTCCCACGAAGTGTTTCATAAAAAGTGTGATTATATCGCTTAATGACCTTTGTTGTGTAATCTGCTTTACTAATTTTAAAAGATGAACCGGCCGGATAAACCTCCGAACGTCCGTCCAGTGAAACAAGATAAGTATCACTACGGCTCTCCACTTTAAGATCAATAACCGTTGAATCAGGAATAACCAAAGGGCGTACATTCAACGAATGAGGCGCAACCGGGCTCAATACAAGGCTGTTGCTTTGGGGTACAATTATAGGCCCATCCACACTCAATGAATAAGCAGTAGAACCGGTTGGTGTTGCTATAACAAGGCCATCCGCCTGATAGGTGGTCAGATATTCATCATCAAGAGATGTATGAATAGTGATCATAGAAGAAGTATCACGCTTAAGTATGGCTATTTCATTGAGAGCATAATTATATCCTTTACAAAGAGGTCGATCGGTATGCAATTGCAAAAGTGTACGCTCTTCTATTTTATAGTAATTTTTACATAGTTCTTCAAGTGTATCTTCAATTTCATTCCCGGCAATATCGGCAAGAAAACCTAATCTTCCTGTATTGATTCCTAAAATAGGAATATTCTGCCTGTTAATACGTGCCGCCGTACGAAGAAAGGTCCCATCTCCTCCTACACTTAATGCCACATCAAAACTAAACTTATCATCCTCAGGTAATAATCCGGCAATCGAGGGATTAAATTTAACATCTTCTATCAGAAAAGAATAAAAATCTTGATCTACATATAATTCAGTCTCCAATTCATGGAGTTTAGCAAAAAGACGCTTTATCAGATTCTGCTTTTCCACCTGGTGACGACTGCCAAATACACCTATCTTCATTTTTAACTTTTTTCAGGATTACATATTCATATAGTAAATCAATTCATCCATACGCTTTTGTAGGACTTCATCTACCATCCCTTCTTCCATAAAATGATAAAGGATCGTGTAATTAAATCGTTCAAAACTTCGGATAACCGGCGTGGCATCTTCCAGATCTATTTTTATGGTGATTAAAAGCCGTCCGGTATCTTTATCCGTAGAAGACAATAAATTAATTATATGCGCATTATTTGACTCTACAATACGGGCGATATCAGAAAGTACATAGTCTTGTGGAAGCATTTCAAGCGTGATCACACTTCCTACGATATCTGCATTACAAAGCTCGGCCAAACCCTCCAGCATTCTATCACGGGTAATAACACCCACGTAAACACCTTCCGCACTCACAACCGGCAATATGCTTAATCCGTAACGAGTCATTAATGAAAGTGCCGCATGCAAATGTCCATCTTCTGACAATGCCGGAGCAAACAGAACGGGTTCACCAATTTGGTCCGATGGACAGGGCATCTCCAAAAGATCCTTTTCAGATACCAGGCTACGATAAATCGTATCCTGCAATAAAGGAAGCTGTCGTACTTTCCAATCATCCATCAAACCCAAAGCATACTCAACTGTGTCAAAACTTTTTAACACCGGAATATCTTTTGTTATGAAATCTTTCACCCACATTGTTCTGTTTATTTACTAAATACTACTACTTTTGTCATTACGTTTATGCAAATGTAATGAAAGAAATAGGATATAACTCTAAAGAATGACAAATTTAAGTGTAAACATAAACAAGGTAGCAACGCTACGAAACGCACGTGGAGGCAATATGCCGGATGTAATTAAAGTGGCACAAGATTGTGAGGCATTCGGAGCACAAGGCATCACTGTTCATCCCCGGCCTGATGAACGACATATCCGCTACAGTGATGTATATTCCTTAAAACCGCTTATTAAAACAGAATTCAATATTGAAGGTTATCCACAGGCATCTTTTATCGATCTTGTTCTGAAGGTAAAACCGACACAGGTTACACTCGTTCCCGATGCACCTGACGCTATTACGTCTAATGCTGGTTGGGATGTGAAAAATAATTTTGAGATGTTGAGTGAGCTTGTTGATAACTTCACAAGCCACGGCATACGCACTTCGCTCTTTGTAGGTACGGATTTAGCCAATATTGAATTGGCTGCCAAAACCGGTACGGACAGAGTAGAACTATATACCGAACCCTATGCGACTCACTATCCGAAAAACCGGGAAGAAGCAATCGCTCCTTTTATAGCTGCAGCACGTATGGCTAAAAATCTGGGATTAGGAGTCAATGCCGGACACGATCTCAGCCTTGAAAACCTGGCATTCTTCCATGAACAAATTCCTTTTCTTGAAGAGGTATCCATAGGACATGCACTTATTTGCGACGCATTGTATTTTGGATTAAAAGAAACTATATCGCTTTATAAAAAACAATTACAAACAGTAAAATAAATAAACCATAATAATTAAGCACAACCATGAGTATGTTACTTACTTTACAGGCGCAAACAGTTGAACAACTGCCGGATTTTTCCGAAGTAACTGTTCCTACCGAAGCACAGATGAACATCATTGACCTTGCCTTCAAGGGAGGATGGATTATGATCGTTTTATTATTACTTTCCATTCTGGCGATCTATATATTTATTCAACGGCTTATTGTGATACGGCGGGCAGGAAAGGAAGACGAGTCCTTTATGAATCGTATCAAAGACTATATTCATGATGGAAAGATAGATTCGGCTCTTAATCTATGCCGCAGCACCAACACTCCTTCTGCGCGTATGATCGAGAAAGGAATTACCCGCCTTGGACGTCCTATGAATGACGTTATGGTCGCAATAGAAAACGTAGGTAACCTGGAAGTTGCCAAGCTTGAAAAAGGATTTCCTGTAATTGCAACTACAGCTGCCGGAGCTCCGATGTTAGGCTTCCTTGGAACGGTAACTGGTATGGTTCGTGCCTTTTTTGACATGGCAAATGCCGGTACTAATGTGGATGTAACATTACTCTCCGGTGGTATATATGAAGCTTTGGTTACAACAGTTGGAGGCCTTGTTGTGGGGATTATTGCCTTGTTTGCTTACAATTATCTTGTATCACAAGTTGACAATGTAGTAAACAAGATGGAAGCTCGTACAATGGAATTCATGGACTTATTAAACGAACCAGCATAAACAAAACTATGGCTTTAAAGAGAAGAACAAAAATAGAAGCGAACTTCAGCATGGCATCAATGACCGACGTCATTTTCCTGTTGTTGATCTTCTTTATGGTTACCTCTACAGTAGTCATTCCGAATGCTATCAAAGTTACATTACCACAGTCGCAAAAGCAAACGGCGGCGAAACCACTTACACGGGTAACGATAGATGCTGGATTGAATTACTATGTGGCTCTTGGCAATCAACGGGAACGTCAGGTCTCTTTTGATGAGATCACACCATTTTTGCAAGAGAGCTATACGCAGGAGCCCGATATGTTTGTTGCTCTATATGCAGACGAAACGGTTCCATACAGAGAGATTGTAAAGATTCTGAATATAGCAAACGAAAACAACTTTAGAATGGTGCTTGCCACCCGTCCACAAAGATAGTTGAAAGCTGAAAACATGAAGTTTACAAAAGACGACACATATAGCTTAATTGGAACATTACTGTTTCACCTGGTGATCTTCCTCATCCTGTGGTTTACGGTTCTCAAAACCGTAGTACCAGAAGAAGATGAAGGGATATTGGTGAACTTTGGTAATGTAAATGCAGCAGCCGGAACTTTTGAACCTAGATATACCGGAGAAACTCCTATTCAGGTCACCCCTCCTCCACCTCCTCCTGTTACTCCTACTGAGACACAAGAGGAAGAACTTCTTACGCAAGATCTGGAAGAAAGTGTTGCCCTCAACGCACAACGCGAAGAAGAACGTAAACGCGAGGAAGAACGCCGTAAGCGTGAAGAAGAAGAAGAAAGGGAACGTTTACGCAGAGAAGAAGCCGAACGTCAACGTTTAGCCGAAGAACAACGCAAACGGGAACAAGAAATCAGTAACCGCGTTGCCGGTGCATTTGGTATAGGAGGTGCAGAGGGTACCAGTCAGGGAGATGCCACAGAAGGTGAAGGAAACCAAGGTAGTCCATTTGGGAACTCTGATCATGGAGCAAATGAAGGTGTTGGCGGTTATGGGAGCTTCAATCTGAATGGTCGATCCATTGGAGCAGGCGGATTACCCCGCCCCGCATATACAATCCAGGAAGAAGGACGTATAGTAATTAATATCACTGTAGATCCGAGAGGCAATGTAATCTATGCCGATATAGGCCGTGGCACTAATATTGATAATGCATCTATGCGTCGCAGTGCACTGGAGGCCGCTCGTCGTGCTAAATTCAATAGCATAAACGGTACAAACAACCAAACAGGAACAATTACATATCAGTATAAACTACGTTAAAGTGAAAAAATGAAGAACGAAAAGTGAAGAATGATTCATATCCAGTATTCCTTTCTTATTCCGCTTTTCGCTCTTCATTCTTCACTTTTCACTTAAAAGATTTTTTATGAAAAAAGCTTTTGTATTTCTTGCAACTGGCTTCGAAGAAACAGAAGCCGTTGGTACCATCGACGTATTGCGTCGGGGAGGTATTGAAACAACTGTAGTATCCATCACCCAGGAATTAAGTGTAAGCGGAGCCCACGGCTTGGAGGTTGTAGCTGATGCTTTATATGAGGAAGTAAATTTTATTGAAGCAGATGCCCTTGTATTGCCGGGAGGTATGCCCGGTAGCAGTAACTTGAATGCTTGTGAACCTCTAAAAACACAACTTCTAAAACATTACAATGAAGGTAAGCTTGTTGCTGCTATATGTGCCGCTCCCATTGTGTTAGGAGGTTTAGGCATCCTGAAAGGACGTACTGCCACATGCTATCCCAGTTTCGAGTCTGCTTTAACCGGAGCTAATGTAACTGATAACCCTGTCGAAGTAGATGGCAATGTTATCACCGGCCGTGGGCCAGGCCTTGTGTTCAACTTTAGCCTGGCTATTGTTGATGCTCTACGTGGCAAAGCCGTTGCCGAAGAAGTAGCAGCGGGACTTCTCTTATAAAATACCCATTCATATCATATTATAGAGACAAGGCATCGCCTTGTCTCTTTTGCTTTTAAACTATTGCTGTTTTTTTATGCTACAAATTATCATTTTGATAAAAACTAAAGTGTATTTTTCTATTTACTTGCGTCCACTATAACTTACACTTGCGTGTAATATTTTTTAACATATCTTTCAGACACAAGAATCATTCTATTTCTGACATTTTGATAATAGGATTTTTAATCATAAAATCATAAGTTTTCTTATTAGTTCTTTTTGTTTTATTTCCTTTTCCCTTTCCTTTTGTAGGGGTTTTTGCAACATAAACCCTGATTTCTGTAACAGAAACCTAAGTTTATGTTACAGAAATGTATTCTTCCCGATTTAATCTATACCAGACAAAATTCATATAATCGTTATGAACATGTAGAATAAGCACATATTATGAAAATAAAAGCTTGTATAAAATATAAACTGGTTGATATTACACTAACGAACCCTTTGCTTTTTTTGTTTTATTTGTAAGAGAAATATGAACGTTGAGTGATGTTTAAGGAGAAATAAGTAGTAGCTGTTTGCTCCAAGTTATGTGAACTATGTTCTTAACAAATGACCAGACGGATGCTCTAATCTCTTATTATTCATTACTAAAAACGTTTTTTTGAAAGTAATTAACTATTTATTAAAATGAGAGCAACAATCAAAATGCATGTCCGCCCCTCTTCTTTGGGACGTGACAGGGAAGGAAGCGTATTTGTGAGAGTTATACACCGTCGCCAGGCAAGTGACTTTACTCTTTCTTTCCGTTTACATCCCTCAGAATGGGACGCAGACAAACAACAAGTAAAAACGGAACATTGTACACGTGAAAGACGGGTAGAACTATGGCGAATCGAGAAAGAACTGGAAGAACAGATGAGTTGGTTGCATCATAAAGCCAGACAGCTTAACTCAGAAGGTCGTTTAAGTGCAGTGGAACTTATCCAACGCTATAAACAACATCAGCAAGGTGTTCTGCTTCTGCCTTTTGTCAAACAACAGAGTGCTGAACTACGCAGAAATGGCCAGGAGCGGACAGCTCGTGCCTATCTGACCGCCTGTAAGAGGTTATTATTTTTTCTGGGATATAATGATTTGCCTATTGCACATATTAATAGCGATATGATGAATCATTTTCAGCAATGGATGCGAGATTGTGGACGTTCCCTCAACACTGTTTCTTTTTATATGCGTATGCTACGGGCTATATACAATAAAGCAACCGATGCCCGGTTATTGGATGCTCCCGGACAAAATCCTTTCCGGGATGTTTTCACGGGCACTGAAATAACAGAGAAACGAGCACTCTCTAAAGAAAATATGAGTATACTCATACACAAATGGAAAGTGGATAAGCAAAACATCGCATTGAGCCTCTTTGTGTTTTGTTTTTTTGCTCGTGGTATGTCTTTTGTTGATCTATGTTATCTCAAAAAAACAGACATATCGGGCAACATTCTTCGCTACCGCCGCAAAAAGACGGGTCAATTACTGGAAATGCAAGTTACCCCACAAATGAAACAGATTATTGCCAACTTTGCAACCGAAACAAAACATTCTCCCTACCTCTTCCCTCTGATAAAGACCCCGGGAACAAACGAACGCCTTCAATACGAAAATGCTTTGCGCCTCCAGAACAAGCGCCTGAAGGGCGTAGAGAAACAGTTGATACATCGTTCGCCCCTATGCAAAGTGAAAAACAAAGAGAAAAAGAAGGCCGATTTTCAATTCAATTTTCAGCTCTCGAGCCATGTAGCTCGCCATACCTGGGCCACAATAGCCAAAACCGAGCATCTGCCATTAGCAGTAATATCGGAAGCACTTGGGCATACGTCGCAGAAAACGACTACTATCTATCTGGCGGCTTTTGACCGGAAGGTACTGGATAAGGCAAACGAAAAAATCATAAAGGCGTTGAAAATTGCCGTATAAGCTTGCAAATATTCTCTAAAAGAATTACTTTTGCCACTCTTATAGTATTGATGAATAGCTGAACTGTCACTTTAGAAGTGACGGATTTCTAATACTATGTAATATATAACACCCCGCAAAAATACGCCACAATTCCTGATGGGAAATTCTTAATTCTTCCTTATTTCATAATAATGTTTTTTCTTTCCTGATTTTACCGGGAGGTGCTCCAAAATGCTTCTTACAATAGTCACAAAACTGTGATGGAGATAAGAATTTGAGGTCGTCTGCTAACTGTTTTAGTATCTTATCCCCGTTGATTAGTTCATATAATAATATTTCATTTTTCCGTCTGATTACCCACTGGTAGGCTGCCATTCCAAATGTATTTTGGAATCGTTTATAGAAAGGCGAAAGACTAAGGCAATAGGCTGATGCCAGTTCCTGTATATTCCTAACATTAAGGTAGTTATTATATACAAAAGAGGCGAAGCAATGCTTTGAATCAAGTAAGGGATAGAAGAAAAAGTATAATTCTTTCCCTGTATAAGTTTCATAAAGGAATTCAAATAAATTTTCCATTTTCTCTTTTAAAAATAAAGCATTCGCGTGTTCAATCTCTAATTCTTGTTTTAAGCAATGCAGGAAGGCCAGGAATTTATCTTTTAATTGAAGTATATCAGGACGATTCTCTATTGGATTTTTTTCCTGAGAAAATGTATGGATAAATGAATCAAAATAGCGAAAATGTTTATTTATACGAATGATAATCAAACAACTATCCTTTTCTGCATTTAAGGTATAACTATACCCCGGAAGGAATATAATCCCCCCGTTCCCTTCAATAAATTGTCGGGATGAATGGACTGACGTAACTTGAAGATATCCTTCCACAAGGAAGATAATCTCACTTTCATACACTATAACCTGCTTCCTTATTCCGGCAGGTATTGTCAAATACTCAATTGCGGGCAAACTGTCATAAGGACGTTCCCTGAGAAAACTACTTTTTGTCTTCAGATGTGCCATAATGCATTTCTTCTCAAACGGTTAACAAAAGGTTTGAAAACTCATTTCTCTTTTACATCTGATGATTAGCTTTTAATTCTTTCATGGAGGCAGTGATGATAGCATTTATGATATTCTTACACGCTCGAAGCATTCATAAATGTTTGAAAGATGTTTTAAACTGCGAAACAAGACTAATCAAACTCTTTTTATTCATCTGTTTATTAACTACTTAAAATTTGTCAATCTTTATTTCTTTCACTTCTAAAGTGACAGGTATAAACAGATACCGTTTTACACACTCAAAAATTAAAAAAGAAAAATCAAGTTTATCAAACACAAATTTTATGAAACAAGTAAATGAAATGCGAAAACCAAGTAGGGCATATCTATGTATGCGCAAGTTATGGTTGCTAATTGTATTAGGAATGATAGCAGGAATAGCACCGATGGTAGCTCAGGGTATTCAATGGGCTGGTGGTACTCCTAAACTTAACCCGGAACTTTTGATTCTGGAAGGGGAATCGGGGGAACTTGAACTTTATTTTACGGCTCGGAATGATATTCCCAAGGCCTCCGTTGAAATCGAGTTGCCGGCGAATTTTAAATATATGGGGCTTTCGGTTGGTGAAGGTATGGGTAATGGGATTACTTATTCTTCACAGTCAAAGAATGAAAAACTGACATTGACCATTACATCTAATGGGGGAATACTCGCTCAGGGTGATAATTTTCATATTAATGTAAAGGTAGCTGCAAAATGTGGGGCTGAAAACGGTGCGGAAATTTCCGTGAAAGTGAAATCGGATGTGATGACGGTCGATAGGGGAGAAAATAATGTGCCTGTGATGGTGCAAACTCCTACTATCCGTATTACATCGCCTGAACCTAAACAGTAGTTTAAAGAAACAGATACGGGAAAAAACTTTGAATTGCAGATACAGACGGGAACAGGAAGCCTGAACGGGGTCGAACTGTTGCTCGAAATGGATACCTATGTATCCCTTACCGGTTTTGAATTGGATGGGACAGTAATTTCGGCTACATCGAAAAGTACAAGTACTAAAAAGACTTACACTGTACAATTGGATGCTTTGAGTACGACTGCACAGAAATTAACCTTTAAGGCTGCATCCGACCGTCCGGGAACCCGTACTATCGTGACGAAAGCTAAATATCTTCAGAGTACTTCCTGTGGTGGTGAACAGACGGGGCAGTTACTGACTATGGTGATTCCTTCGCAATCGGGAACGCCGATGATATCACTAGTGAGTTCTTCTTTTGTAGATACAGAAGATAAAAATATTACTATTTATGATAATAATCTGGATGGTATAACTCCTAACACAATAAAAACAATACATGAGAATAGTGGAAATGGTGAAGCTTGGGATTTGAGCGCAACGGTAGGTTTACTTTCTTTGGGCTATATAGATATTGATAAAATATCTTTTCAGGTAGAAGGTGGTGAAAAGGAAAATCTGAATAAAGATGAATGTATAATAGAAAGAACAAATTTATCAGAGACGACGGCTTATAAGTATATGAACTATGGCGATAATGAAAATAACCCTTTTCAGATTAAAATCAAATTTCCATCATATGTTACTGTAGCACCTGGAAAAAAAATCACCTTATGGGTTCAAACTTATAATGGAAAGGTATATGACAATAAAGATAAAGATGTGTATGCTTCTTCAGTCGGCGCAGCTCTGAATGCGTGTTCTGTAAATTATACTTGTAATGATTCACAGGGTGAGCCCGGAGGAAAACAAACAAATACACGAGTAATAAGTGGATTTGCATCTCCAAAATTTGCTGTACTGCCTGATGGCTTTACTCTTAAGTCTAATCAGTCGATAACACAAAAAATATTATTCTCTGCCCCTTCTATTAATGAAAAAAGTAAATTCCGTATAACAGTGAAGCTCCCGGAGTGGATGGCGCTTGATTATGAAAATGGGATAGAAGAAGCTATTCTTTTTAAAAATGTTGCTGAAACACTGTATGAGCCAATGGCCAACACGGCAAAATATGAAAACGGGGTCTATAGTATAATATTTTCTACTACGGCTGTTTCTGCAACACAGGAACCTCAACATTATCTTTGGCTAAACTATAAGATAACGGGGTCGCTTGAAGAGGATGAAAAAGAAAGAAAAGGAACTATTCAGTACGGATTGGATTATATTATCAACGGATATTATTTAGAAAACATATCGCAGGTGAAACAACCAGTTTCTTTTATTAAAGAAGAAGGAATAAGGCTGGATAAATTCAGTTTGCAACGCACTACAAAGGGGCTAAAAGATAGCAATAACAAAAGAAAACCGGATGATGGAACAATTGCACCGGACGAAGAAATAAATTCTTATCTCTATATTTCTGAGGATGAAGGTATGTTGAAGTGGGAAGCAACTGTATTGGATGGAACCTATAAATACCTTTATTTACCTTTTACCACAGGAGCAAATATAAATCTCGAAAGTAAAGAAGCTCCAGGAAAAGTCAATTTTAACTCGGAAAAAATAAATATTAAAGTAGATAATAGTTCTGTTCCGGAGGAAATGATATCAATAAATAAAATTGATGATAATTCATTTTACATTTTGTTACAGGACGCTGAAAGTAAATATTTAAAAGAGGGGAATGAAATTAAAGTTTCAGTTCCTTTTAAGGAAAAGTTATATTCCGCGTTTAATACATTTTTCAAGGGCAAATGCTTTGTGAGTAATGTGGCAATTAATAAACCGGGGGAAAGCAATGCTAATCCCGACAGGAAAGGAAAGGATTTTGTTTCTCATGAAGTACGGTTTGTATACCCGCAGTTATATTTTTATTGGAACAATGACCAGCATTATTCCAATTTCTATAATGATGAAGAAATTTCTATGGCAGGTGGATGGCAGAATATTTTCCATAATGTATTGGCTTCTCCTTATTTTGGGAATGAATACCGTTGCCACCAATATCCTTATCAGATGACCTGGGAAATGCCTGAAGGATATACACTTGTAGGAGGAATGACCGTGACCCGTGGCTCAGGTGATACTGAAGGGCCTGCCACACAGACTATATATCCTGACCCGAATCTTTCAAGCGGAAATGTATATGTTTTTGATATGGAAAGCCTCTACGACCTGGATTATGACGGGTCACCTGGTAAACCGCTGAAAGATGGTAAATGGATATTGCCGGATGACAGATGGTATCAGAATAACACTGTAACGATTAAGCCTTCTAAAGCGGCAGCACCTGTAAGTACACTTAAACGTTCTTACTTAACTAAGAATCCTAAGACGGGTCTAACAACACCCTTGTCACGCAGTGTAACATTTAATTACCAGGGAACCACCATCTCTATCGAGCCAAGTGTTAAAAAGCTTACGGCTTACAGTACCAAAGTAAATATCCCGAATATCAACCTTGCGAACACCAGTGGCGAAGACTTTATCCATCATTTATGGTTGTATGTAGATGGCAATGTTAATAACCTGGAACTAAAAGGCTCCGGCATTACCGCAAAAGGACAAGGATTTGAGAAAAGATGGATTAAGCTAACGGATAAAATGATCGGCGGTACAGCGATGGATTTCTCACTTGACTTTGATTTCAATGGGACAGATGAGGATATCACTATATATACTATCTGCGGATTTGATAATGAGAAATGGCCTGAACCTGATGATGAAAAGCTGAATACCTCCGCCAACCCTAATCTGGGAGCAAAGACCTCAATAAGGGTTACGATGGCTGATGCGTCGCTTACAGGAACCCTGAAAGTGTCCGATCCGAATATCGACCATCTTCAACCGTATACGGTAACTATCACGGTTGATGGTAGGCAAAGTGAAGGCCTTTTGCGCAACCCGAAAGTAAGCCTTACCATTCCTGAAGGCCAGCATTATATACCGGGTAGTGCCACTTTCAAATATGATAATAAAAGCGGCCTTTCGGCTTTACTGGATGAAGCCCTGAAGACAGGGAATGATGATAGTCGGCAGCCGGCTCCACTGCCATCGGAAAGGACAATCGTGCTCGACCTTTCACAGATTGCCGGACAGGAAATCGTTTTCCCTGGCTTCCTCAGCAGCGACCCCTCGGATACCGACGCCAAAAGAGTTGCCGTTATCGAAGCCGAATTTGACCCTATGTGTAATTCGGAACTAACCAGTATGCGCTTTACAGGGATGATCAGCGGCGAAAACGCACGAGGCGTAGCGGCAGCGACATATAAAATCATCTCCCCATCACTGCTACCCGCTATGCCGACCGATTATGATTTTGACGTGAATGCAACATTGAGCAATACTTCACATGCATTTAATGAATGGCAATTGTCAGATGTATTGACCGTAACGCTCCGAAAAATAACCGGTGCAGATATCCCTATGCAGTCAAGCGACTACTTCCTGCTGGAAATGCCCGCCCAAATGAATATCAATGGAAATATCAGTCAAAGCAGCGTGATTTCAGGAATTGCCGGGAATGCCACCATTGAAAGCAATGCCGTATCCCCCTCGGGAGATAAGAGAAGTATCCGTATCGCACTGCCTATAGACGAAATCAACCAGGATGGAAGCCTGGGACAAAACAAGGATATTGTATTTACGATGTCTGTCGTTTATTCTCCCGATGAGAAAGAACTGGCGAATGACCCACTCCACCGAATTGAAGCCAAAGTAGTTTCTTCGGCACAATTCGGTAGTTGCGGTAAAAAGTCGATTACAGTGGGTGAATCAGTTGTCGATATAGCGATTCTGACAATAGACAAAATGGATTATACGACATTTATCGGTACTCCGCTCACACTGAAAATACTGGATAATTCACTGAAAGGGAAATGGTATACGGATGAAAGCCTGAGTGATGAAGTTGCCGAAGGTGCCTCATTTACCTATACTCCGGAGCCAACTGAATATCCGGATAAGAATGCACTGGCCAATGGAGTTGAAAAGACATTCTGGGTGTCGGCTCTGTTCCCGGATGCGGATGACCCGCAAATCATCAATGATTATGGAAAAGTCCCTGTGAAAATAACCGTATATCCTACGCTGGCATTCGAAACTCTGCCGCAGAATACGGTTTGTGGATCAGGAAATCGTGCCTATAATGAACTTATAAATGAAACTACGGTACCGGTAGGAACGGATGTGGCTCTTTATACTACCGAAAGTTGCACGGATGGCAGTAAAATAACAACATGGCCCTATCCGATTAGCTCATCGCATTCTATATGGGCTTGTGCTTCGAATAAAGGAGGTAAAGGCACACCAAAAGAAATACAGTTTACCGTATACGAAGCGCCTGAAATCGGGACAGACCTGGTAGAAGAAACCGTATATCTGGATAATGGCGGGAAAACGACACTGGCAATCAGCGCAACAGGTGATAATATCCGTTACGAATGGTATAAAAGAGCTGTCGGTGAACATACTTTTGATGTTGTCGCTGACCATAACCTTCCGACGTTGGAAGTTTCTGAAAGTGGAGAGTATTATGTGCTTGTTATCGGATGCGAAATGAAACAGAGCAAAACGACAACGATCGTAATTTGTCCTCCGTTGAGCATTGCAATCGATGAAACAATGCCGGTGACCTATTGTGAGACATCACAAGCGCTTATAGATGGTATACGCTTGAAAGATTATATCAAGGATATGAATCCGGAATTTGACTATCTGTATCTGAACGAAAGTGTGTATGAAAAGATTACTGATGACATATACCTGTCCAAACAACCGGGAGAAACAACTTATTCATTGATAGCAGAGAATAAGGCAGGTTCACGTACACAACCGTTGAGACTGAAAATAACCATCGACCGTATAATAAGTATCACTGATCATCCGAAAGATATACAGGTATATAGCGGACGTTCTGCAACCTTAAGTGTTACCGCCCTGGGTGATAATCTTACTTATCAGTGGCAGGAGAAAGGTGCAGATAGCCAGTTTGCAGATATAGACGGTGCAACTGAAAGGGAATACAGTATTTCACAAGCCGGTGAATACAGGGTAGTTGTGACCGGAAATACTTCGGGATGTGGAAATCAACGTATAGAAAGCCAGTCTGCGAAAGTAACTGTTTACACACCACCAGTAGTAGAAGAGGTGTTATGCCGTGTTACTTATGAAGCAAACTGGAGTAGCGTTGTGACGGTAAAAACCTATTCAGGCAATATCACACTCGGATCGGGGGATTATGTTGACCAACGCACCCGTGTGGTGGTAACAGCGACTCCGGGCATGGCCGGATTAAATCTGGTAAGCCTGACAGCCAATGACCGGAATATAAGCAATGGTGACATTATAGCAATAGATACAGATACACATATAATTGCAACATTTGAACTGGGTAATACAGATCCGAATCCGGATCCTGTCAATAATCAGGAAGCACTACAAGCTATTGAGATATGGAGTGCGAGAGGTAGTATATATATTCGTTGTAATAGTGAAGAACGTATCCGTATATATGATCCTTCAGGCCGTATTAAGTTTGACCAGCAAATACCGGCCGGTGAAACCAGCTTAGAATTGCCGAAGGGTGTATATGTGGTTGTCATGAATGAAGGGATTGTGAAGAAGATTGTGGTGAAAGATTAAATATCAATAATAGACTAAGAGAAAGGGCGAGCTGTAAGGTTCGCCCTTTTTGATATCAAGAGGGGTTAGCTTACTTAACTAACCCGTTGCTTTAGCTTAATTAAGTTTTATAATACAAGGATTAAACTAACAATAACAGCAAATAAAAAAACCAACATAGCGGTGCGTCCTAACAAAGGATTAAGTTTTCTTCCTTCAACACTACGGAATTGCCACCAGGTAAGAAAGAATATAGCAAAGAAAGCTGCAAAGAGGAATATTAGCCATTTACTATCTTGCATAAGGAAAGGAGAAACGATCAGAAGAGCTAAAATACCATTAATCAAGTAGATACTACGCCCGTATCGTTTTCCAAATAAAACTATTGTCGTTCGTTTATTTGAAACCTTATCTTGTTCATAATCACGATAATTATTCACTACTAATATATTAACGGAAAGAAAGCCCATGGCTAGAGAAAGCATAAAGGCCAGAAGCGAAAATGTGTTAGCCTGCGCATAATAGGTAAAACATACCGGAACAATCCCATAAAAAAGCACTACACATGCATCCCCCAACCCATTATAAGCTAGAGGAAAAGGGCCTGCAGAATAAGCTAGCACACATATTGCCATAGCAATACCTACAGGTAGAAGTATCCATCCCCCATATATTATAAGCAAACAACCGCAAATACAGGATAAACCCAGAGTTATAAAAGTTCCTACTAACATCGATTTTGGTGAAATCCATCCTGAAGCAACAGCACGATCGGGACCTAAACGATCCTCCCGGTCAGCTCCCTTTACATAATCAAAATAATCATTTGCATAATTACTGGCTATCTGTGCCATAAGTGCTACCAGAAAACAAAGAACAGCTGGGATTATTTGAAAAATACCGTCATGCCATGCCAAAGCACAACCCACTAATACGGGGCTAAACGATGAAAATAAAGTACGGGGACGTGCCGCCTCAATCCAGGCAACGATTATATTTTTCTTTTTTATGTGTATCATAAAAATTACTTTCTTGTTTCACCCTGCAAAGGAAAACAAAAAATACGCTTATTTGTTATCATAGAAAGAAAACATGGCTATATTTGCCGTATGAAACAGATTCTATTCATAATGGGGTTATTGTTGACCGTTATACTGTTCTCACCGCAAGAAGTAGTGAGCAGCGAAGAGACGGAAGTGCCCACGAAAGAATCCTATATTCAGGAGAAAAGTGCAGCAGCCGATATGCAGCATCGTTTTGAAATAATATTTCAAGACTTAAGAAACAGTAATTGCCTGACACCATGCCGCCATGTGCAATCTACATTTTATATACCTCATGTTCGTGTAGTGAAAACTGCCATTCGTTTGCATCAGGATATCCGTTTAAAAGGATTGGATCAACTCCAGAAAGTAACGGAATATGTATCTATATGTCAAACTATTAACTATTCTTCCCTCTATTGCCGCTGGGCATATCATGTTTACGCCCTTCGGAAAATAGTTATTTAAAAAAAACTTACCTTCCCTATTATAGTTAAAGACGTTATTTAATCTTTGACTTCTAAGCAAGGCCCTTATCAGGCTGATGCTTGATTATATCATTTTATATTATAAAAATAATGCTTTTTAGCCTTCGTTCCGGATGGTTAATGAAGCTCTAATATATTACAATTATGTCTAAGAAAAATTCAGGAAAAGTCCGTATATATTTATATGTTCTCTTAACTATTGCCGGTTGTGTATTGGCATGTAGCTCGGTTATCACCAATGATTATTTGAAACTTGCAATCGTAATGGTTGCATTATGTGTAGGCCTTTTTGGTATCATGAAAGGATTGAGTTCAGGAAAGTCAGAAGAAGTAAATTAAACTAGCAAAAAACAGAAAAAATGAAAGTGAATAAAGATTTAGTAGATGCAATCATGATGTTATCCTTCATTGGATTGGTTTTAGTTGGTACATCTGAATTCGACAGCGAAACAACTAAAAATATTATGATGGGTGTATTAGGAATTCTAGCAATAGCAATGGTAGCTTTACGGTTTGTTAAGCCCAAACACCATGATAATAATAATGAATTAGCCGATTAATATATTTATATTGCTTGGAATAGAGTCTGCCCGGTTAATCGGGCAGGCTCTTTCTTTTTTGCTCCCGTTATACAATAATTAACATGTTCTAATCAATAAAATATCAGCAGGTTAAGAAGAAAAAAGGGGTAAGCAGGTGTATTTTGCTTGGATTGTAAGAAAAAATATCTACTTTTGCGCCCGGGTAAGTCCTATACGGCATGCTCCCTCGGAATCCCCCAGGGCTTGACCGCAGCAAGGGTACTTGGTTGTAGCGGCGCGATGTAGTAAGCTTACCCACCCGCCTCTTTAGCTCAGTTGGCCAGAGCACGTGATTTGTAATCTCGGGGTCGTTGGTTCGAATCCGACAAGAGGCTCGAAAGGGAATCCTGAAATAGGTTTCCCTTTTTTTATTTTGGGTGTTTGAGTTAGAAAGAGTAACTTTGTTCTTTGGAAAGGAAATCGATTAATAAATGGGTGAGAATAAAAGTCTATTATTGAAGAGTTCAATGCAGTACGGCCTGTCCATGGGGATATTCTGGTGCATCAAATACCTATTCTTTATGTTAGGCGTATCTTCAAACTTTTGGGGTATTCTATATATGATGCTCACTCTATTAGTACCTTTCTTTGCCTATTTCTTTACATGGCGTTACAAAAGGGATATTGGAGGAAAAATCGGCTTCTTTCATGCCTGGCAATTCGGTGTCCTTCTCTATTTCTTTGCTGCTTTGATCGTTTGTCTCGAACATTATATCTTTTATCAATATATTGCACCTCCGGGTTTTCTGGCTAACTCTCTGAATCAAACGCTGGAACTGTTAAGGAATTCACAGGTTGACCCACAAATGATTGAAGCAATAGGTAATGTAAATATTAGTCCGATACAGATGGCCATTCAGGGGATATTCAATAATGTATTTTATGGAGTAATCTTTTCAATACCGATTGCAATGATTGCAAGCAGAAAGCCATTACAACCGGAAGAGAACATCCCTCCTACTGCCAATCAATCTGAAGAAAACGAATAAAAGCTATGGATATATCAGTTGTTATTCCACTGTACAATGAAGCCGAATCACTTCCTGAGCTGAATGCCTGGATAGAACGGGTCATGGATGAAAACGGGTTTAGTTATGAAGTAATTTATGTGGACGATGGCAGCACAGATAATTCCTGGAAAATAATTGAGCAGCTAAAAGAACAAAATCCAAGAGTAGGTGGTATTAAATTCCGCAGAAATTACGGTAAATCACCGGGGTTACATTGTGGTTTTCAGAAAGCACAAGGAGATGTGATCATTACGATGGATGCAGATATGCAAGATAGCCCTGATGAGATACCTGAACTTTATCGTATGATAAAAGAAGATGGATTTGACATGGTATCCGGATGGAAAAAGAAACGGTTTGATCCTCTTTCTAAAACCCTCCCGACCAAGTTGTTTAATGCTACGGTTCGTCAGTTTTCAGGAGTAAAATTACATGATTTCAACTGTGGGCTGAAATCATATAAACAAGATGTAGTAAAGGATATTGAAATATACAATGATATGCACCGATTGATCCCTTATCTTGCAAAAAACGCAGGCTATAAGAAAATCGGCGAAAAAGTAGTACAACATCAGGCACGTAAATATGGATCAACAAAATTCGGCCTGAGCCGCTTTTTTAATGGCTATCTTGATTTGCTCACACTATGGTTTACATCACGCTTTGGAAAGAAACCTATGCATTTCTTCGGTTTTCTGGGAAGCATGATGTTTCTTATTGGTTTTATAGCATTAATAGCTGTCTTAACCATGAAGTTTGCCTCTATAGTATCAGGTGGTGAACTACGTCCGTTAGTGACCAGTTCGCCCTACTTTTATGTATCGTTAACTGCGATGTTAATGGGCACACAACTTTTCCTTACAGGATTTATCGGAGAACTTATATCAAGAAATGCTCCCCAAAGAAATAATTATAATATAGATAAGGAAATATGATTTTCCGGCGAAAGAACGTTCAAAAAGATCATCTCTTATAGTTTTGCATTTTAGTTACTAATAGTTTTTATGTTGTATTACGAGCTTTTACTTATTGCTATCGGGCTTTCGATGGATAGTTTAGCAGTATCCGTTACTTATGGTGCAGTAATGCGTCAATGTTCAGTCTGGCACCTTATCCGGATAGCTTCCGTATTAGCACTATTCCAGGCAGGAATGACTTTCATCGGGTACATGGCCGGATTAGGGTTTGATCAATATATTAATTCCTATGATCACTGGATAGCTTTCTTTCTCTTGTTATATTTGGGCGGTAAAATGGTTTATGATAGCTTTAAACCTAAAGTAGATGACGAAGAATGTAAATGCAATAAAATTAGTAATAAAAGTTTGTGCGGAATGGGTATTGCAACCAGTATCGATGCGTTAGCAGTCGGTATCTCTTTAGCTATCCTCAATACTCCACTTATCTCATTAACGGTTATTATTGCTATAGTCACTTTTCTATTTGCCGCTTTTGGTATTTATTTCGGTTGCCATGTCGGTAAAAAAATGGATATTAAACTGGAGTTGATCGGTGGAGTAATCTTAATCGCAATTGGCATAAAAATACTACTTGAACATATATTACTCTGATCAAAGAATTTGAACTTTAACACCAAAAGATAAGCTTAAATAATCCGAAGGTTTAAGATATCTATTTGTGACTGCTGTGATAAGATATAAATCACAAGAGCTAAGCTCGTAAAAAAGAGTAATTGATTTATTATGAAACTTCTTAGGATTCAGCTTAAAAGTAATCCGTTCACCCATGAATACATGTATACGGACACGGGTCGAAAAAGAATAATATCCTTTAGGGTATCTTTCCGGATTGGTCATCCAAAAATCACGATCTAATAATGTATTAACATATAAGCCACAACTAAGTGGCTCAAAAAGTATATTTTCATGAAGAGGAATACTCCATGGAAGATAATTTTGTTTTAGGGTCAGAGTTGCCATTGCATGACGGTCTGCATTACGGGGAACAAATCCCAGTAAAAGATCACTTTCCCAATGATTTTTTCCATAATTCCAACCGACTCCTGCAGAAAACATGCCCATCGAACCGGCAAATTGTACTTTTGTATAACGGGGAATCAGAGCATTCCACCTTGAGGTATACCCTTCCACCCTTTTTTCATACGTACTCTGAGCAGATACCGCGCATGAAATAAAGACCATGATTAGAAGTGTTAACTTAGAAATAAACGACTTCATATTCATAATGATCGGGGGTTAGAGTAAATAAGAGATAATTACGTTTTGCAATATTACTACATCCGTAATATATCATTCCATCATCAAATATATCTTCAACTAATATCGCATGAACATGGGCATGTAAACAGAATTGTAAAGATGGAAATCGCAATATATATTCATGAAAAACATCCTTAACATTATTATTAAACTGTTCATTCCCCGGAGGCGCATGCATCACAACAACTGTTCGGCTATAAGGCCTTGAGATATCATCAATTTCATTTTTGATAAATGTAAAATCCGGTACTGGATACGAATAATCATATTCTATTGCATTCGTATTAAGACAAACAAATTTTATGTCGCCAGCGATAAAAGAAAAGTTCTCGTCACCATACATTTCTCTATAGACATCATCGCCATTCCCAATAATATCATGATTACCAATAAGAGCCACATAAGGGACATTTAGTTTTGACATTATTTCGTGATTCCATTGAAATTCCTTTTTCAATCCGAAATCTGCCATATCTCCACCATGAATGACATAATCTATATCATTCCGCTTATTAACGTGCTTCACAAATTTCTCTGTTTCATCGAAGTGCCCTTGGGTATCTCCCATCATAACAAAACGTATGGTGTCTTTATTTTGACAAGCAGCTTCAATACGAAGTATATTTTTTGAATTAACATCACGCTCCGCATTTATTAACCGTCCATCATAAGGGTGATAGTCAAACAGTTCGCACCCGGAGAATAGAAAAAGAAAAGAAAATAGTAGTAATTGTCCTTTGTTTAAAACCATAATTATCTTTTTTGCCTCTACAAAAATAAGGCATTTTCAGATTATATAACATGTCTGAATTGGATATATAATGGTCTAAATGCAATTATTGAGGCAAAACTTTACATCAATGGGGTGTATCAAAAGTTAGTAAAAAAAGAATAAATGATTACTTTTATAGAGTCAATCAAAAACTATCAGGATTAATCAGTTGATAATTAATAATCGTAGATAAACATGAAAAGCCAGGAGTTACGTAACCTTGCACCTGAACTGGATTCACTTCGGTTGGGTAGCGGATGGAGTATTGAAGATTTAAGTAAACCACAAATTATAGTTGAGAGTAGTTATGGGCATAGTCATCCGGGCAGTGCACATCTCAACCAACTGGTAGAAGAAGCTGACCTTGGCATAAGCAATCGGCAAGCAAAACCAGCCAATTATTATGTAACCGATATCTGCGATGGCGAAGCACAGGGACATGATGGAATGAATTATTCCCTTGTTTCTCGTGAAATCATGGCTGCAATGATAGAAATACATGTTAAAGCAACACCTTTTGATGCCGGAGTATTTATCACCAGTTGTGACAAATCGGTTCCGGCTCATCTGATGGCTATAGCACGGCTAAATATGCCGGCCATTTTTGTTCCGGGTGGAATCATGAAAGCCGGCCCTAACCTACTGACCCTGGAACAAATCGGAAAATACAGTGCCCAATACACTCGAAAAGAGATTTCAGAAACTCAATTTATGGAATATAAACGTGACGCATGCCCTGATTGTGGCGCTTGTTCATTTATGGGTACTGCTTCGACTATGCAGATAGTGGCAGAAGCACTAGGCATGGCTCTGCCAGGTTCAGCTCTTATCCCCACACACTCTCCTTATTTGAGAAAATATGCCCGTCAAGCTGGTGAGCAATCTGTAACTCTGGCTGAGAATGAAATAAAACCATCTGATATCATGACTCAGGAAGCATTTAAGAATGCTATTATGGTACATGCCGCCATTGCCGGTTCCAGTAATAGCTTATTACACCTTCCGGCTATCGCTCATGAACTGGGATTAGATTTACCTCCGGAACTATTTGATGAGATACATCGCAAAATTCCTTTTTTATTGAATATACGTCCCAGTGGTTATTGGCCTGGTGAATACTTCTGGTATGCCGGGGGTGTTCCTGCTATTATGGAGGAGATCAAAGAGTATCTCAATTTAGAAGTAAAAACTGTTACCGGTTATAGTTTAGGTGATAACCTTGAAAATTTACGACATAACGGTTTCTATGAAGGATGCAATAAATATCTACAGGCACTTAATGTAAAAGCCTCCGATATTATTAGGCCATTAAATAACCCTATTCGTTCACAGGGCGCCATTGCTATCTTAAAAGGCAATCTGGCCCCGGAAGGTGCAGTAGTAAAACATGCGGCTGTTTCTCCAAAACTGATGCAAGTTACACTTAAAGCACGTGTATTTGATTGCGAAGAGGATGCACTGCAAGCTGTTTTACAGAAAAATATTCAGCCAGGTGAAGCAGTGTTTATTCGGTATGAAGGCCCAAAAGGAAGTGGTATGCCAGAAATGTTTTATACTACAGAAGCGATTGCTTCCGATCCCGAACTGATAGAAACAATTGCTCTTATTACAGATGGGCGTTTTTCGGGCGCAACACGTGGCCCGGCTATCGGCCACGTTTCACCGGAAGCTAGTGAAGGAGGGCCAATTGCTCTGGTTGAAGATGGAGACCTGATTGGGATTGATATTCCTGCACGAAAACTTGAAATAACCGGCATAAAAGGAGAATTTAAAAGTCAGCAAGAAATAGAAAGGATTCTTTCTGAACGAAAAAAACAATGGCATAAACCGGAATCTTCTTATAAAACCGGGATTTTAAGTATTTATACACGTAATAGTGTTTCTCCGATGAAAGGAGGATATATGGAAGATTTAAAGGAATAAGGATCAAACATATTTCATATCTTTGTGACTCTAAATACACATAACAAAATGATTAAAAAAATAGGTTTATTAGTAGGTCTATGTACATTGCTTTTCAGTGCTTGCTCCAGTTCTCATCCTTATTTTGAAGAAAGTGGTTCGGTATTTAATACTTTATACCAGATAAAATATCAGGCGCCTCAACTGATGACTGAAGAAATTGATGCAGAACTTCTTGCAGTCAATCTGTCGCTCAATCCATTCAATCCCAACTCAATCATAGCGAAAGTAAACAGAAATGAACCGGTAGAGGTAGATGATCTCTTTAAGATCGTATTCAATAAATCAATGGAAATTTCGGAGAAATCGAATGGAATATTTGATATTACCTGTGCTCCCTTAATTAACATTTGGGGGTTTGGATTCAGTAAACAGGAAAATGTCACACCCGAAATGATAGATAGTATTAAACAATTTGTGGGTTATCAAAAGGTAAGGCTGGAAGGCAACACAATAGTAAAAGATGACCCGCGTTTGATGCTAAACTGTTCTGCTATTGCTAAAGGGTATGCCTGTGATGTCATTGCTAATATGCTGGAACGTCATGGCGTTAAAAATTATATGATCGAGATTGGTGGAGAAGTAACATTAAAGGGAGTAAACGAAAAAGGAGCTGCCTGGCGGGTTGGTATTCGTAAACCGGAAGAAGTCGTGAGTGGCCATCCTGTTACGATTGAAGAGGTCATACAATTACCGAAAAAAAGTGGAGTAGCCACTTCCGGAGATTATCAGAATTTTTATGTAAAAGATGGTAAAAAATATGCGCACACCATCAATCCTTTAACCGGCTATCCGGCTGAACAGAATATTTTAAGTAGTACTATAGTAGCTGATGATTGTATGACAGCAGACGGATGGGCTACTGCCTTCAATGCTATGGGCCTTGAAGAAGCTTGTCATATCGGTAATTCGATCACCGGATTAGAATATTTCTTCATTTATACGGATGACAAGGGAAATTACAAAACCAAATATTCTGAGGGAATGCTAAACTATTTGCCTAATAGGAAAGAGTTGGCAATATTGGAGAATCCTTAATCAAAATTGCTTTAATTCCTGATATAACCGTTGAATAGGTAGCCCCATTACATTATAGAACGATCCTTTAATGGATTCAACAGCAACATACCCGATCCATTCCTGAATGCCATAAGCTCCTGCTTTATCATAAGGTTGATATTGTTCCACATAAAAACGGATTTCTTCGTCAGTAAGATTAGCAAAACATACTTCAGAAGTGGTTGAAAAACAGGTTGATTTCTGTTTAGAATAAACACAGACCCCCGTAATTACTTCGTGCACACGGCCAGATAATTCATGCAGCATATTCACAGCATCTTCATAACCGGATGGTTTTCCCAGTAATTTTCCACCACAGGAAACTATCGTATCCGCAGTGATCAGCAATTCATTTTCTTTTAGAGTAGGAATATAAACTTTTGATTTCTTTGTGGCAATATATTCGGCGATTTCTCTAATCGGCAGATCGAGAGGATATGACTCATCTATATCGGGAATAATTCTAACTTCAAAATCAATATTTAATCCTCCCAATAACTCCTTTCTACGGGGAGAATTAGAAGCCAATACAATTTTATAATTCTGTAGAAAGGGTAATTTTTCCATGTTTCCTGTTTTATTACCAGCCAAAGGCTTCATCACACATCCAAAGCCCTTGTGTTTTCATAGTCTGTTCTATTATATCACGGGCAACACCCTCTCCTCCTCTACGGGGAGAAATATAAAGAGCAATTTCTTTAATTTCCGGAGCTGCATCGGCCGGGGCCACCGGCAACCCTACGCGACGCATCACTTCATAATCAGGAATATCGTCGCCCACGTAGACAATTTCTTCGGGATTCAATCTGGTCTTAGCCAGGAAATCATTAAAATCATTCATCTTTACAGCACTCTGCATATAAATATGCTGCACTCCAAGCCGTTCAAAACGAATACGCACAGCATCCGTATAACCTCCTGTAATGATACCTACCTGATACCCTTTCTTAACAGCCAGTTGCAGGGCATATCCATCTTTTATATTAACAGTCCGCATCGGATCGCCATTAGGATGTAAAGGTATTATATCACTGGATAGAACTCCGTCTACATCAAACACAAATGCTTTTATCTTTCGTAAGTCGAAATTTACACTACTCATCATCTGCCTCCTTATGTATACTTTGACTAATTAACAAATAAATCTCTTTCATTGACTTATCGGTCAAACTGTCAAGTTGTTGTTTTATAATATTTTCATCGAAACGTACTGCCGGACCCGTTTGTGCCAGCCGAGGAGGCATATCTTGTATTTTAGCTGCAGTCTCCTCTACTAAGGGTAGTAATACTTTATAAGATATTCCTTGTTCTTCCAATATCTTGGCTGCTAACGAATACAGATGGTTAGTAAAATTACATGCAAAAACAGCAGATAAATGTACAGTCTTACGTTTCTCCGATGATAGGAATTGTATATTCTCTGTCATAGAGCTAGCAATATTATGTAAAATAGCACCATCCTCTTCTGAACTGGCTTCCAAAAAGATAGGAATCTTCTCGAAAGATACTGCCCTTCCCTTACTAAAAGTCTGTAAAGGATAAAACACACCATACCGATCCGTATAAGGCTGAAAAATATCCATAGATACACTTCCTGCCGTATGTACCCATAAGCCTTTATTTGGTTTCATTCCGGCCAAAGCTTCTGCCAATACAGCATCTTTTAATGAGAAAACATATAGGTCAGCATCTTGACGTACATCCGCAAAAGAAGAAGTCCATCCACAATTCAACTTTGAAACAAGTGATTTAGCGTTCTCCTCCGTACGGCTATATACTTGACCAATTGTCATACCCACCCGATGCATTTCCAACGAAAGCCGAGTTGCCAAATTTCCTGCACCTATAAAGACTATTATCATCCTAATTAACGATTAATGATGAACGATGAATAATGAACGATGAACGATGAATGCTTGAATTATTTCTTTCGTTAATCGTTAATCATTAACCGTTAATCGTTTATTCTATATTCCCCTAAATGTATCTTCTCCCACTGAAGTTTTTCTTCATCAAAAAGCTTACGTTCCTGCGCTTTATAGCCAAAACCGATTATAGATAAAACATCCAGTTGATAAGGTATATTAAGAAGGCGTCGTACATACTCATTGGCATCTGTCTCTTCTGGAGTTTCCCGGTTACGTATCTGACACCAGCAACTACCTAATCCAAGTTCTTCCGCCTGTAATTGCATATAAATAGATGCTATAGAAGTATCTTCAATCCAAACATCACTAAGCATTCCATTGCCTAATACTACAATAGCCAAAGCACAACCTTCCAAAAAAGAAGCACCATGTTCTTTACAGCCGGCAAGACGTTTTAAGATTTCCTTATCTTCAATGACAACAAATTCCCAGGGATTTTTTCGTTTGGAAGCAGGAGCCATCAAGCCCGCTTTCAGAATAGCTTCTACTTGTTCAGGAGCCAATAGCTGATCAGTAAACTGACGTATACTCCTTCTTTGTTTTATCAATGCTGCAAAACTGTCCATATTTCTTTTCTTTGCTAAATTACGAAACACAAAGATAGAGAAAAAAGTGATGAGTGATGAGCGGTAAGTGATGAGTAAAAACTGACCGGTGTCATTTGTAAAATAATAGCCAAATAGTCCCTGATCGCTTGCGTCCCTTACTCATAACTCATCGTTCATCGCTCACCACTATTTTAATAATACGAATATCTTGTTTCGGCCGGTCATAGGAATCTTTTGGTTGATTCGCAATCCGGTCTATAATATCCAATCCTTCCTGAATCTCACCAAAAATGGTGTACTGCCCATCAAGAAAGTGGCTACCACCGATTGTTGTATAGGCTTCCCGTTGATCATCGGTAAAAAGCAAATGTCCGGGAGTAGTACTAATCACTGAATCCACTTTATAATTGATTTCCACAACCCGTTTATTATATTCTT
Source organism: Tannerellaceae bacterium (assembly GCA_032073245.1). GTDB lineage: Bacteria > Bacteroidota > Bacteroidia > Bacteroidales > Tannerellaceae > QVMG01. The sequence goes on from DAMANX010000004.1 coordinate 193,028, forward strand.
CCGGTTCTTCAGTTTTAAGCCGTTCCAGCTCCTCTTTTACCGGTTGATAGAATTCATTCATTGCTTTACGGCGAATCGGTAGGTTTGTTACCCGCACAAGTGTGTCTAGTTCACCTCCCCGGTATACCTTTCCTTGTACAATAAAGAATTGAGACATATCCGATTTCTTCTGCGGATTGATATCATCATTCTGGCGCGGCGCTGCTATTACCCCCTTCTTATTGAAATAATGAGAACGCATCTCCGGCATAATCTCCGAACTCCTATCTCCATAGCCAATCCGGGCGCCTGCCGGGGCATTTTTTGAATCAGCCGATCCTCCTTGTATCATGAAATCCTTAATTACACGGGTAAAGAGTGTTCCATTAAAATCACCGCGATTTGCTTTTTCAGTAAATACGCGTACATGATTAGGCACATCAGCATATAGTATGCCTTTCATCGTACCAACATTTGTTTGTATAGTGATTATCTTTTCCCCTGTCTGAGCGCTAAGCGAAAACAAAATCGCCCAAAATACGGCTATGGTCAAATATATCTTCTTCATTCTTTTTATTTATATTGATTACTCAAATCAAGAATCTCAACCTTACGAAAATCTATCGGATGCCCCTCAGATTGCAATGAGATAAATCCTTCTTTCAAAGGGCCTTCTGCTATATCTGGTTTCGGGCTAACATTTCCTCCTCCAATGGTCATATTTGTATAAGTCATAATAGTATCGCCTTCAATCACATGATGAGCAATACTATCACCCAATACAATCATTTCCATCGTAACCCATTGATCTCCGTCATAGGTTTTTGATGTGGAAGAAGCACAATGTCCTGTATAAGGTTCTCCTTCTATATAAACTTCTGCACCGGGAGTACAAACGCTTCCGGTAGGACGTTCACCAGTTCCGTCTCCACCTAACATCTGAGCTTCGATAGAGACCGGAAAATCCTGATCCAAATCCATCGTTTCAGGTGCCTGACAATGCAACATTGCTCCGCTATTGCGGTATGCCCAACCTGGCGCTTCCGGTGCCTGTTCTCCTACAAAACGATATTCAACACGCAATTTATAGTAGGAATAAGGTTTTTTGTAAAATATATGTCCAAATCGGGAATTGAAAGTATCGTAGGCATCATAACGTACTTTCATCAATCCGTCTTCCACCCGGAAAGTATTGCCAAAGTTTTCCCCTACCGGATAACCGGTTATCTTCATAGTCCACCCTTCCAGGTTTTCTCCATTAAAAAGAGTTTCCCATTGTTCATTTTCAGGCTGGGTTGCGGTACTTTTTTTATTACATGCGGTCAAGCAAAAAATAGCAATAAATAGATAGAATACACTTCTCATGGTTTATTATTTTAGATCAACGATAGGATACAAATATAAAGAAATTAGAAACACCGGATATAAGCCAATGATAAAGTATCATATAAACGATCTTTTAAACCTATATTATACCGGGCTGAAATAACATTTTTCTTATACTCGAAACGAAGGTTATTCCGCCACGATAAAGAAGTATCGCCATTATTCTTGTATCCGTTGAAACCTGATAAATCTGTAGATAGAGTGAAATAGCGGTACTTTCCTGTTAAACCCGCACCGAATAGTATGGCATCATTTTGCCGGTGTACCATATCGTTTGTCATCCAGCAATAAAAACCACCCATCATTTGTGCACGCAGTGAAAACGTATTACCTTTATCTTTAATCAAATCCCTCCCAATAGCAAGATCAAACCAATATGCTGCGGCATCGGTATAGCGAGCATCACAAAGACGTCCGCCACTTGCTGTCTTCAATGTAAAATTAAACATGGCATCGACCCACTTCTCACTGGTAAGAACCTGAAAATAAGCTCCTATTATAACATCTCCCTGACAAGTGATCGGGCTTTCCGTTTCTACAGCGTTTCGTTCATCCCGTGTTTCCGGCGTCATTTTGTATTTTTCAAAAGCTGTCACACTTACATCCACCCCGGCACGTCCTCTTACAAAAGGGATGAAAAGCCGTGCATAAAGATTGCCTGTTTTATCTCCTGAAAAATAATGATATTCCCCACGTACCTCTGCTTCTCCATATTGAGAGATCTTCCCTGAATGTAATTCAGGAATAGGAAAACCATTCGGCCCGAAATAACGGGGGGAATATATCAACAATTCAGTTTTATCCCTCCAGTCTTCAGCATGAACAGGTATTACCAACAAAAATAAAAAACAGAAAATAAAGGAACTATAGTGACGTCTTTTCATTGATAGATCTTTCTTTGGAACACAAAAGTACACAAATCAACTTGATTTACTACATTTGCTGAAAGTTTTTTAGGACACCTCATATCCAATCAATTATGAAACATTTATCAATATGTAAAATTGTAGTGTTATTTATGGCTTTATTCACTGCCTGCAATACATCAAAGACTAAGCCCATAAACACATTAATTATTACAGGGCAGAATAATCACAATTGGCAGGTAAGCCATATTGCCCTTCAGCAAATATTGGAAAACACAGACTTATTTAAAGTCGACTTGGCTATTTCCCCGGAAAAAGGAGAAAATATGTCGGAATTCATTGTTGATTTCTCACCTTATCAACTAGTGGTTCTGGATTATAACGGAGATAACTGGCCGCTGAAAACCCAGGCACGTTTCATTGAATTTGTGCGACAGGGAGGCGGTATTGTATGTTATCATGCCTCTAACAATGCTTTTCCTGACTGGAAAGAATACAATGAAATTGTTGCTATGGGGGGATGGGAAGGTAGGAATGAAATTTCAGGCCCTTATGTATATTGGGAAAAAGATAAGCTAATCCGTGATAATTCTCCGGGAATAGGGGGATCTCATGGAAAACAGCATTCATTCATTATGAATGGCAGAGCAATGGAACATCCTATTACACAAGGCTTACCAACTCAATGGACACATGCACAGGATGAACTATACGATCGTATGCGAGGCCCGGGAGATATTGCCGATATACTTTACACAGCATATTCAGATAAAGAGACAGGCGGTTCCGGCCGCGAAGAACCACTCATTTTCACTGTTAACTATGGAAAAGGAAGGATTTTCCATACAATGTTAGGCCATGCGGGCATCTCATTAGATGAAAATACGGCTATGCAATGTGCAGGTTTTCAAATCACTCTGCTCCGAGGGGCAGAATGGGCTGCTACTGGTAAAGTAACCTAGGAAATTCCGGATGATTTTCCTACACCTACCAACACGAGCTATCGTAAAAATTATAAGTAATCATTAATTCAGCATTCGACTGTTCTCCTTTTCTACCCGAATATTCAGGACAAAATCACGAGATATTCTTACGTTGATAGCTATCGCCGCTACAGATGATAGCTATCAACGATATAATTGATAGCTATCGTTTATAAGTTTTACGGCTGTCAACGTAAGAATAAGACTGTGTGGCTTCAGCATTGAACACTTGTTTTGGTTGCAAAGTGGTTAAATAGCCACAATTTAATCATACAATAGTTTTTGTTATTGATAAAACATATAGTATTTTTATTCCCATAATTAATTCGATATTCTTATGAAAAATGTTGTTATTCTCTCTTTATTCTTATCCATAAGTGTGTGCTTTTTCTCCTATAGTCAAACCACTAAAAGTCTTATTGCTCCAGATGCAAAAGTAGAAAAACTGGCTGACGGTTTTCGTTTTACAGAAGGACCTGCTGTTGATAAAGAAGGAAATGTTTATTTTACGGACCAACCCAATGACCGTATTCTGAAATGGTCTGTCGATAATAAGCTTTCCGTTTTCCATGAAAATTCCGGGCGTGCAAATGGCCTTTATTTTGATAAAAATGATCAATTGCTTTCTTGTTCTGATATGGAGAATGAAATATGGAGTATTGACAAAAATGGTAAGCATACAGTTTTACTGTCCGATTATAAAGGTAAAAAACTAAATGGACCTAATGATTTATGGGTACATCCTAATGGCGGCATTTATTTTACAGACCCGTTATATAAGCGTAATTACTGGACACGTGACCCTGAAATGCAACAGGAAGGAGAATATTTATATTATATGGCTCCGGATCGTAAAACAATTGTCAGAGTAGATACTGATTTGGAAAAACCCAATGGGATTATTGGATCTCCGGATGGAAAACTTTTATATGTAGCTGATATCAAAGCAAACAAAACGTATGTTTATGATATCCAATCAGATGGTTCACTAAATAATAAAAAACTATTCACATCCATGGGTTCTGATGGAATGACAATGGATGAAAAAGGGAATATTTATCTGACAGGTAAAGGTGTTACAGTATTTAACCCTCAGGGAGAAAAAATAGAACATATCCCTATAGATGCAAACTGGACAGCAAATGTATGTTTTGGCGGGAAAGATATGAAAACATTATTCATTACTGCATCAGAATATTTGTATGGGTTACAAATGGATGTAAAAGGTGTCAGATAAAAAGTAATTTGAAGTGGCTGACCAAAAGTAGTATCAAATTTCTCCTCCTTAGCAAAGGAGGAGTACCCGAACGAAGAGAGGGGGAGGTGGTTTGGTGTAACTCATATTATAAATACTTAAAAATAAATCTTAAGTTACACCAAACCACCTCACCACCGCAAACGGTGGTTCCCTCCTCCTTTGCTAAGGAGGAGAAATTTGTCGCTATTTACCTTGGCGGGTTGACTTTTTAGTCAGACTCTTCTACATTCTCAAAAAACATACCGATAAGGATCTCCTGAACGGATAAATTGAACCGGAATTGTTTCAGGGATTAATGTTCTTAACCACGTAGGATAATACTTCATTCCCAGATCTTCACTATTAAAATGTCCTAATCGTATAACGGCTTTATTCATTCCTAACATTGCTGCATCACGCATATAAGCTGTAAGGCACCAATCCAACATTTCACCTGCTATATAAACATCTATATTGTTCTCCATGACCATCTTAGTGTCCCTTCCATCCATCGGCACACCACCACCGCCTGCATAAAGGACACGGGATATCTCTGCATTCATATTTCCTATTACACAGACGGCATTCATGTCCAGTTTATCTTTGAGAAACTCCGACAAATCCCTAACAGTCATTTTGGGTAATTCAAAGATCCGGGGACGATTGAGATCATTTACACAATATTTCTCCCAACCTAGCTCTTTCATTATACCATAATACATACCATCCGGACGATGTGCATGTAAATGATCATGATCCCGCCACAGTGCTATACCTGCATCTTTCATCAATTTACATTTTCCTTCATATACAGGATCACCTTCTAGATAATCGGTCACATCTTCATGCATATAGTAGGCCGGTTCATGACTGATAATCATATTATATCCTAAATCAGCTGTCTTTCTTATTACTTCGACAGTTGGTGAGCAGGTGGTTACTATTCCCTTTACAAAAGCTTCGGGATCACCAAACTTAAGGGTATCTATTTCTGAACTATCTATCTTGGGATGATAATTCAGAATGGAATCAATTACATCTTTTACTTTTATTTTCTTATTCGTATTTAACGACGAAGCAGGGAAAGAGGATGTCGTAGCATTCACAAAACTGTTATTGCCGGCTAGTATACCACTAGCAGTTAAAAGGGACATACCCTTTATAAATTGTCTTCTGTTATTCATGATAAATACAAAATATGGGGCTGACTAAAAAGTCAATGCAAAGAACTAAACACAGAGACACAGAGAACACGGAGATTTATAGATCTTCCTATCAGCATAATAAAAACTCTGTATTCTCTGTGTCTCTGTGTTTCATTTTTTCTTTTGGACTTTTTAGTCAACCCCCCAATTAAAATTCACAAACTATAAACAAATCACTTTGAAGGATTTAGCCCCAGTGCTTTTATATAATCCTCCACAATAACATTGTTTTGGAATTTGCATTTCTCAAGCATATCCATCATAATCTGACGAGCCATAGCCTGATCGGGACGTGCATCTCTTATTTCTTTATAAGTACTTCTTGGTGCTTCAGCAAAATCAACTATTATATTCCAATTCTCAGGAGGTGTAATACTTGCAAAGCAAGAACCGTTCATTTTCTTATAAGGCCAGAATGTCCAACCAATATTGTTATCCTCCATTGTCTTACAGAAAGCAGCCATCCACTCATTTGTATTATGCCCAATTTCCCCCATATACATAGGACGGTTTACACTGTCACGAAAAACAATAAAGTCGCGGATAGCATCGGGTGTAGGTTCTCCACCGTAGCGGTGACATGTATACATCAGTTTGTCATCGTTGAATTCAACATTTCTCAATGGGTTGAAGTTGCCATTCCATTGTGAGCCTCCAAGAAGGATTATATGATTGTTATCCACTTCGCGAATAGCCTGGATTCCCATCTTATATACGTCTTTCATCTTTGCATTCAACTCTTCCACATTTTCAAAATAGGGAGCGATTGGCTCATTGAATAATTCATACCCAAGGATAACAGGTTCGTTTTTGTAATAATCAGCGATTTTACGCCATATATCACAATAGAGTTTCTGGCTTGCCGGGCTTTCGAAAAGCCATGGATAACCGTAACTGTCATCAATGTTATCACCTGTTTGGCCACCGGGAGCATCATGCATATCAAGGATAAGATAAATATCCTCTCCCCTACACCATTCTATCACGGAATCAATACGGGCAAACCCATCTTGGTTTACGGTTAATCCCATGTAATCTTCATCCGTAAACAATTTGTAATGGAAAGGGATACGAATCGTATTACTACCTGTTCTCTTTACAAAAAGAACATCTTCACGGGTAATATAATTATCTTTAAATGCTTTCCAGAATTCTGCTGTAAAATCAGGCCCCACCAATTCGCAAAACATATCATTGATGAAACGACCTGAGTTTGTTTTACGAAAATTGAACATATATCCTTCCGGATTAAGCCAGTTTCCGAAGTTTGTGCCACGGATAAAAAACTTTTCTCCATCAGGAGTAACAAGATCCGGGCCTTGAACAGTCATGAAGGCGACAGATTGTGGCGATTCTTTCTCTTGTTGGCATGCTGATAACAAAAATGCCACCAAGACAAATAATGTATATAATGTATTTTTCATGATTCTTATTTTTTTTATTGATTTACAATCCCTTTTGTAAGACAGGCCTAATCACTTCTTTCCAGATATCATATCCTTTCTGATTAAGGTGCAGACGGTCTTCGATAAAAATATCCTCCCGTAGATTACCTTTTTCATCATACATTCCAGCTGTAATATCTATATATTCGAATCCTTTTGCATTACGAACATAATCTTCCATTAATGCATTAAAAACCAGCTGATCTTTCAGTTGATCAGCTTTTGCAAAAGAAGGCTTCATCGAAATATAACAGATAACTGCTTCCGGATAATCGCGGCGAAGCATTTGGAAAAAAAGACGATACAAATCATAGCATTCACCTATGGTAATTCTTTCGTTTCCTCCCAGATCATTCTCTACATAAACAGCAATTTTCTTCGGATGATAACCACGGGCAATCGTATTATAGTTATATATCTGATCGCGAATAGTTGAACCTCCATAAGAACGACGAATAATCTTTAATGGAGCTAAATCATTGTAGATATTATTCCATAGGTTTATGGATGAACTTCCTAGCATAAGGACATCACATGAAAAATCCGTTAGTTTTCTGTTTTCTTCCTGATATTTATCAATATCATGCTGATAACGTTTTATCCATGATGTTTTATCCGAGTGATAGATAGGAATATACCCTTCAATCCGGGTTGAATCTCCCGGATTTTGAGCTACCGATTGAAACCCACCAGCTATCAGAAATAAAACAAATACTATAATTTGCAATCTCTTCATCAGTTTTATCTTTTACCAAACATAAGTTCCAACCGCACCTGGGTTCAAACGTATATTTACATATTGGCTACGGAATTGAATGCGGAATGAGGTTACATTCCAGGTATTATTCGCTACTACAAGGACATATTTACCTTCCGGAGTGCGAAATGCAACATTAGGAAGAACACTATAATTATCAAAAGTAGCGACACGTACTACTTCTCTACGTTCTTCGTCTGTTGTCAAAGCAACCGACATATCACCCGGATTGGTAGAACCAATACGAACAGAACCCGGACGTATGAACTTAGAAGCATGGGCAATAACATAATAAGCCAGATTTTTTGTCACATTATCATTATCGATAGTAACAGCACCCTGGCACATGGAACAACCACCATCATCCGTATGTGGATCATTTAAAGGATCAGCAGCAAAGTTCCACAATATGACATTACGGCTCCAATGGCGTGTCACATCTATAATCATTCGTTTCACCTGTGCTGCAATATCTATACGGGGGCTACCCGGACGTTCCACGATCATTTGCTCTGTAAAATAAAGATGTTTATCAGGATAAGCTGTATGTACAACTGACATAGCACTCATATCGCCACCATAATGGTGAAAACCGGAACCATCTACGTATTTAGCAGCATCAGGATCACTCAGGATTGTTAAAGGATAATCAGGCCGGTCCAGATTATGATCGAATAAAACAATCTTTGTTTTTAAGCCTGCTTTTTCCAATTGAGGGTCTAAATGCTCTTTGATAAAGACAGCCTGTTCCTGCGCCGACATACGCATACTTGGAGTATTGTTTGCGTTCAGAGGTTCATTTTGAATCGTTATTGCATCAATCACAATACCCTCCGCTTTCATAGCTTGTATATACTTAATAAAATAACGTGCATATACATCATAATACTCTGTTTTAAGAGAGCCTGACTTCACTTTATCAATTGTCTTCATCCATGTTGGTGGTGACCAAGGAGAAGCCAATATCTTAATAGTAGGGTCGATTGAAAGAATTTCTTTCATAACAGGAACTACGTCTTTTTTATCCTGCACCAAATCAAATTTGGATAAAGAAAGATCGGTTTCGCCTGGTTTAAGATCATTATAGGAGAATACATAACTATTCAAATCCGATGCCCCGATAGTTAAACGGACATAACTTACTCCAGCATTGTTTCCGTCTTTTGAAAACAGGTCTTTCAAAAGAGCAGTACGTGCAGGTTGGGTCATTAACATCATCAATTCGGCACTCCCTCCGGTTAATGCAAACCCAAAACCGTCTACATCCTGCATCTGTAGCGATTCATCGATCACAATTGTTCCTCCTCCTCTACGGTTTTGTTGTGTGGAGAATGGTATTTTTTCCGGTTGCTTTTCAAATAACATGGAACGATCCGGCTCCGTTACCCAAGCCTCTACTTCAAAATTTGTAGATTGTTGTGAAAAAACGGTTCCAACAGAACCGGCTAAAAGGCATAACATTAGTAGTTCCTTTTTCATAAATTCGTGTGTTTATATGGTTTTTACTGAGAATAAAACGTCTTTGGCAAAAATATAAGTTTTCACCACAGAAGTTGAAAATCTTCTGTGGTGAATTACTTAATAAATATTAATACCCCGGATTCTGTACAACCTTACCTTTTGTATTGTCGATGGTTGATTGAGGAATCGGCATATATTTATGGAATGGTTTCCATCCAAGAGCAGTCAGGTATTTATCACCCAAATCAAGACGCATCAAATCCCAATAACGGAATCCTTCCAAAGCAAATTCCAGATTACGTTCTTCGATAATTACTTCTTTCCAATTTGCTTTTGTAATAACACGTTGTACAAAGTTATCTTTGAACGCACGTTTACGGATCTGATCCAAATAGTTCTGTGCTTTAGAAATATCATGTTTACTACCGCGTGCTATAGCTTCTGCTGCAATCATCAAAGCTTCTGCATAACGGAACTGACGATGGTTCATTTCGTAATTCAGCTCACGTACACCTGTATCAGAAGAATAACCTTTTTTGGGATGATATTTCCAACCACCATAACCGGAATACATATACCAACCGGAGGCATCAGCTACTCTGAATCCTGGAATTTCCACCTTTAATTTCTCATAATCAACCAAAGTTCCTTCGTAGCGGGTATCGTTTACTTTATCGAATTGTTCTGCCAACCATACGGTAGGATTACATGATCCCCAACCTTCTTCCAAAACAACACCATCATCCGTACTGCGGGGGTCATATAAACCACGGGCTCCTTGCTGGCGAACTGTTGAATGGCCTTCGCCTCCCATCTGATTACCCCAATCGCCCCAAGCAACCTTACTGGTATTGACAATTTCCCAGATCATTTCTTTGGAGAATTCTGCTTCACGTAACCATAGTCCCCTGAAATCGGGATACAGTTCATAACGTCCGGATTCAATCATAGCAATCATATCGTCCGCAATCTCATCCATACGTGATTCATCATTTGCTTGAAGTACCGCACGTGCTTTCACCATATAAGCAGCATCTCTCGTTACCCGACCTTTCTGATCATCAGGAACTTCTATCGGCAAATATTCAACAGCCTTTGCAACATCTGCTAAAATGAATTGATAAGTTTCTGCATCAGTAGCACGTTCTTGTTCGTAGTATTCACTTGGCGTAAGCGAATGATCCATTACTACTACACCTCCGTACATGGTATAGAGATGGGTATAGAATAGTGCACGCATAAAATATGCTTCCCCCCTTATCTGGCGGGCTACTGCTTCGCTTGTGCTATTGGGTTCATCCAGTTTTTCCAGAATCTTGTTTGAACGGTAGATACCTTCGTAACATCCGGACCACCATCCGCCATTGGCTGACGGGTCGATATTATAGATTTCCAAACGTTGAAGGTCACCAAAGTCAGAAGGACCACCACCACCAGCATGTGCTTCATCCGATAGAGGAAGCGTGTATTGCATCGATTGCACAATACGATCCTGACATTTATGATAGACAGAGGTTATCGCCATCAAAAAATCGGCATCTGTTTTATAAAATTCATCCTCATTCACCTGGGAGGCCGGAGTCGTTTCAAGAAACGAATCACAGGATGAAAACAACAAACATGCTACTGCAAATAAGCTGATATATTTCTTTATTGTATTCATATCTGATTAATTATTAAAATGCAACATTTACACCAAAAGTCACTGTTCTTGGCTGTGGATAGTTTCCTTTGTCAATACCGCCATTATTTCCAACTTCAGGGTCAAAACCTTTATATTTGGTAAATGTCAAAGCGTTTTCAACAGCAGCATACACTCTTAAATTAGAAAGAGTAAGTGTATTAAGTATATGACGTGGAAGCGTGTATCCTATCTGGATATTTTTCAAACGTACAAAAGATCCATCGCTTAAGAAGAATGAGTTGATACGGCTGTTATTATTCGTATCTTGAATAGTTACCCGAGGGAAATTACCGTTCGGGTTATTCTGTGGATGAAAACGATCCAGATATTTTTCCTGGAAATTAACGAGAGATACTTCATGACGACGTGTTCCATCATAAATATCATTACCTGCTTGTCCCTGGAAGAACATGTTGAAATCAAAACCATTCCAGTCGGCACCAACAGTTAATCCATATACCCAATCCGGGTTAGACTGTCCGATAAAAGTACGATCATTATCATTGATTACACCATCGTCGTTCATATTACGAAAACGAATATCACCAGGTTTGGCATTTGGTTGTAATACAGCGCCTGCCGAATTCACATGTGCCTGAACATCTGCTTCTGAACGGAAAAGACCATCAGCAATGAGTCCATAGAAATAGCTGAAAGGGTAACCATTTTGAGTACGGGTTACTGTCTGGTTATTCCAACCCTGCCCACTGATTGTACGGTCTTCACCAATATCCGTTACCTCATTCTTAATTTTGGAAACATTTCCACTGGCATTCATATTCACTCTTCCTATCTTCCATTTGTAACCTAATTCCAGTTCAAAACCATGGTTATTCATTGTTCCTACATTTCCTTGAGGAGCAGAGTTACCTACATAGTTAGGAATAGGAAGAGTCATCAACATATCTTTTGTTTTCTTGTCGAAATAATCAAAAGTTATAGTAAATGCACTATTAAACAAACGAAGATCAACACCCAGGTCAATTTGTTCAGAAGTTTCCCATGTCAATTCCGGATTTGCAAGACGACGTGGACGCATTCCTGAAGTCACATTCTTACCTGTTCCAAAAGTTGCAGCTTCGCCACTTGAATACATAGTAGTCGTATAATTGAAAGCACCAATATTTTCATTACCATTCTGCCCCCAGCTGAAACGTAGCTTTGCAAAGTTCAGCCAGTTGGAAGTCGATTCCATAAAATTTTCACGAGTAAACACCCAGCCCACGGAAGCAGAAGGGAAAATGGCATAGCGCTTATTCGGAGCAAAGTTGGAAGAACCATCGCGACGGATTGTAGCCTCGACTATATATTTTTCATCATAATTATATCCTATGCGACCAAAAACAGAAGCCAATGCATGGTTTTCCATACTGGCATTCACACGTTCACCTGCCCGATCACCAGTTGCCGAATCAATATATGCTTTATCATCATTTTCTGCTATCAAGTCATAATCAGTACCATTCATCCATTCCCATTGGTTTTTCATGGCAGAAGTACCAACAATAGCAGATACGTTATGTATATTGGCGAAAGTTTGACTATATGACAATACATTTTCCCATTGCCATCTGAAGGCATCTCTTTTCTGCTGATAGATTTCCGAATTCTTTTTATTTTTATATGAACTCAAGTAATATACGGGATCCCAGTTTCTTTCCTGTTCGTATCCGTAACGTCCACCTAATGATGTTTTAAATGACAACCCAGGCAATAGGTCAATATTCAGATTGAAATTTCCCTGGAAACTTTGTTTCTTATGGTTTTGGTGACGTACTTCCATTGCACCTAGCGGGTTGGTTACCTCATTCAAGTTATTAATCACTGAATAAACCCGTCCGTTTTTATCTTTTACATAATTCGGATAAATTACATCATAATCTGCAATAGTAGCAGGATCATCTACATAAGGTGCAATATTGGGGGGAGCCATAATCGCTGAACCGATCACACCACCAAATTCATTATTCTGGTCGATTCCACGTTGTGTACTTGTTTCAAAAGCTATATTAGCTCCCAGTGTCACCTTATTCAGGAAATTACGACTGTTCGTTTCATATACTTTCATGTTAGTATTGGCACGGAAATTATAACGGTCATAGTCAGACTTACCTTTAGCAATAAGACCTTCCTGATTCAAGATACCCAGCGACAGATAATAACTGATATCATCTGTTCCCCCGCTTACACTTAACTGGTGATTAAGCATAGGTGCATTCTTGTTAAGAACCAAATCCTGCCAGTCTGTGTTAGCTGCGCTTTGAGAAGGATTACTGAAAGGTCCGGTCTGACCTGCATTCCCGTATGCTTCATTGATAAGCATCTGGTAATCATACGCATCCAGCACGTCCATTTTTTTAATAATATTCTGAATACCATACGTAAAATCATACGAAACACGTACCTTACCTTTTTGTCCTTCCTTGGTAGTAATCAGAATTACACCATTGGCAGCGCGCGCACCGTAGATCGCAGCGGAAGCAGCATCTTTCAATACCTCGACAGAAGATATATCCGAAGGATTCAATGTATTGATCACATTTGTTTCTGCCGGGAAACCATCAACAAGATACAAGGGTGTATTATTGTTGATCGTACCGATACCACGCACGCGGAATACAGCTTCCGAACCAGGTTGTCCTGAGTTCGAGGTGATCTGTACCCCCGATACCTTACCTTGTAGGGCATAACGCATATCCGTGGGATTATTTTTCATCAAGTCTTTCGAATCTACCCGGCTAACAGCGGCAGTTACTACACTCTTCTTTTGTACTCCATAACCTACTACGACTACTTCCTCCAATGCCTGTGCATCTTCCGCTAAAGTAATATTCAATGTAGTACGTCCATTTAATGGTACTTCCTGTGGCAAAAATCCTACATAAGAGACTTGAATTACTTCATTAGGTGAAGCTTCCAAAGAAAATTTACCATCAATATCGGTGATAACTCCTCTTGTTGTACCTTTAATAACTACATTCGCTCCGATAATTGCTTCGCCGGATGCATCGGTTATTGTACCTGTGACCCGTGATTGTTGTTGCGAAATGTCAGTAATGGCGTTGTTTGTGGTTCCGGAGTCATTAGGATTGGCGAAGACTCCCAAAGTGCATATCACAAGTGATATAGCAGTGATTTCAATAATACGAATTAGACGTTGGTGAAGAAAATACTTCTTAGATAAAGAATTTCTCATACTTTGTAACTTGTTTTTGTTAATACTTAACTGAATTATCATAGGGTATATACACCCTGATAGAACGAAGTGTTAATACACACACTAATACATTCAATGGTGATTTCTCATAGGCTTTTCAACTTTTAAGTTTTAAATATTATTTACTCATCAAATAAATAAACTTATTATTAGATTTTTACATATAATCATCTAAAGTGCATCCGCTACAAGTTGGAGGTGTGACTCTACACAACCTCCTTCCTTGAAGCTTTATGGCTTGGTCATCAGAATTGAAAGTTTGTTCCTTATTTCCATTCATTTCAGGAAAAATGGAACGGGGATATTCAAAAGTGGTTTATATATTTATTTTTGATTTCATACGGAACAGGACTTATGTTTCCGGCTTATTTGACTTTTTAATATATACTGATTTTCCGTTATATCTCGCATGTATATATATAAAAGAAAACAGAGATAAGATAATAACAAATGTTCTGTTCATCATACGACTAGATTTAATTAACTTAGGTTTCACATACTCACAAATCAAAAGTAAGCGTGATTAGTATATAAAATAATTGAGGGGTTGATTTGGTGGATGAAACAAATAAACCAAAAACATTAAACAACTATTAATCAAATAATTAATCACAATTCAATATTTCAAAAAAGTGGAAGAATATTAAGTAACTTTCGACTGTTTATATATATATTTTACTATCAAACACAAAACAATCTCTAATATTTTCCTAGCGAATGATTTTTACATAGCTTTCAAAATCATCTCTGGATACTTTTGCTTTATTTTTTACTTTAGCACGGTAATTATATATGGTATTTACTGAATAACGGAGAAATTCAGCAATTTGAGAACTATCATCTATACCTAATCGTATAAGGGCAAAAATACGTAATTCGGTATTCAATAATTCGCCTTTTTTAAGAGTGATCTTTTCTTCATCTATTAATAGGGCATTAAATTTATTTACAAAATCTGGGAAAAGCTGAAGAAACGCCGTATCAAAATTTTTATATAATTCTTGAAGCTCATCATCCAGGGCATCCTCTGAACGGGTAATCTGCGCTAACTGTTCGATTTGACCAGCTTTAATTTTCTTATTAACCATCCGTCGATAAGTATCCAGTTTGTCTATATAGGTTGAACATAGCTTAATAAACCGGCCGATGTATTCTTCTTTAATTTTATTGGATTCGGAGAGATCACTATTGCTAACCTGCAAATTTGTATTTGCTTGTTGTAATTCCATATTTAAATTCTGTAGCTTTCCGTTTACATCCTGCAAGTTGTTGCGTGCAACAGAAAGTTTTTTCATGTGATATTGAATATTAAACAAGGCAATAAAAAGTAATACAAACAAAAAACTTATAAGGATAAGGTAATAAAGAAGCTTTTGATTCTGTTGCTCTATTTTAATCTGGTATGTTTGATCAATAAGTGAGAAAATCCCTGCCGTCTGTAAACTCCTTAAACGTGCATTATAGAATTGTGTATCACGCCAGGAAAAACGGATATATGAATATGATCGATCGATATCACCTTCTTTAAATAGAATTTCTGCTAACATCCATAAAGAAGCATGATCCTTGATTGCAGCCTGAATATCGGAAAGTGCAGATATAGCCAGATAATATTTTCTCATCTCCGGATTTCCTTCCCTTGAATAGATAAGTGATCTATGGTAGGTAGCCAATGCATGTTCCGGGGTTCCCTTCTTAATTCTGGACAGACGTAGGTCATTTATTTCATGTGCTTTTGCAAATTGTCGGGTATCAAGGAAATATGTTTCTCTAACAATCAGGTTTAGTTCATCATCTTCTTTCAAAACAGAAAGAACTGAATCCCTGTAAGCTAAAGATATATCACGATATTCTTCTGCGACTCGTTTATCCTGGGTATAAAAGCTTATTTCTCCATAAACATCATGATACGTGTTATAATAATTCTTCAATAAATATTCAGGTAATTTCTTTCTATCAATAGATGTAAGTAAATCTACCGATTCTTTATACATTCCCGTACGTGCCAGCAAAGAAGCTTGTAATAAACGACTTTCATAAAGCCGGTCTACATCTTTTAAGTGTTCTGCTATTTCAATATTCTTATTCAGATAAGCTATTGCCGAATCACATTTATATGCTTTATATTCATTATATAATTGCAAATTGACATCATATAAATTGAGGGAATACAAATCTAAAACCTGACTTCGGTTATTTAAAACTTCAATTCGGGCTTCTTTTTTCAGAATATAAGTTTCGTTATTTATGAGCGCATCATCTAATTTTATCAAAGCAGAGTCAACAATATCGATTTGTGCGTAAGTATTAGATGAAAAGAATATAATCATCAGACATATAAATAAGTGGCATCTCATATTATAATATTTGTCAGAAATTATACTTACAAAGATAGTATAATTATGCTAATAAACGTTATTCTAACAGACAATTCTATTTTCAAATATTCGAAAAATAGTTTCTCGATTTCGGATAATACTCTGTTTTTATTGTACTACCTTTACAGCCTGAAATCAGAATTTTCATTGCTATGCAAGTACGAATTAATAGATATATTAGTGAAAGCGGATACTGTTCACGCCGGGAAGCAGATAAATATATTGAACAGGGAGCTGTAACCATTGACGGAAAAACAGCAGAGGTCGGTAGCCAGGTAACCACTGGACAAGTGGTTAAAATATTTGGTGAAGTGATAACCAATAAAGTTAAATCGGTTATTATTGCTTATAATAAACCTGTAGGTATAGTAAGTACTACTGACCCCGATGAACGTGATAATATAATTGCAGCCATTGGGCATGAGGAGCGTATTTTTCCGATTGGCCGATTAGACAAGGATTCACAGGGATTGATCTTACTCACTAATGAAGGAGATATTGTTAATAAGATCTTACGAGCTAATAATAGCCATGATAAGGAATATTTGGTGACAGTAAATAAAGCTATTACCCCCGATTTTGTTCAACGCATGCAAAATGGAATACCTATTTTAGGTGTTGTTACCCGTAAATGCGAAATCGTACCTAAAGGACAAAACTCATTCACTATTGTTTTGCGACAAGGGCTCAACAGGCAAATTCGCCGTATGTGTGAATATTTAGGATATAAGGTAACAAAATTACAGCGCATACGCATTATGCATATTCATTTAGGAGATTTGAAAATAGGACAATACCGCAACCTTACCCCTCATGAATCCGAATTGCTCTATAAAAAAATTGCTTCCTCTGTAAAAACGAAAGAAGCCTCAAAAGGGAAAAAGAAGCCGACGGCTCCTTCACCTTCTGCTAAACCACAGGCAACAAAGAATACGGCAAGAAATATAAAATCTAAAAGCACCTCAAGCGGACGGCCAACCTCTGGTAACATAAAGACTGCTAAACCAACCAGAAACACATCGTTCAGGCCCAGGGGAAAACGGTAAATGAAAAGAAATAAAAAAGAAGGAACTGTCTCACGACGATCCCTTCCTCAAGTAATTAACCGTTTATTAAAAATGATTCTCCTCATTAATAATGAGGATTGTGTTTTTTACTATCTCGTTTCTCACGAAGCAATCCAGCCAGGCACACACATTTCCCTGTTACGTTTTCAATAATATCTTTATTCTTTTATGCTTTTGCACAAAGACAATAATCAAATCAATTATTCTTTCTTGGAATATAAATTCTCAAAAAAGATCAAATCTTTACTCTGACAAATATTAGACCATGCAAAAATAGAACTATTAATCCTGTATTCGCTTCATAATTTTCACTCATTTATTTACAATGTTAATATATATTCAAAAAAATCATTGATTTACAATATGAATTTCAATGGATGCTTTATTTATTACACTATTTTATTATTCAAATAATAGATATTAACCAAGAAATAATAGCTCATTCATATTATGATAGGAATTAGATTAAAGATATTTGGCAAAGAACAAAGAATAGTAAAAGTAATGAAGACAGTGAATAACTAAAAAGTATAAATGGCTTTAATAATAACATTCGTTTTTTTACGTTAGTATCATATAATTTTGAAAACGACATGAAGATACGTGCGATAGCAGCACTGCTAATTATACTTTTTTCATCAAGCGCTTATGCCCAAGAGCGGGTTAAAGTTACCGGATATGTACATGATGGTGATGGTAATCCATTAGACCTGGTAAATATTATGGTAAAAAATACTTTGCTCGGAACCATGACTAATGAGAAGGGTTTTTATTCTATTTCTGTTACACCTGGTGACTCTATTACATTATTATATTCCTGCCTGGGTTATAACAAGGCTGAACGTATTATACCGCTACTTGCTGCTGATATGCGGCTCAATGTACAAATGAATCCAATGTCTATCCAACTCGGCGAAGCAGTGGTTACGGCTATCCGTAGACAAACATCCACGATGGAAACCCTCGATGCCGATAAGATAAGGCTGTTGCCCGACCCTACAGGAGGAAGCATTGAAAGCCTGGTAGTTACTTTTGCCGGTGTTTCTTCCAGTAATGAATTGAGCTCTCAATACTCAGTGCGTGGGGGTAGTTTTGATGAAAATATGGTATATGTAAATGGATTAGAAGTATTCCGCCCCTTACTTATTCGTTCAGGCCAACAAGAAGGGCTTAGCTTTATCAATCCTGATTTAACTGAATCTGTCAATTTTGCTGCCGGAGGATTTGAAGCAAGTTATGGAGATAAAATGAGTTCTGTTCTAGATATCACATATAAAAAGCCAAAAGAACTTGAAGGAGCTGCTTCTGTTAGTTTACTTGGAGCTAATGCGTATGTAGGCAGCTCCAGCGGGAAATTCACACAAGTAACCGGTATACGCTATAAGACAGGCCGTTCTCTTTTAAAAACAATGGATACCGATGCTGAATACAGTCCGGACTTTATTGACTTGCAAACATTTCTCACGTATGAATTTGCACCGAAATGGGAAGCAAACTTCATGGGTAACCTGGCTATAAATAACTTCAAATTTACACCATTCAACAGGGAAACAGCCTTTGGTACATTGAGTAATCCACAAAACTTTACTGTTTATTTTGATGGAATGGAACGGGATAAATTCCAAACTCTTTTTGGTGCTTTTACCTTAAAACACAAACCGAATGAAAATACAGAGTTTGGATTGCAGGCCTCTGCTTTTAACAGTCGTGAAGAAGAAAGCTATGATATAACCGGTGAATATTGGATGAGCGAAGACGGATCAATGAATCCGAATGAGGAGATCACTTCAGGAATGACAGTTGGCCGTTATCATGAACATGCCCGAAACCGTTTGCTTGCAAATGTATTCAATATTAACCACTATGGTAGTTCACGCTTCAACAACCATACCTTAAAATGGGGATTGACTTTTCAATCGGAAAAAATTGAAGATAGAATCAGTGAATGGGAGAAACGTGACTCATCCGGCTATTCCCTTCCTCAGGTGGAAGAGGCTGTAAGCGTTATTAATAACTTATATTCCAATCATAAACTTAATAGCACCCGCTTTTCCGGATATCTGCAGGATGTTTTCAAATTTCGTTCTTCTAAAGGATTATTCACTCTTATAGGAGGTATACGTGGCAGCTATTGGGATTATAATAAAGAATTTATTTTTAGTCCGCGCGTATCTCTTGGCTTTATTCCAAATTTCAATCAGAATCTGACATTCAGATTTGCAACGGGACTTTATTATCAGTCGCCTTTCTATAAAGAATTACGTAAGGTAGTAAATGATACGGAAGGGAATGAAATAGTAGAATTGAATAATAAAATCAAGTCACAACGTTCTATTCATTTTATACTTGGTGGGGATTATACCTTTAAAGCTTCTGACCGAAACTTCAAAGTAACGGCTGAAATGTATTACAAAAAAATGGATGACCTAATCCCTTATACACTCGATAACGTTAAATTACGCTATTACGGTGAAAACTGTGCAAACGGATATGCAATGGGATTGGATGTTAAATTCTTCGGAGAATTTGTTCCGGGTACTGATTCCTGGATTAGTTTTTCCTTAATGAAAGCAGAGCAAACCATTCGGGAAACTACGACTGTTCCAATGCCTAATAGCCAGGGTTATAATGTATCACTCTTCTTTCAGGACTATTTCCCAGGGAATGAACGCATAAAACTAAACTTAAAAGGAGTATTAGCAGGCGGCCTTCCTATAACCATACCTCATCAAGGCTACGAACAGGGATATTTCCGCCTACCCACCTATAAACGTGTAGATATCGGCCTCTCCTATCAACTCGCCGGCGGTACGGATGCTATTATGGACCGGGGATTCTTTCGCCATCTCAAACATATCTGGTTAGGATTAGATGTATTCAATCTACTGGATATAAAGAACACCAGCTCATACTACTGGATAACAGATGTTTACAATCAACAACACGCAGTTCCCAACTACCTTACAGGCAGACAGCTCAACTTCCGGTTAATGGTCGATTTCTAAGTAAAGAAAACCAAACTGTCACTTTCAAAAGAAGGCAGGAAAGGATGAATTATAAGGTATACTCTTGTTAGAGATTATTAGCTAACAAAAGTAAAAAGAATGCTATACAACATGTTTCGATTAGAGCCATACTTAGGATAAGTCTGTACTTTTACACGCAATTTGGATCATAAAGTAAAATATACATGGAAAACGAAACTACCTTGTCTGGCTTGCAGATTGCAGACTTTAACAGGCAAATTGATGGCAAAAAGACAACTCTCTGTGTTCTAAGAAATAAGAATGGTATTGAGCTGACTGTTACAAATTACGGAGCCAAAATAGTATCCCTCATGGTTCCCGACCGGAATGGTAAACTTATCGATGTTGTTACCGGTCATCAAACAATCGATGATTATCTTACATCTGAAGAACCTTACTTTGGAGCTATATGCGGACGTTATGGAAACCGTATTGCTAAAGGCAGTTTTACATTAGATGGAGTCGTTTACGACAAGCTGGCTATCAATAATGGCCCAAACAGTTTACATGGTGGTATCAAAGGTTTTAATTCTGTTGTATGGGATATGGAAAGACCGGATGCTCAGACTGTTAAACTTACTTATGTATCTGTGGACGGAGAAGAAGGTTTTCCGGGTACTCTTACAACTACAGTTACTTATATGCTAAGCGATGATAATGAAGTAGTTATTCATTATGAAGCCAAAACAGATAAACCGACAGTCCTGAACCTTACAAATCACTCTTATTTCAATCTTTCCGGAGCCGGAAATCCATCTGTAGCCGATCATATATTGACTATTAATGCGGATTATTATTTACCTACAGACCAGACAGCCATACCTTATGGACCGAAAGAAAAAGTAGAAGGTACACCGATGGACTTCAGAACACCTTTTGAAGTAGGAGCACGTATCGATAATGATTTCGAACAACTTACATGGGCGAGGGGTTATGATCATACCTATATATTTAATGAAGGCACGGGAACTACTTCTTTATGCGCTTCGTGTAAATCACCTCAATCGGGAATTATTATGGACCTTTACACGAGTGAGCCTGGTGTACAGCTTTATACAGGGAACTGGATGAGTGGTAACTTTGAAGGAAAGAAAGGACAACGTTATCCGGCTCGTGCGGCACTTTGTCTGGAAACACAACATTTCCCGGATAGTCCGAATAAACCGGAATATCCTTCCACTGTGCTTCGTCCGGGTGAAAGATTTGTTAGCACTACAATGTATGCATTCTATACCGATTCTGACGTTAACAAGTAAATCAATCTATTAATCAACAAAAATATTTAAAGAGATGGAAAATAAACAAAAGAACTATTTGTTGCCTATTATTATGATGATCGCCCTCTTTGGGATGATCTCATTTGTAACCGGACTTCAAAATCCGATGGCTATTATCGTAAAAGACCAATTTGGCGCTTCCAATTTCATGTCTCAGCTTGGTAATGCTGCGAACTTTATCGCTTATGCATTCATGGGCCTTCCTGCAGGTTTATTACTGCAAAAAATCGGTTATAAGAAAACTGCATTAATTGCAATTGCGGTTGGATTTATCGGTGTGGGGATACAATTCCTTTCCGGACAAGCAGGTAGCTTCGCAGTCTATCTTATTGGTGCTTTCGTTTCCGGCTTCTCTATGTGTATGCTGAATACTGTAGTTAACCCTATGTTGAACACATTAGGTGGCGGTGGTAAGAAAGGTAACCAATTGATTCAGATCGGTGGATCTTTCAACTCATTGAACGCTACTATCGTTCCTGTGTTAGTAGGTTATCTGATTGGTAACGCTGCCAACCCAACTATTAAAGATGCAACTCCTGCTTTATTCCTGGCTATGGGTATCTTTGCTGTTGCATTCCTTGTATTGGCTTCAATGAAATTACCTGAACCACGTTTGGAAAAAGCGGCTCCTGCTAGTGCTGAAAAAGATAAACATAGCGCTTTATCTTTCCGTCACTTTGTTTTAGGTACAGTTGCTATTTTCGTTTATGTAGGTATTGAAGTAGGTATTCCTAATATTGCTAACTTATTTATGACATCTACTGTAGAAGGAGGTGGTTTGGCTATGGATACAACAATTGCCGGAACTGTTGTGGGAACATATTGGTTCCTTATGCTTATCGGCCGTTTGTTGGGAGCTTCACTTGGTGCTAAATTCTCCAGTAAAACGATGTTAACATTTGTGTCTTGTCTAGGTTTAGTGCTGGTAACTGCTGCTATTCTTAGCCCAAAAACAGTAACAGTATTTATGCCGGTATTCCAATCTGATATATCTTTTGGTATGGCAGAAGTACCTGTTAGCATCATGCTTTTGATTCTTTGTGGTTTGTGTACTTCCATCATGTGGGGTGGTATCTTTAACCTGGCAGTTGAAGGATTAGGGAAATATACAGAAGCTGCTTCCGGTATCTTTATGGTAATGGTTTGCGGTGGTGGTTTATTGCCATTATTGCAAGGGGCACTTGCTGATAGCATGGGATTTGTTTCTAGTTATTGGCTTGTATTTGCTTGTTTAATATTCCTTCTTTATTACGCTTTGGTTGGATCAAAGAATGTAAATACAAATATCCCTGTTGAATAAACAAAATATTTATTTAAAGTAAGAAGTAAGTAGTAAGAAGTAAGTAGAAGGTTTCAGCCCTACTTACTTCTTACTTTCTACTTCTTACTCCTTTTATATCATACAACTTAGAATAAAATAATATGGAAAAGAAGATCAGAACAAAATTTCAGGAATTATTTCAAACAGAAGGAAGTGCATTCGCTTCTCCAGGTAGAATCAACCTGATCGGTGAACATACCGACTATAATGGTGGATTTGTTTTCCCGGGTGCTATCGACAAAGGTATGATTGCTGAAATCAAACCTAATGGTACAGGTAAAGTACGTGCTTTTTCTATCGACCTGAATGAATCATCAGAATTTGGTTTAAATGAAAATGATAAACCTCAGGAAGGTTGGGCAAAATATATTTTTGGTGTTTGCCGTGAGATCATAAAGAGAAACGGAAATATCCAGGGATTCGACACCGTTTTTGCGGGAAATGTTCCTTTGGGAGCTGGTATGTCTTCTTCAGCTGCATTGGAAAGCACGTATGCTTTCGCTTTGAATGAACTCTTCCAATTAGGTATTGATAAGTTTGAACTGGCGAAGATCGGACAAATGACTGAGCATAATTACGTAGGTGTAAACTGTGGTATTATGGACCAGTTTGCTTCTATCTTTGGTAAGAAAGGTAGTTTGATCCGTTTGGATTGCCGTTCTTTGGAATATAAATATTTCCCATTCCATCCGAAAGGATATAAATTGGTATTGCTTGATACGCTGGCAAAGCACGAATTGGTAGACTCTCCTTATAACAAACGTCGTCAATCTTGTGAAAATGTAGTGGCTGCGATGAAACGTAATCATCCGAACGTTGAATTCCTACGCGATGCTAATATGGATATGTTGAACGAAGTAAAAGGTGATGTAAGTGCAGAAGACTATATGCGTGCTGAATATGTGATTGCAGAAATCCAACGTGTATTGGATGTTTCCGATGCTTTGGAAAGAGACGATTACGAAACAGTAGGCCAGAAGATGTTCGAAACACATTACGGCATGAGCAAATTATATGAAGTAAGTTGTGAAGAACTTGACTTCTTGAATGATATAGCTAAAGAATGTGGCGTTACCGGTTCACGCGTTATGGGTGGCGGTTTCGGAGGTTGTACAATCAACCTGGTTAAGGATGAAAAGTATGATGCCTTTATTAAAAAAGCATTCAGTGCGTATAAAGAAAAATTCGGCTTCGAACCGAAACTTTATGATGTAGTTATCAGCGACGGTGCCCGTCAATTGAAATAATAAACAAATAAGTATTTTGTGGAAAAGACGCT
Source organism: Tannerellaceae bacterium (assembly GCA_032073245.1). Lineage (GTDB taxonomy): Bacteria > Bacteroidota > Bacteroidia > Bacteroidales > Tannerellaceae > QVMG01. The sequence goes on from DAMANX010000004.1 coordinate 217,596, forward strand.
ACCGGTTGGTAGCGTCTTTTTTTATTATATATAGAATTCTTCGTATGGAGGCTTCAGGTAGTTTAAGATTTAAAGATTTAGCGACAAGGGCGTAGAGACAGGGCTTGCCCTGTCTCCATATAAACAATACCCATTAAACGAATGTCATGTTCCATAGAGAGACAGGGCAAGCCCTGTCTCTACCATCGTTGCAATTATCTTCAAATTTTCCTCGATTGAAAGATATGTTGTATCAACAAGCGTTCGACGCTTCTTTTCCACATTACGACAAAATCGTATATCATTAATAAATAAACACATTACGATACTATCATAATAAATTCATTATCTTTGTTGATAGCAACTATGTATATTATAATCTAAAATTGCATTATATGAAAGCTCGTATCTACTCCTATCAGCTCGTTCTTATATCTATCGTTTGTCTATTAGCCGCATGCAGCAACCGTAAGGATAGTTCATCAGAAAATATTCTCCCCATTATTGATGTACAAAAGACATATCCTAAAAAGAAAGTGAAACTCCAGGATATAGCTGAAGTAGAATATATTGCTTTAGAGACAACTGATAATTTACTCTGGAAAGGTGGTGTTACGACATTTTCTGATAAGTATATTACCAATTACGATATCACTAGTGGTAATTTACTTCTATTCGACCGTGCAGGAAAAGGGCTGAAACATATCAATCGACAAGGTAATAGTGGTGAAGAATATTTGCCATATAGTTCAATAATACTTGATGAGGAAAATGAAGAATTATTGGTTAATGATGTACGGAAACATAAGATATTATTCTATGACTTGGCCGGTAATTTTAAACGGGTAATCGACTTGCCAGACGATCAATTTTATTCTGAGATGTATAATTATGATCATTCCCGCTTAATTGTATACAGACAAAAAAGAGAAGATGATATAATCAACTCTTACTTTTTACTCTCTAAAAAAACAGGAGAGATTGAGAGAGAAATAATAATTGAACCTAACGGAAGAAAACTATCTCCTATGCATTTTGTAGATAGAAACGGACAACGAGTAATGTTTGCCTTTCAGACTTTTGTCATATCAACAGCTTATCCCAAATTAGTCCTAAACGAGATATCCAATGATACAATATTCACCTTAGAACCTTCCATGAAATTAAAACCTCTTGTTGTTCAAATACCTAATAGGGCATCTATGAATCCTGAAATATTCCTCTTTTATGCAATGGACAGCCGTGATTACCTTTTTCTGTATACAGTAGAAAAGACGTTTAATAAAGAAACAAGAGATTTTCCACAAAAAAAACTCATGTATAATAAAAAAGAGCAAATGGTTTATGAACAGGATTTATATAATGAGGACTATGAAAGAGAGAACCCTTTTACTATTTCTCCTCAAAAAACATCTTTTTCATCCAGTAACAGTAATATCTTTGTTACAACTTTAAATGCTGCCGATTTGATTGAAGCCTATAAGAACAATAAGCTTAAAGGAAAACTAAAAGAAAAAGCATCACGATTGGATGAAGAAGATAACCCCGTGTTGATGATTGTAAAAATGAAAAAATAAAGAATTCAATCAATATCATACCGTTTTTCCTTAAAAAAGTATGACCGCACACAGAATACATGGAATGCGCTGTATCAGTGTGTAATCATACCAACTTTCATGAATTGAAGATCATCCACATAAAAACAATTAACCTGTATTATTCATAAACTCAAAAAAGCGCTGTAAAAAGTACCTTCATTC
>DAMANX010000005.1:0-193882 GCA_032073245.1 Tannerellaceae bacterium
AGAAGAATGAAGGTACTTTTTACAGCGCTTTTTTGAGTTTAGGAATAATACAGGTATTATGTTTTAAAGCAAAAGTAGTTATGTTTTTGAAGGTATATGCTCAGGTAAGTGAGTATATATATCCATCTGGACGAGATGCCTTACTCACCAAACCGGGTAAGGCTTCTCAGGTAGATGTCAAGCCGTTGGCGATAACCTGTCTAAGGCTTGACAAATCGGCGGTTTAGTATCTTTCAAATGGGGGAAATCTTCAAATTTTATAACAATCCAAACCCATATTCATAAAAACTGTTATGACAGGATGCCTTTTGATAATTATATGGCATAGTTTTTGTACCTTTATAGTGAAATAATTGGGCTAGAAAAAGAAGTTTGATAGTAGTAGAGGCAAAGGAGTTTTCAATAGTAGAAGTAAAACAAAACAAAACCGAAAATCCTACCAGAGCTTAAATTAAGTAAAACAAAAAATGAATATATTATATCCGCAAGAACATTTTTCATGTTATAACTATGATAAGGGACAAAATGCCCGGCTTGAAATATTAAAGGTACCAGCAGGAGAATGGATTATCCGTGATTTGGTTGATACTGAAATAGTGTTTGTTATTGATGGGAATTTTACTTTATCATACGGTAAGTTTATTGGCCTGGACATTCCGAAAGGAAAGATTCTTTTTTTTCCTCCCGGAAGTCATGTAGAGGCTCAGGTATTGGAAGATACACATATTATAGTTTGTAGGGTAAGAGGAGTATTACAGTTATGTGACTGCTTACCTTTGGAACAACTCAATCGGGAATATGGAACAAAGAAAGAAGAGAGTTTCCACATGCTGGATATTAACGAACGAATCAATAGTTATATAGAGCACTTTGTGGATTGTGTGAATGACGGGCTTAGGTGTTCTTCCTACTTTTCTACAAAGATGAAAGAACTATTCTTTATGCTTAGGGCTTATTATTCTAAAGAAGAATTGGCTGCTTTCTTTGCTCCGCTTATGGGAAAAGATTCTCAGTTTATGAATTTAATGTATCAAAATTACCGGAATGTGAAAAGTGTACATGAACTGGCGGATTTATCTATGTATAGTCCTTCCGGTTTTAAGAAACAGTTTAATAAAGTTTTTGGAACTTCGGCTTCAGAGTGGTTAAGTGATCAGAAAGCGACACTCATCTTTCAGGATTTAAATCATTCAGACCTTAATATTAAAGAACTAGCAGATAAATATGACTTTTCGTCCGTTTCATCATTCAGTAATTTCTGCTTAAATAAGTTCGGTAAAACTCCAGGAAAGATACGGCCTAAAACGGCTGACAGGAAAGAAAAGGATGATAAAGAGGACAAAGTAGCTAAATAAGATAAAAAAGTAACCTTCGGGATAAAAACCCGGAGGTTTTTTGTTTCTAGTTTTGCACTACCAAAATAAATGTAGAAATGTTCCAATTATTCTTTTGACTATGATTACAATTCTGGATTGTTCACCTGAGGATAAAAGTTCTATCAACGCCGGAACTTCCTCAGGTTCAATCCAGAATTATTTTTTGAATTAATTGGATTATTCTTCTTCTTTAATATTGTGGAAGACATTCTGTACATCTTCGTCTTCATCCAGCTTCTCAAGAAGTTTATCTAATTGTTCACGTTGTTCAGGCGTAACTTCTTTCAGGTCATTCGGAAGGCGAACGAATTCAGCACTGTTAATTTCAAAACCATTTTCTTCCAGATATTTCTGAATAGCCGAATTTTGTGAGAATTCACCCGAGATGATGATTTCATCTTCATCTTCTTCAACCTCTTCAACCCCGAAGTCAATCAATTCCAATTCCATATCTTCTAATGAAACATCATCTTTCTTAACAACATGAAATATAACTTTGTGTTCGAATAGGAACTCAAGACTACCACTGGTACCGAGCGAACCACCGTATTTGTTGAAATAACTACGAACATTAGCCACTGTACGAGTCGTATTGTCGGTTGCTGTTTCTACAAAGATAGCAATACCGAAAGGCCCATATCCTTCATAGTTCATCTCTTTGTAATCGGTATAATCTTTAGAAGTTGCCTTTTTTATCGCGCGTTCAACGTTTTCTTTAGGCATATTCTCTTTCTTTGCCTGCTGCATCAATACACGCAGACGTGGATTTGCGTCAGGATCAGGACCACTGGCTTTGGTTGCAATTGTGATCTCTTTTCCCAGCTTTGTGAAAACACGAGCCATGTTGCCCCACCGTTTAAACTTTTTGGCTTTCCGGTATTCAAATGCTCTTCCCATCTATATATAAATGTTTAATGATTAATGTATAATAATTAATTGTCAATTGTCAATTATCAATTATCAATTATCAATTGTCAATTAACGTAGTTGTGCTCCTAGTTTCTGTTCCAGATTAGTCTGGATCTTCTTCATAATGGCATCAATTTGTTTATCGTTCAATGTTTTTGTTTCATCCTGCAAGAAGAAACTTACTGCATACGATTTTTTACCTGCCGGAAGGTTCTTTCCTTCATATACATCGAAAAGAGAAACTTCTTTCAAAAGTTTACGTTCGCTTTCATTCGCTATTTTCTCGATCTCAGCAAAAGGTGTACGCTTATCAAGCAAAAGAGCCAAGTCGCGCTTAACAGCAGGGAATTTAGACATTTCACTGAATGTCACTTTATGCTTCCTTATTTCTTTCATCAGCAGATCCCAGGATAGTTCAGCATAATATACTTCCGTATCGATATCCAAGGCCTTACATAATTTCGGTTGCACAATGCCCATTGTACCCAGCATTCGTCCCGAACCTGTTGTAATACTTATTCCTGATGAAAAGATGTCACTGGTCAGACTACCAAAGACTATCTTTTCCATATTCACACCTAGACGAATCAGGATATTTTCCACATAAGCTTTGAGTTCGTATACAGATGATTTCTCATTCGGATGTATCCAGCTATTGTCCACACGGTTTCCACATACCCATATACCCAGACGATACTCTTCTTTGTATTGTGCCAGGTTTTCATCTTCTCTTTTATTTGCAGCATTGTAATCGTAACAATTGCCAAACTCAAAGAAACGGATGTTTCCATTCTTACGTTTGCTATTATACTCGATGCTTTCCAAACCTCCGAAAAGAAGGGTTTGGCGCATAGCATTCAAGTCAGCGCTTAAAGGATTCATTAACATCACACAGTGATCCACCGGATAAGTAGTCATATTGGTGTAGTAGGCCTGAGGAGTCAATGAGTTATTCATAATCTCATGAAATCCGTTCCCACATAATTGCTCTGAGATTAGATTTTGCAGAGCATTGCTACGATCCGTTGGGGTTTTATAGCTCAGATTCGATTTTACATTATCACTGAAATCAATGTTATTATAGCCATAAATACGAAGGATATCTTCAATTACATCTACATCACGCTGTACATCTGCACGATAAACCGGCACATGCAAGGTCACGCCTTCAGTCGTTTCCGACACAATTTTCATCTCCAGGCTTTCCAGAATACTTTTAACCGTTTCAACCGGAATATTTTTACCAATCAGAGTATTTACTTTCTTATAGCTTAACTCAACGGTATAAGGTTCTACCTTTTTCGGGTATATATCCTGTATCTCCCCTGTAATAGTTCCACCGGCAACTTCTTTAATTAATAAAGCAGCACGTTTCAGTGAATAGATTGTATTATTAGCGTCTAACCCGCGTTCGAAACGGAAAGAAGAATCGGTATTCAGGCCAAAACGACGTGCTGTTTTACGAATAGAGGTAGAATTGAAATTTGCTGATTCAAGGAATACATCTGTAGTAGATTCTGTTACTCCGGAATCTAATCCACCGAATACACCGGCAATACACATCGCTTCTTCGGTGTTACAGATCATCAGATTCTGATCGGTAAGCGTACGTTCTACCTCGTCAAGCGTAACGAATTTGGTTCCGGTAGGCATAGTTTTCACTATAACTTTTCCACCTTTTACCTTATTATAATCGAATGCATGTAAAGGTTGGCCCATTTCATGCAAAACAAAATTTGTAACGTCAACAACATTATTAATTGGACGAAGACCAATCAGTCTCAATCGGTTTTGTAACCATTCCGGGCTTTCTTTTACAGTAACACCCTTAATGCTTACGCCTGAATAACGTGGGCAAGCTTCTGTGTTTTCAACTATAACCTCAATGGCTGGAGAGGAGTCTTCAATTTTGAAGGCTTCAACAGAAGGACGTTTCAGTTCCGAAGGCATTCCGTTCTGTTTCAGATAGGCCGCTAAGTCACGTGCAACACCAAAGTGGGATGTAGCATCAACGCGGTTGGGTGTGATATCTACCTCAAGTATGTAGTCACTCTTTACATTATAATAATCCTTTGCAAGGGTGCCTACTGTCGCTTCTTGTGGAAGAACAATAATGCCGGCATGATCGGTTCCGATACCAATTTCATCCTCAGCACAGATCATACCATTGGATTCAATTCCACGAATCTTAGATCTTTTAATGGTAAAGACTTCATCATCTTTGTAGAGTTTTGTGCCATTAACGGCAACCACTACTTTTTGTCCGGCAGCCACATTAGGAGCGCCACACACTATTTGCAACGGTTCGCCATCACCCACATTTACTGTTGTGACGTGCAGATGGTCAGAATTAGGATGCTCTTCGCATGTAAGTACTTCACCAATAAAGAGACCTTCCAGGCCACCTTTAATAGTTTGAACTTCTTCCACACCGCCTGTTTCCAGTCCGATGGATGTAAGAGCCGCTGATACCTCTTCAGGTTGCAGGTCGAAAGCCAGATAGTCTTTTAGCCAGTTATAAGATATGTTCATCGTGATATAAAGTTTAATCTTTATTCTTTTCGTAAATTGACGGACAAAAGTACGAATTATTAATGAAACGTCTACTAAAATCATCTAAAAACAATACCTTTACAGTCCAGTAACAAGCATCATCAATAATTACAACAATCCATGCGAATCGATATTCTGACCGTACTTCCCGAGATGATTGAAGGAATGATCAATTGTTCCATAGTGAAGAGAGCCCAGGACAAAGGTCTTGCGGAGATACATCTGCATAATTTGCGTGATTATACAACAAACAAATGGCGGCGGGTTGATGATTATCCATTTGGAGGTGAAGCAGGGATGGTAATGCAGATTGAACCGATTGACCGGGCGATTTCGTCACTCAAAGCGGAACGTTCTTATGATGAAGTTATTTATACATCACCAGATGGTGAAACTTTTAATCAACCTATAGCTAATAGTATGTCTTTGCTGAACAATCTGATCATTCTTTGTGGACATTATAAAGGAATCGATTATCGTATTCGTGAACATTTGATCACGCGGGAAATATCTGTAGGTGATTATGTACTAACCGGTGGGGAATTGGCGGCTGCTATTATAACGGATGCAGTAGTTCGTTTGATACCTGGTGCTATAGGTGATGAACAAAGTGCTTTATCCGATTCTTTCCAGGATAATTTGTTGGCACCTCCTGTTTACACCCGCCCTGCCGAATATAAAGGATGGAAAGTTCCGGATGTTTTATTGTCCGGACATCAACGTAATATAGACGAATGGAGACTGCAACAGGCACAGGAAAGAACAGCGCGCTTGCGTCCTGATCTATTGGAGTAATGCGGTTTTATTGCTGTGTTTGTTTTATCTTCTATACGAAGAATTCTATTGTCGATGGGCATGGACAGTTCTGCTGATGCGCATCGACAGTACTGACGATGCCCATGGACAGTACTGTCCATGCCCATCGGCAATAGAATGGGGAGGATTATTCGAAAGTCTTTTGGGGAGTCCGTAGGAATCTTTAGGACTCCTTAGGAAACCTTAGGAGCCTTAGGGGGTAGGATCTCTGGAATTTGGAATAAGAACAATACTAAAATATATGAAAATGAAACAGCTCACATTATTCTTTTTGGTTGCTTTTTTTACAGTATCCTGCCAACAAAGTAAATATGAATATCCTTTTCAGAATCCGGCTCTACCTATTGAAGATCGGATTGAGGATCTTTTAGGGCGGTTGACACCCGAAGAAAAAGTCCAACAAATGATGAATCAAACAAAAGCTATCGAACGTTTAGGTATTCCTGAATATGATTGGTGGAATGAAGCATTGCATGGTGTGGCCCGTGCCGGAAAAGCGACTGTATTTCCTCAATCGATAGCAATGGCGGCAACATTCGATGAAGAAGCATTATTGGAAACATTTACAATGATAAGTGATGAAGCGCGTGCCAAATATCATCAATATCAGAAAGACGGCGAATATGATCGATATAAGGGTCTTACATTCTGGACTCCCAATATAAACATATTTCGTGATCCGAGATGGGGCAGGGGAATGGAAACCTATGGAGAAGATCCATATCTAACAGAACGCATGGGGCTGGCTGTTGTTAAAGGGCTTCAGGGTGATGATCCGAAATATTTTAAGACGCATGCTTGTGCTAAACATTATGCTGTACATAGTGGACCAGAGTGGAATCGCCATGAATACAATGCAGAAACTTCTCCCAGGGATCTGTGGACTACTTACTTGCCTGCATTTGAGGCATTGGTGAAAGAAGGAAATGTGCAGGAAGTTATGTGTGCTTACAATCGTTTTGAAGGAATACCTTGTTGCAGTAATGATAAATTATTGATAGATATATTACGCAATCAATGGGGATATGACGATATTATCCTTTCGGATTGTGGTGCGATAGATGATTTTTGGCAGAAGGATGAACGAACTCCTCGCCATGAAACGCATCCGGATGCATCTTCGGCGTCAGCAGATGCCGTATTAGCAGGAACAGACCTGGAGTGTGGGAATAGCTATCGTTCCTTATCGGGCGCATTGGAAAAAGGACAGATAACAGAAGAACAATTGGATATCTCTTTACGTCGTCTATTGAGAGGTCGATTTGAATTAGGTATGTTTGATCCGGAAGAAATGGTATCTTATTCACAGATACCTTATAATGTAGTAGAAAGCCCGGAGCATGTTGCAAAGTCATTGGAAATGGCACGGAAGAGTATGGTGCTTTTAAAGAACAAAAATAATATTTTGCCCCTCAATAAAAATATTAAAAAGGTAGCGGTGGTAGGCCCTAATGCTGCTGATTCAACCATGTTGTGGGCTAATTATAATGGCTTCCCAACAAAAACAGTAACTATTCTTGAAGGTATACGTAATAAAGTACCCAATACGGAAGTAATCTATGAATTAGGTTGTGATCATACAGCTGATTCCTTGGTGAATTACAAAGCCACGGTAGAGAAAGTAAAGGATGCTGATGTTATTATTTTTGTGGGTGGTATTTCTCCCCGATTGGAAGGTGAAGAAATGCCGGTTGCAATTGACGGATTCCGTAAAGGTGACCGCACAAATCTGGAGATACCCAAAGTACAGAAAGAAATGATTAAAGCATTAAAAGCTATCGGAAAGCCTCTCATTAATGTTGTTTGTACAGGTAGTGCTTTGGCATTGAATTGGGAGGAAGCCAATGTAGATGCTATTCTGAATGCATGGTATGGCGGACAGGAGGCAGGTACAGCTGTAGCGGATATTTTATTCGGTGATTATAATCCTTCCGGACGTTTACCCGTGACTTTCTATAAATCAGTTGATCAATTACCTGACTTTGAAGACTACAGTATGCAAGGGCGCACATATCGTTATATGAAAGAAGAGCCATTATATCCGTTTGGCTATGGATTGAGCTATACAACATTTACTTATCGTAATGCAAAACTATCGGAGAATATTATAACGAAAGATAAACCTGTAACTATAACTTTTGATTTGGTTAATACCGGTAAAAAGAGTGGGGAAGAGGTTGTACAGATTTATATTCAATATCCTGATTATCCAGAAGAACCAATCAAAGCATTAAAGGCATTTAAACGGGTAGGTATTAATGCCGGCGAAACAACCCAAATTTCAATTCAGCTGGAACCGAAAGTTTTCCAGACATTTGATGATAAGACGCAAACAATGAATGTTCGCCCAGGCCGGTATAATATTTTATATGGTAGATCCTCTGCAGATAAAGATTTGCAAATGCTACCTATTATAATACAATAATGACGGAGGTAGAGACTGGGCTTGCCCTGTCTCTCATTGAATAATATGTTTATTTAATTTTATTTTTGTACGGAGACAGGGCAAGCCCAGTCTCTACCCCTGTCGTGGTATCTCGATATATATGTTTGAAAACTCAACTATGCCTTAATTTGTATGGAATCCTATCTGATAAAAGTACATTTATCCAATAAAATGCACCTAATTATTATGTATCACTCTGCTCACACAATTTGAATATTAATGCTTTAAAACGGAAGATAAGGTGAAAAGTCCTTGATTATTTTCGTTTTTCGTGTATTGACTTCTTATTTGTTGTAATTTTTATCTTAAAAAGAGCATGAATGGTTCTTGAATAGTCTGTATAAATGAAATACATCCCTTAATTTTGAATCAGTGATAACAGAAGATAATAAAAACTAAATACAGTTTAGGTAAATGTCTTTTCAAAAGGAGAGAATGAATGATTAAAAATCATTTAAAATGAACCTTTTGTGAAAAAGTTTCTTCTCTCTTTTTAATTAAGGTAAAAAGATTGCTTCTGTATATCTTGAGTTTTAATGATATTAAATATAGACGCGAGTCTACAACCATAGTTTAACCAACCTTAATATTATGACTTTGTAGTGAATTGGAACTATGGCGCAACGCACACACACACACACTTTGTTTTACTTGTGCAAGGGAGAGAGGAGTCCGTGAGGATACCCTCTTCTTGATTTTATGGCAAATCATTCTAAGTTATTATCCTGATCCCCATCAACCATATTGTTTAATTCAAAGGAAAGATCTATTAATTGATCTTCCCATATCTTACGAAGAGCAACAGGAGTATCTTTAGGTGCTTCTTTTATTTGTTTTTCAAGCCTGGAAATTTCTCTTTCTAATCGTGAACGTGTGCTCATTTTTTTAATTTATTTGAAGTTATTCTTATATAGAATAAACAAATAATAAAGAGTCTTGTTCATTCGGATTGCATTAAGGTAATAACTCCAGCTTTTCAATAAGTTGATGGGCAGATATATTCAGTTTTTCTATTGCCATCCAGTGAATAATGCCATTAGTGTCTATCAGATAAACACGGGGAATAGTGCTGTTTGCAAAAACGTTGAATACCTGGCGATCTATATCCAGATATGTCGGCATGGAAAAGCGTTCTTTTTCCCAATAATTATCAATTTCAACTTTACTTTGTTCTCTACCGATAACAATTATTTGGTATTCGGAAGAATCTTTTATCTGCAGCCACGCTTCTTCAATAATTGGTAAAACTTTTTGACAATCTTCACAAGACGTATGAAAGAATACAAGGATAGATTTCTTATCTTTAAACATTTCCGAATTAAACTGCTTTCCTTCTCCATCATTCACTGTAAAGGTTGGAACAAAATCTCCTATTTGTACATAGTTAATGATCTTATCTTTGGTCTCATTATCCTTTATGCAGGAAGTGAGGAAATATAAGGCAAAAAGGACAATAAATAATGATATAATATAGGTTAATCGCATAATTAATTTCCTTACTGTGTATAGACAAAGATAAAAAAGCTTTCCGGCATTGTCTTTTAAATGAATAAATAAATATCTTTGGCATGCTTTCTAAGAAATAACATGAAAATAGTAGAGGTTGTTCTTGTTTAATTCACAAAAGTTTTGTTCCTTTGCAACCGCTTTTACGTAATCTCTGTTGGGAAATGTTGCCCGATATATTGCGTTTCAGTCATTATAACAACTAAAAAGCTATAAACAATGGACTTAATTAAGATTGCAGAAGAGTCATTTTCGACCTCAAAAGAGCATCCTGCATTCAAAAGTGGTGACACAATTACGGTTGCATACCGTATTAAAGAGGGAAATAAAGAACGTATTCAGCAGTATAGGGGTGTAGTTATCCGTATCTCTGGACATGGAGACAAAAAACGTTTTACAGTACGTAAAATGTCTGAAAACATTGGTGTAGAAAGAATTTTCCCAATGGATTCTCCGTTTATTGAAAGTATTACCCTGAACAAAGTTGGTAAAGTACGCCGTGCTAAATTGTATTACTTACGTGCACTTACCGGTAAGAAAGCAAGAATCAAAGAAAAGAGAGTTTAATACTCCGGTTTCAAGATATAAGAAGAGGTTGCATCCTATGGACGCAGCCTTTTTTTATATGTGAAATAAAACATTTATAGCCCTAATGTTATTATATACATGTTATAAAGTTTATATTTGTAAAGATAATTTCGGCGCTGTGTTTTTTAACAGGATTCGATAACTGTAGGAGATAATACATGGAAGGTATAAAAAACCTGATTATAGATTTTGGTGGGGTGCTTATTAATCTGACTCGAAATCGATGTATCGAAGCATTTGCAAAACTAGGTGTGGATGTTCGTGAACAATTGGGCAGCGTTCACGATCATAAAGAGCTGTTTATGCAATTGGAGAATGGCTCTATATCTGCATCGGTTTTTCGTGATGGGATTAGATGCCGCTCCAATCAAACCTTGACAGATCAACAAATTGATGATGCATGGATCGCTATGCTTGACGATGTTCCTTGTTATAAGCTGGAGCTCTTATTAAGACTACAAAGTGAGTATAATATTATGTTATTGAGTAATACGAATATTATTCATTGGGAATGGTCGGAGCAGAATATTTTTACTTCCAAAAATCATCAGGTGAATGATTTCTTCCGCAAAATATATTTATCTTATGAATTACATATGCTAAAGCCCAATGCTGATATTTATGAATATGTTTTAAAGGATGCAGCTATTCTTCCTGAAGAAACTCTTTTTATAGATGATGCTTCAGTTAATTGTATTGCAGCAAGAGCTTTAGGAATTCATACATATACCCCAACACCCCGGGAAGATTGGTCTTTTTTATTTCAGGAATCAGATATCCTTAACCTTTAGAATATTGTAAGAAGTTCCCACATCATAGACATCACTACCATCTATTTTCTTGATGTATTTCACAACACGTATTGTTATTGGCAGAATAATAATCTCATAGAGGGATTTGAGCACCGCCTGTGTGCCTATCAAAATAAATAGTTGGGGTAAGGGAACCAGCCCTAAAAAAGCAATAGGGAAGAATATAAGTGAGTCGGCAGTTTCACCTATCAAAGTTGAAACAATAGCCCGCAAAGAAAAATGTTTTCCTTTGGATGCAATTTTCATTTTACTCATTACATACGCATTAAGAAATGAACCAACCAGAAAAGCAATAAGACTTGCAATCGCTATACGTGGTGCCATTCCAAATACAAAATTAAAAGCTTCTTCTCCTTCCCAATACGATGCTGCCGGGAGACGGATAGCAATTTGGGAGAATATGATTACCAGGAAATTGGATGCAAACCCACTCCAGATGATTAATCGCGCTTTTTTATATCCCCATACTTCGGCGATACAATCGTTAATGATATAGGAAATAGGAAATACGATAAGTCCGGCAGTAGCTGTGATGCCAAATACATGTACTACTTTTGCCTCAAGAAGATTTGCTGCGACCAGGCAGATATTGAAAAGTATACCCAGCAACATGAAGGGTATGGATACTGTTTTTTGCATGTCTCTTGTTTTTAACGAGGTTATTCAAGCACTCGGGGCGTAAAGATACATTTTTTCAGGAGAAAGAAATGCACTTTGCTACCAGTTTACGTATAGATTGATTACTTTTTTCCAGACAATTTTTCCAGTAAATAAACAAGAAAAAATCCAATAATCATAAGGCCGAATCCTTGCCATATATATTCATTCGGTAGAATATTACTCTCAATGTTATCAACTACTTCTTTCCATGGCCACACTTTATTGAGAGAGCCAAGCATGAAGCCGGCTAATACAGCAATTGTTACATCATGAAATTTGCGTAAAGTATAAGACAAAACATGTGAAAAGCTGGTAATACCGACAATGGCTCCACAGATGAATACCAATATAACCGGAATATTTAATGTTTTTACAGCTTCCATTACGTAGTAGTATTTGCCTAAAAGGACGAGTATGAAACTTCCGGATATACCGGGCAGGATCATGGCACAGATAGCAATTGCACCAGATAGGAATATGAACCAAAGGCCATTAGGTGTTTCTGCGGGAGTTGCAATTGTAATGAACAAGGCAATAATTGCACCAATAATAAAACATGATATTGTTTTCCAATTCCATTTTTTTATGTCTTTGGATACAAACCAGGTAGAAGCCATTACAAGTCCAAAAAAGAAAGCCCAAACCATTATCGGATGTGTTTCAAGCAGATAAGTAATAAGTTTTGCTAAAGAAAAGATACTAATGGCTATCCCTACAACCAAAGACAATAGAAAATTAGCGTTGACAGCTTTCCAGAAAGCGGCTATTTTCCCAGTGAAGAGAAGTTTTAAATTAGTGTAATTAATACTTTTGATCGATTCGATCAATTCTTCATAAATCCCTACTATAAAAGCGATAGTACCACCAGATACCCCCGGAACAACATCCGCAGCTCCCATTCCAATCCCTTTTAAGGCAATTATTGCATAGTCTTTCAGTGTTCTGTTCATATATTAATTGCTATTGTCTTTGTTTTTTAAATATTCCTGGGCTAATTGTTCCGGAAGAATAGGTTTATTTGTTATCATATCCAGGAATTTGTCCTTGTCAAAATCCATCCCAGTACTCTTTAGATATCTTAATAATTCATGGGGAGGTACAAGTTTATAATAATAAGAAAACTTTTCAGTATCACCTTTCAACATATAAGCCATAGCTAAATGAATGCAAATGTCTGGCATATCAGGATTTATTTTATAAGCTCGTTCCAGATATGTTAATGCTCTGTCTATGTCTCCTTTTAAATATAAATATTGTGCCGCATGAAAAAGACATTCGGCATCCTCGCTATTCTCTTCTTCTATACTATCCAGAATATCTATTAATTTGTCGGCTATTTCTATAGCGTTTTCTTCTTCTCCATTTTCTAAATAGGCATGTGTGAGAAGAGATAACATTCGTATATTCCCGGGAAAGAGAGTCGCTGCTGTTTTAAGTATCTCGAATGTTTCAACATCTTTTTCCAGCATGGAACAAGCATGTAGGTAATGAATATAAACAGATACATCTGTTGAAGGAATTTCATTATAGATCATATTATGTAAAAGATCATAAGCCTTTTGATATTCCTTCATTTTTATGTAGCATTCAGCCATTAATGGAGCTATTCGTTCTGCAAATAATCCATCAGGAAGAATTTCACTGTATACTTCAATGGCCTTCTCATAACTCTCATTCATATACAAGCAATAAGCTTTAAGTATTTTGAGTTCGCTTTCCGAGTCATCGCATGTAAGTGCAAAATCGAATGCTTCAATTGCTTTATCATATTCTGCAGAAAAAGAATAGAGCCGGCCTAAAGCAAACCAGTATTCAAATGAATACGGATTTTTGTCGATCAATTCATTGCATATTGCAATAGCGCGTTCAAATTCTCCTTCCGTTTCCAGTGTAAAGCAAAGTTCTTCTTTTAAAATAAGATTATCAGGAAATAGAAGGAGTCCACGTCCTACATAATCGAGGGCCTCTTTATACATTTCCATATCATTCAAAAGAGGTGTGATATATTCAAATATCACATTCATGTAATCAGCTTCTTCATTGATTAATTTTTCAGTTAATTCAATGACTTTACCATAATTACCCAACATACAATAACATTCCAGTTGAAGGGTATCTAAATCCGGATTTGCTCTTTCCCCAATCTGATCAATCAGAGAAAGTGCTTCTTTATACTCCTCATTCATAACTAATAGTTTGCCTTTGCGAATAAGCAGCTCGGTATTGCCCGGATGTAGTTTTAATCCCAATGCTAATACTTCAGGATATAGGGAAAAGTCATTTTTTTCCTCAAAACTATTCAATAATTCATCTACCTGATCGGCATCAAAATAGATATCCTTCTGTTCCTTTCGGGCAGAGAGATACCGATCCAATATATGTGATATCTCATCTTTTTTCATAATGGAGCAGTTAAATCGATATTGTTTTACGCCTTATCTTTCACCTTGCTCCAACTGTCTTTTAATGAAACAGTACGATTGAAGATTAATTTATCTTCCCGGCTGTCCGGATCAAGATTAAAGTAACCTAGTCGTTGAAACTGAAAGTGATCGTAAGGTTTTGCATTTTGTAATTCAGCTTCTACCCTGCAATTTGTTACTATTTTAAGTGAGTCAGGATTTAGAAGTTCTTTAAAATCTTTTTCTTTTTCTTCCGAAGGGTTTTCCACCATGAACAGACGATCATAAAGACGAACTTCTGCAGGTAGGCTGTGCTCAGCAGAAACCCAATGAAGTGTCCCTTTTACTTTCCGGTTACTATCCGGCATTCCACTTTTCGTATTTGGATCATACTCTGCATATATTTCATCTATTTCACCTTCTGCGTTCTTTTTAACACCTGTACATTTTACAATATAAGCGTTTTTTAAACGTACTTCCTGTCCCGGTGTCATACGGAAAAATTTCTTAGGTGCGTCTTCCATAAAATCTTCCCGTTCAATAAATAATTCCCGTGAGAATGCAATCTCGTGACTGCCGGCAGACGGATCTTCCGGATTGTTTACCGCTTCCATCATTTCCACTTTACCTTCCGGATAATTGGTGAGTATCAGTTTTACAGGGTCTAACACGGCGGAAACACGTGGCGCTGTTGCATTTAAATCTTCACGGACCGAATGTTCCAGCAAAGCCACATCTATTATACCATCGTATTTTGTATAGCCAATTTTATCCACAAAGTTACGAACTGATTGAGGTGTAAATCCCCGGCGACGATATCCACAAATAGTAGGCATACGCGGATCGTCCCAACCATTCACCAAACCTTCTTTAACTAATTGAAGCAGTTTACGTTTACTCATTACAGTATAAGTTAGATTGAGCCGGTTGAACTCAATCTGACGAGGACGATAATTGTCATCTTTCTTCAACAGATCGATAAAGTAATCATAAAGAGGGCGATGAACTTCAAATTCTAACGTACATAAAGAATGCGTTACACCTTCAAAATAGTCACTTTGTCCATGAGCAAAATCATACATCGGATATACTTTCCAATCAGTTCCTGTACGATGGTGTGAAGTCTTGATGATACGATACATAATCGGATCACGGAAATGCATATTTGGAGATGCCATATCTATCTTGGCACGTAAGATCATACTTCCTTCCTCGAATTCCCCTTCATTCATTCTACGGAATAAATCCAGACTTTCTTCGATTGGACGGTCCCGGTAAGGACTGTTTATACCTGGTTGGGTAGGAGAGCCCTTTTGCTGAGCAATCGTTTCTGCACTTTGCTCATCCACATAGGCTTTATCTTTTTTGATCAATTCAACAGCAAAGTCATATAATTGTTGAAAATAATCAGAGGCATATACTACTTCATCCCAGTTGAATCCGAGCCACTTGATATCCTCCATAATAGAGTCAACATATTCGACATCTTCTTTCACCGGATTGGTATCATCGAAACGAAGTTTGCAGATGCCATTATATTCTTCTGCAATACCAAAGTCTAAACAAATTGCTTTTGCATGTCCGATATGCAGATATCCGTTTGGCTCAGGCGGAAAACGAGTTTGCACTCTCCCTCCGTTTTTACCTTCTGCAAGGTCTTTTTCTACAAAAGCTTCAATAAAATTTAGACTCTTTTTCCCTTCTTCTTCGTTTATTTTGATTTCGCTCATAAAACGCAATAATTAGTTTTTCAAATTAGCTTACAAAGGTAGTCATTTCTTTGATTCTACATCGTGTTTCAAATACAATATATAAAGTGAAACTGATAGTATAGTCCTAATACTTACGTTAAATTTTGGTTAATAATGACAAGTATTATAAAAAATAACCTATATTTGAAACCAATTCTTTAGAGCAATGGATTCTCCTTTTGGAAGAACCCTATATGCTGCTTTGTAGACTTAAAAGTATGAAATAGTGTTTTATTTAAATCTTGTATTATGACAAACATTTCAAGAAGATCTTTCCTTAAAAAAGGGACGGCAGCAGCTGCTGCATTAACAATTGTGCCTAATTCTATCCTCGGTAAAAGTCACGGTTATACAGCTCCGACAGATAAGCTGAATATAGCCGGTATCGGTATCGGTGGACGTGGAGCTAGTGTATTACGTGGTATGGAAACAGAAAATCTCGTTGCCATGTGTGATGTGGATTGGAAGTACGCTAAACCTGTATTTGATAAATATGCTCAAGCAAAGAAATACTGGGATTTTCGTAAGATGTATGATGAGATGGGACAGTCTATTGATGCTGTAATGGTAGCAACAGCCGACCATACTCATGCTATTATATCTGCTCAGGCCATGACAATGGGCAAACACGTCTATTGTGAAAAACCATTAACTCACTCGGTTTATGAGTCTCGTTTGTTAACTAAACTGGCAGCAAAACACCAGGTAGCCACTCAAATGGGTAATCAAGGAGCTTCCGGGGAAGGCGTAAACCTTATGTGTGAATGGGTATGGAATGGAGAAATTGGTGAGGTTACAAAAGTAGAAGCATTTACTGACCGTCCTATCTGGCCTCAAGGATTAATGACACCGGAAAAAGCAGATAAAGTTCCTTCTACATTGAATTGGGATCTTTTTACAGGACCAGCAGAAATGCGTCCGTTCAATAATATTTATCATCCATGGAACTGGCGTGGCTGGTGGCCTTATGGAACAGGGGCACTTGGTGATATGGCTTGTCATATCCTTCATCCGGTATTCAAAGCTTTAAAACTAGGATACCCCACAAAAGTACAAGGTTCCTCAACTTTGTTATTGAGAGATTGTGCACCACAGGCACAGCACGTGAAACTTATTTTCCCGCAACGTGATAATCTGCCTAAAGTTGCTCTACCTGAAGTAGAAGTTCATTGGTATGATGGTGGTCTTAAACCAGACAGACCTGAAGGTTTCCCACAGGGAAAAGACATGAATGTGCAAGGTGGTGGTGTGATATTCCACGGTACAAAAGATACATTGATTTGTGGTTGCTATGGAGCGAAACCATGGCTTCTATCAGGACGTGTTCCCGAAGTTGCTAAAACCGAACGTCGTGTGGAAGGTGGGCACGAGCAAGATTTTATACGTGCATGTAAAGAAAGCGCAGGAAATCGTGTGATGGCTAAATCAGACTTCTCGGAAGCAGGCCCATTCAATGAAATGGTAGTTATGGGTGTATTGGCAGTTCGTTTGCAGGCATTAAACAAAGAATTGCATTGGGATGGTCCAAATATGAAGTTTACAAATATTAGTGATACTGACGAATTGCGTATTGTTATTAAGGATGGATTTACAATTAAAGATGGCCATCCATCTTTTGATAAGGATATGACTGATCCGATCAATGCAAAAGCGTTTGCAGAAGAATTAATTAAGCACAACTATCGCCAAGGCTGGAATTTGGCTGATATGCCTCGTTGATAAAATAGCAAAGAGGGTGTATTAAAAGCCCTGAAGGGATACATAGATTATATCCCTTCGGGAATTTTAATGCACCCTCTCTTTTTTTTCTTTACTATGACATTTCAGTTTTACTATATGACATTTCTGTTTCATTACGGTGAAACTTTTGTTTCTTCTAATTGAAACTTTTGTTTCACGATGGTGAAACATTTGTTCCACTAAATTGAAACTGCTGAAACTACAAGAGGTTAATTCTTTATTGAATCTTCCTTAGTTCAAACCGTTGATTAACACTTGCAGGTAATTCATGTGGATAATGTGTAACATAGATAAGTGTTTTACCTTGTCGACTACAAAAGCTTTCAATAATGTTTGCTACTTTTTTCTTGTTATTAATATCTAAACCATGTAAGGGTTCATCAAGAATGAGTAGATCAGGATCCTTAACAAATGCTCTGGCTAATAAAACAAGTCTTTGTTCTCCCGATGATAATGTAAGAAAAAGCCTCTTCTTTAGATGGTCAATAGAAAATATACTCATCCATTTTTCTGCTAATATCTGCTGCTGTTCATTACATTTGCGATGAAGGCCTATTGAATCGAAGAATCCTGAACCTACAATCTGGATAGATGGTACATTTTGATTATAATAAAGATGCATTTCTGGTGAAACATATCCAATACGTTTCTTTATATCCCAAATGCTTTCCCCACTTCCTCTTTTTCGATCGAATAGATAGAAAGTATTGGCGTAGGCTTGAGGATTATCTGCATATATGAGGCTAAGCAGGGTGGATTTTCCTGATCCATTCGGGCCGGATAATGCCCACTTTTCACCGTTTTTGATTTCCCAATTCAGATTCTTAAGAATAGATCGTTCTCCATATTTTATGGATATATTTTCCATCCGCAATGTTATCTGGTGAGAAGAAGGTT
This sequence comes from Tannerellaceae bacterium, assembly GCA_032073245.1. Classification (GTDB taxonomy): domain Bacteria; phylum Bacteroidota; class Bacteroidia; order Bacteroidales; family Tannerellaceae; genus QVMG01. The sequence continues at coordinate 18,457 of DAMANX010000005.1, forward strand.
CTTTCTTTTCCTCTATAGGGAGATCTGTTTTCTCAAATACAAAATCCTTAGCTTCAGAAGGGAATAGATCAATTATTAACTCTTGATCTCTAAGGAAAGCCTCCCGGGTTTGTACAGGCAAACATTTTTTGTCTTTCACAGGCAATATATGTGTAATCATCTGAGGAATATCCTGGGGATTAGATAAAAGCAGAATGATTTGTACTCCTTTTAACGCGGACATTTGTTGTAACATTTCTGTCAGAAAAAGACGAGAAGAAGTATCTAAGCCGATAAACGGATTATCAAGTATCAACAATTGCGGCCGGAAAAGTAAGGATCTTATGATAAGAAATTTACGAAGCTCACCACTGGAAAGAAATATTAATCGTTTTGGTAATAAATCCTCAATATTGAAGAACCGGAGGAGTTCATATATTTCTTCGTTTTTATCAATGCCCGTTAAAAGATCAGATACAAAAGGAACATCTTCTGTCTCCGTTGAATGCCAACGTTGTTGATAATACGAATTACGGCAATCGGCTAATGAGTAAATATCTTTAAAGGAAATGCTCTTAATGCTTTCATGCAGTGCATTTCTGCCTGTCCATTCAATTTCTCCTTCTTTTATAGCATACTTGCGTTGAAGAATATCTATCAACAGACTTTTTCCAGCCCCGTTTGGACCGATAATAGCCCAATGTTCACCTTCATTAATAGCCCAATCGATTGGATATTGGAAACGAAGTTCAGGCAAACGAGGTATCACCCCTTTAATATGTATTACTCTTTTCATCTTTGTTTTTTCTTGGAACGGCAAAGATAACCTATTCTTTGTCAAGTTTTAGCCCTCAATAAACGGTTTTATGGGGAAGAATAGATATATTTGAACCTTCATTTAGAACAATTAAAAAGAATATGAAATATCTGCTTATACTATTTTCTGCTATCTGGTATGTGATGGCTCCTTCTTATGGTTTCGCTGAAGAAAGAAACAAATGGAAGCCTCTCTTTGGTGAAAACCTATCGGAAGCTCAGTATAATGAAACAGCCTGGAACGAGGCAAACGGTATTCTAACAGCATCTAAAGATGATGCAATCTGGACTACGGTTGAATACGAAAACTTTGAACTCGATCTGGAATTTAAAACAGATTCAAGAACCAATAGCGGCATAGTTATCTATTGTACGGATCAGAAAGACTGGATACCCAATTCGGTTGAGATACAAATTGCTGACGATTATTATCCCCCATGGGCAGAAGCGAAATCTTACGAACGATGTGGTGCGATTTATGGTCATTTGGGCCCTCGTATGGATAAGGTTGTAAAGAAGCCAGGTCAATGGAATCATATACGTATCCGTTGCACCGGACAACGTATCTCAGTCATATTAAACGGTAGGAAAGTTACAGAAATGGATATGAGTCAGTGGACTTCTGGTACCGAAAATCCTGATGGTTCAGAAATACCTTCCTGGCTACCCAATCCATTAGCCGAAATGCCGACTAAAGGATATATAGGTTTACAGGGAAAACATGGCGATGCAACTATCTGGTTCAAGAATGTCAAAGTAAGAAGCACTCAGAAAATTACACAACCAACTGAAGTCGAAGAAGAACAAATAGAACAAGCCACGGATAACGCGGATTGAAGATCAATATACCTTAGTCCCGGTATTTTTATGGATTTCTGAAGCTTGAGTGATGATAACCTCTTTTACCCCAGCATCAATTGCCTGGTATGAGTTTTCCAATTTAGGGATCATGCCACCTTGAATAATACCTTCTTTAACATATTGTTGAAAAGCATTTCTATCTATTTCCGGAATAACACTATTATCATCATTTTCATCCATTAATACACCTTTCTTCTCAAAACAAAACATCAAGGTTACATCGAAATGCTTAGCCAGAGCTTTTGCTGCTTCTCCAGCAATAGTGTCAGCATTTGTATTAAGCATATTCCCATGTTTATCATGTGTGAGAGGAGCCAGAACAGGAACTATTCCCTGATGAATAAGAGAGGCTAATAAATCCGCATTTACCTCTTTTACATCTCCTACATAACCATAATCAACATCTTTTACAGGACGTTTTTCTGAACGTATCAGGTTCATATCAGCTCCCGTCAATCCTAAAGCATTTACATTCAAAGCTTGCAATCCGGCTACGACATTCTTATTAACCAAACCTCCATAAACCATCGTTACGACCTTCAGTGTTTCAGCATCTGTTACCCGCCGGCCGTCAACCATCTTATTCTCTATACCTAATTGAGTGGCTAGTTTAGTAGCTGAACGTCCTCCACCATGTACCAATACTTTGTGTCCTTTTATAGTGGAAAAATCATGGAGTAATTGACTTAATGTCTGTTCTTCCTCAACTATCTTTCCACCAACTTTTATTAATGTAAGTTTTTCTTTCATACAAAATAGATATCAAAATAAAAGGGAGATATCTCCCTTTATAAGATTGAGCGGTAAGCGAGACTCGAACTCGTGGCCCTCAGCTTTCCAAGCTGAGGATCTACCAACTGAGCTACTACCGCATTAATATGGCAAAAGTATGAAATAATTTAATAGTCTCTGCTTTAGATGGGGATTTTTAATTATGATAATCTGTAAAGTTTTACTGATTTTGCTTTTCAGGAAAAGCATAAAAAAGACTGTCTCTTTTCAGAAACAGTCTCTTTTCTTTTATGGGGGAGGGTGAAAGACGGGATTCGAACCCGCGACCCTTGGAACCACAATCCAATGCTCTAACCAACTGAGCTACAATCACCATGTTTTGTCTTAAAAAGGATGTCCTTGTAAAGACGGTGCAAAGATAGGTATTATTTCGAATGTTGCAAGGCTTTTTGCCTAAAAACAATGAAATTATTTATAGATTTCTTTCTTGCCTGCAAGCAATGTATTGCGCATCAAAGAGATGATAGTCATTGGGCCTACACCGCCTGGAACAGGAGTGATATAGGAACTTTTAGGAGCTACTTCATCAAACTTGACATCCCCGGTCAACTTAAAGCCGCTTTTGGTTGAACTGTTTGGTACGCGTGTTGTTCCTACATCAACAATTACAACACCATCTTTTACCATGTCTCCTTTCAGGAATTCAGGAACTCCAAGGGCGGCAATAATGATATCGGCGCTCTGGCACATTTCTTTCAGGTTGTTGGAACGGCTGTGGCATACTGTTACCGTGCAATCTCCCGGATAAATTTTCTGCATCATTAATGTAGCCATTGGTTTGCCAACGATATTGCTACGTCCAAGGACAACACAATGTTTTCCTTTCGTTTCTATTTCATAACGTTTTAGCAACTCCAGTATTCCTGCAGGTGTTGCTGAAACAAAACAAGGTAATCCAATGGCCATACGCCCTACGTTAATAGGGTGAAAGCCATCAACATCTTTACGATAATCAATTGCTTCAATTATCTTTTGCTCGGCAATATGCTTGGGTAATGGAAGTTGTACAATAAAACCATCTACATCGGGATCGTTATTCAATTCATCTACTTTGCGAAGAAGTTCCTCTTCGGTTACATCTTCTTCGTAACGGATGAGAGAAGACTTAAAACCTATCTCTTCGCAAGTACGCACCTTGTTGGCAACATAAGTTTCACTACCACCATCATGCCCGACCAATATGGCTGCCAGATGAGGTATCTTCCCTCCATTTGCTTTTATCTGAGCTACTTCTTCGGCCATTTCCTGCTTCATTTGTGCAGCGACCGCTTTTCCGTCTAGTAATTTGAACTGTCCTTCCATTTTATATGAGTTGAAAGTTGATTTATCTTTTCTTCATCTTTGGTAAAACCTTGCCTCCGGGTTTGGCAGTCGTAAGCATACGCATCATCTTGCGGGTTTCATCAAATTGTTTGATTAGCTTATTAACTTCCTGAATGGTAGTTCCGCTACCGTTTGCAATGCGTTGACGACGTGTTCCATTTAAAATAGCCGGATTGGAACGTTCTATCGGAGTCATAGAATGAATAATAGCTTCGATACTTTTGAAGGCATTGTCATCAATATCGATATCTTTCATAGCTTTACCCACACCAGGTATCATAGATGCCAGTTCCTTCAGGTTCCCCATCTTTTTGATTTGTTGGATTTGACCGATAAAGTCATTGAAGTCGAACTGATTCTTTGCAATTTTCTTCTGTAAACGTTTTGCTTCTTCTTCATCATATTGTTCCTGGGCACGTTCTACAAGGGAAACAATATCACCCATGCCAAGAATACGATCAGCCATACGAGAAGGGTGGAATACATCGAGAGCGTCCATCTTTTCTCCGGTACCGACAAATTTAATGGGTTTATTTACCACGGTACGGATAGAAAGTGCTGCACCACCACGGGTATCACCATCAAGTTTGGTCAATACAACACCGTCGAAATTCAAACGGTCATTGAACTCTTTTGCAGTATTTACAGCATCCTGACCAGTCATAGAGTCTACAACAAAAAGCGTTTCGTCAGGATGGATAGCATTCTTGATTGCAGCTATTTCCTGCATCATTTGCTCATCAACGGCAAGACGACCGGCAGTATCGACAATAACCAGGTCGTTACCTTTCGTTCTTGCTTCTTTGATAGCATTCAAGGCAATCTCTACTGGGTTCTTATTCTCTATTTCAGAATAAACGGGAACACCAATCTGTTCTCCTAAGATATGTAGCTGTTCGATAGCTGCAGGGCGATAAACGTCGGCTGCAACCAAAAGAGGTTTCTTTCCTTTTTTAGTTTTCAGCATATTTGCCAGTTTACCGGTGAAGGTTGTCTTACCCGAACCCTGCAAACCTGACATCAGAATTACTGCCGGACTTCCTTGCAGGTTGACCTCAACGGTATCACCTCCCATAAGGGTTGCCAATTCATCGTGTACGATCTTAACCATTAACTGGCTGGGCTTAACAGCTGTCAATACGTTTTGCCCGAGGGCTTTTTCTTTAACCGTATCGGTAAATTGTTTAGCTACTTTGTAGTTAACGTCGGCATCCAACAGGGCACGGCGTACATCTTTCAGGGTTTCTGCCACGTTGATTTCCGTTATCTTGCCTTCCCCTTTCAACAGCTTAAACGATCTGTCTAACCTTTCGCTTAAATTCTCAAACATAGTCTATATTTATTCTTTATTTTATGATCTAATCTTAATCAGGGTGCAAAGGTAAGAAAAAAGAACAAATCTTCAACGGGATAAATCAGGAAGTAGCTGGCCTTCTCAATAATTCTTTGTCGTCTTTACTTATTTTTTAGACTGCTATAAATAAAGATTTAATCTCCCCACCTGGGTGGAAAGACCTTTCCACCCAGGTCAAACGATCTTTCCACCTAGGTGAAGAGATCTTTCCACCCAGGTGGAAAGATTAAAAGTGTTGTGGAATCTTCTTAAATCATACGAAGACATTCCTTATATTGAGCTTGCATTCAAGTAAATCTTTATATCTTCTTGTTCTGCCATGCGGCTTTGTGTAGATAGACCATACAGAAGATCATCAGTAAACCATAGTATACGAACTCTGTCGTAAAGCATACATATACAGGCATTCTAAAAGTTACTCCCATTATATAGAGATAAACACAATAGAATATGAGCGTTGCTATCTCCATGGCTAACGCTGAACGTGTATTTCCGGTACCTGATACTCCATTGAAATAGACGTTGCTTATGGAGCTAAGTAGCATGGCACCTGCTATAATATAAACCGATGGTATACAGTCTGCAATTAATGTAGGGTCATTAGTATATATTGAGATAATAGTCTGAGGGAAGGAACATATTGCCACAACACATACTGCCATGATCAGAAAAGATAACTTGGCTATTTTCCGGATAATAGGCATGACCTGATCGATATGACCCGCACCTATGGTATTACTGACAAATGAATTGGTTGTCGTAGACAACGAATTCACGGGGATAAACATCACTATATAAATGCTTCGAACTATATTGGCAATGGCCAGCTCTCGTTGCCCCAACCTTTCCATAACAACGAAGAACATAAAGAATGTTCCCATTGAAAGGAAGTGTTGTATCATAGTGTATATGGATATGTTTAATACCCTGCGTAATAAAGTGAAATCGAAAGAAGTAAAACGGTTAAGCCCGTACTTCTTAATGTCTACCGTCAAACGCGTATATATTATAAAGAATAGGGTAGAGGCTGCTTCTGCAATGACTGATGCTATAGCAGCTCCTTTGATTCCCATTTCCGGAAAACCAGCATGGCCAAAGATTAACAGGTAGTCGAGAATAACATTTGTTATAGCCATAACAACGGCATTCAATGTCAGTATCTTTGTGCGGGTAATACCAATAAAGAGCGCACGGAACATTACATTGACAAAGGAGAAAAAGAAACCGAACATACGCCAGTTTAAGAACTCAAGCGTCGCATCCATTATAACGTCGGAAGAAATCATGACGCGCATTACACTTCCTGCAAAGAAACGGGAAAGGGCGAACATACATGCCGCCATTCCCAGAAGGAACATGACTCCCTGGATCATAACGGGACCAACTTCCTGGTATAATCGTTCACCATTACGACGGGCTATCATAATCTGAGAACCAATACTAAAACCAAAGGCTATCGTAAAGCAGCAGATATAATAGAGGCCTCCCATAGCGGAAGCTCCCAGTTCGACTTCGCCTACATGTCCGAGAAAAGCTGTATCAGTTACATTTACCACATTCTGGGCCAAGAGGCTCAGAAAGATAGGGTAGCTGACGTTCCATATTTGTTTATTAGTATACATAGTAATCTATTGAAAGTTGTGTAAATTGAGAGTGATATGAGAGATAATATAAAGAGTCTTGTTTCACAATGATAGAAAAAAAGCCCACCGTTTGTTCGGCGAGCTTTCACTATATACTTCTGGAGTAGTGTTACTACCGATACTTCATATCAATCTATTTGTTGCTGTGTCCGGGAATACGACTGAAGGCTTAAATGTTTTTGCTTCTTCGAAATCCATCAGGGCGTAAGACATAATGATGATAATGTCGCCGGGTTGGACTCTTCGGGCTGCTGCTCCATTAAGGCAAATAACACCTGAACCACGTTCCCCTTTGATGATATAGGTCTCAAAGCGTTCTCCATTATTGTTATTCACTATAAACACCTTCTCATTGGGAATCATATTAGCGGCATCCATCAGATCTTCATCTATGGTGATGCTTCCTATATAATTCAGGTTAGCCTCTGTTACAGTGACGCGGTGAATCTTGGATTTAACTACTTCTATATACATTTACTTATACCTAATGTTATCAATTAGTCGTATTTCTCCACAAAATACGGTAATGCATCCTACTATATTGTCCGAATCAGACCAGTTATGAATAGACTCTAATGTGTTTCCATTCACAATTTCATAGTACTCAACACGCATATCAGGCTCTTTGTTAATGCTTTCAATAACATAATCAATGACTTCCTGTACACTTTTTCCGGCTGCAAAGTTAGTACTTTCTTTTAACGTACATGCTATTAAAGGAGCTTTTTGACGTAACTCAGTTGATAAACGTACATTTCGGCTGCTCATAGCTAAACCATCAGCTTCACGAAGAATTGGGCAGGCATGTATTTTAACCGGTATATTGAGTTGAGCTACCATTGCTCGTATAACAGCTATTTGTTGAAAGTCTTTTTCTCCAAAATAGGCATTGTCAGGTTCTACAGTATAAAAGAGTTTACTGACAATCTGTGCCACTCCATTGAAATGCCCGGGGCGATGTGCTCCTTCCATTACTTCTGAAACCCGGCCAAGATCGAATATGCGTGTATCGGGTTCTGGATACATTTCTTTTACTGACGGAACGAATACATAATCACAGCCTGCTTCTTCGAGTAAGGCTATATCCTGTTCCAATGTACGAGGATAGGTTTCAAGATCACGCGGATCATTGAACTGTGTCGGATTGACAAAGACGCTTACTACGCAGATATCATTTTCTGCAACACAGATGTTTACCAAACTTAAGTGACCGGCATGAAGCGCTCCCATAGTTGGCACTAATCCTATATGTTTGTTATTTTGCCGTTCTTTTTGCAAATAAAGCTTAAGATCGGCGATTGTCTCTATGATTCTCATCTCAAAGATGCTTAAATGAAGGTGCAAAGCAAGTAAATAATTACCGTAAATGAAAGAATTTTATTATCTTTGTGCCGACTTTATAAAAATGAACGTATAGAATGGATGCAAAAAAAATCTTGTATATAACTCAAGAGATTACTCCTTACCTTCCTGAATCAGAGATTGCGACAATCTGTAGAAACTTGCCTCAAGGTATACAGGAACGTGGTCGCGAAATTAGAACATTTATGCCTAAATTTGGTAGTATTAACGAACGACGCAATCAATTACACGAAGTTATTCGTCTTTCCGGCATGAATTTAATTATTGATGATACCGATCACCCTCTGATAATAAAGGTTGCTTCCATTCAATCTGCTCGTATGCAGGTTTACTTTATTGATAATGAAGATTTCTTTCATCGTAAAAACACAACACAAGATGATGAAGGAAATGATTATGAAGATAATGATGATCGCTCTATTTTTTATGTACGTGGTGTACTGGAGACGGTAAAGAAACTACGCTGGATTCCTGATATTATTCATTGCCATGGTTGGATTTCTGCCCCTACGGCACTTTATATTCGGAGAATGTATGCGGATGATCCCTGTTTGAAAGACGCAAAAATCGTCTATTCAATCTATGATGATGACTTTAGTACTCCCCTCCGTAAAGAGTTTCCAGATAAACTAATGATGGATGGTGCTAAAGAAAACGATGTAAAAGAGTTGAAGAATGATACAAGTTTTGTAGGACTTACTAAATTGGCGGTTGACTTTGCCGATGGAGTAATTCAGGGAAGTGAAACTATTCATCCGGATTTGGTTGAATATGCATCGAAGAAAGGTGTTCCTTTTCTTCCCTTCCAGTCGTGCGACACTTATATGGATGATTTCAATGCCTTTTATGACGTGGTATTAGAATCCAACAAGTAATCTATCAAAATGAAAATGAAACGTTTAATGCTTGGACTTAGCTTAGGTATATTTATCTTGAGCAGTAGTTGTGATGATGATTTGAGTCAGGTGGGAACGAGTATTCAAAATCCTGAAGATAAAGTTTCTGTTTCGGTTGACAGTTTCTTTATAGAAGCTTCTACCGTAATGATGGAAGCTGTCTATGCGAAATCGGATAGTGGTTTATTGGGAGAGATATACGATCCATTGTATGGCAATTTAAAATCAGATTATATTTGTCAGTTTTATTGTCCGGAAGGATTTCAATTTACTAAAACACCTATTGACGGAAAGATAGACTCAGTTGATTTTCGTATCTTTTATAAATCGTGGGTAGGAGACTCCTTATCTCCAATGCGTGCAGAAATCTTCCCGATTATAAAACAATTGGATAAAAACTACTATACAAATATCAACCCCGAAGAATATGCAAATATGCAAGAATCATGGGGTATGCAAACATATTCGGCTTACGACCGATCGGTTCCCGATTCGATACGAAATGCAACAGATAGCCAGGGGGGGACTTTTTATCCGAATATAACAATCCGTATGCCGAAAAAGATAGGACAAGATTTCTATGATGAAACAATTAATAATCCGTCTTCTTTCAAGGATCAGGATGCTTTTAATGAGTATTTTCCCGGACTTTATATAACAAATACCTTTGGTTCCGGAAATATTATTGGAGTGGATCTTTCTTATTTTACTATCTATTATAAGTACATGGGTAAGGGTAGTCTGGATCAGGACACGATTTTTCAGGCAGCCGAAGTATTTAACGTAACAAAAGAGGTAATTCAATTGAATCGTTTTAGGAATACCGATCTAGAACAATTGGTTGAGCCTAATGAAGATTTTACCTTTATCAAGACACCGGCAGGCGTATCTACACGTTTGGTATTACCTGCACGGGAAATAGCTCCATACGTAGACGGACGTATATTGAATAATATGCCATTGACAATGTACGCTATGCCTCAGGAAGATTATGAATATGCATTAAAGATGCCAACAACTTTATTACTTCTACCGGAAGACTCTGTAAAGACTTTCTTTGAGAATAATAATGTGGAGAATAATACAACTTCTTTTATCTCTACTTATTCGGCATCTACTCGTGCCTATACATTTGGTAATATTTCGAATGTATTGAAGGAACACATAGATAATTCACCTGATAAAGATCTGACTCTCATGGTCATTCCAGTTAATCGTAAGTTAGAAACAGATTATTATGGAAGTTCTTATTCAACTGCTATTAGTCATTACCTTTTCCCTTCAGGTCTTAAATTGAGGAAAGATAAGGCAGTAATGAAAGTGGGTATTACTTCCAGTAAATATGGTGGAGGTAAATAGAAATAAAAGTATCTCAACTACATATCATAAAAAAGGCTGATTCAATTAAGAATCAGCCTCTTTTTGTTTTATAAAGCACCAAATTAAGCTTTTGCTTTTGGGGCTTTCTTTTTTAGTTTATCTAATTCCTTTTGAAGTGTTTCAATCTCTACACCTTGATTTTGTATAGTCGTTAAAAGAGCATTTAATTCTTCATTCTCAATAGTCTCAGGGAATTGAGCATTGACACGAACAATAAAGTCGGACAAAACATTCATATAATTATTAAATGCATCATAGGGATTGTCATAAGGGCTGAAGCCTCCTCCCGGATGACGAGTATTCATATAATAGAAATGATCACTGCTTTGTAAATAATTCCAATCCTGACGAAGTCGACGATCCTGGGCCAGACGTACCCGTTCACCAATATCATTGATTTTACGGAAAGCCTCTTGTTGTAAAACGTTTCCTAACCAGGAACCTGTATCCTTTTCCTCATCAACCCACGACATAGGGTAAGGCACAGAAACACAATCAACCGGTTTTAAAAGATTGAATACCTCTGAAGGAGTAGAAAAAGATATATTCTTTTCTGCTGCATAGCGAGGCAATGCTTTAAAGAAATCGAAAATACCTGATTCAGCCGGATGCAATGAACCTAATACCTCATAATTCATGAAAAGATTAATGATCTGCTCCGAATCTGGAGTTGCATTTATCCACGACATAAACTTATCGGCTGTTAATGGATATTCGCTCCAAGTATAATCGTTAAAACGAATCGAAAGATCTTCACTGAAACGGTCATTCTTAAGTAATAACTTTAATTGAGGTTCTATACAGGAAGAGTAAACATAATTAGGGCTTTTCCATCCCAGCACATGTTTTGCGCCTTCTGTTAACATCCCTTTAAATCCAAGATCATATATCAGTTCCGCAATTTCGTCGGAATAGATTAGCTCTGTGTTTCGAAATACTTTTGGCTTTACGCCAAACATCAGACGTATTTTCTCTTGGTGTTTTTTTACCTGATCTTTGAATTCTTCCGGGTCTCCAAGTGAAGAAAGCGAATGGGCGTAAGTTTCGGTCAGGAATTCTACATTTCCCGTAGCAGCCAATTCTTTAAAGCTATCTATTACTTCCGGGGCATATACTTCCATTTGCTCCAATGCAGTCCCCGAAATGGAGAATGCTACTTTAAACTTTTTCCCACTAGAGTTAATCATATCAAGTATTGCGCGATTGGCAGGAATATAGCAACGTTCAGCAATGCGATGCATAATTTCTTCATTTTGGAAATCGTCATAGTAATAATGATCATTTCCAATATCAAAGAAACGGTATCTTTTCAAACGAAACGGCTGATGTATCTGAAAATAAAAGCAAATCGTTTTCATAATCTATTGTGTTTTAATTTTCTTACTTTATCTGTATATTAATTGGTCATAAATGCGACGGACTTTTTGTCCGGCATATTCCCACTTGATATTATCCACCTCATTTTTTCCTTCTACTTTCAGGAATTCATGCATGGCAGGATAGGTAATGATTGAATACATAGCATCTGCCATAGCTTCTATATCCCAATAGTCGACCTTTACCGCATAGTCAAGAATTTCAGCACAACCCGATTGTTTGGAGATAATAGAAGGAATACCACATTGCATTGCTTCTAAAGGAGAGATGCCAAAAGGTTCCGAAACAGAAGGCATAACATACACATCGCTGGCTTTCAATATCTCATATACTTGTTTACCTTTCATAAAGCCAGTAAAATGAAAGCGGTCAGCAATATTGCGTGATGCCACCAAACGAATCATCTGATCCATCATGTCACCACTACCAGCCATTACAAAACGTGCTTTAGGCGCTTTCTGTAAAACTTTTGCAGCAGCTTCCACAAAGTATTCAGGCCCTTTCTGCATAGTGATACGACCCAGAAAAGTAATAACTTTATCTTTTACTCCTTTTTTATCAGGTATAGCCAGAATCTCAGGGCTGAGGGGTTCAACAGCATTGTGTACAGTAGTTACTTTCGCAGGATCCTGATGGTATTTATCAATTACAGTTTGGCGTGTCAGATTGCTAACTGTGATAATATGGTCTGCATTATCCATGCCATTTTTTTCAATTCCATATACATCGGGATTCACATTGCCACGGCTACGGTCGTAATCTGTTGCATGTACGTGAATAACGAGTGGTTTACCACTTACATTCTTTGCATGAATTCCAGCAGGATAAGTAAGCCAGTCATGTGCATGAATGATATCAAAAGGCTCTGTCCGTGCGATAACACCAGCAACAATGGAGTAATTATTAATCTCTTCTAATAGATTATCGGGGTAGCGTCCCGAAAACTCAAAGCAACCTAAATCGTTAACATAACGATAGCTAAAGTCAGCATATATATGATCACGCCAATCAAAATAGTCTTGTGGATTCTGATTTACTTTTGCAAATCGCTGCTTCACATATTCCCAATTTGCATCCTTCCATACAACAGGAACATGATTTACTCCTATGATTTTGGCAAAACTCTGATCCTCATCCCCCCAAGGCTTTGGTATACAAAATGTAATATCCATATCAGGTTGCATTGCCATACCACGGGTCAATCCATAGCTGGCAGTACCTAAGCCACCTAAAATATGGGGAGGGAATTCCCATCCAAACATTAAAGCTTTCATATTATGGTATTCATTTTATTCTGCGTTATACTTCTTCAACAACACTACAACCCGCAAGATTGCAGAAACACTCATAGCAAACGAGATCGCTCCCCGTCCTTTAAAAGGAGGATTACCATCAAACAGTTCAGAAATTGTACCTATACAATGTAATGACATTTCTTCTTCCATACTGATCATTGCGCGTTCAACAAAAGAAATACCTCCTTTACCGAACACGCGTAAATAGGCTTCGAGATAAGGGCCTAAAAGCCATGGCCATGCTGCTCCCTGATGATATGCCAGGTCGCGTTCTTGTTGTGGGCCTATATAATAAGGATGATAACCCTCACTCTTGGGACTCAATGAACGTAAGCCTTTTGGGGTAAGTAATTCTTTTGTTACAATATCAAGAACAGAACGTCTTTCCGATCGTGTAAGAGGAGAGTAGGGGAGAGAAACTGCAAATATCATATTAGGACGAACGCTCCAGTCAACACGAGAATTACTTACAGAGTCAAACAGATAATTATAGCCATTCATAAATGTTTCAGAGAATGACTTATCAATTGCTTTTATCTGAAAATCTATTCTTTCTAACGGAATACCTCCCAAGAGTTCCGTATAGAAACAGAGAGAATTATACCAAAGAGCATTAAACTCGACAATATATCCTGTACGAGAAACTACAGGTTTACCATTTATAGTAGAATTCATCCAGGTAATGGATTTGTCTTTGCCGTTGGCATATAACAATCCATTATCCATAACCTTCATGTCCGGATGCTTTTGATCCAGTATATAATTGATTATTTCGCCAACGAAATCTCCATAAAGTTCGCGCGCTTTTTCTAAGCCTTCCTCAAGTGCATATTGTTGAATTGTCCATATTGCCCAAAGAAGGATATCTGGTTGTTCAATCTCCTTAATAACAAGATCTAATTCACCTTTTTCCATAAATGCACGAATTGCGGGAATCGCAGTGTGCATGATTTTTTCAAAACGAACAGGATCATCTATAGAAAGAGTAGCTCCGGGTAATGCGCAAAAGAGATCCCTAGCACGTACTTTAAACCAGGGATAACCTGCTAATAAATAAGCATCCGTTTCATTAGGACGGAAATAGAATTGTTGTGCGGAATTTTTCAAACTATTATAAAAACTATCACGAGGCGTACGTGAGTTTATTTCTGTTTGATATAGATTTTGTAAATCTGCAGTATTGACTAGCTCCTCTCCCGCACAAAAGAATACCGACTCTCCTTTCTTTATTGAAACCTCAAAGTAACCCGGAACATAAAGGTCTTCCTGATAAGGATAGCCTCTTTCCTGTTCTTTGGGGTATTCAATGCCTCTGTACCAATAAGGCTCAAAAATAAAGGAGGCTTTTTTACTGAACTGCATATATAATTCGGGATAACCAGGGTACATGCATGTCTTTATACCATTTGTGATTTCTGTATAGGATTGGTTTACATTTCCATTCTCATGAGTTAAATCCTTTACACTCCGAAACGCAAGAAAAGGGCGGAAACGAAGCGTGGTTTCTGAATGGGCATCTTCCAATGTATACTTAATAATAATCCTATTCTCGAAAGAAGAAAATACTTTCTCTTTAGAAAGGATAACCCCTCCTACGCGGTAGAGAGTTCGGGGAGTAGTATCTGAAGTATATTCACGGATGTATTTGTGTCCGTTCGGACTAAAACTGTTTCCTTGATATTTATGTAATCCCAAATTAAATTCGGCTTTATGCTGAATAACAGTCTCATCCAATGATGACAAAAGGACATGATTGTCAGTATCCATTTTGGGAATAGGCATAACAAGTAGACCGTGATATTTCCTAGTATTACAATCTACAACAGTAGTGCAGTGATATGCTCCTTTACGGTTAGTTCGGAGTACCTCACGAGTCAATGACTCTTCCAGGTTAACCATTACTGTCTTATCAAATTTTAGATAGCTCATATATGATTTAGGTTTCTAGTTATAGCTTTTAGTGTCAAAATGTAAATATTTTTATTAAGTATCAAAAGTATCGATTTAAACATGAAAAAACAAACTTACATTTTATAATTGTTAGGTTTTGATATCTTTAGAAAATCAATAACTCTGTAAATCAAATTGTTAAAAAGACGTAAACGATTAACATGTGTTGTCAAACACATATAAACCAATAAAATAATAAAGTTGCTTCATATACAAAAGCTTGCTTTTCATTATTTGCATCATAAATCTTTTTTAGTTATATTTGTGTATAAGTACATTCGCCATGGATAATCAATTTTCTATATTACCTCCTGAATTAAATAAACTTATACAGGAAAAATTAGAATTATTCAACCTAAGGAGGATTTCCGATCAAGGCCGTTATTGTATAGTTTTCCCTTCTGATAAAACATTATACTATACCTTATGGTTTAATGATCCTTTGGTTGTGTACTATCCCTATATATATCTTTCTACTTTAGAACTAAATGCTCTAAGTTCTATCAATAAGGCTATGCGTGTTGTTTCTAATTCTTTTCTTCCTTTACATATAACCGAATCTATAGATCCTTTATTGCATAATGGAGATGATATTATACATTTTGGGAAATATCGTGGGCGCCATTTACAGGATATATATGCAATTGATCCGCATTATATAAATTGGATAGCACATAAATATGAACCCCGGGTAAAAAGTGAACAGCGTTTTAAAGAATTAGCTGTAAGTTATAATAGAGTTTACCTGGATCTGCAAATCCGTCGAAAATACAAGCAAACATCCAGTCATTTCATAGGGGCGCCTGGTGATAAACTAACTGATCTTGACCTTACAATAACAAATGTAAGAATAGAGGATGATTCTTATAAAACACGTCTGGTAAATGGAGTAGAAAATTTTTATGTCGACCAACTTATCACTGCAATCGGGGCAGCGGGAAATCTTTATTTATTTACAATAAAAGCAATAGGTAGAAGTCTGAATTCCCGTACTCTTTCTCCAGGAACTCATTCATATCAAAAAGAAGAAAAGATTTTGATTACTTCAGCGAAAGTGATCAAACATATTGAATCACATAATACAAAATATACAAAATTGGGATATCTTAAGATAAAAGAGAAGTGACGTAATTTCTTTGTTTTTGAAAGAAATTCATTCGGTACATTTCTCCACATTGTGAGATCAGTGTAGAGTAACGCTTTAATGATTCTATCCACCTTTTTTGCTCATAACAAATATCAGGATGTTGTGAATGGATATAATCAATAGCATATAAATGAAAAAGGGTGGTCTTAAAGCCTGGTTTTTCAATATAGGTATAGGATGCTTCAAAGTCTATAGTAGATATATATATATATACTTTATTACCATTAGCATAAGCACCTTTACACGCCACATCTTCCATTTCATTTAATAACTCCATAAGTTCCTCTTTGAGTGATTCTATTTCTTCTTTTGATAAAAGCTCTAATTCAGAGAAGTATCTTATATCTTCTAAGAGGGAATGAAATATGTTTTGATCCCATAATATATATGTAGTAGCTACTTCACGAACTTGAGCGGAAGCAGCTTCCATAATCTGTGTTAATTTGTCAGGAATAGGATTGCTATTTATTTTTTCTAACAGCTTTATACCATGATACTGATGAATCCATCTGCAAAGGCGGAATTTAGTCAGCGTTTTATAATGTGAGTGAAAAATAAAAGGTAAAATCCTAGAAGCTGTACTAACAATACTTTGTGGATCGTTTTTAATAAATAAGTAAAGATTATAATAGCTATGGCATATTCCATAAATATATTCCAATGGATTATCCGTTTTTTGCAGATTTAGAGCAAACATCGCTTCACGGGCAATGGAGTTACCTGCAATTTCATCTAAAGACAGCCCCATTTCTTTGGCCAGAAGAACAGCTTCATAAAAGGTAAAAGGAACTTCTCCTCGCAGACGACGATAGACTGCCTCCTTCCCAATAGACAGAGTATCCATTAACAGGCCGACAATAGTCCGGTCTTCCAGAAGCCTTTCTTTAATAACCCTTATTAATTCAATGCTTAGTTCATCTTTTGCATCTTTCTTCATTGAAAATATATTTTCATTTACAGTAATCAATCAGCCTATGAAGGCATGTAGTTTCGAATATCGCAACAATTATAATACTTTTTTTTCCAATATGCTCTTTATAATCGATATAAATGAATAAAAAAAAAATAATTAAGATATGAAAAACATACATTTGTAACATATAATAATCAGAAACATTAACTATATGAACAAAGCAGAGTTAATAGTAGCTTTAGCAGAGAAAGCGGAGCTTTCAAAACAAGAAGCAAAGAAAGTTTTGGAAGCTTATATGGAAATTGTAACAGAATGTTTGAGCAAAAAAGATGAGATTGTCCTCATAGGATTCGGTACATTAACACCAAGACCTCAATCAAGTCGTTTAGCGCGTAACCCCAAAACAGGTACACCAGTTATGATTAAGCCGAGAACAACGGTAAAGTTTAAACCTGGGAAATTCCTATTAGAGGCAATGAATAAGAAATAATTATTTAGCTACACATTCTTTAACCTTACCTTAGGAATCTGTTCTTATGCGTTTCAACAGTTTGAAACAAGGCAAAAGAACAGATTCTTTGCTTATAATAATTTGAGGGATTCTTTTATTCACTAAATTTGGCGCACAAAATAGATGAATACATGAAAATAGTCAATTTAGGAAAAAGCAGCTCTATATTAAACAGATTTGTATCAGAACTAAGAGATATCAATATTCAAAAAGATAGTTTAAGATTCCGAAGGAATGTGGAGCGTCTTGGAGAGATAATGGCATACGAAATAAGTAGAGAATTTTCTTATACCCCTGTGGATGTGCAATCACCGTTAGGTATTGCAGAAATGAAATTACCAATTAGTAATGTTGTTATAGGAACAATTCTACGTGCCGGACTACCTTATCATCAAGGGTTTCTTAGTTATTTAGACAATGCAGAAAATGCTTTTGTATCAGCTTATCGGATGTACAAGGATAAACTTAATTTTGATATTCATATTGAGTACATTGCTTCTCCTGACTTAACAGGAAAAACACTCCTTATAACAGACCCTATGCTTGCTACTGGTAGTTCAATGGAATTGGCTTATAGAGCTTTATTAACAAAAGGAATACCTGCGGATATTCATATTGCTTCTATTATTGCAAGTAAACAAGCTTTGGAGTACCTACAAGATAAAATGCCATATAATAATATTACAGTATGGGTTGCAGCACTTGATGATGAATTAGATGAACATGCATATATTGTACCTGGTTTAGGAGATGCGGGGGATTTAGCTTTTGGAGAAAAAATATAGTTCTAAGCTGTTATTTTTTTTTAACATTTAGCTTGGAAAGTGAAGTTCTATGAATTTCAAAAATGTTGAATAAATCGTCTCTAAATTAAGAGATTATACACCAATAAAATCAAGGTTTCGCTTGTTTTTTATATTATTTAATATTATGTTTACATCATAAACGTATTCAAAATGAATAGATAAAGAAATTTTGAGTAAATAAATAACTTTACATTTAACGGGTACTTAACTATGAAAAAAGAGGCTATTTCGAGAGAGAAATAGCCTTTTTCATGTGATAAAGGATTTATATTTTATGTATATAAAATGATCCTTTATATGAATAAAAAGTCAAAGGTAAAACACCGCTAATGTTTTTGTAGTCTTATCCTTGAATGGTTCACTATTATTAATAAGTAAAGGACCCTGTATGAAACGTCCGTAAGTATTTTCTTTTAAATAGACTTCTTCATATGCTTCATGCATATCTTTCAATAAACTATCAGGATGAAGCAGAATAATTAAATGTTTGGAGAAAAAATCGAGAGAGTGAAGACGTATGCTTTTTTCCGATATCCATATCATACCAGTTTCTGCAACACCGAATTCTGCTCTGATAATAACTGTATCAGCATTCTCAATATTGCATTGGGTGATAATATTATTTTTATTGTTATATCCTTCTATTTCAGGCGTTGCTGAATAGATAATATCAGCATCAGGATATAAAAGATTAATCATTGGTTTTATATCAGATATTTCATCCAAATTATAACAAATACCCCCAGCATTGGCCAGGTTATATATAAATTCTTCTGATAATTTCTTTTTATACATTTGAATTGAAGTCTCCACAATCTCTGGATACACTTCTGTATGCTTGTTTGTTAATAACATTTCAAGCATTGAGTCGTCTGTTCTATTCATTTTATCCCCTTTTCCTGTTAATACAGGTTTTATCAAAATATCCCTGTTTATATAACAGTTTTTAAGGGTTCTTGTTCGTTTATTATATGAAAAACTTTGAATTTGTTTATTCTAAAGAAAAGTTGTATTATATATTGATGGTTAATCTTCTTTTGACTTATCACATATTATGCAGGATATAAAAACAAATATAGCGATAATTCTATTGCTGATGGGCATCGACAGTATTGTCGATGCGCTTCGGCAATAGAATAAGTAGGTATAAAAGTAAGTATATGCGCTGTGGTTTTTAGTTCAAAGGGTAGTGTTATGAATTTTCCCTATTATAATTTCCAGGAATCTTTCCATTCGATAATCGGTTGATCACCTTCAAAATGAATTGGGAGCCAGATATATCGGCCATCAATTGCATTATTAGGAGTCCAACGATCACCTAAATAAATATATTTGTTTTCCTGCCCAACAAAAGGAAGAATATAGGTGCTTTGAGAATAGAATGTTAAATCTGCATTTTCACCAATACATGGATTCTCTAACTCTTTCCACTCACCCCATATATTTTCAGCCACTGCTGAACGGGCTTTGTTAGGCGACCAACCTGTACAACCTGACATAATCAAGTAGTATTTCCCATCTTTCTTAAACATAGCGGGTGCTTCCATAAAACGTCCTACAAAAAATCGAGCATATTTACCACTATGATCCAGATAATCATCTGTTAAAAGAGCAATATGTAAGGTGCTGTTTTCTTCCGAAGAATAAATATGATAACCTTTACCATCATCATCCACAAAGAGATTCATATCGCGGGCCATTTGTCCGGTTTCAAAATCACGCTTGATTAAATTTAAAGTATCAGGATGGGCTGAAACAGAACCACCAGTGAATACTGCTTCTTCAACACGTACTGGTGCTTCTTTTAATTCCTCAGGAAAGTTAACTGGCCAATATCCGGCATTTGGTCTAACAGATCGAATAAAAGTAAAGGGGCCTTCCGGTGCCTCACTCAAAGCAATACCGCTACGTGCACCGCTATAACCCTTACCTTTTGGTTCAAGATGGAACCACATTACATATTTACCAGTTTTATCATTATAAATAACTTTCGGACGTTCAAGTATACATCCTTTTTCAATATCACTTCCCGAGCCTTCCGGCATAACTGATAAGGCTATTCCTTCATCTTTCCAGGTATATAAATCTTTTGAAGAATAACAGTGTACACCCACATTTGCCATGTTGCCAGCTTCTCCTTCAGTTTTATGTTCACCATACCAATAATATGTTCCGTTGCTGTAAAGTATTCCTCCGCCATGAGCATTAATATGAACACCATTGTTATCCAACCATAATTCACCGGGAGTGATAAGTTTTTCTTTTTGATTTGTACATGAAAGGAAAGCAAAGAAGAATAAAGAATAAATAATAATTCGGGATATCATAACAAATATTTATTGTGTTAGTAGTAAAATGCAGTGCTACATGTAATACAAAGGTACAGAATAAAAAAGAATACTCCTGTTGTTTTCAGGAAGAATGTTATATATTTGTACATTGAATAGATATCTGAATTATGAGAGAATTATTTATGTTCTTCTGCTTATTGGCCTTTGTTGCCTGTAACGGAAAATCACAACAAGAACCCCAAAATGATAAGGACGCTGTTCCTGTTTTTGAGATGATTTCTGTTCCTAATGTGATTACAGATCCTCAGAACAGAGCAGATTATATTATTGAACATTATTGGGAGAAATTCGATTTTACGGATACAACTTATATTCATTATCCAGCTGTTACAGAACAAGCTTTCTCAAATTATATTATGTTTTTATCACATGCTAGTCCAGAGAAAGTAGCATCCTCTATACAAAATATGTTATCCAAGGCTGAAGCGGATAGTACTATGTTTGCTTATTTTACAAATCTATATGAGAGGTATTTATATGATCCGAATGCTCCGATGAGGAATGAAGATTTTTATATTGCTGTATTGGAAAAAATAATGGCTTCTCCCAATATTAGTGAAATAGATAAAATCCGTCCTGCCCATATATTAGAGATGGCTTTAAAGAATAGAGTAGGTGAGAAGGCGAATGATTTTACCTATACTTTGAAAAATGGTAAAAGAGGAAGCATTTACAATATAAACACAGATTATTTGGTGATTTATTTCCTGAATCCTGATTGTGAATCATGTCGACATACTACAAAACAACTGACAGATTCGCCTGTTATCAATGACTTAATAAATAGAAAAAAACTTATTGTTTTATCCGTATATCCCGATGAAAATCTGATAGAATGGGAAAATCATCTTGATTTAATGCCTAAAAAATGGATAAACTCTTATGATCATGCTATAGCATTGAGAAATGAAGAAATATACGATTTGAGGGCTATTCCGTCTCTTTATTTGTTAGATAAAGATAAGAAAGTCATTTTAAAAGATACTTCATTTGAGCAGTTGGAAAAGTTCCTTTATAACAATTCCTCCCTTTAATGATACATTTTAATTAATAAGAAAGAGTGGATACAAGAATAAAATTACGTGTACAAGGTTTGACCAACAGTCAAATACAGTCAGGGGCATACGCTTTAATATTGGCTGAAGAAAATGGACTTCGCCGCATACCTATAATTGTAGGAACGGCAGAAGCACAATCAATAGCGATTGCTTTAGAAAAAATAATTCCTCCCCGTCCGTTAACACATGACTTATTTGCAAACTTTATGAAAGCTTGTAAAGCTGAGCTGAAAGAAGTTTTTATTTATAAGTTTGAAGATGGAGTATTCTATTCGGAACTGGTTTTTCGGATAGAGGAAGAAGAGGTACGATTGGATTCCCGTACATCTGATGCAATAGCTATAGCATTACGGATCGATAGTCAGATATATACAACTGAAAAGATTGTACGTGATTGTGGTGTAGTTTTAGAAGAGGAGGAAGAATCATTCGAAGATGGATTTGAAGAGGAGGATGATCTGGATAATTTCTTTACAACTCTTGAACCGGAAGATATTACAGATGAAGAAGAATTGGCTAAATGGTTAGCTTTACTGGATGATGATGATCTTCAAGAAAGATTAAATGAAGCTATTGAACATGAAAATTATGAATATGCAAAAATGTACAAAGATGAGCTACATAGACGTGAGCAGGAGGGAGATGAATTATGATTGAAGAACAGATAGGATTTGGATGGATTTCTTTTCTGAGAGGTTTGCTAGGCTTATTGTCTATTATGGCCGTATGTTTTTTGATGAGTTCTGACCGTAAACGAATTGACTGGAAATTGGTGTTTGGCGGACTATGCATGCAAATTGTTTTTGCGTTGGCCGTACTGTATGTTCCATTTATAGGGGCTTTATTGGAAGGGCTGGGAAAAGTATTTGTAAAACTTATGGACTTCACACAAGAAGGAATTAATTTCCTTCTGGGACCGTATGCATCTAAAGCTAATGGTTTTAGTTTTCTTATTCATTCATTACCCATTGTTATATTCTTTTCTGCTCTTGTTTCTATGTTTTATTATTGGGGTATTATTCAAAAAGTGGTAGGAGGTTTTTCCTGGTTACTTCGAAAATTTATGAATATATCCGGTTCGGAAGGATTGGTAGTCTCGGGTAATATCTTTATGGGAATGACAGAGTCACCGGTATTGATTAAGAACTATTTACCGGCAATGAATAAATCGGAGATATTCCTTGTAATGGTCTCTGGAATGGGTACGATAGCAGGCTCGGTTATGGGAACTTATATAGGAATGCTTGCCGGTGATGATCCTGCTTCCCGGATATTATTTGCTAAACATCTGTTGTCGGCATCTGTTATGGCTGCACCTGGGGCGATTGTTGTAGCAAAGATGCTTTGCCCTCAGACGGAAAAAGCAACAGATCTGATTGCATCCGTAGAAAAGGATGGAAAGAATTCTACTGTGTTGGATGCTATATCCTCCGGAACAGTTACAGGAGTTAAACTAATGACAAATATTGCAGCAATGTTATTGGTCTTTATCTCATTAGTAGCCTTGGCAAACTACTTGCTAGATGATATTATAGGACGCTATACAGGCCTAAATGAATGGATTGTAAAGATAACTGATGGAAAATCAGAGGGTCTGACATTTCAGTTTATTGTAGGTATTGTATTGGCACCCTTTATGTGGCTGATCGGTGTTCCAACAGCTGATATAACTACTGTCGGTTCTTTATTGGGACAGAAGACAATCTTAAATGAATTCGTTGCTTATGCACAGATGCAGCAATGGAAGGATGCAGGTGTCTTTATATATCAAAAATCAATATTGATGTCTACATATATTTTATGTGGTTTCGCTAATATTTCTTCCATAGGAATATTATTAGGAGGAATGGGTGTATTGGCACCGGAAAAACGTGGTATGATAACCCGTTTTGGTGTACCGGCAATGATAGGAGGAGCATTAGTCTCAGTTCTTTCGGCTACAATTATTGGAATGATTTTAGGATAACCAGAATTTATTATGCAAATATTCTATGCTCCTGATATTGAAACTTACCCGGCCTTACCAGAAGAAGAGGCTGGGCATGCTTTGCGTGTCCTTCGTCTAGGAGAAGGAGATAAAGTTTTAGCTACGGATGGAAGGGGTTGTTTTTACCAAACAGAGATAAGTCTTATTCATGGGAAACGATGTGAGTTAAAGATTATTGATGTGATCCAGCAACCACCCTTGTGGAATTCCCATTTACATATAGCAGTAGCACCAACAAAAAATATGGATCGTATGGAATGGTTTGTTGAAAAGGCTACTGAAATAGGCATTGATTCAATTACCTGTTTACATTGTCGATATTCAGAGCGTAAAGAAATCAAAGTTCCACGGTTGGAAAAGATTATGATAAGCGCGATGAAGCAATCGCAAAAAGCTCGTTTGCCGCAATTATCAGGAATGACAACATTTAAAACTTTCGTTATGCAACCCTGGAAAGGTAAAAAATATATTGCTCATTGTGAAGAGGGAGATAAGCCTTTATTAAAGCATATATATCGACCTGGAGAAGATGCTCTTATACTTATTGGTCCTGAGGGAGACTTCAGTACAGATGAAATAGCATTGGCTATTGCGAATGATTTTGAGCCCATTTCACTGGGAAATAGTCGTTTGCGTACTGAAACGGCTGCTTTAGTAGCCTGTCATACTATCCGGTTTATGAACCAGTGACCTAGGAAATAGAAAATAAAAAGGGAGTGTCAAATTTTGACACTCCCTTTTTTATGTATAAGATATTGAATCTTAAAGGTTCATCTTATAATCAGCTTCTTTCAGCTTGCTCAATTTTTGTTCAATTTCTTCTTTTTCTTTAATCAATCGAAGTTCTTCTTCTCCCATCTTTTCTTTTTTGTAGCGTAACGCTAAAGCAATGGCATTGTCTAATTCTTCGAAATTTAAAAGTTTAAGATTGGTTGCAACTAAATTGAACGCTGATTCGCGTCCTAATTTATTGGCTTTTCTTTTAGCCCTCATTGCCGCTTTTGCTTCTTCGGTCATCTTAGACCCTTTTACTCGTCCCATGATAATTGTTTCTCCTATAAATAATAAATAATAATATAGCAGACAAATATAGAATAATATATTGAATTATGGTACGGTCTTAATATTATTTTTCTAATTTTCGATATTTAATGCCTACTTTTTTGATTTATTATTCCCACTCGATCGTCGCAGGAGGCTTAGAACTGATATCATAAACAACGCGGTTGACTCCTTTTACTTTGTTGATAATCTCGTTGGATACCTTGGCCAAAAAGTCATAAGGAAGTTGAGCCCAGTCTGCAGTCATGGCATCCGTAGAAGTCACAGCACGTAATGTAATGGTATTCTCATAGGTTCTTTCGTCACCCATAACACCAACAGAGCGTATCGGAAGTAAAATAGCTCCGGCTTGCCATACCTTATCATAAAGATCCCATTCACGCATCAATGATATATAGATATCATCCGCATCTTGTAGTATGCGTACCTTCTCAGGTGTTATATCTCCTAATATACGAATGCCCAAACCTGGTCCAGGGAATGGATGACGCTTGATCAAATGTGGTTGCATACCTAATTCCATACCAATCCGGCGTACCTCATCTTTAAATAAAAGCCGTAAAGGTTCCACTAGTTTCAGATTCATCTTCTCAGGAAGTCCTCCTACATTATGGTGGCTCTTGATTACAGTACCGGTAATGGATAACGATTCTATAATGTCAGGATAGATAGTTCCTTGTCCTAACCATTTTATATCTTTAAGTTTATGAGCCTCTTCATCGAATACATCGATAAAACCTTTACCAATAATTTTTCGTTTGGTTTCAGGATCAGTCACTCCTGCCAGGGCTGTATAGAATTTATCTTTAGCATCTATACCAATAACGTTTAATCCTAAATGTTCATAATCTCTAAGAACATTTTCAAATTCGTTTTTGCGTAACAACCCATGATCAACAAAGATACAGGTTAGATTTTCACCGATAGCTTTATTAAGTAATACTGCTGTTACAGAGGAATCAACTCCCCCGGAAAGAGCCAGAATTACTTTATCATTGCCTAATTGTTCTTTCAGTTCGGCAACGGTTGATTCTATAAATGATGCAGGAGTCCAGTCTTTAGCTGCTCCACAAATATTCAGGAAGTTATCCAATAATTTCTTCCCGTCAGTAGTATGAAATACTTCCGGATGGAATTGTACACCCCAACTTTGTTCTCCATTGATATAATAAGCTGCCGCATTCACATCACTTGTACTTGCAATAGTCTTAAAGTTTTCCGGAAGGCTGGTAATGGTATCACCATGTGACATCCATATCTGGGTTCCGGCTTCAATGCCTTTTAATAAAGGATCTTCGTGATTAATGCAGGTTAGATTCGCCCGTCCATACTCGCGTGAGTTTGCCGGTTCAACATTCCCTCCAGATGTATAAGCTAAATATTGCGCTCCATAACAGATTCCTAATACAGGATATTTACCTCGTATCTGACTAAGGTCAGCCTTAAAAGCATTCGTGTCATAAACAGAATAAGGACTTCCGGACAGGATTACTCCTTTAACTCCTTTAGCATTATCAAATGGGAACTTGTTGTAGGGAACTATCTCGCAATACATATTCAACTCTCTGACCCTGCGGCCTATTAACTGAGTTGTTTGCGAGCCAAAATCAAGAATAATAATTTTCTCGTGCATGCAAATCTTAGTGTTTAATTGAGTGGTGCAAAGTTAGCAATAAAATTTCGATTATTACTTACTGGAATGGTATAAACCTATAACCACCTTTTACACTCTTTTCGATCTTTCCCATGCCAGGAAATGCTATATGCATCCCTGCTATTGGGATCTGGTGTTCCGATACATATTTGAGAATAGCTTGTCGTGCATAAACAGCATCTGTTGGATTTGTATCGTATGTGACTGCAATTTCAGGATAAGGCATTTGAAATGCCATGGCATGCGTTAAGTCTGCCCATATAAGTAATTTCTCTCCTTTTGATTCTAATAGAAATCCTGTATGTCCTGGTGTGTGTCCGTAAGCAGCAATACCTTGAATACCGGGTAATAAAGTTGTTATTGAGCTATCTATTGTGATTGGAGTAAATAAATGCAATTTATGCTTATAAATATCTATCACCTTAATTGCATTCAGAAAACCACCACGTTTATTTTCAGGTAATTTACTTATAATATCCTGATTAGTCCAGTAATCATGTTCTGGCTGAGGAAGATAGACTTCTGCATTTGTGAAGACTGCTTTTCCATCCTTTAGCATGCCACCTATATGATCTCCATGCATGTGGGTTATGCATAAAATATCTATTTGTTCAGGTGTAACCCCTAATAAAGCAAGGTTTTGAGTTAGTTTATTACCCACACCCGTATCAAAAAGAATATTTTTTTCGGGAGTCTGCACCAGATAAGCATTCATGGCATTTGGAAATGTTCCATCCGGTGCATATTCTTTTATCATTTCATCTGTAGCCCCAATCAGTATATTGGTTTTTCCTGCCTGCTGACTCTCGGAAAGTAAGCTGATTTTAAACTCACCTATATTATAGGTATAAGTAGAAGGTGTTTGTTGAGCATTTACAAAATGGCCCAGGAATACTATTCCCATACCAAGGGTTCTTAATAAATATTTCATATTCAAAATATATTTAATAGATTTATGATAACAAAACACTAAAGAACAAGAATATAGCGACGAATATAGTGCTTTTATTGGTTAATTAATGTATAAATAGTGTCTTTTCTTTCATGACTATTGATTTAATCGTACTTTTGCATAGTTGTTTATTCAATTCCGTATGAGTACTGAAAAGAAAGAGAAAAAAAACGTAAATAGATTATCATTGTTGATTGTGGCAATAGTCGTGTTGATCTTGATCATTGCCGGTGCTGCCTATTATATATTCCACCAGAAACAACAGATGGAAAATCTGGTAGAAGGATATGAGTTAGACAAAGAAATGTTGTCGGATGAATACAACGAAATATCCCTTCAATATGAAAATATAAAGTTTACATTAAATAATGACTCAATTGTTGCACTGTTGACTACTGAACAAGCTAAAGTCCAACGTCTGCAGGAAGAACTACGTACTGTACGGGCTACTGATACCCGTCGTATAAATGAATTAAAAAAAGAATTGGAAACATTACGAGGTATAATGCGTAGTTATGTGATTCAAATAGATTCTTTAAATAGAGAAAATGAACAACTAAAAGAAGAAAATAAACAAGTCGTAACCCGTTACCGTCAGGCAACATCCCAGGCTGCTAATCTTCAAAAAGAAAAAGAACAATTAACCGAACGGGTAACTTTAGCTAGTCGATTAAACGCAACTGAAATCAATATTAATCCGGTTAATTCAAAAGGTAAAACGGCAAAACGTATCAAACAAATGGAACAATTTGTTGTTTCCTTTAAGATTTCTAAAAATATAACAGCACCTGTAGGTGAAAAGACAATTTATGTTCGCATCATGAAACCAGATGATGATGTATTAGTAAAAAGCAGGGCTGATGTCTTTCCGTTTGAAGGAAAAGAAATAAATTATTCGATGAAGCGTATCATTGAATATGATGGGGAAGAGACTTCTGTAACTCTTTATTGGGATATTGAAGAGTTTCTTTCACCGGGTACTTACCGGGTGGATATTTTTGCAGATGGCAATCATATCGGCAAAAAATCTTTCACATTGGATAGTTAACCTTTTCTGCCTTGATTATTTCTATTTTTGATGCGTAATTGACGAACTGGATTATATGGTTATAGCTATATTTGTCAAGTGTTTTAATCAATATATATAGTGATTGAAACATTCCTTTCTTTTTTATTGTTGATTAATAAAAGAATATAAGGATACTAAAGATAAATATATACACATCATGAAAAGGGTATTTATATTAGTCGTAACTTGTTTATGTATTGTATTTAATGCTACTTCCCAACAGACATTAACACTGGAACAATGTCGTCAATTAGCAATTCAGAATAACAAACAACTGCGAATTTCCAAAGAAAATATTAAAAAGGCCGGCTATGATAGAGATGCAGCCAGAACCAAGTATTTCCCTGAATTATCAGCAATGGGGGGGTATCTGTGGAATCAAAAAGATATTACATTAATAGATTTTGATGGCTTTGGAGATATTTCAGCGCTTATTCCTCAAAGTATAAAAGATATAGTTCATTTGGATATCGAGAATATCTGGCTCGGTAATATATCCCTGGTCCAACCTGTTTTTATGGGAGGTAAGATTGTCTCATACAATCAGATTACAAAGTATGCCAAGGAAGTAGCGGAATCCATGAATGATGTGCAGTTGCAAGATGTAATTTATCAAACAGATCAAACCTATTGGCAGGTTATTTCTTTAGTGAATAAAAAGAAATTAGCGGATTCTTATGTTGATCTTTTACATAAGATGGATAATGATATGCGTGAAATGATTAACGAGGGGGTAGCTACGGAAGCTGATGGCCTATCAGTGAGGGTGAAACTAAACGAAGCTGAAATGACACAAACAAAAGTTGATAATGGACTGGCTCTATCTCGTATGTTATTGGCTCAGATTTGTGGGCTTCCATTGGAAGATTCACCTCGATTGGCAGATGAAGCTTTAGAACAATTTCCTATTGAAACTAAACCGGTTGTTGGTGATGTAAATGAGGCTTTTCTCAATAGAAGTGAATTAAAAAGTCTGGATCTGGCTACTCAAATATATAAGAAGAAAGAGAGATTGGTTTTAGCTGATATGTTACCGAATGTTGCTCTTATGGCAAATTATCTGGTAACCAATCCGAATGCCCGTAATGGTTTTAAGCATGACTTTGCAGGAGGATTTCATGTTGGTGTTATGGTTAAAGTGCCATTAAGTGGTTGGTGGGAAGGTAGCTATAAACGAAATTCAGCTCGTGCAGAAACGAATATTCAGCGCTTGCAATTTGATGAAGCTCGTGAAAAAATCGAACTACAGGTCAATCAATCTGTTTACCAGGTTAATGAAGCTGCAAAAAAATTAACTGCCTCTCAAAAAAATATGGAAATGGCGGAAGAGAATTTGCGTCATGCAAACTATGGTTTTGAAGAAGGAGTTATACCTGCTCTTAATCTAATGGAAGCCCAAACAGCATGGGTGCAGGCCCGCTCCAATCTAATTGATTCTCAGATAGAAGTTAAACTTACCGATGTATATCTGACAAAAGCTTTGGGAAAACTAACTGTAAACGAATAAAATAATAAAGACAAAATAAAGATGAACGAGAAAAAGAAATTTTCGACAAGCAATATGTTGCTGGCGTTTATTACCGTTTTAGTAGTGATTGGTTTGGTGGCTTTAGCCGGCTTCTTTTTGTTGTCACCTCCTGATGATGTAATTATGGGGCAGGCAGAAGCAACTGAAGTACGTGTCTCAGGAAAGGTACCAGGTCGTATAGAAGCATATAGGTCAGGAGAGGGCGACCATGTGAAAGCCGGTGATACTTTGGTTTTTCTTAATACTCCGGAAGTATACGCTAAGTTGTTACAGGCAGAGTCAGCCCGTGCTGCGGCTGAAGCCCAAAGTTCAAAAGCAATTCATGGAGCCCGTTCTCAAGAGATTACAGGAGCCTATGAGTTATGGCAAAAAGCGATAGCAGGGTTGGATATTGCGAAAAAGTCATACGATAGAATACAGAATCTTTATGATAAAGGAGTTATGTCTGCCCAGAAGCGTGATGAAGCAGAAGCAAACTATAAAGCAATGGTAGCCAGTGAAAAAGCTGCCCGTTCACAATATGATATGGCTAAAGATGGAGCCCGTACCGAAGATAAGGCTGCCGCTGCTGCTTTGGTAAGACAGGCTCAGGGAGCTGTGGATGAAGCAGAGTCTTATATCGAAGAAGGAATCCTTTTGTCTCCTATTGACGGGGAAGTATCTGAACGCTTTCCGCAGATTGGCGAATTAGTAGGTACAGGTGCACCCATTATGAATATAGTTGACCTGAATGACATGTGGATCACATTCAGTATCCGTGAAGAGTTATTGAAAAATATTCGTATCGATTCGGAACTCAATGCATTTATTCCTGCTTTGGGAAATCAGCCTGTTCGCATGAAAGTATATTATATGAAAGATATGGGATCATACGCCGCCTGGAAAGCAACAAAAACAACAGGACAGTATGACTCAAAGACATTTGAAGTACGTGCCCGCCCATTGGAGAAGATTGAAGGGTTACGTCCGGGTATGTCAGTTATAATGAAGAAAAAAGGAACAGAGATATTATGACCTTCAAACAACGTATACATAGTTTTTGGAACGTTGCTCGACGGGAGATGAAACGGCTTACCTCCAAGCCAATGTATTTCTTCTGTATGCTTATTGCTCCGGCTATCAGTGTGATATTTTTTATCTCATTGATGTGGCAGGGACTGCCTACAGATATGCCTATTGCAGTGGTGGATATGGATAATTCTTCTACCTCCCGCAATCTTATACGCCAACTGGATGCGTTTGAACAAACAAAGGTGGCCATGACTACTGCCTCTTTTTCTGATGCACGTATTGAAATGCAGAAAGGGAATATCTATGGTATTTTTTATATACCGTCTGATTTTACCGTTGAAGCATCTACAGGTAAACAACCTAAACTTTCGTTTTATACGAATGGAACTTATCTGATCGCAGCATCACTTCTTTTTCGTGATATGAAAACTATGTCCGTGTTAGCCGGTGCAGCAGTTGGTTTACAAACGGGTACGGCAAAAGGATATACCCAAGACCAAATTATGGGGCAGTTACAGCCTATTGTTGTAGATACACACGCTCTCGGAAATCCATGGCTCAATTATTCTGTATATCTTAATAACACAATATTACCGGGTGTTCTTCAGCTATTAATTTTTCTGGTTACTGTGTTTAGTATCGGAACAGAAATTAAATATTCCACTTCCCGGCAATGGCTAAAAACCGGGAACAATTCTTTGACCATTAGCTTGCTTGGTAAGCTTTTACCTCAAACAGTAATTTTTACTATTGTAGGTTTTACCTTGTTAGCGGTATTATATGGGATTAATGCTTTTCCGCTAAATAGTGGTTGGGGCCCCATGATGGGAGCAATGTTCCTATTGGTAATATCCTCGCAAGCAGTGGGTGTTTTTATGATTGGAGTATTGCCTACACTCAGAATGGGGCTTAGTTTCGCCAGTTTATTCGGTATGCTGGCATTCTCAGTGGTTGGTTTCTCCTATCCGGTATTGGATATGCATCCATCCATTCAGGCTTTAGCACAACTGTTTCCTTTACGTCATTATTTCCTTATTTATATTGACCAGGCTCTCAATGGGCGTGATCTTATATTTAGTTGGACTCAGTATGTATCGCTAATGTGTTTTCTCATTTTGCCGGTGTTAATAAGTAAGAATCTGAGAGGGGCGTTGCTTTACTTTAAGTATATGCCATAAATGGAATAAAAATGAAAAGAGAATATCGTTTACGCTATATCATAAAAGAAGGTATTTGGGACCTTTTCCATATTTGGAAAGAGGAACTGAAACAGGTATTCCGTGATTCGGGAGTAATGATTTTCTTCTTCCTGGTTCCGCTTGCATATCCGGTCTTATATGCATTGATCTACAACAATGAAATTGTGCATGAAGCAAAGATGGTTGTTGTTGACAAGAGTGATTCTTATTTGAGTCGTGAATTTACCAGACGTATGAATGCAAGTGCCGATGTTGAGATTGTTGGTGTTGTGGGCGATATGGAAGAAGGCAGGCGTATGCTTGATAGAAAAGAAGCATACGGTATTCTACTGTTTCCCTCGGAGTTCAGTAAAGATATGCATGCCGGGCGACAGGCAACGGTTTCTCTTTATAGTGATATGAGCGCACTTTTATTCTATAAAGCTTTCCTTCTTACAACCACTGAGGTATCACTTGATTTAGGTAAGGAGTGGACTGCCCGTAATAATCCTGCTTCCACTGAGGAGATGCAACAGATAACGGTCAACCCAGTTCCGTATGAAGCAGTCACAATGTTTAATACACAAAGTGGTTTTGCCAGCTTCCTGGTACCGGCTATTCTTATACTAGTGATACAGCAAACATTAATACTTGGTATCTGTATGATGGGAGGAACAGCACGCGAGAAGAATCGTTTTCGTAGTCTGGTGCCTTTGAACAAACATTATAACGGGACGTTACGTATCGTTTTTGGAAAAGCACTAACCTATATTGTTCTTTATAGTGTGGTTTGCATTTGGGCATTGGTTGTTGTACCACGCCTGTTTTCTTTGCCTCAGGTCGGACATCCCTGGACAATTCTTTTGTTTGTGTTGCCCTATCTTTTCGCTTCTATCTTCTTTTCAATGACTTTGTCGGGTTTTATGACAACACGTGAGTCACCTATGTTGATATTTGTTTTTACTTCGGTAATTTTACTTTTTATGTCAGGAGTATCCTGGCCCAAAGAAGCAATACCTCCTTTCTGGCGGGCGGTAGGATATATATTTCCTTCCACTCCGGCCATACAAGGGTTTATCCGTATAAATACTGCAGGAGCTACATTATCCGAAGTAGCACATGAATACCAGGTGTTATGGTTACAGACGGGAGTTTATTTAATAACTGCATGTATTATCTATCGCTATCAGATTATCCGTAGCCGCAAACTTATTCATAAGCAATATCTTAATCTGAAGTATTCTTGGGGAATTCAAAAGAAGTGAATGTGTCTTAGAAGAAGATATTATTCATATATTGTAAGATTTGAAGAATAGCGACAATGGTGTAGAGACAGGGCTATTATATTCAAATATTCCTAATTAGAAGATACTTAATCTCCGATTTTTTTAAGCCTTAGACAACATATCGCCTAAGGCTAGCCATCCGATCGAGAAGCTTTACCCGGTTTAGTGGATAAGGCTTCTCAGAAGAGTGAACATATAGGCTCATCCTGCTGAGCATATACCTTCAAAAACATGAAAACTTTTGTTTAAAAACATAATGATCTTTTTCAAAAGTATCTAATCCTTTTCTTAAAATATCTAATTGTTTTTGTAGAGTCATCTAATAGTTTTTTTAGTGGGTTTGTGTGATAAATTCTACCCTGTTAATATCTCTCTACATAATGCTATTATTTTGCCTTCAGCCTTCAGTTGTCTTTAACTGTATGATTGCCAGTGCGTATGGCTGAAGGTAGTTGCATTCAGGTTGCCTTCAGGAAATTTTAAATTTTGCTTCCAGTTTTTACATAAAAGCTACCGGCTTATCGCAGAAAGCTCCCATCTTTTTCAAATATCCTCCCTGCTTTTTGAAAAATGCTGCCGACTTTTTTCGATAAGCCGGCAATTTCCCTGAAGGTAACCTGAGGGCAGTTACATTCAGCTATACGCGCTGGCAATCATACAGTTAAAGACAACTGAAGGCTGAAGGTAAAAAATAAGAACTTGTGTGTACACATTTTAGTCTCCTGATAGTGCTGGACGATTCAAGTATTGTGAAATTTGAATTCCCGGAATATCATAGACGTTTCTTTAATATAGAAAAATAGCATCAAATTTCTCCTCCTTAGCAAAGGAGGAGTACCCGAACAAAGAGAGGGGGAGGTGGTTTGGTGTAACTGTAATAGCTTATATAATCCCCGCAAATAATATTTTAGAATAGACCAAACCACCTCCCACCTCGTACCTCGGCGTACTCCTCCTTTGCTAAGGAGGAGAAATTTGATGCTATTTTCAGCACTGTCGCGAATTTTCACATTTTCTTCTATATGTAATCATAATCAAAGAAGCCTTAGAAATAAAACTGTCTAAGGCTTCTCTGAAATAGGGTTATATGGAGGAGGTTTTTATTTACAAGCTCTTAAATAATAAAGATCTATTTGTTGGGTTCACCCATTCATTTATTAAGATACGTAGGTCATTGTATTCGGCAGGGGTGTATTGTTGCTTACGAAGCTCAATAGTTCTTTTTACCTCTACTTTATTCCCTTGTTGGGTGATTGTCTGGGTAAAAGAACCGAAAGATTTATTTATTGTTTTAGGGGTAGTGGGTGACAGAAGTTCTAGGCCATCTTCTACAGTAATGTTATATACTATTTCTTCTTTCAATAGAGAAGGTATTTCAAATACTTCTTTTCTTTCGCTGTTAAGAGCTGTCATTCTCCAACTATCCATTCCAATAGAT
The DNA here is from genome assembly GCA_032073245.1 of Tannerellaceae bacterium. Taxonomy (GTDB): domain Bacteria; phylum Bacteroidota; class Bacteroidia; order Bacteroidales; family Tannerellaceae; genus QVMG01. The sequence goes on from DAMANX010000005.1 coordinate 53,436, forward strand.
GAAACAGGAAGTGTACACACAACATAGCCGTTGACTGCCTTACTGGTATCAACAATAATTTCTTTATTTTCTTTAATAACAGTAGGAACAGCTGGGTTAGTTAAAGCTTTACCGGTTAAAGTGTAGCCTCTATCCAATTCGCCTCTTTGCGCCATAGGATAGGAGGCTTGATTAATAGCAGAAAGATAACGCGTTTCACCATCTATATCTACCTTAATTGCTAATCCTTTTATCGCTTTTAAACCGCTGGCTTCCGATGCCACATATCCGGGTAAAACGACAATAACTTCGGAAGGAATACCAACCGCATTCAGCATTACATTCAATAATTGAGTTTTTTCAGCCATCGTACCATAAGCGCTTCGCAATACTGCATCTACATTCCGGATAGTATATCCTGTTTCCCCCATAGGAACAAGGCTGGTAGCCATATTCTTTACAACATGTGCTAATAGGATGTCTACCTTTTCTTTGTTGTTTTTAGCATTCTCAGTAATATATTCTGCAAAAGCTTCTGTTTCCATTTTCAAACCTTCTTGTAGGCGATCTTTCAGAGTGGAAAGAGCAGCAGAAAAAGAAAGATAGGTAGAAGCAGTTAAATGGGGAACTCCGTCACGGTTTTGTGGAGTAAAGGGTTCACGGGAAGATGCCGGGATATTCCGTAAATTCCAATGGATTGTTTTTACTCCTTCTTGAATCTGTTCGTTTCCTTTTACTGAAGCTCCTGACAATTGCCAGGTAAGCGGAGCATTTTCTGGAACGACTATAGAAACGTCATAGTTTTTAACCGGAGAAGTTTGTTGAAGGAATTCATCTATATCAAGTGCCGGATAGTATCCCGGTTTTGTTAGAATTGAATAATCGAGGTAGATGGTTGCACCCAACTCCAAACCGGTATGTACAACAACCAGTTCTTTCAGGTGGTTGTATGCCGGAGCGTCTGCCGCAAAACGTGGCAATACTTCTACGAATGCGTTTTCGGGTGTCTTAATAATTGTACCGTCTGCTTGTTTTGTATACGAGGAATGAATCTTTACTTCCTGATATTTCGGATTATACAGGATAAAGCTTTCACCGTATGTACTATTCATTGCTGTATGTGTAAATATAGTAAGCTCCATATTGAAGCGGTATTCCTGACTTCCGTCAGCTTTAAGCGTCCAGGCTTTAGAAACTTTATCATATTCGGCTTCTGAGGCAGCATAACTCATAGATGTTGTAGCCAACAGACAGATAAGACAAATGATTTTATGGATAGTTTTCATATTCTTCTCTTGTATATAAGTTATTTCTTTACGATTAAATAATCACTATATTGCTTATATGCATTTACTGCAGTACGGAATCCTTCCCATTCCGAAGCCTCGTATACGCGTTTCTTCAGAGCTAAGGAGTTTTTGAGCTTAATCTGATCGCCTTCTTGTAGAAGAGAACCTTCAAAGTCGGCACAGTTACCTTTCTTATTATCTTCTTTTGGTGTATTCACCATCTTATATCCCTTCGGCAAACGAATTGTTTCATCCAGCTCAACCAGCCGCGAACAGGCGTCTTTAAATCCGTATTTACGATTCTCAAGTTCTGTGTCGATACGCAAGAAGCTCTTAATCTGGTCATATAGGTTATTCATTACCATAGGTTTGAAGACTAATTCATTTCCGGTAACAATTGCATATTCCGGTATTTCGTATGTATATGTTATACGGATAGGGCCTGCCTGATAATCTTTCGGATTCTTACCATAATCCACTTTTTTCAATTTAGCATTAGGAGAGACCATAAGTAATTCTTTTTCCAGTGAACTTTCCCACTCCGACTGCCAACCTAGAGTGAAGATACGTCGTACATTGCGGTCTGATTGTCCCTCTGCTGTTATTGTGAATTGACCCAGAAGTGTACCCTTTGCATCAATACGATTATCCGCTTTTATACGAATGTAATGATTTTCAGGCGCAGAAAGAGGAGTGAGTAATATATCTGAACCTTCAGGAATACCCGGAAGGTAATTTTGCTGTTGTTCGGCGCTACTCCAAAGTTCGCGTGTGAAAGGAACCCATGTGGGATCTAAAGGCATATACGTGCCATTAGAGAGTTTGACTACTGCTACACAATGATTGAAGTGGTCGGCAGGAATACTTTCCACCCGGCTTCCGGCCATTGTCATTGCCGGATAGGCCTCAAAGCCTGCCATTCTCAGGAAAGAAATCAGCATACCGGCTATATCTTTACATACCCCGCAACGGTCGGTATAATTCATTTTAGTATTGTGAAGTGTAAAGCCTTCTCCTTCTCCCATTGAAATACCTGAATAGCGGATATTATCGGCAACCCAATGTGTTAAAGCCGCAATCTTTTCCATTTCAGTATTTTTCCCTTTTATAATTTCATTTACTTTTTTCTGAGCTTCCGGTAATGAATTAAAACTGCCATATTCTTCGTTTACATTATGGAACCAGAGCGATTTCTCAATCCAATTGGGGGTTGAAGACATGAATAATTTAGGAGCTGCGTCAAATAGGTCAACCATATTAGGTTCCCGTTTGAATGGAAGGATACCCGACATTGCAAACGTATAAGCTTTCTTTCCATCTTCGTAACGCATAGAAGAATTGCATTCTCCCTGATAGAACTGGAATTGAAGTTCTTTTTCCATTGGCAAAGTGACCTTATATACTTTACGTAAAGTAGGATCCTGTACCCAGAAAGGAACAATATCATAAAATTGTCCCCGCATAGGAGGAATAAAACGGGAATCATCGTCTGTTGAAGCAGTCAATAAAGCATAGGTGAATCCCTTTTTTGCAATCATATATTCTACAACATCACCCGGATAAAGGCGACCGACTTCCATCATAATCTGACGCGCACCCCAATAGATAGCACGTGCAGGAGCCGCATAATCACACGCTTGTGTAATGTCAAGGTTCAGTACATCTCCATTTGCGCGATAAATAGTTACATATCTGAATTCGGCAAATGCAGTCAGCGGGTCGTAATCGTATTTGATAAGGCGATTATCCACTGCACCTTTAAGGGTTTGAACTTTAAAACTTTTATAAATGGTAAAGGTTCCCGAGCCGGTAGGTTCAACCATAACGGATGTGCTGTCAAGTAGTACAACACAATCATAACCTACATAAGGTTGCAATGTTTCCATTGTTGGGTCCTGTGGAAATTGGCAACTATCGTCCGCCTGACTAAAAGCGAACGAAGAGGCGAATAGGCATAACAGGATGGATAATAAATACTTCTTCATGGTATGACGTTTTAATGTAATAATTGAACACATTCTTCAGCCAATCTACGGCATGCTATCCGGTCAGTTTTACCGCTTCCGGTTAGCGGAATCTTTTCTACTTCAAAGATATATTTTGGACGATGATATTTGGGTAATAATAGTTCGCATTGTTTTTGTATTTCCGGTAGAGACAAGGCTTGCCTTGTCTCCAATGTCGCAATCTGAGACAAGGCAAGCCTTGTCTCTACCAATAAAACAATCATTTCCCCAAATTGCTTATCACTAACCGACGTAATTGCAAAGTTAACAGAAATAACCGAACAAAGGCTCTCTTCCAGTTCTTCAGTAATTATTTTTATTCCGCCGCTATTAATCACATTATCTGAACGGCCAAGAATACAGAATCGTCCATCAGGCAATAATTCAGCTATGTCATTGGTTTGAATAATTCCCTCAGTGATGAGTGGGGCATCAATGATAAGTGTATCTTCAGAGGACAGACTCAGTTTAACAGAAGGAAATGGAATGAAATAAGCGGAAGCACCAGGACCACTCAATCGTCGGAGGGCAACATGCGAAAGAGTTTCTGTCATCCCATAAGTTGCGTAAATTGCATTCGGAAAGTTTATTAATTCCTTTTCTATATCGGGATCAATGCTTCCTCCTCCAATAAGTAGTTTTTCAATTCGTTGTAAACGTTCCCGCTCTTCAGGCATTTGCAGACTGTTATATATCTGCATCGGAGTCATTGCTGCAAATTGTATTTCTTCACTTATCTCTGAAAGAGGATGCGAAGAGGCATCCTTTACAATTAAAGTTAATCCACATTGTAAGGCACGAACAACCATCATCTTTCCAGCAATATAAGCTAAAGGCATACAAAGTAAAGCTTTATCTCCAGCTTTTAAACCAAGATAGTCACATGTAATGCTTGCACTCTGTAACATCTGTGATTTCTTTGCTTGCATTACTTTGGGAATACCGGTTGAGCCTGATGTATGTAATGAAACAAAGGATGAATCATTAAACCATTCCGAAAGAAAACCAGGAAGTGCAGCCGAAGTGTTTTCTGTTACATTAGAAGAAGATTCAAACCATAAAGTATCGCGATAAATCTTGAGTGGAAGTTCCCAGTTTGATGTGAACAGTTGCCCGGTTCCTAATCCTTGTGGTAATGGATTGTTCAGGGTGGCAGTCCATTGCGCTATGGCATTTAACCCAATATTTGATTCCAATGCAGAAGTAATCCACCAGCCTATGTTAAGTTTTTCAGCTTCTTCAATCCATTCCTGACATCCTGATATTCCTCCGTGCAATGAAGGTTTCAGTATGATATATTGTGGACAAATAGATTCTAGCAGTTGTCGCTTTTCTTTTTTGCTAAATATTCCAATCAATTCTTCATCAAGGGCAATAGGTAAAGGAGTATTTGAACAGAGCTTTGCCATTTCTTCCCATTGTCCGGCCTTTATGGGCTGTTCGATGGAATGTAAATCAAATTCAGCCAGCCGGTTTAGTTTCTCGCATGCATCCGTAGCGGAAAAGGCTCCGTTTGCATCAACCCGCAACTCAATCTCTTTAGCCAAATAATGACTGCGTATATGTCGAAGTAATTCTATTTCCTCATCAAAGTCAATAGCTCCTATCTTAAGCTTTATGCAGCGAAAACCAGCCGTTAGTTTTTCTTCAATACGTTGCAGCATAGTCTCCTTATCACCCATCCATATCAAGCCATTGATAGTGATGCCTGCTTCACCGCGGGAAAAAGGTGTATCCCATAGCGCAAAACTTCCTTGGTTAAAATGATGCATAGCAGTTTCTAATCCGAATAGAATAGATGGGTAGGGGCGAAGTGCTTCCGTATTTATATAGCCATCGTGTGCAACTTGTTGACATGCTTTACGTAAAACCTTATCATAATTATCGATAGCATCAATACTTAAATCCGGTAGTGGTGCACATTCCCCAATACCCCAATGTCCGGGTTGTTCGGTGGAAGTCACTACTATGTACCATATATCCCGGTAGGCATATATTCCACGGGAGGTGCCGGCAGGTTGACGGAATTTTAATTGGTAGTTGAATATGGAAAACTGGAGATTCATAGATATAACTTATGCTACAAATATACATGTAAATATGATATAATTATGATATTTTGAGTTGATAGCCATGACAATTACACCTAAACTTTGGGCTGAAAGCTCAAAAAATAAGCTGAAAGCTTTCGCACTGAAAGTGCCTGAAATCAGCCCACCCTAAGTGAACGGTTTACCGTGAACGATGGTTGGGTTAATTAGGTATTATATATTTATTGCGTCCTGAAAGGACAGCATAACTAAATATTATTATATTTACGACATTAACTAATATATCTAATAACTATGACACAATCATTATCAAAAATGTATGTACACATCATCTTCCGTATTCCAAACAAAGGAATTCAAATCCGTTCCAATGAATCAAATCAACTATATGCATATATAGGAGGAGTTATAAAGAAAACAGGATGCATTCCAATTCTTATTAATGGCATGCCGGACCATATTCATATTTTATGTGTTTTATCTAAGAATATTGCGTTATCATTATTATTAGAGGAGATTAAGCGTAACAGTAGCAGATGGATTAAAACAAAAGGTACGTATTATAATAATTTTGCATGGCAAGGTGGGTATGGTGTTTTCTCTGTAAGTGCATCTGTTTGTACTAGGACACAAGAGTATATTGCACAACAAAGCATACACCATAAAAGGATGAGTTTCAAGGATGAGTATTTGAAATATTTAGATGAGTATGGGGTTGATTATAATGAGGATTATTTATGGCGGGATTGAAATTATGCTGTCCTTTCAGGACGCAATAAATACAAATATATTAAAATACAACCATCGTTCACATTAACCCAACCATCGTTCACGGTAAACCGTTCACTTAGGGTGGGCTGAATTGAGGCACTTTCAGTGCGAAAGCTTTCAGCTTAATAATGGGCTTTCAGCCAAGATGTTTTATCGTTAGATCATATTCAACAATTCTAGGTGAATGTCAGATTTATATAATTACGGAAACTTAGGATACTGCTTAAAATTAGGTTTGCGTTTTTCGAGGAATGCTTGTTTACCTTCTTGGGCTTCATCCGTTAGATAATAAAGCATTGTCGCGTCTCCTGCTAATTCCTGTATACCGGCTTGTCCGTCGAGTTCGGCATTTAATCCGGCCTTTATCATACGGAGGGCTAATGGACTGAGAAGCATCATCTCTTCTGCCCATGCGATATATTCATTCTCCAAGGCTTCTAAAGAGACAACTTTATTTACTAATCCCATATCTAATGCTTCCTGTGCATTATATTGGCGGCAAAGGAACCATATTTCGCGTGCTTTCTTTTGTCCTACAATACGTGCCAGATAGGAGGAACCGAATCCGGCGTCGAAGCTACCTACCCGTGGGCCGGTTTGTCCGAAGATAGCATTATCGGATGCTATAGAAAGGTCGCACACTACATGCAGTACATGTCCGCCACCTATGGCATATCCATTGACTGCAGCAATTACCGGTTTAGGTAAGGAACGAATCTGCTTTTGAACGTCCAGAACACTTAAGCGGGGCACTCCGTCTTTATCTATATATCCTCCACGCCCTTTCACATTTTGGTCGCCACCTGAACAGAATGCCTTATCTCCGGCTCCCGTCAGAACTACCACACATATATCGGCTTCTTCCCTGCAAATACGGAGGGCATCACCTATTTCGCGTGTTGTGGTAGGAGTGAAGGCATTGCGGTAGCGGGGACGATTGATTGTAATTCGTGCAATACCATTATAAAAGTCAAACAGGATATCTTCGTATTCGCGGATGGTTGTCCACTCTCTTTGTGTAGCCATATTTATTGTAGATTATTTCTAAGTGAATGATAATATTCTTTCAGGAGCCTTACATCTTCTGCTTTATCAGTGAATACCTCTATCAGCATCGGACTTTTTATTTCTTCCGTTTGAGTGAAAATGGGCATAGCTTCTATTAGTTCATCTTCATTATGTATTGCAGTGTATTGGAAACCCCGTTCTTCTGTCCAGCCTTTTGCTGAAGTTGTATGCGTAGCTGTTACATAACGGCGCGTATCCTCATCCATATTGAATCCTGGTATAGCCTGAAATATTTCACCGCCACCATTATTCAGTAACATAATGCGTACATTATTGCAAATATGCCCGTTCCATAAAGCGTTCATATCATAGAAAAAGCTCAGGTCACCTATGATTATGAAGTTAAGTTTATCTGAAGCTGATGCATAACCCAATGCGGACGACAATGAGCCATCGATACCGGCACTTCCCCGGTTACCGCATACTTCAACAGTTTCGGGCAAAGGAAATAACTGTGCATATCTTACAGCTGAACTGTTTCCTAAATGCAATGCCGAAACTTCAGGCAGGGAACTCATAAGTTTCCCAATAGCAGTAATCTCGGAATAAGGTAATTCCGGTACAGGAATCCGTTTGGAGATATTTTCCCATAATTGCGGATAAGTGCAAGGTTTATTTTCAAGAAGATAAGATATCTTTTCGATAAACTCAAATGGGTCCATTTCAATGATAGTAGTTAGTGAGCCAAACATATCTACCACTTCGCCATCTGCCGATACATGCCAATGTTCTTTGGGTGGATGTGTACGCAGGAATTTCTTGAGGCGTCTGGACACAATATGCCCTCCATAGGTAATTACCAGTTCAGGACGCATTTTCCCTTGTTCTTCATCTGAAAGGGCATAGAGAATTGTGTCAAAATTCTTTATCGGTAAGCCCGGAATAGTTCGATTGCTTAAATGCTCTGTCAACCAGGCAAAATGTTTATAGATAAGTTTGCTGATTTTCTTTTCAAACTGATAAATCATCGTCATTTGCCCCACTACCATCAAACGGCGGCTATATTTGTTTAAACGGGTAATCAAGTCATTATAATCTTTGTCGTAGACATTTAATCCCTGATACCGTGTGATAACGCGTGCCGATGGCAATTGTTCAGATGTAAAGGTAAACAACGGTTCGGATAGAGGAACGTTTATATGCACCGGTCCTTTACCATGATGATTGAGTTCAAGAAGAGCTTCATTGACCAGACGGTTACAATACCATTCATCTTCTTCGCTCTTTACTTCCGGGAGATTAACTGATTTCTTCACAAGGGAACCGAATACATTCACTTGCGGAACTGTTTGTCCTTCCATTTGTCCTATCCATGCAGCGGGCCGGTCGGCAGAAATCACCACCAATGATACCTGTTGGTAAAAAGCTTCGGCTACTGCCGGATGTATGTTAAGTAATGCTGTGCCTGAAGTGCAAACAACTGCAGCGGGTCTTCCACCATGCAGTGACAGTCCTAAGGCAAAGAATCCGGCGCTTCGTTCGTCGGTAACAGAATGGCATGCGAAATAAGTGTCGTTTACCAGCGTATGTACAATAGGTGAATTCCGGCTTCCCGGACACAATACTACGTTTTTCACCTCATGTTCTTTGAGCAATGCCGCCAGTTGCAGGATGCTCTTTTTGTTTGTTAGCATAATATAAGTAGTGATGAGCGATGAGTGGTGAGCGATGAGTGATAGGTATATTCAGCTTACTGGGAAGAAGTTAATTACCCACCACTCATAGCTCATCTCTCACCGCTATATAAGTGTTTTCATCGTCTGCATCTTATCCTCCGTTTCCTGCCATTCTTCATCGGCAGTTGCAAGGGGTAATAAACCGCTTCCGGCAAACAGTGTCAATAGTCTGGGTGCAACCTGCATACAGCGTAAATTGACATATAATTCTGTTTTCCCATCCGGGCGAAGCCATCCGAGGAAACCTGAGTAATATTCTCTGTCATAACCTTCAAAATCGCGGATAAACCAAAAAGCTTCTTCTTTCGGCAAGCCACACACAGCAGGTGTTGGATGCAGTAGTTTTAATAAGTCGCCAATATATTCCACATCCGGCAATTGAAAGCGAAAGTCGGTTAATAGATGGGATACTTCTCCTGCTTTGATAGCATAGGGACCTTTTTCCGTTGGTTCAATACCAACTGCAGTCAATTGATTGTAAATATAATCGGAAACCATGCGTTGTTCTTCAAAGTTCTTTTCGCTCCAAACCAGAGGCATTTGTCCATTAACAAGTGGTTGTGTTCCTGCCAAGGCAACTGTTTGCCAGTCGCCGTTCTCGCCGGCAAGTAAAAGTTCCGGGGTACTTCCCATCCAAGTTCCGGTAATAGGAGTATGGAAGAGATACACATACGACTGTGTGTATTTGTAACAAGCCTTAAGAAAAGCTTCTGCCGGCGAAAATGTTTCCGGACGCATCAATTTCAATTGCCGTGAAAAAACAACTTTATCCAGATATCCGTCGCTCAACGGTTCCAGAAATTGATGAAAGCGTTTCTTGTAACGGGGAGATATAGATGCTTTAACAGGTGTTTCTTCTGTTTCCGTACCGAAAGGAGATTCTTCAGGATATTCCCAACTTGTTTCTTCTGCTTCGAGGAAAACAATCGGGGTGTGGTTTGTAATACCAAAAGGAGCTATCACATAACCTTCTCTTCCGTTTAATTCTTCAAAATCAAATAAAGTCTGTATTGCATCTTCTGGTGCCGCCACAAACCGGAGTTTATTCTCACCCGGGAGGCGGTAGACCACAAAGTTGCGATTCTCCTGGATAGCCGTGTCGATGGCTGAATAAACATGTTCCATATCTTTATTTTTTCTTTATTACACTATTTACTACTCGTATAGATGAAACCAATTTGTCCATCGATGTATAAACGTTCACATCCCATACATGAGAAGAACGTCCTTTATGGATAATGGTTCCGACTGCACGCACTGTGTCACCTTCATATGCCGATGACATGTGATTGCCGCTTACCTGCATTCCGACCACTATTTCATCCGGTTTGCATAGAATCATAGAACCTAAACCTGCTACGGTTTCGGCCAAAGCCAATGTTGCTCCCCCGTGAAGAATACCAAAAGGCTGGCGGGTGCGCATATCAACCGGCATAGTTGCTTCTACCCGTTCCTTGGAAGCAAAAGTATATTGAATTCCGAGATTTCCCATCAGTGCATGTTGTGCTCTCTCATTGAGTTCATCCAATGGTATGGTCGTTTCCCGAATTTCTGCCAGAATCACCTTTTCCAAAGCAGCTGCTACACCGTCTTCCTCGTTAGAGTAGGTGGTATAATCAGCGCAACTCTTTACCGAATCTTCCGCATTTCCCATAGCAATACCTATTCCTGCCAATTGTAGCATAGGTATGTCACAGGTTCCATCTCCAATCGCCATTACCTGTTCGCGGTCAATATTCAGCTTATCCATTAGAACAGCTAAAGTATTGCCTTTGTTGATCCCTTGCGGAACAACTTCCAAAAAATAGGGTTCTGAAGGGAATACGTCGAGCACCCCGTTCAATCTCCTTTTCCAGTGTGCTTCCAAATTATTTAGCGCCTCATCATTATCACTCACAAGTACACATTTACATGGGCTAAAGTTAATTGCTTCAGAAAAGGACTTTGCCCAGACAATTTCCATGTTGTTTAATTCCGCTTCAGCCTTTATATGAGGATTATCCGGACTATCCGTTATGATGTAATCCTCATGATAGGTGAAGATGGGGAAATTATTCTTTTTTGCTTTCTTCTCAAGATATGGAATTTGTTCCGGCTCTATGCGTTTTTCGAAGAGCAGTGTACCTGTTTTTGCATTAAATATCTGACCGCCGTTGTATGACATAATATACCCGCCGTAAATATCAAGCTCCAAAGCCTGTGCAATAGGTAACACCCCATTCGTGGGCCGGCCGGAAGCCAATACAATGCGCAAGCCCATTTGTTGCACTTTAAGTAAAGCAGCGCGAGTTCCCGGGGTTATCTCTTTATTATCATTTAGTAAGGTTCCATCTACATCTAACACCAATAACTTATACTTCATAATGTTTTTTGTTTGGTTTCTCTTGCAAAAGTACGGAAAAACGTTGTATGGAGCATAATGGAATACATATAAATTGTATTAATACCACTAATAATTTAGAGTAATCGGATATTAGAGAGAATCTAATCTCATAAAAAAGCAGATGTATATCTATGTCCTACTTAAATGGATGTAAGTACTAGTATGTTTTTAGTTAAGTTGTTTTTTGTTCTTGACAATTATCAAGAAACTTCCCGACAATTATCAAGAAGTTTCCCGATAACTGTCATGAAGCTTCCCGATAATTGTCGTGAACAGTTTTCTAATGAACAGCCCGCGCATATAGAGTTTCTTGAAAATCTTTAAAATAGTTAAGCATTATTTTGTATGTTTGTAATTGCTTAGATTGAGAAAACAAGTGATAAACTAATATCATAATAAGTTATGAAAAGGCGTAATTTCTTCCGGGCTATTGTTGCTGGCGGTGTAGGAGCTGCAGTAACTCCTATCATCAAGGCGGCCCCGTCATTAACTCAGGTGAAAGAAAAACCGGAAACAAATATTGATACGGCAAAAGCAATTCCCCGCACTGCGAATTCAATGCCGGGCAAGTATCCGGGTAGGGTGGTGAAAGTTGACCATCCCGGATGCATAATAGATGGCAGGCCGTCTGAACCGGCAGCCTATGAAATGCTGAAGAATTGTCTCTTGCAATTAACCGGCGAAACAGATTTGAAAAAAGCTTGGTTGCAATTTGTCGGACCGGAAGATATTATCGGTATTAAAGTGAATCCGATAGCAGGACGATTATTATCTACTTCGCATGCCATTACTCAATCTATAGTGAAACAATTGGAGGAAGCAGGTATTCCACGTGATAGATTAGTGATATGGGACCGGCGGCAAGAGAATCTGGATGAGGCTGATTATACGGAAGCAAACTATCCGGAAATTAAGATTTCCTCTACAGAATGTTATGATGAGAACAAAAGTTATATTAATGCAGAAGGACGCTATTACAGTGAAGACCGGATAGATAAAAATCATTTCCTTTATGCCGATGTGGAAGGTGAGTATGATGCTTACACGATGCCTTATATGGTGAATGGAGGAAAATATTCATACTTTACGAAGATATGCACGGAAGAAGTGACCAAAATTATTAATGTACCTATACTAAAGAACGCAGGAGCATCGGTTACAGTATGTATGAAGAATCTTGGTTTTGGTTCCATAACCAATACCCAACGGCTTCATACGGCTTTGTGGCATGAAACATCTGCTTATGTTTGTGCTTTTCCTCCTATCCGTGATAAGGTGGTGTTGAATATAGCCGATGGTATCATCGGATGTTTTGATGGAGGCCCTGCGGCTAATCCTCAGTTTATAACCCAATATAAGACAGTATTGGCTGGAACCGACCCGGTTGCAGTAGACCGTATTGCCCATGATATAATTATCGGGAAACGGATTGAAGAAGGAATACAAAAGGAGGATCGTCCCGGTTCACTTAGTTTTATGGAGATTGCACAGGGCTTGAAGTTAGGAGTTGCTGACCGTGACAAGATAGAACTTGTTGAATTGACAATTGATAATTGATAATGAAAAGGAAAATATTATTATTCTTTCTCCTCTCTATTGCTTTCTCCCAATTATCAATTGCCTATTGTCAACTATCTGTTACCAGAGAACGTGTATTCACGGGTTCTGGTCTCTATGGGTTTATGAATGGTGGAGCAGATTTATTTATGGAGTATGGAGTTACTGAATTAGTAACCCGTGATATTGAGTATGAGGGAGAAAAATATACAGTTGATATTTATGAAATGCCAACGCCTGAAGATGCTTTTGGTATTTATTCCATGCATATTTTTCGTTGCCAGCGTGCAGATACATTAGATTGTATTGATTGCCTATCACCTTATCAGTTACAGGCAGTGGTAGATAATAAATATATTTCGGTGGTATTCCCTTCGGGTTCGGCGAGGGCACAAAAAATTGCAGATGAAGTAATACGGACGTATCTATCAGAGAAAAGTAAATCATCTCCTTCATTTCCTTCTGGTCTGGCAGGAGATTTACCTTACTCAGGAGTTATTAAATACTTACGTGGCCCTCTTTCTGCTTCCAGTGCCAGTAAAGACCTGTCAATATTATTAAAAGACATACTCTATTCAGGTATATGGTTTCGCGGGGAGCGGGGAGAAGATACTTATAAAGCATATATCCTCTTGTCGAATGCTGCTGAAGCTATCAAACTGAAAGATAGAATTCCAGCAACCGACATTATTGAAGAAGGAACCGGTTTCCTTTATGTAAAAGGAGAAGAGAAGGAAGAAGATACTCCTGATTATGGTCCATTTGGTTTTTAACAGAAAAAAGACACACCAAAGTTTGCATAATACATTCGGATAGAGTAATTTTGCACACTGATTTTCCGCAGAGGGTAGATAAGAGGAAACGGAGACGGAGACGGAGCCCACCCCCGGGACATAACCTGTTTAAAGAAATAAAGACAGATGTACGTAATCGTAGAAATTAACGGACAACAGTTCAAAGCAGAACAAGGAAAAAGACTGTTCGTACACCACATCCAGAATGTAGAAAGTGGTGCTGTTGTTGAGTTTGACAAAGTATTGTTGGTTGACAACGAAGGTCAGGTAACTGTAGGGTTGCCAACAGTAGAAGGAGCTAAAGTAGTATGTGAAGTACTTTCTCCACTGGTAAAAGGTGATAAAGTGTTGATCTTCCACAAAAAGAGAAGAAAAGGGTATCGTAAGTTGAACGGTCACCGTCAACAGTTTACCGAAGTGAGTATTAAAGAGATTGTAGCTTAACGTTAAAGAAGTAGTAAGAAAATGGCACATAAAAAAGGTGTAGGTAGTTCAAAGAACGGCCGTGAATCACATAGCAAAAGATTAGGTGTTAAGCTTTTTGGTGGCGAAACAGCAAAAGCTGGTAACATCCTTGTACGTCAAAGAGGTACTGCTCATCACCCAGGTACAAACGTAGGTATTGGTAAAGACCATACATTGTATGCATTGGTGGATGGTGTAGTTGTTTTCTCTAAAGGAAAAGAAAACAGGTCATTTGTTTCTGTAAAAGAAAGCGAAGCGCAAGCGTAATAGACCTGCAATAAGAATATGAAAGCGAAGTATCCTTTGGGTGCTTCGCTTTTTTTGTCTAAGTTTGCAAAGCAATGGGGATAAAAATGCAACATATTACTTTTTGTACATTTCTCCTTTTCTGTATCTTCCTCTCTTCTTGTGGAAGTAAGAAAAAGGTTGTTTTACCTGCCGGATTTAAAGGACCGAATGAACTCTCCCGTCTATATGGAGTAAAGCTAACTCCCAACGATAATATCTATTTATATAATGAAGGAGCCAAATGGCTGGGCACTCCACATCGTATGGGAGGCAATACACGCAAAGGCGTCGACTGTTCCGGCTTTGTTGTCATTATGTACAGGGAAATATATGGTAAGCAATTGTCCCGTTCCTCTGCCGATATATTAAAGAAGGATTGTCGGAAGATAAGCCGTTCCAAATTAAGTGAAGGTGACCTGGTTTTCTTTCGAACAGATGGAAGCCGTAAGAAAACACCTAACCATGTAGGTATATACCTTAAGAACGGACGATTTATCCATACCAGTACTTCCCGTGGTGTAATGGTAAGCAGCTTGAGCGAACCTTACTATATACGAACCTTCATTACTGGCGGCCGCGTTAAGTAAAGAACCTACCTATCTTCAACTTTGCTTTACGCTTTGCTAAGCGATTTTCAATTCAACCTTCTACTTTCAACTAATTTATCCTTATCTTTGCCGCTCAATTAATTAAGAGTAAATTATATGTTGACGCTTAAAGTTATCACAGAGAATACGGATGAAGTAATCCGTCGATTGGCAAAAAAGAACTTCGACGCGAAAGAAATCATCGGTAAAGTAATTGAATTAGATACAATCAGACGTGGCAGTCAGACACAGTTAGATGCAAACCTTGCAGAACGCAACCGCATATCGAAATCCATTGGTCAATTGATGAAAGAAGGCAAGAAGGATGAAGCAGAAGCTGCCCGTGCCGAAGTTGCTCAAATGAAAGAAACAAGCAAGGAGCTTGAAGGTAAAAAGGAAAAGGCTGAAAAAGAAATGTATGATTTGCTTGTGCAGATACCTAATCTTCCTCATGAATCTGTTCCTGAAGGGAGAGTGGCAGAGGATAATATTATCGAAAAGACAGGCGGGGTTATACCAAAGCTCGGACCGGATGCAGTGCCTCATTGGGAACTGACAAAGAAATATGATTTGATTGACTTTGAGTTGGGTGTAAAGATTACTGGAGCCGGTTTTCCTGTTTATAAAGGAATGGGATGCCGCCTGCAAAGGGCTTTGATTAATTTCTTTCTTGATAACGCGCGTGAAGCAGGTTATCTGGAAATACAACCTCCTTATATGGTAAATGCTGATTCTGCTTATGGTACAGGAAACTTACCTGATAAAGAAGGACAGATGTATCATGCAACTGTGGATGACCTTTATTTGATTCCCACAGCAGAAATACCTGTTACCAATATTTACAGGGATGTGATTCTGAATGAAAGTGATTTTCCAGTAAAGAATACAGCTTATTCTGCTTGTTTCCGTCGTGAAGCAGGTTCTTATGGAAAAGATGTACGTGGATTGAACCGTTTGCATCAGTTCGATAAAGTAGAGATTGTACGGATAGACAAACCTGAGCACTCTTATGAATCTCTTAAAGAAATGGTAAATTACGTGCAATCACTTGTAGATAAACTGGAATTGCCTTGGCGTATCCTGCGTCTTTGTGGAGGTGATATGAGCTTTACATCTGCATTGACATTTGACTTTGAAGTATATTCAGCAGCACAGGAACGTTGGTTGGAAGTAAGTTCTGTATCAAACTTCGAAAGCTATCAGGCAAACCGTCTGAAATGTCGCTATCGCGATGAAAACAAGAAAACCCAACTATGTCATACATTAAATGGTAGCGCTTTGGCTTTACCACGTATTGTAGCTGCTTTACTTGAGAATAACCAAACTCCGGAAGGTATTCGTATTCCAAAGGCTTTGGTTCCATATACAGGATTTGAAATAATTAAATAAGGAGTAAGAAGTATGAAGTGAGAAGTAAGAAGAGCTAACGCATATTTTTCTTCTTACTACTTACTTCATACTTCTTACTTCAAAAAATATAAAACTATGAATATAATAAAAGGATTAATAGGTATTGTAACCTGTACTTTACTATTAAGTTGTCAGGGAAACAAAATGGAGTTATCTCCGGATGCAGTGCCGGTTCCTGTTGCAGGAAATACATACGTGACTGCCGGTAAGGGGGGAGCAAAGGTTTCCGCAAAAGGTATAGAGTCGTGGACTCAACCGGATGCGGTACTATCTACTTGGCTTAAAGTTAGCCAACCTGGAGAATTGCAGGTTTTTATGAAGGCAGAAGGGACAGGAATTATTCAGGTACGAATACAGGATAAGAGCTTTAAAGTGAAGGTGAAAGAAGCACAGGAAACAGCTCTTCCTGTAGGTATTGTGGATTTAGCTCAGCCCGGATATATTCGTATTGATATGCAGGGGTTAGAGAAAGAAGGTGCAGAATATCCAAAAGTAACAGAATGGCTTATTTACGGACCTGCAGCAACAGAACCACTCAATTTTGTTCGGAATTTTGAAGCGTATTGGGGACTACGTGGCCCGTCGGTACATATGGGGTATGCTTTACCTGAGGATGATGTGGAGTATTTCTATAACGAAGTAAATGTACCGGTAGGAGAAGATAAGATTGGTAGTTACTTTATGACAAATGGCTTTGGAGAAGGATATTGTGGTATTCAGGCAAACAGTGACACGGAACGCCGTATTCTCTTTTCTGTATGGAGTCCTTTTACAACAGATAATCCAAATGATATCCCAGAGGACCAACGTATAAAAATGTTGGCACGTGGAGAAGGAGTACATATTGGTGAATTTGGTAATGAAGGTTCAGGTGGACAGAGTTATCTCGTTTATCCATGGAAGGCAGGTGTTACTTATCCTGTCATTACTCGTGTACGTCCGGATGGAAAAGGCAACACAGAATATTATGCATGGTTCTATGCGGTAAAAGAAGAGCAATGGCGACTGATAGCTGGTTTTCTTCGTCCCCAGACTGATACCTGGTATAAAAGAGCACATTCTTTCCTGGAAAACTTTATACCACAACAAGGATATTTGGAACGGAAAGTAAACTTCACCAATCAATGGGTTCGCACGTCGAAAGGTGACTGGATAGAATTAATAGAAGGTGTGTTTACAAATGATGCTACGGCTCGTGCGGAAGTTCGTATGGACTTTGCCGGTGGGGTAGAGGGAGATTCTTTCTTCCTGAAGAACGGCGGCTTCTTTAATGATTACACGGAATATAAAAGCCTTTTCACCCGTCCCGCAAAAGGGAATCGTCCGACAGTTGATTTGGAAAGCTTACCTCTTAAATAGAGATGAACGATGAGTGGTGAGCGATGAATATAATATAAAAGAGGGGGATTGCAGAAATGCAATCCCCCTCTTTTGTTGGCTAATATCTTTATATTTATCGCTCAGCACTCACCACTTATCGCTATCAATTTAGTCTCTATTAGAGAAATACTTCATAAACTGGGCACGTTCATAGAGTGCCGGGTCTTTAATATTTGCATAATTCAATGTGCCGCTAAATTCAGATAAGGATTTGAAATTGGCGTGTTGCATCCATTCTTCAATGCTTGTTAATATCTGAGGTATTATTTCTGCACCATGCGTATATAAAGCACTACATATTTGTACTGCTGAAGCACCGGCCAGAAGGCATTTGATTACATCTTCCCACTCCTGTATACCTGTTGAAGAAGCAATACTGATACCAGGAACTAATCCGGAAATTATTGCCGTCCAACGTAAAGAATCACTCAAGTCGGAATGACTGCTGAATACGTTACCCGAAACAATCTGGCGAGTATTAATATCGATATCCGGTTGATAGAAACGATTGAAAAGAACTACTCCATCAGCACCATTTTGCTTTAGCATATTAACCATGTAAGGGATATTGTTGAAGTATTTCCCAATCTTAACAATGATTGGAATAGATACCGTTTCTTTCACTTTACGGACAATGTTAATATACAAGTCTCGCATCTGTTCACTATCATCTGTAAGAGTAGATTCCAGATAAAAGACATTTAGTTCCAAAGCGTCTGCACCGGCCAGTTCAATCTGACGGGCAAACTCAATCCAGGAGTCTGCCTTGTAACAGTTAATACTAGCGATAATTGGGATTGTGCATACTGCTTTGGTTGCTTTTATCATATCCAGGTAATTATTTACCTGATTTGCTTTCACATATTGATGGATATAATCCATCGCTTCCGGATAGTCTGTTTGTTGAAGTAGTGAATCACCATGCATTTCAATCTGCTCTTCAAAGAGAGATTTTAAAACAATGGCACCTGCACCCGCTTTTTCAAACTCTTTATTACGTTCCGGTTTGATTGTAAGCCCTGAACTACCTACTATGATTGGATTGCGTAAGGTGAGTCCGGCATATTGTGTCTTCATATTAATCATGCTTGGATTCGTTTAGTGTTAACAAGACAAAGGTAACCAATTATTCTTTTAGGCATCCAACCGTCCTGCTTAAAATGCTTAAATGTTAATACTCTCGTTCTCCGAAAATACGGGTTCCTATACGAACCATTGTACTTCCTTCCTCTATGGCAATAGAATAATCATGACTCATTCCCATAGAGAGTTGTTTAAAGTCGGTGTTATTCTTAAACCATTCTTCTTTTATTTCCACAAATAAGGAATGAAGTAAACGGAATTCTTTACGAACCTGTTCCGTATCATCCGTATCAGTAGCCATACACATCAATCCTGCAAACCGGATATTGGGATATGCATCAAATGGAAGTTTACTCAATAATTCTTTGCATTCTATAGGATTAAGCCCATGTTTTGTCTCCTCCTCTGCAATATGAATTTCAAGCAAAATGTGAATGTTTCTATTGTTTTTAGAAGCTTCCTTCTGTATTTCTTCCAATAGTTTTGTAGAATCAACACTATGGATAGTATGTACGTAGGCAGCAATATCTTTCACCTTGTTGCGTTGAAGCGTACCGATAAAGTGCCATTCAATGTCCGAAGGTAATTCCTGTTGTTTAGCTTTTAACTCCTGAGTCCGACTCTCACCAAACACCCGCTGTCCGGCTTCATACGCTTCCAATAAAGCCTTGGCTGGATGAAACTTTGATACTGCAATAAGCGTCACCCCCCCGGGAAGTGACGCTTTTAATTCTATGATATTTTGAGTAATGCTCATATAGTTTTATAACCTTATCTTTAAGCCTTTTGTTCAGCCAAGAGTTCTTCATCTGATTTGATGGAAGGAATATTACTACCGCTAAATGGAAAAACATCCATAATCATTGTTTCACTCACAGAAGCTATAGTATAATCGGCCAATGTTCCTTTCATCCCTTCTTCCAGTACGGCAATAGCTTCCTTCAAAGTAGAAGCCTGTGCGAGCATTTGCGCAGAAGTTTTCTTTTCAGCTCCGCTTTTTTCATCCAGTGTGATAAATTGAACTTTTATACGATAGAAACGGTCACCATTTTCGTTGAAGAATAATTCGGAAAGACGTGCCCTTTTGATATCCGTTACAACGAATTCTCCTGTGATGAAAGGACGTATTTCTTCAATAATACGGGCTTCTGCTTCAGTAAACGATAAGGCATCCACCAGATAAGGTTCCGTTACTTTCTTTTGTATTCCATTTTCCATCATCTTGTCGTAGGAAACCTTACATTCAAACCAATTATGCATAATTCTTTTTATTTAATGTATCTGTATTTTCAAAATCGATAGCAAAGATAGACGCAATTTGATAATTAACCAACCGGAAACGGCACTTTCTTACAACTCATCGTCGGCATAAATTGCCGATAAATTATTTAGATTATAATCATATATTTCGCTATCAGCAAAGAATCGTTTAAGTTCTATTTCTGCATTTTCAGAACAGTCAGACGCATGAACAATGTTCTCCTGTACGCTCATACTAAAGTCGCCACGAATTGTTCCCGCATCTGCATTGCGTCCATTGGTGACACCTGTAAGAGAACGCACTACCTTGACAGCATCTATTCCTTCCCAGCAGCAAAGTATCACCGGAGTTACACGCATAGTATCCTTTACCCGCTGAAAAAAAGGTTTTTCTTTCAAGTGGGCGTAATGTATACTTAGGATCTCATCTGTTAACCATTCCATTTTCATCCCTGTAAGTTTAAGCCCTTTTTTTTCAAAACGGGAAAAAACCTCACCAATCAAACCTCGTTGAATAGTGCATGGCTTCAATATCACTAATGTCTTTTCCATATACATAATTATTTAATGATAATACATCAACTCTTTATTTATAAAATAGTACAGTAAATTGTGCTACGAATTAACGAAAAAAATGAAGACAGTCTATCTCCTAAATAAAATAATCACATAATTTATAGCCATTTAATATCAACATTTGAATAATTCATTATCTTTGCCGGCAACAAAACCTGATTAATCATGAATTACTTAATGTACTGGGAAAGATGAACAAAACTCAATTACAAGAGACTCTATTGCAAGCCATAAAGGATAGAGTTCCCAATAAAACTACGTTAGTCAATTTGCTAGTTGACTTGTTATGCATTGAAAAAGAAGCAGTGTATCGTAGGTTACGGGGAGAAGTTTCTTTTACGTTTGTGGAGATTGCTTTGATTGCTAATGAATTGGGTATTTCATTAGATAATATTATATCTTCCTCTCTTTCCTCTAAAAGTAAACCTTTTCAGCTAAAGATTGTAAATTATTATGATCCGACAGAGGTTGATTATGCAATGATGGATGAATACCTTCATATTTTGATCGCTGGGAGGGATGATCCTAATTCAGAACTTTTTGACTGTACAAATACATTACCTCCTACTTTCTATGGTGGATATAAATACATAGAACGCTTACATCTATTAAAAAGCGTCTATGAATCAGGTAATACTAATAATATCAAAAATTTTGAAGAAGTAAAATATTCCCCTCGTGCAGAAAAGTTTGTCCGGGAGCATATTAAGGAAACCAAACAGATTAAGAATTCTTATTTTATATTTGATCCACTTGTTTTTCAATACTTGATAAATGACATTTTCTATTTTAAAAGTATCAACCTGATCACAGACGATGACACAGCGCATTTAAAAGAGGAATTTCTTCAATTACTACGAGATATGGAGATGCTGGCTGCAACGGGAATAGATAAAGATAGTGGCCAAAAAGTGTATATGTATATTGCCAGTATTAATTTTGAAGTAAGCTTCTGGTATGTAAGTATTAATAATTATCGTATCAGCATGCTCAAAGTCTTTGTATTAAATAACTTTTCCTCTTTAGATGAAGATTCTTTTCAAATTATAAAGACGAGAATCAATGCGGTTCTTCGTTCTTCTACAATGATTTCAGTAAGTGGAGAAAGGCAGCGTAGATTGTTTTTTGAGAAACAACGGGAGATCATTAATACATTATAATTTATCGGCTTGTTGGTGAGCTGTATTTACGGGGATACCGAAAAAGAATAGCCATCACACCTCCTAATCCTAAAAGATAAGGATAATAAAGGTATTGCATAATTTCTATAGGAGATACTCCTCCTAAGCCGACGGCCATCAATAACTGTGCACCGTAGGGTAGAATGCCTTGTACGAAACAAGAGAACATATCTAATAAACTGGCACTCTTTCTCGGATCAACATGAAATCTGTCAGCGATATCTTTTGCAATAGGCCCGGCCATTATTAATGCAATTGTGTTATTGGCGGTACAAACATTAGCAAAACTAACAAGAGCAGCAATACTACCTTCTGCTCCTTTAGCTGAACGAATATGTGACGTTAATTTAAGTATTATCCAGTCAATGCCACCGTTGTAGCGAATCATCTCCAGCATTCCTCCCGCTAATAGGGTAACAATTATCAATTCACCCATATCTGTAATACCACTCCCCATTGAACCAGTCCAACCCCAGATATCAAAACTTCCCACTGCTAATCCGACAACTCCCGATAAGAGAATACCAATAAATAGAACAAGCATCACATTGATTCCTGATATTGCAGTGATAAGAACCACTAAATAAGGTATTACTTTTATCCATTCAATAGTTTCCTGTTGATAGTCTCCCTCCATGCCTTTTCCAACAAAGAAATAAAGAAGTGTCGTAATTATAGCTATAGGTAAAGCAATACGTACATTTACTTTGAATTTATCCGACATGCTACAACCCTGTGTACGCGTTGCAACAATAGTCGTATCAGAAATAAAAGAAAGATTATCTCCAAACATTGCTCCACTTACAACAACCCCAAGCATTAAAGCTGTCGGTAGATCTGCTTTTGCAGCAATCCCAACTGCAACCGGAGCTAAAGCTACGATTGTGCCAACAGATGTTCCTACGGAAAGAGAAATAAAACAAGCAGCAATAAAAATCCCTACAGCCAGAAGATTAGCGGGTAGGAGAGACATGGCTAGATTTACCGTTGCATCCACAGCGCCCATCGCTTTAGCTGTTTGAGCAAAAGCTCCTGCCATTATGAAAATGAGCACCATTAACATAATGTTTGAATTGCCGGCTCCACGACAAAACTGCTCAATTCTTTGGTTTAATTTACCTCCTTTGGAAATCGCGATAGCTACTATAGAAGCAATAACAAAAGCCACCGTAATAGGCATTTTATAGAAATCACCTGCAATAAGCGAAACTATAAGATAAGTCAGAAGAAAGACTCCTAACGGAATTAGTGCCCAAGGGTTCGGGGAATGCTGAATATGTTTATTAGGGTTACACATGTATTTCTTTAGAAAGAGAAGCGAAGTGCAATACGAATACCCCCTTTTTTGATGTTAGGTTCATTCAGATAAGTCAAACGACGGTAATAATCGATACGCAAGATCTTAAAGATGTTTTCCAGTCCTACACTGGCTTCTATATAAGGAGTATTGCCCATAGGACGTGTTCCTTCCGGTAATTGATAAAGTCCGGTAGGATCTACAAACGGATTATTCTTATCCGATAGATTTCCATACATCCCACTCACCGAAATAACTTCACGCATCTTCAGTAATTTGATTAATGGTATCCGATTCAATATCCACCCTTTCAAATAATAAGTAGCATAGAAAGAAACATATTCGTCAGTAATAAATTCCATGGCGCGCATCATGTTGAAAGCTTCCGGCTGGATAGTAACAGACTGGTTTGTATTCGGCAGAATAAGTAAAGGGAAAGGAACTTTATCCCATACTTTTCCGGCTTTAACCGTCGCGTCGATATGTCCGAAGGAAGAAAGCCAGATTCGTTTCTCTGCACTAAACTCCGTATGATTATATTTGTATTCACCTCCCAGTACACCATCTATTCCAAGTTGATGTGAAAGTTTGAAGATAGGAGCATCCTTGGATAAATTCATTATAGAATTTTTACCGATACGGCTATTGAAAGCCCTCTCACCAGGAGCGAATCGTAGTTGAAGCCCCAGTTCAGATGTGTTGAAGTCCTTAATTCCCTTCATTGAACCGTCTTCCTCATAAACATTATATCTGAGTGTTCCCGAAGCCTCGTTATTCTCTTTCTTTGCCCATCCGTAGACTGACAAACCGTTTAACCACTCTTTTTCATATTGCAGTACATATTTGCGGATGTATTGCATCTGTGTTACCGGTTCACCTACTTTCCAGGCTACAAATATATTGTCCTTGCTTGTAAAGAGAAAATCCTGTCCTGGTGTATATACATCGTATTCATGAATAAAGGAAAGATTATTGACAGGGCTCTCCTTCTCGTGATAAGTTTTATCCGTAAAACTATGCGTAAGCTTTATATTATATTTGGTTTTACGATCATTTACACCATATGCCATATAGCCGCTTGCAAACCAACGAGGATGAAGATTGGCTGTTGTCATACCACCCACACGGAAGCGGAATCCTTCTAAATGGTTAACAGTAAAGGTTGTATTCATAGGACCAAAATCAAATAAGCTTTTATTCTTATCCGGTTTGGTAGGGATGTAGCCGGTAATTAAAACTTCTGCTGTTTTAATAATTGCATTAAAAGCAGGAACTTTACGTAACTCTGCAAGCAGGTCTTTCAATGCATTCTCCTTATCTTTTAGGGGTACATGCCGGTTGTTTACCCAAAAGGTGTCCGTTTGAAATGTAGCTTCCGGAAGTATATGGAGAGGGCCGGTTAGTCCAAAGATCGAATCGGTATTTTGCGGTTCAAAGTTATATTTATCATAATTTCGGAACTGATGTGCATATAATTGCTGTGCGCCCTTCACAAGATAGAAATTGATATAGGTGTTTTCAGAATCAAGAACCCATGTACTGTCGGGAGCAAGTTTAAAATCCTGTTCAATACGCAACTGATCTACCCAGTTAAGATTAATATGACGGGGAACATTCAATAGAAACTTCTTAACAGAATAATTACCATCCAGAGTTATATAAAGTCTACCTGTAAAGCCGTAGCTCTGGCTGTTCACAGGAACAAAAGCCAAATCAACACATTGATCACCTGCTATATCCAACGTATCCATAATATAGTATTGATAGTAAGATGTTGCCAAGATAGAAGATAATGGACTTACAAACCGGTTTAACAGAATGTCAATGTTATTATCAAATATATTGACACTCTTAAATATCTCTTCCAGATTACTGGATAGTATACCTCCTTCATCAATAGATTTATCAACACCTTCCTGCCGTTTCGCTTTTGTGATAGTCTTTTCTGATCGGGGACTTTTGCGATAATAATAATCGGAAATAGTTTCACGAACAGAGAGAGTAAGAATCGGTTTCCCACTAATTTCAGATGTATCCAGATAATTTTTTATAAAGCTAAACTTCTTAACGAAAGCATTCTTTTCAAGATTAGGGTTAAAATCATCAAGAGCAAGTGATAGCTTCTCATATAATTCCACTTCATAAGTGTCTTTTGCCTCGATACGGTTTGTGTTTTTCCTTGCAATCACTTCTTTGATCAATTCAACTGCCGGGTTATTCTTGCGTGAATATTGTTGACGGGTAGGGCGGACAGTTACTTCTTCTATTTCGAAACTTGTAGGATATAGAAGAATGTTAAGATTCTGATAACTATTTCCACATTGCAAAGGAATGGTTTGGGTAGTATATCCCAATGAGCTTATAACAAGGTTTGTATATCCTTTATCTGTATGCAATTCAAAAGCCCCATTATCGTCGGTCATAGTACCCACAGTAGACCCCTCAAACATAACTGATACAAAGGATAATATTTCTTTAGTAATAGCATCCTTCACAGTGCCAGAAGCATGTGTTTCCGATTGTGCATATAAACCAGAAAAACTGTTTATAACCAGTAGTAGAGCTAAAAATAATATATAGCGCAATGATTTACTCATCAATCCTCTCTTTTCACCTTGTAGATTTCAGGCGGCAAAGGTACATCTTTTTAGGCGAGGATTGGAACGAAGGCTATTAATAATCTTTAATCCTTATACTTAACATCCAATCCCTTTAATGTTTATCTCTTGCCTCTTTAAAGAAACTGGGGGAAAGATTACAACTTTCTCCCCAGTTTCTTTAAAGCGATAAAGTTCTAAGACCTTTAGTAGGCGTCAGCTATACTTTCTATTTTTAGTTGTTTGTCGAATGCAGCTTTATTTAAGGATGTTCTGACATGTATTGTGATCGGTTCACCAGGTAATAAGTCGAAATAATTATCTGAGAAGAAGTTGTCAATTCCATCAATACTAAGGAATACACCTCTTGCAAAGGAGTCACTACTTAATGTAACATCAAAACCATTCCCGGAAACAACACTACTTGTTTGTATAGATGTTTTTGGGAAATCTATATCTTTAAAGCGTGTTAGGAAGTAATTATTTGTATATATTTTTGCTTCTTTACCATTCTCAGTGAATTTTGCATTAACAACTACTTCATTCCATTGTTTACCTCCCAGAACAGAAGTGATAGGAGCATTAAATAAGCTTTTACTGATATTTGCCGGAACAGTAATGTTGCTTTTCTTTTCAAATACAACATTTCCTTCTAAATCAATAATGCGGATATGAAGTATTCCTTTTGCTGGCTTCAGACGGTCAGATACTATATATACATGAAGGTCATCATCTTTTTTAATAGGCGAAACCAATATATCTTCAAAAGCTTTCTTTGAGAAGTAATGCTGTGCTTTCCAACGACCATAATAGTCACGGCTCGACCATGAAGCAACAGGCCAACAGTCATTATGTTGCCAAAATAGGGTACCCATACAATATGGCATATCACGACGATGTGCTTCAATCGCCGTCTTAATAGCATCTCCCTGAAGCAATTGTCCCATATAAAGGAGGTTAGGGAAATCTTTCGGTTTACGGTATTCATTCAAGAGATACCATTCAATAAGCCCGTTAGCATGACTACCACCACGTTGATGAGCCATCATCACATCGGAATAAATATCGTGGTCGCGTTCTTCCGGTGCATACTTCAATACGGATTGATATTCAGGAAACGATTGGAAACCATATTCGGAGAAGAAACGGCAACGAATTACATTATAATTGGCAATAGAATCACGTCCGTGCCATACTCCCCAATAATGACCATCGCCATCTGCATTCCAGATAGCTTTTCCTGTTTCTGCTTTTTTATCCGGATCACCGGCATAAGGGGAAGAGGGCCAATAGAATGCGGTGGGATCATATTCTGTTACTACTTCAGGAAGCACTCCATGAAATAAATCCTTATAGTCTTTGCGTAATTCTTCCAATACACCTAGTTGTTCGTATTTACGCATCCATCCCCAGTTGAACCATGCTGTATGGTTTTCGTTATTTCCACACCAGATAGCAATAGACGGATGATTACGCAGGCGCACTACATTGTCAATCGCCTCATGACGAATATTATCCAGCAATTCGGGTGTCATCGGATAAGTGCTGCAGGCAAACATAAAGTCTTGCCATACCATAATACCATACTTATCACATAAATCATAAAATATCTTATTTTCATATATACCGCCACCCCATATACGAAGCATATTCATATTGGCATTTACGGCATCCAGAATTGTACGTTCGTAGTCGGCATCCGTCAACCGTGGCAGGAAATTATCCTGTGGAATATAATTGGCACCTTTTGCAAATACCTTCACTCCATTAAGCTCAAAGTGGAAAGTATGGCCTTGTGCATCTTTTTCATATACAACTTTAAGACTGCGGATACCAATGTTATCTTCTTTTTTATCAACCACTTTATCATCCATATATAAAGTAGCAGTGAAAGGATAGAGATGAGCTTCCCCTAATCCGTTTGTCCACCAAAGTTTAGGATTATTGATAACCAGATCTATCTCTATCAGGTTCTTTCCTTCTTTTACCTGTACTTTCTTATTCCAGTTGTTGCGGATACCGTCTGTGTGTATAGTTAATTGGGCAGTTCCAGCTTTATTGGCAATTACTTCCACACGGGTTTTTATATTTGCTCTTTGCGCTGTAACTGATTGCTGAATATAATGAATATTGTCGATACGTGCTTTATCCCAGCCTACCAGATAAACCGGACGCCAGATTCCGCTTGTTACTATACGTGGTCCCCAGTCCCAACCGTAATGATAACCGGCCTTACGTGCAAAAACACTCACTTTCTTATCAAACACTCCACCATTCTCCGATTGGTCGTTTCCGGCTTCCAACGGATAATGTAATGCTTCAAACTTAGGAATATCTACCTTGATAGGAGAGTGGAAATACACACGAAGTTCATTACCTTCTTTTTTTAATAGACTTTTTACATCTACGCGCCATTCTCGGAACATATTATCGGCTTTCAGGATGCATGAATCATTCAGATAAACGTCGGCATAAGTATCCAGCCCTTTGAAATCCAGTTCTATATTCTCTTTAGCAAATAATTCGGGAGTAACTTCCAATGTTGTTTTGTATTCCCAGTCTTCTTTATCTACCCATTGAATACCTTTTTCATTCAACCGGTAAAAAGGATCTTCAATAAGCTCACTATTGAGCAGATCGAGTTGCACGACTCCCGGTACGGTTGCCGGATACCAGTTGTTGCCCCTTACCTGTTTGAAGATCCATCCTTGTGCGATTTCCTGTTTCATTAATCCTTCTTCAGCCATAACTGTATTTCCCAATGTAAAGGTTAGTGCTGCCAGAGCAATAATAGTTTTAAGATTCATAATTATTTATTAAAGTGAGCTTATATTTTTGTCATTTATCGGATTTTTTCCTTCCGGTGTATAAAGATAGTCAAGGCGATCAGCATAGAGTTTCTCTACTTTGCCACGTACAATCTTAAGGGAACTGTTCACCAGCCCGTTTTGCTCAGTAAAAGGTTCCGAAAGTACAGCAAAAGCAGCCGGTAGCCATCTATCAGGGAACATATAAGCGAGGTCGCCTCCTTTACGGAAACGGTCGATTTGTTTTTGTATGGTTTCAATAGCTGCTTTCTTCCCTTCTTCCGTCTCTATTGAGAGATGATTGTGAGCTAACTTCTTATTTAATACATCTTTATTCGGAACAATTAAAGCGGTAGTATAAGGACTTTGGTTGTTGTAAAGGATAATCTGGTCGATGGCAGAGGAGTGTTCTACCATAGCTTCTTCAATACCTTCCGGGCTATATTTCTCTCCATCACTGCCAATTAACAAACTCTTAAAGCGTCCTAAAACATACAGTAGGTTATCTTCACCAATATATCCCATATCTCCGGTATACAACCAGCCGTCTTTAACCGTTTCAGCAGTTGATACAGGATTCTTCCAGTAACCAGCCATAACGTTTTCACCTTTTACTAACATTTCACCTTTCTCACCGCGAGGTAGTTCCTTTCCATTCGTATCACAGATTTTCATTTCTAATGGACTCACCAATATGCCACTACTTCCAAATCGGTAACGTTGCGGGCCATTTGTAGATATAACCGGAGTAGCTTCACTTAATCCGTATCCCTGAAACATTGGCATACCAATAGCGTAATAGAATTTTTGCAGGTCTTTATCCAGTAAAGCTCCTCCTCCAACAAACATGCGCATTTCTCCTCCGAAGTTCTGACGTACTTTGCTGAAGATAACCTTATCATAGAAAGCAACAAGTGGTTTCAACAAGAAGCGCCATCCACGACCATGTTCGTTATCACTTTCACCATAATAATTCATTGCTGTATTAACCCCTTTATTAAATAAATAGGTGACGAATTTACCTTGAGAACGAATGCCTTGTTCGATATTCTTCTTGAAATTCTTAGCCAGAGCAGGCACACTAAGGATAAGATAAGGTTTTACCTCTTTTATATTTACAGGAATATTCTTTAATGTTTCAATTCCTGTTTTTCCGTTTTGTACAGTAGCAACAGATGCTCCTTTATGCATAAAGATATAGAAGCCCACCACATGAGCAAAACAGTGGTCAAGCGGGAGGATAACAAGCGTACGCCATGAACTGTCGATATCTATACAAGATAGAGCCTGTTCTACATTGGCTGTATAGTTACGATGTGTAAGGATAACACCTTTAGGGTCAGCAGTTGTACCGGATGTATAAGTAATAGTTGCATAATCATCATTTTGAAGTGATTGACCGATAGCCAGAAATTCTTCTATAGGATGTTCATTCAACCAGGCTTCACCCGTCTGTATGACTTCCATCATAGATATCTCTTTTTCCTCATAAACAACCTGCTCATCAAAGATAATCACTTTCTCTACTAAAGGTAACTGGTCAATAATGGCGCGAATCTTTTTCAGTTGAGTTCCTGACACCATAATATATTTCACTTCCGCATGTATCAAACGAAAGAGCAAATCATTAGCTTCTTCAAGTTTGATTGACAACGGAACATTAGCCGCACCTGCATAAAACATGGCCAATTCACCTATTATCCAGGCATTCCTGCCTTCGCTGAGTAAAGCCATATTATCACCCTTTTTTACTCCAAGGGCAATTAGTCCCGCTCCCAACTTATAGACTTTCTCCTTTACCTGCGTATAGGTAGTAGGTTCAAACTTATCGGTAGTCTTCTCCAATAAGAAGGTGTTATTCGAATATTGCTTTACCGAATCTTCAAACAGGTCAACTAATGTCTTTTTCATGATATGTTATTTTGGGTATTAATTATCTACATCTTCTTGTAAGCCTTCGGTCTACTACGTATCCCTCTTGCTTAGTAGTCAAAGGAGCCAAGGAGTTATCAATCGCTTTGCTCTTTAGTAGTCAAGTAGAAAAAAACTTCGCTTAGCAAATACAGCGTTGCGGCTACTTAACTCCTCTGACTCCTTTGACTTCTTTGACTCCTGCATGAGGCATACTATGCCGAATGCTTACATTTTCTCCATACTTTCCAATATAGCCGTTGCTTTCTCAACCGTGTCTACATTCTTTATTGTAATACTACGTTTCCCGTTTTGCTCCCGTAGGTTACAGTCACGGGGATTTTGCTGGATATAATGTATTAACTTATCGAAAGCTTCGCTTTGATAGTAAGGACTATCCATATTTGAAACAAGGAAAATACTCATTTGTCCTTTCTTCAGTACAAGCTTCTCCATTCCCAGATTCTTTGCCATCCTACGCAGGCGGACAATGCGGATTAATTCTTTTCCTTCTTTGGGAATCTTACCGAACCTGTCTTTCAGTCGCTCAGTGAAAGCCAATATATCCCTTTCCTGTTCCATGTTATCCAGTTCGCGATAAAGCGAGATACGTTCGGAATCATTGGGTATATAGGTTGGAGGGAACATGAGTTCTAAATCACTTTCTATAAATGTTTCACGTACATAATCCTTACCGGTATTCTGTATATCATTGGCTGTATCTGTGTAAAGCGTTGCAAACTCTTCGCTTTTCAGTTCGTCTACAGCTTCCTCTAATATCTTTTGATAAGTTTCGTAACCCAAGTCTGCAATAAATCCGCTTTGTTCTGCCCCTAGAAGATTACCTGCACCGCGGATATCCAGGTCTTGCATTGCTATATGTATACCACTTCCCAACTCGGAGAAGTTTTCAATTGCCTGCAAACGGCGGCGTGCTTCCTGACTCAGGGTGGAGAGAGGCGGGGAGAGCAGATAACAGAATGCTTTCCGGTTGCTTCGACCTACCCGTCCACGCAGCTGGTGAAGGTCGGAAAGTCCGAATTGCTGTGCATTATTAACGATAATGGTATTGGCATTGGGAACATCGATACCACTCTCAATAATACTTGTAGCTATCAGTACATCATACTCATAATTAACAAAATCCAATATGACCTTCTCAAGGGCTTTCGGGTCCATTTGTCCATGCCCGATAGCAATACGTGCATCGGGTACTTCCCGTCTGACCAGAGTTTCTATCTCATGGATATTTTGAATACGATTATTAATAAAGAATACCTGTCCGTTCCGGCTCATTTCAAAATTAATGGCTTCGCGGATAATATCAGGATTGAAGCGTTGAACTTCGGTTTGCACCGGATACCGGTTCGGTGGGGGAGTTGTGATATTACTAAGGTCGCGTGCTCCCATCAACGAAAACTGTAGAGTTCGTGGAATCGGGGTTGCGGTCATTGTTAATGTATCGACATTAACCTTCATCTGCCTGAGTTTCTCTTTAACGGAAACCCCAAACTTCTGTTCTTCGTCAATGATAAGTAATCCAAGGTCTTTGAACTGTACATCCTTGCTGACAATACGATGAGTACCAATCAATATATCTACTTTTCCCTCTTTTACAGCCTGCAGTGTTTCTTTTATCTCTCCGGCTGTTCGTGCACGGCTGATATAATCAATCGTACAAGGGAAGTTTTTTAATCGTTCCGAAAATGTTTGAAAATGTTGGAATGCCAATACGGTTGTTGGTACGAGAACGGCAACCTGTTTGCTGTCAGCCACGGCTTTGAACGCAGCGCGAATAGCTACTTCTGTTTTTCCGAAACCAACGTCTCCGCATATCAACCGGTCCATCGGACGCAGGCTTTCCATATCTCCTTTTACATCCAGAGTAGCTTTCGTCTGGTCGGGAGTATCTTCATAGATAAAGCTGGCTTCCAACTCATTTTGCATATATGTGTCCGGCGTATAGGCGAATCCCTTTTCCTGTTTACGTTTGGAATAGAGAATAATCAGGTCGCGGGCAATATCTTTTACTTTCTTCTTCGTCTTTTCCTTCATCCGTTCCCAGGCACCGGTTCCCAGTTTATTCAGCTTAGGTGGTTCACCGCTTTCTTTCCCTTTATATTTGGATAGCTTATGGAGGGAATGTATACTGACGAAAATCGCATCATTGTTTTGATAGAGTAACTTGATAACCTCTTGTATTCTGCCATTTACTTCCAGACGCACCAATCCTCCGAATTGCCCTACACCATGGTCAATATGTACTATATAATCACCTGTAGTAAACTGATTCAACTCTTTAAGTGAAAGCGTTATTTTTCCACTTCTCGCTTTATCACTTTTGAGGTTAAATTTATGGAAACGGTCAAAAAGCTGATGGTCGGTAAACAGACAAATACGCAATGTATCATCCGAAAAACCTTCATGAAGTGTTTTATTGACCGAAGTAAAAGCTATATCCTCTCCCCGGTCTTCAAAGATTGCCCGGATACGTTGCGTCTGTTTTTCTACATCACTTAAAATATATAAAGTATAATCCTTTTCCAGATAACTATGGAAAGACTCGCTTACCAGATTAAAGTTCTTATGGAAAATGGGTTGAGGATGTGTTTCGAAAGTGATTGTTGCATCCGCTGTTCCCATCGAACGAGCACCGAAATGTATCCGACGGAAGTCTAATGCAGAACGAAGGAATATATCATCCGGAATAAGTTTTGCCCGCATGGCTTCCTGACTGCCGAAGGATTCTTCATCACCCGCCATAGGCTCTTCGTTCCAGATACTACCTATGCGTTCTTTACACCATGCCAGGTCTTTAGCCGATAAGAAAGTATTTGCCGGAAGTGAATGTAGTAAAGATGCTTTGGCATGTCCGCTTGTACTCATTTTCGGAACAATATAAATACTATCGAACTTCTCT
The DNA here is from genome assembly GCA_032073245.1 of Tannerellaceae bacterium. Classification (GTDB taxonomy): domain Bacteria; phylum Bacteroidota; class Bacteroidia; order Bacteroidales; family Tannerellaceae; genus QVMG01. The sequence goes on from DAMANX010000005.1 coordinate 86,772, forward strand.
TTTGATAATTGTGTTTCCACATCAAAAGCACGGATAGTCTCTACTTCGTCGCCAAAGAAGTCAATACGGTAAGGAAACTCATAAGAAAATGAGAATACATCCAGAATACTACCACGCAAAGCATACTGTCCGGGTTCATATACATAATCTACCTGTTCGAATCCGTATGTATCCAATACATCGGAAACAAACATATTATCCAGTTTCTCGCCCGAATGAATCTTAAGTGTATTCTCTTTTAATGTTTCTCGGTCAACCACCTTTTCAGCAATAGCATCGGGATAGGTTACTATAACAAAAGGCTCATCGGGATTTTGCAACATACTGAGTACCTCTGTACGCAGAATCTCGTTAGCCGAATCAATATGTCCGTATTTAATGGAACGACGGTAAGCGGAAGGGAAGAAGTAAATCTGTGAACCGGATGTTAATTGCACCAGGTCGTGATAAAAATATCCCGCCTCTTCCATGTCGTTTAGAATGCATAGAAAACTGCTTTCTTTTCGTGAAAAAAGAGAAGCAATGGTCATCGCTGCCCCTGAACCGTTTAATCCTTTCAGAAAGATATTGCTTGCTGAATCATTTAGCAACAGGGTATGCAAAGCAGTTACCCGGGGATGGGCGCTATATAAATTGAGTAATTCCTGAACTTCCAATGTGAATTGATTAATTATAAAAGAATACAAAGATAACGATTTTCAATGAAATATATATGAGAGACTGAATCAAAACTACCCTTTTGAGTTACTCCTCTCTATAATATATCTTGTGTGAAAAAGTAGAGACAAATTTCCCCTCCTTTGCAAAGGAGGGGTGGCGCGCCGTTAGGCGTGACGGGGTGGTTAGGTGTAATTAATAAATAGACGCACCATCTTCAAAATATAAAGTTAGACCAAACCACCTCCCCCCTCATACCTCGGGGTACTCCTCCTTTGCAAAGGAGGAGAAATTTGATACTGCTTTTTAGTCAACTCCAAATTAGTAACTACGACCCATCTTTACCCTCAAAATCTGATTGATATTTGTCGTATATAGTGGGGAGAGTTTATTCCGCTTAGACTTCCAATTATCCGACCCAATCTGATTAGCAAGAACCAGCATATTGCGGTCAAAGCCTGAATTTAACTTGTCCATTACCGACATTACACGTTCGTATTTGCTACGATCAACTTTATCAAAAAGACTTTGCTGGATAGCATTATTAGGAATGGTTTCTGTTATGATAACACCCGCTTTTTTGAATTTATAACCTTCCCTGTATACCTTTTGTAAAGCAATAAGTGCATAATGTACAATCTCGTTTGTGAGGTCTGTCGGTACCGGAAGATTAATTAACTGGCTGTTTGAATATCGCCTGCCTTCGTCTTTAAAGTGATTTGTATGGATAAAAACCAAAAGAGATACGGCACACGATTTTTGTTTACGTAGTTTGGATGCACAAAGGCTTGCAAAAGTTGATACGGCCTGTGTAAGTTCATCCATGGACGATATCGGTTCACCAAACATACGGGATGTGCATATCGAATGCTTTTGGGGAGGAGTATGTTCAAGGTCGATACTAGGTATACCCCACAGCTCTTTCCACATGCGTTCGCCTGTTATAGTCATTTGCCGCCTTACCCAACCCTGACTCATCTGTGTGAAATCATAGGCTGTGTTTATTCCAAGGCTTTGCAGGAAACGGGCATGTTTTCTACCCACTCCCCAGACATCCTCTATAGATGTCATTTGCAGTGCTTTGATTCGTTTTTCTTCGGTATCTATCAGGCAAATGCCTTTATATCCTTTATACTTCTTGGCAAATTTATTTGCCAGTTTGGCTAATGTTTTCGTAGGAGCTATTCCCAAAGATATAGGTATACCCGTACCACGTGTAATTGAACGGACAATCTCTTGTCCGTATTCCTGAAGATTATAATGCTCAAATCCGCTGAAGTTAAGGAATGCTTCATCAATACTATATACTTCTGTTTCCGGTACATACGAAGAAAGCATTGCCATCACACGATTCGACATATCTCCATACAACACATAGTTGGATGAAAACACCGCAACTTTATGTTTATCTATGATTTCCTGTACCTGATAAGTCGGCACAGCCATCTTAATTCCCAAAGCCTTAGCTTCATTACTGCGTGCAATCACACATCCGTCGTTATTCGAAAGAACAACAACCGGATGATTACGTAAATCGGGACGAAACAGACGCTCACAACTGGCAAAGAAATTATTGGCATCGGCAAGTCCGTACATTTCGGTATAGGTAGTATCCAGAGCGTTCATCTTCTGTGTTGTTTTATGGAATAAGTAATAATCCCCCAGATAGTAAAATAATTATCCTCAGTGACTCTGATTGGTTTAAACTTTTCATTATCCGGCATCAACCATACCTCTTCTTTCTCCACCTTTACCCGTTTCATTGTGAATTCTCCATCCAAAAAACAAACAGCCAGGTCACCATCCCTCGGTTCCAGCGATTTATCAACAATAATCAAATCCCCATCCTGAATCTGTGCTTTTCCTCCATTCAGGCAATCTCCCTCGGCACGCGCCAGGAATGTTGTCTCCGAATGGCGTATCAACACCTGATTCAAATCAATCTTATCACAGGTGTAATCAATAGCCGGACTGGTAAATCCCGCTTGTATTCCACCTGAATAAGGCAATAATATCTCTTCGTTTATCTCGATAGGATGAAGGGTAAAGGTTGGGTTACTTTCCTTTTCTTTCATTCTTTTCTCGTCCTCCTCATTTCTTATACACAAAGTTAGTCAAACGATTTGAAAAAGATAACGGCCGATAGTTAAAATATCATTTTGTAAGACTCCCGTTGTAGTTCACAAAAAAAACGTACATTTGCATAAAAGAGTAACCAAATAGATGAATATGTCGGACAGTATAGTTATTATTCCTACATACAATGAGAAGGAGAATATAGAAAGTATTATCCGGGCCGTGTTTGGCCAGGATAAGGTATTTGATATTCTTATTATTGATGATGGTTCGCCCGATGGAACAGCCGATATAGTAAAACGTTTACAGGTAGATTTTCCGGAACGTTTGTTTATCGTCGAACGTCAGGGTAAACAGGGATTGGGTACTGCTTATATCCGTGGTTTTCAATGGGCATTGGAACATGACTATGATTATATCTTTGAAATGGATGCTGATTTTAGTCATAATCCGAATGATTTGATTGCACTTTATAATGCATGTAGTCAACATGGAGCAGATGTGGCAATTGGTTCGCGCTATATAGATGGAGTGAATGTGGTTAACTGGCCGTTAGGACGGGTATTGATGTCCTATTTTGCATCCGTATACGTACGCCTTGTCACAGGAATGAAGATAAAAGACACCACTGCAGGTTTCAAATGTTATCGTCGTCAGGTGTTGGAAACCATAGAATTAGATAAGATTCATTTTAAAGGATATGCTTTCCAGGTGGAAATGAAGTTTACGGCACATAAATGCGGTTTCAAGCTGGTTGAAGTGCCTATTGTATTCATTAACCGCGTTCATGGAGTATCTAAAATGAATTCTTCCATCTTTGGTGAAGCTCTCTTCGGGGTGTTAAAACTTAAATGGTGGAGTTTCTTCCGCAAATATCCTCAGAAGAAGCAGCAAACAGAACTTTCACAATAATCATTGCTTTAGAGTACTTCACTCTTACTTTTTGAAGCTATCTTTTGATGTTATCAAGTGAACTATCTTAGCTCCTTGCCTGGTCAGGCGAGGGGGACCACTGCTTGCAGTGGTGGAGTGGTGGTATTTTTTATTGTAGAATGTTTTTTGAATGCCAAATATCTATTTATTTGTTGAAGAACAACCACTCCACCACCGCAAGCGGCGGTCCCCCTCGCCTGACCAGGCGAGGAGCTGGGATAGTCCGCTTGATATATTTGTGTATTCTTAGTTTATCATTTCTGCATAATCTTCATCACAAACCCTCCTCCCGGCGCCATGGATATTTTCATTTTCTTATTTGCGGGGATATCAATAACTTCTTTCTTATAATCACGGGCTACTCTGTCTGCATTTATTCCATCCTTGAATACTTCTGCTTTGTAGGTACCTGCAGGAAGGAAGCTGAGGTCTAATTCTAATTCACGTGCATCCCAGTTTGTCAGAGAACCCACATACCAATTGTTTCCTTTTTGCTTAGCAAGTGTGATATATTCGGATACTTTTCCATTCAGAGCTATTGTATTATCCCATGTTGTAGGCACTGCTGAGATAAAATCTGTACATTCTATTTCCCTTTTATAAATTGAAGGATTATCGCAAAGCATATTGATAGGCGAGTCAAAGATTATATATTCTGCTAATTGACGACAACGTGTTCCCTGACTCATCGCTTCTGAGTTTACCGGGCGATAGTTTTCGCGTGTAGCATTACGCATTGCTCCCTGTGTATAATCAATAGGCCCTGCCAGCATACGGATAAACGGCATGGTAACATCATACGTAACCTGATCTACCTCCGGAGCCGACCATTTCATGTTCTCCAGTCCGTGAACTCCTTCAAAGTTGATAACATTCGGATAAGTACGTTGAAGGCCTGTCGGTTTATAGGTGCCGTGGAAATCCATCAATAATTTGTATTTAGCTCCCAATTCGGCAGCACGTGTATGGAAATCAACCATTGGCTGGTCATCACGATCCATGAAATCCACCTTAAAACCTTTAATTCCCATTTCTGAATAATGACGGCATACATTTTCCATATCGCGGTCAAAAGCATAATAGCCGGCCCATAGTATCAAACCTACGTTTTTGCTATTGGCATAAGTAGTTAGTTCGGGCAGATTAATTTCAGGGATAACCTGCATAAGGTCAGCCTGCAAATTAACAGCCCAGCCTTCATCCAGAATAACATATTCAATGCCGTGTTCTGACGCAAAGTCGATATAATATTTATAGGTTTCATTATTGATACCGGTTTTAAAATCAACATCGAAAAGATTCCAGGTATTCCACCATTCCCAGGCAACCTTTCCCGGTTTAATCCATGAGGTGTCTGTGATGCGGTTTGGAGAAGCCAGTTTGTAAATCATATCGCAATCAGCCAATTCCTTATCGTCTTCAGAAACAATAAGGACACGCCATGGAAATTGGGTTTTACCTTCACATTTCGCTATATAGTTTTCACGTGTTTTGATAACACCCTGTAATTGATTGTGTCCGCCTTGTTCAATGGTTTTAGGGTAGGGGGCAAATTTTCCTTTCAGGCTCTTTGTTCCATATGTATTTGTGAGAAACATACCGGGATAGGAGAAAAGGTCGGCCTCTGTCAGGCAGATTTTTTTATTATTAGGCCCTTCCACCAATAAGGGAGAAAAAGCATTACGTTGTTTATCCCATTGTGTAAGGTTAGAATATGCATAGGTGCTTTCGAAAGAAGTAAACAATTGGTCATTGAAATTACCGGTCGGCTTCACATAAGGGATATATGCCTTCCAATCCTGTGGAAAATTATAAACAGCCTGTTCGTTTTCAACGATAAAAGGACTTTTCAGTGATGAAACAAAACGATAGGCCATCCCCTCGTTATAAGCACGGAAAATAAGTTGAAATCCATCGCGGAACTTTAAAGTAACTTCATTGTAGTTGTCAATTATCTGGTTTCTTCGATAAATCGAAGCATTGATAACCTCATTCACACTTTTACGTATGGAACCGGAGAAACGTGGATTTACACCGAAACTTTTACCATCGGCCAATAACATGGCGATAGGAGAATTTTCGAGGATAAGGTCACCATTGTGAGTAACGGAATATTCCACAGTTTTGTCAATAGAAACACGGATTTGCAACTTACCATCCGGTGAGGTCAATTCCACTTGTTTGGCAGCAAAAGAAAAAATAGGAATCCAGAGTAGCAGAATACTGAGGATAATTTGGGGGTGGCCCAAGGCCGATCTTTGATTCATAAAAGTAATTTTAATAGTTTGGTATGTTAGTTTTAGATCAATGAGTTAATTTCTTCTTACAAAGATATGCTAATAGTTTAAATGATATCATCGAATTGCATTATTTTGTATCGAATAGCCGTTTAGTGCAAATATTATATGGAAACTTTTGAAAAGGTAACTTTTTAAAGAACAGATGCCTATACTTGTTTTTTTTCTGCCTACTTTTCAGAAGGGAATATGTATACATACTACCCTAAAGTAGCTCTATTCCTTGTTTTCTATTGAATAATAGGCTATATTTGTGACATGTATTGACCTGAATGGATAATATGAAAAAGAAACTTATCAAAAATGCAAGAATCATCAATGAGAATAAGGTTTTTATTGGTTCTGTAATGATTCTTGACGACTTAATAGAAAGTGTTTATGTGGATGAATTGCCGCTTGGAATAGAAGATCAGGTGGATGAGGTTATTGATGCAACCGGTAAATGGCTAATGCCCGGAGTGATCGATGATCAGGTACATTTTCGTGACCCTGGCTTAACACATAAAGGAGATATTGCCACTGAAAGCCGTGCTGCGGTTGCAGGTGGGGTTACTACTTTTATGGATATGCCCAATACTAATCCACAAACTACTACATTAGAAGCTTTAGAATGGAAATTGCAACGAGGAGCGGAAGTTTCTGCAGCAAATTATTCTTTCTTTTTTGGCGGAACAAATGATAACCTGAATGAAATAAAACAACTGGACAGAAGTCGTATTCCCGGATTTAAACTATTCCTCGGTTCTTCTACCGGAAATATGCTTGTGGATAAGAAAGAAAGCCTGGAACGTATATTTGGCGAGGTGGATCTGCTGATAGCTGTTCATGCTGAAAAAGAGGAGGTTATACAACGGAATATAAAGCATTATACAAGCCTGTATGGAGATAATTTGGATATCTCTTTTCATCCGAAAATCCGGAGTGAAGAGGCCTGTTATGTGTCTTCGTCGGAAGCGGTTGAGCTGGCTACTCGCCTGAATACAAGATTGCATATTCTGCATTTGTCTACGGCTAGGGAAATGACTCTACTGGATAATAACCTTGCTTTGAAAGATAAGAAAATTACCGGTGAAGTATGTGTCCATCATTTATGGTTTAGTGACTCTGATTATGCCGGTTATGGAAACCGGATAAAGTGGAATCCTGCTATTAAAACACGCAATGATAGAGATGCCTTACGGGATGCTCTCAATAGTAATAAATTGGATATTGTGGCTACCGATCATGCTCCTCATCTACCGGTCGAGAAGGAGGGGAGTTGTCTGAAAGCTGCTTCTGGTGGGCCATTAATACAACATTCGTTAGTGGCTATGCTGGAACTGGCTTCACAGGGTCATTTCACTGTAGAAAAAGTAGTAGAAAAGATGTCGCATGCTCCTGCCGAACTATTCCGCATCGATCGTCGTGGCTTTATCCGTCCGGGTTATTATGCTGACTTGGTTTTAGTTGATCCACAGGACAGCTGGACAGTAGCTAAGGATAATTTATTATATAAATGCGGTTGGTCACCCTTTGAAGATACTACTTTCAGTCATAGTGTATGGAAAACATTTGTCAATGGACAAGAAGTCTATGACAATGGTAAGATAGATGAATCTATACGCGGTAAAGAAGTAAAATATATACTTTAAAACAAGATTTTTTATGTGCTTTAGAGACAAGGATAGTAGCAACAAATGGAGATGAACTTAATTTTTTAATAAACTATATCATTATTACTCAAACATAAATTATTACGTATGAAAAAAAACTCATGGAAAGCACTCACGGCGGGAGCCTTATGCTTCTCCCTTTTTTCCTTTTCCTGTGCGGAAAAAATTGATCCGCCTGCTCCTTATGGAAAGTTGCCAAGCGAAAAGCAAATGAACTGGCATCAATTAGAGTATTATATGTTTGCACATTTTGGCCCTAACACCTTTACTGATGTAGAGTGGGGGGATGGCAAAGAAGACCCGAAAGTATTTAATCCTACCAATCTGGATTGCCGTCAATGGGCTGCAACAGCCAAGGCTGCAGGTATGAAAGGGATTATTATCACCGCAAAACATCATGACGGATTCTGTTTGTGGCCCAGCAATTACAGCACCCATACAGTGCGTGAGAGTGCATGGAAAGACGGAAAAGGCGACTTGCTGCGTGAACTGTCGGACGCCTGTAAAGAATATGGCTTGAAGTTTGGCGTATATCTTTCTCCATGGGATCAAAACCATCCTTCGTATGGAACTCCCGAATATAATCAGATTTTTGCTAACACATTGAATGAAGTACTTACGCAATACGGTGAAGTATTTGAACAATGGTTTGACGGAGCCAATGGTGACGCTCATAAGGGTAAAAAGCAAGTCTATGATTGGCCTTTATTCCATAAAACAGTATATACCAATCAACCACAGGCCCTTATCTTTAGTGATATAGGCCCTGATTGTCGTTGGATGGGTAATGAAAGAGGGATAGCAGGCGAAACAAACTGGGCCACTTTGGATACTACCGGTTTTGGCCCCGGATTAGATGCCCCGGCTACACATATTCTGAATAGTGGCGTAGTGAATGGTGAAGCCTGGGTACCGGCTGAAGTGGATGTCTCTATTCGTCCGGGATGGTTCTATAGTCCTGCTACAGATGATAAGGTGAAAACGGTTGAACATCTGGTAGATATCTATTACACATCTATTGGCCGTAACTCTAATTTATTGCTAAATGTACCCCCAAGTCGTGAAGGGCGTATTCACCGAAATGATTCCATCCGCTTAATGGAATTTAAGAAAGTAATTGAAGATAGCTTTGCGAATGACCTGATAAAAGGTGCTACATTGAAAGCTACAAACACAAGAGGGAAATCATCTATTTATGCAGAGAAGAATCTGATTAGCGATATGTATGATAATTACTGGGCAACTGATGATGATGTACATACAGTTTCAATCGAAATAAATCTGGCGAAGAAAGAAACCTTTAATCGCTTCCTTGTCCAGGAATATATTCCTTTGGGACAACGTGTTTCGAAATTCACTGTTGATGCCTGGAATGATGAATCTTCAATCTGGGAAAAGATTACGGAAGGAACAACAATCGGTTATAAACGTATTCTGCGTTTCCCTCAGGTAACAGCTCAGAAGTTACGTCTGAATCTAGAAGAATCATTGGCTTCTCCAGTTTTGACGAAAATAGGTTTGTATAAGGCCGTTGAGTTTCTATCAGCTCCTGTAATTCAGAGAGATAAACAGGGAATGGTAAAGATTGCCTGTCCTTCTCCCGATCCTGTTATTTATTATACTACCGACGGAAGTCAACCTACTGCTACTTCCTCACGTTACCAGTCTTCTTTTGCTTTGCCGAGTGGGGGAACTGTGCGTGCCATCGCTATGATTGGAAATGATACGGAAAAGAGTGAAATAGTAACAACGAATTATGATATAGCTCCCGCCAAGTGGACAATCGTATCTCATAAAAGAGAAGAAGTTGCAAATGTAATAGACGGAAATACAGCAAACAGAGTCCTAATAGAGAAGAATTTACCATTAATAATTAATCTGGGGGAAAATCTTGCGCTGAAAGGTTTTGTTTACACTCCTGTAAACCATGTAATTGCTCCTAATATCTATAGATATACATTCTCTGTGAGTGATGATAATAAGTCATGGAAGACAGTAAAGAAATCTGAGGTATTCAATAACATCCGTAATAACCCTGTTGCTCAGGAAGTTCTGTTTGATAACCCTGTGAATGCTCAATATATTAAACTGGAAGCGGTGGAATTAGCGAATCAGGGAGAGAGTTATTCGATTGCAGAGATTGGAGTTTTGACAAAATAGTATGCCGGTTTCTATGATTTATGATATCTTGCAATAACCCGGCTTAAACCGGGTATCAATTGGCTAAGGCCGATCTTCGATTGCCGTCTGCTTTAGCTGACGGTTATGGTTTGAATTAACAAAGGGCTTTAGCCAAATAAATAATATATTTTGGCTAAAGCCCTTTTTTGTATCTTTTTTTCTGTCAGCTAAAGCAGACGGCAATCGAAGATTAGCCTTAGCCAATTGATAATAGGCTTAAGCCTATTTTTCTATACAAAACCGATAGCTAAATCCATCGCTCACCACTCACCGCTATTTATCACCACTTTGTCAAAGTGACATTCCTGAACAGAATATCTTTTCCTTCACTTTGCAAACCGATATATCCACTCTTTACTTTATTTGTACCTGTATTCTGATAGACACCATTCACATAAACAGTAATTGTACCATCTTTCACCCAAATATTGGCTTCATTCCATTCACCAACTCCTTTTTCGCTTGAATCATTGGCTTTCTTTACAACGGGAAAGCCAGGGCGAGGTGTACCTGGACGTTGATGAAACTCAAATAAATCAGATCCACCTAAGCAAACAAAATCACCCGCTTTGCCAGCTGCCAACTGGCATTCTATACCATTAGGAAAGGGATTACCGTCTTTTACTTCTTCAATCAATAGAAAGATTCCACTGTTAGTCGCTTCCTTTGGGTAGCTCCATTCAACATGTAATTTATAGTTATCATATTTATTCTTAGTGTACATGTACCCGAAAGGGTTTCCTTTGATATGGATTACTCCATTTTCTACCGAAAACACCTGATCGGCAGGTACACTGTTTTTATCCACTATAAAATTCCAGTTAGACAGGTCTTTGCCATTAAACAGTTTTTCTGTTTTTTGTGCATGTGTCTGACTTAATAAACTTCCAAATGCAGCGATAACTGCTAAAACAAATAATTTTTTCATGGTATTACAATTTTTATCTAGGTGATTAATCAACAATTAGCTTGCGATAACGAACACGTTTAGGTTCAACATCTCCCAATTCCCGCCGTTTATGTTCTTCATATTCGGAATATGTTCCTTCAAAGTAAACAACATTTGAGTCTCCTTCAAACGAAAGGATATGTGTGCAAATACGGTCAAGGAACCAACGGTCGTGAGAAACGACTACAGCGCAACCTGCAAAGTTTTCCAATCCTTCTTCCAATGCACGCAGAGTATTTACATCTATATCATTTGTCGGCTCATCGAGTAGTAACACATTTGCTCCGGCTTTCAATGTTAATGCCAGGTGCAGGCGGTTCTTTTCACCACCGGATAAAACGCTACATAGCTTTTCCTGGTCACCTCCATTAAAGTTAAATTTAGACAAGTAGGCACGGGCATTTATTTCTTTACCTCCTACGCGAATCAATTCCGTACCTCCCGATATAACCTGATAAACAGTTTTATTAGGGTCTATATCCTTATGTGTCTGGTCTGCATATCCTACGACAACTGTTTCCCCAACTTCAAAGGTTCCTTTGTCGATACTTTCCATATCCATAATCATCTTGAAGAGGGTTGTTTTTCCTGCCCCGTTCGGACCTATTACTCCTACGATACCATTCGGAGGAAGCATAAAGTTAAGATCATCAAAGAGTAGTTTATCACCGAATGCTTTAGCCACATGCTGAGCCTCAATCACCTTATTCCCTAAGCGTGGGCCATTCGGAATAAATAGTTCCAATTTAGCTTCACGTTCAACAGTGTCTTCATTCAGTAACTTTTCATAAGAATTTAAACGAGCCTTACCTTTAGCCTGACGGGCTTTTGGTGCCATATTAATCCACTCCAACTCCCGTTCGAGAGTTTTACGACGTTTGCTGACTTGCTTTTCTTCCTGAGCCATCCGCTTAGTTTTCTGATCAAGCCATGAAGAATAATTACCTTTCCATGGAATACCTTCTCCACGGTCGAGTTCAAGAATCCATCCGGCAACATGGTCAAGGAAATAACGGTCGTGTGTAATGCAAATAACGGTACCGGCGTATTGTTGAAGATGTTGTTCCAACCAATCAATAGACTCCGCATCAAGGTGGTTGGTAGGCTCATCCAGCAGTAATACATCCGGTTGTTGCAACAGGAGACGGCAAAGAGCGACACGGCGACGTTCTCCTCCGGATAATGTATCAACCAATTGGTCTTCCGGCGGGCAACGAAGTGCATCTATAGCACGTTCCAAGCGACTGTCCAGATTCCATGCATCCGTTGCATCGATTTTATCCTGTAGCGCAGCCTGACGATTAATCAGAGCATCCATCTTATCAGGGTCATCCAATATCTCAGGGTCACCAAACTTTTCGTTTACTTCTTCGTATTCTTTTAATGTATCAACTATATCCTGCACGCCTTCCTGCACAATCTCTTTAACTGTTTTACCAGCTTCAAGTTGAGGATCTTGCTCAAGATAACCTACGGAATAACCGGGAGAGAAAACAACTTCGCCTTGATATTCTTTTTCTATCCCTGCAATAATCTTTAAAAGAGTAGATTTACCCGAACCATTTAGACCAATGATGCCAATCTTTGCCCCATAAAAGAAAGATAGATATATATTCTTAAGAACCTGTTTTTGTGGAGGATATATTTTGCTTACACCCACCATTGAAAAGATGACTTTTTTATCGTCTGCCATAACTATTGTAGTATTAATTTATTCTGTTTATTTGCATTGCGCACAAAGATAGTGAAAGCCGAATGCAGAGCCAAATTTATTTGAATAAGCTAAGACGAATCCTATCTAATGCAAAGATAGGAAAATAAAAAAACAGGAGATTATTTGCAGGCTAAAAATATAACCTCTATCTTTGCGCCCGTATTTAAAGAAAATACACAGGCAGATTTGCTAGCTCAGCTGGTAGAGCACATCCCTTTTAAGGATGGGGTCCTGGGTTCGAACCCCAGGCAAATCACCAGGCGGATCACAAGAAAAGCCAATAAATCGAAGAAATTCAACGTAAATCCCTGATATTCAATCAATATTAGGGGTTTTTTTATAAGCCCCGGAAGCAAAAAAGAGTAAAATATTTCGGAGTAATCCGGCCCAAATCGTGGGACTTTTGGATTTCTAAAAAAGTCCCACGATTTAGATCTCAATTCACTGTTTATCAGTATTTTGCGTAGCGTGTTTTTGAAGGATATAAAATAACTTTGTATCATTAAAAATCATTGCAAAATGAAAAGAAAAACATTCAATGTATTGTTCTTTATTAGAAAGAACAAGCTATTAAAAAATGGTGAAGCCCCGATTTGTTGTCGTATTTTGGGGTAGAGATCATGCCTTATCCACAATATCAGATTGATGAAAAACGATATTCTGAAAATGGTTTTCATCAATTTTTAATGTAAATAATAAGGGATAAAGATTTATCAGAAAAACAACGGGATATAATATGGACTACTTACCGTAATGGGTACCATAAATTATGTGATAAGCATAAATATATACTACAAAATACAGTTTATAAGTATTATACCCCGCAATGCGTATTATGTCATAACGAAATCTCTTGGGAAAATATGATAGCTTCTCACAACAATGGAAAATTTTGTTATTCTTGTCATGAAAAATGGCTTAGTCTCTGTGATGAGGTTAAAAGAGAAAATGAATATAAGAACTATCCTAAATATATTTAGTTTAAAGAAAGGTTTCTGGCTGGTGCAATCAAATACTTCTCAATAGTTGGGGACATATCGTAAAATTTGATTAACCCATCTCCCCGAAGAACAACTCATTAACATGAATCGTATCCAGAAACTCCCGTGATTCCATAATAAAACCATTTTCAATCTTCATTAAAGTAACAATTTCATTATCATATATCTTTCCGTCCACCCTCACGGCATGATTGTTTACATGTACGGCAACTTTATTTCCTTCGGCTATGATGGAACGGACTGTAATAGTTAACCCTTTAGGAAAGCGCTCCCGTATGATATTGTATGTCATATTCCTGCTTTCCGGTGTCTGCCACCCGCCGAGCGGCCATGAATTCTCCCCGCAAATCCAGTAGGTGGAGTCTGGCGACTCATATTTGGACAAATCTTCAAAGCGGCCTGCTGTTACTGCCTCAAAATAGGCTTGTACAATTTCTTTTGCTTCCATTTTATCTGTTTTTATTAATTGTCATTGTTTATCGGGAGTTAACGTTATTAATGTTACTTCGCTTCGTGTTCCTAAGCGTACAGGGGCGAAAATCGTTCCACTACCTTCCGACACATAAATATCCATTGTCTCATAACTGTAAATCCCTCTGTTATAACCAAATATCAGTTTAGCTATGAAAGTAAAAGGAAATATCTGTCCTGCATGGGTATGACCTGCCAAGAGCAAATCAGCATCTTTTTCCTGCATATATTTCACTCCATCCGGACGGTGGTGCAGGACGATTGTCGGATGGTCTTTTTTTATTTCCAATCCATTTAACACATCTTCTATTGTTTCAGAATCTTCCGCAGTGTGCATATAGAAGGTCTGGCGGTCGGCAAGCATATTATTGAGTCCGATAATCTGCAATTCCCTGAAATAAGCCACTTCGTTTAAAAGGACGGTGGCATTTGCACCCCTTAATTGCTTAATCACTTCTTCTACCCCTACATGCTGGTCGTGATTGCCATATACAAAATAGTGTGGCATATTTAGTGTGCGAAAGGCTGCTAAGACATCTTCGTTCGCACTGAAATGAGCTTTGCTGTCGAACATGTCGCCCGTATTAAAAACCACATCGGGATTGAGTTCTTTTATCTTGCGGACGATTTTATCCGCCTCTCTTTTCCCCCGGAAATTGCCTAAATGGACATCGGTAATATGAACCGCCCGTATTTCATGTGTCAGCCCTTTTACCGGGATAGTGATTTCTTTTATTTTTATGGTATAGGCATTCCATAATCCATACGCAGTCAGCAATAATGCCAGGCCGACTGAAAGCATTCCCCGGATAGGAGATTTGAAATGAAAAATAAAATTCAGTATATCCACCAGTACGACAGACAATAAAAAGAATATAAATATCGAAATGCTTATTCCTCCTACAATAAACACAGCTTTCCCCATAGGGCTGGCAACAGTAGCAAAAGCAGTCATACAAAGTAGGGCTATGGCAAAGAGAGCGACAAATCCCCATACCCATGCTTTTTTAGGAATAGAAGGGAAAAATAACGCACATCTGTTTGACATGTAAATGATTGCTCCGGCTACCAAAGCAAGTATTACTACTAAGAATATGACCATACCAATATATTTCATGCTGATAACTATTAATTCATGTTACGAAATTCGACAGGTGTTTGTCTGGTTTTACTTTTGAACAAGCGGCTGAAATATTGCGGATATTCAAACCCAAGCGAGAAAGCAATTTCATTGATGGTAAGATTGGTTGTCAATAATAGGCTCTTGGCTTTTTCTATAAGATACGTATGAATATGCTGCTGTGTATTCATCCCCGTAAGGTTACGAAGCAAGTCGCCCAGGTAATGGGTTGACATGCCTAATTCGGCAGCGATATCCTTTGCTGTGATGATTTTTTCTTTATCGCTGTCGAAATATGTATGGAGTATGGATTGAAAACGGGTCAGTATATCCGCCTCCACACTATTTCTTGTCCGGAACTGGCGGGTATAAAAGCGTTCGGCATAATTGAGCAATACATCCAATTGCGACACGATTATGTCCTGCGTATGCTCGTCGATGCTGCGCTTGTATTCAGTATCAATGCTCTCCATCAGGACTTCGGTCTGCGCCCTTTCCGCATCGGATATATGCAAAGCCTCGCTCGTTTCATACGAAAAGAATTTTAGTTTATTGATTTTCGTTCCCAACGGATATTTCCGGATAAAATCGGGATGGAACACCAGCATCCAGCCCCATGAGTTAGTCTGTGCAGCCTGTTCAGTCCATAAATGCATTTGTCCCGGAGCAAAAAAGCTCATCAGGCCTTTGGCGAAATCATATTCGCGCCAACCGTATTTTGCCGTGCAGTTGGTTCCGTCTTTGATGACGATAAAATATAGATTGATCTGCACGGGTTTACCAATAGGCACAAAATCTTTTATATCCGCCAGTCGGCAAATGCTTATTAACGGATGATTGGCAGGGGGAAGGCTTAACAACTCCGTACATTCCTCGACCGTATTTATTCTGATTATTTCTTCGTTTTTCATCACTTGAAATATTTTACTTGTTTATGCAAAAGTACAACGTAACATCCTGTTAGTAACTATACAAAACGGAGATTGTTCTATACAAAATGAAGATACGTAAGTTAGTTGGTATTAATAAAAGCACGCTTCTTCGAAAATGAGTAACTCAACTACCTATCAAGCCTTAAAACTTTGTACCTTTGCCCCATGCTCAAAGAATACACCATACCCCATATCCTGCAATCCCCGCAGGAAAACATCCCCTATTACATAGGCACCTTCGAAAGAACGGACGACCCCGACATCGAGTGGCCTCACCGCCATGCGTTCTATTCGCTGGTATGGTTTACCGAAGGAACCGGCTTTTATGTAGTAGATTTTCAGGAGTATGAAATCAGGAAAGACCGGATATTTTTTGTAAACCCCAAGCAAGTGCATAACTGGGATTATTCCGAAAACAGCCGTGGATATGTATTGATGATCGACCTCATGTTCGCCCGTCAATTGCAACTCGAATCACATTATCCTTATGTAGATATTACCACACAAAATGATTTTCTGCAAGAATTATTCACTAACCTGCTCGACGAAAGCAACAAGAGTGATGCCCTTTCTTCCAAAGCCATACAATCAGGCATATCCTATCTATACGCTGTACTCGCACGCATTGCCAACGACAACGGCCCTCATTATCCGGCCGCAAACCAAACCATTGATACCTTCAAGAAACTCGTTTACGAAAACCACACCCTCCACAAAGTCGAAGACTATGCCCGCAAAATGAACCTCCCCGAAGACACATTTAATACACTGGTTAAAACATCCACCGGAATCTCCGCCAAGCAATATATCCTCGACCTGATAATAACAGAAGCCAAACGTCAGCTAATCTATTCGCAGTTCAATATCAACGAAATAGCCTTTAATCTCGGTTTCGAAGATCCGTCATACTTCACCCGCTTATTTAAAAAGAAAACCAACCTTTCACCTTCCGCTTTTCTGAAAAAGTACAGAAAACAGCTATAAAAAGTCCTACCCGTACACCTGTTCATCGTCCTACCTTTGTACTGTTAATTAAATAGTTACAAAATCATAACGCATTATGAAAAAATATATCTTAGCATTAACAATCCTGATAAATTCAATAAGTATGCAATCACAATCCCATCAAGCAGATTCCGACCGCTACACCCGCGGTTGGAGCAAATTACAGGAAATAGACGGCGAAGCCGGAGAAAGAGTAGTCAACGGATTAAAAGATATCTCCCCTGATTTAGGAAGATTTATTATAGAATATTCCTTCGGAGACGTTTACAGTCTGCCATTGCTCGATAACAAATCCAAAGAAGTAGCCGCCGTCGCCTCACTGATAGCCCAGCGTGCCATTCCCGAAATGAAAGTCCATTTCAACGGAGCGTTAAACTCCGGCTGTACCGTGACCGAAGTCAAAGAACTGGTACTGCATATCTCCGTTTATGTAGGCTTCCCGAAGGCCATCTGCGCCATGAATACACTGAAAGAAGTCTTGGCAGAACGTAAAGCAGAGGGGATAAATGATGCACAGGGAAAAGAAACCATCACAACCGATCGTCTTTCACGCTACGAAAAAGGTTCGGAATATCTTTCCCAATTAGACGCAAATCAAGAGCGGCTATTGAAAGAAACCTTCGATAATTTCTCTCCCGAACTGGTGCGCTTTGTCATCGAATACGGCTACGGTGATATTTATTCGCGGGAAAGCCTCGATAAAAGATACCGCCAGATAGCCACCATTGCAGCATTAACAACGCTGGGCAATGCCTCTTCACAACTGGATTTTCACATCCACGCAGGGTTGAATATCGGACTGACCGCTGACGAAATTAAGGAAGTGATACTCTTAATGTCGGTATATGCAGGTTTTCCGGCAGCAATCAATGGGATGAATGTTTTAAAGGAGAGAATGACTTTATAAAACCATCTGCACGACTTTGAAAAATCATCTGCATCATTTTCTAAAACCATCTGCATCATTTTAAAAAGTTATCTGCATCATTTTTTTGTCCGTGTTTCAGCCCCTTCTTTATCTATTGCCGGGGGTTGAAACCCAATGTCATCAACTTAAGCCCGGCAGGGCTTGATTATGCATAACCGTATGCAAACGAAGTGCAGCTTACGGTACTTATAAGAAGTAGATGTATAAAGCCCCGCCAGGGGCGAGATTATCATAATGCCGCACCTGGGGGACTTGAGATCTGATTAGAACAGAGCCGCCAACCGTAAGCTGCACTACGTTTGCATACGGTTATGCATAATCTCACGCCTGCAGCGTTTAGAATTCTTAAGTTGATGACATTGGGCTGACCCCCGGCAATAGATAAAAGAAGGGTTTTGCTAAAAGTTTTTATCCTAATAAATGGGCAGCTACGTGGTTGTTGGTGATGTATCTTATGTAATAAATATCATTATCGGGGTGGTAGGTGAAAAAGAAATACCATGTAGTCCGTTTGTTTTTGGGATAGGATATGTAGTAGAGGTCTTTTCCATATTTAGAGAAATGGTCCGGGGCTTTATGTTTTGGCCGAATGTGGATGGTTGATTCTATTTTTATAGTTAAGGAATCAACATATTCGGCTGCTGCTGTTTCAAAGCTAAAATAGTTTTCATTGTAAAGGATATCGACTAAGTCTTTTAAGTATTTCTCGGCTGACTCGGTGTAGATGACTTTCATTCTTTGTTGAATAGTTTATGAATGTGCTCACGCATGTGTTCTCTCAACTCGTCACCTGTAATGGCATTTGCCAGTTCTCCTTCCGTCAGTGGAGGCGAAGGGATCATCTCTGTTTCTGTGTGGTATTCGGCTACGGGCTCATTCAGGTTGTTTGCCTCATTGTGTTCTTCGGGATGTTCGTATTTCTTTTTCATACACTAAGATCTTATGGTGATGATATATACAAAGGTACGAAAAAAAAACATACGCTTGCATACGGTTATGTATCATCAAGCCCTGCCGGGCTTCAAAACTCAACCTCGATCCCCATAGAAAGGAAATGAAAAGCCGACATGGTGTAAACCCTGTCCGAGTCGGAACCACCTTCAAGCAAGCGGTAGCCGGCTGTGGCAGAAATCATGGGAGTGATTTGATATTTCGCACCTGCAAATACATCTTCGGCCCTGCCGGCTTTCACGGCGAAAGCATCGCCATAGGAGAGCAGGCTCAGGCGTTCGGTTGCTTTCCATTCGATATAATAAGATAACAGCGGGGCAACGCCGACATTGGAAAACTTTGCTTTCTTGTCCCGGTCTTCCAATGAAATATAGGCATCCCTTAACAGGAGCGTAGCACCCAGTTAGAAGTTAAAGCGGGGCCGTTCAACGATCCGGTAACGATATCCCAGGCGATAGGTGTTGAAACTATAATCGGCTTCAATCGGGCTGCCTGTGGCAAAAAGTACACGGTCGTATAAAACGTCTTCTTTGGCTACTCCTTCGAAACTGTCGCTCACCCAAGCCGCGGTCAGGATCACATAATGGCGTTTGTAGTTGTATTTCAACTCTATACGCGGGGAAAAGGAGGCATTATGTTTGCGGTTATAATCGTCGTTGAGGAATATGCGTGTGCCCTCCTCATTGTTGGGACGCTGTACAGTGTTCCGTGTGCCGAATGCCACTTGCGGCATCAGGCGTATCTGCCACCCGGATTGGGCTTCTGCCTGTATGGCAAAGCAAAACAAGAGAGCGATAAGAAGATAACGTTTCATGATTCGGAAGTTTTAATGTTGTTGTAACAACTCTGTCCGGGGAAAAGTTTATTTCACTTTCGAAACCAGATAAACGCCTGCCATAACAAGCATCAAAGCCAGTACTTTATTCCAACCAAAAATATCCTGACCGACGATTATCTACTTTATCTTCAATCCCGGTATTAATGGGGTCGTATCTATCAATTCCAATGACTGAACCATATCCAGCGTTCCTTCCTTATATTTGAGGAAATGAGGTGTTTTAATGTGCTTCTGATAAGCGTCTTCATCAGCATAAATTTCAAGGATAACCACCTTATTGGGATTATCTTTTTCCGAAACGGCATATAGGGTAAGCACTCCCGGCTCCAAACGCATCGAGGCTTCAATCTCTTCTTTCAGGAAAGCGTTGTATTCGTCCAGCCGGGTAGAATCTACCGTAATCATGGACAGGCGCACTTTGTTGTTTTCTGGCGGAATGGAATTATCGTTCATAGTAGTTTCCTTATTGTTGTTCCCACTATTTGATGAACAGTTTGCAAAGACTACCATAAGCACAACTGTGGCAATGAAAAATGGAAATACTTTCTTTATCATCTTCCTTTAACTACTTTATCAAGTATCAATGAGGCATTACCACCTTGCAGATGGCTTACTGATGTTTGTATAATAGATACAACCTGCCTTAGCTGTGGTTCAATAAGTCCCACATTCATTCCCATATTCATGTGCGATTGCAGCATGGGGTCTACTCCGGTCATGGCTGCCAGGGCTGAGATTGTAGCCAGTTCTCGTTCAAAATAAGTCAATACATCCCGTTCGAATATATCTGCAAAGAGATGTTCTTTGAGGTAAACATCTATGGCAGGTGCAAAGGCATTAGCACCGGAGATGTTTTTCTGGTCGGTAAGCGTCAGCTTTTCCAATACTTCGCGTCCTCGGGTGTATTTGTCCCTTTTATCGGTTATTGGTGACGCCTCCGGGCCTTCGGGGTCATTTATTCCTTTGGCTTTGCGGTCTTCTATTACCGACATAAAGGTGTTTATTCCTTGCAGGCTTCGGGGGAATCCGGCGTAGGCATACATCTGAACGAGTATTTCTTTAAGCTGGTTTACTGTCAGTCCTGCATCCAAACCCGCATTTAGTTCTGTTTTCAGTATATCGAGGTTACCTGTTGCGGTATTGGCAGCAATGGTTACTATTTTTTGTTGCTTTTGGTTTAAACTGTTATCCATATTTTGGGCATTTATCGGATGTATATTAAAAGACAGTATAGCGGTGAAAACCGCTATGGCTATCCAATTTATTTTATTAGATTCTCTGTTCATTGCTATTCTGTTATTTGAATATTCTATTTAACTGCTGCCACATAATCCTCATCCGAAACAGGTTCGAGCCAGGTGTTTTCGTTGGTCTGCGGATTGCAGGCAATAGCCAGATGGGAGAACCAACTGTCGGGTGCGGCTCCGTGCCAATGTTCAATATTGGGAGCTATTTCGATAACATCACCGGGCTCCATTCGCACGGCTGCTTTTCCTCTTTCCTGATAATAGCCTGTGCCACCAACGGCTACAAGTATTTGTCCGCCCGTATGACTGTGCCAGTTGTTGCGGCAGCCGGGTTCGAAGGTGACGTTGGACATGGGTACATTTAACTCACTCATTTTAGTAAGTGGGGCAAGCCATGATTTACCTGAGAAATATTGTGCGTATCCGGTGTTTTCTTCTCCTACCGGGAAATCGCTGATTTTGGGTACTTCTGTATTCATATCTTCTGTTTTTTGATTTTGTTCTTGTTTACCCTGATTGCTGCATCCTGTAAGCACAATCATTGAGGCAAACAGGAGGGGTATTATTTTTTTCTTTTTCATAGGCTTCTTTATTTATTGAATATCATAACTCTAACTTCATATTACAAAATTAAAGGATATGGGCCAATGGGTTTGTATACATATTACGGATTGTTGTACCATTATTACTGTTTCCGTTTTTTTAGGTGTATATCATTCATTTATAATACATATCTTTGAAAAAGAAATCAGATTTATACGTTATGGAAGAAGTAATAAAAGTGGATACGATAAACCAGTACAACAAGCTTTTCGGATTAGAAACGCTTCATCCGCTGGTGGCGGTTGTCGATTTATCAAAGGCTGAAAAATGGCCATCGCACTACCGTTTCAACTATGGTGTATATTGTCTGTATCTCAAAGATAATATTTGTGGAAAAATACGCTACGGACGGCAGACGTATGACTTTGAAGAAGGTTCTATCATCGGATTCGCTCCCAGACAGGTAGCTACTACCGAGCTTGATAATGGGGTAAAACCTTCGGGCATCGGTCTGATTTTCCATCCTGATTTGATACGTGGAACTTCTTTGGGGAAGGAAATCAGAAACTATTCTTTTTTCTCGTATGAATCCAATGAAGCGCTGCACCTTTCAGAAAGAGAGCGCAGGATTGTTATGGATTGCTTCGATAAAATCTCCCTCGAACTGGAACATGCTATCGATAATCACAGCAAGCGTCTGATATCGAAAAATATCGAACTGCTGCTTGATTATTGTATGCGTTTCCACGAACGGCAGTTTATCACCCGCCACGAGGCCAATAAGGATGTGGTAACCCGTTTTGAAACCTTACTGGATGTATATTTGAAGACGAACAACTCAGGCAGCAAGGTTTGCCAACCGTAAAGTATATTGCTGATAAGATTTGCCTTTCACCGAATTACTTTGGCGACCTGATAAAAAAAGAAACGGGTAAAACGGCACAGGAGTACATTCAGAATAAGCTGATTGATACGGCAAAGGAGTGGATACTGGGAACAGATAAAACCGTGAGCCAGATTGCTTTTGAACTGGGATTCCAGTATTCGCAGCATTTCAATCGTTTGTTTAAAGAGAATGTGGGTTATACTCCGAATGAGTACAGGAAGATGCAGGCGTAGGAAATATATATTACCCGTTACTTTCATAGGGGTACAGTCCGCAGGAATATGGACTGGGGATTAATTTTTAATCATCCACCTAAAAGTATAATAGTCAAATTAACCACCTGATTTATAAGACCTACTATTAATTTATTAATTTTACAGTCAAATATAAAACGAATAAAAAACCGAGGTATTTTAGTATGGCACTTAACCTTGTAGGATGGAATGTTGTCTTGGATTCCGATAATGCAGACGAATTATCTGCGTTTTACGAAAAACTTCTTGGCTGGACGCGATTTCCCGGCGAAGAATTTACAGTCTTAGCTAATATCAACCAGAAAGGATTTCCAACCTGGATAACCTTTCAGCAAGTAGATAATTATGTACCGCCTGTGTGGCCTGCAACAACGGACGAACAACAGCAGATGGAACATTTGGATTTCCATGTAGAGGATGTGGAAGAAGCAGTAAAATATGCTCTTTCGTGTGGCGCTACTATGGCCGAAATCCAATACGATGAAGGTTGGCGGGTGATGATTGACCCTTGCGGACATCCGTTCTGCCTGTTACCGCCACCACCCTGGATGAAGGAAGTTTAATGGGACAGGACATAGTTTAATGCGGCGAACAGTTCAGTACGTACAAAGAACCTATGGATAATTTTATTGAAAGATTACCCTCTCCTATTTTATTGTACGGATTTACTTATTCCTCTTAGAAATTTATTCAAATTTTTGACTATTAGGTAAACCGTCGTTACTGGATTTTGCTCAAGAAAAGGTAAGTGTTTCATTCTTTTATGCATCTTTTCAGCCCTTCTTATAGCCTCTTCTTGCGATGATTCTTCATGAAGGTTCAAGAAAGTATAATTCTTTTTGCACCATTCTTTTGTTTTACCATGCTTCTTGTAATTTGTGTTCCACCATTTGCTCAATTGGTCATAATAAAAATCTCTATGATTAGGCTCGTCGGTAAAATTGAAATGCAAATAGAACCAAAGTTCAAAAACATCATTAGAATAAGCTACTTTATAGTTTCTACTTTTACATGCTTCGATGGCATTGTCAAAGTCGGCATATTCCCGGCCTCCTTCTTTTATGTCCATGTCAAATACACACCAAATCTCATCAAATTCTATTCCTTTCTTTTCATATTCGGCTTTCTTTTTATCGCAAAATTTAATCAAGCTCATATTTGACCGACCTTCCGAATCAACACTTTCGACTTTAAGATTTAATACATCAAATGATTTAAAATATAAGTCTTCCGTTTGTCCTTCACATATAATCAAAATCTTCTTTGATGGTTCAATCGATTCTATGCGATAAGGAGATCGACCTCTTTCCCACGGTTTATTTTTATTGTTCTTCTTGGATGCCATCGGTAGCCGGTTTTTCTTCTGCTAAATTGTATAATTCATTCCAATCTCCTAAAAAAGGTATAGCACCATATTTCCCCGTCAGATAGTCTTTCTCATAATTTGAATTATTCCTGATACCTTTTATTTCAGCCAATGAATAAAGATAAGTGCGCCCATATTTGTCTTTTTCCACAAAATCAATTTGGTCTTTTCTTAAATATTTAGGCTTCATCAATTCAGTAGTATGGGTTGCAGCAATCAATTGAGATGTACTAAATTTGTTATTAAACAAACCTAATATTTTACAGACAATATTTGAATGCAGATTCGACCCGAATTCATCAATAAATAAGGGAATCTTTTCAAGAATTGATTCAACTATATAGGTAGATAATCCAAAAAGCTCTTTTGTTCCATAGGACTCAAAAATGTCAAAAATCGAAATGTGAGAATCCTTTTCTTTTAAATCTTCATCATATTTTTTATGCCCAGAGATAGTTATTATTCTTTTATTTTCTTCATCATTCCCGAAATTATGTGAAATAAAATTTTCGATCCCCACATCAGCAGATTTTAGAAGTGCCAGTATCACCTTTTTTTTATCTTGATCTTCTTTCACAAAATCATCAACAAGCTCATGAATATTGACCTTTGATATGTCTTTGCCAATTACTTTAATTTTACTGATACTGTCTATTAATTTTTCTGATATCTTTTCATTAAATCCATCTGTGAATTTCAAAAATAAGGTCTTTTCCGTAAATAATTTAGATTTCAAATTAATCAAATCACTACCCTGAGGCATATATTTCTTTGTTAACTTGACAATATTTAAATTTTCACGAATAAACACAGGGACTTCTCTTGAAGTAGTAGTCAGAAATAACCACTCCGATGTTATTTTGTCTTTTTGGGCTTCAAATCCATATCTATATTTTATATCATCAATATAAATAATAATCTGATAATAACTTGGTTCATTTAAATAAGATTCAATCAAAGCAAAAGGTTCATATTTTGTTGAAATCTCGCTTTGAACTGTCCTGTCTAAATAGGATTGAAAATTAATAAACGCTTTGAAAATATTACTTTTTCCACTGGCATTGGCTCCGTATATTAACTTTGATCTCAATAACTTTTCACCATTATCTAAAGTTAAGATATTATTTTCATCCATATCACTTGCTGCGATTGGTGCAGCACTCATCCTTAGTGTCTGAATCTCAGCGATTGAACGAAAATTACCAAAACTAAATTCCTCAATTAAAATAGCCATCTCTTATTCCTGTTATTTGAATATTTTATGCAAATATAGCAAATAAGAAGTTGGAAGTGATTTTTTAATCTATAATTTATCTTTTTATTGAATATTTAATTTATGGTTTTAAAGACAGTCCGTAAAGTCAACGCCACATCCCCCCTAAACAAACCACCCTAAGCCATTGTTATACAACAATAAAAAAGGAATAACAATGAAAAAAAGAACATTACCCCTCCTTCTGTTTGCCGCCCTGAGCGCGCTGCTGGCTTCGTGCAACAGCGAAGGAGAAAAAAGAACCATCACCTTTGAGAACAACAGTTCAGTGAAAGATTACGCACAAAGCGGTACCTTCCAGGCCGCGGGAAGCAACGTCGAAGTTATGCCCGGGCAAGAGATACAAATCACTTTCAACGCCATGAAAGGACAAACCCTGATGTTTGCCACCATGTACGGAAACTCCTGGGATCTCTTCTTCGCGCCCGAAAATCCCGGCATCAAGCTCTTCGAAAGCAATGGAGACCCCGTTACGGGCGACATCTCCGACCAGGTGAAACTATGGGATGCCGGAACAAAAAAGAATAACGACCCGCGCCTAGGTAAAAAAGGTCAGCCCCGGGAAGATGAAGACCGGCAGGTGACGGAAATAAATGGTAAGGACGGAACGTACGATTACCCCACAGCCAGCGAAATGATGAAGCTGAACCTGGCGTATGACGCTGCCTCTTCGCGCTTCACACTCACCATGCGCAACAATACGAATACCACAAAGGTGCAGACACCATTCTCAACCGGAGTTTGGGCCGTATCCAATGCTTTCGACGGCAAACCCGTAAATGAAAAACCCCTTTTCGACACTGGTCAGAAGGCAGGTACCGAGTTGGTCGCCCTGGCCGAAAGGGGCAATAACCAGCCCTTGGGCGATAAGCTGGCCGCCAACACGGGTGCTTTCACAGCCCTTTCGCCGGTTATCGTCGTTGTCTATAAAGACAACCGGAATCCTCTTGCGGCAACCATCGCAAACGAAATGAATACCGACACGCAAAACTGGGCGCAATCCGGAAACCTGGATAACCTGAAAAAGGCTATGGAGGATAATCCGGATGTGAAGAGTGTACATACAATCTCTTCGTTCACCAAACCCGGAGAGACAGCCGAAACCTCTTATAACGCCCGACCGGGCGAAAAAATAGCGTTCGCGGCCATGATAGGGCATTCTTCCATCATACAAAATAATACGCCCGTTGATGCGTTACAAAGGAATAATATCACCGCGGATATAAGTATCTCCGGAAATGATATGCCTCGTGCAGAGCAGGTGGTAAGGGTGAATATTAAATAATAACGCTGCCGGTTAAACTCCATAAATGACTGAAATAGAAAAATACATCAAGCCATATTTTGGCGGAACGGTTGAAGAATTGAAGCTGATTGACTCTTTCTTTAAGCTGGTCGCCCTCGAAAAAGGAAGTTTCTTTCAGAAAGAAGGCCGCTATGCCGACAAACTGGGATTTGTTAAAACCGGGATACTCCGGGAATATACCAGCGTCAATAATAAAGAAGTCACTAAATGGATAGCCACAAAAAGTTCTTTTGTGGTGGATATTTCCAGCTTTATATTTCGCCAACCCGCCAAATGGAGTCTGCAAGCCATCACCGATTGTGAAATATATGTGCTTGAACAAGCCGACTACCGCAAAATTAAAGGAGCCATATCTGACTGGGAGGATTTGGAGAGCAAATTTATTGCTAAATGCTTCAACATACTGGAAGACCGGGTAATGATGCACCTCTCCATGAGTGCGGAAGAGAGGTATTTGCACTTTTTCAATGCCAACAAGGAATTATTTAATCAGGTCCCGCTACAATATATTGCCTCCATGTTGGGCATGACTCCCGAAACATTAAGCAGGTTAAGAAACAGGACAGGCGTTTAATTCTTGATTTTTATCAAGAGCAACGGGGGGTGTTTCGCTCTAATTTTGCAGTGTATTAATTAAAATGTATTTGCAAATGAAGAAGATAAATGCCAAAGCCCCTGTGAAATGTAGCCGCAAAATTATCATCAATTCGGGAATAGAAAAGGTTTGGTCGGTATTAACCGACATCGATCACTGGCCGGATTGGCAAACGGCCGTATCCTGTTCAAAAATCAATGGAGCCCTTGCTGCCGGAACCAGCTTCGACTGGAAATCGGGAGGTTTGAAATTCCACTCGATTCTCCATACAGTCGAGCCTTTCACCAGTTTCGGATGGACGGGAAAGACTATTGGTTCTTACGCTATCCATAACTGGACATTGAAGGATATGAATGGCAAAACAGAGGTATTTGTGGAGGAAAGCCTGGAGGGGGTTTTGGTGAGGTTATTTAAAAAGACATTCCAGAAGGTTTTGGAAAGGGGAATGGCGGAATCGCTGGAGCAGTTAAAGGGGGGATGTGAAAGAATAGCATGAGTTTTTAAAACCATCTGCATCATTTTTTTGCCCGTTTTGCAGGCGTTTAATAAACGACCCGTCTCCGTTAGACGGAATACTATCATTTATTAAGCGCCTTTTTCTTTTTCCACGGTTTAAAGACCGAAATAACACTTATATTTCTTGTAGCATCCACGGGATTCATTCAAATCTACAAACTGATCTCGTAAACGCGCTTATTCATATCTCAGCTATTATCTTTTCAATTTGTTTTCCGGCTCATCATTATATATTCCTTAAAACTACCATCTTCCACCCATCCCTGTTTTTTATAGAGGTTGATTGCCGGAAGATTATCTTTATGAACTCCCAAAGATATTACCGGGATGTTCATTACGGATGCTGCTTTATAAAGTTCTTCCATGAGCCGTTGCCCGATACCTATGCGCCGGAATTCCGGTAAAACGCCCATAGTCAGTTCCGGCAAAGGCTGGTTAACGGCATGCGCGTCGTTAGGTAACATCCTTACCCATGCGGCACCCACGGGTTTTCCGTCGGTTGTTTCGGCAATCACTCCTACGTCGGAGGCATTAGGAAATCCCTCTACATACTGATATGTGTCCGGGTGATCAGGGAGGTGGATTGCAGCAATATCTACTCCGGAAGCTGCGGCAGCGTCAACTAATATTTCAGACATAAAAGGAACGTCGCATATTGTTGCTTTACGGTATTTTATGTTGTTTTGATTCATATATTGCTTGGATATCGGGGTTTATTTTCAAATGTATGATGATGAAATGCAAATGTATGAAATATGAATGGCTAAACAGGGGTTTCTGCTAAACAAAAGTCTGGAGGTTTTTTAGTGAGGTTGTTCGGGATTGGATGGTGCGAAAAGTAATACCATTTTGCTACCTTTAACGACTAAAACCAAGAAACAAGAAAATGAAGGATTTAAACGGTTATGTTTCTCTCTACAAAGAGCAACTTAAAAAAGGAGATATACAGAAGGCTTATAAAGGATTGATAAGATACGTGATGAGTTTGAAATCTCATCTTTCAAGAACATTAACGGACAGATATTCTTTTGGGAATGTTTCTCTTGGGTATCTTGATTATACCTATTTTTATTGCATTGATAGCTATTTAAGAGAGAAGAAATTGCGATTTTGTATTGTACTGAATCATGAGTAAATGCAATTTGAGCTCTGGCTGGTAGGACAAAATTCCGAAGTACAAAAGAAGTATTGGAATATACTGAAGGATACCGAATGGAATAAATACCAAACATCCATGCCCAAATATTCAGTACTTGAAGTTATATTAATTGAAAACCCTGATTTTAATAACTTGAGTTTGCTGACCGAGCAAATCGAAAAGAAAATAATATTAATAACAGATGAGATTATAGGGTATCTTAAAAGAATGGATGTACAAACAGTTGAGTATTAATAAAATCATGTGATTCCTCAATAAACATCCGATAGTTTCTCCCCACTTATCGGGAAACGTCCGTTAATGTCTGATATAACCAAAAGATTCATAAAGGAATATAATTGTAGGGTTTGTGCCTTACGGAAATTTGATGATGGTTTATTTCAGAATCTCTTTCCGGTGAAGTTTACCCCATTCCTGCAACTCAACTATTACTTTGCATAGGGTGCATCCGTGTTCTGTGATGCCATATTCCACCCGTGGAGGGAAAGTACTCAGGACGGTTCTTGTTATCAGCTTGTTATTTTCGAGTTCTTTCAACTCCTTAGAAAGGCTTTTGTCTGTCAGCTTCGGAATGTTCTGAATGATTTCCTTAAAGCGTTTATTGCCATAGAACAGTGTGATGATAATGGGGATTTTCCACTTGCCTCCCAGCACATCCAAAGCATCCCGAACAGGAATCATAATTTCCTTACTATCCACAGACTGAATACGCTTTTGTTTTATTTCAATTCCTGAGGCCATAAAATTTGGTTTATTCGCAATTACTTTCCTCAAAGATAGCACTTTCCAAAAGGATAGTAATATATTTGAGAAAGTAAAGATAGCTAACTTTGAAATAAAATTGAAACAGAACAAAAATATAATTGATTATGAGACAATGGATTCTTAAAAAAGGAGCAAATAGTTTTAATGACTTGATTATGGTGGAAGTTCCCATACCCGTACCAGAAAAAGGACAAGTGAGGGTCAAAGTGCATGCGGTGTCACTCAATTACAGGGATATTGCAATGGCAAGCGGAGGAATGGGGCTGCAACCGTCGAGAGACCTTATCCCTCTCTGCGACGGAGCCGGCGAAATCGACGGTGTGGGTGAAGGAGTCACCGACTGGAAAATAGGCGGCTTCGGGAGATGCAATCGGTAAAATAGTTTTAAATATAGTATAAATGGCCAAAGATCACATGCTGGTATAAGCGTATTTCCAAGGAATACAATAACATTTTCGGGGAATATCCCAAAGATAGCAGTATGTTAATTCATTCGGCCTGTTGTTTTGATTAACGGAATTAGGGATTTTGTTTTTTTATCCGGGTAGATTAGATTGCAGTCAGTAAATGTGAGCCAAATATCATTCATATCGGAAATAAATCTTTCAATTTAGTATCTTTACTGAAAATTTTATTCGTAGATTAGGATTACAAAAAATGGAATATTATGTTTGATGAGCTGATAAAGCAATTGGCAGGATATGAGATAAATATAATAACTGAATCAAATTGTAAGGATTTATTGGAAGTTATTACTTCAAATGGGGAATATTTTCGCTTGTTTGAAGATGGAACGGCCAATGATCAGACTTGCGCAGAGATGATAAACTCAGTTCCTCCCAATTTCGATATTCACAACAAATTATTCCTTGGCTTATGGAAGCATGGGCAGGCAGTGGCGATTATAGATATATTAATGCAATATCCCCAAAAAAACAGTATTTGGATTAGTCTGTTGCTTGTTCATGAGCAAATGCATGGACAAGGGATAGGTAGAACAATTGATCATGCTCTTGTGAAGGCGGCACAAAAGAATGGATATATTTCAATTCAACTAGGAGTAATAGATGAAAACAAACAAGCACTCTTCTTTTGGCAAAAACTTGATTATCGAATAACCGGAAGTAAAACTGCAATATCCCATCCTGGACGTGACATATATTTATTACAGAAAGAAATTATATGAATCTTGGTAACAATACTTTACAGCAATGGAGATAACCATAGATTACCAACGATTCGGAAGATGGGTTGTGAAATCCTTTCTATTAATAAACCAAATCCCAAACCAACTTTATCATCAGCAATGTCAAAACCAGTATCAATATCGGGCGGACAATTTTTTGCCCGTTTTTGATGGCAAGGCCACTGCCAATGTAGTGGCCGGCGATGGCGCAGAGGGCGGCGGGGATACCTACGGCAAATAATATTTTGCCTTCAATGAGGAATATGACTAAGGAGGCAAGGTTGGAAGTCAGGTTTACCAATTTGGCATTGCCCATACTGGTAAGCAGGTCGAAGCCTAAGACCGAGGTATAAGCCAAAATAAGGAAAGTACCTGTACCCGGACCGAAAAAACCGTCGTAGCCACCAATTACAAAGCCAATGATGGAGGATAGGATGATGATGCGGGTTTTAGATAAATTCTTCGGGGTGATATTCTCCAGGTTCTTTTTCTTGAAAATGATGAAAGCAATCACCGGAACGCCTGCGATGAGGACGTACTGCAATATTTTTGCATCTGTATAAACAGCAATCTTGGCGCCGATGGCTGAGCCGATAAGGGCAAAGATAACGGAAGGGATGGCGCTAGTCAGGTTATAGCTTTTATTTTTTACAAAGCGCATAGTACTGAAGAAAGTGCCTATACAACTGCTGAACTTGTTTGTTCCCAGAGCGAAATGCGGCGAGAGGCCTGCGACATTGAACGATGGAAGTGAGATAAGTCCGCCTCCTCCGGCAATACTGTCGATAAGTCCGCTGATGAATATCAACGGGCAAATAATAATCAGTTGTTCAATATAATCCATCGCTGCCATTCGTTTCCTTAAGTCCGCACACTACTTGGTTTTCGCAATTTTATATTTTTTGCAAAAGTATATAAACAATCCCATCCGGACGATGTTTCTATTGAAATAAAATGTCCTAAAGAATGAGTCTGAAACAAAAAGCTGCGGAATTAAATTTCAAGCATATTGATAAACAGGAAATACAACGCCTCGTTGGAGTCACCGACGATATGCTGAAAACTCTTATATCCATGAGTTCGGCCCTGCTGGCGGTTGGCGTCATATTCGACACTTTTGTAAAGATGCCGCTTATGCGGGTTGTTATCCTGTTGATGTTTTTCATCGGTCTTATTATCTCTTTCCTGGGCGTATTGCCTTTGAATGTACGTTACGATATTGAAGATATGGAGGAACAGAAACAGCAACAGATTATTATTTTCCTGCGCAAACGTCGTCACCTTTGGTTCAGTGCCGCCGCTATGGTGTTGGGCTTTTTATTAGTTATTATCGATTTGCTTATGGACGTGTTCAGCCATACTCCCGTGACGGGGCAATAAGTCTTTCGACAACAACCTTTTCTCTGTATAAAGTGTTTTTCCTGTGATAGCTATAAAGCTATTGAAACCTGTTAAATAATAAAGGATATGATAAAGTTAGAACCGTATGTACGGTACAATGGAGAATGTGAAAGAGCTTTCAATTTCTATAAATCTGTTATAGGAGGTGAGTTTGTATATACAATGCGTCATAAGGATAATCCAGAAAAAGACAAACCACTTGCAAAAGAAGATGAAGAAAAGATACTTCATATAGCGCTTCCTATAGGTGATTCCATTATATTGATGGGAGCAGATGCCATTTCGGATGAACCGGTACATGTAGGAGATAATATAACGCTGGCTCTCAGTATTCAGGAAGAAGAGGAAGTCAGACGTTTATTCGACGGACTTTCGGAAGGTGGAAATATAACTATGCCTCTCGAAAAAACATTCTGGGCAGAGTTGTATGGCGAGTTTACGGATAAATTTGGTATTAACTGGATTGTTAGCAGGGCCAAAGGAGAGGATGCCTGATAATTGATTCCGGCAAATGACACCCACCATCGGCAGGGTTGATTCCGAAGTCTATTCCAATGCCTATGCCGCCCTTTTCGACTAAATAGGCCCTGCCACATTAGTCACCCATTCACAGGGTGGTTACACGGCAATACCCACTTCCCGTTTTCGGATTTGAATAATTTGGAGGTAGCGGATTTATTGTCGGAATGGTTAAAAGAGAAAAGGCTGGATAATTAAATCTATGCCTGCATCTTCCTGTACTCATTCGGAGTGTAACCTACATTCTTTTTAAATAAACGGTTGAAATGCTGTGAATACTGGAATCCCAGTTCAAAAGCAATCTGGCTTACGGTTTTATCAGTTCCCAGTATCCACTCTTTCGCCGTATCAATCAGCTTGTTCTGAATGTATTCCTGTGCTGTTTTACCTGTTTCTTTTTTTATCAGGTCACCGAAGTAATTGGGAGATAGACAGATTTTATCTGCTATATACTTTACAGTTGGTAATCCCTGCTGTCTGATTTGTTCGTCCTCAAAATATTCATTAAGTAGTGCTTCAAAACGGCTTACGACATCCTTATTCGCTTCATGCCGGGTAATGAACTGCCGTTCATGGAACCGCATACAATAGTCCAGTAACAGTTCGATATTTTTCGATATCAGGCGCTTGCTGTGGTTATCAATAGCGTGTTCCAGTTCCAGTGATATTTTGTCGAAACAGTCGATAACAATCTTACGCTCTTTTTCCGAAAGGTGCAGCGCTTCGTTGGATTCATAGGAAAAGAAAGAATATTGCTTAATCTCCTTTCCCAGTGATGTTCCACGTATCAAATCCGGATGAAAAACCAGGCCGATGCCCGATGGCTTCACTCCATTATCAAGCTCCGTCGTAGCTACCTGTCCGGGAGCAAATCCGATGATCGAGCCTTCTTCAAAGTCATACGTCTGGCGTCCGTAGCGTATTTTTCCACAAATATTATCTTTGAGATACAGACAATATAAACCATAGTTGAAACGGTAATGCGACGGCCATTTTTCTGCTTTTGATAAATCTACAACTGCCACCAGCGGATGAAGCGTTTCCAATCCGAAAAGTTTGTTGTACTGGTTTACCGTATCCACTTTTATTACATCATCCATAACCCGGAAATTTGATTTTTATTCAAAGATAGTGAAAGCCGAATGCAGAATCAAGCTTGCTTAGATTATGCTAAGGCAAATCCTATATTCTGTAAAGATAAATATTATAAATGAACTGATTATACCGGCAAACCAAGAAACAGTAATATGTATACAAACATCAGTAATATGTATACAATCCTTTAAACCTGTACCTGTTAATTTTGTAATATGAAATAATTGTATGAAATGAAAAGTAAATAAATGATGAATATGAAAAAGTTATTATTATTCCACTTTATGCTGTTACTGGCAATGACGGGAACAGCATGCGACGGAGATTCACCCGTTACAGACTCGCCCGACACCGAGCAGCCCGGTAACAATGGTGAGGATGAAAACAACATTGAAAATAATTCAAATATGGTAAATATAAGAATAGGTGAGCGAATTATTACCGCTACCATGGAAGACAATGTAGCAGCCCGCGATTTCCTTTCGCGCCTGCCACTCGAAGTAACACTGAATGATTACAACAATACGGAAAAGATATTCTATCCCACTCCGGCACTCGACATAGAAGGAGCACCCAGAGGATGTACCCTGCAACCGGGCGATATAACCATTTTTGCGCCGTGGGGCAACGTGGCTATCTTTTACAAAAGCTTTTCGGGCAGCAATTCACTCATAAAAATAGGGCACATCGATGGCTCAGGTGTAGATGTGCTAAACGTTTCCGGCGATGTAGAAGTAACATTTGAACAGCAAGCCGAATAAATCCATTATCATAATAGCTCCTAATAAAAAAGAAAGATGAAAAAGAAAAAAACAATAATCCTCCTGTTTGCTTCTATGATTGTTATCACCGGATGCAACAATCAGGGCAAACAAGAACAAAATCAAAAAACAGAAGATATGAATACAGAAGTACCAAACATAAGCGATTTTCCGTTAGGCGAAGAAAACACCGGATATGCACAATATTTTTCAGGCAAATCATGGCTTGCCCCACTTACTAAAATGAGTGAGTTAAACGTACCCATGTCAAACGTCACCTTCGAACCCGGCTGCCGCAACAACTGGCACAGCCACACAGGCGGACAAATACTTGTAGCCGTTGGAGGAACAGGCTATTATCAGGAAAGAGGAAAACCTGCCATACGTATGGAGCAGGGTGATGTTATCGAAATTGCTCCCAACATTGAGCACTGGCATGGAGCCGCACCCAATAGCTGGTTCTCACATCTGGCTATCGCATGCAATCCGCAGACCAACGAAAACACCTGGCTCGAACCCGTTACGGATGAGGATTATACGGCTGCAGTTAAATGAAATATTCAAATAACAGAATAGCCATGAACAGAGAATCGAATAAAATTAACTGGATAGCCATAGCGGTTTTAACCGCTATACTATCTTTTAATATCAACCCAATAAATGCCCAAAACATGGATAACAGTTTAAACCAAAAACAACAAAAGATAGTAACCATTGCCGCCAATACCGCAATAGGTAATCTCGATATACTGAAAACAGAACTAAATGCAGGTTTGGATGCAGGACTGACAGTAAACCAGATTAAAGAAATACTCGTCCAGATGTATGCATACGCCGGATTCCCCCGAAGCCTGCAAGCTATAAACACCTTTATGTCGGTAATTGAAAACCGCAAAGCCAAAGGAATAAACGACCCCGAAGGCCCGGAAGCATCACCAATTACCGAAACAAGAGACAAGTACACACGCGGCCGCGAAGTATTGGAAAAGCTGACGCTTACCGACCAGAAAAACATCTCCGGTGCCAATGCCTTTGCACCTGCCATAGATGTTTACCTCAAAGAACATCTCTTTGCTGATATATTCGAACGCGATATATTGACTTATTTTGAACGTGAACTGGCTACAATCTCAGCCCTGGCAGCCATGACCGGAGTAGACCCTATGCTCCAATCGCACATGAATATGGGAATGAATGTTGGACTTACTGAAGAACAGCTAAGGCAGGTTGTATCCATTATACAAACATCAGTAAGCCGCCAGCAAGGCGATAATGCTTTGCAGATACTTAATAAGGTTATTGCAGGGAGATAAGCAGCAATAAAACGAAAGAAGAAAGTTATGAGAAAAAGATTTCTATTCTTTTTAGCTGTTGCAGGTTTTATTACTATAGGTATATCCTGTTCATCTGGCATGAAGAACAAAGAACTGACAATGAGCAATAATACCATTCCGGCTGAAAACAACAAAGTGCGCCTGTCTATGATTACGGTAGATTCCACCCGGCTGGACGAATACAACGCTTTTCTGAAAGAAGAGATTGAAGCATCCATGCGGTTAGAGCCTGGAGTGCTTACCCTGTATGCCGTCTCGGAAAAGGATAATCCCAATAAAGTGGTTATCCTTGAAATCTATGCCGACGAAGAAGCTTATCAGAAGCATATCAAAACACCTCATTTCCTTAAATATAAAGAAGGAACGCTGGATATGGTTCAGTCATTGGAATTGATTGATACCACACCATTGATACCGGGGTTGAAAATAAAGTAATAACAAAAGCCACAGGAATATTTGCCCGTGTATGTATGCCTGTCGTGGTTTTCTCTCAGGAGTTATCGACAAAAACACCAGTTTATCATGGAGAACTTCCCGGTTTTATCCTTACCTTTGAAATAGCATAAGAAAAGTTATGGTCAACAAAGAAAAGGCGTTTTACAACAAAATATTGTGGTTCGATAAAAGGATAAAATACGAAGCAGACTTTTTCGAATGTTTCCAGCCGCAAAGAAAGGTCAGGAATAATCCGCGTTACGACAACGGCCTCTTTTATTCCGAAAAATGCGGACGGGAGATACAATATGAATCCGGCCTGGAGCTTGCTTTTATCAAGCAGCTGGAAGAGATGAAGAGCGTGCGTTTCTATTACGAACAGCCTGTACAGGTGAAGTATAAGCGTTCGAAAATCCGTAAGGATTACACCCCCGATTTCGGTGTTTTCCTCGATACGAATGAATTTGTGCTTGTCGAAATAAAAGACTTGCCCGGAATGCTCGAAAACAAAGTACAGATGAAGATTGAAGGGCTTATTGACTTTTGCAGTCAGCGCGGTTTTGGTTTGTTGCTTACGGATGGTAAAAACACAATTGACACCATAAACAGAGCCAAAGACAACAAAGGCCTTGAACAGGATATCATGGCTCTTATAAAGAATGGCCTGATACGCAAAGAAGAATGTCAGCAGCTAATGAAGAAGAACAATGCCTCCCTTATGGAGTTATATAAAATCGTATTGCATAACAAACTCAAATACCGTTCCTATCCTTTCCATCTCAAAGATGGGAACAAAAACCATATTTTCTATCAGGTTTTTGTTGAGAAGAAAAGGTATGATGATATTGTGATGGAAAGGTTCAAAGAGATAAATGAGGGTAATGAGTATTCCCACTGAATTGAAATTTTCCATACTACTTTTACCCACAGAATCAATGTTGACTATGGAATGAACTTTGGATTCTACTTTCTTTTTATTATCGAATTTTGGTACCCCAAACCCCCTCTTAAGCGTAACCGACGACTATACGCTGTGGTCATTCACAGCCTCGATGAAGTAAATGCCGAAAATGAGAAAAGAGAAACCGAACAGTTCGGCAGTAATAGTAAAAGTGCTGATAATGAGTAATATATATTCGAATAATGAGCAGAGTCGGCTGTTTTGAGATGTGACAAGCGTCGGGTGTTGTCAGGTGTTGTCGGGTGTTTACTATATAGATTTATTTTTTTTATAAGAGACGTCATTAATAGGAAAATCAATATAGTATAGGAATAGACCCGTCACACCCGACAACACCCGACATTTCCCACCTCCCCAAAACCTCCCTCTCTTTCCCCAACTCCCCGGAGCTTTTCCTCAAACCCTCGGAGTTTTTCACGACACCCCCGGAACTTTTTCCAAAAACCCGGGAACTTTTCAAACCCTTGTTTCCTCTTTTATTTTCGTACCTTTGCGACTACCAAACAAACAAAACATAATGAAACAGTACGGAATATATCTTTTCGACTTCGATTACACATTAGTAGACTCCTCAGCAGGCATTGTAATGTGTTTCCAGAAGGTCCTTACCCGCAACGGATTTACAGGCATCAGCGACGAAGCCATCAAACGCACCATCGGTAAAACACTGGAAGATTCGTTTTCGGTACTGACAGGAGTTTCCGACATAAATATTCTCTTAGCGTATAAAAGCGAATATAGGCAGGAGGCAGATATACACATGACACCCAATACAAAATTATTCCCCGAAACCAAAAATGTACTCACCGGACTGAAAGCCCGTGGTGGGAAAATAGGCATTGTCTCCACAAAATACCGTACCACCATTATGGAGTTGGTGGACAGAGAATTTCCGCAAGGCTTTTTCGATATAGTTGTAGGATGTGAGGACGTGGCAACCCCTAAACCCTCACCCGAAGGACTCCTCTATGCATTGGAACAACTCAATGGCCGGAAAGAGAACACCCTATACATCGGCGACAGCACGATAGATGCCCAGGTAGCACAGACAGCAACAACAGATTTTGCCGGTATCCTCCACGGTACCACAACACGTGAAGAATTAGAAGTATACCCAAATGTGGTAATTGCAGATAAACTTAACATCTTACTCCAGTAATAGAGTCACAATTATGGGGTCGAGCTATAGATATTAAACTGTAATGTGCTGATTTTTGTTATACAATAATTAAACAAGAATCAATAAAATGGATATATTAAAAGGAAAAAAAGCTATTG
This sequence comes from Tannerellaceae bacterium, assembly GCA_032073245.1. GTDB lineage: Bacteria > Bacteroidota > Bacteroidia > Bacteroidales > Tannerellaceae > QVMG01. The sequence continues at coordinate 125,357 of DAMANX010000005.1, forward strand.
TAACCGGTTCAAGCTCCGGTATCGGAAAAGCAATCGCTTTTTTGTTTGCCAAAGAAGGTGCAACAGTGGTCGTAACATATAACTCGGGTGAAGACAGGGCAAAGGCGGTTGTCGAAGAAATTGAGAAAAACGGAGGGACAGCAAAAGCATACAAAGTGGATGTATCTGATGAAAATGAAATCAAAGAGTTTTTCACTGCTCTTGAAAAAGATTTCGGACATAGATATTCTTGTGAATAATGCCGGAATAAACGGAAGTCAGACACCAGTTGAAGATATGACAACCGATCAATGGGATAAAGTTGTAAGGGTGAATCTTTACGGCCCGTTCTTTTGTTCGCGTGAATTTCTACAAATCAAAAAGAAATATGGAACATATAAGGGAAGCCGTATAATAAATGTTACTTCTATCCATCAGTATGTAAATGTGCGGGGAAATGCCAATTATAACGCTGCTAAATCCGGTATGCGTAATTTAGCCTATACGATGGCATTGGAATTGGCAGATCGTGAACTGACCGTGAATAATATTGCACCCGGAATGATTCTTACGCCTATAAATGAGAAAGTAATAAATGATCCGGAAAAGTTGAAAAGAGCTGAAGGTATTATTCCTTTCCATAGGGGTGGAAAGCCGGAAGAGGTGGCAAATGTAGCGCTGTTTTTGGCTTCTGACGCCAGTTCGTATGTAACAGGGAGTACTTATACGGTCGATGGCGCACTCTCTATCCTAGGCCCCGATGCATGATGTGAAAGCAAATAGCTGTGCATTTTATTAAGCACAGCTATTTTATTGATTAAGTCGACTTTATTTTATAGGAATACACATTTCTACTATCCAGGGGGCATCCGCATCCTGCGTATTTCCTGCACAACTCACATATAATTCATAATGATCGCGCATATCACATTCATATCCTTTCTCGTTTAATGTAGTATATGCTTTTTTCCAGGCTTCTCCATATTCCGACATGGTTACTTCTACCTGCATTACGAAATACTTACCTCCGCTAATCGTGTATCGGTGCATTCCTTCACCTGGTTCAATCCCTGAAATATCCTCCAGGCATGCTTCCGAACGTAATTTCTCAACGGGTGTATGCATAGGGTCATCATGATAAATGCCAGCCATTTTAGGAGATGCAGCCCAAAGGTTATTGGCTCCAGCCCATGCTGCAAGTTTCTCAAATGTTTTTCCAATGCCTGAATAATCACCAATATGTGAAATTGCAATCGTTTTAATTGGTTCGAGATTTTTAATATCTATGTTATTGATCTTCATAAGTCTAAATTTTTAATGATTTGTTTTATAATATCTTTTATTTCAACGGGTCTAATCACCGTTGTTGTATCGGCGTTAGCCAATACCCATCTAGCCAGGCCTTCGAGAGAATAAGCCATATAGGTTTGTTCAATTTGGCCGTTGGCAAGCTCTTTCTCCTCCGTCAGCCCCATTGAATAACACCTGTCGGCGAAATGCTTAGATACTTCTTTACTAGTATGCAAAACTACTTCAATCAAACATTGAGGAGTATCACATCCAAGAAGTGATTCCAAGGGAGGATGCATTTTCGTGTATTCATTGCCTGTTGTTTTTATATTCTTAATACGGTCGAGCCTGAACATTCGGTATTCTTCCCGCAAGTGACACCAGGCAGTAAGATACCAACGTGGATGTGAATAACTAACACCGACAGCTTCGAGTGCTCTTTTGCTGGTATCTTCGTTGGCATTGATATAGTCAATCTCCACAATTAATCTACCATTAATACTACTCAATATTGTTTGCAGCAGATTAGGCAAATTCTCTTTTGTATTTCGACTTTTATACACAGCAATAGTATCGTCCATGTCGTGGAGATATTTTTTATCCACAGCTCTCAATGCGGCACGGATTTTATCCATCCCTTGACGAAAATAGTTGCTGTTCTGGGCATCGGTAAGCTGCTCGATAATCTTTTCGGCAGTAAGAAAAGCCATTGCTTCTTCTTTTGTAAACATAAGAGAAGGCAACCTATAACCTTCAACCAGAGAGTAACCGACTCCCGAATTACCGCATAGGGGTACTCCGGCCTCCGTCAGAGTATGCATATCCCGATAGATAGTGCGTAGACTTACCCCGAAACGTTCAGCCATTTCAGAGGCCTTTACAATCGGTCGCGATTGTAATTGTATTAATAGCGCTGATATGCGGTCAATCCGGTTTAAGTCTCTATCCACTCTGTTATTCTTATTCTATAATTAATGCCCAAAGTACGCCAAATTTATCCAGAATTTCAGCATATTGTTTAGCATAAGATGGTTGACAAAGTTCGCATTTTATTTGTCCTCCGGTAGATAATTTTGTATAAATGTCTTTTATTTGTTGTTCTGTATCGCAAAATACAGTGATTGTATGTCCGGAACCAAAATCGGTTTTTGTTCCTGGCATTGTATCTGCTATACTAATGCTACATCCATCAAAATCGAGATCGGAATGGATTATTTTATCTTTATAATCGTTATCGACTTTAAAGTCTTCATAACTTTCATAACGAAAGATTTCTCCAACAGTTCCGTTAAACACTCCTGCATAAAAGTTCAGAGCTTCTTCTGCATTACCGTTAAATGCTAAATAAGGTTTAATCTTCATATTCAAATGTTTTTTAGTTTAACTACTATGCAAAGGTAAGAGGTGGGGTTGACAACAGTATGTCAGCATGTTTTTTTAATACAAAAGATTTAAAATTTCGCATAAAAAAGTCCGTACCCATCATTACGACTGCACGGACTCCCAATAATATAAATACATACGTTAAACCTCTATATCTACCAACTCATATTTCTGGCTACCCATTCCCAATTTCTCGGCATGATTTAGGATTTGAACACCATTAAGTGATTCCATACGTTCGATAAGGTGAACTTTCCCGTGATCAGAAGAAGCATATACCTGATCGACACAGGCCTTATCTAATGCAACAGGGTCGAGTGACGCTAGTATGCCTATATCTTTCATTTCCGGTGGGGCAGGGTTAGAGTCACAGTCACAATCTACTGATAAATTGTTCATGACGCTGATATAAAGTATATTCTCTCCACAATGGTCGGCAACCGCTTTTGCTGCTTCAGCCATAGATTCAAGGAAATCATCCTGTTTAGGGTTGCCCCAATCTGTGTCGCTCGCACCAGCAGAATGAATACGTACTTTCCCACGTGAGGAGGCAATACCGATTGAGATGTTTTTAAGCGCTCCACCGAAACCACCCATAGCATGGCCTTTAAAGTGTGAGAGGACCACAGTGAAATCGTAATTGAGGAAATGAGAACCTACAATATCTTCCTTGAGATGTGATCCTCCGGTAACAGGGAGGCCCACTTCCCCTTCAGCGTCCATGATATCTACTTTGGCAATAGCTGTGAAACCATGATCTTCAGCCGCTTTCAGATGATCCGCGGTGTTAGCGCGTAGTCCCCCATAAGCTGTGTTACATTCAATAATAGTTCCTTTCACGGACTGAACTAAATTTTTAATCAATTGAGGTTGGAGGTAGTTATGCCCACCTGGCTCTCCTGTGCTCACTTTAATAGCGACATTCTTTCCATTGGCCTCGCGCCCCAGACTCCGGTAGATTTTCATCAGACTTTCTGGTGTGATCTCTTTGGTGAAATAGACTTTTGGCAGACCATCTTCTCCTGATGTCAGTCCGGGTTTGTATTGGTTTTCTTTTTTGTCCGAAGCGCAGCCAACAATAGAGAAAAAAGAAGGTAATAGTGGAATCGTAATTATAAAGCGTCTTCTGTCCATATTTCTATTTTTTAATTAGCGTCATACTGCAAAATTATAATTAATGCAATTAGTTGTATCAGATACGAAACAAAATTAGTGGATATAATACAAATAGGATTTGCTTTAAAGCTCATTTTTATTTGCTCAGAGGTTCATTTTTTTATAACCAGATTATTTTCTCTACACTGTTTTGACTCAAAATTCTTAAAAGTTAACATTCTTAGCTTTCTTCTTTGTGTTAATGTGTTCGTTTTATTGTTGTTTTTATGTCAAATTGATGTTTAATTTAATTTATGTGCGCCAAATTGTTATTTGAGTTCTTTTTCTTTGAATTTATTAAGATTTACTTGTGCTTTACTTTCTATGTGATTTAACTTTGCCGAACAAACAATCATTTAGTCGCATTTGTATCGGATATATAATCTAATTGATAGCAAATATGGAAATAGACATTCAAAAAGACAATCGTTGTTGCCGGATAAAAAAGGGAGACGTTTCCCCAAAAGGTCTTTATGATCCTGCCTATGAACACGATGCTTGTGGAGTAGGTATGCTCGTTAATATTCATGGGGGAAAATCGCATGAGATTGTGGAGTCGGCGCTCCGGGTGTTGGAAAATATGCGGCATCGGGGTGCGGAAGGAGGTGACTCTAAGACCGGGGATGGGGCAGGTATTATGTTGCAGATTCCTCATGAGTTTATTTTGTTGCAGGGAATCCCTGTACCGGAGAAGGGAAAGTATGGGACAGGGCTTGTTTTTCTTCCAAAGGATGAAAAGGGGCAGACGGAGATATTACGCATTTTAGTGGAAGAGACGGAAAAGGACGGGCTCAATCTGATGCATTTGCGGAAGGTGCCTGTAAATTCGGGGATTCTGGGGGAGAGTGCGTTGGCTTCGGAGCCGGATATCAAGCAGTTGTTTATTACCGGAGGGAATGATCCGGAAGAGCTAGAGCTGAAACTTTACCGGATAAGGAAGCGTATCGAAAAGAGGGTGGCTGCCAGTGGGGTTTCTTCAAAAAAGGATTTCTATATCATTTCGCTATCCACTAAAAATATTGTTTATAAGGGGATGCTGGAGTCTATGCAGCTTCGTCATTATTTTCCGGATCTGACGAACCATTATTTTACAAGTGGGGTGGCGCTGGTGCATTCGCGGTTTAGTACGAATACGTTTCCGACATGGAGCCTTGCACAACCGTTTCGCCTGCTGGCGCATAATGGGGAGATCAATACGGTGCGGGGTAACCGTTCGTGGATGGAGGCGCGTGAGAGTGTGTTGTCATCACCCGCGATACCGGATATAAATGAGGTTCGTCCGATTATTCAACCGGGCATGAGCGATAGTGCTTCGCTGGATAATGTATTGGAGTTTTTGGTGGCTTCCGGGATGTCGTTACCACATGCGATGGCGATGTTGGTACCGGAGAGTTTTAATGAGAGTAATCCGATCTCGGAGGATCTGAAAGCTTTTTATGAATATCATTCTATCCTGATGGAGCCGTGGGACGGACCGGCGGCGTTGTTGTTCAGTGACGGGCGTTATGCCGGTGGGATGTTGGACCGTAACGGGCTGCGGCCTGCGCGGTATCTGATTACGAAAAATGATATGATGCTGATTGCTTCCGAGGTGGGGGTAATGGATATAGACCCGAATGAGATCAGGGAGAAGGGGCGGTTGCAGCCAGGTAAGATATTGATTGTGGATACCGAAAAAGGTAGGATTTATTATAATGAGGAGCTGAAAAGGGAATTGGCGGAAGCTAAACCTTATAAAACATGGCTGGCTAATAACCGGGTTGAACTGGATGAGTTGAAATCGGGCCGTAAGGTTTCACATATCGTGGAGGGGTTGGAGAATAAGCTGGATATTTTCGGGTATAGCCGGGAGGATATAGAGCGGATTATTCTTCCGATGTCGACCGGGAAAGCTGAGCCGGTCGGTTCGATGGGTAATGATACGCCATTGGCAGTACTTTCTTCCCAGCCGCAGAGTTTGTTCAATTATTTCCGTCAACAGTTCGCACAGGTGACCAATCCTCCGATCGATCCGATCCGTGAAGAGTTGGTGATGAGCCTTACGGAGTATATCGGGGCTGTGGGGAATCATATTCTTATGCCGGATGAAAATCATTGTAAGATGGTGCGCCTGAATCATCCCATCCTGACGAATACGCAGTTGGATCTTTTGTGTAATATCCGTTACAAAGGTTTCAAATCGGTCAAACTTCCAATGGTGTTTGATGTTTCCAAAGGAGATGCCGGATTGCATAATGCGTTGGAGCAGTTATGCAGTCAGGCGGAAAAGTCGGTTACAGAAGGTGTGAATTATATTGTGTTGAGTGATAAATGCGTGGATAGCCGACTGGCTCCCATACCTTCGTTATTAGCGGTGAGTGCGGTGCATCACCATCTGATCTCGGTACAGAAACGCGTCCAGACGGCACTGGTGGTTGAGACGGGAGAGATGCGCGAAGTGATGCATGCTGCTTTGCTCCTGGGCTATGGTGCGAGCGCTGTGAATCCTTATATGTCGTTTGCCATTATTAAGGATCTGGTGAACCGTCAGGAGATACAGCTTAATTATGAGACGGCGCGGAAACATTATATCCAGGCGGTTTGTAAGGGTTTGTTGAAGATTATGAGCAAGATGGGCATCAGTACTATCCGCAGTTACCGCGGAGCGAAATTGTTTGAGGCGGTGGGTTTGAGTACGGATGTTACCCGGAAGTATTTCGGGGGTACGACAAGCAATATAGGCGGGATCGGCCTGGAGGAGATAGCGGCTGATATACTTCGGTTGCATCAGTATGCTTTCAGGGATTCCCGGGAAGAAATACGGGTTCATAAGGGGCTTTACAGTTTCCGCAAAGACGGTGAAAAACATGCCTGGAACCCGGAGACGATCACTAAACTGCAACTGGCTACCCGCCTGGGTAGTTATGAGTTGTTCCGGAAGTATAGCCAGGCTGTGGATGAAAAAGAGTCACCTCTCTTTATCCGCGATTTCTTTGCAGTTAAAAAGAGAAAGCCCGTGCCTGTCGGAGAGGTCGAACCGGCCGCGGAGATTATGAAACGTTTTGTGACGGGGGCTATGAGTTATGGTTCGATCAGTAAGGAAGCACATGAAACAATGGCTTTGGCGATGAATAAAATACATGGCCGGAGTAATACGGGTGAAGGGGGAGAAGACCCTGCCCGTTTCGCACCCCGTCAGGATGGTTTATCCCTGCGTTCGGCCATTAAACAGGTGGCTTCGGGACGTTTCGGGGTGACGACGGAGTATCTGGTGAATGCCGATGAGATACAGATCAAGATTGCGCAGGGCGCTAAACCGGGTGAAGGGGGACAGTTACCGGGGTATAAGGTCGATGAGGTGATTGCCCGTACCCGCCATTCCATTCCGGGAATCTCGTTGATATCTCCGCCTCCACATCATGATATTTATTCGATCGAGGACCTGGCGCAGTTGATTTTTGACCTGAAGAACGTAAATCCCGGTGCGGAGATAAGTGTTAAGCTTGTATCTGAAAGCGGTGTCGGCACGATTGCTGCCGGGGTAGCCAAAGCAAAGGCCGACCGTATCATTATTTCGGGTGCAGAAGGAGGAACGGGGGCTTCTCCGATCAGTTCCATCCGGTATGCGGGTTTGCCACCGGAGATGGGGTTGTCGGAAACGCAGCAGACGTTGATCATGAACGGATTGAGGGGACAGGTACGTTTGCAAACCGATGGGCAGCTGAAAACGGGCCGTGATATTATCTTAATGGCCTTGCTGGGTGCCGAAGAGTTCGGGTTTGCCACCTCTGCCTTGATTGTTATGGGGTGTGTAATGATGCGTAAATGTCATTTGAATACCTGCCCTGTCGGTGTTGCGACTCAGGATGAGGAGTTGCGTAAGCGTTTCCTCGGCAAACATGAGTATCTGGTAAATTTCTTCCGTTTCCTTGCGGAGGAGGTGCGCGAACATCTGGCCGCCATGGGTTACACACGGCTGGAGGATATTATCGGGCGGACTGATCTGATCGAGCGTAAACCTTCCAATCGTATGCATAAACATGACTTATTAGATTTCAGCAGGATCTTATATACGCCCGACACAGACGGCAAATATGCCATTCGTCACACCCTGCCGCAGGTTCATGACATCGATCAGGTGAAAGATACCGGCATTATCCGTCAGGCCATGCCGGCAATCCGGATGAAGAAAGAGGTTTCTCTCGATTATACAATTATGAATACCGACCGTTCTGTAGGCGCGATGTTATCGGGTGAGATAGCTAAAAGGTATGGTAATGCCGGACTGCCGGATAATACGTTGAATATAAAATTCAAAGGTTCGGCCGGTCAGAGTTTCGGCGCTTTCCTGGCGCACGGCGTCCATTTCCGTCTGGAAGGGGAAGCGAACGATTATCTGGGCAAAGGGTTAAGCGGCGGACGTATCAGTCTGATGCCGCCCGTGCGTTCCACGTTTGTTGCCGAAGAGAACACGATCGCGGGGAACACGCTTCTCTATGGTGCGACAAGTGGTGAGGTGTATATCAATGGTAAGGTAGGCGAACGCTTTTGTGTGCGTAACAGCGGCGCTATTGCTGTGGTGGAAGGTGTAGGCGATCATTGTTGTGAGTATATGACCGGCGGACGGGTAGTGGTATTGGGTGAGACGGGGCGCAACTTTGCCGCGGGAATGAGTGGCGGTGTGGCTTATGTCTGGAACCGAAAGGGGGATTTCGATTTCTATTGTAATATGGAGATGGTGGAGCTTTCGCTGATTGAGGATAGCGCTGCACGAAAGGAATTGCATGGCCTGATCCGTAAACATTACCGGTACACGGGAAGTCACCTGGCGAATGAGATTTTAGAGAAATGGGACCGGTATGTGGAGGAATTCATTCAGGTGGTACCTATTGAATATAAACGTGTCTTACAGGAAGAACAGATGCAGAAACTGCAACGTAAGATTGCGGAGATGCAACGGGATTATTAATGAATAGAAAGGTTATGAGTAAAGCGAATGCTTTTTTAAAAATAGACAGACAGGAAGCGGGCTACCGCCCTGTAGAGGAGAGAATTGCGGACTACAGCGAGGTGGAACAGACGTTGTGTGCCAGCGAGCGCCGTAACCAGGCGTCACGCTGTATGGACTGCGGCGTTCCGTTCTGCCACTGGTCGTGTCCGCTCGGCAATAAGCAACCCGAATGGCAGGAGCTATTGTATCAAGGACGCTGGCGTGAGGCTTATCTTGTATTGGAGCAGACATGCGACTTTCCGGAATTTACCGGGCGCATCTGTCCTGCTTTGTGTGAGAAAGGGTGTGTACTCAATCTAAGTATGAACCAGCCGGTTACTATCCGCGAGAATGAGGCCGCCATTATGGAAGCTGCTTTCCGGGAAGGGTATATTCAACCGGTCCGGCCGGTCCGCAACGGGAAGAAAGTTGCCGTGATCGGTAGCGGCCCTGCTGGACTGACAGTGGCCAACCGCCTGAATCGGAAAGGGTATGAAGTGACTGTTTTCGAGAAAGACGAACTACCCGGCGGATTGCTTCGTTTCGGCATTCCTAATTTTAAGCTGGGAAAACACATTGTCGACCGCCGCATCCGCCTGATGGAGGAAGAAGGCGTTATCTTTCAGTGTAAGACGTGCATCGGCAAAGAGCTTTACATACATGAGATAGCCCAATCATTCGATGCCGTCTGTGTGGCAATAGGTTCGGGGGTAGCCCGTGACTTGCCGGCAGAAGGAAGAGAACTGAAAGGGATTTATTTCGCCCTCGACCTGCTGGGGCAACAAACACGCTTACTGGAAGGTATTCTGCCGCCTTCCGGGCAAAAGATATCCGCAAAGGACAAAAAGGTTTTGGTTATCGGAGGAGGTGATACGGGTAGCGACTGTGTCGGGACTGCCAACCGTCACGGCGCTTCTTGTGTTACCCAGATCGAGATCATGCCTCAGCCTCCTGTTGGTTTCAATCCTGCTACTCCCTGGCCTATGTATCCGCAGATTCTCAAGACAAGCAGTAGTCATGAGGAGGGATGTGTACGGCGGTGGAGTCTGGCGACAAACCGTTTTGTCGGTGAAAAAGGGGTACTTAAAGGAGTGGAGGTAGAAGAAGTGGAATGGATTGCTCCTGCCAATGACGGCCTGACGGGTGTAATGAGTGGTCCGGGTCAGATGAAACCGACCGGAAAGAAAGAGATTATCGAAGCCGACCTTGTATTCCTTGCCCTCGGATTCGTACACCCGGAACAGGAAGGGCTGATACGGGAACTCTCCCTTAATACGAATGAACGCAAAAACATTGTAACGGATAACGACGGATATACGGCAACGGGCAATGTCTTTGCCTGCGGCGATGCTACGTCAGGGGCCAGTTTGGTGGTAACGGCTATGGCATCGGGCCGCAAGACGGCGGAAGGTATTCATCGGTTTTGCATGGGGTAGAGGAGGCTACTCTTTATACACATCTTTCGGACTGTACCAAGTGAACTATCTGAAAAGATATAAAAGAATGATAGATAAATAGAATGAATAACTTAAAAAATGCTCTTTTAATTGTCAGTTGTGTTCAGTTTCGCTAAGCGAATGTTGTTTGTCAATTGTCAATTGGAGCGAAGATTATTATGTGCGGAATAACAGCTATATTTAATATACACGGCGACACGGAAAAACTCCGGAAACAGGCATTGGAAATGAGTAAACGAATCCGTCATCGCGGACCGGACTGGAGTGGTATTTATACCGGGCGGACAGCCATTCTTGCCCATGAACGCTTGTCGATTGTCGATCCGATCTCAGGCGGACAGCCGCTGAAAAGCAAAGACGGTCAACTTATCCTTACGGTAAACGGAGAGATATACAACCACCGGGAGATACGCCAGCAGCTTGAAGGTGAATATGACTTTCAAACCGGCTCGGATTGCGAAGTGATCCTTGCCCTCTACCGGAAAAAAGGGCCGAAGTGTATCGAAGACCTAAGCGGCATTTTTGCCTTTGCCATTTACGATGAGGCCAACGACGAATACTTTATAGCTCGTGACCCGATCGGTGTGATCCCGATGTATTTTGGTTACGACAATGAAGGACACCTGCTTGTTTCCTCCGAAATGAAAGGGCTGGAAGGATTTGCTACGGCCTATAAACCTTTCCCGCCGGGACATTATTTCCACAGTCATGACACGGAACTGGTCAGTTGGTATGAGCGCGACTGGATGGATTATGAACAGGTAAAGGATAATACTGCAAGCGTAACGGAACTGCATGACGCATTCGAAGAGGCTGTACAACGTCAGTTGATGACTGATGTTCCCTATGGTGTTCTGTTATCCGGCGGGTTGGATTCTTCTATCACTTCCGCCATAGCCAAACAATATGCTTCGAAACGTATCGAGACTGGTAGCCAGGCTGATGCCTGGTGGCCGCAACTCCATTCGTTTGCCATCGGGCTGGAAGGCTCGCCCGACCTGATAGCAGCCCGGAAAGCAGCCGACTATATCGGAACTGTTCACCACGAAGTGCATTACACCATCCAGGAAGGATTGGATGCCCTGCGTGACGTAATCTACCATATTGAAACCTATGATGTCACGACTGTACGCGCCTCTACGCCCATGTACCTGATCGCCCGGGTAATTAAAAGCATGGGCATCAAGATGGTACTGAGTGGGGAAGGGGCCGACGAAGTTTTCGGCGGCTACCTTTATTTTCATAAGGCGCCCGACGCGAAGGCTTTCCATGAAGAAACGCTACGGAAGATTAATAAACTCCATCTCTACGATTGCCTACGTGCCAACAAAAGCCTGTCGGCGTGGGGAGTAGAGGGTCGTGTACCATTCCTCGACAAGGAATTCCTTGATGTAGCGATGCGGATCAACCCGAAGGCCAAAATGGCTCCGGGAACGACCATTGAAAAGAAAATTCTCCGCGAAGCATTCTCGGATCTGTTACCTGAAGAAATTGCCTGGCGACAGAAAGAACAGTTCTCCGATGGCGTGGGTTATAGCTGGATTGATACGTTGCGGCAGGTAACTTCCGAACAGGTGAGCGACGAACAGATGAATCGTGCCGACAGACGTTTTCCGGTCAATCCGCCGAGGAACAAGGAAGAGTACTACTACCGTTCCCTCTTCGAAGAGCTTTTTCCCAGCGAAAGTGCCGCCCGTTCGGTGCCCTCCGTTCCCAGTGTGGCCTGTTCCACGGCGGAAGCCCTGGCATGGGATACCGCCTTTCAAAATCAGAATGAACCCTCGGGCCGTGCCATCCGGGGCGTACATCAGGCATCCTATTAATATATATCTTATACAGACCGTAATCATTCGGGAGGTTTGTCGAAAAAAAACGTATTCATATATAATAAATTAAAAAATTATGTCAAAGCTTAGATTCAGAGTAGTAGAAGCCGCTTTCAAAAAGAAAGCCGTTGAAGTAATCACTCCGGCGGAACGCCCGTCTGAGTATTTCGCCAAATACGTATTCAACCGTCAGAAAATGTTTAAATACCTTCCCGGTAAGGTATATGAAAAACTCGTCGACGTCATCGATAACGGTACGATCCTTGATCGTAGCATCGCCCATGAAGTAGCCGAAGGAATGAAGAAATGGGCCATGGAAATGGGCGTCACTCATTATACCCATTGGTTTCATCCTCTGACTGAAGGTACTGCCGAGAAGCATGACTCTTTTATTGAACACGACGGCAAAGGAGGAATTCTCGAAGAATTCTCCGGCAAACTTCTTGTACAACAAGAACCCGACGCCTCCAGCTTCCCCAGCGGAGGAATCCGCAACACCTTCGAAGCACGCGGATACACAGCCTGGGACCCGTCTTCCCCGGCGTTTATAGTTGACGATACCTTATGTATTCCGACGATCTTTATTTCCTACACAGGAGAATCGCTCGACTACAAAGCACCCTTATTGAAAGCCCTTCGCGCAGTCGATAAAGCAGCTGTCGAAGTATGCAAATACTTCAACCCCGATGTCAGAAAAGTATACTCATACCTTGGATGGGAACAGGAATATTTCCTGGTAGATGAAGGACTCTACGCCGCTCGTCCCGACCTCCTGCTTACAGGACGCACTTTGATGGGACACGACAGCGCCAAGAATCAACAATTGGAAGACCATTACTTCGGCGCCATACCGACCCGTGTAGCCGCCTTTATGAAAGACCTTGAGATAGAGGCTCTCAAACTGGGAATACCAGTGAAGACCCGGCACAACGAAGTAGCGCCAAACCAATTTGAACTAGCACCCGTATATGAAGAATGCAACCTGGCAGTAGACCATAACATGCTCATCATGTCACTGATGCGCAAAATATCACGCCGCCACGGTTTCCGCGTCCTGCTCCACGAAAAACCTTTCAAAGGAGTTAACGGCTCAGGTAAACACAATAACTGGTCACTTGGAACCGATACGGGTATTCCTCTTATGGCACCCGGCAAAACACAGGAAGAAAACCTACGTTTTATCACCTTTGTTGTAAACTCTCTGATGGCTGTCTACCGTCATAACGGACTGCTGAAAGCAAGCATCTCGAGCGCTACCAACGCCCATCGCCTCGGAGCTAATGAAGCCCCGCCGGCGATTATCTCCTCGTTTCTAGGTAAACAATTATCGGAGGTACTCACCTACATCGAAACGAGCGAAACCAACGAACTCTTTACCGTAGCAGGAAAACAAGGCCTGAAACTCGATATTCCTCAGATTCCCGAGCTGATGATCGACAATACCGACCGCAACCGCACCTCACCCTTTGCATTTACAGGAAACCGCTTTGAATTCCGCGCCGTAGGCTCAGAAGCCAACTGTGCCTCCGCCATGATCGCTCTCAACACTGCCATGGCTGAACAACTAATTCTTTTCAAACAACACGTAGATGCCCTGATCGAGAAAGGCGAAACCAAAATATCCGCTATCCTTGAAATCATCCGCGAATACATCAAAATAAGCAAACCGATCCACTTCGACGGCAACGGCTACTGCGACGAATGGAAAAAAGAAGCACGCGAACGCGGCCTTGATTGTGAAACCAGTGTTCCCCTTATCTTCGACAACTACCTCCGTTCGGATACTATCTCGATGTTCGAAAGTGTCGGTGTCATGAGCAAAAAAGAACTTGAAGCCCGTAACGAAGTAAAGTGGGAAACCTACACCAAAAAAATCCAAATAGAAGCCCGCGTCCTTGGTGACCTGGCGATGAACCATATCGTACCTGTTGCCACCGCCTACCAAACCGACCTGATCAACAACGTTCATCGTATGAAAGACCTCTTTCCCCACGAAAAATGGGAAAAGCTTTCCAACAAAAACCTTGTCTTGATCGAAGAAATTGCTGAACACACTACCTTTATTGAAGAACATGTAGGCACAATGATCGAAGCCCGAAAAAAAGCAAACAAGATCGACAGTGAACGCTCCAAAGCTATCGCCTACCATGATAAAATTGCCCCAATGCTCGAAGAGATCCGTTACCACATCGACAAACTCGAACTCATCGTCGACAACCAGATGTGGACTCTACCTAAATACCGTGAACTATTATTTATCCGATAATAGATTGTTTTGAATGTTATGAAGAAGGCGCCTGGGAAGGTGCCTTCTTTTTTGTTTTTATTCAGTCTTTATACTATCTACAGGGTTAGCATTCGCCACACGCCAGCTTTGAAAGGTAACGGTTGCTGATGTCAATGTGGCTACAAGTAGAAAGGCAATAGCAAATACCCACCAATACATAGGTGTTTTATATGCAAATCCCTGTAGCCAGAAATGAATAGCATACCAGGATAGAGGTACTGCTATAATGAAACATATAGTTAATAAATAGATATAGCGTTTATTGAGCATTTCAAGGATTTGTTTTGTAGTAGATCCAAGAACTTTACGTATTCCTATTTCTTTTCGTTTGTGTTCGCTCTCAAAGATTACCATTCCGAATATACCAACCATTGAGAGTAAAATTGCTAAAAGACTAAAAACAGTTATAAGCAATCTCAAGTTATTGTCAAACGTATACATACTCTTTGAAACATCATCCAGTAGACGAATATCAAAGGGGAACCCGGGAGATAAACGTTCTAATGTTTTTTCTACGTCTTTCACAGCGGAATATATATTAGTACCGTCTTTCACACGTACATAGGCAAAGCGTTTATATGGATCAAGAAAGAATGCCATTGGTTCGATCTCCATGCGAAGTGAACTATAATTGATATTAGGTGTAAAACCTATAATTGTAAATCCATCCAATTTATCTCCAACCTGTAGGTTGTAATCTTTTTTAGCTTGTTCATTAAATATAATAAAGTTTTCACCTTCTGTCAGTTTATCCGAGTTGGTAAAATATCTCCCTTCTAACAGAGGAATATTGATTGTTTGTAGAAAGTCGACATCTACACCCATTGCCTGAAACATAATTGTGGATCCGTTATGTTCTACCTGTGAAGAAGAGTAAAAGTCTCTACTAGCCAGTAATGATTCTGAGTAACTGACAGATTCGACACCGGAGAGCTTTTTTAGTTCATTTGCATATAATTCATGCTGTTCAGCAAATTTTTTATTTGTCGTAATAGTGATGATTTGACTTCTGTCATATCCTGGGTTATGATGTTGCATATAATATGTTTGCAAATACATAAACAGAGCGCCTACTATTAGAATAAATGAAACGACAAATTGTATTCCAACTAATGAATTGCGTAATTTCCGTCCATGAGGCGACAATCCAAAGCTACCTTTTAAGACTAAAGCAGGTGCAAATGAAGTTGCATAATATGCAGGATATATTCCGGCAAACAACCCTGTCAGAAGAGCAATAACACCTACAATGCCTAACAAGGGGATATTAGCCGATAAAATCAAATCACTTGTCAATAAACTTGTCAATGAAGTGAGTGAAATCCAATGTGCCAGCAACAAAGCAAGTGCAAATGAGACAATACTTATCAGGACAGCTTCTAAAATGAAAGACTTGCGAAGAGTGAACTCTGGAGCGCCCATAACCTTTTGTGTATTGACGCTTTTTATACGTAAAGGAGTTAAGGCAATACTGTAATTAGTAAAATTTATCGCAGCAATTATCAATATAACCAATGCAAGCCCTATCAGAACCCACAATTTCGTTTTTGATGTTTTTTCTACGGTATCAAATTCTATAGATGTAGCATAATGTAATGTTTTAATAGGAGAGAGAAAGACTTTTACATTCTCAAAACCTATACTTTTAAACATTGGTTCTATCGATGTAATATATTCTGCAAGAAGTGCATCTGCGTCCTGTGACGGATCTATACGAACGTATGTTTCATAGTTTAGAGCCCAATGATCATGTTTTGGCAACTGCATAAGAATGTAATTGTGAATAGAACTATTCTTTGGAAAGTCTTTATAGACACCTCCAACTGTCCAGACAAAATCTTCCCCACGGAGATGCTTATTAATTGCAGATTCTCCTTTAAAAATACGTTGTGCTATACTTTGTGGAATCAGTACTTTATTGGGTTCCAGTAATGACTCCGCAGTACCTTCTATCATCTCCGGCTTAAAAAGATCAATATAACCCACAGTGGTTTCCATCATTTTCTCTTTATAAGTTTGTTCCCGACTTTCTTCATCTATTGTGAAAAAACGATCAAACACCGATGCATACATTGCATTTGTTATTGCAACTGACTTTACATGTGGAGAATAAGCAGCAAAACCTTCACCTATCGGACGAGGTGTTGCTGCAATACGTTTTCCATTATGCTCTAAATTAATACGGTAAACGTTATCGGCATCCGGTATCGATGAATCGAACCGGATATCATAACTCAACTGTATCATAATTACGATTAAGGCTGCAAAAGCCACAGACAGCCCCAATACATTTAGTAAAGTAGCCATTTTAAAACGACGAAGCGTAGTAAGAAAGTTTCGGATGGTAGTTTTCATTTTTTGTATGGAGTTTAAAAATATATGAGAATTTATACTAGTTTAAAATGATGTACATATTACAAAGCAAATAGCATGCCATGATATTTAATGTGTTGGAATATAGTATTTTATTCGTAAGACATGGTTTGGCTGTTGTCTAATTCTTTAACAACATTGTCGAATTTTTTGACAATAAAGAGCTTGAATATAGGTGTCTAACTTAATATGAAGTTAATATAAAGAATACTCGGATGTTGTAAAATGTGAAGATCCCCGGAACGTCGTAGACATTTCATTATTGTAGAAATATAGTATCAAATTTCTCCTCCTTTGCAAAGGAGGAGTACCCGAACGAAGAGAGGTGGAGGTGGTCTGGTGATACCAACGTGTAAGGCCGGCATCTGCCAGATCTGGTTTCATCGTTATGCGTAAGTTACGGCTATCTTCTAATTGCTTATGTAACTTGGCATCAGGTTCATACCTGTTTTGCCCTGTAGCGGCCAGCGAAAATAATATGAGCAAGATGATAATAAATGATTTCCACATGGTATTAGATTTTATTGTTATTATTCAGTTCATTCTTTTATGTCAGAAAAATATCAGGTACTTGAGCAAGTGGCATAATGGTTGCTATCTTTTTAGATATATCAAAACCTGACGGGCATTGTACGCTGCACTCTGTACAATCCGAACAAATATTTTCCGATAGATTAAGTCCGGCAAGAGTATCTTTGGATTGCCGGGCTCTTTTATATCCGTAGGCATACATATATGCTCTCATAATGTCCGGGATAGGTAGCTGTTTACTACATTGTCTGCGGCACTTTTCACATTGTTGGCAATAAAGCATTTCTTTCCTGCAAAGGTCTGCCAGGTATTCTTCTTCGAGCGAAGTAAATGCCGGATTATAGGCAGCCTCCAGGCATTCATCCAGCTGTTCATAATTAAATAGTCCGGGAATAACTGTTGTTATATGTTTATTTTGCCACACCCAACGCAGGCAGGCTTTTGCATTTATCTTTTTTTTGCCTTCAGCGTCTTCCGTTCCTCCGGCCATTGCTTTCATGGTGATAAATCCCATTCCTGCATTATAACCACGTTCAATAGCAGCTTCCAATTCATCTAGGTTTGTCATTTTAAAGTTATAGCTAATAAGGGCTATATCATAAATACCTGTTTCAATAGCCGCATCGATTATAGCTGGATTCTGTTCATGTGAAGAAAAACCGATAAAGCGAGTCTTTCCATTTGCTTTTGCATCTTCAAGAACTTTTATAACGCGTTTATCTTTTATCACATCCGGAGTTGTAGCCATGTGAATATAAAGCCCGTCTACATAATCCAATTGTAGTCGTTTGAGACTGGCATCAACCCTGCTGTTGAAGTCTTCTTCAAAGTTATCGCGTAGTGGATAGGAAAAGAATATTTTTGTTGATACAAATGCCGACTCCCGTGGTTTACCTTTTAATGCTGAGCCAACCATTTCTTCATTTCTTCCATTCTGGTAGCTATTTGCCGTATCAAAATGTTTTATTCCGGCATTGTATGCTGCCCGTACGACATTATTGCTATCCGGCCTGTCTACACCTAACCCTAAAATAGGTAATTGAACTCCGGTCTTTCCTAATGTTCTGACCGGAATTTCAGGAAGAACTTCTCCGGATTCCCTCCTGACAGAGGATGTTGCAATTACAGGAAATAAAAAAGTACTCATACCTGTGGTTGCAGAGATCCGCAAAAAACTTCTGCGGTTAAGTGTTTTTCTTTTCATGATATGATATATGGTTTCTTCTTTACAAATATATCCGGTAATAGATGGTCACAGGTTTAATATCTCTCATAAAAAGTTTGTATCCAAACAAAAAACAAACCTTTTTTACCTGTATTCAAACATATCATATCGTTATTAATCTTATCATTGTATTTTATTATCTAAATCTTATTATGTATGAATAAAATCACAAACCAACGTTTACAATCATTGGACGCGCTCCGTGGCTTTGATATGTTCTGGATTACAGGAGGCGCAGGAATCTTTATCGGTTTAGCTCAACTCACAGGATGGGGATTTCTGGAAGCATGGGAAAAGCAGTTACATCATGTACCATGGGATGGTTTTACTTTCTATGATATGATTTTTCCTCTCTTCTTATTTATGGCAGGTATTTCTTTCCCGTTTTCCATGCAAAAGTATGAAGGAGGCTCTAAAGCTCCCCTTTATAAGAAAATAATAAAACGCGGGCTTATTCTGTTCCTGCTGGGCTTAGTTTTTAATGGAGTGCTGCGTTTTAACTTCGATAATCTTCGTTTTGCCAGTGTGTTAGGCCGTATTGGTTTTGCCTGGATGTTTGCGGCACTTATCTTTATTAATACGAAAACTATAGCCAGGCTTATCTGGTGTTTCGGATTATTGATTGTTTACTGGCTGGCTACTATACTGATTTCTGCACCTGATTATCCCGGTGCCGGTAATTTCACTCCTGAAGGAAATATTGCCTGTTATATAGACCGGATATTATTGCCGGGAAGGTTGAATAGTAAAATATTTGATCCCGAAGGTATTGCCAGTACAATTCCGGCTATTTCAACAGCCTTATTGGGTATGCTTACCGGGCAATTTGTTGCAATGAAGAAAACGAAGTTTACCCCGATGAAGAAGACCGGATATATGGCAATAGCCGGTGCTGTATTACTTGTTACCGGTATTGTATGGGATATCTTTTATCCCATTAATAAAAGCCTTTGGAGTAGTTCGTATGTTTGCTTTGTAGGAGGGTTGAGTCTTTTACTTTTTGTACTTTTCTATCTCATTATTGATGTATGGGGATATAGCCGTCCTTTTTTCTTCTTTAAAGTGATCGGAATGAATTCCATTACAATTTATTTGGCTCAGAGAATTATCAATTTCAACCAGATATCAAAATTCTTCTTTGAGGGTATTATTGGTTTATTCCCTGAGACATGGAGTACTTTTCTTAACTGGACAGGATATGTAACCGTGGTATGGTTATTCTTGTACTTCCTGTATAAACAGAAACTATTTTTAAAAGTATAATGAACGAAAAGGAAATGAAAAAACAATTATCATTAAAGATCTGTGGTGTATTGGGAGCATACTTCCTGTTATTTTCTGCATGTACAACCTCACAGGAAGAAATAAACATTACGCTGATTCCTAAACCTGCTCAAATGGAAGTAGGGAAGGGGTTTTATAAAACAGATAAAATAGAGTTTACCAAGGCTGACCCTATTGGAGAGGTTCCGGCAGAAGGCTATCAGTTAACGGTAGACAAGAATGGTATAATATTACGTGCTTCTACCGATGCGGGATTCTTTTATGGAGAACAAACGCTACAGCAATTAATAACTCCGAAAGGTATTCCTTATGTCGAGATAAAAGATGCACCTCGTTTTCCATACCGGGGATTGATGTTGGATGTTTCCCGTCATTTCTTTCCAAAGGAGTTTATACTTAAAATGCTGGATGCTCTATCATATTATAAGATAAATACTTTTCATTTTCATCTTACCGATGGTGGGGGATGGCGTTTACAGATAGATAAATATCCGGAGCTAACGCGTAATGCTTCTTTCCGCGAAAAAGAAGACTGGACGGAATGGGGGAAAAGCGGACATCGTTTCCTGCCCGAAGGAACTCCGGAAGCTTATGGTGGATATTATACCAAGGATGATATACGTGAAATACTGGCTTACGCAGAATCCAGGCATATTACAGTTATACCTGAAATAGAAATGCCCGGACATTCATCGGAAGTATTTGTTGCCTATCCGGAACTGTGTTGTGCCGGAGAGCCATATAAAGGTGGTGATTTCTGTATTGGGAATGAAGCAAGTTTTACTTTTATTGAAAATGTATTGACTGAAGTTATCGACTTATTTCCTTCCGAATTAATTCATATCGGAGGAGATGAAGCAAGCAAACGTCATTGGCGCACTTGTCCGAAATGCCAGGCTCGCATGAAAGAAGAAGGCTTCACGCATATAGATGAATTACAAAGCTATATGATCAAACGTGTAGGACAGTTCCTGGATAGTAAAGGACGGAAGCTTATCGGATGGGATGAAATATTGGAAGGAGGAGCAGATCAAAATGCGACTGTGATGTCATGGCAAAATCAGGATATAGGCATCCGGGCAGCTCGTGCGGGGCATGATGTCGTTATGGTTCCGACCAGTTATCTCTATTTAGATTATTATCAGGCTGATCCGCCTACCCAACCTTTTGCAATTGGTGGATTTGTTCCGGTGAAGCGTGTTTATAGTTTTGATCCGGCTCCGACAGATTCTTTGACTACATCCGAAATAAAACGTATTCTCGGGGTGCAGGGTAATCTGTGGACGGAATATATACGGGATGAATCTCATGTTGAATATATGATATTTCCCCGTGCACTGGCTTTGGCAGAAGTTGCATGGAGTCCACAGGAAAAACGCGACTGGCAGGATTTTAAAGTTCGTATGAATTCCCAGATACCTTTGATGCATCAAAAGGGAATTAATGCTTTCGGACTTTCCGACGATATAGAAGTGACTATGCGGGTAGATACACTTAAGAAAGAGATAAGCGTTATGTTGGATGCAGAGAAGTATCCGGCAGAAATTCGTTATACAACAGATGGCACCCAACCTTTAGGATCTTCACCAGTTTATAATACTCCTATTGTAGTGAAAGACTCTGCACATATTGTGGCAGCTATTTTCCGTAATGGAGAATTACAAGGTAAACCTGTTGAAAAGAAGGTTGATTATCATCGTGGGATAAATAAACCAATACATTACAATAGTCAGCTTTCGGATAAATATATGGCAGGTGGAATGAATGCCCTCTTAGATGGTTACAGAGGAGGATTGACTTATCTCGACGGTCTGTGGCAAGGTTATACCAACAGCCTCGATTGCATTGTTGATATGGGTGAAATAACAGATATCAGCATGGTTTCTTCCCGTTTTATGCAGATGATATGGCCACAAGTATTCCAACCGGGGCATGTTGAAATGCTTACCTCAGAAGATGGAGTTAATTTCACTTCACAAGGAATTATCCCAACTACTATTCCCAATACGGATATAGATCTGTCTTTTCAGGAATATACATTCCGTGGAAACTGGAAAACCAGGTATATTCAGCTGAAAGCAACCAAAGTGAATGGGGGAGGGTATGCCTTTATTTTTACGGATGAGATAGTCATTTGGTAAATGTTCCCTGATTCTGATCAAGATCTATCCAGTCGGCTGGAAGCCGTAACAATTGGCTGAAAGCCATATCCCCAAAGGGGAGCTAACTCAGCCCACCCTAAGCGAACCGCAGGTGAGCGATGGTTGGGTTTATGATCATGATTCATTTAAAAGCGCACTGAAAGTGCAGCATAATTTATTAAAGATATGCTGCACTTTCAGTGCGCATGGCTCTTTATCCACAATTAACCCCAACCAACGCTCACCTGCGGTTCGCTTAGGGTGGGCTGAGTTAGCTCCCCTTTGGGGATATGGCTTTCAGCCAATTATAGCGGCTTACAGCCGACAGAATTCATTGTGTTACTCTTACTCCCCTTCAACCGATAAACCGTACTGTGCATTCTGGCGAACACCCAAACGTATAATCTTTCCTTCTTTCACTAATTCCTGTAAATCCTTTAAGGCAATATACTTTGAACAGCCATTCAGGCCGCGGCACCAAAAACTGGAGATTGTATTCCCGTTTTTCAGATATTCCAGTATCCTCTCTTTGCGCTTTTCCGCAGACAGCCCTTTCAAGCGGCTTCCTTCTTTGCTTCGTTCCACTGTCATAAATTCCAGCTTCTCCTTTAGTTCTTTAGAACAACGAAAATTGACTTTACTGAAACTTACTTTTCCGGGAACGATCTTTTTCTCATTGGCTAATGGTGGACATTTCAAAGACACAGAAAAAGTGCCTAATCCTTCCAGGTCAACGATTGCTCCATTCTCCAGATGAAGTTCCAGC
Source organism: Tannerellaceae bacterium (assembly GCA_032073245.1). Lineage (GTDB taxonomy): Bacteria > Bacteroidota > Bacteroidia > Bacteroidales > Tannerellaceae > QVMG01. The sequence continues at coordinate 148,023 of DAMANX010000005.1, forward strand.
CGGCTTCGGAAAGCTTCCAATAAGCCTTTGACATCAGCCGAAGAAAAAGAGGACATATCCGATATCTCTTTGACTAGCCGGTCTATGCGTACTATTTCCTGATTGACTAAACGAGCATGTAGTTTGCCTTCGTTTGCTTTTTCTTCCGGTACAGGATTGCGGAATAAACTGTAAGTTGCAGTCATAATTAGATCATAGTCATTATGAAGGTTAATAATACACCTTGATATAAATTGGCAAGATGCTGAGTTTATTTGTGTCCGACAGCTGTCGGACAGGTGACTGACAGTTGTCAAACAGCTGTCTGACGATTGTCGAACAGCTGACCGATAGTTGTCGAATACATCAAAGATAAGAAATTCAACGGATTAAGCACTAATATTCGGTGAGTTTTGTAGGTGTATTTACTAAAAAAGATAAGGTGGTTTATGAATGTTTTTGTTTTTCATAGGCTTTCAAAGTTATCACTCAGATTTCTTGTGCACTTTTCTCAAATCGAGGAAAATATGAAGAGAATAGCGACAGTGGTAGAGACAGGGCTTGCCCTGTCTTGGTATGAAACATAAATTGATTTAATAGAAATTGTTTACATGGAGACAGGGCAAGCCCTGTCTCTACCCTCGTTGGTAAATATTCAAATCTTTTAATATTTGAAATATCTCACAATATAAACTAGCTTATTGAGCAAGCCAAAGAACAGATCTTTGAAAAGCTAATTTGAAATTCTTGTCATGAAACATTTCCGGTCCATGGCCCATTACTATTCCAACTACCTTCGCTTTGCCATATTTGTGGGTATACATTACATCACGGGTACTTTCCGGGTGGGAAGTAGTCCACAATACATGGATATCAGGAGCTTGCCATAGTTTGTCATATATTTCATCGTGTAAGACAAACTGTTCATCCATGCCCTGCGTAATGAAATGCTTTTTATCTGCTACGGTGATAGGTATATCCTGCTGGTGTTTGTATTTGGATACGCCGTATTCTACTCCATCTACCATTTGTTTGCTCATGAAGTATTTCATTCCGGCTATTTTCTCAAACTCCGGCCATTTATTATAGGTGAGCAGACCATCATGCAGTATAAAAACAGGCTTTCCATCACCAACAACTTTGACAATATCCTGTTTAGTGCTTTCCGGTATTTCTTCCAGGCAAATATCATAGAAGATAATGACATCATATTGGTCTTTGTTCTCCGGTTTGAACAGTTCCTGGGATTCCTCATTGGTATAGGCTTTCCAGGTGACACCTTCAAAGTCATTAAGTAACGGAGCATACAACTCTTCATTGAATACCGGATTCATCCCTGAAATAAATGCGAGGCGGATAGGCCCCTTGTTGCTTTGACAACTTGTAAACAATAGTGTGGCAATTACTACAATAAATAACGTGTGTACTTTTTTCATGTGATATAGTCATTAATAATTCAATTGCTAAAGATAACTATTTTACTGTATGTTGATTATGTTTATTTATTACCCTTAGAAAAAAGAAGGGGAAATGTAGATATTTCCCCTCCCTTATTTAAACATTGGTCATTTATTGCCAACCTGGGTTCTGTGTAAGATTACCCTTTGACTTATCAATCTCTTTTTGTGCTATTGGGAAATACCTGTGTTTCTCTGTCCAACCTTTTGAGCCGAGAATTTCTTGTCCCTTATCAAAGCGCATAATTGTAAACCAACGTTGCATTTCATCGGTAAACTCATAAGCTCTTTCATCAAAAATGATATTAAGTATTTCTTCTTTGCCCTTTGTTGTCAGATCGATCCGGTTGTTCTCATTTTGGAAAGCACGGTCTCTGATCTGATTAAACCAACCCTGTGCTTCTGCATTCACAGAACCGTTTACACGTGCATATAACTCGGTTGCCAATAGTAATACATCTGCATAACGATAGAATCGGAATGGGTTGCTATAGTTAGATCTATAGTTTACAGGAGTCATATTCTCTTTTCTGGCATGATGTTTATAGTGGCCATACCATTCGAAAGCCTCTTGCGTACCAATAGCGAATGTATCACCCGGAGCTAATGCACCCTGTTCAACCAGTGCACGTACCTTTTTGATCTCTTCTTTATAGTCGATAACAGTACCTTCACGACGAGTATCCCCTTCTTTGAACATATTATAAATGGTACTAGGCATGGTCTGCTGACCCCATCCGTCACCCAATCCGCCTTGTTCTGCGTTTCTCGGATCATTAACAGAACGTCCGCTCATGGATTGTGCCATACCATTACCTTCTCCGGAATTATCACCGGCATAAGCAATCTCATAAATAGATTCCGGGCCCCATTCTCCTTCTTTCAGGAATATTTTTGTATAATCTGGCATCAGGGAATAGCGTCCACTGTTAATGATCTCTTTCATATCGTTGAGAGCAAGAGGGTAACGGCTCTCATCGCGATGGAACAGAATAAGTTTGGTGCGTAATACTTTTGCTGCATCACGGCAGATACGGCCATGTATCGTATTTGCACGTTCAGGTAAATATTGAGTGACAGCATCATCCAGGTCGCTCATCATAAAATCAAAGATTTCCTGACGGGTACCTTTCGCCACTGTGTAGATTTCAGAAACAGCAAGAGGTTCTTTAATCAGAGGGAATTGTTCGTAACCTTTAAAAAGATAACAATAGTATAGTGCACGATAGAAGCGTGCTTCTGCATCAATAGCACGAACAAAATTTTCACTTAATCCGCTTTGATTAACTTTTGAAATCAGAATATTACTCCAGGTAACTCCATTATAGATACCATAGCTCCACTCATTCCACCATGGGGGAGAAGTTGTTGGGTCATACGTGAAGTTGTCATATTTATATTTATAAACACCTTCTCCAACACCACCTCCGGTTTCTGATTCATCGGAGAGAAGAGAGGCATAACTGAAGACTTCAGTTAATCCGACCTGTACTTCATTCATCATTGCGTACAAACCCATCATAACTTCATCCTCTGTTTTGAAAAATTCCTCTTCTGATACTTGTGTCCTGGGATTGGTTTCCAGGAAACTATTACATGCAGTGAAGCATGCAACCATACATATAGATAATAAAATTAGTTTCTTCATCTTGTTATATTTTATATGGTTTAAAATACAATATTTGCACCAATAGTAAATGTACGGGCTTGTGGGTGGGTACCACCATCAAAACCGTTTCTCGTACCTACTTCCGGATCTAAACCAGTGAAATTAGTGAAGGTATATAAGTTCTCACCCTGTAAGAATAAACGCAGTTTCTGAATATATGCTTTTCTTACAAGTTGTGTAGGAAGAGTATAACCTAATTGAACTAATTTGATTCTCAAATAAGAACCGTCTTCAATAAATAAGTCCGAAACACGTGTGGTATTGTTACCTGGGTCACCACCAACCAGACGAGGAAGCCAATTGGAAGTACCTTCACCATGCCAGCGGTCAAGCCAGTATTTTTCCCAGTTTGCATTGGCCACATTGGCTCTGCGATAGAACTTATAGATTTCGTTACCTGCTACACCTTGAGCAAATGCACTGAAGTCAAAATTATTCCATTCTGCAGTCAGTGTAAGACCAAAGTTCCAGTTTGGATTCGGGTCACCAATCATTGTGCGGTCATCTCCAGTAATACCATTCTTTCCATCCAGGTCTTTCCAGCGAATATCACCCGGTTTAGCATTCGGTTGTTTCAGCTTACCTTCTGAAGTAACATAACTGTTTACTTCATCCCAATTCTGGAAGATTCCATCATGTTGATAACCATAGAAGAATCCATAAGGGCGGCCGTTTTCTCTCCAGGTTACAGCCCCACCTAAACCGCCGCCTAGCCATTCTATTTCAGAACGTCCATCACCTTGGTTGGTCACTTCATTTTTTACATAAGAAGCATTAGCGTTGATTCCAAATTTTACTTTCTGTACATTAAATCTGTATGATGCTTCCAATTCTACACCTTCGTTTTTTACAGTTCCCTGATTCACTTTCATAGTAGTGAAGCCAGTGTATTCAGGAAGTGCAACATCTAATAACATATCCTTTGTCTTTTTATTGAAATAATCAAAAGAGAAAGTAAATGCATTATTAAACATACGCAGGTCAAAACCTATATCTGTCTGTTCAGAAGTTTCCCATTTGAGATCCGGATTTACATATCCCGAAGTTTTAGCCCCAGTATATACCTTACCTCCGGCTACTGCATTGGATCCCATTCTCATCATACTGGTATATCCGAAAACACCGATCTTTTCATTACCGTTTTGTCCCCAGCTGGCACGGATCTTTGCAAAATCAAACCAATCCGGACGACTATCCATGAATCCTTCACGTGTTAATACCCATCCTCCGGATACAGAAGGGAAAATAGCGTATTGATGATCCTTACCGAAATTGGATGAACCATCACGTCTGATAACTCCTTCCAGTAGGTATTTCTCATCATAATTGTAATTTACACGAGCAAATAAAGAAGCAATCTTGTGATCGGAAGCTCCACCTTCAACTCTTTCCATTGCACGGTCGGCTGTAGCCGTATTGATATATCCCTTATCCATATCAACTACGAGAAGGTCATAATCAGTACCTTTTATATTTGAATACTTATAGGACATCATAGATGTACCGGCTAATAAACCTAAGTTGTGTAAACCGAGAGCTGTATTATAAGACAGGATATTTTCCCATTGCCAGGTGAAAGATTCATCTTTAGTGTCTTCAACACGTGAATTAGCATTTTTATTCGTTGGGCTTAAATCAAATACCGGCCATATTCTTCTATTAGATCCGAAATACCAGTCCATCCCATAAGTAGTTTTAAATTTTAAACCTGGGAAAAGATCAAAATCCAGATTGAAATTTGCTCCGAATATCTGAGGTACGCGCAATTGATTATTATTCACTTGCATATCGGCAAAAACATTAGACATACCTATATCCATAATATTGTAAACTCTTCCATCAGGATTTTTCACATAATTAGGATATAGTAGTTCATATTCTGCAATTTTAGCAGGGTCATCCTGGTAAATAGGTGAAGTAGGAGGTAGCATATTCATAGAAGCAATCACACCGCCGGCTTCACTATTGCCAATATTCGTTCCTTTTCTTTCCGTACGGGAATAATTTAATATAGAACCGAAAGTTACTTTACTCAACCATTTCCGATTCTCTTCAAGCAATATAGTGTTATAGTTCAGGCGGGCATTATATCTTTCATAATTTGAATATCCTTTTGCATATACACCCTTTTGGCTTATATAACCAAAAGAAGCGTAATAAGTGGACTTGTCGCTTCCACCACTCACGGATACTTTGTGATTCACCACCGGCGCATTGTTATAAGTTAATTCTTTCTGCCAGTCGGTGTTAACATTCGACGCTGTTGGGAAAGGAATATCCTGTCCTGTATTGACAGCCATCTCATTCATCATCATCTGATACTCTTCACTGTTCATTAAGTCCACTTTTCTTTCCGGACTTTGAATACCATAAGTGAATTCATAATTAACTGTTGCTTTTGACGATTTTGTTCCTTTCTTTGTTGTTACAAGAACTACCCCGTTAGCCCCTCTGGCTCCATAAATAGCTGCAGATGCTGCATCCTTTAATATTTCAATGGATTCGATATCTGAAGGATTCAAGAAGTTAATACCATTTGAAGAAGGCATACCGTCAACAATATACAGTGGATTGGAATCATTCACAGTTCCCGTACCACGGATACGTATTTTTGAATCTGATCCGGGTTGACCCGATTCAGAAATAATAGTTACCCCGGAAACCTTTCCTTTCAATGCATTTTGAACATTTGTAGGATTTCCCTTATCAAGGTCTTCACTCGTAACACGACTTACAGCAGAAGACAATACACTCTTCTTTTGTACACCGTATCCCACGACGATAACTTCATCCAATAACTGGGAAGACTCTTTAAACCGGATAACCAAAGCATTGTCTGCCTTTGTAACCGGATACTCAATATCATCATATCCGATATATGTAAATACAAGGATATCTCCCACAGGTACTTTTATTTGGAATTTCCCGTCTAAATCGGTCGCAACTCCAACACTAGGGCGCTCCTTTATATATATATTTACACCAGGGGCAGTTTCTCCCAGGTGGTCGTATACTACTCCTTGCAGATTAACTTCACCCTGTTGGGCGAACACCTGAAAGCAGCATAAAGTCATTAATAAAGATAATAGAAAATGTTTTATGATCCTCATAATAAAAATATTAGGTGATTTTTTTTACTTAAAGTTTTACTCTTTTTTATTCTTGAATTTATCTATTACTGTGTCTTTTTAGGCATATAAGTCCCTATAGCTGGAAATTGTCATCTTTTTGTTGGCAACTTTCAGTCTGAAAGAATATAGAAATAATGTAATGGAAATTACGTTTTTACCACCGTGAAAGGAACAGGTATTAGATCTTATAATTCAAGATAGATTTTACTCTTCTTTAATTCTCATAGGCTTTATACATTTTAATTAATTAGAAATTATAGGGTATCCGGATTTTATGTGATGCAAGTTCTTCTTTTTTTTTCAGGAGTGCGTTTAATATCTCTCATAATATGTTTGATAACTAACATATCGATTTAGTTGATAGATTTTAAACCTTATCACCTAATTTACAAACTGTACATCAATAAGTAGTTTTTTATTTTAGGGCGCTTTGAACTCTTTACGAAATGAGATATTTCCGTCTTTCGGAAAGTCTTTAGGCACTTCCTGTGTTACTTTGCCTGTAGCCGCCCATTCGGCACCTCTTAATAAAGTTACCTGGAAACCTGTACATTCCATTGCATAAAGTAGTTCCGGGTTTTTATTAACATGCCCCATCAGATTTACAAAAACCCGTCCTTTTCCCCAGTTAACAGTCCAAAGTACTGGCTCGTTACGTCCGGTACCATGCAATTCCGGATCATCATAAGCTGTAGCTAATACTTCCATATTTTTGGCTGGGCCACGAAGTTTACCATATAACTCATCTTTGAAATGTCCCCATGCTTTTGGTAAACCTTTTAATATAGGGTGGTCGGGATTACGATGGATTACAGTGAATGGATGCTGTGGCCCATGAAAACCCGCTTCACCGGGTGATGTATCATATACAAATTGGCCATCTTTCCAATATACAAATGGTCCGGATTTTTCATCTCTACCCAGCCAAGCCCCCATACCGGCCATTTCATTAAAAGCTTTCCATTCAGGCATAGGCAGTACAGAGGAATGTATAAGCACTACACCACCTCCATTAGCCACAAATTCTTCAAAATTCTTTTGGGTTCTTTCGGCCCATGTATTTCCGCCATAATTAATAACAACTAATTCATATTCCTGGAAATTAGGATTAAATGGAGTTATATCTTCACTTTGAGGAGGGGCAATGGCCATATCAACCTTAAACAGGCCGCTGTTGTTCAATATCTGCCATATAGCTTCACTTCCATTTCTCCAACCATGATTCCCGTCTTCTCCTGTGACAATTAATGTTTTAATTTTATCTTGTCCGAAAACTTGAGTGGTGATTGTTGCTAAACAGAAAACAATTAATAATAAGAGTCGTTTTTTCATCAGATATATATTTAATGTGGTTATTTAACTTCTTTAAAATCTGTCTGTAAACTTGTTTTTCCTTGTGTCGGGAAGTCCATCGGAATCTCCTGTGTCACTTGTCCGGTTGCCGCCCATTCGGCACCACGGAGTAAAGTCACCTGGTATCCGGTACATTCTATTGCAAGGCGTGATTTCTGATTGACATCTACATGCCCCATCAGAGTAACGAATATTTTTCCTTTCCCCCAGTTGACTGTCCACAACATAGGCTCATGTCGTTCAAGATCTTTATCTACATCGACTGTGGTTGCGATTACTTCCATATTTTTGGCAGGGCCTCTCATCCATATATATAATTCATCCTGAACATGATCCCATACTTCAGGCAATCCTTTTAATATAGGATGATTAGCATTTCTATGAGTAATAGTGAAAGGACGTTGCCTGCCATGGTATCCACCGGAACCGGGGGAATAATCATATATAAACTTACCGTTTTTCCAATATACATAGGGACCGTCTTTCTCAGAACGATCATTCCATCCTCCAAGTCCGATCATCTCATTAAAAGCTTTCCAATGAAGAAATGGAATGGTGGATGCGTGTACAACGACTACACCTCCTCCTTGTGAAACATATTCTTCAAAATTCTTTTGGGTATTCTCAGGGAAATCTTTTCCTCCATAGGCAAATACTACTAAATCATATTTCTTGAAATCCGGATTATAAGGACTCATATCTTCTCCACGGGATGGTGTAATAGACATATCTACCGAAAATAATCCACTGTTCTCTAAAATTTGTTTTACTCCATCACTTGTCCATTCCCATGAATGAGCACCTTCCTGACCTGTTATAACCAAAGTTTTAATTTTATCCTGCGCAAAGCTCTTCTGGGTAACACAGATACCAATACAAAGAAGTAAGAATACTGCTGATACTGCTAATCGGTTTTTCATATACTTTAAATTATTAATAAGTTATCCCCTTTTTTCTGAAAACAAAAAGTCACCAATTAAGATAAATCACGAAATAATAGATAGGTTAAAAAGTGTTTCTATGTATAGTATGTTCTCATTCTATATGTATAATGACTGGATACTATGTATAGTAGTGACAATTTGTTAATCCATTGTTGTTTTCTTTTCACAATGCTACATATAAAAAAAACTATTAAGGTTCAATAGCTGACAAAAAAGGTTCAAAGTTTGTTATCGTTGTAATTCATTATATACAATGTCCTCATATTATTGATGTTAGTATCTAAAATGAGATATATAGCCAAATGGCTGACAAACCTAAGGCTAATAGGTTATTCCAGGATGTTTTATCTGAAGGAAAAGGTTTGATTTCTATCAAAATAGTTCCGTTTTCTGTTATAATTCACCTCTTGCCTTTGTATGGTTATTTGCAGAAATAAAATGTTATTATATTTGCTACAACTCCTGATTCATAAGAATTTAATTACCATTGGGTAGCAATACATAATATCATGACAACAAGACGAGATTTTTTGAAGACAAGTGCTGCACTTACATTATTAAGTGTGTTACCAGGAAGCATATCCTGTTCTCAGGTGAAGAAAAAGAAAAATATAGGAGTACAATTATGGACAGTTCATCAGGATATAGAACAAGATTTTGATGCAACAATTAAGGCAGTTACAGAAATTGGATATAAAAGTTTGGAAGGATATGGGTATGAGAAAGGAAAGTTTTTCGGAAGATCTCCAAAAGAGTTACGGAAATATTTGTCAGATCTGGGCGCCCGAATGACCAGTACACATACCGATATTCCATGGAACGAAGGTAATGTTGATTGGGATTATTGCAGAAAAGCGATGGACGATGCAGCAGAACTGAACTGTAAATGGCTTATTCAACCTTATTATCAGATAAAAAGAGAATTAGGTATAGATGGTGTAAAACGATTAGCTGATCATTATAATAAATGTGGAGAAATAGCCAAAGAACATGGTTTGAAATTTGGTTATCATAACTTGACTATGGAATTTGAAGAATTAGAAGGGCAAATACCTTATGAAGTACTACTTAATAATACAGACAAAGAACTTGTGTCTTTTCAGATCGATACAGTACAATTAGTAACAGCCGGTTATGTTTGTCACGAATATGTACAACGTTTCCCCGGGCGTTTTGGAACGTGGCATATAAAAGATACTCCCGCTGGCCGAAAAGGTAATAGCACTGATTTAGGTAAAGGAGTTGTTGATTTCAAAGGAATCTTTGAAAATGCAGAAATTGCCGGTATGGAAGATTATTTTATTGAACAGGAAGATTTTGATAGAAGCCGTTTGGAATGCCTGAAATATGATTATGATTTTATTATGGAGGCATCTTATATTAATTTGTAAATAAGTTTATATCTCATATTTTTATTTGTATATGAATTATTTTTATCATATACACATATTTTTCTATGTTACTTATTCTATAATTAAGAGATTTATTTAGCAAGTGCTTCCTAGATAATATTTGGATATAGTTTTTTTGTTTTGCAATTATTTTATATAATAAATATGGCAGAATCTATTTGCTGAAACTTTTTTTATTAGTTATCCTTTTAATGCCAGCCGTTTACAGATTTGAGACAAAAAGAATTACAGTTTTGAGACTTCCTTTTGAAAAATACCCTTTATGTTTATTGAAATATTCTTTACTCTGGTTTGGGTGAATAGATAGATAAAAGTCGAGCTTATAAAATATACTTGTTTCAATATATATTAAAAGGATTAATATGAAATTTTAATCCTGCTACTCTTGTTTTAATTTTATTTCTTAAATCTCCTATTATGCCGCAAAATAAATTTGCACTTGCTAGGTATTACATTATTGATAACCTTTTACATAAATACAAATATGTAAAAACAAGTACCATTCTGGACTATTGCAAAGAGATTACTGGCTATGAAGTAACTCGTCGAACAATACAGATGGATATTTCTGCTATGAAAAATGATGCTTTTCTTGGTTTTTTTGCTCCTATTGATTATTGTAACGTAAAGAAAGCATATTATTACTCTGATTTAAATTATAAATTATTGCCATTTCACTTTACAACAGAAGAAATAAAACTATTAGAGAAAATACTTCAAATATATTATCATGATGTAGGAATTGTGAAAATATTAAAGTGTATCATTCAAAAAATGAGGCATATCCATATTGATTAATTTATTTTTACTGATGGCGAAATAAAATTTCGCCATAGAATAGTATCTTATATGCAAATTTGATCTTAATATAATACTAAATGATATATTCAACTTTAGCAAAGTTTACTGATTCTTTATCCAATCATTTGAAATTATCTTTTCAATTGCAGGATGATATAGTATTGCTTAGTTCTTTGGATAATCATGAGAGTAAGAGTGCATCAAATAAAATTATAGTATCCCTGGTGAATGTTGAGCGAGAAACATCAGGAGGTATAAGATTTAATTATCAAAACATAAATACGAATCAATATAAGAAAGGTTACCCGCCATGGCAACTCAATTTATATGTGCTTGTTGCTGCTATATTTGCAGATAAACAATACATTGAGGGGTTACAATTGCTATCAGGAATATTGGAGTATTTACAAAGTAATACAATTATTGGAGAAAAAGATTTACATACATCTCTCACTTTAGAACCGGTAAATTTATCTTTTAACGAATTATCAAATCTATGGAGTATATGTGGAAGTACATATCATCCTTCAATTTTATGTAAAATACGTATAATTAATGTAGATATACATCAGATAAGTAGGATAGAGGGGGCTATACAGAAACAAATTATTAAAGATGAATAAAACGGTTGAGTATAAAATTCGTGGTAATATAGAAATTGAACATGATTTCTATAACCACCAATATGTGCCTTTGAATTTAATGCAAACCGAAGAGACAAATTTGATCTTTAGAAAAACAAACCGGATATGGAAGAAAATAGCATCTAATCGTTGGGTACTGTTAGAACTTTTAACTGATTTATCAGATAGAGAGGATTTAGTAGTTTCTTTCGATTTGATAGTCATTTCAGATGATTTCTATTATGTAACGGGTAATGAACAGTCTCCATGTAATTATATAAATTATATACAAACACATAAGGTGCATGCCTGGAAAACAATATCTGTTACTTTTCCGTATGTAGAAAATAGTTCTACTCTAACACATAAATTATCGATTCAAAGTATATATAAATATTATGAAATTATACTTATACCAAGGTATAATCCTCACAATATAACTTTGAAAATAAAGGAAGAGAAAGACCGAATTCAGTGGAAAGATTCAGAAAAGAATTTTCTCATTGAAGAAAAACCTGTCTGGCGGTTTGTGAGTATTGCTCCTGTATATTTAAAGAGTAATCTGGAATATCGTATAGTTTTATTGGAAGTAAGGGAATCCGGGGAAAGAATAATAAGCAATAATATTCCTTTGCCCCGAGCAGACGATATTTCTGTTTTTAGTCCAAGTGATACTATATCTACTTACTTTTATTATTAATCAAAAAATAATTTATCTATGCCAGTAATGAAAACACCCGGGGTCTATATCGTTGAGAAGAACGCATTCCCCAATTCTGTAGTGGAAGTCGCGACGGCTGTTCCTGCCTTTATCGGCTACACGGAAAAAGCTTTGAACGGGACAAAATCATTATTGAATCAGCCATGGCGGATCACATCGATGGCAGAGTTCCGCTCTTATTTTGGAGAAGCACCCAAGCCGCAGTTTACGATCTTAAAGGATGCAGCGGTTTCAGGTATAACCTTTAATAAGGAAAACTATGTTGTGAAACGGTTAGACTCTTACAACCTCTTTTACCAGATGCTACTTTTCTATGCCAACGGTGGTGGCCCGTGTTATATTATTTCGGTGGGTGACTATGACTCTGATCTGGAGAAAGCAAAACTGGAAGCAGGGATCGACCCGCTGACAAAAGAGCAGGAACCGACAATGATTGTTATTCCTGAGGCTATGTGTCTGGCGGATGCTAATGACTGCTATGCGTTACAACAAACAATGCTCAATCATTGTGGTTATCGTATGCAAAACCGTTTTGCCATACTCGATGTATACAACGGATACAAAGACAGGATGGATCCTGACGGAGATGTTGTTGCTAATTTCAGAGAAGCTATTGGAAGTGAATTTCTAGACTATGGGGCAGCCTATTATCCATGGATCAATACATCTATTGTACAGGAGAACGAACTTAGTTTCCTAAATATGGCTGAAATAGACGAACTCAAAGATCTTCTTTTGGAGGAGATTTCACTGATCGTTATTTCTGAAGATAAGAAGTCACAATGGGAAGCTTATGTCAATAAACTCGGCACAGAGATGTCGGAGATCGAATTGACTACACTTCATAAGACTCTTTTCCAGCTTAGCCCCCTTTACAGGAATGTGATTAAAGAGATGCGGACAGTACTTAATCTGATGCCTGTATCAGCGGCTATGGCCGGTGTCTATACCATGGTAGATAACACGCGGGGGGTATGGAAAGCTCCTGCAAATGTGGGAATTGCTACAGCTGTTAGTCCGGCTGTAAATATTTCACATGAAGCACAGGAAGACCTGAATGTACCCCTAAGTGGAAAATCGATTAATGCCATCCGCACTTTTACGGGCGAAGGTATCAAAGTATGGGGAGCAAGGACTCTGGATGGTAATTCTCTGGATTGGAGATATATCAATGTTCGTCGTACTATGATTATGCTGGAAGAGTCCATCAAGAATGCAGCCAGGGCTTATGTTTTTGATCCCAATGTTGCCAATACATGGGTGAATGTGAAAAGTATGATCGGAAACTTCCTGAACGGTATCTGGAAACGCGGCGGATTGGCCGGTGCCGTTCCCGATGATGCGTTCAGTGTACATGTCGGCCTGGGTGAGACAATGACTCCCGAAGATATTCTTGAAGGTATTATGCGGGTAACAGTTCTTGTTGCAATAGTACGGCCAGCCGAATTTATTGAGATTACATTCCAGCAGCAAATGCAAAAAAGCTGATGTATGTAGAGCGTAAAATGATTAATTATTAGCAAAATCAAATAACAGAACACTTCTAAGCGAGAAGTGACAATATAAACAATTCGTAATTTTTAATTTTAATTGAACAAATTATGGCTGGAGAAGCACAAGATAATGTATGGCCTTTGCCGAAATTTTACTTTAATGTGGAAATTGGGCCTTTGGCAGAAGCTACCTTTCAGGAAGTATCAGGTCTGGAAGTGGAAGCACAGGTGATAGAATACCGTCATGGGAATAGTCCCGAGTTTTCAACCATTAAGATGCCGGGTATTAAGAAATTCAGTGATATAACATTGAAAAAAGGAGTGTTCAAGAGTGATAATAAGTTTTGGGATTGGTTCAATCAGATCAAGATGAATACCATCGAACGGCAACCGGTTACGATCAGCTTACTGGATGAAGGCGGTTCGCCCACAATGGTCTGGAAGTTGGCCAATGCGTGGCCTACTAAAATAACAGGTACCGATCTGAAATCGGATGGAAACGAAGTCGCTGTTGAAACACTTGTATTGGCTCATGAAGGATTAGTAATCGAAAACGGTTAATATCTGAATTATAAAAAGTTTTGAAAGGATGTTTGAAGAAGATGGTTGGGATCTGCCCGTTGCTTTTCACTTTAATGTGAGCATCGGTCCATATGATGTTGCTTTTAAGGAAGTTAGCGGGTTGGATTCGGAAATGGAACTGGAGACTATTCAGGAGGGTGGTGTAAACGACTTTGAATATAAAGTACCGAAGCAGGTGAAACATAGCAATCTTGTCCTGAAACGGGCTATGTTACCTATGGATCATCCGCTGGTACTTTGGTGTGAAAGCGTCCTCGACAGTGACTTATCGCAGACTATTGATCTGGTGAATATAAAAATTAACCTCTTAAATGAGAATCGTATGCCGATTTATAACTGGACTTGTTCCGATGCTTATCCGGTCAAATGGCAAATTGACTCTCTCGATGCCGAAAAGAACAGCATCCTGATCGAAACGATGGAGTTCGCTTATACCACTCTTAAAAGGACTTTTTGAGTATATGACAATTATAATAAAAGAAATGAAGGTAAGGGCGGTGATCGAACGTGATTCATCGCAATATGCATTCAACGAAGAATCGTTGCGGAAGATCAAAAATGAAATCTATAACCGGCTAAAGGAGGATTTTGAGACGGAAAATAAGAAAAGGAGAGATCGCTGATGACACTTATAAAGATGACACTTTATGGTTTTGAGGATAAAGATTTTATATCTTCAATAGGCTCTTTTGATCTGCAGGTAAATCCATCGGCACTGAAGCTGAACAAGACTACCAGTTATACTGCAACCGAAGTACCCGGGCAACAGGATGAATTAAAGCTGGATCGTCCAAAACAAAATACATTGAATTTTGATTTCGTCCTGGATGATACCGGGGTGATACCTCATGTAGAAAAACTACCTATCAAAGACAGACTCAATAATCTTGAAAATATACTTTATAAGATAAAAGGAGAATCTCACGAACCTGGGTATATCAAAGCGATCTGGGGTACTTTTTCTTTTCAGGGAAGATTGACATCACTCAGTTACGATTATTCTCTTTTTAAGCCTAATGGAGAGCCATTACGTGTGAAAGTATCGGTAACAATTGAGGGTAATAAAAAAGAAGTTGAACTCCGTTCGCCCGATCTTTCTCGTATTATAATCGTAAAAGCCGGAGATTCTTTGCCACTGCTCTGTAATGACTTCTACGGTGACCCTTCCTATTGCACGGATGTCGCCAAGGTAAATAATCTTTCAGATTTCCGCAATGTTAAACCGGGAACACGGCTGTTGTTCCCACCATTAGTACGTTATGGAGACACGACAAAATGATATACCCCGACAGGCGGTCCGTTTCACAGTGTATAGTGAGGGATCGAAGATTAGCGATACATTCGGTATTCATTCAATTTATGTCTACAGGGCAGTGAATCGGATCGGACGTTGTGTGATCCGGATTTCAGCCGGAGATATGCCCAATGCCGATATACCTGAAAGCAATAGCGATACCTTTGCTCCAGGCAAAAGCATTGATATAGAAGCGGGATACGAAGAAGAACAAAGTCCGATCTTCCAAGGCTTTGTAACTACACACAAACTTTCCGTAAAGGAAGGAAATAAATGTGTGCTCGAAGTTGAATGTCATGAGTATACTTTTCCGCTTACACAGGGACGAAAAAATCGGGTTTTTACGCATAAAACCGACAAGGCCGTGATAGAAAGTATCCTAGGAGAAACTTCAGGATTGAATTCAGACTGCGCCGCGACAAGTATTACCTATAACGAGTTGGTCCAGTATTATTGTACCGATTGGGATTTTATCCTTTCGCGGGCCGATATGAACGGATTGGTAATCACTACGAATAATGAGAATATAGTTATCAAGCCGCCTGTAGTAAGTGGAGAACCTGTGGTTCGGATTACTTATGGAATGGATCTGATCTCCTTTGAAGGTGAATTGACGGCAAACGATCAGCAGACTGCGTTGAAAGCCACAGGATGGGATATAGCAGCCCAGGAAATAATCACTGAAGAATGTAGTTCACCGTCTTTAAATGCACAGGGTAATATGTCACTTACTACCTTAGCCGAAGCATCGGGAGGTAGTGAATGGACATTACAGACCGAAGTTTGTGCCGGTCCTCACGAACTGAAAACATGGGGAGAGGGACAGCTGTTGAAAATGGGTTTGTCGCGTATTCAGGGTACGGTTAGTTTCTATGGAAATGCTTCTGTTATACCTGGTTGCCTGTTGGCACTCGACGGTCTTGGAAATCGTTTCAATGGAAATGCTTATATCGGATCTGTCGAACATACTATCCGCCGGGGAGAATGGATTACCACTTCCGGAATGGGACTGCCGTATGAGAACGTGACTGAGAAAACCGATGTAATGGCTCCTGCAGCATCCGGCCTTTTGCCGGGTATCAGTGGATTGCATATCGGAAAGGTAACGAAACTCGATGAAGATCCGGCAGGTGAAGGACGCATACAGGTAGAAATACCGATACTGAACAGTGATGAGAATAAAATCTGGGCGCGTGTTGGATGCAACTGGGCTGGGAATAGGTATGGATCTTTCTTTATACCTGATGTGGGTGATGAGGTGATTCTCGGGTTTTTCAACAATGATCCATGTAGCGCGGTGATTCTGGGAAGTCTTTATAGCAGCTGTCGCAATTCACCTCATCCATTGACTGCCGAAAATACCATCCGCGGTTTTGTTACCAAAGAAAGTATGAAGCTGACATTCAATGAAGAAGATAAAATCATAACCCTTGAGACTCCTGGAGGGAATAAGGTGGTCATAAGTGATAAGGAGAAAGGAATTAGCTTGACAGATGAGAACCGGAACAAACTGGTGATGAACGATAACGGCATTACCCTCCAATCAGCAAGAGATCTCACATTGAAAGCCCAGGCGAATATTAAAGTAGAAGCCAATCAATCCATAAATATAAAAGCACAAACAGATTTAAAATCTGAAGCCCTCAATATTGAATCCAAAGCAAAGATCGCACTAAAAATGCAAGGTACGGCTTCTGCCGAGATCTCTGCTTCCGGACAGACTACGGTGAAAGGTGCAATGGTAATGATCAATTAAACATTAAAATTATGCCTCCAGCAGCAAGACTAACAGATATGCATACCTGTCCGATGCAGACACCAGGTATACCACCCATTCCTCATGTAGGAGGACCCGTAACGGGTCCAGGTGCACCGACAGTATTGATAGGAAAGCTCCCGGCTGCAGTTATGGGAGATATGTGCGTTTGTGTCGGGCCTCCCGATACGATTGTAAAAGGTTCGGCTACAGTAATGATCTGCGGTAAACCGGCTGCACGAATAGGAGATACCTGTGCTCATGGCGGAACGATTGTGCTCGGATGCCCTACGGTAATTATAGGAGGGTAGAGCGATGAAAAGTTTTTCGTACCTCGGCAAAGGATGGTCTTTCCCCCCTGCTTTTATAAAAGATAAGGGAGTGGAAATGGTCAGTGAGGAAGAAGATATCCGGCAAAGTTTATCTATCCTTTTCACAACTATTCCCGGCGAACGGGTTTTTCGCTACGATTATGGTTGTAATATCCACCAATGGGTATTTGGTGAGATCAACTTATCGGAGAAAACACTGATCGCTGAAATGATCGAACAAGCTATTTATGATTTTGAACCACGCATACTAGTGGAACGTGTGGAAATCGAAACGAAAGATGCCCCGGAGGGTATATTGTGGATCGATTTCCATTATCTTATTCCTTCGGTGAATAGTCGACGGAATATGGTCTTCCCTTTTTATTTTAAAGAGGGAACGCATTTGAAAAACGAATAAATTGAAGAATGATTAAAGGTGACGGATTAAATAGGAATGATAGGGTAGAGCGGGTGACTTCCGTCCGGCCGTTCCGTGTCATTGACAATGATATTTGTTCCTTATTACGGCAGGTAGAAAGGATAGCCTCCTTTATACGATATTACAATTTCAATCGCGAGCCCGAAGGATATTGGGATGAGTTACTCTCAGAACTAAAAAAAATACATTGCTTTTATAAAGAGAAGGGATATTTACCTCAGCCTGATGGAAATATGGAACCATCGCAGAGTGTTATCCTCATCTTCCTGCAACAATTACATAAGCTGACCGACTCTTTCAATAATCGCTGGATGCAATTGCCTTATTGGTATATCAACGAAGTACTGGGAATAGAATCATTACCGCCGCTAGCCGACAAAGTGTGGATATGTTTTGAGAAGAATATACCCGGAATTGTCTTCGTTCGTAAAGGTGAACGTTTCAAGGCAACCACAGCAGAAGGAGGAATGTCTTTTATCTACCGGATGACATCCGACTTTCAAGTTGAAAACACAACGGTTGAGAAGGCTTTTTCAATATGGTTTGAAAAGAAAAAACATATCTTTCCAGCTTCGGAACTTGATGCAGTTACATCGTTGCGTATCAAAGATCTGCTGAACGAAGAATGCGGAATGAACCTTATGTTTGCTGGAGAAAAGAATCTGTCCCATGCTCAATCACCGGGATTTATGATTGCATCTGCTTCACTTCTGTTGCGGGAAGGCAAAAGGGTAGTAACCGTTACATTGGAAGCCGAAAACAGACCACTGACTACTTTTATTACTCGCAGGGTAGATCCTGCGGAAGATGCTTTTGACTTCACGTCGGAAACTGCTAAATATGTCCGTTTAATCGATAATATCTTTTATCTGCAGATAAGCACAGCTGACGGATGGAAGGTTCTAAACCATTATACGGTACGTCATGCCGAAGATTGCCGAGACGACCTTGTGATTCGCTTTATTCTCCCTGAGGATTTCCCGGCAACAGCTGCATGTGAAGATGAAACACATAATTTCTGTTCCGATTATCCGGTATTGAAAGTACTGCTCAACCTGGATGCCTGGCTTTATCCCTATTCCTGGATTAAAGATTTCCTGTTGAGACGCATCCGAATCCATACGTGTGTTGAAGGAGTTACCAATCTGTTGGTTTACAACGAGCTGGGACGTATCGACAATTCGAAGCCTTTCCAACCGTTCGGACTCAATACCGAACGGGGAACATGGTTTGCTATTGGTAACTATGAAATGGCAGTCCGACCGACATTGTCGCTGAATGTATCTATTCAATGGGGGCAACTACCCTGTGATGAATACGGACTTAAAGAATATTATGAAGGATACGAAGCAGAGATTGACAATACTTCTTTCCGTATCCGTCCTCGTTATCTCAATGATTACAACTGGCGTTATTCATCAGCTACCCGGCAGTGGTATCTCTTTTCATCCCAACCGTCGCGGCCTGATGGCACCCCAGGGCCGTCGCTTCCGCTTTCACCAAACACTTATTGGAAAAATATACCGGTCGACAAAATGACCCCGGTTACTCTTCCCGAAGACTTATACGAATACTCGATACAATCGAAAAACGGCTTTGTGAGTTTTCTGCTTGACGAGCCTGCTATCGGATTCGGAGAAAAACGCTATCGATATCTCTTTACTGAAAGAATGATGCGTCAGACTATAAAGAAGAAAAACCATATTTTGCTCAATCCTCCAATTGTTCCTGTAATCGAACGTATAACTCTCGACTATGAAGCAGAGGAAATAATCGATCTCCGTACTCATCGCACAAATGACTGTAATCGTTTCTATCATGTTTTTCCTCTCGGATGTAAACAGATGTTTCCTAACCGTGAAAATACCAGTATTCCATTGATCTACAAGTTGGAGTCAGACGCGAATGTAATATTGGGATTACACCATGCAAAAGGAGGTAAGTTTATACGGCTTTACCTCGACTTTGTTCCGGTAAACCGGGAGATTGCTGATATGGAACTTCCCCGTTTGAGATGGTATTATGGAGATGGATACAGTTGGCGTCCTATGCCCGACAGTGTGATTGAAAATGATACCACCCGTAACCTGCTAACCGGAGGTTGCATCGACTTTTATTTGCCCGAAGATATCGATCGATACCATTCGGAACAGACAGGACTGGTATGGATACGTGCTGGAATAGAAGATCATGCCGATTATATACCAGATTTGGCCGGTATATATGTGAACGTCGCCGAACTGGAATTGGAAATCGATGATCCTGCTGATGATCGTTGGCAGGCCTTTCGTAAGACACAGAAAGATATACGTCCCGTTCGGAGCATACCAGGAATAACAGCAGTGAAAAATATCAGTACTTTCCAGGGTGGACGTGAGAAAGAGACCGATCGCAATAAACTGATCCGCATATCCGAATATGTTACTCATCGGGGCCGGGCAGTAACACCGCGCGATTACGAAAGGCTAACCCTTCAACGATTCACAGTAATTGAAAAAGTAAAATGTATCCCGGCGCTTGATACGAAGCATCAGCGAGCAGGAGTGGTTACGGTGGTGGTTATACCAAAAAATGACAGTATAATGCTTACTGAATGGCGGCCAAAAGCTTCTTCCGCCCTCATTCTTGTGATCGAGGAATATTTGAACCGTCATGTCTCGGCAACCGTAGAGTTTGTAGATGTGATCAACCCTGAATATGAAGAATTGATGATACGTTGCCGTGTTATATTCAAACGCAAATATTCTTCAGGAGCCTCCCGTCGTCGTCTGAAAGAATTGTGTGACCGAATGATAGCACCCTGGCAACCGTATAAAGAAACCCCGTCATTTGATTACTTTATACGGTTGCAAACCGTATACGATACCATCCGCGAACAGGAATACATTCTTTCTGTGGATGAACTATCCGTTATTCGTTTGACGGAAAAAAAGGAAGAACATTATGTCATACACGAATACAACGGAGAGGATGAAATCATCAGGCCCTCCGAACCCTATGCTATTTTCGTTCCTGCCCGGGAGCATCTTTTCCTTATGGAAACAGAAACGCCTTTCGGTATCAGCGAAATGACCATAGATGAAACATTTGTAGTGGAATAATATTAAAGCCTTTAAAGCCTTTAGACTCTCAAAGGCTTTAAGGATTTTAAGGGAATAAAAAGCAACTATGCCAAAAAGAAACCGAAAGACATTAAAGGAAAGTTTCCGTCAGGGACGAAAACCGACTCAACAGGATTTTGAGAATCTTATAGATTCTACTATCAATATCCTCGACGACGGTCTGTCCAAGCGGGCCGATACCGGTATCGGCCTTGCCCCACTGCAGGGTAACGAAACGGTAATGTCTATCTACCGGGAACCGGGAGATGATAAAGCAGCCTGGCAGATTGCCGTAGATACGCGTACGGGTAACCTTAAGATCGGAAAAAATACCGAAAATGGTATCATCCCTTTACTCACTTTGCGCACTGATGGACATCTGGAACTGGGAGAAACCGACGGGCAGATATATATCGCCAACCAACTTAATATGTCTGGTCGAAAAGGTTCTTTCCGGCAGGATCATGTTCCGGCCAATGGTAAATGGCACGATATAACGGAAGAACTTGATGGTTGTTGGGCACTCGAAGTAGTAGCAGGAGCAGGACGGCGACATACCGGTAAACATGCTTTGCTGGTTGCTACTGCCATCCATTGCTTTGGTAAACATCCTTCGATCCATAAAACGCGGTCGCATTATGGATCTTTTGGCCAAAAGCTGAATATGCGCTGGGTAAAGAACGGCTTTAAATGCAAACTTCAACTTCGTAGTCGTTTTGACTACGGAGACAACATACAAATCCATTACCATATATCACGGTTATGGGATCGGCCGTATAATGAAGAATTATAAATTATGAGGTTGATTATATAAAAGAAAATGTTTATAAAACGAAGAGATAAAGAAGATAATCTGTTTCGGGAACTACAGGCTAGTTCGCTGAAAATGATCCAGGAACTTAGCGGGAACCTATGGACAGACTACAACGACCATGATCCCGGGATCACCATCCTGGACCATCTTCATTATGCTCTCTTTGAACTTCAATATATACAAAGTTTCCCTTTTGCTGATTACCTGCATAATGCAGTTGATAACGGAGAAATAGACTTTCCCACTCTTGGACTTTATCCTTCCGGGGAATTATTTGCACCTTCCATAGTGACTGCTTGGGATTATGAACAACTTTTTATGAGAGAGCTTGAAGAGATCAAAATATGTCAGGTTGTCCGGAATAAATATCATACCTATACCATTCGTATTGAAACCTTGCGTGATATAGATAATGGTGTATTGAAAGATAAACTGGAAAAGCTTTATCATGCCCATCGGAACCTGGGTGAAATGCTTGGTGAGATCATATTCCTATCTTCGTTAACTACTGACACAGAAGAAAACAGGGAATTTGACAGAGAAAAGCCTGTCTGTACAGAAAATGTGCATCAACTTCTTTCTCAAAAAAAAGTTTCACCTGAATATTCTTCCATTCAAAACGATTTTCCTGATAATTACGGTATCAATCAACGCGGAAAACCTACCCGGATTACCCTCGAACACGAAGCACGCATTATCCAGTTGAAAGGTTATATGTTGATCTTCGATTATCTGATGGCCGATAATTACAGGCAGGTAAATGATATTCCATCCCTATTATCTGTATCAGGAGACTTACCCGGTAGTCAACTGATAGATATCGATATCTTTATCGAAGATATCGGACTGCTCATCGATCGGAAACGAAAGGAAACAGTTTCTTTACACGATCAAGACAACTTCCATCTGCAACAATCCCGCTACCTGGATATGCTTGATTCGCTCTATGGAGAAGATACTTCCTTCCTGACCGCACAAATCAATCCGGCACTTATCTCAGAAGCAAACCGGAGACGTGCGCAATTGATATATCGTTTGATAGAGTTGAATACAAATCGTTTTCGCTCTTTTAATATTCTCGATCCGTCACCCGGAAATATACCAGTCGTTCAGTATATCGTATCTGCTATCCTCGGATATGATTTTTCTGCAGATATTCCGTTAACATCTATATTAAACCAGCATCAACTCCGCCTTTTAAGTGATAATCAATTCTACGAAGAATTTCCTCAGCTTTTTTCTGATGCATATATGATAGAATATGACGAGGAAGATACGGAAGAAGCTCCTGTAACAGGACAACCCTATGACGAACGCCGCTTTGGGCATTTTCGCCGGCAATTGCATCTTTTATGGCATAAAACCATCTTTGAAAGTTACCTACGTTATGGAAGTCAATCAGTTTATTATCGTATAGCTTTCCGGGAGCCTCACCAGGGATATTTCCTGATATATAAGCATCCAGGCATGATGCATTGGCTTAATATGGGATTCTTTTTTGAAAAGGAAACATTGATAAAAGTCGCAAATGATCTGTGGAAATTTGTCGCAAATCTGACAAATTCCAACACCCCTTTCTATTTGGTGGAACATATATTGCTTGCCAATGGGCCGCAGGAGTTGTCCGATGCTTCTACAGTACATACCCTCTCGGTGGTAATCCCTGCCTGGAACCGGCATTACACACAAGATGCCAAATTTGAGACTTTGTTAATGGAACGTTTACCAGCCCATCTTACGGTTCGCTTCTTACAACTCGATGCTTCACAGATGTATCGCTTTGAAAATCTCTATTATCCTTGGCGGGAAGCTTTAGCCAACCGGAAACAGGAAAATATAAACAGTCGTTCGGATGACCTGAAGGAATTTCTGGATGGACTAAAACCCTTACAATCAGTATGAACACCATAGGCCGCATACAATTTGATTTCCGCATGGCAGACGAAAATTTTGCCCGTGAACTCTATGGCCGCTGGGATAATATGTTTGTGCATACCTGCGAAAAAGTAACTGACGACACTCTTCAACGTTTTGACCGTGAGCCTTACTATACTATAATCGAAACACTTGAACTCGATCTGGGTACAATCCCACAGACAAAATGGGATGAGCAGTTTCCTATACGTTTGCATACAGCATTAGAAGAGGCCTTGCTACGATGTTTTAATGCCCCGTTGCCCGAAGATAAGGTACAACAACAAGGAAAAGATGAAAGTGCCTGTTCTCTACTGATTTTTTTTCTTTTACACGGAACATTACCCTGGTACACACCG
This sequence comes from Tannerellaceae bacterium, assembly GCA_032073245.1. GTDB lineage: Bacteria > Bacteroidota > Bacteroidia > Bacteroidales > Tannerellaceae > QVMG01. The sequence continues at coordinate 172,176 of DAMANX010000005.1, forward strand.
AAGGAATATCATAATATAACCCGGCTTTTCCGGGAAGTAATGGCTCGCCATGCTGCCCGTTTCCGTACTTTCCTTATGCAATACGGGCATTACACTAGCCTGCAGCAACGCCTTGTTTACCAGTTGCAAGACCCTGAATTGGAAGAAACAGTGCATCTATTGCGGTCGGCCGAAAGCTCTTTTATTATTTCGTATGTTCGTTTTGTGCGGGAAAAGTACAAAGAAGTGAAAACACTAGGTATTAACGAGGCTAATTACCGTCATGCTGTGTGGTTTGTTGTTTATGCATGGATGCTGACAGACCGGAGTTCCGTTTTCAACCGGAAAAGCTTTCTATCGCAAACCATTGCTTCCCTTGCAGCACGTTTTAATCAGAAATACGAAAGTTTGTTGGAGCAACTCACCGATAGTATTGCCCGAATCATGCAACAACAGGTTATTGTGCCGGAACTTTATCAATTGTTGCAATCTCTTCGGAAAGAATCCGATGAGAACTTTCTCCGGGAAGCACGTTTTGATGGCCGGAAATTGCAGTTACTTATTACTAGTATTTTACAACAGGGCATGCAAGAGGCTATAGTCCGGCGTAACCGGGAATGGCTGACGGATATGTTAAAGCTGGAAGACAGTTGTCGTCAGTTACTCTCTCAATTAAGTGAAGAAGAAATTGTGCGGCTGGTTCCGGTAATCATACCTTCGGATAGCGACTTTGTGATCCGTTACGCCCGCTCCCTCGACCATCAGAAACAAAAGGGTGCCCTTGAAGGCAAAGTCGGTGGAGAATTTACCAAACTCAAATGGATGATCATTTTCCCTCTCATATTGGTACAGGAAGGAAGCGCTTTTAATCGCAAACAATTTGTATCAGGCGTATTAAAGCGTATTGCCGCCCATTATAATCTTACCTCCTATGATTTGTTGGCTTATCTGATGAAGCAGACTTTTTTTATTTCATTACCCTATGCACTACAGGTGATAGTGGAAGAGCTTTTCAATGGAACGGTTGAACAAAATAAAAATGCTTCAGGGAAAACCTTCAGGGCCTTGCTTGAACAACCGGTACAGGCACTGGCTTATCTGCAATCGCTCGATGAAAAACAGCGCTACCGCCTGATCGATCATTTTCAGGCTGGAGAGAAAGAATTCATTATCAGTTATGCCCGTTCCCTTGATCGCCAACACAGAAAGGGTATGCTGGAAGGTAAAGCCGGAGGTGATTTCAAACATATCAAATGGTATTTCATTTTTCGGGTATTGGCTGAACCGACAGGAAGCCGTTTCAACCGCCGTTATTTCGTACGGGACATACTTCGTAATATATCCGCCCATTATAATATCGGTTATCTGGACCTACTCGCTTATTTCCACAGCGCGGAAGAACAAAGGCACCTTCCAGTTATTCTACGGTCGGTATTCCGCGATCTATTCACGGAAGAAAAACATCATTTGACTATTCATATCCTGCGAACCGGAACAGATACCGACAGATACCGGATGATTGAATGGCTTAGCGGCAAAGATCACAAATTCATCCGTTCTATCTTATTTATGCTGGATGAACTATATGCTTTCTCAACTTCGGCTTACTCCGGTCTGAATCGCCGTAAATGGGAGATTATCGAAATCCTGCTACGTGAATATCCTGCGGGGAATATCCACAAACCAACTTTTTTAAAGAGACTGACGGAGCAGATCACCCAAATATATCATATAGAATTTTCCGATTTAAATAAAATATTGTCAGACCTCGTCCGGCACAATAAAAAGAACAATTATATACCGGACTTAAAACACATGATTATGGATTTTATAGAATGGGATTTGCCACAAGCAGATCAGAACAAAGAAACTCAAAAAGAAGGAGAGTTTTATTTTGTAAAAAATGCGGGATTGGTTCTTCTAGGCCCTTTTCTTCCGCGCTTATTTGAAATGTTGAAGTTAACAGAGGGGTTTAAATTTCATGATGATGAAGCAAAAGTCAGAGCTATACACTTGCTTCAATATGCAGCAAAAGGTGATATGCATCATGAAGAGTTCGATCTCTATTTTAATAAATTGATCGTAAATTATCCTGAAAATAAACCTCTCCCGGCATCTGTTGAGTTAACGGAAGAAGAAAAACAGACATGTGAGCAAATGCTTAAAGCTGTTCTTCAACACTGGCCTAAATTAAGTCGTAGTTCTATTATGGCTCTTCGTGAAGCCTTTCTTTTAAGAGAAGGCCATATAGAAATGAAAGATGATCATTATCAGGTTGTTGTTGATCAGAAAGCTTATGACATATTGTTAGATGATATCACCTGGAATTTCCGGATAATTAAATGTCCATGGATGGAAAAACGAATCGAAGTAAGTTGGCGGTAGAGACTGCCGGTTTAAGCTCAACAGATTGTTCTGATTTTTGCTTTCAGCTTTCAGTTTAATATAATTTGTTGTATTACAGTTTGTTTGGCTGAATGATTGATCCTTCAGTTTACTTTCAGGTTGAAGAATTTGCTTCTATTATTTCTTATATAAAAAGCCAGGAAGATTTTCAAATAACCTCGGAACTTTTTCAAAAAAGCCGGGAGGATTTCGAAAAAAGCCGGGAACTTTTTAAGAAAAGGTAAAAGCTTTTTGAGGAGTAATGCTCAGTTTCCCGAATAAGGCACCTCACGATGCTGAGCGTAGCACCTCAGCAAGCTGAATAAGGCATCTCAGGAAAGTGAGGATAGTACCTCAGATTGGATTCAATCCTGAAGTCAAACTGAAGTCAAATGCTTTCAGTGTTTTGAATTATCAGTCAATTAGTTACAACCGGATGAAAGCTGAATGCAAAAAAGATAAATCTTAGAGGAAAGGCATATTCCTATCCGAAAAGGTAATAATGTTTGGAGAAAAAGGTAGTTATGTTTAGACGAAAACATAGTTGTGTTTTAAGAAAGACATAATTGCTTTTAAAACACTTGATAATGAAATATTAATTCCTAAAAATAGAGTCTTATGAAGACCAGAATAAATAAACCTGAATCTGTATCGCACACGATGCAACACAAGTCGCGGGCAGCTAACCAGGCTCCGTTGTCAAAGATACTGCAGGCGTATCACGATAGTACCGTACAGGGTTCTACCGTTCAGCGGGAAGTAATGGATGATGAAGAATTGCTGCAAGGAAAATTTGAAACTGCACAGCGCAAAGCATTCCCGGAAGAAGAGGAAGAACCGTTACAGGGTAAATTCGATGTCGCTCAACGGGAATCTATTTCTAAAGAGGATGAAGAATCTCTCCAACAAAAAACAGAAAATAGAACCGGATTACCCGATGATCTGAAAGCTGGGGTAGAGGCGGCTTCGGGATTTAGTATGGATGATGTGCGGGTGCATTATAACTCGGCAAAGCCGGCACAATTGCAAGCTTTAGCTTATACACAAGGAACGGAAATTCATGTTGGCCCGGGACAAGAGAAACATTTGCCGCATGAGGCGTGGCATGTGGTGCAGCAGAAGCAGGGGAGAGTGAAGCCGACGGTGCAGATGCAAAGGGTGCAGGTTAATGATGAGGAGAGGTTGGAAAAGGAGGCGGAAAATATGCAAATTAAAGATACCAATGAAATATCCATTTCAAAAAAGAAAGTGAATTTAAACGAGAAACTAATGCAATTTCAACCGTTAGTTTTACCCCCTCTTCATAGACAGGCTGATGTCCTTGGATATTATTATAACACATTCATTGAGTGGTTCAATAATATAAATATTGAATATCCGCATCTTCAATCTACTGTAGATGATTTATCCACTGATCTAGTTAATTATATTGATAATGGTCAATTGACATGGAATATTTTAGAATCTGTGATATTAGAACTAAATGCTAAAATGGAGATTACTGAAATGCCACATTTTCATGGAAGATTAGTAAGTCCTATTGTTAATTCTTTTTTGAGTGGACACCCTAATTCTCTTTCTTTAGATATTCCTAATGTAGCTAGAACACTTGTTGATAATGGGCATGAGGATAATTTAGGTCATTTTGTTTCTCAAGCTTTAGCACATGTACATGGAAATCTCCCAACTTATGAAGGAAGACATGTTTATCATGACACTGATGGAGGGAGAAATATTACATTGTTTTTGATAAAAATTGATGATATTCCTATTTTAATAGCTAAAGGAAGACATCCTATTCCAAATGATAATACCCAATACCGTTTAACATGGACATGTGGAGGAAATGCGATATGGGTTAATGATGCATATTTGGGAACAGGAAACAGAGGACCACAATTACATCCACTATAACATATAACTAATGAATCTTCCAATATATATAGAAATTTCTACTTGTTTTAAAAATATTATCAATTTAATATTTAATATTTTTAATGGAAAAGAACTTGATTATAAAAATGAAATCCAAAATAGAAAAATATTTTTGACATGGGAAAATTATTCTATGGATTTTTACGAATATATCGTTTTTTCCTTATCCCTTATTCCCCACATCTCCCCTCAAACCCTCGACATCTTTTTCACCCTAAACAAAGACCTCGACCGTCCCTACACCGAATTCGGAGGCTGGAAAGGAACTTCGCATTCCGGCTTTATACCGACAGGAGAAACCGCCGCTTTCCTTCTTTCTGTCGGTCATCCAGAGAAGCGTGAAGAGGTAATCCGAATATTAAGCAAAGACCACTGGTTTTACAAAGAAAACATCTTACGATGCGAAGGACAGGGAGAAGGAGAGCCTTTCCTTAGTGGAATGCTTCGTGTTTCGGATGAAGTATTGGCAAAGGTCTATGGTATTCCTTATGAGCCGGAATATAATTCCAACTTTCCGGCTAAGAAGATTACGACTCCTTTAAGTTGGGAGGATTTGGTGTTGCCTTATAATTTGCGGGAAGAACTCGATGATATTATACGTTGGCTCCAATATCAGCAGCAAATTAAAGATGAATGGCAATTGGATAGATTGATCAAACCAGGTTACCGTTGCCTTTTCTACGGCCCGCCGGGAACGGGAAAGACATTAACGGCAACCTTGCTTGGTAAACAAAACAATATGGATGTATACCGCGTAGACCTCTCTATGATCGTTTCCAAATACATTGGTGAAACGGAAAAGAACCTTGCGAAAGTATTCGATAAAGCGCAGCACCATAATTGGATACTTTTTTTCGATGAAGCGGATGCTCTTTTCGGACAACGCACGGAAACGCAGTCATCGAATGACCGGCATGCCAATCAGGAAGTAGCTTATCTTTTGCAACGTATCGAAGATTTCCCCGGTATGGTGATATTGGCTACAAATCTGAAAGAAAATATAGATGAAGCTTTCTTCCGACGCTTTCAGTCGGCACTCTATTTTCCTATGCCTGATAAACGGCTCCGTTACCAGCTATGGGAAAAGATGCTACCTGGGGAATGGTTGCCCGATACCAAAGAAGATTTTCTTCATAATGCAGCAGGATATAAGTTGGCAGGAGGCAGTATGGTTAATATAATACAAACCTGTGCTATCAAACTTCATGGGAGCGGAGAGAAGAAATTGGCACCCGATATATTCCGAAACGCTGTAAATCGGGAGTTACAGAAAGAAGGAAAAATAGTTTCCCATAAATAATGATGAATGATTTATATTGATTGATTATTAGGCATTTGCAAAGAATATTTATTGATTAAAAAAATGTTATAGAAATGAAGACAGACACACAATATATTTATAGGTATATTCTTTTATTCTTACTTTTTCCGGTAATGGCCGGAAACGGACAAACGGAAGGAACACCGGAGGAATATTTGTATGTCAACCGTCCGCCTGTTGAAGTACCTGTATGGTCGGAGAGTGAAGATGAATGGATATGGGATTGGGAGACGCTCGATTCGATTATTGTCCATGACACGATAACCGACACGCTTTATATCTCGCGCCTGGAAGATATTACCCTGCAATTCGGGATCAGTTTTGATGAATATGTACGCCGTTTTATGATGTTTAAAGACGAACAGGACAGTCTGAGTGCCATAACATCGGAAAGGCTTTACCTGAATTACTTTTTGCCTATGCTTGCGTCCGATACGGAATTTATGAATAAACGATTAGTGTGCCGTGAATATACCATTGCCCAGGATCAGGAGTATACTGAACTGAGGCTAAAGGATTACCCGATGAACTACTTTTATGCATTGGAAGGTATACCTATGGATGTTATGTTAACATGTTACGGAACGAAGAATACCGATATTTTTCTCCAATCCCCCTATGCCCGGCAAACTACTATCGAACAGCTTTTTTCTGCCATTTATTTTACACGTAACCGTACTATCGACGGAATTAATTTCTATTTCCCGGATTACTCTTTCCGGGAAAAACGTGAGATGGCACAGTTTGTTAAATCACTTAGCCTTGTAACGGATAGTTCCCGTATTGAAGGAATACGCGGATTAAAACTTTACCTGACCTTCGACAAAGAAGAAGGCCTGAAAAATAAAGATTTCCTCTGTTGCCTCACTCAAATGGCAGACAGTGTTTTCCTGCTCGATCAGCAAACCGAACTGAACGCCATCCCTGTAATGAATATAGTGGATAGTTCAGATGCGGAAGTATTACCTGTTTTCTCCAAAATGCGTAACCAGCTCTATCTGGCCCGGTATGCTACTGGAGGGTTCCCGGAAACGAACCCCGAAGAATTCCTTTTAAGTGATATCCGGGCGATTATGAACAGCGATTACGATGATAATCTATGGGAAACCTATTTCCTTATTCTGATTGGAATTATCCTTCTGATCATTGTTTTTGTCCTCTTTTATCGGTTCTCATCTGTTTTTTCAGGATATATCAGCAAGAATATGGATTATATGTATGCTCTACTGATCATGCTTGTACTTGAAATTTACCTTTTGGCATTCACCATGTTAGAGTGTATGTCCAAAGACAATATATTCACCTTCGGTGACAAAAACAGAGATGCTATCCTATGGATGCCTTTTCTGTTCCTCTTTATTATTCCAATGATGAAGTCAATACGGAATAGAAGGAATTTACCGTAAATAAACGATTAATGATTAACAATTAACAATTAATATACGTCTATGTTTGAATTAAAAAGAGTAGGAGTGAAGCTGATAAGTTTAGCCTGCATGATTACAGTAGTTTTGCTTTCCGCGTGTTCAAGTGATGATGATACGGCACCGGAACCTTACAAATCGGGTGGAGAGGCAGTTGCTGCTTTCCGTAGTTATTTTTACAATACAGATGGGGTAAATGCTTTTAAGCGGGATAATTTTCTGGATACGGAATGGGGTGTTCCTATCGATCAGGCTGATAAAGTATGTATCCTGTTTAACCGTATCACGGGTATGGATGTAAAACTTACGGATAAGTATAATTACTCCTATCAATCCACTGATGGGAGATGTTCTCTACGGATTGAAGGGCATAATATTCCGGTGAATGCAGTGTATGCAACTATGTATGTAAATATACCCGAATGCCCTGATATTCATACGGTAAAATTGGTAACGCCTGAATATTTTGATAATGTGAATGAATGGCCTGTGAAATGGTAACACAATGAAAATCTACCGGGTATATTGGTTATGTATTCTATTACCGTTCTTTGTCTCATGCTCTAATGACGATGAGCCGGACATCTTACCTGATATACAGGAAAGAGAGGTAAGGCTTATTCTACCTTCCAATGGTTTAGGGGACATGTCTTTCAGCGATGAGATAATGCGGGGTGTATTGCAGTCACAGGAAGAGTTCGGATTTACATTTTACTATCATATACCCACCGATCAGGAAGATGCAGAAAAAAAGATTGAAGAATGGAGAAATAGCCATACGACAACCCGGAGCCTGACCATTCTGAGTAGCAATGAATATGAAGAATTGGCCTCACGCATCAATAACAATGAAGAGAACCATATATATTTGCTGGCAGAAGCCTCTTCTTCGGATTTTGATGTCCCGGTCTTTCGTTTTAGCGGATACGGAGTATCTTTCCTGATAGGTGTTACTGCCTATTTATATACTTCTGCCGATACGGCTGTCTACATGGGCGGACAACGAAACCATAGTTACCTGGAGGAATGCTATTCCGGTTTCCGGGATGGTTATCAATATGCTGGTGGACAGGAAGTAGAGTCTATCTATTTATCCGATAAACCTGACGGCTTCTCCATGGCACAGGCTGCGTTCCATTTGGCAGATAGCTTGTATAAAAACTATTCCTTCATCTACCCTGTAGCCGGAGGTTCAAATAGTGGCATATACCGCTGGTTGCGGAATCATCCCGACCAAGAAAAGTATACTGCCGGAGTGGATGTGGATCAATCAGCTTATTCAGATCATATAATCGGTTCCATGATTAAAGAGATAGGACAGTCTTTATATGATTATATCGGGCTCTGGATGGCAGATGAAGAATTACCCGGATGGAACCTTTTCGATCTTCAATCCGGATATACCTATTTTCTTCTGGCAGAACCTTTCAGGGCGGAATGGGATAAAGTAGTTAAGACCTATATAGATATAGCTATTGAGAAAGAATCGGAATATAACAAAGGGAGATATGAATAAGAATATATTTTTAATTTTATCAGGTATATTGTTGACGACTATCTTCACAGCCTGTTCGAAAGATGATAAAGAAGATAACTATTTGCCGCAAATCCGGCAGGAGTACCGAATAGCGGTAGTTCTGCCTTATAGCAATAATCAATTGCTTAACTGGCAACGATCTATCGACTGGGCTGTTGAGAATCTCAATGCCGCACTGGAAAGTCAACGACAAATACGTTTGATTACCGAATGGTTCGACCAGGATACCCATGATATGGAAACATTATTCCGTGAACTTGCCTACCGGGACGATATTTCTGCTATTATCGGTCCGATCCTTTCCGCAAATGCAAATATAGCCGCGGAAGAATGTTCGAAAACCGGTAAAACCCTTATTACCGGAACTGTTTCTTCCGAACTGGTTATGCGTAAATATGCTCAAAAGAACTTTTTATGGTGCCTGGCCGAAAACGATATCTCCCAATGTGAGATACTTTTATCCAAAGCATTACAGAAAGGAGCAAAGACTGTATCGCTGCTTACGTGTGATAATGAATACGGAACTACTTTCTGGGACTGGTTTTCTTTTCAGGCACGAGAGCTGGGACTGGAAATCGTGAGTATGGAAAAATATACGGCAGAAGATGTCACAGGAAAAATGGAAACATTGATGGTGGAAGAGACCGATTGCCTGATCTGTATCCCTTATGACCAGAGTATAACCCGGAAGATGAATGAGGTACGGATCAACACTACCGGACGACAACCATTCCTGCTTTTTTCGGATGCTTCAGTCTTAACACAACCGGATGCTACTATGGAAGGGTTGGAAGGTATTGTCCGGACGTATGATCCCGGTTCCGGATTTCATATCAACTATGAAGTACGATATGGAATGGAACCCCAATACGGAAGCGCTCAGTATTATGATGCAGCAATACTAGCCGGATTAGGTATCCTTGAGGCCGATCGGGCGCAAGAAACCAATATCAATAATGCCTTATGTCGCATTGTAGATGGAGAGGGTACGGAAATTTGTTGTAATACGATAGAAAATATTAACAGGATCGTCAGTCAGATAATAGAAGGTAAACACCCAAAAGTGACTGGAACCAGCGGGAAATTAAGGTTCGACAAGACCAACTACACAAATGTACTGCATTCTGTTTATTCCCATTGGATAATTTATAACGGAAAATACCTGACGTTGGAATACAACACTTCGGATGAAAATAACCGGACAAGCACCGTTGCCGCTAACTGGAATTGGAAAGCAACCCTGATGCAGGATTTCTCCCAGTCAGGATCATTTATTTATCCAGAGAAAACCGGACTATATGCTTTGATCATTGCCGCTTCATCTGGCTGGGATAATTATCGCCATCAGGCAGATGCCTTGGAGATGTATCAGCTATTGAAAAAGAACGGATTAGATGACGATCATATACTATTGATCGCTGAGGATGATATTGCCGGAAATGAAATGAATCCATATCCGGGAAAGGTTTATACCTCCATGAACGGAGATGATGTGTATAGGAATGCTGTAATAGATTATAGGCTGTCGGAAGTTAATTTTTCAGACTTATATGATTTATTGACTGATGAAACGGGAAAAGGTTTTTCTATCGGATCAACCGATAATCTATTCGTCTATTGGTGCGGACATGGAAGTATTGTAGGACCTGTATGGCAGGAAAAAATCGTACCGGCCGGAGAAATAGCCGCTTTATTTAGCCGTCTGGCAGACGCGAAAATGTTTCGTAAAACTCTTTTTGCGATAGAAACCTGCTTTTCAGGACAGATAGGGCTGGAATGTGAAGGAATACCCGGATTATTGTGCCTGACTGCAGCTAATGAACTTGAAACATCAAAGGTCAGCCGTTACAGCACGGATATGAATATCTGGTTGTCGAACAGTTTTTCCGACGCATTGATCACTCAATTCGACACAGCCCCTGATGTAAGTATTTATAATCTTTATCGTACGGTTTACAACCGTACAATAGGATCTCATGTTTCTGTTTACAACGCTTCAGCATTTGATAATCTGTATAACTCTTCAGGCCGTGAATTTTTATATCCCTGATCATTCATATTTGTTCCGGATTTTATCCATGGTACTGTTCATAATATTCAATCCTCTTTCGCAGGGTTGAATTATACTTATGGAGAGCAGAGGCATATTATTACATAAGAACCGTTTATAATCCTCATTCTTACGGATCTGTTCCCATTGTTCAATGGTTGTTTCCCCATATTCCCCATCCTGCAAGGTATAACGGAAATTTAATATATGGTTGCTTTTCTGAAGCATATAACGCTCATCAAGATTTTTTACAACACCTAACTGCTCATAACTTTCAAGTAAGGACATGAGAAGATCTTTATCGGTTCTTTGCATAGTACCTGAAACACGCAGAATATCGAAAGCATTGTTCTTTAAAAACCAATAAATAAAACTCCGATGTTGATCAAAGTGTTTCTCTAAAGAATCGGCTGGAGTGATTTTGCCGCCTGCCAGATAGCTTGAAAGATCAGTTCCCATATTATATTCTTTATGATAAAAATCAACCATTTTAGTCAATTCATTCATATTAGCCTCCAACTCAAGTTTGACCATTTCCATCATTTCACGATCCTCCTGCTTATCATTATATTTCTCAATCAGGCTATCCCCATAAAATGTAATGGCAATACTAATAACAACAATAGATATTTCTACCAGATAATCTTTTATCCAGGAAGAATGTTTTTTTAATTTGCTTCGGAGATAATTCAGTAGTTTCATCATTTATTAGTTAGGGGTAACTTATTCGCTTAACAACATAACAAAAATACGATAATTCATATAATAATGAAATATTTCTTTAGTTTCCGAGAAACATCCCCCACACATTTTTTGTCTTACATAATTCTGATTGATAAAAAAAGAAAACTTTCCTAAGTGAATTAATGTTACTTTTGTGACTTACTTACCACCATGCAATACGGAAGTGGGAAGAATTACAAATAATAATTTATAATTAGCAGCATGCTTATTCAATTAGTTGTAGTATTAATAGCCATTATTATCGGTGCTCGTCTGGGAGGGATCGGTTTAGGTGTAATGGGGGGATTAGGGCTTGCTGCCTTGACATTCATTTTTGGCCTGGAACCAACATCGCCACCCATTGATGTAATGTTGATGATTATTGCGGTGATAGCAGCTGCTAGTTGTATGCAAGCTGCGGGAGGTTTGGATTTGATGGTAAAATGGGCGGAAAGATTGCTTCGAAAACATCCTAAGCATATTACTATATTAAGTCCTATTGTTACTTATCTTTTTACATTTGTAGCAGGTACGGGCCATGTGGCCTATTCTGTACTTCCTGTTATTGCAGAGGTAGCTACGGAAACGAAAGTACGTCCCGAACGTCCCTTAAGTATAGCTGTTCTTGCTTCACAACAGGCTATTACGGCCAGTCCAATTTCGGCAGCAACAGTTGCAATGTTAAGTATGTTGGCAGGATATAATATTACGCTTTTAAATATTATGATGATCTCTGTTCCTGCTACTCTGCTAGGTGTATTTGCCGGTGCTTTTTATAGTATACGGATGGGAAAGGAACTGGAAGATGATCCTGAATACCAACGCCGGTTAGCTACTGGTGAATTTGATACGAAAAAGAGCGTTGGTGTAAAAGTAAAGAATGAACGTATGGCTGCTTTGTCTGTTGCGATCTTTATATTGGGTACTATAGGCATTGTATTGTTTGGTTCCATTGAAAAGTTACGTCCTGTATTTGAAACAGAAGTGGAAACAATACAGATGCCAATGGCTCATATAATTGAAATTCTTATGCTATCAGCTGCTGCATTGATCCTGATAATTACACGCACTAACGGGTTGGAAGCTACCAGAGGTTCTGTCTTTTCCGCCGGAATGCAGGCTGTAGTCGCTATTTTCGGGATTGCATGGATGGGGGATACTTTTATCGCCGGAAATATGGTGGAATTGAAAGGAGCTATTGAAGAATATGTAACAGCTATGCCTTGGTTATTCGGTTTTGCTCTCTTTGGAATGTCAATTCTTTTATACAGTCAAGCGGCAACAATCCGTGCGCTTTTACCTTTGGGCATTGCCTTAGGTATATCTCCCTGGATGCTAATAGCTCTTTTTCCGGCAGTAAATGGTTATTTCTTTATTCCCAATTATCCCACCGTTGTGGCTGCAATCAATTTTGACCGTACAGGGACTACACGGATTGGTAAATATATATTGAATCATTCTTTTATGATTCCGGGATTAATTTCGGTAGGAACGTCGGTATTGGTCGGGTTACTTCTTGTTCAATTTTTAAGATAAGAATTATTCTTGATTTATATAAAACCGCCATGCACAGGCACAATCTTTATCTGTAACATCCGGAAAACAACTGATTGTATCGCATTCGATGCGATCATCAATAATCTTTGCAAAAAAGGCGTGTTCAATTATTCCCACTGATTTGCATGGATGATAAGGCATACCTTTTTGCTTACGGGCTGTTTGAACACGACAATCCACGACACGATAAATCAAAGCATTCCCTTCATGAATAAACTCTACCTGCGGATTAGCTAAGGCAGAGAAACGATATGATAGTGCTTTTTCCAATCCATTTAGCCCTGCATGAACAGGTAATTGTAAGAAGTTTTTGATACGACGGGCTTCTGTTTCCGTAAAACGACGCCATGCATTACGATCATGAAGCATAGCTTCATCCATTCCCTCTTTTTGTTCGATGGATTGAAACCAAACACCGTCTAAAGCATAGATGTTACGTGCATATATTTTAACGAGTTCTTTGAGTTGATCATTTGAAAGATTATCGAGAGTCATAATAGTGAATTTTGTGTGGCGGCAAATATAGATATATTCTATTTAGTAATCTTAATAAATTAATACCAGTTATATATATTATAAGGTGTGAAGACAAAGAGTGCTGTAAGCACTTTTGATTATCAATAGCCCCCTGCTTTAGCTGGGGGTAAATAGAATCAAAGAGAATGGCTTTAGCCAAACCTTTTTCCTAGATTTCGGCTAAAGCCATTTTTATTATTTATAACAGCTCCCCAGCTAAAGCAGGGGCTATTGATAACCCCATAAATGGGGCTGAAAATCTAAAGGCTCAGAGGTAATATTATTTACGGCTATCAAAAACTACTTGTCCGTTTTTCTTTAAAACTACATTTCCTTTCCATTCTTCATACTCATATTCATTATTTCTGAAGCGAAGGCCGGATGCAGTCGTATCAGCCTGTAAAGTGAATGTTTGTCCATTCAATTTCATTGTTGCTGTTCCATTGTTATTGTTATAAGTCATTTGCGGCTTACTTGTAGTAGAGGTGTTAGCCTGGTTATCAAAAACAACCTGTCCATTCTTTTTCAAAACAATATGCCCTTGCCATTCTTCGTATTCATATTCATTATTATGGACTCTTACACCGGATGCTGTAGTATCTTGTTTTAATGTGATCGTTTCATCATTAAGCCTCATTGTTGCTGTACCCTGAGTGTTATTATAACTCATGTGCAATGTAGTTCCTTGTTTATCTGTAACGGAGTTGTTTACAATATTATCTTCTACAGCTGGAGTAACTTCTACATTTGTTGAATTGGCAGGAGCAATCTCCTGTTCCTGAGAAATGTTTTTATTATTCCGGGAATTACATGAAATCAATAAGGCACTTGAAAGAAGAGCCATTGTAAAAATTGTCTTGTTCATTGTTTATATAATTAAAGTTATTCAAATCTTTAAAAGTGAAAGAATATACTTTAAATAAACAAAAAGGCAGAGGAGAAAGTTTAATCTCCCATTTCTTTTGATTTCGGTAAATACCTGAGATTAAAAACTAATAGAAAATAACATTTCCGCCTGGAAATTGCCATAATCAATAGGTTCTATGAATCGCACACCTGCTGAGAAAGGATAGCTCATTCTGATGATATTGAAATCGAAAATCAAATCTAAACCGGCAGAACTTTGTGTTGTCCATCCGCTATTTTTATTCGCTTGGTTACGAGAGAGATCATAGAATAAATTAGTGCGAATACGTTGGATATAGAGAAAGGTTCCTAAACTCAAATCAGGACAGGCTAGTGAAAATGCGTAGTCGGCTTTCAAGGCCATTTGTTGCCGAGTTTGGTAGAGATAATCATATCCCCGAGGTTTATCAATGATCCGTTTAGGAATATAAAGCACTTTATCATCTACGCTTTGATATTGATAACCAAATCGTAACATGAGGCTGTGATTGCGCAACAACCCCGGCCAGTAGGTAGTCAGTCTTGCAGCATACAGGCTTCCGTAGTTTTCTGTATTAAATGGAGTATTCAGGTATTGTAAACGCATCTGATACCCCCATCTTGGCAAAATATCCCGGCGAGCCATTCGCCTGTAATTATAAAACCGTAATTCGGATAACAAATACTGAAAATTACTGAATTCTCTGTTTTCAATCTGTTGATAACGGTTATTTGTAAAATAATAAGTAATAGATGGCTGAATACCTTTTACATAGTGATTTTTTGATAGATTAAATGGTAAATATACCCTGGCTTCGGCTTCTAATAGATTACGGCTAGTGAGATTGCTTGTTGGTATCTCTACATTGTCCTCGTTCGGTACCCATTTCATATCAAAAGCTTTTCCCCCATAATCCATTGTCAGGTCAATAACCGGAAACCATCCTGTATACGTAAAAGCAACCTTACCATGATGATATCCTCTTCGGTAGTACCATCCTACTTGTGTGACAGCCGTATTTAATGCGTTTTGTGAAAGAACTGTAACCCCGGGTTTCACTAAGGTCGTAAAATCATCCGTATTGGAATTTATTATATCGGAAATGTCATAGTAAAAAGGAGCCCAACTGTGAATATTAAACAGATGTAATCCTTTGCGATAGGGTTTAGGTTCGAAAGCAATGGGTTCTAATTCGGCTGTGTCAATATTGAAATTTTCCTGTTCTGCTATTATCTCTGCCAAAGCAAACCGGTAAGGGTTACTAAAGTCTGCCTTTTCAATTGATAAACTATCTAATGGAGTAGATGCTATCCTATAGCCTTTTGCCTGATAGTCGGAAAATAACAAATGACTATGGTCAATAGAGAAAGCAGGATCAAAAGCTCCAAAGCGTGCTGAAGTGATTTTATAGACCTCATTTCGTTGTATATCCAGATAATAAATATTATTCGTTCCGTTCAGCCCTGATTCAAAATATAATCTACCGTTCAACCATACAGGGGAAGTTATATTTGCATGAGTAGGAGGGAGGAGTATTTTACTTTCTCCGGTTTCGGTGTTTAAGTCGACAATACTTAAACCTTTATTTCCTACAGCAAGTGCCAGGATAGAACCTTTATCTCCAAATACCAATTCTTTTGCAAATGCATTCGAAGGCAATGTAAGGGTTTTAATTTCTTTTCCACTTTGGGCATCAATAAGTACAATTTGATTCTCACCCGTAAAAGTAGAACGAGTAACAGCTATGGTTCTCCCTTCTGCATCTATAGCAGGTGATAAGTAGCGTTGTTTTGGAGTAAGTATTTCTGTACGTCCCGTTTCAATATCATAATATTTTATAACGGAATAATTTTCATGTGTCCAGCGAAGGCCTCCAATAATCTCTGACCAATAGATGCGGTTTTTATTTATCCTGATACGGCTATTGATGCTACCTATGTAGCTTAAACGTTCTTCTTTCCCATTAGTTAGTTTGACTAAAGAATTAATATCCTCTAATCCTGATTTTACGGCGATAAAAGTAGAATCATTCAAGGTCTGGGGATACCGGTATGATGAATATCTTTTATGTGATGGAGAAAGATATTGAGGTCTTTCTCCTATAATATCCAAATATTCCCACTCTTCTTTCAGACAGTCAAAAGTCTTATTAAATAATCCTGTAACGTTATCCCCTGTATGATATTTGATAGCTTTTGTAAAGGGAGGAAGATGAAAAAAACGATTTACATAACGGCTGGTAATCTTATCCCAGATATCCGCTCCGTATTGTTTTTTTGCAAAAGAAGTCATGTCATAGCCTAATGCATAAAAATCTCCCGTGTAATCTTTGTATGAGCCTAAATACCATTTATCAAAAGAATAGAATTTATCAGACAACATTTGTGCACGATAAGGCATATTGAATTCGGGTAAACGTCCCCGGCCACTATTAGACATCGCTGTTTCTATACCTACTGCATCTCCTTCAAAAAACCATTGAGTTGCAAAAAGAGATGTAAGGCCGGCTGCTTGTTCACCTATCAGGTAATATAATGGACGAAATAATCCTGTCATCAATTTGCTTGTCTGTACTACATGCCGTGATTCGTGTACTACCAAATGCTTATCCCATTGTTGCGCATCTATTTTTGAAGAAGGTGTAGTGATCAATTCCATTCTTCTCGGAGCCCACGATACCATACCGTTTGACTGCATATTCCCAGGATGCAATACAACGGGGAAGATTCTCTTGAGGGGCATACTGATACTCTTTTGTATATGTGGATATATATTTTCCAGATACAAAGCATATTTATATGCCATCGAGTCTGTTCCTTGCGGATATATTAATTTGTAATGAGGCAAATCGACATAATTCCATTTATAACGTGCCGGATCAGCCCCATAGTCTGCAAATTGGCTTTGTGCTCTAAAAAAAGGAGCAAAAAATAAGAGAAACAGACATAGATGTTTAAATAATTTCATAAAAGTGAATAGGATTGTTTACATCATATCTTTATCGATTCCAAATTTTTCCGCGGCATGACACTTACCGGCCGGTTCTATATGGACAACTATATCGTATACATTTTCAATTGTTTCTTTAATACTTTGCTCTACTGCATCAGCGATACTATGAGCTTCATTTAAGGTCATATCTCCATCGGCTTCAATATCCAGGTCGATCATATACATATTACCTATTTGACGGGAACGAACACGATGGGGATTACTTGCGCCAGGTACCCGGTCAACTGCTTCAAAGATTTTATCATATACAGATTCATCTTTTACTCCATCCATTAATTCAACATTGGAATCCATAAAGATCCCAAAAGATGTTTTTATGATAAAAATACTGATGATAAGCCCGGTGATAGAGTCAAGAATCGGCATGTGCAAGATAAATGTAAAAAATAACCCCAGCAATACACCAACCGAAATCAATACATCATTTTGCATATTCTTGGCATTTGCAATTAACATGGAACTATTAATTTTCTTTCCTTGTTTCATTTGATATGCTGCCAAAACATATTTGCCCAGAATGGAAAAGACAGTTACGAAAATAGCTAGCATACCAGGAAGTGCACGTGGTTCAGAAGAGAATATACGTTGAATAGAAGAAACAAACATCTGTGCTCCTGCATAGAAAATGATCAGGGATAGTATTTTAGTAGCTATACTTTCTGCTTTTTCATATCCAAAGACATATTTTCTGCTAGGCGGACGGTTCATTATACGGGCTGTAAAGACCATAACTATGGAAATAACTGCATCTGTGGCAGAATCAATCCCATCTCCCAATACGGCCAAACTACCGGAAACCAATCCGATTACAATCTTTGCAATAGAGAGTATTGCATTTCCTATCGTACTTACCCAGGACGTACGGATCATTACTTTATCTCTCGATATGGAATCTTCCATTAAAAGGTATTTTTACAAATTAGAAGAAGCAAAGATAAAACATTTATACCAGTACAGAGATATTAAATACATAAAGCATTAAATTTGCAACCAGTATAAGGGCATTATTTAGAAACAGAACATTATGTTGGAAAGAATTGTATGGGGAAATACCGTTGAGGATTGGGGTATTTCTGTTATTATCATTTTAGGTACTATTATCGTTACAAAACTCGTATCCTTCTTTAATAAGAAAATAGTATATAAAATCACCCGCAAGACACAAAGTAAGCTGGATGATATTATTTATGATTCTTTAGAATCTCCGATTTTATTTGGAATCATGTTGATTGGTATATGGATTGCTTTTCATCGGCTGGATTTTTCTGATTATATGGTAAAGGCTGTAGATGGTGCATATAAAATATTGGTAGTATTGAATGTTACGTGGTTTTTTAATCGCTTATTAAATAACATGATCGATATTTATTGGACAAACCCTTCAGATCATTCTTCTAAAGCCAGAAAACAAACCGCTAAAATGATGCCGGTAATCAAACGAACAGTCGTTGTTATTTTATGGATAATCGGTATCGTTACTGCCTTGAGTAATGTAGGGGTTAATATAAGTGCGTTACTGGGTACGTTGGGTATTGGTGGAATTGCTTTTGCTCTGGCAGCCCAGGATACGGTGAAAAGCATTTTCGGAGCATTTACTATATTAACAGACAGGCCTTTCATTATAGGTGATACAGTAAGAATTGACAGTTTTGAAGGAACTATCATTGATGTTGGTATTCGTAGTACTAAAATGAGAAATTATGATAAAAGGATTATAACCTTTCCCAATTATAAGATTATGGATGCATCGATTGTAAACATATCTGCAGAACCGATGCGGCGAGTGGTGACAAAACTTGGTTTAACTTATGATACGTCACCCGAAAAAATGAAAGAAGCTTTGAATATATTACGGGAGATCCCTAACAAAGTGGAGTATGCATCATCCAAAGATGTACTAGCTAATTTTACAGAATTTGCCGATTCCGCTCTGGTTATCACTTTTATTTTCTTTATAGAGAAAAAAGGTAATAATGCAAAAGTTACCTCAGATGTATATCTGGAAATACTTACGGCATTTAACAAAGCAGGCTTAAGTTTTGCCTTCCCTTCTCAAACAATATATATAGACAAAGAAGAATAATTGATTTTGTTGAGATGACTGCACACGTGTTCCGTGTTATCTGTGTGTGTAGTACCAACAAAATTACTTGAACGTCGTTCGAAGATGATCTCTTTCCGTATGAGATGTACATTAATTGATTACCACGTAAATAATATTACATTTTAAATACCGAATAAAACTAAATTTACGCGTAAATACTGCTTTAAACTTGTTTTATTACGTATTTTTGTACCCATTCAATTTATATAAACTAAGAAACAGGAATTTGGGAAATGAGAAAATGGCGAATTGAAGACTCAGAAGAATTGTACAATATCCCGGGTTGGGGTATCAACTATTTCTCAATCAATGAGAAAGGGAATGTAGTTGTAACACCTAAAAAAGGTTATGCGGGAGTGGATTTGAAAGAATTACTAGACGAATTACAAATAAAGGATATTTCTACTCCTATGCTGATTCGTTTCCCGGATATTCTGGATAACCGGATTGAGCAAATATCAAAATGCTTTAAGATCGCTGCTGATGAATATAATTATCAAGCTGAAAACTTTATAATATATCCCATTAAGGTAAATCAAATGAAACCTGTGGTGGAAGAGATCGTGAGCCATGGGAAGAAATTTAATATCGGTCTTGAAGCCGGTTCAAAGCCTGAATTACATGCTGTTATTGCTATGTATCCGGATTCAGAATCACTTATTATTTGTAATGGATACAAAGATGAAAGTTATATTGAGTTAGCTCTTCTAGCCCAGAAAATGGGAAAACGAATCTTTCTTGTTGTAGAGAAATTAAATGAACTTAAGCTAATAACAAAAATAGCAAAGCAATTAAATATCCGTCCGAATATTGGCATTCGCATTAAATTATCTAGTACAGGTAGTGGTAAATGGGAAGACTCAGGAGGTGACGGAAGTAAATTCGGCTTGAATTCAAGTGAATTACTTGAAGCTTTGGATTATATTAAGAAAAATAAGATAGAAGACTGTCTTCGTCTTATCCATTTCCATATTGGCAGCCAGGTCACAAAGATACGCCGGGTGAAAAATGCCTTACGTGAAGCCTCGCAATTCTATGTGCAATTAAGACTTTTAGGTTTTAATGTAGAGTTTGTAGATATAGGTGGAGGCTTGGGGGTTGATTACGATGGAACTCATTCTTCAAATAGCGAAAGTAGTATAAACTACACGATCCAGGAGTATGTTAATGACTCTATTTACACATTGGTAGATGCCAGCAATAAAAACGATATTCCGCATCCAAATATTATTACAGAATCCGGACGATCATTAACCGCCCATCATTCTGTTCTTATTTTCGAGGTGCTAGAAGCTACTACTTTACCGGAATGGTCGCCGGAAGATGTGGTGTCGGATGAAGACCATGAGTTAGTTCGTGATCTATATCAGATATTGCAAACATTAAACCAGCCACGAATGTTGGAAGCGTGGCATGATGCACAACAAATCCGTGAAGAAGGGTTAGATTTATTTAGCCTGGGTATGTTGGATTTGCGTACACGTGGACAGATTGAACGTCTTTACTGGAGTGTCGCCAGAGAGATATATTCAATCTCAAGCCAGATGCGTCATGGTCCGGATGAGTTAAAACAATTGGCGAAATTGCTACCGGATAAGTATTTTTGTAATTTCTCACTATTCCAATCTTTACCGGATTCCTGGGCAATAGACCAGGTATTCCCAATTATGCCTATACATCGTTTAGATGAACGCCCTTCCCGGACGGCAACATTACAAGATGTGACTTGTGATTCGGATGGAAAGATAGACAACTTTATATCTACTAAAAATTATTCCCATTATTTACCTGTACATCCGTTTAAAGCCAAGGAAACTTATTATATAGGTGTATTCCTGGTTGGTGCTTATCAGGAAATATTGGGTGATTTGCATAACCTCTTTGGTGATACCAATGCAGTACATGTGAGTGTTGATGAAAAAGGATATACCATTGATCAGATCATTGATGGGGAAACTGTTGCTGAGGTATTAGAGTATGTACAATATAACGCTAAAAAGATGGTGCGAACCCTTGAAACATGGGTGACTGCTTCTGTAAAAGCCGGTAAGATTACAGTGGAAGAAGGAAAAGAATTCCTATCCAATTATCGTTCCGGTTTGTATGGATATTGTTATTTGGAGTAAAGAAAGCCTGGGGAGGTCATTTTAAGAAATTCTAAGCCTCCGACCTTCTTAATTCTATTAGATGTTTAAAAGATTAAACTAATCCTCGATATAAAGACACTACTGTCCCATTAAAATCTAAAATCGTTCTTTGAAATATTTGATATTTAGTT